>NZ_BAXA01000004.1 GCF_000698125.1 Geomicrobium sp. JCM 19038 | reverse complement strand
ATGGTAGTCAATATAGACGAAGGAGGAAGCTTCATGAGATTAAAAGGGTTGCACCACATCTCTTCACTATCCGCCAATGCTGAGAAGAATCTCGCGTTTTACAGAAACATCCTCGGTATGAATCTTGTTAAAAAAACAGTAAACCAAGAAAACACATCCAACTATCACCTGTTTTATGCTGACCAACAAGGATCACCAGGTACAGAGCTCACATTCTTTGAAATTCCTAACCTTGCTGCAAAACGAGACGGCACGAACCGTGTGTCTTCCATTTCATTACTCGTACCTTCTATAGAATCACTCACATTTTGGAAAGACCGCTTTACACGATTTCAAGTGAATCATGAAAATATTCAAGAGATAAATGGCATACCTTCACTGCCATTCGAAGATCCTGAAGGTCACCGGATAGTTCTTACTCCAGATGTTCACACAACATTAGACGTTACTAATCAGACCGATGACATTCCACAGGAACATGCTATTCTAGGTTTAGGACCTGTAACGTTAGTCGTTCAATATTTAGAAGCGACAAGTCAAGTATTAACGAATGTTTTAGGTTTAACACAAGTCGGCTTTTACGAGAAAAATGACACGTCTGTCCATGTCTTTGAAATGAGTGACTCCGGGTTAAATGGCCAAGTGCATGTAGAACAACAAAAAGACACCCCGAAATCTCGAGAAGGACGGGGAAGTGTTCACCATATCGCTTTTCGAGTGGAGACAGAAGAAGAATTAAAACAGTGGGTAGAGCGCCTCGAAAATGAGGGATTTCAAACTTCTGGATTCGTCGACCGCTACTACTTTAGGTCGCTGTATTTCAGAGAACCGAACGGGATTCTCTATGAACTAGCAACTGATGGCCCAGGGTTTGATATTGATGAGACTTAGCGTCCTAGGTAAGAAGCTTTCTTTACCTTCATTTTTAGAGCCAGACCGAAAAGAAATCGAAGAGAAATTAAAGCCTCTTAGAACGTAATAAAAAGGAAGCGAAGTAACAATACTTCGCTTCCTTTTATACGATAGAAATTAGATCAACAATAACGGTCATAATAATAATGAACAATAGCGTATTTAGACTAAGTTTTAAGATCGCATCAGGAATTTTTGCACTTAATGAAGGTGCGATTAAACCACCAACCAATCCACCAACTCCTAGTAAAATAGCAAACTCCCATTCCATTGAACCTGAAGGGATTCTCGCAATGATTGCAAACAAGGAAATGAATACGCCAGTAAATGTCGTAATCGCAATCGTCGTCTTGAGTGAATAGTGAAGAACATACACCATATATGGAATGATTAAGATCATTCCACCAACACCAATCACCCCTGTGACCACACCTAGAAAAAACATTAGCCCCATCCCAAATATCATAGACAACCGCTGATTCGGGTCGATGTTCGGCTTTCTAAAGGGAATTAAATTAAACGTTAACGAAATGATAGCAATAAAAAGAAATAGGCTAAGGAACACCAGTTGATTCACATGTTCAGCCAGAAACATGCTCGACAAAAAAGAACCAATCGACCCAAACAACACATAAAAAATGACTTTCTTATAAGGAATTCGCTTGGCAAAATGATGACGTACTGTTGCAGCACCCGTTGAAAATAACGTAAGAACAAGCGCCGCCGACGTGATCGTTTGAACCGTTAACGACTCCCCTACCAATGATGGATATACATATTCAAGCAACGGAACGACTAACATCGAGCTTCCCGCTCCTAATATGCTTGCAATTAGACCACAGATTACTCCAATACTAATCAAGATCATACCGACCACTCACTTTACATCTTTACTGAACTAGGCAACATCTCTACAGTTTAACAAAACCTTCGCGCAGTGGCCATTTCAGGAGTTACCAACCTTCACCTTGTCACAAGCTCGGCTTGCATATATACATGTAGAAACAAACGTCATCAGAAAAGGTTACGAATAATTCCTTCGTAACCTATGCCCACTGCTTTCCACGTTTAAACCATGTGTCTATTTAGGATGGGTCTATGAAGATGTAGACGTCGAGCAAACCATTCGGCTAGCATGAATAATAATATAACCCTAAGTCAATTGGACCGGAACCCACTTCAGTGGTACGGAGGACTTCATAACTAGCAAGGTCAATAGTTAACACCGTATTATTTCGAGAATCGATGACATACGCGATATGATCAATAAAATTAATAGCGATTGCCTGATAAGAAACACCACTATAATCAATTACTCTTTCAACCGTATTTGTATCGCCATCAATTACGATGAGTTGTTGGGGCTTAGTCGCATAAATGCGATTTGTGATCGGATTGACGTCTATCGCTTCGACACCACCTGCTGTATCTATAATCGTTTCGAACGTATTCGTCGACGTATTAATCACACCAACTCCACGTCCGCTGATTGTGACATAAGCTAGCCTTGTTTCAGGATTAAAAGCAATACGAAAGATACTACCCTCAATCTCTATTTGCTGTATTACTTCTGTATTACGAATAACTGATATCGAATTAGAAAAGACATTCGGCGCATAAATGTCATTCGTTACAGGATCAATAATTAATTCATAAGGACGTGTAATGTTTTCAATAACACCCGTAACCATATACGTCGTAGCGTCTACTACGAGAATTTGGTTATCAAAATAGGACGCTACGTAATAAGAGTTATTACTAGAATTGTAAACAACCCCGTCAACACTCGTAAGGTTCAGAGTAACACTTCTTATGATTTGATCAGTTTCTGAATCTATGACCAACAATTGTGGTCCGTACCGAACCGATACAACAACTTGATTTAAATCATTGTTCACGTAAATTAACTCAGGATAATTATCTAAGTCAAACGTTTCAATCACTTGTCCAGTTGCTGTATCAATAACACTGACAGAGTTACTACCTCGATTCGTTACATAAAGTTTGCTACACACTTCAGGTAATGGTGGCGGAACTGGTGATGGATTTGGCGCTAGCCCAGTGCCATTAATCAAATTGTTTTGTATAACGATGCGTCCTTGATTTTTCGCTGACATTTTCCCCCTCCTTTTCGTTATCTTATGTACAGAACAAAAAAAGAGGGTGGTTAAATTAAGGATGTTATTAGACCAATTGTTAACGCATGACACCCCTTTTTCATTAATAAACCAGCTATTCTTCACAAACTGACGATGGATCGTACAGGCAGGACAAGTACGTAAACCTAAAAGATTTAACGTTATCTTGTTTACAAGACACGCTAAGAAATTTCTTTTTGCTTTGGGTTCATTAGTTTACCTTTTCGATCATATACAGGGACACCTTTGTCCATAAGCATTTGAAGCAATACTTTAGGTTGTGTCACCTGTTGGTAGCCTAAACTGAATACAGGGAATCCGGCCTTCGTTAAGGTATCGTAAATATAACCAGGAACTTGCCCCGTAAAGTAGTGATCATACTTCGTATCATCATCCGTAATAAAGAAGATGAACGTATGCAAATTAAAATAAAGCAAACGGACAGATTGTACATCTTCCCAAGGCACTAAACCAACCGTAAACATCATCCCTTCCTCATTCAAGGTGATGACCGGCCCTGTCTGATGTAAGTTATAAAATATTTGAAAACCGCAGCCAAACAGGATAAATGCCAAGAATGAGAAAATTAATGTACCCTCACCATCCGGATTCAACCATGCTACAAATGCGAAAAATAACATGATGAATCCCGACACTACGCTTAGCCATATCGCCAAGTAACTTCTCTTTTTTGATAAGTAAAATGATTTTTCTATCATTGGTATACTCCGTTCCAGGTTGTTGATATGTAAATGGACTAATTTTCTACCTCTTTTCCACTTTATATGTTAACCTATTTTAAAATACGATTAACAATTAGGGGGAGGGGTTAGACATTAAAACAAAAAATCTCATTTTCATTTCGATGTTCACTGCGTTCACCGCAGTCTTTGGGTTATTGCCACCAATTCCGATCCCTTTTATTCCTGTACCCATTACGCTCCAAACATTCGGCGTTATGTTGACCGGAGCATTGCTCGGTTCTAAAAAAGGGTTCCTTAGTATACTGCTACTCGTAGCACTAATTGCAATCGGGATCCCCCTGTTATCTGGTGGTCGAGGCGGTCTCGGTGTGCTAACTGCACCCGGAGGGGGCTACATACTTTCTTGGCCACTCGCTGCTTTTATGATTGGGTGGTTCACCGAACGACTTAACCACTACTCTATGCGTAACTTAATCTTCATCAATGTCGTTAGTGGTATTCTATTCATTTATCTATGTGGGAGTTTATGGTTCTCTTTTACAACTGACCTGCCCTTTCCACAAAGCTTCATCGCGAATCTTGCTTTTTTGCCTGGCGACGCTGTTAAAGTTGTACTTACCGCTGCCTTAACGATCAAGCTTAAACAAACCGGTACGGTTCCAATTCTAAATGAAACGATGAAAAGGTGATCTTATGAATATTGTCGCACCACTCTTTGATTACGCTGATAAGAATTCCGATCAACTAGCCATCGTTGATGAACGTTCAACGATCAGCTATCGCAGACTCGCTTACAGAGTTGGTCAAGTAATGGCTGGATTCGTCAAGTACAATAAATCGCAAATGACGGTTGGCGTTCTCGCTCATACCCATCGTGAAGTCATTGAGACATTATATGGAGCTGTTGCAGCTGGCCATATTATAGTTGTTCTTGATCCAAAGTGGTCACAAAAGCAATTGAAGGAAAGCCTGCAACATGTTGATATCCTTTTTATTGACGAACAATTCCGTGATCTCGTGTGTGAACACACGACTGTAGATATTATTCCTTACAGAACTGGCGAAAGCACTGGTACATTCTATTATACAGATTGGTGCGATCTACATACAGGTACATTCCCAACTTTAGCAGCAGGGGATACAGAACCTTTTTACATTGGATTTACTTCTGGTACTACGAGTAATCCAAAAGCATTCATCCGCCATCATCAATCTTGGATTGAGAGCTTTAACGCGTGTCATTCCGTTTTCAAGATTGATCAAGACAGCCATGTCGTTGCACCTGGCTCGATCGTTCATTCCTTATTTCTATTTGCTGTTTTTCATGCACTTTTCAATGGGGCAACGTTGTACGTATTGAATCAATATTCTTCAGCAAAATCACTAAAGCTCATTAGAAATCACCCTGTCTCACACATGTACCTTGTCCCTACGATGGCAGAATCACTTCTCTCATCACTCGCACCCTCTCAGCAACTCACTCAACCCGTCTCTCTCATCACATCAGGTGATAAATTAACGATCGAAACAAAACAGCGACTGCAAAACGCTTGGCCAGACGTTCAGCTGTTTGAGTTTTACGGTGCTTCTGAATTAAGCTTCGTATCGGTGTCTACACCAAGTGATCATTTACGTAACCTTGAATCTGTCGGTAAACCATTTCCAAGCGTTCAATTGGAAATTCGAGATGATTCAGGAAACCCACTACCACCTGAGCAAATCGGAACACTACACGTAAAAAGCAACATGCTCTTTAGCGGGTATATGAACAATGATCATGAGACCGCTAACGTTCTCATCGACGGCTGGGCGGTAACCGGCGACTTAGCCAAGCTCTCTCACGATGCGATCTCTACCTCGTAGGCAGGAAAAAGAATCGAATCATCAGTGGTGGATGGAATATCTTCCCTGAAAAAATCGAAACAATTGTTAAAAAGTACTCAAATTTACACGAAGTTGCTGTTATTGGTCTACAGAGTAGGTTTTGGGGAGAGATTCCAGTTCTTGTGATTACAGAACACTCAAATGGTGACCAACAAAGCACTTTACGATCCATATACAAAGAGCACCTACCTAGACATGAATGGCCACGAAGAACATACACCATTGATGCTTTTCCTTATACATCTAGTGGCAAAATAGCTCGAGCGCGCTTAAAAGAACTCATTCAGAGGTGATCATGTGCAAACCGCCGTTATTGTAAAAGCCAAAAGAACAGCCATAGCAAAAGCTGGTGGCGCATTAAGTGACGTACGTCCCGAACATTTAGCCGCTCCTGTCTTGCAATCATTACTCACTGATACAGGGATTGAAGCGAAACAAATTGACGAAGTCGTACTTGGGAATGCTGTCGGACCAGGCGGAAATCTTGCTCGCCTCTCTTTACTAACGGCAGGTTTTCCGCTTGAAATACCAGGTGTCACGATTGATCGTCAATGTGGATCAGGTCTCGAAGCGATTGTTTATGCCGCTCGCTTTATTCAAAGTGGGGCTGGAAGCATCTATCTTGCCGGCGGTGTCGAAAGCGAAAGCTTTGCACCATTAAAAATCGAAAAACCTACGAGCGACACGGAACATCGTGAGTTTTTAAGAGCACGATTTGCCCCAGATGATATCGGCGACCCTGACATGGGGATCGCAGCAGAAAACGTCGCAAGAACGTTTGGCATTACACGCGAAATGCAAGATGACTTTGCATGGCGAAGCCATCAGCTCGCTTCTATTGCACAAGCAAAAGGTTATTTTAAAAATGAAATTGTACCCGTGAAATGTACGAATGATACGATATTTAGTCATGACGAATGCGTTCGAGCAAAAGACATGAAGAAACTGCTCGCTCGACTTACGCCGGTGTTCGAACAACACGGAACCGTAACCGCAGGAAATTGTTGTCCGAAAAATGACGGTGCTGCCGCTACCTTAATCATGTCAAAAGAAAAAGCGCAATGTCACGGCCTAAAACCCGAAGCAATCTTCTTAGACGCAGTCACTGCAGGAGTTGACCCGAACCTCCTCGCATCGGACCGGTTCTTGCCATCCGTAAGCTACTTATGAAGAATAAGTTAACAATGAATGAGATCGACCTTGTTGAGTTCAATGAAGCCTTCGCTTCCCAAGTCATTGCCTCACTAAAATTACTAGACATCCCTCTAGAAAAAATGAATATAAACGGTGGTGCCATTGCCTTCGGACACCCGTACGGTGCATCTGGCAGCATTGTCGTGACAAGACTTATTGAAAATATGCAACAAACAAACGCGCAATATGGCATTGCTACGATGGGCATTGGGGGTGGGTTAGGGACGGCGGTTTTATTACGAAGAAGCCCAGACGAGTAATGTTGAAAGCATTTGATAGAATGTTATCCATAAATAGAAGTTACACTTGATTATGTACATTCAGTATTTATGTTAGTCTAGCATCAATAAATTCTTTGGGTGAGTGTAATGGAGACAATAGAAGATCGTTTACTCATAATCGCTGTAAAAGTTTTAACCTATGTATCGGTACCAATGATTATACTAAATACGATGATACGAGGAGGCATCGTCTACTTATCGATCCTATGGATAATTACATTTCTAGCATTTTCTTACATTGTCATCTTTGCGTTTAGAAACTACACATTCCTGAGAGCCATTGCTATCTTTGTTTTTGCTGCTCTCTCAATCTCGTCTTTATCTTTATTCTTTTTAGTATAACGTTATAAAGCTATTATCCCTTATAACGCACAAAAAGGTTACTCACGTTTGAGTGACCTTTTTTGTGCGAATTTATTATCATTCAAATCATCACGATCTCTACTCCACCGTCACACTCTTCGCAAGGTTACGAGGCTTATCAACGTCACATCCGCGATGCAATGCTGCGTAGTATGAGATGAGTTGCAATGGAATCACTGAAGCAAGTGGCGTCAAATAGTCATGGACTTTTGGAATGACGACGTTGTCGCCTTTACGATTTAGGCCGTCCATGCTTACGACACATGGGTTTGCGCCACGAGAAACGACTTCTTGTAAGTTTCCTCGAATGTTCAAGTTGACACTTTCTTGAGTGGCAAGTGCGATGACGGGTGTTCCGTCTTCGATGAGTGCAATCGTTCCGTGCTTTAATTCTCCTCCAGCGAAGCCTTCCGCTTGAATGTAGGAGATTTCTTTAAGCTTCAATGCACCTTCTTGAACGACGTGGTAATCAAATCCGCGACCGATAAAGAACGCATTGCGTGTTTCGAGCAAGTAGTCTCGTGCGATTTGTTCCATTTCGTCTTTCGCATCAGTGAGCACTTCAATCGCATTGGCGACAATGCTTAATTCATGGATCGCATCAAAATCTGTATCAATGCCTTTCGCAATCGCTGCATCCATCGCTAAGATAGACAGAACGGCCATTTGTGCCGTATACGCTTTGGTCGATGCTACCGCAATTTCTGGACCTGCATACGTGTACAATGCAAAGTCGGCTTCACGATCAAGCGTTGACCCTGGTACGTTCGTAATCGTTACAGATGGCAATCCAGCTTTCTTCACATTAACAAGAACGCCGCGACTATCCGCTGTTTCTCCACTTTGCGAAATGAAAATAAACAATGGTTTCTCTGACAACAATGGTTGGTTGTAAAGGAACTCACTTGCGATGTGAACTTCGACTGGAATTCCAGCAACCTTCTCCAAGAGTTCTTTTCCAACAAGACCTGCATGGTAGCTCGTTCCTGCTGCAATAATATAGATGCGATCTGCATTTCCGACCGCTTTACGGATGTCTTTGGAGAGCTTAATTTCGTTTTGTTCATCTTGGTATTGCTGAATGATGTTGCGGATCACGAACGGCTGCTCATCGATTTCTTTTAACATGTAGTGAGCATACGTGCCTTTTTCCGTATCACTTTCATCAAGCTCAGCTGTGAATGGTTCACGATCGACCGTTGTACCATCTAGTTTCTTGATTTGTACACCTTCACGATTCACGATGACGGTTTCTTCATCCATTAGCTCAACGAATGTCTTCGTCACGTGTAGCATTGCCATTGAATCCGATGCCACAACGTTTGCATCATCAGCAAGACCAACGAGCAACGGGCTCTTGTTCTTACCGACATAGATCGTATTAGCATCATTCGCATCAAGCATGGCAATCGCATAAGAACCTTCCAATTTAGAAAGAACCTGTCGGAACGCTTCTTCCGGTGTTGCACCTGCGTCCGCAAACTTCTCGATCATTTGCACGATAATCTCTGTATCCGTATCACTCGTTAACGTCACGTCACTTAAAAACTCCGCCTTAAGCTCTTCGTAGTTCTCAATCACACCGTTATGAACGAGTGTGAAACGCTTCTCATTACCTTGATGAGGGTGAGCATTCGTAATGTTTGGTACACCATGTGTCGCCCAACGCGTATGACCAATTCCGATCGTGCCATCCGCATCCGTTGCTTCTGCTTTCTCTCGAAGGGTCGCAATTCTTCCCTTTTCTTTAATCACATTTACATTCTCATCAATGACTGCGAGTCCAGCTGAGTCGTAGCCACGGTACTCGAGTTTCTCTAATCCTTTTAATAGGATATCTTTCACTGTTTGTGTTCCTACATAACCGACAATTCCACACATAACTGATTTCCTCCAATAAGGGGACAAGCACATTACGGGACAGTCTCTTGTCCCCACTCTATAGTCGTAAATTCACTGTCATGGTCATTGCTTTTGTACGAAGAGTCACCTCTTCGTTTTCAGTCAATGACTTTCGGTTGTGACAAAACAACCGGGAGCATCCGCCGACGTTCGATGAACCTCCTCCTCGTCAACTGCATCGACTTGCAGTCCAGGCGCTTTATGAAACTAGTAAATCGTGTGACAATGCCCCTTTCCATTCTAGAATGAATACCGCAATCGTACTATAATTTGTCAAAAAACGTCAATAAATGAAGATGAGCTGTCGAATAATGTTCATGAACGACAGCTCCTTTTTATCTTATGCATCCGTTCCGAGTTGTTCTTGGACAACCGCAGAAATTTCATTCACATATTCAAAGCATAACTCATCAGTTTCCGCTTCGACCATCACGCGAACGAGAGATTCCGTTCCACTTGGTCGAACGAGCACACGACCGTTACCAGCCATCTTCTCTTCAACTTGCTCAATTACAGCTTTTACAGCATGATTTTCTTCAACTGCATGCTTGTCGCTCACACGAATGTTCACAAGTTGTTGTGGGAATGTCTCTAATTCCTCAGCGAGTTCCGAAAGCTTCTTGTTCTTCACTTTCATTATATTCACGAGTTGCACTGCTGTTAACATTCCATCTCCACTCGTTGTATGATCAAGAAAATAATGTGTCCTGACTGCTCTCCACCAAGGGTAAAGCCACCTTCACGCATTTTTTCCATTACATACTTATCTCCAACCGCCGTCTGTTGCGTTTGAATGCCTGCCTTTTGCAACGCTTTATACAACCCGAGGTTACTCATCACTGTCGTAACCACTGTGTTGTGTGCAAGCATCGCTTCTTCCTTAAGAAACTTCCCGCAAATGTAGAGAATCTTATCTCCGTCTACGAGTTGCCCTTTTTCATCAACAGCGATTAGACGATCCGCGTCGCCATCAAAAGCAAGACCGATGTCTGCTTCTTTTTCACGAACGAGTTGTACGAGTTTCTCAGGGTGAGTTGACCCTACCCCGTCATTGATGTTCGTACCATCAGGGTTGTTGCCGATCGTCGAAATGTCTGCATCCAAATCTGCGAACATTCTCGGTGCAACTGAAGACGCAGCACCGTGCGCACAATCAATGGCAATGTGCAGTCCTGTAAATTCTTCGTCAACCGACTGTTTTAAATACTGAACATACTTTTGTACACCTTCATAATAATCACTAACGTTGCCAAGTGAAGCTCCTGTAGGTCTTGGGAGTGTATCTTCTTTGTCGATGATCGTTTCAATTTCTTCTTCTTGTTCCTTGGAAAGTTTAAACCCATCTCCACCAAAGAACTTAATGCCATTATCTTCGACCGGGTTGTGTGATGCTGAAATCATGATTCCTGCATCTGCATTGACAGCTTTTGTAAGAAAGGCGACTCCTGGTGTCGTTATGACGCCAAGTCTCATCACTTCTGCTCCAATAGATAACAACCCTGAAACTAATGCACCTTCTAGCATTGTCCCAGAAATTCGTGTATCACGGCCGATGAGAACTTTTGGCTGTTCGCTCTCTTTGGCTAACACATATCCTCCAGCACGCCCTAATTTAAACGCAAGCTCAGGCGTGAGTTCAGTGTTAGCTACACCCCTTACACCATCAGTGCCAAAATACTTACCCATTCAATATCTCTCCTTCATGCTTACCCTTAATAAGCTATTCACCTGCAACGGTTTCGGTTATTTCTACGGGCACTTCTTCAACTTCCAAGCGGTATTCTAAATCATTCGGTCCTTCAACTTGAATTGGAACGACTTGCTCCCCTGTTTCTAGTTCCTCTTCGCTAAAGTCAATGTAAAGTCGAATGTCTTCCTCGCTTAACTCAGAAAGTGCTTCTTCATCTCCGTGAACCGTGACACGATAGGCACGATCTCCATCTTGTTCTTCAGGGATCGATGCGTTGTATGTCTCAGGCAGATTGTCCATTTCGATCTCTAAATCTAGAGACGTCGATTCTTCAAATTCATCAAGAAGAATATCGAGCTCAATCACCTCTGGTCTTACGTAACTCACACCATCTGGAAGAGGGATTTCCACTTCCCGTGTTTCACTCTCTTCTATTGAACTTAAATCAAGCGTCCCAATATGAATCGAATCAATGTCGTTAATGTCATCATATCGACCGTAGATCGTTACTGCTTCGTCTGACAAAGTCATTTCAAGGACTTCAAGTCCATCTTCCAATTCTCCAGTCGTATCGTATTCTAATGGTACTTCTTTTGAAGGCAGTCGGATTGGGACCGTAATCTCAACCGACTCCGGATCAATGTGAGCATCCAGTTGCTCTCCATAAGGTCCGTAGGCAATAACCTCAACGACTTCTGTAAACGTTTCGTCTGCCCCTGCTACATCAACAAACGCTTGCAACGATGTAATGTTATCAAGCACCGAAGCACCTGCATGAACTTCTACTTCTCCTGGATTCACTTCTGGGTCACCAATTGTATGACCTTCTGCGATTTGTTCTTCATTCATTAATTCAACGTCAACAGGTAGCGTAACCGCCTGACGTTCTTCTAAGACGACTCTCACTGTGCTCGGTTCAACACTAACATTTAGTCCACTTGGGAAATTCGCTGTTTGAACATCAACGTATGAACCTGTCCCGTGCTCAGATAAGTCTACATAGACTTCATACGAAGTTTGTGACTTGGAATAACGTAAGTGCACTCTGTGTGCCGGAGACACGAACATCAATGTCATCATCGATGCTTGCAATTGCATATTGTTCGTCATCGTAATAAATATCTAGCTCTGCTTCATCTAGTTGAATTTGTTCTGTACTCATAATCGGTGTGGCACCAGGACGATTCCCAAAGTCGTCCATATTCACAAACAGAAACAACATCGTCGCGATGACTAATGAAATTAACTTTAAAAACCAATTGTTATTGAAGAGCCTATCCATCTTTACGCCCTCCCCAATTCCAAAACGACGTATTGGATGATTTGGATGCCTGTAGTAATTCTTTCTCAAGCATCTTGCGAATCGTTTCATCGTCTAAGTCTCGATGCAACTCACCATTCTTTGTTGCAGAGATGGCACCTGTTTCTTCTGAAACGGTTACGGTTAATGCATCCGTTACTTCACTCACACCAATTGCAGCGCGATGCCTCGTACCGAGTTCTTTTGAAATAAATGGATTCTCCGAAAGCGGCAAATAACACGCCGCAGCAACGAGTTGATTGCTACGAAGAATAACTGCACCATCATGTAAAGGCGCGTTAGGCATAAAGATGTTCGTTAAAAGTTCTGAAGAAATCTGGGCATTAACAGCGACTCCGGTTTCAATGTAGTCAGTCATTCCCGTCTCTTTCTCGATCGAAATCAATGCACCAATTCTACGCTTTGCCATGTACTTTAATGAACTCATAATCGCATCAATCGTCTTCACTGAATCTTCTTCTTCAGTCGATTGTCCACGCCCGAATAGACGTCCGCGGCCTAATTGTTCTAGTCCTCTACGCATTTCAGGTTGGAAAATAATGATGATCGCTAGCACACCATATGTAATGACAAGATTCATAATAAACGACATCGTATGCAAACCGAAGAAGTTACTCAAGAAGCCTGCTGCTAAGATGACGATAATTCCTTTTAATAACTGAACTGCCCTCGTTCCACGAACGATTGAAATCAATTTATAAACTACAAATGTAACGAGCAATATATCAATAATTCGGCGTAGCCACGTAAGTAATTCGAACTCCTCACCAAACATTCATTTGCCTCCCACCAGGATTTAAAAGCGAGAAACCTCGAGAGGTTAACACCATTACTAGTATAACATAGCTCTCGATTTAACTGGTAGCAACTCAGCGATCCTTAGAAATCATTCAGTATCTACACAGTATAACTCTTCTTCGTTTCTCTTAACCCTTATGCTTTGTGATCATCTACTTATTACTACGTGTTCTTTACCCACTTGTTACACCGGCTTCCTCAAAAACCCGTTTAAAAAAACCGCAATCCCATCTAAATGAAATGTAAAATTCTCAACACTATCCTTTTCCTTCATAAAAACAGTAAAAACCTTGCTAGTACTTCTAGCAAGGTCAATCTTCTTGATCTGGTGTAAGGTTAGAGAACAATTCTTTCGTCTCATACCATAACCATGACAATACTTGATTTACTTCTTCAATGTTGCCTGCCACCTGACCAGCTGAAGCCATATATTGCTCACCGTTAATGACGGTTAAATCTCCTTGAACTTCACCTTGAATATCGACATCTCCATTACGAACGGTTAAATTCCCTTCAATTACTTCACCTTCAGGGATGATGACCGTATTGTTTTCTTGGTCAACTTCAAAATTACCGACCCCAGAAATCGCCATCTCTCCACCACTCATCTGTCCAGTTAAGCCAAGTCATTGACGACATAAATAGAAGAAACACTGCTGCAGCAACAAGGACGGGATGTTTTTTTGACCATTTCTTCCAAGCGATCGTTCGCTTCTTCTTATGAGGTAATGCACTCATAACATTTTCTGTGAAATCCTTTGGTGCTTGAATATGTGAAGCGCTTTGAACAAGCGCAATCGATTTCTTAACTTCATCATAATGCTCTTGGCATTCAGAGCAACCCTCTAGATGTCGATAGAGCTGTTCACGCTCAATTTGAGTCATCTCACCATCAAAATAACGGTGAATCGAATCGCTGTGTTTCAAACAGCTCATAACCTTCTACGCCCCTTTGTTACCATTTTTTTAGCTTTTTACGTAGTGCTTCTCTGCCTCGATGAACGTGCGTTTTCACCGTTGCAACTGGAAGATCAAGAATTTCGCTCATCTCTTGTAACGACAAATCCTCCATATATTTCAAAATAATTGCAGCTCGATACTTCGGTGGCAACGTGTCAATTTCATTTTGGATGGAAGCTTGCCACTCGAGCGTTACAACTTGCTCATCTGGAAGTGCATCTGTTGCAGCAAGTTGGGCGTAACCATCAAGCCTTCTGCGCCATTCACTTCTGCGTCTAAAGAAAAGTCTGGCTTCTTCTTTCTAAGTCGGTCGATGCTTAAATTCGTCGCAATGCGGAATAGCCACGTGGAGAATTTCCGATTCACATCGTAGCGCTCAATATTTGTATACGCACGGATGAATGCTTCTTGCGAAACGTCTTGCGCTTCTTGTGCGTTCCCGACCATTCGATAAGCCACTTGATACACTTTATCTTTGTACGCATCAACAATTTGGGCAAAAGCTTCCGTCTCCCCTGCCTTAACCTCTCGTATACATTGATTTAGCCAATCATCCATGCAAACCCCGCCTTGTGTCCGTTCTCTATGATTACGCTTTTCCAATCGTTATGGTTTCAACAATTTTGAAAAAAGCGCTAGAATTTTTTTCGTCCAATCGTTTTATTTTAGCATGAATTATTTTGCCCACTTTAATCTTAATAAAAATACAATAAAAAAAGAGCAAAACATGATGTTCTGCCCTTAATAGTTATGTAATTGGAGCGGGTGATGGGAATCGAACCACATCATCAGCTTGGAAGGCTGAGGTTTTACCACTAAACTACACCCGCATTTAAGATACTATGTATCCTATCATACTTAAAAATAAAAATCAATGGAGCGGGAGACGGGATTCGAACCCGCGACCCCCACCTTGGCAAGGTGGTGTTCTACCACTGAACTACTCCCGCATGAAAATGGTGGAGGGGGACGGATTCGAACCGCCGAACCCTGAGGGAGCGGATTTACAGTCCGCCGCGTTTAGCCACTTCGCTACCCCTCCATTTTAAAATGGAATGATCTTCCAGTATTAACAAATGATAAAACCAGCAAATGGCTTTGCTGGGAAGTCATCGATATAAGTTAAATTGGTGACCCGTGCGGGATTCGAACCCGCGTTACCGCCGTGAAAGGGCGGTGTCTTAACCCCTTGACCAACGGGCCATTTCGTTGGTGTGTCTCTTGCTGACAAATAATATTATATGATCTTCTCGAAGAAAAAGCAATAGGTTTTTAAAAACTTTTTAAAGAAAATTTTTTAATCCCGGAAATCCTTATTAGTATAGGCTTTTTACGACATTATAAGCAACTGTTTTGTTTTGGAAAACAGGTAAATCACTTGATTTTTTCGTATGATCCCCAATAATGAATGCAGGAATACGAGAAGCTTTTGTCGAAAATGCACCAATGCACATTTTCGAACACAAACTTGAGGAGGATTACTTTGACAACGACAACGACAGAAGTGACGTTTTCTACAACGACAACTGGCGTAGGGATCATTACGCTTAATCGACCTAAAGCATTAAACTCCATTACGAACAACATGGTTACTGCAATGCTACAACAACTAAAGCAATGGCAAAATGATAAAGCTACTTCTGTAATCGTTTTCAAGGGAAGCGGTGAAAAAGGGTTTTGTGCAGGTGGAGACATTAAAACGCTCGCCTCTGCAAAAGAAGGTGACGAACAATTTAATAATGCGAAGCAGTTTTTCGTCGATGAATATGAGCTTGATCTCCTACTTGCAAATTACTCAAAACCAATTGTATCGCTTTTAAACGGCGTTGTGATGGGCGGTGGCGTGGGGCTTACTCAAGGAACGAGCCACCGCATCATTACGCAGAATACAAAATGGGCGATGCCTGAAATGAACATTGCGTTCTTTCCTGACGTCGGGGGCGTTCATTTCTTAAATCAAGCGCCTGGATATACAGGAATGTATTTGGCGTTAACCGCAAAAACTATTCGAGCTGCTGACATTCTTTACATCGGAGCGGCTGACTTCTACGTAGAAGACCTTCGTGTGCTTGAACAAAAAATTGTCGATTACGACTGGACAACCGTCGAAGAAGCTGACCACAAACTTGACGAGTTAATCGGTTCGCTTGCAGCAGTGCCACCTCGAGGAGAACTAGCAGCATTGCAAAATGACATTGATGACACGTTCCATTTGTATTCTGTTGAAGATATTGTTGCAAAATTGCGTGATCGTGGCGATGCATTCGGTGATGAGCATGCGAACATCCTTCTTTCCAAATCACCAGTTTCTTTAAAGGTTACTCATAAGTACATGCTCGACTATGCTCACCGCTCACTTGAAGACACGCTGAATATGGACGTTGTTGTCGCAATGAACTTCTTACGTAACAATGACTTCTATGAAGGTGTCGATGCTGTGTTAATAAAAAAACATCAGTCACCGAATTATGACTACCCAACGCTTGAAGAAGTAGACGATGAACTTGTTGATTCTTATTTTAAAGCGTAACGAAAGAAAAGAAGCGTGACCTAGACGATGATGTCAGGTCACGCTTCTTTTCTTAAAACCAACGTTCCGTGACGACTTTTTTCCTCGTATAAAATTGAACCCCGTCTTTGCCATTCGTTCCCAAATCACCGAAAAACGATGCTTTGTTTCCTGCAAATGCAAAGAACGCCATTGGTGCTGGAACATTTACGTTCACTCCGACCATCCCTGCATCAATTCGATCGCGGAATGTCTGAGCAGACTTTCCACTCGACGTATAAATGACCGCCCCATTTGCAAATGGGGAAGCATTCGTAACTTCAATCGCTTCATCAAGATCTTTTACACGAACGATACTTAACACCGGCGCAAAAATCTCGTCTTGCCAAATCTTCATTTCTTGGGTCACATGATCAAATAACGTGGCACCAACAAAATAACCCGCCTCTACTTGATCTCCTTTTTCTCGCCCATCTACGAGTAGCTTGGCACCTGAGCGCACGCCATCATCAATATAGCCAAGTACCCGCTCTTTATGGGACTCCCGAATGAGAGGACCAACAAAGTTCTGATCATCGTGACCATCACCAACCGTTAAGGCTTTCGTCCGTTTCGTTAACTCATCAATAAATTCATTCGCAATGTCCTCAGTGACAACAACAACAGAACAAGCCATACAACGTTCTCCACTACTTCCAAATGCGGAACCAATGACCCCTTCAATAGTTTTGTCTAACTGACAATCAGCAAGTACCGTCGCATGATTTTTTGCACCTGCAAGTGCCTGGACTCGTTTTCCATGCTTGGTACCTGTTTCGTAAACAATTCGAGCTACCGGCTCTGAACCAACAAACGAAATCGCTTCGATGTCAGGGTGAGTGAGAATGCGGTTGACGACATCTTTCGCACCGTGCACAAGATTTAATACTCCTTTTGGAAATCCAGCTTCGTAAAACAGTTCTACAAGTCGCTCAGCAAGAACCGGTGTTCTTTCAGATGTTTTCAGTACAAACGTATTGCCACACGCAATTGCGAGCGGAAACATCCACAGCGGAACCATCATCGGGAAATTAAATGGCGTAATCCCAGCAACGACGCCAAGGGGATAACGCCAGATTGAACCGTCAATACCTCCAGCAATGCGCGGCAAAGCGTCTCCCATCATTAAGTTCGGGGTCGAAGTTGCGAGTTCAACAACCTCAATCCCTCGTTGCACTTCACCGTGTGCGTCTTTTAACGTCTTACCATTTTCAAGCGTAATAATGTCTCCTAATTCTTGTTTGTTTTCATTTAACAAGTGCAAATACCGAAACATGAGCCTTGCTCGCTCAGGTACAGGAACGAGTGACCACGTTTTATACGCTTCTTTTGAAGCTTCAACCGCTAAGTTACATCTTCTGCTGTTGAGATTGGCACTTTTGCAATTTCTTCACCTGTTGCAGGATTAGGCACAGATTCAAGATGTCCACCTACGGATTCTTGCCACTGATCATTAATATAATTGCGGATAGTTTTTGTCATGACGTTGACTCCTCTCGTTTTGCTTGAAATGTAATTTTTTGCTTGCCAACATGTTCATACAAACTTGCCATATCCTTTTCCCCATAGCCTGCGTCTTCAGCTTCCTCGTACACATCTAGAAGCACATTCGTCACCGGCAGGTCGAGTCCCACTTGTTCCATCGTTTCTTTTACAAAACCTAAGTCTTTTCGAAGGAGACTAAGCGTGAAACCCGGGTTGTAATCGTTCGTTGCCATAAACGTTTTATAGTTACGTTCATAAATTCGACTTTGACCGTAGCTCACATTCATCACATCAAATAATCCATCTAAGTTCATCCCTTGTTTCTTCGCAAGCGCAACAGCCTCGCTCACACCAGCCGTATAAAACCCGATGAGCAAATTGTTAATAAGCTTTGTCATCGTGCCACTACTGATTTTTTCGTCAATATGAAATACGTTTGCACCGAGCGTATCTATAATCGGTTTAGCATCCTGAAAGACTGAGGCTTTACCACCTGCCATAAACGTTAATGTCCGGTTTTCTGCACCGACAACCCCGCCGCTTACGGGCGCTTGCAGAAAGCGCACATTGTAGTCATTGGCCACCTTTTCTACATTTTCGTTGTTCTCTGGAGCAACCGTGCTCGTATCGATGAGAAGCACACCGGGCGCTGCGTGACGGATTAAACCATCTTCTGCTAAATACACATGTTCATACGCAACAACTGAAGGTAAACTTGTCATCACTACGTCACACGTCTTAGCTAACGATTCAACCGACTGCCCGACTTGCCCACCGAGTGCTTCGAACCGTCGCTCCATTTCCGGATTTAAGTCTAATCCGTACACGTCGTATCCAGATTCGAGTAGATTCCTGCTCATCGGATAACCCATATTTCCAAGTCCAATAAATCCGATTTTCATTTTCAATTCCCCCTTCACGTTGTGTAGCGTTTACGATCAATCACGAGTTCTGCAATGTGTCGCTTCACCTTCATCACGTTACTTGGAGTCGGGACATTCAGCTTCAATTCCGGCGCCGGTTGTTCAATGGCTTGATAGACACGTTGCACGATGCTTTGCACTCGTTGAAATCCTTCTTCAAGTACGACTAGCGTAATGTTCCTTTTCTGGTCACTTTCTTTTGTTCTGGATCGCAAATACGAAGACCTCATCATTGAAATTGTTCCGTACCCATCTGCGATCCACCTTAGAACTTCTTGCTCACGTTGCTCAGGCTTGTCAGTAAGCGCTTTCAACATTTGCGTATAAATCGTTTCAGCAGCAACGATCCATTGTCCAAGTTCATCTTGTGCATGTGACACGTTGACTTGACGTTTCAACACTGCTTTTGCTGCAGCGAGACGATTGATCTCATTCGTACCTTCAAAAATACGATTAATACGCGCATCTCGGTATAAACGCTCAACTTCATATTCTTGCATATACCCATAACCACCATGGATTTGCACCGCTTCGTCTGTCGTAAATGCCAACACTTCGGAAGCAATTGTCTTACACATGGCACAATCTGCGATAAACAATGCCAACACACTTGAGTGATCGTGATCCCCATCTGACTGAAGAGCTTCGTCTAAGCGACTTGCCGTTTGGTACGCATAACTTTCAATTGCATAGATTGCCGAAGTCACTTCTGCAAGTTTCTCTTGGATTAACGTAAACGACGCAATGGGAGATTGAAATTGAACGCGCTCCGTCGCATATGTGGTTGCCAAATATAGCGCTCGCTTCGCTGCACCGATATTATTAAACGCCAATTTCAAACGGGCTAAGTTTAACGTATTGAGTGCAATTTTGTGACCTTTTCCTAGCTCCCCTAAAACGTGCTTTTCTGTCACAACAACTTGATCAAGCAGAAGTGTCGCTGTTGATGAACCTTTAATGCCCATCTTCTTCTCTTCTGGTCCGATTGAAACGCCTTCCATCGTGCGTTCCACAATAAAAGCAGTCATACCTTCTGAAGTCTGAGCAAATACAATGAATACGTCCGCAACATGAGCATTCGTTATCCATTGCTTTTCACCAGTGATCCGATATTCATTTTTCTCTTTATCAAAGACCGCTTTCGTTTTCCCATTTAACGCATCTGATCCTGCTTCTGGCTCCGTTAATGCATAGGCGCCAATCCATTCTCCTGAAGCAAGTTTCGGTAAGTACATCGACTTTTGCCACTCTGTACCGTAATACATATATGGAGTCGTCCCTACCCCCACATGAATGTTAAACGATACACTAAACGATCCACCGCCGTTCCCAACTTGTTCTGCAACGACACCCGATAGCCGTTTACCAAGACCTAATCCCCCGTATGCCTCCGGTACCTCTACGGCTTGTAAACCAAGTTCACCAGCAGCCTGAAAGCACGTCTTTATCCAAGATTGGTCTTGTTGCTCCGTTTTCTCTGGGTGTTGTAAGGGATAACCCTCAACAAACTGTTCTGCTGTCTTTATGATCATTTGCTCTTCACTCGTACGTTCTTCCGGACTGAACGAAGAGTCATCAAGAGTTCCTCCAAAAAGCATGCTCGAATTCATCAAATGAATGGCCTCCTTTCCATACTTAATAAGCAAAGTCTGTGCCAACATTTGAATACGGTGAAACAAGGCACCGCACGGTTGAAAATGTCTAAATGTATAGACACTGTCGATCCTTATTAAACAGAAAGACCATACTTAGCCAACTTGTTGTATAACGTAGCTCTAGAAATCCCTAATTGCTTTGCTGCCTCAGACTTATTGCCTTTCGCTTCCTTAAGCGCCTCGTAAATGAGTTCTTGATCAGAGATTGGTGGAGGCATGGATGAAGCCGTAATGAACGTACGCTGCATCAGCTCTTTCGGCAAATCTTGTTCACTAATAATGGACCCTTCAGAAAGAACATACATTCGCTCAAGGTAATGAAACAATTCACGTACGTTACCTGGCCAGCTATACGCAAACATGCGCTCAAGCACTGCTTTCGTGAGCGTTTTCTTCTGAAAACCTGATTGTTCACGGAGTTTCAAATGATGAGCAATCAATAATGGAATGTCTTGCTTCCGTTCTCTTAACGGTGGAATTTCAATGTGAATTACGTTCAAACGATAATACAAATCTTCTCGAAATGTGCCTTGCAACATTTTTGCTTTAAGGTCTTGATTCGTCGCTGCAACTAAGCGAAAGTCTACGTGAACAGGTGTCGAACCACCAACCCTTTCCACTTGCTTCGTCTCTAATACACGTAAGATTTTCGCCTGAGATTCAAAGGGCATGTCACCAATCTCATCAAGAAACAACGTCCCCCCGTTTGCAAGCTCTACTTTCCCCACTTTCCCTTCTGAACGCGTCCCAGTAAATGCCCCTTTTAAATAGCCGAACAACTCCGACTCAAACAAACTTTCTGGAATGGCAGCACAATTCACTGCAACAAACGGACCTTTCTGATGATGACTCTTATGGTGAATCGCATGAGCAAAAGGTTCCTTTCCAACCCCTGTTTCCCCTGTTAGCAATACAGGCACCTCGGTAACTGCCGCTTTTCTGCCTATTTTCTTCGCACTAGCAATTGCAGGACTTTCTCCAATAATATCTTCAAAGCGAACACTCACGTTGCTTTCAGTATGTTTGTGCCAACGACTCTCTTCAATGGCTGCCGCTTGCGGAATGCGCTCTAACCGTTGCAACGTTTCTTCTAGTTCAGTCTTCCCTTCAAACACGAGCATACCAACTGCTCCGATGATTTCTCCTTCTTGCCACATCGGCAACCGATGGACGACGAGTTCTTGACCTTGCAGACGGTGTGCTTGACTACGTTCAGGCACACCCGTCTTTAAGACAACCGGAATCCTTGTATTCTCGATCACTTCTTCAACTGGCCGACCAATCGCTTCTTCCTTCGTTACCCCGACAAAGCGGCTATACGTTTCATTAAACACTTGAATGATGCCTTTGTGATCGACAATCACGACGCCCTCATAAGCCGTATCCAGACTAAGCATTAACCATCGATTCATCTGCCTTTGTTTCTCTTCTTGCTCCTCAAGATAATGGGTAAATGCAAGCCGTTCTTCCATACCAATCACTCCAGAAAGGACACCACTCTCGTGATGCACAACGTATAATAATGACTCTTTACGTTCTCGTAGTGAGCAGTGTTCATCTACAATCGCATGTGGTCGTTCGATCACGTTCGCCACCGTTTGTTGGTCATCATCACTTCGTAAACAACGCCATATTCGAATGATTCCTAAAAAACGTCCTTCCTCTACTACGGCCATTTCTGATTGCTCTTGCATTGTCATCATTGACTTGGCTTCTCGTATCGTCATCGTTACGTCAATCGTAGTCGGTTGAATATTCATCCACTGACCACAATGATTTCGAGTATGAAGGAGCATACGCTTCCCTTCTTTCGTTAATAGTTGACGACTCATAAACTGTCAAAGTCTTATGTATAGTTGTTTAGACACTGTACGAAAAATCCCTTTATTCCACATACAAAAAGCCCAAAGGTAACTACCTTTGGGCGAAATAAATTCACGCTATTCCTCGGATACTTTTACGAGCTGTTTGCCAATGTTCTCGCCTTTAAAAAGACCAATAAACGCTTCTGGAACTCGTTCAAGCCCTTCATGAATCGTTTCTTCGTATTGAAGTTCACCTGCTTCAACGTAACTTGCTAACGCTTTGTAGGCTTCTTGGAACTGATCTTCAAAATCACGAACGAGGAATCCTTGCATCTTCACACGAGCTTTTACGAGAAAACCTTGCACTCGCACCCCGATATCTCTCTCTCCTTTTTCGAGATTGTACGAGGAGATCGATCCACAAACCGGCACACGAGCAAATGTGTTTAAGTGGGGCAGAATGTGATCGCTAATCTCTCCACCTACATTTTCAAAGTATACATCAATGCCATCGGGGCAGCGCTCTTTTAGAACTTCTTTCAGATTATCGGTTTTATAATTAATCGCTTCGTCAAAACCGAGGGATTTAATGTAATTGCTTTTTCCTCTGATCCGACGATTCCGATCACACGGGCCCCTTTAATCTTAGCAAGTTGTCCTGCAACTGAACCGACCGCACCTGCAGCACCTGAAATGACGACCGTTTCTCCTTCTTTCGGTTCACCAATTTTATACATACCAAAGTATGCTGTGAGTCCAGGCATTCCAAGTACACCGAGTGCCGTAGAGCTTGAAACACCGTGTAAATCAAGCTTACGAACCGCATCAGCATCCACTGTATTGTATTCTTTCCATTCCAACATCCCCGTCACAACGTCACCTTCTTGAAGGTCACTTGAATGACTCTTTGTTACAACAGCCACGATCCCGCCGTTTAATGGCTCTCCAACTTGAAATGGAGCCGTATATGATTTCGCATCGTTCATTCTTCCTCGCATGTACGGATCGACTGAGAGGTACAACGTTTTAAGTTGGACCTCCCCTTCAGTCGGTTGAACAACATCTGTTTCTTCATACTGAAACGTGTCGCTTGTTGGCATTCCGTTCGGTCGCTCTTTAAGTAGAATTTGTTGCTGTTTCATGATCTTCCTCCTTTTCTTCTTCTGTTCCTCGTTTTTGACATCATTAAACAACGTGCCACCTTGATCATTCGCCAAAAGGCACAAAAAAACCTGTTGAATAATCAACAGGTTATCGTTTGCTTCCACCCTTGCTGCCGCCTTTTCCGCCGCCTCCACCTTGAAGAGAGAAAAGGTTCGAATCAATCGAGAACGTTAGTCTCTCACGATCTCGTTGACGCTTAAGAGCTAATTGAATCAAGTCATTGGTTAGCGTTTGGAAATCTTTATCCGCCGCTTCCCATAAATAAAACGACAATGATCCAGGAATTGTATTAATTTCATTCACGTAAATGGTATCGTTCGCTTCGTCTTTCATAAAATCAATTCGCGAAACGCCACCACATCCGAGTGCTTTAAACGTTGATACTGCAAGTGTTTGGATCTGCTCTGTTTCTTCGCCTGAGATTGGGGCAGGAATAATACGATCTGTACTTTCCATTCCGCCACCCATCGATTTAGAACCACTGCCACCTTTACTTCCACCTCTTGAGCTACCTTGGTATTTATCCGCATAACTCAAAATGTCTTCGGTCTTTAATACTTCTTCAATGACAGATGCTTCTGCTTCGTCAGTATCCCCTAATACGGAACAGTTCATTTCCTTAAGGTCCGTGATTAAAGGTTCAACGATTAGCTTCGATGCGTACTCAAGCGCCTCTTCAATGGCAATTTCCAAGCTTTCTTGATTGCGGGCAACTCCAATTCCTACGCTCGAACCTAAGTTTGCTGGTTTAACAATCGCAGGCAAACCAATCTCTTCTTCAATTCGCTTTACAATCGACGCTGAATCCTCTTGCCACTCACGGTTATAGAACCAGACATCGTTTAGTACAGGCAACTTTTCGTTACGAAGCACTTGCTTCATCGTCACTTTATCCATACCAAGAGCGGATGCACCGACATCACAGCCAACATATGGAATATTCATCAGTTCAAATAACCCTTGAAGTCCTCCGTCTTCTCCAAACGTCCCATGTAGGACAGGAAAAGCGACATCGATCTGACTAACTTCACGCTTTCCAAAACGAGGGGCTGGGTTCTTCTGTAAGATGATCCCACCATTGTCAGCCGCTACTGGGATAACTGGTGTTGCTTCGCTTAAAAGAGCCTTTAAGTCTTTGTATGCTTCAATATCTGTTAACTTCTCACCTGTATACCACGTGCGATCCTTACTAATGTAAATCGGAATGGCTTCGTAGCGATCAGCATCCATCGCATGAATGGCTTGCAAACCGGAAATAACCGATACTTCATGCTCGACGGAGATGCCGCCAAAAAATACACCTACTCTAGTTCTCACGTTTTCTCATCTCCGTTCTTTATCTACTCTAAAAACGTATCTGGTAGGTCGTTTTCAAGTAAAACAACCGAAGGCTCTGACGCTGTTACTTTCCTCATCACGTCTAGTGCTTCTTGTAAATTGGAAGCGACGTGATACTGCTCTTCTGGGTATCCAGCTTCTTTGAGACCATCTTGAAGGTGAACCGTTTGTTTTTTACCGACAAGAATAATGTAATCACACACCTCAGCTGCATGCATACCGAGACGTTTGTTCAATTCGTACTCTTTATCACCAAGTTCAATCATCCCCGGTGTAATGAGCACCTTCTTCTCTGGCATATAACCGAGTACTTCTACTGCCATCTTTGAACCTGTCGGATTGGAGTTGAAGCTATCATCAATAATCGTTAACTTGTCGCTTGTTTTCTTGAGCTCTAGACGGTGTTTCACCGGCGCTACCCCTTTAATTGCACGCGCAATCGTTTCAAGAGGAATATTCTTCTCAGCACCAATCGCAATAGCTGCTAGGATGTTATAGATGTTGTGTCGGCCAAGGAGTTTCGTTTGAATCTCGGCACTCGTTCCATCGTATTTGTGAACGGTAAATGTTGTACCTTTTCCAGAATAAGAAATGTCGGTTGCGCGGTAATGCAAGTCTTCTGCATCAATACCGTAATACATCGTCCGAACATTGTTCATCTGTTGATACGATTGGATATTCTCATCGTCTTTATTTAAGAAAGCTGTCCCGTCATGAGGAAGCGTCTCAACGATCTCAAACTTCGTCTTCTTAATCGTATCTAGAGTCTTAAACGTCTCTAAATGCTGTTCTCCAATTGCAGTTACGATTCCGTATTTATGGTTTACAAGTGTGCAAATCTCTTCAATATCATGCTCTTGTTTTGCACCCATCTCTGCAATGAACAACTCATGGTATGGCTTTAAATGTTCCCGAATCGTTCTAGTAACACCCATTTTTGTGTTGTAGCTTTCTGGTGTCATCAGAACATTATATTTACTAGATAGAACGTCTTTTAAAATATGTTTTGTACTCGTTTTCCCAAAACTACCCGTCACACCAATCACTTCAAGGTGCGGCATGCCTCTTACGATGCGCTCTGCATCATGGAAATAGTATTGGTTGATCTGACTCTCAATTGGTAACGTGATCACATTCGCAATCATTACAAAGAAATACGCAATAAACGTAGCAATCGTAAGGAGAGCAATAAGCGCTGCCATCGAGAAGCTGTCTCCAGAACTTATCCAAACTGCGCAAATGGCAAACAAGACGTACAATATGGCGATCGCAGCTAAAAGACGCTTCACTCGAGGGGTATACACGAGCTTTTTCTTCTCTTCAAATTGTGGCCTCATGACCGTGAGTAACGCAAACAAAATGACAGCAATCGCAGACATCACATAAAACGACACAGCCTCAGAAAACGGCAGTGCAACGAGCGCGAGTACTGGCACTAAATCTACAAATCGAAAGGCCTTTAAAGGCGTGCCTTTCATCCATCGAAAATATCGTTCATTTCGATAAGAGTTTAATTGAAGCATATGGACATTGCGTTTTACCCGTATGGCCGTATACAGCGCCCAAGCAATGAGTAGCAATACAATGAGCAAAGTTTCCATACGTCTAGTGGGCCTCCTTGTCTTTTTCCAGGAAATTGTTGACGATAATCAAGAATTCTTGGAGGTTATCAAGGTATGCAAAATGCCCAGCGCCTTTCAAAACGACGAGCCCCGAATTAGGTATTAACTTTTCCATCGTTTGACCATGAGAGACTGGTGTATCATCATCCTTCTCTCCCCAAACGAGCAATGTTGGCACCTGAATCTTCGGCATAAGGTGTTGCAAGTCTTCATTGACAACCTTCACGAGTGTTTGTTGCATAATTCCTGATACGTTTTGATAATCTGTCGATCCCACTTTTTTCTTCATCTTTGTAAGGATCTCGTCTTTTTTAGATCGTAAACCTGGTAAGCTTAATAATTTTTTTGCGGTTTTAAATGAATATACTTTAACGTAATAATTGAATTTGCGTTTTGGTTTTACTCCAGCACTGTCAACGAGGATGACTTTGTGTACCGGGTATTTTGTCGCGTATTGAATTGAAATTCGTCCACCATTTGAATGTCCGACAAGAATCGGATCTTCAATATTATGATGTTCGATAAAATTTCGAAGCCATTCTGAATAGTCGTATGATCCCCACGGCTCTGGCGGTTCTTCACTTTCTCCAAATCCCGGTAAATCAATCGACCATACTTTAAAGTGTTTTTCTAAGTTTGAATGAACTGGTGAAAAAGCTTGAATATTAGCTCCCCAACCGTGCAAGAGCAGGACGTCCTTCCCTTCACCTGTACAATGGAAATGAACCTGCATTCCATGAATATCTGTAAACACGCATAAACGCCCCATTCTATAGTAGAAACATAGGTATTCGTTACTGTTGAACGCTCATTTCTTTATCATACCACATTTTTATTTTACACGATGCTCTCGATTTGCAAAAGGTGTGATCTCCTCATTTAAACCTATGTCACGAGATTGCCATCTGTGCTGAACGCCTCTATGACTTTAGCAAAAAAACTTCTCCATCAACAGATGCAGAAGCCTTATTTCTTTTCATCGTTTACGAGTGTTGGACGAATCTCTTAATGCCGTTTATACACTCTATGACCTCCACACCACGTCTCGGTGAGTTGATCGTTTTGGTAAACCACAAAGTCTGCATCACAGTTTTTAGCAATGCGTCCCTTTTTCGTAGTGATTTGCAAAGACTTAGCTGCGTTATACGAAGTCATTCGTACAATCTCTTGCCACGTTGCCCTGTAATTGAACGCATTTTATCAACTGCATCATTCATTTTGAGTACACTCCCGGCAAGCCTTCCGTCTTCTAATCGCGCCTGACCATTCGAGACGATCACTCGCTGTCCACCAAGTTCATAATTTCCATCACCCAATCCTTTCGCTCGCATTGCATCAGTAATCAAGATGAGCTGTTTTGCACCAATCGCCCGATACGCCGCACGAATGGCTCCTTCATGAACATGATGACCATCAACGATTAACTCACTCAACAGACGATCATGGGATAACGCCGCCCCGACGACACCAGGTTCACGGTGATGCAAACCACTCATTCCATTAAAAAGGTGTGTAACGTTTGCGTCGCATTCTTCTTGTTCTAAAAAAGTTAAGACGTCATCGTACGTGGCATTTGAATGACCGATCGACGTTCGTACGCCTTCTTTTTGCAGTTGTTTGTGAAGTTCTGTGGCACCTGTAAGTTCAGGGGCGAAGGTGACGATTTTAATTTTACCTTGTGCGAACCGTTGGAACGTTTCATATTGGGGGACGCTCGGTAATTGAAGGTGTTCAAATGGCTGGGCGCCACGCTTTGATTCAGAAAGAAACGGACCTTCTAAATGAATACCTAGCATTGTCGCCACTCCGTTTTCTTCTTTATAAGTCGCCGCCTTATGAAGCGCTCGACTTGTCTGTTCTACAGAACTTGTCATTGTCGTCGCAACGTAGGATGTGGTGCCTTCTTCTGGTAATCGCTTGCCTAATCGCGCATAAACTTCATCCGCACCATCCATCACATCCACCCCGTAACCTCCGTGAATATGAAGGTCAATAAACCCAGGCAAAAGAAACGATGACTCATCAAGTGATAACGTTCCACCCCTTTGAACTGCTTAGAGGTTAAACCTTGGCCCACGTCCGCAATCTTTCCTTGTTTCACATAAATGTACCCCTTGCTCCAAGCTGAGCGATGATTCATGATTGTTGGTCCGTGTATGATAAACGACTCCATGTGCCACACCTCTTTCTCACGTTACGATATCACGCTTTAAATTTTTTAGGTTTGAGGAAAACCTGTCCGGGGAACAATTTTACTAGATACAAAAGGAGGCTACACCATGAAAGTAGATGCACTATATGCTGATGGCGGCAAAGCGATTACATTCCGTACTGGTGAATTAACCATACATGAAAATGATCAATGGAAAGGAACATTCCACCAAGTTGAAGAGCAGAGCTTGATGTTTGATGCAGTGAGTACGAAAAAGCCGATGATGTTTAAGTTTGAAACGAGTGGCGGTACGTATGAAGGGCAAGGATTCGTTGCAGACATCGATAGTGAGAAGACTGAGAACATCATTCACATTGAAAGTAACGGCAACCTTACAAAGCAATAAATTCGGTAGAGGCTTCCAATTTCGGGAGCCTCTTTTGTTTAGGCTCTCGAAACTTTTCCGTGTTTCTCCTCGAAGAAAGCGTTATGATAAAAAGTGGAGGAGGAGAAATTTATGGAAATGTCCCCCAGTCATAAAAAGAACCTCGTGCGGTTACTTGCAATTTTACTTACGTTTACAGTCATTAACGGTACGATGTTTAATGTTACGATTCCAGACATCGCCGAATCATTTAACTTAATGCCATCACAAGTGAGCTGGGTAATGACCGGCTATATTCTCGTTTATGCGATCGGTTCAGTCATGTACGGAAAGCTTGCCGATGTGATTCCATTAAAGCGCTTACTTACGATTGGTATCATTCTATTTTCCTTTGGTTCCATTTTAGGGTTTTTATCACCGAACTACACGACACTTTTAATTGCGAGAATCCTTCAAGCTTTAGGTGGGGCGGCTATTCCAGCTCTCGGATTTATTATTCCTTCACGCTATTTCACGCATGATCGCGGTAAGGTCTTTGGCATCATTTCATCCACGGTTGCCTTTGCATCTGGAGTAGGACCGATTGCCGGCGGATTAATTGGTGGCTTTTTAGACTGGCGCTTTTTATTTCTCGTTCCAGCAAGCGCAGCACTTGCCATTCCATTATTTAGACGATGGTTACCTGATGAAGAAGTTCGCTCGCAAAAAATTGATTATTTCGGCGCCGTACTCGTTGCGATTTTCGTTGCCTCACTCTTGCTGTTCGTAACAATGCTCATTTGGAGCTTATTGATTATTTCAATTATAGCTTTTGCCTTACTCGTCTTTCACATTAACCGAGTGGACTCACCGTTTATTGATCCTGTACTCCTGAAAAACCGACGTTATACGATCACGATTTTTACAAGTTTTCTCGGAACGAGTGTCATGTTCGGTCTCATCTTTGTTTTGCCGATTATGATGCGTGACTTGTATGACGCAACTACACTTGGAATTGGTCTATTGCTCTTTCCAGGTGCAATGGCAGCAGGAATCTTCGGGCGCTTTGGCGGAACACTAATCGATAAAAAAGGAAGCATTTATGTCCTACGGATCGCGCTTTTACTCGTTGCTATTGGCGTTTTCTTTATTAGCGTATTCACTAGTTCATCCTTGCTCCTCTTAGGTAGCGCTGTGTTTATCGCCTACATCGGCTTCCCGCTATTGCAAAGCGCAACAGCCAACTTGTTGTCTCATATGTTAACAAAAGAAGAAACCGGCGTTGGCATGGGGCTTTTTAACTTGTCCAATTTCATTTCTGGCGCTTTTAGTTCAGCCATCTTTGGAAGTATTCTAGACCTTGAAGGCATGACATTTTCAATCAACCCATTAAACGCTCACGGCGACCATGCGATTTATAGCAACTTGTATCTCGTACTTTCAATCGTAGCTGTGTTTGCTCTGCTCATGTTCTTCGCGTTTTATAATCGATCAAAAAAAGCATAAGACTATTCTTATGCTTTTTTATATTAATCATATCTTTTACAATCGCAATATTCACACACAATATAGCCTTGTCCATCATAAGCGAGTAACTCCTCTGCTGTTGCGACAAATTCTTTCTTATTGATGCTTTTATGCTGACATGCATCCTTTACGTACCTCATGTTGTGGAGCACTTTCTGGTCATGGTCCAATAAATACACGTTGTGGCCCCTTTCATATTGCTCCGAACGATTAGTTTTATCCTAGTTCTAATATATCATTAATTACAACATTATTCAGTGCCCATTCAAATAGGGAAAGAAGTAACCCTCGTTCTATAAGAATGAGGGTTACTTTAGCTTTCAAGAACATGAATGTCTTGTGCACCGAGACGCTCAGCAAATGCGCGCAACGCCATTCCTACTCGCGGCTGCTGAACCACACCTTCAAAACTCCGGACATGAAGGACCTGTTTCTCTCGGTCAAGCCACGGGTCAATACGACCGATTAACTGATCGTCGACGAGCACTGGCATTGTATAAGGACCGTAACGACGCTTAGCTTTCGGCACGTAAATTTCCCATCGATACGTCATGCCAAACAAATCTTCAACTCGAGAACGACTCCAAAGAAGTGGATCGAGGGGTGGCAAGAACATGACACGTTCATTTGTTAACTTTGTACGAGTAAGTTCTTCTGCGTCTTCTTCTAGAACATAATAGTCCCTAGATGCTCCTTCAATCACCACTTTGACGAGCTCGTGGTTCTTCCATTTGTCATGTACAATTCGCTTCCGTTTGGCCGCACTGAATTTCTGCCAGCCAAACCTCGCATCTCTCGGGTCAATCAAACGATAAGCCCGCATGTATTTTTCTAAGAGAAGGCGGTCAGCCTCATCACTAGATATACGCTCAGCCTCTTGTTGTACCGCTGCTGGAATTTGCTTCTCCGTAAGTGCAAAGTGCCTCGTACTCCCCGTTCTCCCACTCACTTGGATCTCGCCACATTCGAATAAAATCCTCAGCGCGTGTGTCGTTTCCTTGGTCGTTGCTTTCGTCGGATCATCCCAACCGCCAACAACTTTGCGATCACTAAAAAACGCTTGCGATGGCTTTGGTCCTTCATCAGCTAGAAGTGTGACAATCTTCCTCATCGCATCACTGTATTGCGCCTGCTCTTCTTGCCACCGTGTTCGTATGCGTTCACGTACCCCCTTTAAAAGAGGATAGTCTTCCATCGGCAAAAGGCATGCTGCATTCGCAAAATGTTCAAACGCGAGCTTTTGCTGGAGCAACTGTCCGTAATCACCATTGTGATACGATTCATTCCTGTTCATAAATACGAGGTGATGGTTGCGCTCAACGACAGCGACCGGATCCAGTTGAACCGCTTCCAATGTTGTTAACGTTTGAAGAGCACTGGAACAATGCGGAAGTAACTTCTCAATTAAAAATTGACGTGCAACCGTTGGTGTTACATGAAGCTCTTCCACCATCATTCCTCCTTATTAGTGGCTACTTAGTCGTTAATCGGTGTCCCCAATGATTTGTTGGACCTTGGCCTTTACCAATCTCTAGTGGATTACTAATGGCACTCGTAATAAACGACTTTCCGTGCTCAACGGCTTGATTCAACGAATCTCCTTCAGCAAGACGTGCCGTAATGGCAGCTGCATACGTACAACCACTTCCGTGCGTATGTTTCGTATCAAAACGTTTCGCAGAAAACTTCAGAAACTCTGTCCCGTTGTACAAATAATCGTCTGCTTCACCTTTGTAGTGTCCACCTTTGATTAAAGCGGCTTTCACGCCGTATTCTTCTACGAGTATACGCCCTGCTTCCTTCATATCTTCAATCGTTTCAATCGTAAGCCCGGTTAACGCTTGGGCTTCAGGCAAGTTTGGTGTGACTAATGTGGCTAGCGGCAATAGTTCTTCTTTTACCGACTGACGAGCTTCTTGTGAAATCAACTCGTGACCACTAGATGCAACCATTACAGGGTCAAGAACATACTGACTCACATTGTATTCCTTTAGTTTCTTTGCCACGATGGCAATCGCAGAAGGATTGGAAAGCATGCCTGTCTTAACTGCATCTGGACGTATATCTTCAAACACTGCATCAATTTGACTTTCGATAAATTCTTCATGCATATCGACAAAAGACCGCACGCCAAGCGTATTCTGGCTCACAACCGATGTAATAACACTCATCCCAAATACACCGAGTTCTTGAAACGTCTTTAAGTCTGCTTGTATACCGGCTCCCCCTGTAGGGTCAGTGCCTGCAATGGTTAGTGCTTTTGATACCATATCAATGCTCCTCCTCGTGATGCGCAAATAAAAAAAACTCCTGGTCAACACAGAAGGAGAAGGGCTTAGACACACAGATGTGCATACCATCCACTTTCCTCCGCCGCTGTACGGATCAGGTTCAAAGGGTTTTAAGCTTTCGCTGTCTCTCAGCGCTCCATTTCGCGCACCCCTAGTGGTCTATTTTCGTTCATTTTAGCATACATATTATAAGATGTATGCAAATTAACATGATACGATATGAACGTATACCTAAAAAGAAGGGGGATACATATGGACATTATTTCAATTTTACTCAGCTTACTCGTCCTTCTGAACATCATGTTAGCTGCTGTAATCGTCTTTATGGAACGTAAAGACATTCATGCTACTTGGGCTTGGCTCTTGATCTTAATGTTTCTCCCATTTATCGGATTCATTCTTTATTTAATTCTTGGTCAGAACTTAAGCCGTAAACGCCTTTTCAATTGGGATGGCATCGAGAAGATCGGTCTTAAAGACAGCATCGACACACAACTCCGCCAAATTGAAGATGGCAGTTATCACTTTCACAGTGACACAGCCAAAAACAATGTAAACCTGATCACATTGCTCCTTCGAAGTGATGGTGCACTACTCACTCAGGACAATGATATTGACGTTTTCACAGACGGCATTGATAAGTTCTCAGAGTTAATTACGGACTTAGCCGCTGCGAACGATCACATTCATTTACAGTATTACATCTTTCGAAATGATAGCATCGGCAAGCGAATCATTGCTTTATTAACAGAAAAAGCGCTTGCAGGTGTACAAGTCCGCGTCCTATACGACGACATGGGTTCAAGGAAACTTTCAAGAAAGCACTTTCGCTCACTCATTCGAGCAGGTGGCGAAGTCGGTGTTTTCTTCCCGTCACGCATTCCTTATGTAAACTCACGATTAAACTATCGCAACCACCGTAAAATCGTCGTTATCGATGGTGAGATTGGTTATGTCGGTGGCTTTAACGTTGGGGATGAATACCTCGGTCGCACGAAGCGATTTGGCTATTGGCGCGATAGCACCTTAGACTACGAGGATCTTCTGTGAAGGCTTTACAAACCCGCTTTATTTTAGATTGGAATCAAGCGAGTAAAGACCAGCTCATCGAATACGAAGATCATTACTTCCCACCTGTTGAGACGAAAGGTGAGCTCGCTACGCAAATCGTATCCAGCGGACCGGATACTGAATACGAAGAAATCAAAAACGGGTATATTAAAATGATTACATCGGCAAAAGACTCTGTCTACATTCAGACTCCCTATCTGATTCCAGATGCAAGCTTACTTGATGCCCTTCGTATTGCAGCGCTCGCTGGCAAAGATGTGCGCATTATGATCCCTAATAAGCCTGACCATATCTTTGTTTATTGGGCGACTTATTCATATATGGGTGAGTTACTGAAAGCAGGCGCCCGCTTCTTTATTTACGATGCTGGTTTTATCCACGCTAAAATGATCGTTGTTGATCGAAGCGTCGGTTCAATTGGTACTGCCAACATTGACGTTCGTAGCTTCCGTTTGAACTTTGAGTCAACGCCTTCTTGTATCATGATGCGATCGGTAAAAAGCTTGCAGCGATTTTTGAACATGACCTTGAGCAATGTTCTGAAATGACCGCACAACGGTACCGAGATCGAGGGGTGTGGATTCGGTTTAAAGAGTCGATTTCACGTTTGTTATCGCCAATCTTATAAACCTTACCTACTTTAAAAGAAGCAAAGGTTTGACCCTTTGCTTCTTCGCGCTATTCTTCTCCCTCAAGCTGTTCATAGATGTACTCTTGGATGACGTCAGCCATAACGTCAGCACTACGGTGTAGCTCTTCAAAATTATTGTCAACGCCACCAAACTCAATCAGTGTAGAGTTCGGGGAAAGATCTTGATTGTAAATTCCATTTACACCCGCTCCCCCACTTGCAATAACCCCTCGGCTAAGTCCTGGGTAGCGATCCTCCAAACGATGATGCAATTCAGTCGCCATTGCTAAATTACGTTCATAATTCGGATGATCTTGACCAATTACAAACATCGTACGCGCATAGCTTTCTCCGTTAATCGTTGCTGTAGTGATGTCTTTCGGTTGTGAATCGCGATGAATATCAAAGAAAAACTCTAAGCTCTCGTTATTGTCAATCGCTTCAGTTACGATCTCCCTCGAGACATCGTAAGACTGACTGTAAGAAAGGCCACGCTCATGCAATCGACTCTCAATGGAATGCTCAGACACTTCAACTGGCAAATCGTAACTTCGGAATTGTTCACCTAGGTATTTCCCTAATTGAACGATGTTAATTTCGGAATGGTTCGCTACATCGCCTTCAATCTCAGGCAAAAACGACTCCGTATCATGGGTGTGTACGATATGGATGATCGGATCATCATCTGCGTCGATGTCAACATTCGGCCCTTCCTCTTCTTCACCTTGAGGAGTTGCAGGATACGTTTCGTCATACCATCCAGGTGGTGGTGCCGACTCCATCGGCATCGTCGTATAATCTGTTCCTTCACCGGCAACGATAATTTCTGCATCAAACGCAGAAAAGCCTGGCACTTCTCGACCTAATAATGTTCTCGGTTCTTGCAAGTTAATGCTTGTCGTCAATTCAAATGCAAGTTGTGTTGCACTTGGCAATTCGGTATGTGTTTCGCCCATTTGGAAATAACGATTCTCTGTTCCAATAACGTGTACGAACCAATCAGCTTGTACATCGCTGACCCAACTATGAATTGTAGACGATGAAAAGTGCTTTTCTACTTCTGTTGTTGTCATAACGAATATCATCACAAAGGTAATGACAATGACCGCAATGATTGCAAGCATAACGAGTTGCAGTTGTTTGAGCATTCTTGCGATCACTTTCGCCATCGTTGTAGATCCAATCACAGCCTGTCCTCCTGACTTGCAAAGACTATAACTGAGTCTATGTCTAGAAACCGTTCACTAGAACAGGGCTCATCCTTTTCACCGTGATTGAGTCTTTCCGCTTATAAAAGGTACGATCTTATTGGTTTTTGAACGCAACATTTAGAAACTAACGTCATAGAGGTGATAACGTTGACTGAACATGATCACATACTTGAAAGGCGCTTTCAAACCGAAGGGATTCTCTGGGTCACTCTTCTATGTGTAGCCCTTCCAACATTCAGCCTTTGGAACCGTCCATTTATGACTATCCACCTCCACCTCGCACTAGAATCAATCATTTACATTCTCTTAGGTACGATCTTCCTCATAAAAAGACACAAGAATCGGATACGAAAGCGCAATACGATAGCGTTTATCTTCTTAACACTTACCATCGGTTCTTATTCACTCACAGCCATTGCGATTCTTTCCTTCTTCACCACTTAGCCTCATTAACAAAGCTCAACATGGACGAGAGAATGGAACTTCACGTAATGAACATCTTCTGTCGCACTAACGATATGAAACTGTTTTTGGGCATGATTCAAATAGTCGCAACGCCCTTCTACTTCATGAAATTCCCCATCGTAATAATACGTAAAAACAACCGGCCGGTTGTACGTCATCGCTTCTGATAATGTGAATTCATACTCAAGCCACTGTTGTTCATCAAGCATGGGTTGTTCAACTTTCTTTCGTGCCTCTCGCTCTTGAAGCCAAGCCTCTCGGTATTCAGGCAAAATCATGCGAGACGACTCCCATCGCATGTTCGAATTCGGGGTCAACTTATTCATCATGGTCATCCTTTCACGTTTAATTATTTATAGTGGCCGCCAAGCTTCTTCGCCCGAATGCGCGCTTGCCCACCCGCAGTTAGCGACGTCGCATGGAGCACCGCTTCCGATCCGTATCGATATTTGAGACGGTCAACTGTCACGTTTAACTTCTCTCGGTCCACATCATCCCGGAACAAACTGAGCTGTCGGCACTCATCACTTACGAGACCATCTAGACTGATCCCAAGACTCCTCACCGCATCCCGGTTCCAATGCCTTAAAAACAAGTGTTTGACAGCTTCATAGATCACTTTACCGTCATTTGTAACATCTGGTAATTTCATCTGACGATGAAATCCTGATGGCTGTTGAAAATGGTTGTGGCCACGCGCTCCCGCCGTAACCGTCCCTCCGAGGTATCCATTCACTCGTACACGTCTGGCTACTTCTTCTGAAAGCTCCAATAATACCGTCTTAATCTCATCCCACGTCCGGTAATCTCTCGGCAACGTCATGTTATGGCCAATTGCTTTACGCCGAATGTGTGTATCCACAGTAACTGGGGCTTCGTCTTTCCCATGTGCTGTACGCCACAACACTTCTCCGTTAATCCCCCAACGCTTTTGTAGATCCGCTAGCTCTGACTTCGCTAACTGACCGATGGTGCGAATTCCAACATTCAAAAAGTGTTGATTCATTCGCTTTCCAACCCCAAACAGCTTCCCGATTGGAAGGGGCCAAAGCTTCTCTTGTAGATTCACCAAGTTCAATGTGAAAATCCCATTATCTTGCTTCTTCGAGAAGTGATCACAAGCCATTTTAGCGAGCACCTTATTCGGACCGATGCCAACCCGGGCAATCATTCCTGATTCCCTGCGAATCTTGGTAATGATCTGTTCCGCCACTTCTTCAGCAGTTATGCCAAGCCTCGGCAACGCGTACGTCATTTCCACGAAGATCTCATCAATGCTATACGGTTCAACAAGGTCGGTATACACTTCAAGTGAAGCCGCAATTGAAACCGAAACGTCCAAGTACAGTTGCATACGCGGTCGAACGACAACGAGGTCGGTACACTTCATTTCTGCTTCCCAAAGTGCTTCTGCTGTCTTGACGCCTCGTTTCTTAGCAGTCGGGCATGCAGCGAGAATAATTCCACTACGGATCTTAGGATCCCCAGCAACTGCAACCGGTTTGTTCTTTAACTCTGGGTGTTCAATCTTTTCTATATTTGCGTAAAACGACTGCATATCAATGAGAAACACGACCCGCTCCATGACCATCACCTTCTCACAAACGTATGTTCTTGTTAGTAGTATACCCGAACGAACGTTCTTATACTACTAGAAATTATTCCCCACACAAAAAACTGAAACGCAAATGCGTTTCAGTTTTTTCAATAGGTTTGGGATATATGTGGGGATTTTAATACGTTTAGGTTTATTCCAAGAACAAAATCCCCTCATAAACCGCTATAGCAGATAGATCTTCATTGTCATTAACTATGCCCAAGCGCGTATTTATCTTTTTTGAACATGCGGTTTGTAATCATGTAGATCACAGATACAATAAACATCGTTGAACTAATCGTAAGCACATAATCACCTAACGTTAATACATTCGCACCGGCGAAATCAAACACCACAAGCGTAATGTTAATCGGCGGAATCAACAACATCCAAGAACTCCACGCCGTTGCAGGAACGATCATCGCGACGAACGGTCCAATCATCCACACGATCGATACAGGAGAAAATAAATTTTGCATATCTTTATACGAATCTGTCAGCAAACTAAACCAGACGAGAAGTGCTGAATTTAGCGCAGAAAAGGCAACAACTGCAAGGAACAAGAGAATATACTTACTTAGCGGAACAGCTGCTAAAATTTGTTCCACTTCGGTAAAGTAAATCATCATCAGAACGATAACCAACACGACCGACAGCAAACTACTTAAGATCGTATACAAGAAAACGACCATCGACTCGCGAAAAAGATACGCGCGCGGGAAAGAGGTATCATTAAAAGCGGTTCCATCGTTCGTTTTTCTTTCTCACCGGCAAACATGTCTGCTGCTGCAGGCAGTCCACCCGCTGCAACCGTCAAAAGAAAGATAAATGCGAGCATGAATCCCATGCTTCCATCGCCACCCTCACCGAGAAAGTCACGATCCCATTCGTATATCGATGGTCCATTTTCTTCAATCCCTTGTGAGGTGACCCATGCATCTAGACTTTCACGTTCATAGTCAATCCACATTTCCATGAGTTGTTGCGCTGCTCGCATGCCACTATTGCCAAAGTCTCCACGAGCCGTTAACGTGTTTCCTTCTAAAACAATTGCAAAATCATACGCACCGTCTAGCAATTCTTCGTTGATCGTATCACTAACTGTGAGATGCCAATGTTCTCGTTGCTCCTCTTGAAAGGATTCAATTAGACCCGCATCAATGTTTTCATCAATGCCAATGTGAACATCCGAGGTATTAAAGAAGCTGAAGAAGAAAACAAGAGCGAAGACCGAAATCATTGGAATCGCCGTCGTAAAGAACACCGTTCTACGATCACGATACGTATCTTTCATTTCTTTAAGAATCATCGTCATCATGTAACACGACCTCCTCTAGCGAGCATCGCCATCAAGATCATGTTCATGTCGGTCGTTTCTTCTTCTTTATATAAGTTTTGAAGGCTTCCGTGATAAAGCACAGCACCTCGGTGCAAGATCACCACATCATCACAAAGCATATCCACTTCTTCCATTAAGTGTGTCGAAAACACAATCGTTTGTTGATCTCGTTTTAGTTGCAAGATTTTCTCGCGAAACATATTCGCAGAAGTAATATCTAGCCCCGTTGACGGTTCATCAAGCAAGTAAATGGACGGGTTATGAATCATTGCCCGCGAGATGGCCACTTTTTGCCGCATCCCTTTAGAGAGCTTGCGAACCCGTTTGTTCAAAAAGTCACGCATCCCTAATTCATTGCTCAACTTCGTAATCCGCTGCTTCGTCTCTTGCTTTGGAATAGCATATAGCTTAGCGAAGTACTCCAAGTGCTCTCTTGCAGTTAGACGATCATATAGACCTGTATCACTACCAAAGTGCACACCGATGGAGCTCCTTTGACGATGATTATTAAGGTCAAATGGCACACCGTCTAATGCAACTTCGCCGCCGGTTGGTTCATACAAGCCAGACAATAAGCGAAGAAGCGTCGTTTTTCCCGCACCATTCTCCCCAAGCAACGCCGTCACCTTCCCTTGTTCGAAGGTGATGGAGATGTCACGGAGCACCCGGTGACTTTGGTTATGTTTTTCATAAAATGTCTTGTGAACATTCGTAAGCGTAATCATTGTAGAGGCTCCTTTTAGAGAAGTTCCTAGCCCTAGTATATACGAGCACTACTGAAAACCTACAAATATGTCGCAAAGCGTTCGAATCGTGTTATGTCTTTGCTATAATGGGGAATATACTAAAAAAAGTTAAAGTAGGGGTCGTATGATTCGAATCGGGATATTAGATGACAATCCGAATGACTTAAATGCAATGGAACAATGGCTTCAAACTCAAGCAGACGTACATATTGAATGGCGTTGCCATACAGCACTCGAAGCCTATCAGTTGCTAAAACACTCAACCATTGATCTATTAATTGCAGATATTGAGATGGAAGGGCTCACAGGGTATGAACTTGCAGAGCGATTACGTGCGCAAGGGATTAGCGTAGATATTATCTTCGTAACCGGGCACTCCGGCTTTGCGGTCCATGCGTTTGACCTCGACGTTGTCGATTACGTAATGAAGCCGATCTCACCTTCACGGATGGAGAAAGCATTGCAACGCTTTCGTTCCTTGAACGCTCAAACAGACGGACCAAAGCTCACGATCCAACAACAAGGAGATATGATCGTCGTCAGCGAAAACGACATTTTGTATATTGAGCGTACAGGTCGCTCATCGACCATCCACACAGCAACTGAAGAGATTTCGACGTATCAATCGCTTCAAGAAATTGAACAAGAACTACAAAGCACGCAATTTTTCCGAACGCACCGTTCTTTTATTACAAACTTGAAGAAGATCACGCAGTTTGCACCATATACAAAGCATTCTCTTGAGATAAGATTCCAAGGAAGCGACAAGCGTGCACTCGTTACGAAGAAGAACTTAAAAACGATCCAAGATCAATTCCCAATTCTTTCTTGAGGTAAAGCCGATGATCATCTTAATCAGTCTACTTATTATCGTGATAGTTAGCAGTGCGCTACTCATCACGAAATTGCATCGCGAACAACGACGCGCTTTTCTCGATGCACAGGCTTTCCAAGACCATGTACAACACCTACACGAATCGTTAAAACAGGAAAAGCACGATCTCAGAACCCACTTAGAAGTGATGAAGAAACTGGCCAAAGAAGGAAACCATGAACAGTTTGAAGATTACGTCACATTGTTGCAACAAGACAGTGAACAGAGCCCTAGTGCAGGGGCTGATCGAGCAGTAGGGGCCTCCATTGCTTACGTTAAAGCAAAGGGTGAGCAACACGGCATTGCTGTCACGACGTCGATCCATGCCAGCTTAAATCAAAGCATGCTCTCGCAAAGTAAAGAAATGCAACTCGTCGTCAACATTTTTAGCAATGCACTTGAAGCTGCTAGAAAAAGTAACGAGTACGTAACATCACCATTTATCGATATCGAAATCAAAAAACAATACGGCATCATCATCGTTGATGTAAAAACAGCACAGCACCAATCCCTAACAAAACGCTCGAGCGTATGTTTCCAAAGCAACACCCCGTCATTGAAAAAAGAGGTCTTGGTACGTACCTCATTCAACGCGCGGTAAACGATGCAGAAGGCTCGCTCGACTTTTATGTTGAAGAACATCTCTTTCACCTTGCCATTCGTTTACCGAGCATGGCTGCTCAATAAAAAAGGAACCTCAGAGAAATCTCTGAGGTTCCTTTTGGTATTATTCTTCGATTAACCCTTGCTCGACTAAGAAGTTACGTGCAACTACTTCTTCAAGCTCTGCGTTAATGTCAACTTCTGCGTTAAGCTCTGCCATCGTTTCTTCTGTTAACAACGGTCCAAGCTCAAGCAATAATTCTTCAATTTCAGGGTGTGCTTCGATCGTATCATTCATGACGATTGGAGCTGCATAATACGGCGGGAAGAAGTTAAGATCATCCGCAATCACTTCGAGATCATATGCTGGAATTCGTCCGTCTGTCGTGAATGCCGCAATCACATCAACTTCTTCGTTACGAAGGGCATCATACATTAAGCCTTCATCCATTTGCGTTGTTGTACCCCAATCATAGCCGTAACGCTCATTCATTGGCATAAGGCCGTCTGTACGCTCTCCGAAGTTTGCGTTGTGAGCAAGCGTTAACTCTCCGGCAATGGATTCAAGATCACTCATATCCGCAACGTCCGCTGCATCAGCAGCACGCATCACGAGCGAGTACCGATTTTCAAAGTCAAATTCATCTAACCACGTAATGCCGTACTCTTCATCATACTCAGCCTTAACCGTATCATAGACTTCCTCAGCAGATGGAGGGTCTTCCGGGTCGATTTCATAATCTAGAACAGTAATATAAGACGTACCTGTATACTCAACATACAAGTCGATGTCACCGTCCATCATCCTTGCGTAAGAATCTCGGTATTACCGAGGTTGTCTTCACGTTCAATCGTAAGATCTGTATTCGCTTCAAGCAATTCTGCAACCATGTGCGTTAAAATGATCTGCTCTGTAAAGTCTTTTCCTCCGACAACAACCGTATCTTCGTCACTGCCACCGCCCCCACAAGCAGAAAGTACAAGTGCTGAACCTAATGCAACTGGTAAGAACTTTTTCATCATTCATTGCCCCTTTTATTCTATTTTTTTAACCCTTTTGGTGTTGCTAATATTTCAATTCGCTTCAAAATGAAGTCCGCAATAATCGCTAAAATAGCTGCTGGAATCGCTCCTAGCAACGTTAATGCGCTGTTTTGCATCGCAAGTCCGCGCATAATAATATCCCCAAGACCACCGGCTCCAACAAACGTCGCAAGCGTAGCGACCCCGATTACGATAACCGTTGATGTTCTAATCCCGGCCATAATGACTGGCAAGGCAAGGGGAAGCTGAATTTTCGTTAAGATTTGACCACGAGTCATCCCAAGACCACGACCCGCATCTACCGTCGCTTTATCCACTTCTAAAATTCCCGTATACGTATTACGTAGAATTGGAAGTAGCGCATACACGGTTAAAGCAAAGATGGCGTTGTTCGTCCCAATTCCGAGTACAGGGAGCATAAACCCGAGTAAGGCAAGACTCGGAATCGTTTGTGCAACTGCAGCAATTCCGATAATCGGTTCAGATAGACGCTTCAAGCTCGTGAGCAACACACCAAGCGGTACAGCAATTAGGACCGCGAAAGACATGGATACGAATACTAAGAAAAAGTGCTCTTGCAAAGCATCCCATACGTCACCTTGACGAACTTGGAACAGTTGCCACATGTCTGTCAGTAGTTCCATTATGCGTCACCTCCTGCACCTTGATGCTCCCATTCCGCAATACCACGGATCATGCTCGTTCTCGTAATCACACCGATGAGCTCACCGCGATCCACGACAGGTAACGTGTACACATCTTCACCGTTAAATTTAGCAGCTACTTCTGCCAACGTAACGTCAGGAGAAACGATCTCTTTAATATCTGTCGTCATCACATCGAGTACCATCTTTGTATCATCTTCAAAGTGTTTGTCCACTTGTTCGAGGGTAATAAGCCTTCGAGTTGACCTTCTTTGTTGCGTACAAAGAGTTGATCCACATGACTTTTCTTCATATAGTTAAACGCTTCAGCAAGCCCTCGGTTCCCACGAACCATCGCGACATCCTTGGTCATCAAATTCCTCGCCACAGGTTGACCGGCGTTTTTGTTTAGACGTTCTGCCCCAATAAAATCACGCACGAAATCATTTTTTGGGTGACGCAAAATACGATCAGGTGTATCCACCTGAACAATTTCCCCATCACGCATAATGACAATACGGTTTGCAATCTTGATTGCCTCGTCCATGTCATGCGTTACAAACACGATTGTCTTATTGATTTCATCTTGTAATTTCACGAGTTCGTCTTGCAATTGCTCTCGACTAATTGGATCAAGGCACTAAACGGTTCATCCATTAGAATAATTGGCGGATCCGCTGCTAAGCCGCGAATAACACCAATCCGTTGCTGTTGCCCACCAGAAAGCTCAGATGGGTATCGCTTTCGAAACGTTTTCGGATCTAGTCCAACGAGATTGAGTAGCTCATCGACTCGTTTTGAGTAACGTTCTTTGTCCCATTTTTTAAGTTTAGGAACAATCGTAATGTTGTCTTCAATTGTCATATGAGGCAATAAACCAATTTGCTGAATTACATAACCACTATCTCTTCTTAACTGAACAGGGTTTTTTTTCTTAATGTTCTCACCGTTTACGAGAATTTCCCCTTCGCTCGGGTCAATTAAGCGATTAATCATTCGCATTGTAGTTGTCTTCCCGCATCCAGACGGTCCAATTAGTGCAACGAGTTCCCCTTCTTCAATATGAAGATTTATATTCTTTAACGCCTTAAAACCATCATCATACGTTTTCGAGACGTTTTTAAATTCAATCATTTTCTCACCTTCAATTCATTCAAAATATGTTAAAAACATGAACATCAAGGCACTAAACCTACATTACATGATTTTCGACATAAAATAAAGATTATCCTAGATTTATTCGTAATGTTCGACAATTCTAAGCATAAACATTTACATATAACCCTTATTTGAACAATTTATAGCAATATACTTACATTCCCCCCCTAAATCCTACCGATCCATCTTAGTGAAGAAATCATATTTAAGTTGGAAATTGTTTGCTATAACGAAATAAAATAAGAATCTGAAGTTAAATGTTCGGATTTTTGACGGAACAACGATTGAAATCCACACGTAAAAATACCCCGATCCACTAAAGGATGGGGCACCTTTCTTTTCATCAACCATCAATCCATTTGTATAAATCAGTGTCAATCGACTGCAACACCTGTTCTGGTTGACCTACAACAAACCATTCTAACTGGTGCATCGCTCTCGTACAGCCTGTATAAAGCAAATGATAGTCGTTTTTCGTTTGATACGTTTCATCGTCAACACCATACATAATCACCTCATCAAACTCAATCCCTTTGGCAAGGTATGACGGAGCGATGAGGACTTGTTTTTTGAAACGGTCGGTCGTTTCTGTAATTAACTGCGCATACTCATGACATGCATGTGCCAGAATATTTGCCTCTGCCATCGTTTTCGTCAGAATCGCAAGCTTGCCATCTCCTTGCCATCCACTCGCCTTGTCAAGCATCGCCTGTTGCATCACTTCATTAGAGGCAAAGCTACGAATGACCGGTAAGTCCCCTTCACGTTGGAACGGGATCATCTCTGGATCCTTTGGAAGCATCTCTTTCGCAAAGTTCATGATGCGAGCGGTTGAACGATAACTTTGTTTTAATGTAATTCGCTCTACGTGACGATCTTCATCATCAGCCAGTGTCAAAATCGATTGGCCTTCTGCTGTATGTTGATGGACCGCTTGCTCAACATCCCCAAGCAATGTGAACCGTGCTCTTGGAAACAGATTCTCTAAATAGCGAATGTGCATGCTCGTGTAATCTTGCGCTTCATCAATAAATAAGAAACGAATGTCCGCTGTGTCCGGACGACCTTTCACTTGGTCATTTAAATAAAAGAACGGAGCAGCATCTTCAAAACGTAAATGCTGATTTACGATTCGATTTGTGAAGTTCTCGTATAATTGTTCCACATCGACAAATTCATGCTTTTCAATTTGTGCTTTTAACGGCTTAATTGTTTGTCGAACAACATATTTACGCACGAGTCGATCTTCTTGAACATGACTATTGTATGTTTCTTTTTCATCTTGCTTTTGCATTACTTTTCGAGAAGCTAACGCATACAGTTCACGCGGCTGGTCTTCCATCGCATCCGTTACCCAGTCTTCATGCAGCTGCTTTTTCTCTAATTGTTGTAGACCTGCGACCAATTCACCAGACATAATTTCTATGCGATTTTCAATACTAATTGTCTCATCAAAATCATAAAAACGTCTCGCCAATTCTTCAGCAGATTTCCATACTTGATTCCGGTACATAATGGAATAAAACGTCATACCGTCTTCCTTTAGGCGGTCAATGTAGCGGTCAAGGCGAACCGGTAAATCTTGATCAGACAATGAGAGATCTTCCTCTAACTGTTCGCTGGCTAGCTGCCGTTCAATTTGTCCGTACGGGCTTTCAAGCATCCACCCTTCTGGCAACCGCCGAGAAATGTGATGTTGAAACGTCGTCTGCTTTAAGTTCTCTTCACCCAGTTCAGGGAGCACGCCTGATACGTATTGATTGAACAAAGGGTTCGGTGAAAGCAACAGCATATTTCCACTATCAAACGTATTTCGATACGTATACAGTAGATAGGCAACTCGCTGCATCGCGGCGGATGTTTTTCCACTACCAGCAGCCCCTTGTACGATTAGCATACGTGCTCGTTCGTTTCTAATAATGGCGTTTTGTTCTTTTTGGATCGTCGTTACAATGCTTTTCATTTCGTTACTCGACGCTTGGCTTAATAAGTGTTGAAGCAATTGATCACCGATTGTGAGCCCCGTATCAAACATCCCTGATAACTCACCTTGGCGGATAATAAACTGGCGCTTACGTTTCATCTGACCCGTTACGACTTCATCATCCGTTTCATAACGAGCTTCTCCAGGAGCATAATCGTAATACATGCTTGAAATCGGCGCTCGCCAATCATAAACGAGAAAGTCGTCGTCATCACGATCCTGTAAAGAAGACAATCCAATATAAATCTCTTCTTCAGCACGTTCGCCGTCTTCAACGAAGTTCAACTTACCAAAGTACGGGGAGTCTTTCATGCGTTCGTATGTCGCTAGCTGTTTAGTTAGCACTTGATGAAAACGTTCTTGCTGACTAAGAAGTTCGGCTTGTTGGCGAATACTTGCTTCGGTCTCAATCACATCGTCTGGTTCATCTAGATTAATGGTTACGTCATCCCAAAACGTACGACGAAGTTCGATGACTTCCTCTTTGGTCATTCCCGCTCCTTCGATTCGTGCGGCAACCTTTTCGTCTATGGTCTGTAACACCTCTTGCAATCGCTGTTGTTCATAGGCTTTTTCGCTCATCTAGACACCCCTCAAATTCATTCTTGACAGCTCACTTGTAAAGTTGATATAATTAGATTAGATAAATATGATTTGTTTATCATCAACTTATGACATCACTTTTTATTGTACATATATAAGGTAGATAAGTAAAGGGCTAACCACGTGGTTAGCCCTTTTTTGTGTATAAGACATAAGCCGGACTGATGCAAGAGATCGGTTGCTTTATATTGCACCAAACACAATTTAAATAGAAGGAATGTTATATTTTATCAGATATTTTTCCGTTATACTGAAATAAAAAAGGGTGATTACATGCGTACAATTGATGTGATGTTCGTGCACGCAACGATTTTTACGATGGAAGGTGAAGGGGTTGGTTCAATTTCTGACGGTGCCATTTGTGTGCACGACCATCTCATTGTCGCTGTCGGTATGAGTTCTGAGCTAATGAACAATTACCGTGCACATCGCACCATTGATGCAGCGGGCAAAGTCATTTTACCTGGGCTTATTGACGCACACATGCATAGTGGTCTTGGAATTTTACGAGGCGTTGCTCAAGATACGAACAACTGGATGGAAAAAGGTCTGTGGCCTTTTATGCACGTTCTTGATGAACCCGCACGAAAAGCTGGCTCACTCGTAAATTTAATCGAAGCTGTCAAAGCTGGGACGACAACGATTTGTGATTACGATTCTGGCATGCTTTCAATCGTAGAAAACCATCGTGCACTCGGCACAAGAGCACGAGTGTGCGAAATGATTAATGAGATGCCTGAACAATACGATGATAACCGGGAAGTTGGCGCACTCTACGACTTCGACCCAGCGGTTGGAGAAGAGACTTATCAAGCGAATCGAACGCTTTTTGAAACGTATCACGAGCGTGACAACGGACGAATTACATGTGTGCTCGGTCCACAAGGTCCAGATATGATGTCTACGGAACTTTTATTAGATGTGAACGAATATGCGAGAAAGCACAATACGCTCGTACATATGCACGTTGCACAAGGCGATCGGGAAATTACGCAAATGATTCAGCGTTATGGAAAGCGAAGCATTGATTATTTACAAGAACTCAATCTGTTAGATGAATCATTAATGGCCGTGCACTTGACCGAAGCGACTAAAGAGGAAGTTGCGACCGTTGCAAAAAGCGGTGCATCAATGATCCTTTGCTCTGGAAGCATCGGAATCATTGATGGCATTGTTCCACCAGCAAAAGAGTTTTTAGACGTTAGTCAACGTTTTGCTTTAGGAAGCGACCAAGCACCGGGCAACAATTGCAATAACATGTTTAATGAAATGAAACTCACATCGATCCTCAACAAATGCAAATATACCGATCCAACACTCTTCCCTGCATGGAAAATGTTGCGAAGCGTTACGGTCGATAGCGCCAAAGCCATTGGACTCGATCATGAAGTAGGATCATTGTCAGCAGGCAAGAAAGCCGACTTGATCATGATTGACCTAAAAACACCTGCCTTATTCCCGACCATCGAGTCGCCCATCCGCAATATCGTACCGAATCTCGTCTATTCAGCAAATGGTAGTGAAGTTGAGTTCGTAATGATTGATGGAAAGATCATTGTCGAAGATTCAAAACTTCAATCCATTGACGAACAAGCAGCGATTGCAGAAGGTCAACGCCATGCCGAACGCATTAGCGCGGACGTACGTGAACAACCAAGACTAGACACACCCATCTTTCACATGATGGCAAACGACCAACTCTAGCTCTACCGGGGACAGTCCCCACTGCTTTAAAGCGCTGGGGGACTGTCCCCGTACTTCTTTCGGTAGTGCGCGAGTGCGAGTAGCGGGTAAATGTATTCGTAACTATGATAATGAAAATAAATCCGATCCGCTAGGCCCTTTCCTGCGGGGTAACTTCTTGGCCACTGACCATCTCCCAAGCGATCGAGGACATAATGAAGAGCATCATACATCGTTTTATTCGGTGTGTCATACATGGCGACGAGGGCATCGAGTACCCAAGCTGTTTGTGTTAAATGGCTGGAATCGAGTGGCGTATAGCGCTTATAACGATCACTTAAACACGATTCCCCAAATCCGCCGTCTCCGTTTTGCTTCTCCTTTAACCAACCGATTGCTTTCTTTGCCGTCTTATCTTCTCGCCCTACCCCGCTCGCTTGCATCCCTGTCAGAGCTGCCCACGTACCATAAAGATAATTCACACCCCACTGCCCTTTAAATGACCCATCCTTTTCTTGCTCACGCTCCAGCCACTTTACCGCTTTTCGAAGAATCATATCGCCGCCTTTCACGTCCGTATAATTCCCGAGTAGCTCCATCGTTCGTCCAGTCAGATCAGGTGTGCTTGGATCAGTGAGTATTCCTCGGCTTTCAGGAATGGGAAGCATTGCCAGTAGCCAACTATCGGTATTCTTTTCAAACGCTGACCAACCGTGGTCATGGTTTTGCATGGAAATTGTCCACCTTACCCCACGGTTCCAAGATTCAAAGATGTCTTGATTCTCCTTTGCGTTCCTAGCAAGTGCACGAAGCGCAGCAGTCGTATCATCCACATCTGGTTGAAATGTATTAACGTCTGAAAACCCCCAACCACCAGGCAACACCTTCTTGTTATGCATCGCCCAGTCACCGTAACCTTCCTGCTGTCGGTCAAGTAGATAGTCATTCGCCCGTTCAATCATTCTATCGTCCGTACGCACTCCCGCTTCTTGTAGCGCATAACTAAGCAATGCCGTATTCCAAACCGTCGCAGTCGTGAATTGAAAATGAGGGTGACCATCAATCGTCGTCTGAAATCCGTACAATCCTTCTAACGCGTCTTCAATGATCGGATCGTCTTTTGGATGTCCAAGTGCCAACAAACCAAAAATCATAAACATCGTTGACGTAAAGTAACTAAACAATGTACCGTCTTCTTCGATCCCATTTGTCATGTACAACTTCGCCCGACTTCGCGCAAGCAGATGCAGCTCCTGTGGCGTACGAATGAGACGTTTCACTCGTTGCACGATCGACGCATGCATTCGCTCCCACTCGTTAGCTTCTGGCCAATCTTCCTCTCCACGAGAAGCGAATAAATCCGACAAATCCGGACTTTGAGCCGTTTTCACTTGCAACTTCTGATCCGCAGCCAATATCAACGGAACAACATGCGCCCTTCCATACACACTCATACTGTACAAATTAATCGGGAAAAAGTCCGGAACTAAAATCAGTTCAATTGGAAACGGAAAAAAAGACGGCCACTTGTATTGTCCCGTCAACGTCAAGACGATCTTCGTTAAAAACGCCGTCTTTTGGATTCCTCCACTTTTCATAATGAATTGTCGAGCCCTCTTCATCCGCTCATCGTCTTCACGATAATAGCCCGAATAAAGCAATGCATAATAGGCTTCGACTGTATTAGTCACATTCCCCGTATTGTCGTCCGCAAAGAGCTTCCAAGCTCCGTTCGGTTCCTGCTTCTTAATGAGACGGTTTGTAAGCCCTCGAATTAATGCCTCGTCATCTCGCTCAAGCGTTCTGAGCAAAATAATCATGTACGCATCAGTGAACGTACCTGACTCTAGCGGATACCTCCAAGAGCCGTCCTCCGATTGATCGGCACGTACCGTTTGAATTAACTGATCAATTCCTTCCGAAACATTCACAATCATCACTCTTTCAGAACAAATTTTCTTCCAGTTTATTCAAGGATAGGCTGACCCATTCATTCCTTCCGTTTATAAAACCACAAAGCAAAAACGATCCCTAACATTGCTCCAAAACTATCCAACATGACATCTTGCCACATTCCACTTCGATCAGGATGAAAAAACTGACGCACTTCATCAATAACCGCAAAACCGACAACGAACAAAAAGCTAAAAAGACTTGACCGGAACGCATTTACATTAAATCCATATAACAATCGAAATAGTAAAAAAGCGAGCAATCCAAATACAAAGATGTGCATTCCTTTTCTAATAAAGAACTCAATAAACGTGACGAGGCCGAGGTTGTCTACACTAATTAAGCGACCTCCATATGTAAATGCAACCGACGAGAACAACGTCTCCAAAAATTCACTTCCCGGGAATTGCGAGAGTACCGATCGAATATCTTGTTGCTCATACGACATCGTCGAGCTGACAAAAGTCAAAATGATCACACCAGCTAAAGGCGCAACTAAACGAAACGTTCTAGACATTTGTTCCCTTTAATTCTGGCCACGCTTTTGTTAATTGATTCTGTATGTAAACGTGAGCTTCGTCGAGACTCATCGCCGGATCCTCTTCTGAACGTTGCACGAGCTGGTTCATTAAGACAATTAACTGTTCTTTTTTATCGTCCATACGTCATCCTCCTTTCATCGTTACTACTTAGACGTATAGGACACCTTATACGTTACAAAAAGCAGGGCGTAAATCCGCCCTGCTTACGTTACGTATTTTTGTTGATCTTGCCGATGTTTCGTGTAATAAGAGATCATCGGTGCTAATGTTTCTTTGAAGTCTGGACAAGTGATGCCACTACCTGAGAGGTCTCGCACTGCTTGCGATGAGTCATACGTTGCATGAATCGCGTGATACGCCAAAGCCTCACTTGATACTCGTAAGTACCTTTCGAGCATAGGGTTTAACGAACGCCCTGCAAAATGAGAGAGCAACGCCTTCTTTGGCGTCTTATCGAGGTAAGCTTCACTTAACATCGTGTAAACCTCCTCCATCGTATACGGATGAGGATCAGTAAGGTGATACGTTTTCCCAATACCCTCTTCGTGATGACTTAAAAACACCGCGCCCCGCACGACGTAGTGACTGGAACGAAATTCCCGTTCACTGAGCCTTTCACGAGTAATGGAACATTTCTAAAACGAAGCTGCCTGAACCGCTCCAACATATTCAAGTAAAAATACACTCCGTCAAACTTCGTCGTTGCCCCAGTTTTGGAATGCCCCCTTACAATACCAGGTCGAATAATTGTCGTTGGCACGTTCTGCCTCGTCTCAAGAGCAAGCACTTCAGCCTCATATTTAGATCGTTCATAGTGATTTTTGAACTGTTGATTGCGAATCAATTCCGTTTCATAAATCACACCTTCTCGATCACCTGATACGAATGCTGTACTAAAGTACGTATACCGCTTCAGAGAGCGAATTCCTTCAACAAACTGATTCACATTACGTGTACCCACAACATTAACCTTATGCGCCATTTTTTCTTTTACTGAAAGATCGTATATGGCAGCAAGATGAAAGACGTGCGTAACAGACCGTTGTAAATTGTATTGAAGCTCCTGGCTCAACCCGAGCCCCTCTTGTGTAATATCGCCAGGAATGAGCACCCACTGATTCTGAAACAACCCGTCGATCACAAATTGTTGCTTCGCTTTTTGCAACATACTCGGGTGCACAAGCAAATAAAGCTTATGCACGTTGTTCGTTGCAACAATTTCATCTAATAATTGCCCCGATAAGAACCCTGGATAACCAGTTATGAAGTACGTGTTCTCCAAGTCGCGCACCCTCATTTTAGAAATTTCTTGACGAGGTTAATTTTGTTTTTAAATGGCGGATACATAAATGATACTTTTACTTTGGAACTTCGATTTGTAATGCTCTTTTTATGAGAGAATGTCTCAAAGCTGTAGACACCATGATAACTCCCCATACCAGAAGCACCGACCCTCCAAAAGGCAGATGAGGATTTGCCACGTGCATAATCGTATCGTTCACACAACCTCCCCCAAATGAGATGTCTTCCATTACTTGGTCCTGAAGCTCACTGTCCTCCGAGAAGAAGTAAAACGCAAGAGGCTTCGGCTGTCTCTTAATATCCGAGATTGCTACATCTAAATCTTCATACGTCAATATTGGCAAAATCGGACCGAAGATCTCCTCTTCCATTGATGCCACATTACGGTTTGGTAGATCGAGTAAGGTCGGTTCAATAAAACGGTCTTCTACGTCATGATGACCACCGTAAATAAGATGATCTTCATCTTTGGCGATTATTTCTTGCAATCGTTTAAAATGTCCTTCGTTAATAACCCTTCCGTAATCACGGTTGTGCTGAATGTCTTTTCCATAAAACTGTTCAATCTTCTTCTTCATCGCTGTAATCAATGAATCTTTCACGTCTGCATGAACGATAATATGATCTGGCGCAATACATGTTTGTCCATTGTTTAGAAACTTGCCCCAGACAATGCGTTCTGCCGCTCTTTTAATGTTCGCGTCCTTATGAACGAGCGTTGGGCTTTTGCCACCAAGCTCAAGTGTGACTGGTACGAGATTTTTTGCAGCGGCCTCCATAACGACTTTGCCGACCTTTGTACTTCCAGTAAAGAAAATGTAGTCAAAGGGCGCATGAATTAAAGCTGCATTCGTCTCAACTTCCCCCTCAACGACGCGGATGTATTCTTTAAAGAATATTTTTCACAAAAGCTTTTAACGAGCTTACTCGTCTCTGGAGTATGTTCAGACGGCTTCAAAATAGCGCAGTTTCCGGCAGCAATTGCGCCAATTAGCGGTTCAATTAGTAATTGGAAAGGATAGTTAAACGGACCAATAATTAATGCCGTTCCGTATGGTTCATAGAGCATGTAATTTTTAGAAGGTTGCATGAACGTTGGCGTCTTTACTTTCTCTGGTTTTGCCCACTTCGGTAACTGTTTAATTGCTTCATCGATGTTCGTCAGAACGATACCAATTTCTGTTGTATAAGTCTCAAACTGACTTTTCCCGAGGTCAAGTTCTAAGGCTTCATAGATTTCTTGCTCTTGATTTTGAATCATTGTTTTTAGTTTTTTTAGCTGTTCGATCCGAAAATCAATCGGTTTCGTCACACCGCTATAAAAAATTGTCGATGCTCTATCAGTAGCTCTTTCGCTTCTTCTACCGTGCTTACATCTGGTTTCATGACAACCTCCTCATTTAATTTTCAAAAATCTTGTTGCTTTACGTCGTTTTTTACCGTATTATACATTCATGCTCAAATTACTATCTGTTGAAAACGTTTCAACAGTGTGTGCATACTTCAGTATAGCACGTGTTAAAGATATGATCGAAAGAGGTGCATGAGGTAATGATTGAACCAGAAAAACAACCAGAATCTAGTTACAATCGCCGTAATAAACTCGGACTCATACTAGGTCCTGTGCTTTTTTTACTTACGTATTTTCTCATACCAGATAGCGTGATGGGTCACGAACCGCGAGTCGTTCTGGCGGTAACGCTACTCGTTGCAACATTTTGGGTTACTGAATCCATTCCTATGGCTGCCGCATCACTCGTTCCAATAGTATTAATTCCAGTCTTACAAGGGGCTGAGATGGGAACCATCGCCTCGGCTTACGCAAACCCTGTGATCTTTATGTACGCAGGTGGTTTCGTCATCGCGATCGCCATTGAAAAATGGAACTTGCACCGTCGGATTGCGTTAAGTATTATTCAGATGATTGGCTCTGAAAGTCAACGGATTATTCTCGGTATTATTATTTCTACTGCTGCTATCTCGATGTTCGTATCTATGCTGCAACAGCGCTTATGATGCTACCTGTAGCGATTGCCTTAATTAAAGAAGTGAAAGAAAAGAACATATTAACGGGTGACAATTTACAGCACTTCTCGAAGAGTATCTTGTTATCTGTCGCTTATGCTGCGACCATCGGTGGTCTTGCAACGATCGTTGCTGCGGTACCAAACGCCGTACTTGCCGGTATTGCTTACGAACAACTCGGACGTACAGTAACATTCGTCGAATGGTTCATGTTCGCAGGGCCAGTCGCAATTCTAATGCTCGTCGTTTTATATTTCTACCTTACTCGTATGGCATTTAAAATTACGAATAATGATGAGGAAGGCGATACAGGAAATTTAGATTTTATTAAAGAAGAAAAAGCAAAACTCGGAAAGTTTAACTACAACGAAGCAATGGTTTCGTTTGCATTCGGTTTAACCGTCATACTTTGGATTTCAATTCCGTTCATTGGAGACCTAGGAGACTTTATCCATGACGGTGCAATTGCGGTCTTTGGTGCTCTTCTCTTGTTCTTCATCCCAAGCTCTAAGAAGGGTGAACGAATTCTAGAATGGCAAGATATGACTCGCTTGCCTTGGGGCGTATTAATTCTCTTTGGTGGGGGTATGGCCATTGCTGCCGGATTCTCGTCTTCAGGATTGAATGATCATATTGGTGAAATTCTGCAAATGCTTGAAGGATTACACTTCTTCTTCATCATTCTCTTGCTCGTCTAATTGTCCTTGCAATTACAGAGATTCTATCAAACACTGCCGTAGCCAATCTCGTTATTCCACTGACTCTAGGAATGGGAATTGCGCTAGGCATTGATCCGTTACCACTCATGGCGGCGGCTGCACTTGCTGCTGGCTCTTGCTATATGCTTCCGGTTGCAACACCGCCAAACACCGCCGTCTTCAGCGCAGGATACTTGCGTATTGATGATATGGCGAAAGCCGGAGTATGGCTGAATTTAGCATCAATTATCATTATTACCGCTGCCGTCTACTGGTGGATGCCAATCGTATTCGGACTATAACTATTCAATTAAGACCCCCTTACGTGTAAGGGGGTCTTAATCTTCTTGTTGATTACGCTGTTTTAATAACGGTTACATTCACATCTGTGAGTGTTGAAGCTTGAGAAGAAGAAAGCGTAATGACAGCAGGAACGGTTGTCACCGCTACAGTTGCTGCACCTGATAAAAATGTCGCTCCAACACCCGTATCAGCAGACTCCACTAAATCAACTTGATCTTGACGAAGAAGTAATCCAACAGGTCCACCTACAGTTAGTGGTGCGGCTTCTGCATTATAAGAAATTGTATACGTTCCAGGCTCAACTAAATTAATTGCTGCCTCACCAGGTGTATGAGTAATTGCAGTACCAACGAGTTGTACGTTAGTCGCTAACGGGACTGCTAAAGGCGGTGTTGAACTATCGACAGTCGGGCTGTTAAAAATTCCGAAGTCCAAATCCCCTGGAAGTGTAGGAACGGTTGGCGATGTTGGAACGACGCCTCCACCTACTACTCCTGGCCCGTTAATTAGGTTGTTGTTAATCTCAATGCCATTCTCACAATAACGACTATTTTGAAAAGGATTAGGTCTAACCATCCATTTTCACCTCCTGTTATTCCTTACAGTGTATACAGGCAAGAGCATGTTTGCCTTTGCGTTTGCCCTAGTGAAAATGCGGATCTTTTCTGTGAAGACTATCAACAAACTGATTTCTTTTGTTATGATACGAACAAGCAAAGGAGAGACTACACATGTACTCAATCTATATTGTTGAAGACGATCAGCAAATCGCAACGTTACTCGGTCAACATCTCGGACGTTACGGTTATCACGTGAGCTATACAAACCAGTTTGATGATGTTAAAGCTGAAGTGATTGAACACAATCCCGACCTAATTTTGTTAGATATTAATTTACCCTATTTCGACGGCTTTCATTGGTGCCGCCAAATTAGAACTTTTTCTAATGCACCGGTTATTTTCATCTCAGCTCGTACCGATGAAATGAACCAAGTATTGGCCATTGAGCATGGTGGCGATGATTACATTACAAAGCCTTTTCATTTGGACGTTGTAACCGCCAAAATCAAAAGTGCGTTACGACGTACGTACGGAGAATACGCGAACAATACAGACTCCGAGCAAAAAGAAATCAATGGGCTGATTATCTACCCTAACAAAAACGAAATTGAATTTAAGCAATCACGAATTGAACTCTCCAAAAAAGAATTCCTCCTATTTGCAAAACTCATTGCCCAACCTGACCAAATCGTTAGCCGAGATGATTTGTTGGAATCACTTTGGGATGAGGTTGATTTTGTGGATGACAATACGCTTTCTGTAAACGTCAACCGTGTACGAAAACGACTGCAAGAGATTGGCATTGTAGATGCCATTCATACGGTGCGAGGTCAAGGATACCGACTTCGAGTGAATTGGTAAGGAGGCAATGTTATGCTAAAAGATTTTCTGCACGACCGGTTACCGCTCATTGTACTCATTTACTTTAGTACGCTCATCACCATTTTAATTGCTGTACTTTTAATCAGCTTTTCAGGGGGAGAACAGAGCTTCTCAACCTATGTCTATATGCTTCTCCTCGCGTCCCTTTTTCTTTGTGCTGGTTTATTGATTGATTACGTAAGACACCGGTCGTTTTTGAAACAGTTGTATGCCATTGATCCACATTCGACCTCGTTGGATGAGATCCGCAAGCTTACACACCGCCAAGCACCTACACAAACGACAAAACGAATGCTGGATGTCATTCGCACGGTCGATGTTCACACTCACGATCAAATCATTCAATATGAAACCGATCGAAAGCAACACGAAACGTTTATTAACCAATGGGTTCATCATATGAAAACACCAATGAGTGTCATTTCACTTCTCTCTCAAGAAGGGAAAAAACAGGCGGGTGACGATCATGTCCAAACGTTTTTCAACGACATTCAAGATGAGAATGATCGCTTTCGACACGGTCTTGAACTCATGTTGCAACTCGCACGTTTAGATCACTTCTCCCTCGATTTCCGTGCCGAGCCTGTTGAATTAACACAGCTATTACGTGAAGTGATCAATGAGGAAAAACGTCAATTCATTCGACGTAACCTTTACCCTCAAATTGTAGAAGACACCGATCAAACGATCGTATACAGTGACTCCAAATGGTTACGTACCGTGATTAAACAATTAATCATTAATGCAATTAACTATTCCCATCACGGAGATGGAAACAAAATCACTTGTAAAATTAAACAAGAACGAGAAAGTGTGTCGCTCTTTATCCAAGACTCAGGGATCGGAATTCCAACACACGATCTCCCCCGTGTATTTGAACCATTCTTTACTGGGGATAACGGTCGTAAAAAAACAGAATCAACCGGAATGGGGCTTTATCTCGCACGCACAATCGCCAATCAATTAGGTCATTCCTTAACGATTGATTCTGAATTAGAACGAGGAACGACCGTGCGTCTTACATTTACGAGCAAAACTTTATGACAAGTTTGTAAGGTTATGAAAGAACAATCGATGGGAAGAGCGGGATCTCAATCGCTATACTAAACTCACAACAGTAAAGGAGAGATTCCAAATGACACTTCTACACGTCGATGCCATTAGTAAGACGTATTACCCTAAAAAAGAAGGCCTATCTTATAAAGCATTATCGAATTTTAACATGTCGGTTGAGCGCGGAGAATTTGTTGGGGTCATGGGACCATCTGGTAGCGGAAAAACAACCTTATTAAACTTACTCGCAACGATTGATAAACCAACGTCAGGAACGTTCCTAATTGACGGGACAGACCCTGCTACGTTAAATGATAGCCAATTAGCACAGTTTCGCCGTAGACAACTTGGTTTTGTCTTTCAAGATTTTAATTTACTCGACACGTTAACGGTTCGAGAGAACATTCTATTGCCACTAGCACTCGATAAGACGTCACACAAGACGATGAACAATCGCCTTGATTTGCTTGCAGACCAACTCGGTATTCAAGACATTTTAGACAAGAGAACGACTGAAATTTCAGGTGGTCAACAACAGCGAACAGCATGTGCTAGAGCGGTTATTCATGATCCGAAAATTGTACTTGCAGACGAGCCGACCGGAAATCTAGATTCCAAGTCAGCAAGACAAGTGATGGATACGATGACAACGATGAATAAAGATGAGGGCGCAACCATTCTCATGGTTACCCACGACGCTACAGCAGCGAGCTATTGCGATCGAATTGTCTTCATCAAAGACGGTCAGTTCTTCTCTGAAATCCGTAAAGGCGAGCGTCAGCAGACGTTTTACCAGAAGGTACTCGACACGCTTTCTGTACTCGGAGGTGACTTTAGTGACGATTACAAAACTCGCTCGTAAAAACCTCACGGGTCACGCTCAACGTTATGCTGCATACTTTTTAAGTTGTGTTTTTGCGGTGTCTGTGTTCTTTATTTATGCACAATTTGTCTTCCACCCCGACGTTTTGAACGGGGATATTCGCGGCGGAGATGCCGTGCGCACAGGAATGATTATGGCTCAAGTCATTATTATTCTGTTCTCAATTTTCTTTATCGCTTATTCTAATCGTGTCTTCTTAAGCACACGATCAAAAGAATTCGGTCTTCTATCGTTATTCGGGATGAGCAAACGTCAATTGTGTCGTTTAGTTTATTTTGAGCAAACGCTCATTTCAGCGACCGCGATTCTAGTTGGACTAGGAATTGGAACTTTATTCTCTAAGCTGTTCTTAATGCTTATGTCGTCCATGCTCGGAACCGAGTCACCGATTGAGTTTCAGTTCGTTTTATTTGCGTATTTATTAACTGCTCTTGGATTCTTTGTCTTATTCCAAGTGCTCACGCTACTTTCATTTTGGCGATTACGAAAAGCGAACATTCAAGATCTCCTAAAAGACGCACGAAAACCGAAACATATGCCAAAGTTCTCTTGGATGCTAACGATCCTAGGGTTAATTTTGCTCATTGCAGGCTACACAATTGCAGCTACCGCATCGATCATGCTTGCCGTTTTCTTAATACCACCAATCTTGTTTCTCGTCGTCACCGGTTCCTATTTGTTGTTTCGACAAGGAACGGTCGCTTTATATAAGAAGCTATATGATCAACCGTCGTTCTACAACGGAACAAACCTTGTAACGCGTACGAATATTCTTTTCCGTTTAAAAGATTACGCCAACATGTTGTTTTTAACTTCGACGATTATTGCAGTCGTCTTAACGGCAGGTGGAACCGTCTACCTTCTCTTCGATTCGACCATTCGAATGGCAACGAATCAAATGGCAACAACGATTGCTTGGTACAACTATGATGAAGATGAACCAATCTTAGAGAAAGAAACCGCTGATGCGATTCTCGCAAAGCACGACACGGATATTTTGTATACGATTGATACAGAAGTTACGCCAATCGACTTCCAAAAAGGGAGTCTAGAAACAGATGCCATTGCACTTTCTGAATCAGCGTACAACGACATTGCCTTAGATATGGATTTACCTCAGCTAAATTTACAATCAGACGAACTCTTTGTAGCAGCACCGTTTATCCAAAACAGTCCTGACTACTCTCTAAAGGAGGGAGATGTCATAAACGTCTATAACGAGGCGTACAAAGTTTATGACTTCACTGATCGTCCGATCTTGTCCACAGCAAGTAGTGGCTGGATACAATTCATTGTCCCTGATGAAACCTATGCACAATGGGGATCTGTCGTTGACGAACGTTACCAAGCTTACGGATATGAATTGGATAATTGGAAAGAACAAGGCGACGTTTCGAATGAAATTCGCGAAGCTGCCGAATCCGGAGACCAGTCGTATTTCGTTCAGGCCAACGCCTCAGACTATCAAATGGTCATGCAGACGTTTTCACTAACACTGTTTATCGGCATCTTTGTGAGCTTACTATTCTTCATTGTTCAAGGAAGCATGCTTTATCTAAAACTGTTTACTGAACTTGAAGATACAAAGAAACAATTACTCTCGCTTAAACGAATTGGATTAACGAAAAAAGAAGCAAAGAAGATTCTTGGATCTAAAATCCGCTTTCTCTTTTTCACCCCGTATCTTGTTGGTGCATTACATGCGAGCTTTGCCTTTTTAATGCTAAACAGCATGCTCGAAGGTGCTGCCGGTTCAATGTTGTTATGGAACGGTTTGCTCGTCATCGGAATTGGTGCCCTTTTACAACTCATCTATTTCTTTATCACACGTTATTACTTCGTGCGTGCCGCATACAAATCATAAGAAATTGATTCTAAATAAGACACCTCCCGTTTACGTAGTGAATACGTTAGTGGGAGGTTTTTGTTAGCGATCACTTTTATTGCTCACCTGTCATCCTAACAAGTGAGCGACTCGGTCTTTCATACTTGAAGATTCACCATTTTGATTCTAATTAAGCAAGCCGATCGATACATATGTACAACGAGGAGGACGAGTGATGAAGCCATCTCAACAGACGGTTCCTTGGTTGCAACGTTTTGCTCGATTCGGTTATATGTGTCAAGGAACCGTATTTATCCTTATTGGTATTCTCGCGCTACTTGCCGCGTTTAACCTTGGCGGAGATACAGAGAATACAACAGGGGCACTGCGATCACTTTCACGGTTGCCTTTCGGGCAATTTTTGCTCTTTGCAATCGGCTTTGGGTTGATTGGCTATATTATGTTGATGTTGTTAAAAACGTTTAAAGATGTGGATAATCACGGCACTGCACTTGGTGGTCTTTTTCAACGCGGGACGTATCTGTTTAGCGCGTTGGTTTATAGTTTAATTTGCATTCAATCTTTTCGCTTTGCTCTCCATCAATTTAGCCAAGATACCTATAACGAAACGACCTTTTCCTCTTATTTGTTGTCTAAGCTTACGGTGCGATGATCGTTTTTATTATCGGACTAGGGATCTTGGTTGCAGGCTTCCTGCAATTTTACTCTGCACTAACGAACACGCACCGCGACGGCTTTAAATCGTATGAAATGACACCAAAAGAAAAGCATTTTGCTACGATGACAGGGAAGATAGGATTTGGCGCACGCTCCATCCTGTTTATGATGATCGGTTACTTTTTCATGATCACCGCTCACCGTTCGGATCCGAATGAAGCACGGGGGTTTGACGATGCCCTTGCAACCCTGCAGCAACAACCGTTTGGAGATGTCTGGTTAGCGATTGTTGCTTTTGGACTCGTCGCATATGGCGTGTATGCGTTTGTCCGAGCGTATTATGAGCAGATGCGTTTCTAACCTTCCGATCTGGAAGGTTTTTTAGTTTGTTGTGAACTTCCCATCACTGCATAAAAAGACGTCTGTTTGGGCAAACTGTGTCACAAATTGACTGTTAAAGGACGTGACACCGTTGCAAAACTCTGCAAAGATACATCATACTCTCGTCTGTGTGCAACATGGCAAAAACGGACTTCGCTTTATTGAACAGGCATTACAAACCATCGATCATACATCCCACCATACGACCATTTTTTTATTCGATAATATGGCTTGTGAAGAAGACGAGGCGCATCGCATCGTAGGGATGTCTTTATTCCAAAAGCTCGCCCTAAAATACGAAGCGGACTTACTCATAAGCGAAGGAAAACCATTGACCAACCGGAAACTCATGCCGAGACTGCGAAAGAAGTTCAAGCTACACATTTAATCGTTGGCCAATCAATTGAGAGTTTATGGCGCAAATGGATCGGGAAATCTACCATTGATCACCTTTCAAAAGACATTCCTTCTGTGAATGTGCACATGATCCCCCATGAACATGCTCATGAAGAAGAAGATTGGACGTTTGATAAAGGAGTCGATGCTTACCTTTTTCCTATATACAATGGAACGTACTTCGTCGATTTCCACCGGACAGGCGACGAATCACATGAAGGGGTTTTCTTTAAACATCGTCATACTGACTTTAACAACGGTCGGTTTGCCTTCTATGATGACGACCGCATTACCGAAGCACACGTTAGAAAAGGCATTATTCACGAACTAACGGATCATTTTGAACAACAAGCTTAAAAAGGATGATACTGATGGCTGAGAATATTCTTGTTTGCGTCAATTATGGACACCACGGAGCACGACTGATTAAACGAGGATCAGAGCTTGCCAAAACAACGGAAGCAAATCTCTACATTCTCGTCTTTGATTCCCTCCCACAAGACGATTACAAAAATGATCGAGAAGTTGATATGAGTATTTTCAAAGAAATGGCAACAGACTACGGTGCAGAATTAATTGTAGAAGAAAGTCATGCCCATAATATTTCGAAGGTCATCAAACGAATTGCAAAGGAAATTGATGCAACTCAAATCGTCATTGGCCAACGTGTGGAAAACTTGTGGACAGCTTTAATTGGCGGTTCGATTATCGACATTCTCCTACATGATATTCCTTCAGCTGACTTGCACGTCGTGCCGAAGCCTCGTGCTGATGAAGAAGAAGATTGGAACTTCGAGCGTGGGGTTACTGCTTATTTATATAAAAATGACGATCACACGTATACGCTAAATTTCGATCACCAGAAAAACTGTGATTACGAAGGTGTCTTCTTCAAATACTTGCAAACCGATTTCAACAATGGCTTGTTCGCTTTCCAAAAAGACAACCGTGTGTTTGAAGTCCGAGTCAACGATGGGGTCGTCGAGTCCCTCGTAGATATTGATGAAGAAAAAGATAGGATGTTATAAAATGCAAAAAATCGAGGAGAATTCTCCTCGATTTTTGCGTCTTTATAGAGAAAGAAACACGCGAAGTGTTTGGAACCACCACATAAGTGTCTGTATGTTGGGAGTTGGCTCCAAAATTGAAGTTAGATTACTAAAATCTCCACCAAACCTCTCTAAAAGAAATCCCTTATCCAAGATCTCTTCAACAATTCAAGACAGGACGCTATAAAACGTCCTGTCTTTTGTAAATCACGTGGGCGATTGCCAACATCAATGCGATATGAATAAGTAGAAATCCAATTGACGCCCACATCGATGGGAATGGAGCCGGAGCTAAGGAGACGGGATTGTAGTTGTTAAACACATCAATATGAGCAAACACAATCCAAGAAGCCCAGTCATATTCAGCAGCAAGCAATACGAACAAATCTGCGAAAAAATACGGTAAAATTGTTAGTACAATCGTAACGGCGGTGTTTTTAGTAATAACCGCAATTAACGTTGCTAGCGCTACATAAAAGATAAGTGACGGCGTCGTATACAATGCGGTTTCGAATAAGTAATAGAACGTTGACGAAAGTGGTACGACGTGCGGAAAGAACAACCCAAAAGCGAAAAGCAACGCTAACACAAAACAATAAAGCAAAAAGCTAATCACTAAATTCGTCAACCACTTTGATAACAGTACTCGATGACGTGATACTGGTTTTATGAGTAATTGCTTGATCGTACCTGTAGATGCTTCACCTGAGATTGCTCCGGTCACGAGCACAAAACTGTACAACATAATAAAGATATGGAGAACAGAACCGATCGTGACAAACTCCTCTGTTGTAAGCAATAACCCAAAAGATTGATCAATTGCAATCGCAACGATAAAGATAAACAGAATTAGAATAGACATCATCATCATCGCGAGTCCAATTCTCCGACCGTGCCATGCTTTTAACGTCTCATTAATGACTAATCCTTTCATCGTTCATCCCTCTCTGACTCTAATAACGAGAAGTAGCGCTCTTCCAACCTTGTTCGTAACGAATCTCATATACCTGACGTTCTGCTGAACGAGCGTTTCAACGATCGCTGGAATCTGCTCATACGGTTGGTCGTAAATGACAAACTGATTCTCATTTTTTTCTACGTTCCCAAATTGCGCTAACTGGGTATATGCGTCGGCTTCTGGACTCGCTGTAACATAGACCGAATACGTACTTTCAGTCGCTGACGAACGCAAATCAAATTCATCAACAGCTTGACCATCTTTAATGACGATGGCACGGTCACAAAGCACTTCAACTTCACGAAGTTGGTGACTCGAAACGAGCAACGTTACCCCATCTTGCTTGGCTAAGCGACGTAAGTAATAGCGCAGTTCTTTTATTCCATTTGGATCTAAACCGTTTGTCGGTTCGTCAAGAATTAATACGGATGGTTGATGAAGAATGGATACCGCAATGCCAAGTCGTTGCTTCATGCCCAGAGAATACGTTTTTACTTTGTCATCAATTCGATTTGTGAGTTCTACTAGGTCAATGACTTGTTCAATTCGTTCTTCACTAATTGGCTTTTGACTCATCCTTGCAAAGTGTTCAAGATTTTGTCTGCCCGATAAGTACGTATACAAATCAGGGTCTTCAACAATCGCACCAATATGCTGCAGCGCTTCTTCACGGTTTTTGTTAAGATCCTTTCCTTCAATAAAGACTTCCCCACGGTCCATCTTTATTAAAGAGACGATTAAACGAATCGTCATCGTCTTCCCAGACCCATTCGGTCCTAAAAACCCATAAATTAAGCCCCGATCCAGTGAAAATGATAAATCGTTGATCACTTTATGACCTTTGAAAGTTCGACTCAATTGTTTCACAACAAGAGGTTTCATCAGCTAGCACCTCCTTAAATTTCTTGTGGCTAATTCGTTTTGGTTGCATATAGATAGTTTCAGAACAAGTAAAGCGGGGAGAGTACATGGACGATACAAAAATCGCATTTATATTGTGTGTGAACGACGAATCTCACTATGCAAAGTGCTTACGGCATATCGCGCTTTTATCGGTCCCCAAAGTATAAGATTGAAATCATCGGCATACGCGGTGCAAACAGTATGACAGAAGGGTACAATAACGGGTTGAAGAAAACCGACGCTAAATATAAGATTTATCTACATCAAGATGTGATGATTATCCATCATATGATGCTTTACAATATGCTCGAGATTTTTCTTCACTCTCCGAAGGTTGGGATGCTCGGTGTTGTAGGATGCGAACACCTCAACGATCAAGGCCTCTGGTGGGACAGTCCAAATCGGTTCGGAAAAGTACTCGAAGACAAAGGTTACTACGTGATGTCAGTACTTCATGAACCAACAAGTCATTATCAGTCAGTTGAAGCGATTGACGGTTTGATCATCATGACCCAATACGACCTTGAATGGGAGTCTTCGGTCTTTGACCATTGGCATTTCTATGATATTTCTCAATGCGAAAAGTTTAAAGCGCACGGGTACGAAATTGGCGTCCCACAACAAGGTTACCCTTGGGTGATTCACGAGTGCGGTCCAATCATTAACATGGATCGTTATGAAGAATACCGCCTCAAATTTCTTGATTGGAAAAACAACTTCTATAGCTCTTCTGCTCGTTCTTTTTTTGCATATTGGATTGCCGGTACAGCAAGAGCGAGCAACCCAAGCATAAATACGACGACTCCAAGCCACGCAAACGACGTATAGAAGAAGCCCCCAATGGCTCCGGCAATACTTGAGCCCGCGTAATAAGCAAACAAATAAAGCGAAGATGCTTGTGATCGATATTCCTTAGCACGTTGACTAACCCATGCACTCGCTGTCGAGTGTGCGCCAAAAAATCCAAAGGTAAAGATAACAACGCCTAGAATCGTTACCAGCAACATGGGCACTAACGTGAGCAATGCACCAACCGTCATTAAACCAATACCTAGAAAAATCACTGTAGGCTTCCCGTGTCGATCCGCTTTCTTACCCATATAAACCGAACTAAACGTTCCTGCTAAATAGACGATGTAAATAAAGCCGATAATCGCTTGAGATAAAGAAAATGGTGGCTCCATTAATAAGTAAGCGAAATAATTAAAGAGAACGATGAAGGAGCCCATGAGAATAAACCCTAGCGAAATGACGGCCATTAATTGTGGTTGTTTTAACACAGAACCATATCGACGTAACGCTTGATTCACTGACAGCTCCTTTGGCTTATAATGCTTTGATTTCGGTAACATCAATACGAACAACACGCTCATGAGAAGGGACAAGCCTCCAAGTGCAGTAAGCGCCACTTGCCAATTCCAAATGTCTGTCAAAACCCCTGTAATGAGCCGCCCACTCATCCCACCAATGCTTGAACCTGCGATGTAGAGCCCCATTACTTTTCCGAGGCTGTTTTGATCAAACTCTTCCACAACGTAGGTCATAGCAATCGCCGGAACACCTGCGACAGCTATGCCGAGAAACGTTCGAATCGACAATAGCGTTCCAAAATTCGGACTAAATGCTGTAAGAAGACCCATTACAGCCGTCAAAATCATTGATAAAACCATCACATTCTTCCGACCGAACCGGTCCGATAACGGTGCTGCCACGAGTAACAAAATAGCAAGCATACCTGTTGTAACTGAAATGGTTAAACTCGCTGATTGAGCGGTAACACCAAATTCATTAGAAAAAATGGGAAGCAAAGGTTGAGTCGCGTAAATCGTTGCAAACGTTACAAACCCAGCAAAAAATAACGCGATCGCCGCAGCGTAGTAAGTTTTCGTCCCACTTTGAATATAAGTCACACTAACGCCTTCTTTCTATTCTCTTAAGTCTAATACGCGAACTTGGAATCGTCCACAACCTCACGTTTGAGAAAGTCCAAATAATGGTATAGACAGCTAAAAAGGTGTGACGTAATGATTACAATGTTCCGCACAATCTATTCTATGATCTTATTCATAGCAGGTGTTTTACACTTTACTCATGAGAAACTGTTTCGAAGCATTGTTCCGAAGTTCCTACCGTTCAGACGACTGATTGTACTCGTAAGCGGCGCAATGGAACTCGCTTTCTCCGTTCTTCTATGGGTCCAAAAGTGTCAGAAACTCACTGGTAAACTTCTCGCACTGTTTATGATTGTCGTCTTTCCAGCTAACATCTATATGGCAGCCAAGAATCGTACATACATCAATGGAAAGAAAATTCACCCCGTGTTTCTCTGGCTACGTCTTCCATTACAAATCCCCCTCATCTTAGGCGCACTTTATGTTACCGGACATTCGAAAGAAGACGTTGTGAAACCTAAAAAACCACTGGGCTAAGCGCTCAGTGGTTTTTGTTTTGATTCGTTCAGCGGGACGATTTTAAGCTCAGATCACAAAGATAAGAAACCTACTGAGATTCCCTCGTTTTGATCCGCGCTACACTTGGCTTGATCCACGCTACACTCGGCTTGATCCGCGCTACACTTGGCTTCGCGCTACTTTAACTTCCTCGCGGTCAAAGGCCAAGGGTTATTTCGGAATTTCAAACCCTCAGCACTTCCTCCTGCGCGTTAAAATATTCGCTAACGATTAAAAAACGAGGAGTACACACTCCTCGTTCACGAAAAAATGTCATCAATAACAAGTATCTCTCGATCCGTTAACGCAATCTCTGCCGCTCGGATACTCGTTTTCACTTGGTCGGTCCGTTTTGCACCTGGTATTAACACATCGACAGATGGTCTCGTTAAATACCATGCCAAAATTACGTGCGCAACGTCTTCTCCTTTTGCATCAGCAATTTCACGAACACGTTCGACTTTTGCGAGGTTTTCTTTAAACGCTTCTCCTTGAAACGATGGCTTTTTTGAACGAAAGTCAGTAAACGTACTATTCTCAGTATACTTTCCTGCGAGTAATCCCGACTCTAGCGGGAAATAAGGAATAAACGTAATGTCTTCTTTTGATGTGTAAGCGAAAAAGTCGGATTCTGCTTGACGGTTCAGTAAATTGTATTCTGCTTGCAACACATCAACGTGACCGTCTTGATTCGCATCCTTTAGCTGTTCGGGTGAAAAGTTAGATACTCCAATTGAGCGAATCTTCCCAGCATCTTTAAGTTCTTTCAATGCCCCCACGGCTTCTGCTTTTGGTGTTGATTCATCTGGGAAATGAATGTAAAACAAATCGATATAATCCGTCTGCAATCGTTTGAGGGCATCTTCGACAGATTGCTTTAAAAATTGTGGAGAGTTATCAAACTCCATCGTATCGCCAACAGCTTTGTGTGCAGCTTTCGTGGCAATTACAAGATCTTCTCGTTTGTATTCTTTAACAACTTCACCGACAAGTTCCTCCGAACGCTTCGGGCCGTAAATAAATGCTGTATCAAGCATCGTGATTCCATTATTGATCGCAGTCCGAACAACATTACGTCCTTCTTCTTCATCGAGCATATTCGGATAAATGTTATGACCGCCAACGCATTTGTGCCTAAACCGATCGGATGTACATGGACATCTGACTTTCCTAATTGTACGTGCTTCACCATCTGCCTCACTCCTTTCTATTGCTATTACACTAATCTATTGCCGTTAAACCAAGTCTCGCAAATAGACTTTCTGAATTTTACCGCTCGCTGTTTTTGGTAGTTCCTCTAAAAATGTCACGTAACGAGGACATTTAAAGTGGGCCAACTTACTTCGTGCATAGTCAATCATTTCTTGCTCCGTCGCTTGATGTCCTTCCCTTAACACGAGGATGGCGTGAGGGGTTTCGCCCCACTTTTCATCAGGTTTTGCGACGATCGCTGCTTCTTTTACCGAAGGGTGGTCATAAAAAACGCTTTCAACTTCAATCGATGAAATGTTCTCTCCTCCACTAATAATGATGTCCTTTTTGCGGTCAACAACTTGAACCCGATGGCGATCGTCAACAGTCGCCATGTCACCTGTATAAAGCCAGCCGTCACGAATCGTTCGTGCTGTCTCCTCATCATTCTTCCAATACCTTTCATCACTCCATGACCTTTGACGACGAGCTCACCGACCGTTTTTCCATCAGTTGGCACGCTTTTCCCTTCGTCATTAATGACCCGCACTTTAGAGCCAATCATTTCAAACCCTTGCTTCGCTTTTGCCTCGTAATAACGATCTCCGACTAAATCATCGTCTTCTGAGGACAAATAACTAATGAGAGACAAAGGCGAACTCTCGGTCATGCCATACACTTGAATAAACGTAAACCCAATCTCTTCTTCTAACGTCTTCACAAATGCTTGAGGCGGTGCCGCACCCGCAATAACGACTCGCATATCTTGCGTGATGTTACGCTTCTCTGCTTTGTACTGATCGATTAAACTGCCGAGTACTGTTGGTGCCATATGCATCACTGATACGTCATATCGTTCCATTCGCTCTAGCATTTCTGACGGGTCTGTTTTCTTTTGCATCACTTGGGTCGCACCATTTGCCGTATAGTAAAACGGAGAACCCCAGCCGTTGACATGGAACATCGGTAGCACGTGAAGCAACGTGTCTTGGTCGCTGACTTGAAGGTGATGCATCGTGCTCAGCGCATGTAAGTAATTGTTTCGATGCGTGAGCATAACTCCCTTTGGCTTCCCGGTCGTCCCGCTCGTATAAAGAATGGAGCACAAATCATTTTCACTTAAATCTGCTCGTGAATAAGGAACATTCTCTTGTGACTGTAACCAAGAATCATACGCAAAGTATGAGCCTGATGAGCGCTCTGCTCCGTGTACAACTACAGACTGCACCGTTTCAAGTTTCGGTAAGATCGGTGCAATTAAGTCATACAATTCATGATCAACAAACAACGCTTTGCTTTCACTATGATTAAGAATGTACAAATAATCATCTGATTTTAGACGTGTATTTAATGAGACCATAATTGCACCTACTTGAAACACCCCGTAAAACCCTTCGAACATCTCAAGTGTATTTGGTGCTAAATAGGCGACTCGATCACCCTTTTGAATTCCGAGTGCAGAGAGCCCGTGAGACAGTTGATTCACTCGATCATTAATTTCTGTATACGTATAAGCTTGATCGTTTTGATCAATAATTGCCTTCTTTTCACCATATACTCGTACCGCACGATCCAAAAAATCGGTTAAAATCATTTCTGTCACAGTCACCCACTCCTTATATGTCTGAATAATAAGAATTGTAGTTGCATCGTACACTAACTCTAATTTCAATTGCAACTGATTGCTCGTATACTATAAAAGAAACAGAATACGACCTAGTACTCTGCTTCTTCTTTGAAATAAGCTTTCACATAGTCAATCCAAGCTGTAGTAGCAGGGGATTGGTAGCCGTTCTTCCGTGAGATTAGCGCAAGGTTCCAGTGAATTAACGGATGATCGACTTCAATAGCATGAATCCCTGTTTGATTCGAGTCTTCGACAATCGTCTCTGGTAAGAAGCTTACACCTAGATTCTCTTTCACCATCTTTAATAGAAAGTCCCATTGCGTACTTTCATGAATCACATTCGGCTCAAACCCTGAATCGATCGATGCTTCCCGAACTCGGTCATACAACGAGAAACCTCGCTTAAATAAAAGAAATTGCTCTCCCTTCAGTTCAGACATCATAACCTTTTCCGCGTCCGCCAATGGATGCTCATTCGAAACGACTAACAACAATTTCCTTTTGACGATTGGAATGACTTCGAGTTCTGTGTATGGAATTGGAAGAATTCCAATGCCTACATCTAATTCCCCGTGCAAAATAGATTGTTGGACAACACGCGCGCCCTCTTCTACAATGCTCATCTTCGCATCAGGATACTGCTTTTGAAACGTTGAGATCACTTTGGGAAAGAAACTCGAACCAATGACTGGCGGTAAGCCGAACCGGAAATGTCCTTTGTGCTTTGTCCGAAGATCCACTGCCGCTTGCTTAAAGTCTTCGACTTCACGAATGACTTTTTGTGCGTATTCATACATCGCTTCCCCTTCAGCGGTGATTTGAAGTTGACGTGTTGAGCGGTCAAACAATTGCAGTTCTAGCTCTTCTTCCAACTGAGCAATCACTTTACTTAACGCCGGCTGACTAATTCCAAGCTTTTCGCTCGCTCTTGAAAAACTCACTTGTTGATAAACTTCTATAAAATAACGAAACTGTTTTATTTGCATCATTGAACGACTCATTCCTTTATGGAATACTATTATTATAATTATATATTTTACTTATGTAAGCGCTTATAGTAAAGTGAATACAAACTTAAAGAGAAAAAGGAGACTTGGCGATGACAAAAGTAGCTTCTTCTTTTACAGAAAGCATAAAGAATATTAAGGATGGCGACACGATTATTGTCGGAGGATTTGGACTTTGTGGAATTCCCGAGAATGCGATCGTAGAGCTAGCAAAACAAGGCACGAAAAACTTAACCGTCGTAAGTAACAACTGTGGCGTTGCAGACTGGGGGCTTGGTCTTCTTTTGCAAAACAAGCAAATTGATAAGATGATTGCGTCATACGTCGGCGAAAATAAAGTGTTTGAAGAGCAATTTTTAAATGGCGAATTAGACGTTGAGCTAACCCCACAAGGCACACTTGCTGAACGCATCCGTGCAGGCGGTGCAGGTATTGGTGGATTCTATACACCAGCCGGTGTCGGAACACCGATTGCCGAAGGAAAAGAGCATAAAGAAATTGATGGCAAGACGTACATCTTTGAAAAGGCAATTAAAGGGGATGCTGCACTCGTTAAAGCATGGAAAGGCGACCCTTACGGCAACCTCGTGTACCGTAAAACATCCCGCAACTTTAACCCACTTGCAGCAGCTGCAGGAACTCATACGATTGCTGAAGTGGAAGAACTCGTTCAAATTGGCGAAATAGATCCTGATCATGTTCATACACCGAGTATCTACGTGCAAGAACTATTACTTGGCAAAAACTATGAAAAGCGAATCGAACGCCTTACGGTTCGTAAAGCCTAAAAGGAGCTGACAGTGATGAGCGACTCTAGAGAAATCATTATTAACCGTGCAGTAAAAGAAATTGAAGAAGGAATGGTCGTCAACTTGGGCATCGGAATGCCGACAATGATTGCTGACAAAATTCCAGCTGAAAAAAACATCTTCTTACATTCTGAAAACGGCATGCTCGGCATCGGGAACTATCCCATTGAAGGAGAGGAAGATGCTGACCTGATTAACGCTGGTAAAGAGACGGTAACCGCAAAACCTGGCGCTGCTTTCTTTGACAATGCCGAGTCGTTTGCGATGATTCGTGGTGGACACGTTGATTTAACGATCCTCGGTGGTATGGAAGTCTCACAAACTGGTGATCTAGCAAACTGGATGATTCCAGGTAAGATGGTCAAAGGCATGGGCGGTGCGATGGACATCGTTCAAGGAGCGCGTAAAGTCGTGATTATTATGACGCATACGAACAAAGCTGGAGAAGCAAAAATCAAGAAGCAATGCGACTTGCCGCTTACCGGTCAAGGTGTCGTCAACCGAGTCATTACAGATATGGCCGTTTTCGACTTCACAAATGAAGGCATGGTGTTGCGTGAAGCACTTAATGGTCACAGCATTGAATCGATCAAAGAAAACACAGATGCTGACTTTACCATTGATCCAAGCTTGTCAGGAGGTCAATAATCATGAGCCAAAATGTCGTAATCGTAGAAGCGACTCGTACCGCTATCGGCGGCTTCCAAGGCAGCCTGTCATCGGTCTCAGCAATTGATCTAGGTAAAACAGTTATTGAACAATTACTGAATAAATCTGGGGTTACTCCAGATCATATCGATGAAGTTATTCTAGGAAATGTCTTGCAAGCAGGTCTCGGACAAAATCCTGCAAGACTAGCCGCAATGAAAGCTGGTCTTCCTGAGTCTGTACCGAGCATGACCATTAACAAAGTGTGTGGATCTGGTTTAAAAGCTGTGCACTTAGCAACACAAGCGATTCAAAATGAAGATGCTGAAATCGTAATTGCAGGCGGCATGGAGAACATGAGCCAGGCGCCATACTTAACGATGAATGCCCGTAGTGGGTTTGGAATGGGCGACCAAAAGTTTGTCGACAGCATGGTTCATGATGGCCTAACTTGCGGACTCGAAAATTATCATATGGGCATTACAGCTGAGAACATTAATGACGAATACGGCTTTACTCGCGAGCAACAAGATGAATTCGCTGCTTGGAGTCACCAAAAGGCAGAACAAGCACAAACAAATGGTCATTTCGTAGACGAAATTGCGCCTGTGTACATCCCTCAGCGTAAAGGTGATCCAATACGCTTTGATCAAGATGAGCATATTCGTCCTGGTACGACAGCAGATAAGCTAGGCAAACTACGCCCTGCCTTCAAAAAAGACGGCAGTGTATCTGCTGGAAACGCGTCTGGTATTAACGACGCAGCGGCGGCCGTTCTCGTCATGAGCGAAGCCAAAGCAGCAGAATTAGGTCTTACACCACTCGTCACGATCCGTTCCAATGCAAGTGCAGGTGTGAGTCCGAAACTAATGGGAATCGGCCCAGTACCGGCAACGAAGAAGGCCCTAGAGAAAGCCAACTTGTCCGTTTCAGATATCGACTTGTTCGAGATGAACGAAGCCTTCGCAGCTCAGTCCCTTGCTGTACAGCGAGACTTGGATTTACCGAAAGAGAAGATTAACGTAAACGGGGGCGCCATTAGCCTCGGCCATCCGATTGGCGCGAGCGGTGCTCGGGTACTCGTCACACTCATTCATGAAATGAAACGACGAGACGTAAAAACTGGCGTTGCTTCCCTTTGTATCGGTGGCGGTCAAGGCGTCGCAACAATTATTGAGCGTCCATAAAATGAACGAGGCAACGTGGATTCACGTTGCCTCGTCTTTTTTGGTTACTCTGGAAACTCAACCATAATCCGCTGACTGTTCCCTTCGTGCAACCGATCAAAACCTTCATTGATTTGTTCAAGCGTAATTCGTTCTCCGATTAGTTGATCAATCGGCAATTTCCCTTGTTTAAACAACGAGATGTAACGTGGTACATCTCTCATGGGCACGCAACTACCTAAGTAAGATCCTTTGATTGTCCGTTCTTCTGCAGTGAGGCCGACTTGCGGAAATGAGAACTCTTCTTTCGGATCTGGTAAGCCACTCGTCACTGTCATTCCACCTCGACGAGTAATCGTATACGCCGTTTTCATAGCCGGCACAACCCCGGCTGTTTCAAATGCATAGTGTACCCCACCGTTCGTATACTCCCGAATGCGCTCAACCACACCTTCCTCAGTTGCATTAAATACAGCTGTTGCTCCGAGCTCCTTTGCATGTTCCAACTTTGCATCATTTACATCCACAGCGATAATTTCTTTCGCTCCAGCAAGTTGCGCCCCGAGTAAGGCATTCATCCCAATACCGCCGAGCCCCACAACAGCTACATCTGTTCCTGGTTTCACTTCTGCCGTATTAATAACAGCACCTAACCCTGTAATGACCGCGCATCCAAACAAAGCTGCGTGGTGAAACGGAACGTCCCGGTCGATTTTCACCGCTGATTTTGTTGAGATGATGCTATACTCAGAAAAACCTGAGATTCCGATATGGGTGTACACATCACTTCCATCTGCATGTTCAATCCGTAAGCCACCTGATAACATTGTTCCAGCATTGTTCGCCTCTGCTCCTGGTTCACAAAGGGCTGGTCTTCCTTCTTTACACGGTAAGCATTGACCGCAGTTTGGAATAAAACTAGTCACGATATGGTCACCCACTTCAAAGTCCGTCACGTGATCACCAATTGCTTTGACAACGCCAGACACTTCGTGCCCTAGAACCATTGGTGTTTGCCGTGGACGATTGCCATTTATCACAGATAAATCAGAGTGACAAAGTCCGACCGCGCGTACTTTTATAAGTAGCTCATCGCTTTCAGGGACTCGTAAGTTCACTTCTTCAATCTTTAATGGCTTTGACTTAGCGTAAGGCATTGATAAACCACTGTCATACAGTACCGCCGCTTTTGTTTTGATCATGTTCATCATCCTTTATAGTGATCTGATCTTATAATTTAAATTTTCCAACAATATGTTCATTGTATAACAATATTCCGACAATAGATAGATTCATACGACATGTAGTCAAAGGGATCTCTACTTTATTACTATATGTTAAATTCAGATAATGTCGAATTTAATTTTAATTTGCATAATAAGTGCAAAAAATGATGTTTTTTCCAATATTTTGTATTATACTCTTTTTTAAGAAACACAAAGTCAAGAAAGGATGACCCTAAGTTGACAATAGAGAATACGCTCATCTCGAAGATCGGAAGTTGGTTACGAGCGCTTTCCATGTACAACCTCGATGACGCTCAGCGCTATCAAAAAGAGATTAGTGAAATGATTCATCACATCCATGTATCAAAGCAAGCAGCTACTTATTATGACTTGGTACATTTCAAACACCAATTTGTTGCAGGACAGATGATGCATCAACCGATAGCCCAACATTCCATGAAATTGAAGGAAGCAACATTTGAGACGAACAACATCTTGAACTACCTGTATAACTTCAATGAAGGTATGATTGCGACGAGTATGGAGAATTACCTTTGTGCACTGAAGCATTTCAAAGAAGCAGAGAAACACATTATCCATGTGAACAATTATGAGCAAGCTGAGTTCTACATTCGAATTGCGAACGTGTTTTATCGTCTAGACCAGAACATCACCGCACTCTCCTACATTAATCAAGCGTACGATATTGTCAAAGGTTCAAAGGATCATATGCGGCTCCAAATGAACTGCCTGATTATGAAAGCAGGGATTTACTCGGAGCTCGGCTACTATGAGAAATCGAACACGTACACAAGTTACGCTCAGCAACTTGCGAACAAGGAACCTTATCATCGATCTCTTGTCCATTATGCCAAAGCGAATAACGAATACCGGCACGGACACTTTGAGAAGGCATTAAAGTCTTACACGCGAGCCCATTCAGATAGCCACCAGAAGAAAACGATGATCCGAATTAAATCTAAGTATCATATTGCTAACACCCACTTTAAACTCGGCATGAATGACCGCGGTCACGAACTGTTAGACGAAGTGGAGTCAAGTATTGCTAAAGAAGCGCTTCAGTTAAATGAATATAGTGCGAAATGCTTGATCAGTCGTGGTCTCCACGCTCAAATAAAGGTTGATCTAACTCTCATTGATCAAGGACTAGCTATTCTGCAAGAGAACAATCTCCATGGAGAATTTTCAGAAGTATGCAACGATTTATCAAAGCACTTTAGAGATCGTGAAGATTTCGAGAACGCCTACCGCTATTTGCATCTATCAAATGAAGCAAGCGGTGGTAAACACGTTATTGGAGGTGATTAAGGTTATGAAAAGTTGGATGCTAGTAGCAGCAATCGCACTTACTGTTTTAGTCGTTGGCGATGCAAGTGGCTCAGAACTCATCGGTACACAAACCAAAAATGAAATCTTGTAAAACCAGGGGCTGCCGTGCAGGGCAGCCTTTAGTTTTTTTATGTGTTCTTCCAATAAATCACCTTAATCGGTATGCTCTTCTCGCAATTGTCTAATCACATCTTGAATACGGTCCCTCGAATCTATAACCTCTGCTCGTTTTTCAGAGACTGTTTCATCGCTCACTTCTTGAATAAGATTTGCTCGTTCTCTAATTAATTGCCTTAATTCATTGATCTCATCTGGCTCCAATTCATTATTTTCAATCACAATTTCAACGGCTTCGGTCATTCGTGAGTTCTCTTGGTTTCTTAAGGTGGAGACATCATTTCGTAATTCTCGAAGCTCATTTTCGATGTCTAATTGATCTTCACTCGTTGCAATCAATCCATCTCTTGCCCACCAAATCCAAGCAAATTGACTAATCTGATCAAGCCAAGTACCGGTCACTTCTTCATCTAACTCTTGTGCTGTATACACAGAAGAATAGTTTCCACCACTAACCTCTGCAACTTCTTGAAGTTGCTCGTGCTCATCATCCGCAATATCAAATCCTAAGATATTCACTTCAAAGTCAATCCCTGCTTCTGGAATCGTTTCTGCGACGGCGACTGGATCACCACCACACGTTTCGATGCCATCGCTAATCACATAAATGAAGTTGATAGAGTTTTCATCGGCTTCCTCAATCAAGTCATCTTTAGCTTGCTCCATAGCATCAGCAAGTGGCGTCCACCCTGTCGGTTCAATTGGGTCTACCGCTTCAACGAATTCACGGTCATTGATTGGCGATAACGGATAGACGTTTTCAATCGCTTCACAAGACTCGGTCTTCCCATCGTTTGTATTGTCCCCTTCATGACCATACGCTTGCACTAATACATTCGTTTCATCAGGAATGCTTTGAACAAAAGCTGCAATTGCATCTTTCGCTAAATCCATCTTCTGTCCACCGTCTACTTGTCCGGCCATACTTCCACTCGCATCAAGAAGAATGGCTACGTTCACTTCTTTTTCCATTTCTTCGTCGAGCTCTTCATCGTCTAATTCAACAATTGACCTACCATCAGGCAACGTCAATTCAGAGAATTCAACCTCATAATCTTCAACTCGTTGAAGGACCGTTTCATGGTCGGCACCCAATTGATACACGATAAAGTCAAGCCACTCTTTCATCGTCCGTTCGGCGCCTTCTTCTTGCACAATTGCCTCGAACTCTTGAAGCGCACTTTGCTCAGCTTGATCGTATGAATCTCCAATTGACTCTTCTTCAGGAAGATGCTCTGTCGTTAATTCTCCCGCACCAGACGTTAACACACCTTCTGCCGTCAAATCGACCGATGGTACATCCGTCGCGGTTGCTTCCCCACCGTCTACTTCTTGAGCCTCTTCATTCTCTACGCTTTCCTCGGCTTCTTCAGTTCCTTCACTGTTGTCATTACATGCCGCAAGTAACAATACGAAAAGCATCGCAACTATACTACTTCTCCACCTATAAACACGCACACTACCGAACCCCTTCCTAGCTGAAAAACAAATTGAATATGACCTATGAGACCTCACTTCTTAACTCTTCTAATTGTGCCACTTCTTCCTCAAGCTCTTCAATATCACTTTCATCCTCTTCTTCAAGCTGATTCTCTAGGATTTCAATTTGTTCATCCAATGCACGCTTTTGATAGTTAGAATCTTCAACACGCTCCGCAAATGCATACGCTTCTTCAGGATCTAAAGCGAGATGTGCATAAAACGTTAGCTGAATCTCACGTTCGTTTAACGAGCGCTCTTCTTCAATTTGTTGACTATACGTGAGAAGTTCTTCACTTTCGTCCTCCAAGTTGTGTTGCTCCATCAATACGTAAGGGTGATCCGTCTCCAGTTCAAGAATTTCTTCGCCACGGTCTTGCAAATGAAGCTGATAAGCAACTTCAGCAACCTGTTCTGGATTTTCCACCAAATAGTTCTCATAGTGATTAGTAAGAACGGCAAGCTCAATATATAAAGAATCATCAATAGATCGATGAGGTTTGACAAGTTCAAGCAAAGAGAATGCTTCTTCATATTCTCCTTGATAATAATACTCTAACGCTTCCACATACTTGTTAGCGGTGTCCAATTGTTCGTCCACTTCTGTCACACGTTCTTCTTCAATTTCTTGAACATGTGCTTCTTCTGTTGAACCAGCGAAACCAAACGCATATACGATTGCACCGACCGCGATGACGACTGTAGCGAGCAACCCCAAGCGCTTTCCTCGTCTAGGTTTCTTGGCTGGTTGTGATTGGGTTTCATAATACTGCGATTGCACTTTCGTAATCTCTTCACGAACCGTCTCAAGAATTAGTTCCAACGATGTCGCTTCTAAAATCGTTGTCACAATATGCTTTTCATTCTGAGGGGCTTTCTTGATTAACTCTTCTGCCGACACCTCATAAAATTCTTTATCTTTTACTGGAGAAAATAGATAAACAAGCTGCTTTTGAATGAACGGCAGTTCGTTCTGCTCCGTGTCATTCTTGTTCGAGAAATGTATCGATTTCATTGACCCTAACGCTTTTGTTTCATTGTGTTCTTTAGAAAATACGAGATTATGAAGATCAAGCGACGTCTCAACTTCGGTTTGTTCTGAAAAATACTTGTATAGCTCAATGAATCCTTCCGCTGCCCGTAATCGTACAAGCACATCTTCTTGGCGCAAGGCAACGTAGGGCAAATGATCTTCTAAAGCCCACGTAAAGATCATCTGATTGCCTTCATGAACCATTGATTTGACCGGAAGCGTGTATGGACGCTTTTTCTTCATATACGATAAGTCGTTCATCGTTGCACTTTGGACGAACGTATCTTCTACACGCCATTGCACATACTCAGTATCAAGTGTTAATTCGCCATGATTAAATGGTACTGTCTTCTTCATCGTCATCTCTCCTAGGTTCATTCGACCGAATCAGCTAGCCCGCTTTAAAGGCTCGAGTATAAAACACAAAACATAAAATAATCATGAGAACAAACGAAATGTTGATCGATTGGCGTTGCACCATATCATAAATAAATAACGGGGTGAGCAAAACCAATGCACCTAAAAATATCCAGAAAAAAATCTTCATTGCCTACACCTTCTTTACTAACAAGTTGAAGCCCGACGGTAATTCACGCCGGGCCCTATCGTTTTACTGCGCAATTGCTTCTGCAATGTCTGAGAACATTTGCATAATGTTGTCTCCTAGTAACGTTAACGTAGCAATGGCTACAACAGCGACTAGGGCTAGAATTAACCCATACTCACTCATTGATTGTCCCTTTTCATCATTCCAGAAGTTTTTTAAGAACTTTAACATTTTAGTTTCCTCCTATTATTTAATTGCCAAACAACTTGCCCAAACCATTACTGATCGCATTACCGACATTACTTGCTCCATCACTAATCGCATTACCGACATTCCTGGCACCATCACTAATTGCATTACCGACATTCCTGGCACCATCACTAATCGCATTACCGACATTACTTGCTCCATCTCTAACAGCATTGCCTACATTACTTGCACCATCAACAATAGCATTGCCTACACTTCTTGGGCCCTCACTGATCGCATTACGGACATTACTTGCACCATGCTGATCGCATTACCAACATTACTTGCGCCTTCACTGATTGAATTACGAACATTACTTGCTCCATCGCTGATCGCATTGCCGACATTACCGGCACTATCGCTGATTGCATTGCCGACACGACTTGCTCCATCAATAATATTTCGCCCTGCTTCGCTCGCAGCATTTGCAATGTTAGTACCTAAGTTCACAGCTGCATTCCAACCGTCGGCTACACGATTGCCAATCCACCTACCGGCACTTGCTATTCCGTTCCATGCCCATTTCAGAGCTTTTCCAATTGGTTTACGATACCTGATTATTAATCCTGCACCCGTTGCAACGACCCCTACAGCTGCAGCAGCTAATCCAACAGGTGTAACACCTCCTGAAGCTAACGACACCGTAAATGCTGCTGAACCGATGCCATCTAGTATTGAGCCTGTACCATCTAGATAATTCCCCTCACTAAAGTGGGTAACCGATTCCCAAGCACTTAGCCCTGTGCCAATAATACCTAGTCCGACTCCAGTCCTCGTTAATACTGTCTGCAATCCCGAACTTATAAGTGGTGTTGACGTTTGAGCTGCTTGAGTTACAGTACTACTGGTAACAGATGCCGCTCTGAAATCCTTCCAGTTTTTAGTTGCATCCAGAATAGTTGTCCCGAAACCAATACTATCTATTGTAGCGCTAACACCTGTATGGTTTAGGTAACTAATTCCCGGTGCAGCGACAGAAAGTGCAAAAACAAGAGTATTGCCAGCATAACTAGATCCCGAAAGAGTATTCATTTGACCATGACCTAACTCTCGGGACAGGTCCACGAGTGATTGGAAGGCACCCACTCGATCTCCAGCTGCGCCTACAAAACTATCAAGACCTATTGAATGCTCACCACTACTAGCAAACAGAAAATTATTAAAGGGGTGAGAATTTGTTGCAGTTACCGAACCTAGACCAGAAGAAGCAGCTGTTGCTCGAAGTAAATTACCATGATTAAACCCAAACATTTGTTGCTGCAGATGACTATTAACCATCGGATTCATTGTTGGATAATAATTGTTATTTAAGGTATTTTGTGGCCAAAAGCTATATAAACCGCCTGGGTCTAGTCCGTTGCCACCGTCAAAACCTAGATAGCCACCTGAACCTAGTCCGTTGCCACCGTCATAGCCTAGATAGCCACCTGAACCTAGTCCGTTGCCACCGTCATAACCTGGATAGCCGCCTGGACCTAGTCCGTTGCCACCGCCATAACCTGGATAGCCGCCTGGACCTACACCAACTTCACTATCATGAGTACCTCTTTGACCATCACCGCCCGATCCACTTCTTGGATTACCATTAATATCTGACCAACTTGGTGCTCCCGGCGTGCCTCCACCTCCAAAGGAAGGTTCTGAACTTCCGGAGCTCGAGTTACTCCCGCTTCGAATATTATTCTTCTCATCCGCACCATCTAAGCCAACACCAGGTGGATCTATTGTATCTTCTGCATATACAAAGGACGACATACTGAGTGGCAATGAAGAAATTAACAATGTAATGAGAAAAGCAATAAGAACCTTATTACACTTCCTCATAGCGACGATCACCTCCTAATCAACATCACGTTCCTTTTCTTTTACACTACTTCCTAAATGACTAATCACTAGCAAATTCAACAGCTTGTTTTTAAGGAGAATTATAAATAAACATTCGAAACACCCCCTTTTAAACAATAGTGCTGTGCTTATCTAGAATAGTTACTTGATAATATCCAAGTACGATCAATCATGATGTCTAGCTGCTCTTGAAACCGTTCTTTATCCGTAGGCTTATTTTCAAGAAAGTGAAGAAAATCTTTTTTCGTTTGCATTGATCTGCCATAAATAGCGTTTGTTTCTCGAATAAGGCGTGGAGATGCTTTTTCTGCATCCCTCATCTCACTAACAACTTTCCGATAAGCATACCTTCCGATAACCTTCCTAATGCTTTTCTTATGCTTTCGAAAAATTCGATGTACATCTTGACGTGTATACTCTCCATTGGAAAATAGAAGTCGCTCCAACTCATTTCGATGGGTTGTCCGTTCTTCTACTAGATCGATCGAGTCTAACAATTCTTCTTCGTTGATATTATCTGCTCGTTCCATAAACCTTTTTCGATCGAGCAACTTCGTACTCACCTCCTTTAAATATCCTCCGACCTTTTCCAAGTCTTTGAAATACTTCAGATGCTGACTTATTACCTCTTGTTCTGATTCATCAAAAAAATCCGAGTGTCGATGTATGAGCTTGGTTAAGCTCTCTATTTCAACTCTTCTAAGCTCTGGATCACCTTGCCTTATATCAAATTCAAATTGACTATCCGGTTCTTGAAAAAGCGTAAGTCCAAAAACTGAATAAACACACCTACGTACTTCATCCACGTCTGTTACAACTTCACCGTCGTTATAGAGCACAAGTAATTTAGAATATAGTGTATCCTTAGGCATTTTGGAAAATAGATGACGATAATCTTTATTTTCAATTCTAATCGGTACGGACACATCTGCACGTTCACTATTCGACAAATAAGGTTCATAAGCTGTTAGGTAAATCCCTTCTGCTTTTGAAAACCCCGGATATTTTATACGGTTTAACAACATTTATCATTCCTTGTTCATGTTAACTGAATTAGAACTTTGACTTCTATGAGGATCTTTAATTATTTTACTAGCTAACCTTTTACTTGCTCTCTTATGAAATATGCCAAAAATCAAAACGCATAATCAGGTGTAAAAATCCATCCACTATTTACAATATCTAGTGATTGTTCCTTAAATCTTTCATTTGTTGGTTTCTTCTTTTCCAAGAACGTTAAATAGTCTCTCTTCGTATACATGTTTGTACCTTAAGTTTGATTCGTTTCTCGTATAATTCATGGAGAAATGTCTTCGGAACTTGTCATTTCCTTTCGAAGGTTGCGAAACATCTTTCTACGAACTCACATTCTTATCTTTCTTTTGTACTTTATAAATAGTTTCATAGCATGAGGGCGAATGTATTCTCCGTTTTAGAACAATAACCGTTCTAAATCATCTCGTTGCTTTAAAAACTTAATCGTCGCTCTCCTCTTCTTCTCCGCCTTCAAAGTTTGAATCATCGAGACTAGCAGATGCAGAGGCTTGTACTTCAGTCTCGTATTGATTAAACATCGCCATAAAGAATAGCGGAGCGGTTGCACTTGCTTCTAAGGTGACGCGATTTCTTGAGCATCAATCGTTAAATTGCGAATTGAAGCTTCTTCCATGTTCTGTGTTAAATAGCGGGTCGCAATGGCACGAACTTCGTTATCATTTAACGAGATCTCGCCGGACTCTTCCCACAGCTCTCGGTCATAGGCATCTAGCGTTGCAACGGTGGCAGCGTCAACTGCACTTGATAGTTTCGTATGATGATAGATGGTCATGCCGCCATCGATGAGTAATCCCCCAAACGCAAGAACAAAAACAATAATGCCTGCAGCTAAGGGATACACGCCACCTTCTTCATCGTTTAGCCATCGCTTCATTCGTCATCTCGCCCCCATATGTGATAGCTCGACGTATGCTCAATTAAGTAGGATGTTGGAATGTTTGTACCGGGAATGCCTACTGGAAACCGGAACTCATAAGAAACGGTCGTTTGGAACTGATCTCCGTTTACAACAGACGAGACTTGACCTTGGTTAATGTTCAACCCTTGGCTTAATGTCGATTCTGCTGTTGATTGCGCTACTTGAATCATTTGTCCAGGATTTGCCTCAAGATCTGCACTGATGGCACTGCCAGCACGTGCGCCTTGATTGGCAGCTGACACAACAATAATTTGCGAGTACACAAAATACCCTAGTAAAAGAACACCAATCGCAATCATCAACATAATCGGTGCTACGAGACCGAACTCTGCAAGTGATTGCCCTTCTTCCCTTCGCCAAAATCGCTTCGGTTTAGGACTTACAGTTATGGATACATTTGCCATACCGTTAACACACTCCCTACAGTAATCCAAAGACTAAACGGAAACGCCGTGTTCACTTCCTTCTTTTCTGTGCCACTTCTTCTATGTTGTCTATGCCGAACAATGAGTACAACAATGGATACGAGACCACCAATGAGTACAATCATGATTGAACTATATAGAATAAAAGGGACACCCATAATGGCACCAATTGCTGCCATTAACTTCACATCACCAGCACCGTAAGCTTTCATTAAATAGAAACAAAAGAAGATTGCAAAGCCAATGACCATTCCGAGCAAGCTAGTAAACAGACCATCGAATCCGTACATCATGCCATTATGCGTAATACCAATGATTGCCGCTGATAACGTTAACCAATTCGGTATTTTCCACGTTCGCAAATCAATAATCGTTGCAATAAGCAATGTTGTTGCTAATATGCTGATTGAAACCATGGCTCCTCCTCTTAATTCATTGACAAGATAAAGTCCATCACACCAAGAATTGCAGGACCGAGAAGGAAGATCGCCGTTGCCGGGAACGCCAAGAGCAAGAGTGGTAGGAACAGTTTCATTGAAGCTTTCTCCCTAGTTCTTGGGCTTTCTTCTTACGCTGCTGCCACACTTCACTCGCTTGATCTCGAAGAACTCTCGTAACACCAGATGCCCCTCGTTCCAGATTCTGAGTGACAGCAGAGACGAATCGGTTCACTTCATCCACCTGACAACGTTCTGCCATTCGTTCTAGTGCCGTTATTTGGGAGATTCCGACTGACACATCTCGAATGACAAGTTGCAATTCATCAGCAAGAACACCTTTTTTCTTATCCGCAACTTCTTTCATTGCAGGCACAAGATTTAGTCCCGCTTCACTCATAATTGCAATTGCATTGATAACATACGGCAGTTCTTTCTTGATCTGATCTTTCCGTTTGCTTCCTAGAATCTTTAACCAATGCTCAGGGAGAATATAGCCCATGAGCGCTGTTACCATAGCAACTAGGAAAAGCATCGGGCTGTTGGCAACGACCCCTAGGAAGAGGAAATAACTCATTAAACCGACCGCAGCCATCATTTTCATCGTTAAGATGTCTTCCACACGATACTTTTCTGCTTTTCCTGCCATTTGAACTTTCGTTTCAAGTTGTTCTCTTCGTTCAATCGATAACCGAAAGTTGACGAGTGAGAGCAATCTCATCACAGCAGGTGTTGCTTTGCGAATTGTAAAGCGTCGTTCCTCTTCAATGAGTACTTCTTCTTCCACTGCGAGACGTTTCTTGATGCTACTCGCTTCCACCCATTGCTTTGGTGTTAGAAGTACTACAATAAACACAAACATCAATGCGGATATGATGATGGCCACGTCTGGTCCCCCCTCCCTTTACACATCAATATTCGTCACCTTTCTACCGATGAAGTAATTTGCGATAAGCATGAGCACTGCTGCGAACAGCATAAACGTTCCGAGTGTTTGATCGTACATCGGTTGCATATAATCAGGATTTAACATCATCAAAACGACGACGATTCCAACGGGCATAAACGTAAGCAGTGACGCTTCCATTTTCTTTTGTGCCGTTGCCACTTTAATCTCTTGTTGAATCATAATTTTGTCTGAGATCGACTCTGCTGTGTTATCAATAACATCCGCTAAATTACCACCTTTTGTTCTCGTCATAAGAATGGCGTCAACAAATTGGGCGATGTCCTCAATGGTGTCATGTTCGTTTTTAAACGTTTGTAACGCTTCTTCAACCGGTGTACCTAGTTGAATGTCTCCGTTAATTCGCTCCAATGCTTCAAGCATCGGCTTGTCCTTTTGAAGCTGCAGCTCTCGAGTCATGTCTGTTTCACAACGTCGTAATGCTACCTGGAGAGATGTACCTGCTTTTAAGGAGCTTGCCAATGAAAGAATGGCATCTCTAAATTGCAACAACATGACCTTCTCTTGCTTTTGCTGATCATGACTTGCCTTTACTTTCGGATAAAACAGACCTAATAAAGCAATTAAAATCGCAAAGAAAGCACTTCGGAACAACATCATACCTAGTAAAAAAAGAATTACACATATAACAGCTGTTTGGAGCAAGTTAATCCGACGTTTCGATGCTTGACGCTCTTCTGTTGATTTTGTACTGTAAACCGATTTCTTTTTACCTTCTAAACGCTTGAACGATTTTTCTAGTATTTTTTTCTGTGGCACGGTCCCATAGATGAGTATTTGTGTGAGTTCAACAATTGCTTTCAACATAATCAAAAGCAGGACCACAATCGCTATATAAGTTAAAAGCATGCTCGGTCACTCCTCAAGAATAGTGATGGACCATCTTCGGTTCTTCAAGCGGTTGCTCACCGTAACCTGCGGATTGCCACTTTTCTACTTGTTCCATCGCTGCACCCGTTGGCACTAACCTACCGACGACTTTATCTTTTGTGCTTTCATCTGCGTTAATTTGAAAGCGGAACAAATCACGATGCTGAATTTCTCCTTTTTCTTCACCGAGGATTTCTGTGATTTGTAGCACGCGTCTTGAACCGTCACGCAGCCTTCCGAGTTGAACGATTAACTCGACCGATGAAGAGATTTGTCTACGAATTGCTGGAATCGGTAAATCAAGACCAGACATGAGCACCATCGTTTCTAATCTTGATAACATATCGACTGATGAATTGGCGTGGCCTGTCGTTAAGGAGCATCATGACCCGTATTCATCGCTTGCAGCATGTCTAGAGCTTCTCCACCACGGACCTCACCGACGACGATTCGATCTGGGCGCATTCGAAGAGCCGTACGAACGAGATCTCGCATCGTAATCTCGCCTTTTCCTTCCACGTTTGCAGGTCTTGTTTCTAGACTAACTAAGTTCTGGATTTGTGTTAGCTTAAGTTCCGCTGAATCCTCGACGGTAATCACACGTTCATGGTTTGGGATGTACATGCTTAATGCGTTAAGAAACGTTGTTTTCCCTGAACCAGTTCCTCCAGAGATGACGATGTTATACTTCGCCTCGACGAGTTTTTTCAACCATTCAGCAATCGGTGTGTCCAGTGCACCGAAGTCAATAAGCTTTTCCATCGTAAATGGATCACTCGGGAACTTTCTTATCGTAATGATCGGTCCGCCAAGGGAAATTGGACGAATAACGACGTTTACACGAGAGCCATCAGGAAGTCGTGCATCTACAATCGGATTCGCTTCATCGATTTTTCGGTTAATCGGCGCTACAATCTTCTCAATAATCGTCAAAAGGTCCGCTTCTGACTTGAAACGGATGCGCTCTCCGTCTTCATCGTACGCATAGCCAAGGCGACCGTTTTCCTCGATAAACACGTCATCCGTACCATTAATCATGATCTCCGTAATGTCTTGTCTGCGTACAAGCGGATCAATAATCCCGTAACCGATGAGCTGTTGCATAATTTCGTCGGTAAGCAACTTCCGCTCATCTGTTGTTAACAGCAAGTCTTGATGATTCATCGTCTCTTTTTGCTCAAGTGAATACCAAACCGCTGCCCGTAAACGATCGTTATTGCTTAGAATCTTATGGTCTTTGTTTCCTTGTTTAACAATATCTTCTCGAACCGACTGCTTTAATTGGTCAATCTCGACATCTAAGTCCTCATTCCACAGTTGTTCTTGGCCTTCATTTTCTCGTTGCTTACGCTTAATTGCCTGTTCTATTCCCATTACGCAAGCACTCCTTTTCTTAGACCGTTGCGTTTCGCGACTTCCTTCTTCTCGAACATCGGCTCAATTAAGTTTGCGATACTTCGGTAATGCTTATTAATCTTGAGTGCTGGCTTTTCTGCCATCACAATGCCACGGTTTGCATATCCTTGTACTTGCTCGTATTTATGTGGGATCACTGCTGATACTTTCATAGATAACATGGATTCCATTTCAGAAATCGGGAATCCAATTGAATCATGATAAGCATTAATAATGAGATAACGATTTTGCAACGGGCGGTGTAACTTGCGAATAATATCGACAGAAGACAACATCGACCAGTTCGCTGCAACGTCTGTCGTTAAGACGAAAAACAAATCCGTCGCATTGCTCATCAATGAAATATTACGCTCAGACAAGTCGGTTGAAGAATCAACAACAATCATGTCATAGTCTAGCCGTTGCAATGCTTCCATAATTCGATCTGTATGATCGAGTGACAAAGCTGCCATCTTTAATGGCGACCCTGCACTTAGTACACTTAACTTTTTTCCTTGGAGGCTGACCGTTTCAATGGACTGACGTAACACCTCATCAAGTTCTTCATCATCTTGACGCCCTTGCTCCAGATAAGTCACGACGTCCGAAAGACCTTTTGTTCCTTGTGGAAGATTAAAGGCAACTGAGACATGACCGAAAAGTGCAAAGTCTACGAGCAACACGTCTTTATCTTTTAACGTGAGTTGCGCGGCCGTGTTCACTGCAATGGTCGTCGTGCCGACGCCTCCTTTAGGAGAGTAAAACAATGAGATTTTTTTATCGGTATGCTCTTTTGCAGCGGCGTTTACACTCGTAAAAATATCTTTGTCTTGTCCGATTGGCGTGAACGATAACATCTTCTGAGTGTACGTTCCCATCGGTGTGTACTTATAGATAAGATCAACATTTTCGTGAATTAACTCGGTTTCTTGGACGATATGGAGCTGTTCAGCAACGAGAATAATTTTCTGAGTATCATAGGTTAATAAATTGCGATACCACGCTGGGTCTGCTTTCGTCGCTTCGACGTTAATTAAGAGAATATCAACCGTATTGCTTCCTAGATATTCATATAAATCTGTCAACGTTTCTCCTTGAAAAATGACCGAGACTAAATCATCGCTATGTTCGTAATACCGGTTAATATCTGCGCGGTAACTTGGGTCTTGATCAATAATTGCGACCGTCAATGACTCGCTTGAATGTCTGCCTGGAATAAAATCTGCATCCATGAGCTGGCACCTCCTTTTCTAGCTTTCTAGTGTTGACTCTCTTATGATCTCCAAATCAATTGACTCTCCGTTTGAAGGATTTAACGCTAAGCTTAATGAGCCGTTCTCAACCGCATTTCCGAGCGCCACAACTTCTTGTGGGTTCACGAGTAACGTTACATGCTGTACGGTTGAATCTTTTGCCAGGTCAGCAAGCGAATCTTCATTGTAGGACTCGACTTCGTACACTTCTGCATATTGAATGAGCATTCGAGAATAGTTCTCTCCTTGTCCATCTTCTGCTGTATACACAACGTCAACGTGGTCTCCTTTTTGCAAGGAGTTGTCCACAGCTGCTTGTGGATTTAACGCCAAAGTGTATAACCGCATTTCGTCAGGAATAAATTCAGAAGCATCAATATTCCCTGAAGCTGTGACATATTCTGCGGCATCTTCTGGAAAAACGATCTGCTCTGGATCTAATAACACCGGTTTTCCAGATTCGATTTCTTGTCTTGTAATCGCACCAATAACTGATTCAGGATCTTGAACACGGTTTGGAAGAAGCGTTTCTACTGCACTAGCTTCAACGTTCACTGTCGTTAACATTTCTTCTGTAATTTCGGTTTGTTCAGCAATCGTACGATCACTGACGACAACCTCGGTCGTCTGTTGCAATGAATCCAAATATTGAAAGGTTAAATAAGCAATTAACCCAGCACTTCCAAGTATAAGAATTAAACGCCAACTTAATTTAGCAAACATCAATGATCCTCCTGACCCGTCTCATTCATTACGAAACCAATTGCCCACGCTCTTTTGAAAACACAGCATAATCGAATGCTTCTTGTCGTGCTCGTAAATCAAAATACATGCTCATATACAATGAGCCGATAAATGGCATCATAAAAAGATATAGTATTGTATTAATGACGATATCCACCCAGAATATTGGAGTTCCTAACATGAATAGAAAGAGGATTTCTGCACCTACGATGAGTACATTGGATGCGATAATGATGAGCAATAACAGACCTAGTATTCGCCAGAATGAACCAATTACAAGTTGACGGCTTCGCATTAAGGACTTAACGATTCCTTTATTCTCAAAAGCGATCGTCTGAGCAAATAAACCTAGATAAGCGTAGATAATTAAGCCTGGTATAACGAGGAGCGCCAACCCAAACGTCGTAAGCACCGTATAAAGAATTGTCGCAACAATAATCGCCGGAAACACTAGAGCAGTCTTTTTTAAACCCGTTAGTACACGCTTCTTAAAAGGAAGCTCTCGATCGAGTAATAACAAATAAAATACTTGGACTCCTAAAACACTAAACAGTAACGCTTGATTAAATATCCGTAACGCCTCGATCTCAACAACACTCACGCCTAGTTGAATCATGTAATCAAAAAAGAAAAATAATACCGTTATGAGAGGAACACTGATAAGTAGCGTCCCAGGTATAGAGACTAAGAACACTCGCTTTCCGTTTTGACTCATGTTGCGCATCAAATCTTTAAACGTTTGTGGCTGTGTTTGTTCCTTGCTAATGTCCATCTTTACCTTCCTTTCTTTCACCGGGATCTATATAGAGACACTGCCCTTTTAGAAGTCCATATTCTAAAACCGCACCACTTCTTAGCTCCAAAACGCCGTATACAGACTTTGCGTACGGCAGTATTTTCCACGATGCAACATTCTCGAACGTTTCTTTAATTCGATACTCATTATTATTAATTTTCTCTAAATAAACACAGTCAATTGGAAATCTCATGAACCACGTATGAACTTGTTGACAAGGATACAACAATAACCCTTCTCGATCGTCCAAGTTATTTTTCCCAAGTAGTCCTTTTAATCTTGACATGTATCCATTTGCAATCATTAACTGATCCACAAGAACTGTTTTTGATCCTTGAATCCAGACCATAGATTCTCCCTATCTACAATTTGAGTATTTTCTTAGTTCAGTAGTTGCTCATAGTATAGTAAAGTACCATATTACAAGAACAAATCAAGTAATGAAGATTCAGACAACTTATCCCTTAACAATTTATCCAATTAATGGAAATATAGTGTGTCGATAATAACAATCAATCCGCACTTTATGACAAGTCCTTTGGTACGGATTGTCGTATTTTAGTTAAGAGGTCGAATCTCAATGAAACTTAGTACCTTCAAATCTCGTGTCATTAGTCCTTTTTTTCGATATTCAGTTTACAAATTTATTAAATCAATCACTTTAATTTTAAACTTATCGATTGCTTGAACATTGACCTTCTAAAACTCGAGTTCACAGAACGTTAAATTCTCATCACATTTCATGCAATTTCCCTTGCCCCACCTTGAATGTCTTCATTATTTAACAAGCGATAAATTCGAGTGAAAGTTATCCATAAATAACAACTGTTTATGCTCCAATTACCGAAGGACAACCTCCTTCTTTCGTTACCCCCAAACGCATACAAAAAAACCGATTATCACAAAAACAGTGATAATCGGCTCTGAGCATTTAGTACCCTCCACCTGAAACATCGCTTGAAACCGTTGTTTCACGTAAGTCAAATACACCATGAGGGAGCTGAATAAACCTTCTACGTCGTTTGAAACACCTGCTCTAAATTGATCATGAACGATCGGGAATAATGGCACTTCCTCGTTAACCGTCTCTGCAACTTGACGGTATAGCTCTACACGCGCTTCTTCATCTGTCTCACGACGAGCATCGTCGAGCAGTTCGTCAACGTCTTCATTTGTGTAGAACGTATTGTTTCCTGGAGGTCCGTGGTTATCAGAATGGAACAGTGCGTGCGTACCATAATCCGCATCACCCGTTACCGTCGTCCAACCGAGCATAACCATCTCATAGTTCGCTTCGTCGGTTGCATCTAACAATGCACCCCACTCGGTTTGTTGAAGTGAAACGTTAATGTTCAGTTGTGAAAGCTGATCTTGAATGACTTCTGCCATTTGCGTATTGATTGTATTTCCTGATTGAACCATAAGTTCTACTGAGAATCCATCTTCATATCCTGCATCTGCTAACAATTGTTCTGCTTCTTCAAGGTTATAGTCAACGGGATCTACATCTTCACTAAATCCAAACGCCATCGGACTAACCGGACCAATGGCTTCTACACCGTACCCTTGGAAAATTCCTTCTACAATTTCATCTTTATTAATCGCTTTAGAGATCGCTAGGCGCACATCGGGGTCATCGAGTGGCTCAACGGTAGTGTTAAAGCCTAGGTAATCCAGTCGTAAGCTTTCTACAGCTGATACATCTCCAGAATCACTGTTTTCAATTTGTCCGACGTTTGCCGGTTCAATGGAGTTTACGATATGCGCTTCACCCGTATCGAACATTCCGATCCGTGTTAGTTGTTCATCAACGACACGATATGTAGCCGAATCAAGAGGAACAGGTCCACGCCAATAATCTTCATTACGTGTAAGAACGATTTCATTTCCTTGTACCCAGTTATCAAGTACAAATGGACCGGTTCCTACAGGGTCAACATCAATGTTATGTTCGCCATTCGCCTCCTCCTCAATCGCTGTTGGACTAATCATCCCACCAGCGTCATGTGCAAGGTGAGCAAGAATTGGCGCAAACGGATATTCAGTAATAATCTCCACCGTATACTCATCCGTAGCGTTCACTTCTTCAATCATCTCGTACATGAAAGAACGTGGAGATGCTAATTCAGGATCATTGACACGCTCTAAGTTCGCAACGACCGCATCCGCATTAAATGGTGTCCCATCTGTAAATTCAACGCCTTCAACGAGTTGGAACTCCCAAGTCAGCTCATCGACTTGCTCCCAATCCTCTGCAAGTCCTGGTTGTAAATCCATGTTCTCATCGTGCTCAACGAGACCTTCATAGATGTTCGTACGAATATGCGTTGATGCCGTATCATTTGAACCATGTGGATTTAAGTCTACAGCGTCCGCCTCAATTGCAATGATGAGATCGCCGCCACCATCTGAGCTAACTGCTTCTTCAGAATCGCCAGTCTCTTCACCATTTTCATCTGCCGGCACTTCATCAGAATCAACCGCCGTATCATCAGAACAAGCGACCATTAGGCTTGCCATTGATAAAGCGAATGCACCGCCAATCCAATGTCGTTTAAATTTCTTCACAATTATTCCTCCTAGTTGTTTGATTACTTCTAGTTGTAAAACTATTATAAACACTAGTTAATAATTATACAACCACAATGCAATTTCTTGCATATTTTGTTAGTATTCTGTCATTTTATCGGTCAAAATAGAAAAAAATAAAGAGATTAGACGAAAATTGTCGTCTAATCTCTTAACTATTAATCAAAAAGTGAACTCACGGACACTTCGTTATGAACACGGTTAATTGCATCAGCTACGAGCGGTGCAATCGATAGTGTTGTAATTTTATGTGATTGCTTGTCTTCTGGTAGCTGAATTGAATTCGTAATGACAAGTTCTTTAATGGGCGAACCTTCGATCCGACTAATTGCTGGTCCTGATAACACCGGGTGTGTACAACAAGCATAGACGGCTTTTGCACCGTTTTCTATGAGGGCATTCGCAGCAAGTGTAATCGTTCCAGCCGTATCAATTAAATCATCAATGATAATGGCATTACGGCCTTTGAATTCACCTACGATATTCATTACTTCAGCGACGTTTGGCTGCGGACGACGTTTATCGATAAACGCAATTGGGGCATTGAGGCTTCAGCCATCTTACGAGCGCGTACAACACCGCCGTTATCTGGTGCAACTACGACAACATCTTCTAAGTTCTTGTCTGCGAAGTACTCTGATAGAATCGGAACACCTTGCAGTTGATCGACTGGCATATCAAAGAATCCTTGAATTTGCGGAGCGTGAAGGTCCATCGTGATGACACGAGTCACACCCGCTGTTTCGAGTAGATTTGCAATGAGTTTTGCAGTAATTGGTTCGCGTGAGCGAGCCTTACGATCTTGCCTAGCATAACCGTAATAAGGCATAACGACATTGATGCGTTTTGCGACGCACGCTTTAATGCATCGACCATAATGAGAAGTTCCATAATGTTCTCGTTACCTGGGAATGACGTTGATTGTACGACATACACTTCGCAACCGCGAACGCTCTCCTCAATGGAAATTTGAATTTCCCCATCACTAAAACGTTTTACAGAACTGCGACCGAGTTCACAACCTAGGTGTCTGACGATCTCTTCGGTGAGGGCTTGATTTGAGTTTAAGCTGAAAATCTTGAACTTGTCATTTAAATGGTAATCCATGAGTTTGTTCTACCTTCCTATTTTGTCACGGGTGTAAGTGGGTCTCTACCACTTAGTACGTGAATTAGATTATCAGTTACAAGATGACACATATGAAGACGTGTTTCAATACTTGCACTGCCGATATGTGGAGAAGTCGTCACATACTTTGATTGAAGCAGCGGATTAGTCAAAGGTACTGGCTCTTCTTCAAACACATCTAAACCAGCTCCATAAATCTCCCGTTTTTCTAAAGCATGATATAAAGCGCCTTCATCTACAAGACCGCCTCGTGCAGTATTAATTAAAATTGCTTCCTTTTTCATTAAACCAATTTCTTGACTTCCAATCAAGTGATGGTTTGATTTACTATATGGCAAAAGTAGCACAATAAAATCTGAATGCTTTAAGAGTTTGTTGAATGAAACATACGTAGCCCCTAACCTAGACTCCGCCTCTTCATTCCGTCTACGATTATGATACAGCACGTTCATATCAAACCCAGTTGAGCGTTTTGCAACCGCCTCACCAATTCTACCGAGCCCAATGATACCAAGCGTTTTGCCGTGTACGTCTTGTCCAGTATAGTGCATCGGTGACCACGCTCCCCACGTTCCATCCCGAACGACTTCTGACGTTTCAACAAGCCTTCTTGCAGAGGCAAGCATGAGCGCAAACGTCAAATCTGCAGTCGTTTCAGACAACACGCCAGGGGTGTTTGTCACAATTACATTGCGATTTTTTGCTGCTTCTATATCGATGTTGTTATACCCAACGGCAAGATTTGCAACGATTTTTAATTTGGGCGCTGCATCTAGGAGCTCTTCATCAATCGTTTCTGTGAGCATACAGAACAGACCTTCACACTCTTTCATCTCACGTAATAAAACATCCCGAGGTACTGGCTCGTCCTCATCATCCCAATAATTCACATCGAAGTTCTCATGCAGACGGTCCATAATGACGCCTGGCAACTTTCTCGTTACATAGATCTTCTTCATATGACCCCTCCTTTTCTTTAATGTTGTACTTATTGCAACTGAGTCGTTCCATTCTCCAACTTGTATATCGTCTCGCACGTATACTTCGCACTTGTCACATCATGAGTAACAAATAAATACGTCAGTTGATGAGATTGCTTCAATGCACGTAATAAATCGAGCAATTTCACTTTCGTTTGGACGTCCAATCGATTCACAACTTCATCTAATACAACAAACGCAGGTTTTGCAACGAGAGCCCTGGCAATACAAACACGTTGAAGCTGACCACCACTCAATTGATGTGGATACCGGTAAAGAAACGACTCATCTAACCCTACGTCTAGAAGCATCTCTCGTACTTGTTTTACCCTTTCTATACGACTAAGTTCCAATCTCAACAGTGGCTCCTCAACACTCTCCACAATGCTACGTTTCGAGTTCAGAGAAGACTCTGGGTGTTGATGAACGAGTTGTCCAACACCTTTAGGCGCCTTAGTTACTGATTCCCCTTTTATGATGATGTTCCCCTCTGTTGGCTTTATCAATCCTAATAACAAGCGGCTTAGCGTCGTTTTCCCACTTCCACTTCTTCCTAAGAGAGCAACCGAAGACCCTTGTTCGATCGTTAATGACAAATCTTTAAGTATAATTGGTGATCGCTTACCGTACCGAAATGTTACGTTTTGCATGTTAATCATTCTTCATCGCCCCTCTTCTTAGAACGGCTTCATAATGAAGAAAGCTTTGTAAGCGAGCGCTGGATGGTTCGTTCATAAGTTGGTCGACCGACCCACATTCCACGCATTTCCCGTTTTCAAGAACAAGAATTCGGGTGACCATTTTCTTAATGACGTCAATTTCATGACTCACAAATAGAATGGAAAGCCCCTCTTCTCGTTGTTTTCGTAATAGCAATTCCAAGATGAGCGTTTTCGTCTCTTCATCAAGTGCTGTGGTTGGTTCATCCGCAATAACGAGTTCTGGTTGAAGTGAGAAAACGAGCGCAATCCCTGCCCGTTGCAACATTCCTCCACTTAACTGAAAAGGAAAAAAGTGATAATGTTCATCTTTTAACTGCACTTCCCTTAAAGATGCCATCGCTGTTCTTTTTGCTTCTCGCTTTGTCGTGCGTTCGTGAGCTCGGATCGCCTCAACCATCTGTACGCCAATCTTTCGATAAGGATCAAAGATCGCCTGTACATTTTGCGGTACATATCCCAGTGTATTGCCACGTACGGACCGTAACTGCTCATTCGATAATACATTGAGATGTTGATCGTGAACAATGACGCTTCCTTCTACTTGAAGCGGACTTGATAAAAGTTGTAACAACGCCATCGTTAACATCGTCTTCCCTGCACCACTCTCGCCTAAAACACCGATGCTTTCACCTTTTTGTATACGAAACGATAGAGGTTCTAAAAGTGTTTGAGTCTCTGTTTTGACAGCTAAGTTATTCACCTCGATCATAAACCACTTCCCCTTTTCTGATCAAACTCATCACGCATTCGCTCTGATAATCCATTCCAAAAAAGTACAACGAGAAAGATCGCCATTCCAGGAACAATCATGAGCCATGGCGCTGCATAAAAGTAAGAGCGACTTTCATTTAACATTGCGCCCCACTCTGGTAACGGTGGTTGAATTCCGATGCCTAAAAATGAAAAACCCGCAATATGAAGCATGGCACTCCCTACGTTTAGAGCGAGCAAAACGATCACCTGCGGTAAGACCCCGGGAATAAGATGCCTTTGAATTCTTTTCACGTAAGGAACTCCACTAATTATCGCCGATTCATAATAAGGTTCCTGCATCGTTCGTACCGTTGTGTTCCGTACGAGCCTTGCAATTGGGATCCAGAACACGAGAGAAAGTGCGATCAAAATATTCAACAAACCCGGTCCAGCTATACCTACAAATAAAAACGCCAAAATCACAGATGGGAAGGCTGACATCCACTCAGTGAATCGCATGAACACTTGATCGATAGCTCCCCCTGACGTCGCAGATACAAAGCCGACACTCATGCCGATTAAACCGCTAATCACAACAATCACTAGCGCGGTTACAACGGTATATCTCGCTCCGTAAACGATGCGACTCAACAGATCACGCCCAAGATGATCGGTACCAAGCAGATGACTACTTGATGGTGGCAATAAACGGTTCGCTGAATTAGCAGCAAAGGGGTCTTGGCTCATAATTAGCGGTGCAATGAAGATGATGATCATTCCAATTGCTGCCATACTGATGTAAACTCTCGAGGTGCTAGACATGCTTCACCCCACCCTTTTGATGACGCTGTCTAGGGTCAAGCCAAGCTTGAAGAAGGTCAACAATCAAATTAATAAATAAAAACAGACAGGCAATCACTAAGATGTAAAATTGGATTACTGGATAATCCCTTTGAACAATTGCATTCATCATATAACGGCCGACTCCTGGCCACGAGAAGATATTTTCAACGATAAACGTCCCCGCGAGTAGATACCCCATTACAACGCCGAGCACCGGCAGTAAAGCAAGGACTCCGTGACGCATCTGGAATTTTAGCCAGATCGTTTTCTCCGACAATCCTCTTGCTTTTGCATGAGACATCCACGGGAGCTTCTCAACTTCCAAGAGACTCGTCCGAAACAACCGACTATAAATCGCAATGTAAGGAATTGCGAGTGTTAGAACAGGCAATACGTAGTGTGCGACAGTGCCCCTGTTTCCTGACGGAAAAATCCCAAGTGTCATTGAGAATACATAAAGCAATAAAAATCCAAGCCAAAATGAAGGTAGAGATGCACCAACAATGGAAAAAAGCCGGCTACTATAATCAACCCATGTCTTGCGGTAGTAAGCCGAAGCACTTCCTAAACCAATGACAGAAAGAATTACGATGAGAAACGCCCAGACACTTAGTTCGACTGTTGCTGGGAAATAAAACAAAAATTCCTCGATCACGGGTTCACCCGTCATATACGACGTACCAAAATCCATCGTAAGCGCAGAAAAAAACCATGAAGCATATTGCTCCCAAACCGTTTGATCTAATCCAAGTTCAATCGTTACACGCTCGATCGCTTCCTCTGTAATCGGCAATTGCGAAGCAGATAAATACGCGACTGCAGGATCACCTGGAATTAAGTGCAAAGCAAGGAATACAACAAACGATAAAAACACAATAGAAGGTACTAAGGCACATAGCGCCAACTAAGCATCCGGAGCATTTTTCTGAACCTTTTCTAATTGGAACTCATAAGGAATTGGTGCAAATTCAACGCCACTGATCCCCTCATGATGGACAGCAATGGTCGATGTATAGGAAATTGGTAAATAGACAGCTTGGTCATGAATCTCTTGAAGAATTTCATCATAAAGATCTATACGTTTAGACTCTTCCGTCGCAATGAAGACTTGATCAATCATCTCGTCAATCTTAGCTTTTTTCTCCAACCCTAGTTGTGCTTGATAATCCGCGTGTGCTGGAATACGCATCGATGAAACAAAGGCGTGAGGATCATACGGAGCACCCCATGTCTCTTGATAAATCACATCAAACTCCCCGCTTTTTTGTGCATTCAAATACGCTTGATTGTCGACACCTTCGAGTTGAACTGAAATGCCAACCTGAGTTGCACCTTGCTGCAACCATTCACCGATCGTTCGCTGAATCGCATCATTAGCATCGTAAACATACGACAATGATAAGGGTTTGCCGTCTTTTACACGAAAGTCATCTTCACCAAGATTCCAACCGGCTTCTTCCAATAATTGTTCTGCACGATTCGAATCAAAATCATATGGGTCTACGGGAGGCATATATGGAACATGGTCACCAAATAAGGCAGTAGCAGGTTCTTCCGTACCATAAAAGACATCTTCAACCACTTGGTTCGTATTAAAGCTATGTATGAATGCTTGACGTACAGACAACTCTTCCAGAGGTCCTCGGTTTGTATTTAACACTGCTGTACGTGTCGCTTGTGGATTCGATTGATTGATTGTAAACCCTTCTTGGTCTTCGAAATATTGAATCGCATCCATACTAAGCAAACCATTTCCATAGACGAGATCAATCTCACCATTATCAAGCGCCATCATTCTAGATTCACTATCAGGAATGACTTGAACGACTAAGCGATCGACGTTAGGAGAATTAGACCAATAGTGTTCATTTCCAGAAAATACTGCACGTTCATCTCGATCATGTTGTTCAAGTTCATAGATGCCTGTTCCTACATATTGACCATCAACTTCTTTGGCAATTCTAAACGGCCGGACAAGTGCCAACTCTTCGAACAAAGGATAGTATGCCTCACTTAACGTCAGTTCCACGGTATACTCATCAATCACGTTCACTTCTTGCAGTTGGTTGGCTAATTCAAGCCAAGCATGACGCTCTCGATTGTCTAATACTTTGTCAAAATTCGCTTTAACATCGTCAGCATTAAATGGGCTACCATCTGAAAACTGCACATCTTCTCTCAAATAGAACGTCGTCGTTTTGCCGTCTTCACTTTGTTGCCAATCTTCAGCAAGCAATGGCTCAATTTCCCCTTCAGCATTATATTGGACAAGTGATTCGAAGATTAAGTTTTGTGCAAACATTTGAGATGCCCCATATCCTCTAGGGTCCATCGCTCCAATATCTTGCGGCCAAGCGATCACTAATTCATTGCTTTCACTTTTAACATTTCCGCTTGAACAAGCCGCTATAAGAACGAACAAAAGCATCGCTGTAAATAGGTATGTGCGTTTGATCATGGAATCTCCTACCTTCTAATTCTATGTATGTATACTAACTATACCTACACAAATTAAAAAATCGCAATAGTAGATTACAGTCTTAAAATCATATGTTTAAATGAGAGGTCAGCGGGAACATTGTATTAGTAGAACGAGTGAACAAGGAGCGTGCTTACCATGACAAACATTTTAATGGTCGTAACGAATGGACATACAATGGACAATGGTCACCTTGCAGGTATATGGCTCTCAGAGTTTGCAGAACCTTATGAGATTCTAAGAGAAAACGGTTATGAAATTACCGTTGCTAGCCCGAAGCACCGAATCTCCAATTGACCAAAACAGCCTCGGAAAAGAAGGCATTCCAACAGATTGGAAAGAAATTGCGGACCAATTAACCAAGACGGTGCCACTCGAAGAGATTAATCCGAACAATTATAGTGGAATCTTCCTACCAGGTGGACACGGTACGATGTTCGACTTCCCTGACGACGAACAGCTAAAGAGCCTATTACAAACATTCGAAGAACAGAAGAAGCCAATCGCTGCCGTTTGCCACGGTCCCGCTGGACTCGTAAACGCAACGAAGAAAGACGGAACTCCACTCGTTCAGGACAAATACGTCACAAGCTTTACTGATTCAGAAGAACGTGGCGTTGAGCTTGAGAATCAAGTGCCGTTCATGCTAGAAGAGACCCTACGAGAAAAAGGCGCCAAATTCAGCGCCGCAAACGATTGGGCAGAGCACGTGCAACGCGATGGCTTGCTCGTCACAGGTCAAAACCCTCAGTCTTCAATTAAAGTAGCGCAAGAATTTATCGAGGCGTTGAAATAGAGCAAAAAACTCTCCAAAGTGAAACTTTGGAGAGTTTTATGATAGTCGATGTGAGACATCATCAACGTGGATTTAAAAGTTTTTTAGCATTCCGTGGCGATCTTGTGTGATCCCCACAGTACATGTCTTGCACCCCGATTGCTTCGCCTTACACACGGTCGCCTTGTCTTGCTACACGCACCTCTTGTCTTGCACCACGCACCTCTTGCCTTGCACCACGCACCTCTTACCTTACACCACGACCGCCTCGCCTTGCACCACGCACCCCTTGTCTTGCACCACGAACCTCTCCTCTTGCTACACAACCACCTCGCCTTGCACCACAAATCTTATATCTTAGGAAGCAAGCTGTTTTAATTCACTGTCCATCGGGTAATCATGATACGTATGTAACTAAACTATTGGCGGTGTCGACTTTGTTTGACTTCTTAGATTTTCTTCGTTTACTTATGTCAGCTTTTATTATTTTACCGATTGTCTCTCTCATTCGAGAAGCTGGGTATTATGCAGTCGTCTCAATGTTTGGTGCTACGAATAAGCAAATTGTCATCGGCTGTGGGCCTGTTTTGTTTCGCTTCCCCTCAATTGAAGTGAGACGGTATTTCTTTATGTTTAGTTGGTGTCATTATGATGAAATTAAACCTAATCATAAATTTTGGCATGCATTTATCTACGCATCTCCAATGCTCAGTAACATTGTCGCTGCAGTTATCGTAAACATATTACTAGGACTCGAGCTTATGCCTGGCAGTGAGACATTATGGAATACATTTTTGTTTTATACTTTTTATTTCGTTCTTTTTGATGCCTTACCGGTCTACATGCCAGATGGTCAACCGACGAACGGCCGGGCGATTTGGGACTTGTTCCGACACGATCGTTGGTACACGTCCGATGAACGACAAAAAGAAGAACACACAGAACGTACAGAAGAGCAAGAAGAGACGATTGAAAACCGTGACCGTGATGAACGTGAGCGCGACGATCACCGGGAACCTGAGCACGCCTAAAACTTATGGTAATCATCTTGATCCCACTTCAAGGCGCGCTCTTCTCGCGTCTCTCCAGTTACACCATCCAAGACAATTGAACGATGAAACTCACCGATCCTAAGGGAAACAAGAATCATAGGTTCGTAAGCAAGAATAATCTTTTCTCGGTCATAACTCGGCCGTTTCCCTACATATTGACGGTTCCAATAATTTTCTAGATCAACCATATATGGTCGAAGAATTCGCTCATTATGAATAACCGCTTCTACGATGGGGACTGAATGGTCAACATTGTCAGTAAGAGAAGGGATTGCATCGATTTCAGTACGGTATCCCGACACCGCATCAATAAATGCATACACACGCTCCTCTTTCGGAGGAAACAATCCCCTTTCGCACGTTCTCTTAAATGCAACGAGCCAACAAGGATGATAAAACTTCATGTTCTCAACGATGTAATGACTAAACTGAGTGAGCATCGCTTGACGTTTTGCTACTTTATCTAGGCTTTTGTAAATGGATACGTGTAGTTGATCGGAAGAAAGCTCAGAAAATGTTCCGATCATCTTAAGATCGTTAATCGCCATCACAGCACGCTCCTCTCGTCTATACCGATAGATTCTCCTTCATTTCGCTCAGTTCCTTTATCGAATGATCGCTACTTTTGTCGTAACATTCCTTTCGCTTTCAATCCATTAGCAGGGAATTGTTCACTATAAATCGAAATTACCAAGGATAGTACGATTAAAAAGGTGGACAGACATGGATATTCGACATTTAACTTACTTCATTGAAGTCGCGAAGCATTCAAGCTTCACGAAAGCAGCCCGCACCTTACACGTATCTCAACCTTCTCTAAGTAAAACGATTAAGCAGCTTGAGAGAGAGTTTGACGTACCGTTATTCTATCGTTCTTCAAAAAAACTCGAATTAACCGATGCTGGAGAAGCGGTGTTAAAGAATGCCCAAAACGTCATTGATGCTTTTCAAAATTTGCAAGCAGGAGTGACCGATCTTGCGGACATAAAAAAAGGCCAAATCCGAATTGGACTGCCGCCGATTATTGGAGCCGCTTTCGTCTCTTCTCTCATTAGTTCATTCATTGAAGACTTCCCACTCATCGACTTACGCTTAAGTGAAGTTGGAAGCATTGCGATAAAAAAAGGAATTACTGAAGGTTCTCTTGATGTTGGATTTATTTGCAATGTTCCTTTGCAAGGGGAAGATTTCGAATGCAAGCAAATTCTTCATGACCCCCTTGTAGCGGTCATGCACCACGACCACCCATTATCGTTAAATGAACACATTCCTTTGAAAGCACTTGAAGAAGAACACTTTATTCTTTATCGCAATGACTTTTCCTTACATCGCTCAATTATTGAAGAATGTTTACGGCAAGGTTTTTTTCCAAATGCTGTATGTGAGAGTTCTCAGAAAGATTTTATGCTACAAATGGTTGAAGCGAAGCTCGGGATTGCTTTACTTCCTGAACATATCGCAAAAACGATGCAATCCCACGTACTTTCTTATGTTCCACTAGAAGACAATCCGCTCCACTTAGAGCTCGTGATGATTTGGCGTAAAGATTCGTACCTACCCTTTGCTGCACGAACGTTCATTGAAGAGGCCAGCTCGTATTATTCAACCGCACAAAAAGAAGCTAGGGGCTCCTAGCTTCTTTTTGTGGTTCGTGTTAGTTTGTTAGCTCTTTAGATAGCTCAACAATATAACGAAGTTTCTCCCACTGCTCTTCTTCCGTTAAGATGTTACCGTGATGAGTTGATGCAAAGCCGCATTGAGGCTTAGACAAATTTGCTCTGCAGAAACGTGTTGCTTCGCTTCTTCAATACGTTCTTTAATCGTTTCTTTATCTTCAAGTTCCCCATGCTTTGATGTGAATAAACCGAGTACCACTTGTGGACCATCACTCGGAATGTGATCGAGTGGACCGAAGTCACCAGAACGATCATCGTCGTATTCTAAGAAGAAGCCGTCCACATTTTCTTTAGCAAACAATGTTGGTGCAATCTTTGCGTAGCTTCCTTTAAATGCCCACTTAGAACGATAGTTTCCACGGCATAAGTGCGTCGTAATCGTTAAGTCTTCTGGTTTGTTTTCAAGAACTGCATTCGCAACTTTTAGCGCGTGTTCAATTAAGTCTTCTCTTGTATAACCGCTATCGTTAAACGGAATGTCTTCGGAGTTAAGTCCTGCAATATACACATCATCCAGTTGCAGATAACGACAACCCGCATCATAAAATGCTTGAATGGCATCGCGGTACGTTTGAACGATGTCTTCTGTGTACGCGTCTAGGTCTGGATAAATGTCTAGATTACGAATTCCCGCATTAAACAATTGATTTGGACTCGGAATCGTTTGCTTTGCAACTGCACGATCTCCGACAATTTCTTTGAACTGAATAAATTCTTTTACGTGCGGGTGATCTTCGTTAAATGAAATCTTGCCAATTACCCTTACATCGTAACGCTCTGTTTCTTCGCCTTTGAATTGGAAACCATGGTCAGGCACGTAACCTTCAATTCCGTTTAAGTGCTCAAGAAAATCTGTATGCCAAAAGCGACGGCGAAACTCTCCATCTGTAACTGCTTCTAGACCCACTTCAATTTGCTTATCAACTACTCTAGTAATCTCTTCGGTTTCAATGTTGTATAACTCTTCAGCGGTAATGTTACCTGCTTGAAAATCTTTTCTCGCAATATGAATTCGTTCCGGGCGTAATAGGCTTCCTACGTGATCTGCTTTGAATGGTGCATGCGTTGCTGTTTTTGTCATGATAATCTCTCCTCTATGTGTGTAGTCTCCTAGTTTTCAAACGATCAATCGACGATAATTACGAACAAAACCCCCTCTTCTTGTAATAAGAAGAGGGGGTAAATGGTTGCCATTCATCCGACTCTTCTCATCTTTGTAGTATCGCTACTACTGGAATTGGCACAGTACTTAAAAAGTCCGCTGCCGAGGTTTCAAAGGGCCAGTCCCTCCACCTCTCTAGATAAGAAAAATGAATTCATTGAATTTATTAAACCTAATACTAACATCCACAAAATAATTGTCAACAGAAAAGTATATTTTTATTGAATATTATTTCAATGTAATTGTTCCTTTAGTAGATATTGCCGATCATTCATTGCTTTCACGTTCCTTTTGCTTTTTATCATGATTATAGGTTACGAGTTCTTCTGATTTTACGTTTTCTTTATCTTTTTTCGTGACCATTTCTTCAGACCGAACCTTCTTCCCAGATAACTCTTCTGATTTTACTTTATGTTGATCAGACATTTTCTTTCCTCCTTGTTACAATTCAGCTTTAGCGTGTACGCTGCATTGTATTCCATGAACTTATAGTAGATTGATTCCATACGTCACTAAAGCCAGAATGGCGATTACGATCAGGATGACTACTGTAAAAATAAACATGCCATAGAAGACAGCGCCAACACCGTGAGCAACATCGAGCCCGACTTGTTTTAGTAAATGTCTTATTCTACTCAACCGAAAACACCTCAACGATCAAAACTTAGTTCATTAAATTATAACAACGAAACGTTATAAACATAACCTTTTGCGCCAATTATTTGACTACAACTCATCCTTTTCGCTTAGTCATCGTAGTGCAATCCTCTTGATCGTCCTCCCAGTTATTGTTCAATCAGACGAACGTTGCTACCATAATGGGTGAAATCAGGAGGGGATTTTATGGGAAAAACAAAAAGATTTTCCATTTTTATGGGGAGCACCATACTCGTTGGGATGCTAGCAGCCTGTGGGGATGATGAGGAACAATCGGCAGATCCAGTCGATGAGGAAACGAATAACGAATCAAATGAAAGCGATTCAACTAGTACATTTGCTGTGTTTGGAACGACCGATATTCACGCTCACCTTTTGCCTTATGATTATATGAATGATGAAGAAGATCCAACAATTGGATTAACGAAAGTATACTCTCTTGTAGAACAACTTCGTGAAGAGTATCCAAATCATATGCTCATCGATAATGGAGATACAATTCAAGGTAGTATTTTAGGTGATATGCCAGCACAAATTGAACCACTTGAAGATGATGAAACGCATATTATCATGGAAGCCATGAATGAAATGGGATACGACGCCGCTGCACTTGGAAATCATGAATTTAATTTCGGTCTTGATTTTCTCGATGAAACAATCGCTGACGCGGATTTCCCTTGGTTATCTGCCAACGTCGTAGAGCCTGGAACTGAGAATCCAGTTTACGAGCCTTATACTATTGTGGAACAAGAAGTGGATGGTGAAATTTTAAACGTAGGTTTCATCGGGTTCGTTCCACCACAAATTATGAGTTGGGACGCTGCACACCTTGAAGGTGAAGTTGAAACGTTAGAGATTGCAGATGCCGCTGAGACATTTGTGCCACAACTTCAAGAAGAAGGTGCAGACCTTGTCATCGCTATTGCCCATTCAGGGATTGATGATGGCGAGCGTATGAGTGAAAATGCTGCATTGTCTGTAGCTGAAGTTGATGGGGTTGATGGCATGTTGCTCGGTCACCAACATAACCACTTCCCAAGCGAGGATTATGAAGGCGTAGACGGTGTGGATGTGGATGCAGGAACAATTCACGGTGTGCCAGCGATGATGCCAGGCTCTTGGGGAAGCCACCTCGGCGTGTTAGCTTTTGAATTAGAGAATGCAGATGGAGAATGGAATGTCGTTTCAGCGACTTCTGAAATTCAAAGCACTGAAGATCAACCATCACACGAGGGACTTGAAAACCTCGTCATGGATGCTCACGAAGCGACGGTAAGCTACGTAAATAGCCCCGTTGGCGAGATTACTGACGATATCCATACATTCTTCGCGCGTGTTGAAGACAATGAAGTTGTACAGTTAATTAATGACGCACAACTCGATTATATGGAACAAATGCAAGCAAGCGGTGAACTTGAAGAAGAAGTTCCCCTTCTATCAGCTGCTGCCCCGTTTAGAGCAGGACGCGGTGGTGACTTTACGTATGTTGAAGAAGGTGACGTTGCTATTCGTGACATGAATGACGTTTACGTCTTCCCGAACACATTGCACGTCGTTGAAGTGGACGGCGATCAACTGAAGAACTGGTTAGAATACTCAGCCTTAACTTCAATCAAATTGATCCAGATGAGAGTAGCGAGCAAGCCTTGATTAATGAAGATTTTGCAAGCTATAACTTTGACGTCATTGAAAACGTGACTTACGAAATCGATGTCACGCAAGATGAAGGCGAGCGAATCGTTGACCTACAACATGAAGGTGAAGACGTAACGAGCGATGACCGTTTCTACGTCGCGACGAACAACTACCGTGCTGGTGGCGAAGACCATCTTGACGGTTCAGTAGAGACTGTCCTTGAGACGACGGACGAGAATCGCCAAGTCATTATTGACTACATCGTAAATCATGACGGTGCTTTGAACGTCGAACGTAGCAATAACTGGCAGATCACGCCATTTGAATCTGCTGGAGAAGTCGTCTTCGAAACTGCATTAGAAGCCCAAGACGCAAGTGACGACCACGAGCGTATTGAATTTATCGAAGAAGACGGCGACGGCGCGACATTTAGCTTCAACTAAACAAACGGGGACAGTCCCCACCACTGCACAGAATTAACGCAGTGGGGGACTGTCCCCTTTGTTTGTCATGAGCAGAAATTCAACGTCTGTTTCGCCGTAATTCATGAATGTCATTTCGGTGTTAAATCCGAACTTCTTGTAGAGAGTAACGGCTCGTTGATTCCACCTCGCAACGCTTAACCGAAAGAATTCTGGCGCATACAATTCTTCACCTACGCTAAGTCCGAGTTCAAAAAACTGAAGTCCATACCCTTGCCCTGTGTATACCGGATTCATACCTAAGCCGATATCGATTGGGCGTTGATCGTCGTAACACCCTTCTCGCTTTCCACCCGGTACTTTTGCACTTTCACCATAGCAATAGAAACCAAACACATCATCTTCTGCTGTTACAACAACATAGTAGTTACCGTTAAGCAATTCATCTTCTTGTTCTTTACTCTCACTCAAACTGTATAAAGAGTACGGAGGTTCATATGTCCAACTCATAATGATGGACGCCTCCCGCTTACTCATCGGCAACACATTTAGCTTCATCGCTTTATCCTCCGATACGATGTAGGAGTTACTCCAGTCACTTTCAAGAACGTTCTGCTAAACGTCGAGCAGTACGTATACCCGACTTGCTTTCCTACTTGGGCAATGGAATGATTCGTCTCAATTAATAACTCCTTCGCCCGTTCAATTCGGTAATCTTCCAAGTAGACCCGAGGCGTTTTCCCCATTTTCTGCTTAAACCATTCTACATAATACACAGGATGGAAATGCTCTATGGACGCCAAACCTTCTACTGTGATCGGTGACGAAAAATGTTCATGAATATGAGCAATTGATGCGTATTCATGAGTAGATACTTTTTCTTTCATTATAGCAGCAAGGTGAGGCAGTAAATGATCTTTTGCTTGATTTGTAATCTCGAGTAATAGCTGACGAATCGCGTGCCAGGATTGATCTTTATGAAACCTTCGCTCACTTTGCACGTCTGTCGTTTCACAATAAAACTGCGGAAGATCGACGACTAGAAATTCGTTATAGCTCTTGCAGTAAAACGAATGTTCCAAATTCTGAGGGAGTAGTACAATGCCTTATCCTTCAACGTCTGTTTCCCATTTACCGTTTCAATTTCCATAGAGCCTTGTAGTGGAAATAAAATTTGTGCATATGCATGACGATGTGTGTATGGTTCTTTCCGATACGTTCGCCTCTCACAAATCATCGTTTGATTGTCTGCTCCCAAAGCCAATCCTCCTCATTCTCTCATTACGTTACAATGAGCGAAGCTCTCATGCCTCCCACTTAGTCACAGCGTATTAGACTTCTTTCATTTCTTCAATTAATTCACTAACACTCGTTACTTTACGATCCCCATAAGCGACAGCACTATTATCTAGATCAATATAAATTGCCTTCATTCCCTCTGCCTTCGCAGGAATAATTTCGTTTAAATAATTGTCTCCAATGCTTAGTGTCTGTTCAGTAGTCACATTGTACCTTTTCATAATTGAGATAAAGTGCGCCCTCGTCTCCTGTGGCTTCATTGCATTTGTAACGACTTCGTGAAACACACCTTCTAAATGAAGAAGCTTGAGCAAACGCTCTACATCGTCATCTGTACTGTTCGTAAGTAAAACAATTGATTTCTTCTCTTTCAATGATAATAATCCTTCACGAAGTCCTTCAATAACCGAGAGTGTAAACGCATCCGTTGCCATAAACTCTTTCGTTTTATGATATGCCGGCTGAGGATCTTTCACACCGTAATGTCTCGCCGCTACATTTGGTAGCCACCACCCATCACCAATTGCAATGACCTGGTCGAAATCGTATTCTACTTGCCCTTCGTGGATCTCTTTCCAGATGGAGTCTGCCACTCTCTCCCCTTCCCATGTTACGACACGCTCAATGTTTCCTGTAAAAGGATCGACCTCTAAAACCCAATCGTTCTGCACATCATAGGCCTTTCCAATTGAAACTGCGTGATTTCCTTTTTTCATATGTTCATAGTCGCTAAAAAACGACAGCTTGTGCTCTTCGATGACTTCCTCTGATAACGTTTTGGCATAGTAATCGAAATGATCAGTATCTTCATATAATGTTCCATCAAGATCAAATATAATCAGTTCACTTTCTTTAAAAAGGTTTGTCTCCATGTTGTCCCCTCCTATGCTTTGATTATAAAGTAAAGGATTTTGTTGATATCGTCAATTTCTCCTATGTAAATTGTTAATTTGCTCTAGATTTAAACAATTCAATATAAAAAACATGAAATATTGTGGTAGAATAGTGGGGGTTATTGCCAATCATGTTGGTAAATCTTACATATTACGGGAGGGGGAAATCGTCATTATGAGAAAATTGACCATTGCAAGTACAGCAGTGCTCATGACTACGATTTTAGCAGCGTGCGGAACAGGGGCAAGTGACTCGCCTGACACGCTTTCTATGGGGTTTGTTCCATCACAAGATGCCGATGAGTTAGCAGATACTGTCCAACCATTAGCAGATCGCTTATCAGAAGAACTTGGTATGGAGGTTCAAGCAGAAGTTGTTACGAACTATGTTGGTTTAGTAGAGGCTATGGGGAACGACCAAGTCGACATAGGATTTTTACCACCACTTGGATTTGTTCAAGCAGAGCAACTACATGATGTTGAAGTGCTATTGAAATCCGAACGTTTTGGAGATTATGAATACTTAGCACAATTCAACGTTCGTGCTGACAACGATGAGATTGACAGTATCGAAGACTTAGTGAACTCCGAGGGCCTCGTTTGGGCATATGGCGATACGTCATCTGCTGCCGGGTTCTTGTTCCCAGCGAACGAATTAATGGATGCTGGCGTCGAAGATCTTAACACACAGTTCCAACATTCTCAAGTCGGTGCACATGATACTGCTTTGATGGCAGTCCTTGACGGAGATGCAGACTTCTCCACCTCATTTGATGATGCACGTGATAATCTTGAAGATGATTATCCAGACATTAAAGATGACATCAAAGTAATCGATTATACACAACCAATCCCTAACGATACAATTTCAGCTCGCCCTGGACTTGATGAAGATTTGAAAAATCAAGTCATTGAAGCCTTCTTAAGCTTTAATGATGATGATGAAATGTTAGAGGTCCTTGACAGCATCTATAACTGGACAGGCATTGCAGAAGCAGACTCTGCGGATTACGAAGTTGTTCGTGATACGTATGAGCGTTTCCAAGAAGATGTTTCATTAGACTAATGATAAGAACACACAAAAGGGAGTGCGCCAGCTCTTCCTTTTTTTTTAGAATCAATCTTTTAATAGAAAGTAGGAGAAACGCAAATGATCGAATTTAAAGACGTTTCTTTAACCTATCCTAACGGACACCAAGGACTCAAAAACGTCAATCTAAAAATCGAACAAGGCGAAATGATCGTGGTTGTTGGTCTTTCTGGCGCCGGAAAATCAACGCTCATTCGCAGCATTAATCAACTCGTCAAACCGACTTCTGGTGAATTGATGGTAGACGGCAAGAACTCACTTGCATTTAATGAACGTGATCTCCGCAAAATGCGTACCGACATCGGTATGATTTTCCAAAGCTACAATCTTGTGCGACGCATGTCCGTCCTGCGCAACGTGCTTTCTGGAGCACTCGGACGAACGAGTACAGTTCGTAGTGTTTTTGGCTTTTTTAAGCACGAAGACAAACAACTAGCTCTTCGGAGTTTAGACCGAGTAGGAATTGTGGAGAAAGCTTATTCAAGAGCGGATCAACTGTCAGGCGGTCAACAACAACGGGTGAGTATTGCACGCGCACTCACTCAGAAGACGAAAGTATTCCTTGCGGATGAACCCGTGGCCAGTCTTGATCCTCCAACATCACATATCGTTATGAAAGACTTAAGGAAGATCAATCGTGAAGACAACATTACGATGATCGTCAACTTACACTTTATTGATATGGCGATGGAATATGCAGATCGTATTATTGGTATGCGTAATGGCGAAGTCGTTTTTGATGGTCCTGCATCGGAAGTTACTGAAAAAACGTTCGAAGACATTTACGGTCGTCCAATTAAAGAAGATGACAAAATGAGTGAACAAGACGAGGAGACGGCTGAAAACGAAACAGCTAGTCATAAAGAAGGTGATTCCGCTTGACGCCTGCACCGAAAATGGACAAAATTCCAATCTTACCTCGTCGTTCTAAATTAAACATTTTATCCATTCTCGCCGTAGTAGCTGGCCTCTACATTGCAGCCGCTTATTTAACAAATGCTGCACCTGACCGAATCATTAATGGATTACCACAGATTATTAATTTTGTTTTCGGAAACTTAATCCCACCAAATTGGGGCTATTATGACACAGTTGCTTCAAGTCTACTTGAAACGTGGAACATTGCACTGCTTGCAACGACGCTATCGGTCATCTTCTGTTTACCGATTGCCTTTTTATCTGCATCGAACGTGAACCCAAGCTCTATTCTTTACAATGCTGTTCGTTTTTTTATGAATGTGTTGCGTACCATTCCTGATCTCGTTCTTGCAGTAATTTTTGTCGGTCTCGTTGGACTCGGCGCAATGGCTGGTGTATATGCGCTATTCTTCTTTAGTGTAGGTATTCTTGCGAAACTTATTAGTGAGACGATTGAATCCATAGATCCTGATCCGCTTGAAGCGATTCGCTCCACGGGTGGAAATACGCTCCAAGTTATTTGGTACGGCGTTATGCCACAAGTGTTGCCTCATTACATATCTTACAGCTTATATGTATTAGAAATTAACGTACGAGCTTCAGTCGTTCTTGGTTTTGTCGGCGCTGGTGGTGTCGGTCTCATACTCAATCAACAGCTGAACTTCTTTAACTACGGGAATGTTTCTCTCATTATCATTATGACGTTTGTTGTTGTTACGTTGATTGATATGGTGAGCATTCGCTTGAGAGAGAGGATCGTCTAATGAGAGAAATCGAAATTACGAAGCCCAAAAAGCCACCAATGTATTGGGTCAAGCTCGGCGGTATTATTGCTTTCATCATTATTGCTTACTCTGTCGCTTTTACAAACCTAGATCTTGACTCAGCATTTCGCTGGGAACAAGCGTCTACGATGTTACAACGTCTCATTTTAGGTCCGTTTACCGATGCGGCGGCAATTGAGCGTATTCCTGAACTGTTTATGATGATGATGGAGACCGTCGCCATTGCTTACGCGGGTGTGCTTGCAGGCTCCATTTTGGCCATTCCATTCGCGTTCTTTGCGTCTAGAAACATCGCGAAAAGGGGATCAATTGGGGGAAAAGGCATCTTAAACGGAATCCGGTCATTCCCAGAATTGCTTTTTGCCATCATATTCGTATCCGCAGTCGGTATTGGTCCACTAGCTGGTGTCCTTGCGATTACGATCAACTCCGTCGGGATGCTCGGGAAACTTTATTCGGAAGTCATTGAATCAATCGATCAGAAGCCACTAGAAGCATTACGAGCGAGTGGCGCTGGTAAAATCCAAGTCATTTGGTACGGTGTACTACCGCAAGTACTACCTGAATTTATGAGCTATGCGTTATATCGCTATGAAATTGATTTACGATCTGCAACGGTACTTGGAATGGTTGGTGCCGGAGGACTAGGTGCCCCGTTAATTATCGCATCACGTTCAAGAGAATGGGAACAAGTCGGTATGATGTTGCTCATCATCATCGTTGTCGTCACGCTCGTAGACATTCTCAGTCGTAACATCCGAAAACGCATCGTTTAACTTCCTGAACCTAAGAAGAGTACTCTTCTTAGGTTTTTTATTCGTACGAACATCAAGTAAATGATTCGTTCATCAATGAATCAATGAAACTTTTAATCTAGTAACTTAATCTTTTACCCGCTTAAATACAAACTAAAACCTTTTTTATCCATGTAAGTTATTTACACTATGGTAAAGTAACGGTAATCCGAGATGAAATCTATGTAAATATGTAATAAAAGTTGGATAATGACGGAAACAGGTTACAATGAGATTTCAAAACGATTAAATAGCAGAATAACCCTTGTACCCCTCCGATTCTGTTGTTAAGATGCAACTTGTGGATTGAGATAACTACTAACAACCACTAGGAGGGTAACAATGAAATCTATTAGAAAGATTGCTTATAGCCTCGGTTTCACAGCATTCGCTGCGGGATTTGCTTTCATTACAGCACCTACAGCTGCAGATGCTAGTGATTTCAACACAGACCTAGAGAACAGCTCAGACGTAGAACTACTACAAGAAACGTTAATCGATAAAGGCTATTTAAATGAATCAGAAGTTACAGGGGAGTATGACAGCACAACTACAGATGCTGTACAAGCATACCAGTCTGACTTCAACCTATTAAGTGACGGCATCGCTGGCACACAAACACTCGGAGCACTTGCTGCTCTATCATTAGAAGATGAAGGCGAACTCGTTGAGGACCTTCAATCAAAACTACAAAACAAAGGGTTTGACCCAGTATATGTAGATGGAATCTTTGGTCCACGCACTGAAGAAGCCGTACGTGATTTCCAATCTGCAGCAGGTATTAGCGTTGACGGAATCGCTGGCCCTGACACTTTCGGTCAGTTAATGTACAATGACGCACCCGTTGCAAACAACAATCGCAGTGAAGAAGAACCGGCAGCTAAAGAAGAAGAGCCTGCTGAAGAAACACAATCTGAAGAAACTGTAGCTTCTGAATCCACAGAACCAACAGAATCAACTGAAAGCAGTTCATCAGAATCAGCTAGTTCTTCAAGTGAGTCACCTGAAGGCACAACAATGACAATGGAAGCAACAGCTTACACGGCTGATTGCGAAGGTTGCTCAGGAATTACTGCAACAGGAATTGACCTTCGTAACGATCGCAATGCAAACGTAGTCGCAGTAGACCCTAATGTTATTCCACTTGGTTCAACAGTTTATGTTGAAGGATACGGTGAAGCAATTGCCGGAGACACTGGTGGCGCGATTAATGGAAACAAGATCGACCTTCACATGGCAACAACTGAAGAAGCACTTAACTTTGGTCGCCAAAGTGTTGAAGTAACAGTCTTAGACTAATTCTATAACACAACCTCTGATGCCCTGTGCATCGGAGGTTTTTTTGCGTTCGAATAATTTCCGAAATCCATCTCTTTTTTTCATCGGTTTAGAAGATTCTTCGATTATACTTAGATTAACAGAATAAATCACGTTATTTTTCCTATTATTCAGAATAAATAATGTCCAGAGGTGAAATAATGGTAAAATTGATTGACAGTACAGATCGACAATTATTAAAAGCACTCCAAGAAAATGCACAAATTGCAAATGTTGATTTAGCAAAGCGAATTAATTTGTCTCCATCTGCCACTCACACACGCCGTAAGAGACTTGAGAATGAAGGAATTATTTTGAGCTACGAAACAACGATTGACCGACAAGCATTAGGGTATGACTTACTCTGCTTTATCTACATCGCAATGAATGCACATCAACGAGACGACATTACTCAATTCCAACATAACGTCACTCGTCTTCCAGAAGTATTAGAATGTCACCATGTTACCGGAGAATACGATTACATCCTCAAAGTCGTACTAAAAAATACGAATGACTTAAAGTATTTTATCGTTGAACATCTGAGCTCGTTGCCTAGTGTGACGAGAATTCAAACGACCGTTTCATACGGTGAGGTCAAGCAAACGACTGCACTACCACTCTAATTCGTAGGAGGATTACACATGAGTCAACAAGTAAAAACAGGCATGCAACATTACGTTGAAATTGGACGACAAAAGCAACAAGCCGAGCAACAATATCGAGAGAAAATGCGCAAAAAGCGCTTTGACACCATTGCTGCACACGGCATCTACAGCCTTGAAGAATCTTCTTCAAACTATGGGAGTACGATGGAGCCTCTCGTCATCTCTCCTGCCCAACATTTTGAGAACTCCGACCATCTTGAGGCGGCATTGTCTTATGCAACTCCTGCGTGGGGATACACACGTATTCATAATCCTTCGCTTCATTATTTAGAAGAAACGTTATCTCTTTTAGAAGGATACGGGTATCATGGGGAAACGAATGCAACGGTAACTAGCTCTGGGATGTCTGCCATTTTCATGGCCACTCAGCCCTTTTTAGAAAACCCGGTTCCAGGTGTGAACTTTATTGCAGATGCAAAGTGCTATGGCGGTACATTTATGTTATTTAACGAACGGTACCATAAAGAGCGGAATATCGATGTGCGTTGGATTGAGGATTCGTCTGATCTCTCTCATTGGGAACGTTCAATCGATGAACATACACGATTTCTCTATGTAGAAATGCCATCGAACCCAAGCTTAACTGTTGTCGACCTTGAAGGTTTATCAGCACTTGCTCATCACCACAATCTTCCTTTAATTGTCGATGCAACGATTGCGACACCTGCACTCATGCGCCCGCTTCGTCACGGTGCTGACATTGTCATCCATTCGTTAAGTAAAGCGATCGGTGGAAGTGGTTCAGCAATTGCTGGTGCGATTATTGCCAAGAACAACATTACGACGAAACTTGACAATGAAGACTTAAAGGCAAACTTCACAGGGTATTTAAAGCTTTGGCCAATGCGCGATCACGGACCGCATTATCACCGATGAGTGCTCATTTTCTACTCAACGACATTCGCACGCTTCGGACTCGCGTGGATGCGATGAGTAAAAACGCATTCACTGTTGCAAAGCATCTAGAAAACTTACCATCCGTAGAATCCGTTTATTATCCCGGCCTCCCATCAAACGCAGGCCACACGACAGCGAAGCGCTACATGCAACTAGTTGATCACCCTGAACAGACAAATCGTTATGGACACTTGATTAGTTTTACAGTAGCAGGAGGTGCACAGGCAACGAGAGATACACTAGATCGACTTTCGCTCATTTGGCGGGCAACCGATCTTGGCCGCCACAAATCCGTGGCTGTCATCCCTTCAATCTCTACTCATCAGCAACAAGGAGAAACGGGTCGATCACTTGCATCGATTCCAGCGAACTTAATCCGTTTATCCATCGGCATGGAACATCCTGATGATCTAATGACCGACTTAGAGCAAGCACTCCAATAAGCAGCTGTCTTATATCGTAGAAACCAGTTACTCTCTGTAACTGGTTTTTTAATTTTCTAGCACACCCATTTTCTTTTTAATTTTTATAAATTGATTGACAACAATCTGCATTTTACATAGACTAAAAACATAAACTCTATATTTCATATGAATTTAATCGGGAATAAATCGGAGGATACTAATGAGCTTAAATATTTCATTTGATCATGTGATTCACTACATTAATGACGCTCATGAGCTCAAAGATGAGTGGTTAAATAAAGGCTTTCATGCGGTTGAAGGTGGCCGCCACGAACATCGCGGTTCATACAATACACTTCTTCATTTCGGAATCGAATACATCGAATTCTTAGCCATTGATGATTTTGAACGTTTCAAGCGTGTCGGTGCACAAGATGTGAAGGATAGTCCTTTTTATGCAATCGGAGACGATCAATTCGAAGAAGGGTTCTACAAAGTGTGTATTCGAACGAGAAACCTAGACGAATTAGCTGAACGCTTCCGCAAGAAAGGACTTCAAGTGAATGGTCCTGTTCCCCTTAGCCGGAAACGACCAGACGGCACACTTCTCGAATGGTCATTATTATTTGTCGGTGACGAAACTTCAGATTTACCTTTACCATTTTTCATCGATTGGGAAGAAACAGATGACGAGCGTATCGCTGGTTTAAAAGACGCCAATGTCATTCACCCACACGAAGCCGGGAACACGTCAATTACGGGCTTTACGATGGCTGTTCACGACGCAAAACAAACGGTGAACAATTGGGCAAAATGGTTTGAGTTAGACGTAGAAGAACCTGTTTTTGACGAAACACTTAACGCGACTGTGTATACGTTAAATTTGCCAGGTGCAAAGCTGCATTTCGCCGAACCACAAGGAAATGGTCTGGTTCAAGACACGTTAACAACACGAGGAGAGCGACCATTTGAGCTACGCTTACACAATGCGAACAACGTAAGCTCCTTCACGACAAAAGGGGCACACTATAGCATCTCAGGAGGAAACAACAATGCGTAAATCAACACTGATTGTCGGTTCATTTTTATTAGCAAGCGGAGGGGTTCTTGCTGCTTGTGGAAGTGATACTGATTCTTCTGAAGCGAGTGGTAATGATACTATTCGCATCGGCTTTCAAACGGGCAATACTTTAAATGTACTTCGTGATAGCGGTTATCTCGAAGATCGTATTGAAGAAGAGGAGCTAGATGTTTCCGTAGAATGGATTGAATTTGATCAAGGTGGCGCTGTGATGGAAGCCTTGTCTACGAACAACATTGATTACGGTAATGCTGCAGATGGACCAGGAATATTCGCTCAAGCGCAAGGCCGAGAAATCCTTTATGTAGGCGCTAGCTTCCTCATGAAGAAGGCGTAGGCATTATGGTTCAAGCTGACTCTGGCATTGAATCCATATCAGACCTTGAAGGGAAAAGCATTGGAGCATTAGAAGGCGGAAATCATCATTATCTGGCTTTACTTGCACTGGAGAATGCCGGAATTGCCATTGATGATGTTGATTTTCGCTATATGGGAGACGCTTCTCAAGGGCGTGCAGCACTTGAAACAGGAGAACTTGATGCGCTTGCCTCTTGGGATCCGTTCTTCGCAGGCGTTGAACATACGCTTGATGTAACGACACTCGATGACGGGGTTACTGAATATCCGAACCGTACGTTCTATTACGCAACACCTGAATTTGCTGAACAATCACCTGAACTTGTACAGCTCGTTTTAGAAGAAACGAACCGTTCAGACCAATGGGCAAACGACAACCCTGATGATGTTGCAGAACTGCTCTCTGGCATGATCGGCATTGAGAAAGAAATTCTAGATACGGTTGTAAACCGCCGTGATTATGGCGTAGAGAATATTAATGAAGAAATTATTGCTGCGCAACAAGCACAAGCTGATGATTATTACCGATACGAACTCATCCCAGAGGAAATTGACGTTTCTGCAATCATGCCACTTGAACCTGCTTGGGCGTCTGACAACATTGAGTAAGAAGTAGGTGGCCAAAATGGCAAACACATTCCAAAAACAACTACTACCTTGGCTTTTACCGCTTGTCGTTTTGATTGTATGGCAAGTGATAGCGATGTTAGAAATTGTATCGCCAAGTTTGTTCCCGGCTCCAACGACCGTACTTGAGTCATTTTATGGCCTTGTCGTTTCAGGGACATTGGCTGAGCACATTCAAATTAGTTTATATCGTGCCTTTGTTGGTTTACTCATCGGAGGTAGCATTGGATTAATACTCGGAATATTAAACGGATGGTCAAAGTGGTCGTTTTTCACCTTTGATACATCCATCCAGATGGTGCGAAATATTCCCCATCTCGCATTATTGCCCCTTGCAATCGTATGGTTAGGAATTGGTGAGACGTCAAAGATCTTTCTCGTTGCACTTGGGGTTATGTTCCCGATCTACATTAATACGTTACACGGCATACGTAGTGTTGATCGAGGCTACGTTGAAATGGGTCGTATGTACGGCTTACGAGGGTGGCAACTATTCCGCCACGTCTATCTACCAGGCGCACTTCCTTCCATCTTCGTTGGTCTACGGTACGCATTAGGTGTAATGTGGTTAACATTGATCGTTGCAGAAACCATTGCAACGAGCGATGGACTCGGTTATCTTGCAATGAATGCACGTCAATTTATGCAAACAGACATTATTATCGTCACAATTATTATTTATGCGCTGTTTGGTAAATTGGCCGATATGATTGCTCAGGTCGGTGAAAAGAATGCCCTTCGTTGGCATCCAAACTATCGGAAATAGGAGGAGCTGTTTTGACGAACTCAACAAGAGAACACGGTGTCAGAATTAACGTCTCACAACTCCAAAAGTCATTTGGAGACAACGAGGTTTTAAAAGATGTCAATCTCACCATAGAAAAAGGTCAATTTATCGCGATTGTCGGAAAGAGTGGTAGTGGAAAAAGTACGCTCCTACGCCTTGTTGCCGGACTTGAACAACCGACAAGTGGTGCGCTATTGTTTGATGATCAAACGATTAAAAAAACAGATGCGAGTGTCACGATGATGTATCAAGACTCGAGACTGCTTCCTTGGAAAACCGTCATCGATAACGTAGGGCTTGGTCTTAAAGGTGACTGGAAAGACCGAGCACTTTCCGTGCTTCAAGCAGTCGGACTTTCCGAGTTTCAAAAAGAGTGGCCTGGCACGCTGTCTGGTGGTCAAAAACAGCGAGTTGCTTTAGCAAGAGCGCTCATTCGTGAGCCCGATTTGCTTATACTCGATGAACCACTTAGCGCACTGGATGCACTAACACGAACGGAAATGCAAGATCTGATTGAACAGATTTGGAGAGACAATCAGTTTACGTCTCTCCTCGTTACCCACGACGTTCGCGAAGCAGTTAAGCTTGCCGATCGAATTGTATTAATTGAAGACGGTGAGATTACGCTCGACCTTGAGAACCCGTTGCCAAGACCTCGAGATGTCACCGACGAACGACTTGTTGCACTTGAAAAACAAGTCACAAGCAGAATACTCGAAGAAGAACCTTTAACAAGCCATTGAGAGATTCCCCTCTCAATGGCTTTTGTTTGTTCAGGTGGAAGTTGCTGAATTTTAATAGTAGTAATGCATACAGGTCTCTATGCTCTTTTTCATATTCTATAAAAAGTGACTAAGAACTAGATTCGACATAACGCTACGATATACCCGCATATTTTCTCCTGTTATTGTAACAACTTACTAATACTTAAGCATTAAAAAAGTCCTCATATCCCTTTAATACTTCTTAACTAGCTACACTTAAATATTATTTGATTTTTATGAATGTTATACTATTTATCTATCATCTCAAGGAGGGGTTTTTATTGAAAAAGAAGGCGGTCTCATCGATTACGAGCGCAGCAATGATCAGTTCTCTCGTCTTAATGAACGTGCAGTCTGCATCCGCAGAAGAGCAATCGGTTCCTGTAGACTTAGCAGAACACGGAATGGTCTCAAGTTCACACGACCTCGCCACGCAAATTGGTCAACAGTTTTTAAGCGAAGGGGCAAATGCCGTTGATGCGGCGGTAGCGGTTCAGTTTGCATTGAATGTTGTAGAACCACATATGTCCGGAATCGGTGGTGGCGGATTTATGATGGTCTATGACTCAAACACGGGTGAAACGACGATTGTTAACAGTCGTGAGCGCGCTCCACTTGGCGCCACTCCAGATATGTTCCTTGACGAAGACGGGAACGTCATTCCTTTTGCAGAACGTTCAACAAGCGGTCCAGCGGTCGGCGTTCCTGGAACGTTAGATGGGGTAAATGCTGCACTTGGAGAATGGGGTAGCTTCGAATTAGAAGAACTCATTCAACCTGCAATTGATTTAGCTGCAGATGGCTTCCACATTGATCGTCAACTTGCTGATGCCATTTCTAATAATCAAACGAAGTTGCTTAACAGCACAGCTAAACACGTATACTTACCCGATGGCGAACCTTTAGAACAGGGAGATTTTATCATTCAGGATGATCTTGCTCATTCACTTAACCTCATTCAAGAGCATGGTCTTGATGTGTTTTATCATGGTGAAATTGGAGATGCGATCGCAGAAACCGTCCAAACATATGGTGGCACGATGACCACAGACGATATCGCACGTTTCAACTCAACGATTGAACAACCGGTTTGGGGAGAATACCACGACTACTCTATTGCTAGTATGCCTCCACCGAGTTCAGGCGGCCTCACCTTACTACAAATGCTTTCTATCCTAGATGGCTTTGATATTGGACAATATGATCCAAGAGACCCGATGCGCTATCACATTCTAGCTGAAACGATGCGTCTGGCTTATGCAGACCGTGCTGAATACATGGGTGATCCAGAGTTTGTTGAAGTCCCATTCGACGGGTTGTTGCACCCTGAGTACATCGAGCAACGTCGCGACCTTATTCCACTTGATCGCTCTTCAGAAAACGTCGAAGCTGGAGATCCTTGGGCTTTTGATGATCGTGAAAAAGGAGACCTTGTTAGTCAGTATGAAGATCAAGACGGAATGGGCGAAACCACTCACTTCACGGTCACGGACGCAAATGGGAACATGGTGAGCTACACGAGTACGATTGAATCCTTGTTCGGCACCGGAATTATGGTCCCAGACTATGGAATTATGCTTAATAATGAATTGACCGACTTCGATGCTGTACCAGGCGGTGCGAATGAAGTTCAACCAAACAAACGCCCTCTCTCAAGCATGACGCCAACGATCGTTTTTGATGGTGAAGGCGAACCTGTCATGAGTGTTGGCTCGCCTGGTGGCCCTCGTATTATCAATGCCGTATTCCAAGTCATAACCAACGTTCTTGATCACGGAATGACCCTTGAAGAAGCCGTTGACGAACCGAGAATTCATAGCATGGGTGCGAAAGACATTACGTACGAAGATACGATTCCAACTTCTGCAATTCGTACTTTAGAAGAATGGGTCATGAATTCAACACACAAATGGCAATTGGAAACGTCCAAAGCATCCGAGTTACGAGCGAAGGCCTTTATGAAGGTGTTGCGGATAAACGCAGAGACGGTGCCTCACTCGGACTGACTGTTGATGCAACGTCCATGCGTTCTTTAGTACGTGAACTAGAAGCAAACGAGGAGATCAAAAGCACTGAAGTGGCTGATGAACTTTATCGTGATCTTTCCGTCATTCGCCTGTTCCAACTGCACGGATTCACACGTGAAATCGTGAGCCATACCGAAGCCTTTCAAGACACAATCGATGCCCTTTATGAAGAAGAAGAATTATCATTTAAAGTACATCGTATGCTTCACGCACAAGCATCCATCATTATTCATTACGCATAGAACTTCCCTTCGTCCACTTTACTTGTTGTAAAGTGGACGACTTACGTAGTAAACATGAATTGGCATCTGTTGCTAAAATTCCCTATAATAGAGCAATACATGTTCGAAGGGGTGAGGCACATGTTCCGCACAAAAAAATTACCATTACAATTTCGAGTCATGATTTATGCGATGGCGATGCTATTTGGCACCATTTTATTAGGCGGAATATTTGTAGCCTTCTCACAAGCTCAACAAGCAAGACAATCCTTAGAAGATCAAGTGTTGTTGAGCGCTAGTCACCTTGCAGAAAGTCCTATGGTTGTTGAAGCGTTGCAAGCTGACTATGCTGATGAATCACTCCGTACAATGCTTCAGAAATTACGTGTTGAAAATGACCTGCTTTACATAGTCGTTGTCGACATGACAGCTACACGCCTCACACACCCTAACCCATCAGAAATTGGGGAATTGTTTGTTGGTGATGATATCTCGGATGTGTTAGAAAATGGACATACATATACTTCTGAATTCGAGGGAACTTTAGGACCTTCTTTACGTGCATTTACACCCATTTACAATCATATAGACGAACAAATCGGAGCCGTTTCTGTCGGTATTTCGACCGATCGCGTGGATGCTTATGTATCTGACCACTTAAGCTCACTCTTTATCAGTATTGGCATTAGCTTAATGATCGGAACAATTGGATCTTTTCTTCTTGCTAAACGTATTAAACAAACGCTCTATGGCATGGAACCAGAAGATATTGCTCATCGTCTCAAAGAACGAGAAGCCATGCTTTCAAGCGTGCAAGAAGGGGTCATCGCAACAGACCAAAGCGGTATGATTATCGTAGCAAATGCTTCTGCAAAAGCGACCTTTCATTCAAATCTAATCGGATTGTCAATTTATGATGCTTGGCCTGACCTACCAATTCAACAGCAATTAGAACATCAACAAATGGCAAAAGACGAGTTGCACCGTTATCAATCAACCGAAATGATTACAAATCGAATTCCTGTCATTGTGAATGAATCAACAGTAGGTACATTGGTTACGTTTCGAGATAAAAGCGAACTCGATCATTTATTAGAAAGGCTTGCAGGTGTTGAAAATTACGCTCAACAATTACGCATGCAAACACACGAATTCATGAACAAGCTCCATATCATTGGCGCAATGGTGTATACAGAATCTTATGGTGAACTTGAAGAGTATATCGAGACACTTTCAACATCCTATCAAGCTGGTGTTAATGAAGTTGGCAAATATGTGAAAGACGTAACGTTGGCAAGCTACCTTTCTAATCAATTGGAACGACTTCATCAATCAGGTGTTCACATTACTGTTACTGGCGAAGGGACTTGGCCTGAACTGCACTATTCGAGTCAATTGGACACTTGGATTACCGTCATTGGAAATGCATTAAACAACGCCTATGACGCCATAAATCAACAAACCAATCGAGAAATCACACTACGATTCTCAACTGAAAACACAAACCTCGTGCTTGAAATTAGTGATAACGGTAATGGGTTTACGAATGAGCAATTATCAACCTTTAAGCAACAAGGATTTTCTACAAAAGGTCTTGACCGAGGGTTCGGACTAACGATCATGCTAAACGCCATTGCTATAGCCAACGGCACGTATGAATTTGATAGTTTAGTAGGTAAAGGTACGACGTTAAACGTAAAAATTCCATATAAGAAAAAGGAGGATTAACGATGTATTCTATTGGAGCCATCGATGATGAGCCGTTAATTATAAAGTTCCATGAGCTTTATACCGAAAAAGTAGATGGCTACGTTTGGAAAGGTTCTGCAAACACATTGTCTTCAGGAAAAGAAATGATTTTAAACAAAAAACTGGATTTATTATTGTTAGATATTTACTTGGATCAAGAGAACGGACTTCAATTATTACAGTTCATACGTAACGAGAACATTGACCTCGACGTCATCTTGATTACCTCGGCAAATGATATGGAATCCATCACGCTCGGAAAAAGGTATGGAGCTATTGATTTTCTAGTGAAACCTTTTACTTTTGAACGTTTCAAAGAAGCACTAGAGCGTTACCAATCCTTTCAGAAACTTGCAAAGCCGTTAAATCAACAAACGGAAATTGATCAACTTTTTCATGACCAAAGACTCGAAGGACACTTACCTAGAGACCTTCCAAAAGGGATTACAAAAGAAACAGCAATACGCGTTCTCCATGCTTTTAATGACTGTACAAGTTGGTTAACTACCGCCCAACTCTCGGAACAAACCCAGATCTCTCATGTTTCATTGCGAAAATACTTACGTTTCTTTAGCGAAACTGGTTTGCTTTCTAAGGAAGTGATGTACCAGGCTTCCGGTCGACCTTTACAACAATATCAACTTACAAGCAAAGGAGAAGAAATAAAACAAAATGGTTTCATTTAATTAAAAAAGCTAGTCGAAACATGTCTAAATATGCAAAATATAAGTAAGCGTTTTCAATGTACATCGTGGGGGGATATTCTATGAAAGCAACCTTTATAACGACATGGAACAGTTTATGGAGACAGCACAATCGCACGAAAGGTCTCCTTAATATTTTCTCTTATAAAAAAGACATCGACAAAGCTGCTGAACAACGTAAGACCAAAGAAGAAGCAGCCACGAAGAGTAGTTCCGAACCACCATCATCTCCTAATCAACCAAAGCAAGCATATTCAAAAGCCCAAATGATCGGACTATTACTCGGTCCAACACTGTTTATTCTTACAATGGCTTTCTTCAATCCAGAAGGTCTAGCTTCAGAAGCAAGGGCTGTACTTGCGGTAACATTATGGATTGCGACTTGGTGGGTCACTGAAGCCTTACCGATTCCAGCAACTTCATTACTGCCTTTGATCTTATTGCCCACTACTGGCGCTCTAGAAGGAAGTGCTGTTGCTTCTTCATACGGTGACGATGTAATCTTCTTATTCCTCGGTGGTTTCTTTATTGCTACAGCTATGGAAAAGTGGAACTTGCATAAACGAATGGCTTTATTAATTATTTCTCTAATTGGAACGAGCACACAAAGAATTTTGCTAGGATTTATGGTAGCTACCGGATTTATCTCAATGTGGGTGTCTAATACCGCAGCAGTTATGATGATGATTCCGATGGGACTTGCAATTACCGCTCAAGTAGCTTCTGCATTAAAGGACAAGCCTGAGGAAAAAGACTTTCCAAAATTCGAAAAGTCCCTTATTTTCGGTATTGGATATGCAGGTACGATTGGTGGCGTAGGTACACTTATTGGTACACCACCAAATATTATACTTGCTGGACAAATGCGCGAAATTTTTGGAATAGAGATTTCATTTGCTACTTGGATGTTATTCGGTATTCCAGTTGTTGCAATTATGCTCCTCTTCACATGGTTCTACCTTGGTAGAGTGGCCTTCAAAACTGAAATCAAATCACTACCTGGTGGTAAAGCCGTTATTCAAGATGAGCGCAAAAGCTTGGCAAGACCTCTTACGAAGAATGGATGGTAGGAATTGTTTTCCTATTCGCCGCTTTTATGTGGGTGACACGCTCTTTCTTCTGGGATTATGAAAATGGATCATCTTAAATATTCAAGGTTTAAGTGATGGACTAATTGCAGTGCTCGCTGCTGTATTACTGTTCTCCATCCCGGCAAGTCGAGCAAAAGGCGGTCGCATTCTAGTCTGGTCAGACTCAAGAGACATCCCTTGGGGGGTATTGTTACTCTTTGGTGGTGGTCTTGCGATCGCACAAGGATTTACTGCGTCAGGATTATCAGACTGGCTCGGCCAACAGCTTACGGTTCTAGATGGATTTAATTTACTCATCATTATCGCTGCTGCTACAATCTTCATCATGATTTTAACCGAGATCACATCGAATACTGCTACAGCTACAATGATTTTACCTGTAGTTGCTGCACTGGCAATTGCTCTCGACGTTCACCCATTCGCACTCATGATTCCTTGTGCAATGGCTGCGAACATGGCATTTATGCTCCCTGTTGGTACACCACCAAATGCCATTATGTTTGGAACGGGAAAGCTGAAAATAATTGAGATGGTAAAAACAGGATTCTTTGTAAACATTGTTGCCACCATAATCATTATCTTCGGTGTCTACTATGCTGTACCTCTCGTTTGGGGAATTGATTTAACAAGCTTCCCTGCCTCACTTCAATAAATACTGGGTTCTCCCTACTATGGGAGAACTCTTTTTCTTGGCAGAAGCACGAACTATCGTCATACTAGATATGATGAAAGGGAGGGTTAACCAGTGATTCGCAATTACATCCAGAAGATCAAACGTCCTATGAACAAATGGATACTGGCATCGAGGACGATTACATCGCAGCCATTTTTCCGTACCTCGTTACAGGGCCAAACAAAATGTATGGACGATTCATTCAAAATCAACTCGTAAGTACAGCCGGATTTACGATTTACCATTCGGTCTATGCCATGCTTGGAAGATTGCGCACCGACCGTCGCTATCGTGGACAAAACTTAGCTACAGAGATCTTAAACAATGTGTTAGAGCGGGCTTGGGAACATTCAGAGATTCAATGGGTTGGTGCCAATACCCAACAATCAAACATACCCGCTCAAAAAGTACTCCGTAAAATTGGCTTAACACCACGGATCTCTTTGCAATCAGCGACAACAACATCGCCAAATCAATTGGCTGATGAACACGTTCAATGGATGGAGATCTCGAGTCTTTCAAAGAAGAAAACCTTACTTTCAGAACAGTATGTCCAACCGGGACGAGTATTCCCATACGAATGTTATTATCCGTTCGAAGCGAAAACTGAATTGTTCCACGATGATGAAGTTGCTACGTGGCGTTTCTTTGAAAATAATCAATGCGATCGCTTTTTTATAACGAAGTACGACCAAAAGAAATATCACTACTTGCAAGTTGTCTATCCATTTCAAGATCTATTCAATCAATCCGGTTTATGGGCGACGATCACTCACGCACATAACGACTCACAGTCCCAATTTGAAGAAGATGTTCACGTTTGGGTGGACATAACAAGCGATCAAATGGCAAAGCTTCCTAATCAACACCCTTTTGATCTACCTTCACCGTGGAACCTTTACGTTGATCAACGATAATTCTCACCTCAATCGATGCCCGGTTTCAAAAGCATGATTGAGGTGATTTGCTTTAGAGAGATGGTTGATCAAATGCTAGAATATGCTCCGCAATTTCCTTTGGCTTCTCTTCTGGTACATAATGTCCACACCCTTTAATCTCATACCCTCGAACGTAATCAACCGTCCTTTTCCATTCATCCACGACTGGTAACCCAGCCAAGTTGCCACGTTCTCCCCAGAGCACTAACGTCTCCTTCGACAACTTGCCAACCCCTTGTTCATATTCTGGAAGATCAGTACGATAGGTTGCTCGGTAATCACTGAGCGCTGCTTGAACCGCTCCTGGTTCTTTAAACGCTCGTAAGTACTCATCAAAAGTTCCGTCTTTTTTTAGGCTTTCGTATAAGCCATCACCACGACTCAATAGAAACGTTAAGTACTCTTCTTCTTTCCCTTCAATTAACGTCTCAGGAAGGTCTGGAACGATTTGAAATACCCAGTGCCAATACTTTCTAGCAGCTTCTTTTGCTGGCAATTGATAGACGTATTCCATAGGCATAATATCGATGAATACGAGCTTTCTTACAAGTTCTGGGCGTAAGTAAGCAAGCTTCCTCGCAATCCTTGCTCCTCGGTCATGACCAACGATTAGTGCGTTACGAATGTCTAGTCTGTCTAGAACAGACGCAACGTCATGTGCCATCACATCATTTTGATACAATGCTTCTCCGATTGGCTTCCCTGACTTACCGTATCCTCTTAAGTCAACTTTAATGACACGATAACGCTCAGCTAGATGAGGACTAACATACCGCCACGTTAACGAACTTTGAGGAAATCCATGTAGCAAAAGACAGACCGGCTTATCAAACGCTCCATCATCCTCATAATGAATCGCTACGCCAGCAACTGAAACCTCCCCCACATTCGTCACCTCTTTAACTCTTGAATAATGGCATTAGTCACTTCTTCAGTTGTACAATTTCCACCTAAATCAGGCGTCACCATTTGTAGACGTGTGACCTGTTCAATCGCTTCAAGCATTTTTGTTGCTGATTCTTCTTCCCCTAAATGATCGAGCATCATTTTTGCAGTCCAAATCTGACCAATCGGATTCGCAATCCCTTTGCCAATAATGTCTGGAGCGGAACCGTGTACGGGTTCAAACATAGATGGGTACTTCCCATTTACATTTAGGTTTGCTGCCGGAGCGACACCGATACTTCCCATAATCCCTGCACCGATATCTGTCAGAATATCCCCAAATAGGTTGGAGGCAACCACAACATCTAACGTCTCAGGCTTCGTAACGAGAAAGGCCGCAAGGGCATCAATATGCTGTGATTCAGTCGTCATCTCAGGGTAATCTTGGCTTACGTCGTTGAAAACCTCATCCCAGAACGGCATGCTATGAATAATGCCATTTGATTTCGTAGCGCTTATCACATGACCACTGCGTTTCTTCGCTTGTTGAAATGCAAAGCGCATTGCACGTTCTGTCCCTTTACGTGTAAATACAGCGTTTTGAATCGCAATTTCTTCTTCACCATTGCCAATTCGGCCACCGCTAGAACTGTATTCTCCTTCACTATTTTCCCGAACAACGACAAAGTCAAATTGATTTGGGTTCGCCAATGGTGAGGCAATGCCTGGCAATACTTTTGCAGGACGCATATTAATGACTTGCTCGAATTCTCGACGAATTTTGATTAATAATCCCCAAAGTGAAACATGATCAGGAACGAGCTGTTCATTTCCGACAGCACCAAGAAAGATCGAATCAAATGAAGCTAATGTTTGAATCCCGTCTTCTGGCATCATCACACCATGTTCTAAGTAATATTCAGAACTCCAAGGAAAGGACGTAAATTCAAATTCAAATCCACCATGAATATCCGCAATCGTATGCAGCACTTGTTCTGCAGCAGGGACTACCTCTTTCCCAATGCCATCACCTGGAATGCTTGCAATGTTCCATTTCTTCATCATTTGTTCCTCCTGCATTCGAATTCTGTCGGCTGTCGACAGGCTTTGTTTTATTATACATTATTTTTGAGAAAGAACGTACAAAGAAAAATTGACATCGTCTAAATAGAAAAAACGTGCGCGACTGTATGCACACGTTTTCTAGACACAAATCTTTGTGTCTTTAAGGGTCTGTATGATCGCGTCGCACTGCTTCATCCCGATCTCTGTTCTCTTTTGTTTTCTTCTGTGTTTCCGTGAAGTTAGTATCTTTCCCCACGTCTGAATTGTCACTAGAAGGATTCGTGTGATCGCTTCTTTCTTTGTCATCTTGATCTCTGTTCTGCATCGTTTCTTCCTGTGCTTCTGTATAACTACGCTGATTGTCGCTTTTCTTATTATCTTCTCTTTTCCGTTTAAAGTCTGATCGCTCTCCGTGCCAAATGAGGTCAAAGATTGCTCTACCATTCGTTGGTTGTCCATCGGGCAAATAGACAGGAATCACATCAAACAAAACGTAATAAAAACAATAAAAAATGAATGTTGTCCAGAAGATATTATCTGGTAACACACCTTCCAAAACTAAAGCATTCGCTATAAAGGCAATGCTACCGGTCATAATAATCGGTGAACAATAGATCAAACCGTGCCAAAAGCGATTTTTAGGCTTGAGTTCATCATACTCCATCCAACTATACATAAAAAAATACCGTCGAACTTCGACAGTAGGAATTGCAAACAATATTGGTCCACTACCTACAATTAGCTTCTTATTCTCGCCTCGAAGCAAGGTTGCCACAAGATAATACCCTGACTCTCGAATTACCGTGACAATTGGCAAGATAAAAAGCGCTGCCATAAATAGTCTAAACCAATCAATTGGACTAAACATATACTCTCCTTTCTGCGTGTTTTGAGTTCATTTATGATCTAAGTCGTTATTTATTAAATGACGGACGTACTACACTACATGCTATAGAACGATGATGCAAATGGGAAAATTTAAACTCACTAGACCGAGAGTTCAGATCTTCGCAAAAGACTTTACAGAAGCAAGTTTGAGATTTTCTAAAAAGGGAAATCCTCCAACAAGTCATTTAAACGATCTAAGGATTGTGATCTTATGACCCTTGAAGTAGAAATGTTCCCTGGTAATTACACACGGTATTCAATAGAATTCGAAGTATTAATAACTTCACAATCAACTAAGGACGTGATGAACTTGAGTACGCCAATGTTCAAAGAATTCAAAGAAGAAAATGATGCACTGGAAGCTGTAAAAAAAATGAAAACAAAGTTCTCTCCTACGTGCATTAATGTAATTAACCCTTTTCCGCAAGACCGCCACACATTATCAGCTACTGACTATGGATTACCAGAAGAAAACATTTGTTATGAAGGTCTTCAACAAAGTTATCAATCAAAACTGCTTTCATGCGGATTTAATGCTACTGAAATTACCCAATTAGAACGAGAAATTTAAGAAGGTACGTTGTTAGTCATTGTTTGCCAATAATCTTTCACCCCCTTCCCTTGTTTCTCCTCATGCAAAAAGGAAGTAGGAACTGTAAGTTGTCCCCTACTTCCTTTTTGCAATTTAAATAAACGTTTAATTTATTCCTCTACCTGAACGTTCCAAAAGATCGGACCCATTAATAATTCATAATCTGTCAGACGATCACTTACTGCTTCGACATTGTCATAATGACCGATGTTCACGACAGGAACATCTTCATAGAACAATTTTTGCAATTCTTCAAACAACGCGAGTGCTTCTTCTTGCGTTTCGGCTTGATCAATTTGATCAAAATATTCTTCATAGCCAGGGTGATCTGTCCAACCAGCCCAACTTGGATTAAAGAATGGGTATTGATGAGGAACAGCATAGACAAAGAATGACGTTACAAACATTTCATACTCATTTGGGTCATCACGCAGACTAAGTAACGTAGCCCAATCAACGACGTTTAGCGTTGCGTTAATTCCCATTTCTTCGAGTTGTTGGTGGGCAACAACCGCTACATTATAATGAAAATCATAATCCCTACTCGTAAGAATTCGAATCTCTTCCCCGTCATACCCTGCTTCTTCAAGCATTGATAAGGCTCGGTCTGGATCATTCACATCGTAATTCTCTTCCCCAGCTCGTGTGTACCAATCCGTTTGATCCGGAATCATTAAGCCAGGCTCTAAGCTGTAGAAATCCTCATAGTTAAATGCCGCTTGCAAAATCGGTTGCTTATCAAGAGCAATGTTTATTGCCTGTCTTGCTAACGGATCTGAAAATAACCCTTGTTCTTTGTTAAATACAAGCACTTCCATTCCGCTCGGTGTTGTCATCAACTCAATGGAATCATCCGCTTCTAACATTTCGTAATTATCAAAAGGAACACCATTAATCGCATCGTACTCACCTGTCTGCATTCCAGATAACCTCGTCTGTGAATCTGGTACGAAATGAACTAGAATTTCATCAGCATACGCATGCTTTTCACCACTCAGCCCATCAGCTGGTGTATCCACGCCAACATAATCTTCAAATCGTGTTAATTGTACATGTTGGTCTTGGTGCCACACACCAAACTCGTACGGACCTGTACCGATGTATTCATCGACTCCAGTCGCAGGTGCATTTGACGCAATCTCTGCTGGCATGATTGCCGCCATTTGGCTGATATCTGCTAACAGATGTAAGGCCGTGTTGTTCATTTCATCTAGCAACACATTTACGGTATAATCGCCATCTGCCTCGTATTGTGCCTCAGGTAAAACGTTAGAAACTTCTTGCCAACGTTGCATCGAGGCCACAACATCTTCTGATGTCATTTCTTCACCATTATGAAATAGGACACCTTCGCGAAGCATAAATGTGATCGTTTTACCATCTTCACTTACTTCATAATCTTCCGCGAGCATTGGGGCTACTTCGTAGTTACTATTTAACGTAACAAGTGATTCGTAAATAGAACGACTAATATCTCTCGTTGCAGCCGCTGTCGTGAAATGAGGATCCAACACTTCAGGTTGAGTACTGTATCCGTAATTGATTGTACCTCCAAAATTTGAACTCTCTTCTCCGTTTCCTTCTTCAATCGCTGCCTCTTCGTCAGAGCTACCTCCGCAACTTGCCAACAACATGACTCCTACCATTGAGCCAATCAGCGGCATCATTCGTTTCTTCATAACGGCTTACTCTCCTCGACATTCATTTTCGGTTGCTTTTGATAATGCTTTGTGACACTTTCATACGCGTGCGCCATTTGCAACAGCTCAAAGTCTTGCCCAATTGGTGCAACGAGTTGCAATCCAAACGGCAATCCATTCTCTGTAAATCCTCCTGGTACTGAAATCGCTGGCGTATTTAAGACTGAGATGAGCGAACATGATTGCATCCAGCTCGTATACGACTTCATCGCTTCACCTGCAATCATCGTCGGATATTCAACGTTGGCATCAAACGGTTCGACTTGCGTTGTTGGTAACATAAGGAAATCATAGTTACTAAAAAAACGAGCCATTTCATGGACGAGCTCTGTTTGCTTACGTAATGCACGACCAACTTCTGGACCTGTAAGATTCATACCCTTTTCAACATTTTTGACATACGTCGTTTTTAATTCTGCTCGGTGCTGTTCAACAAAAGCGCCACCGGCAGCTTCCATTTCAAACGCACGCAGCGTTTCAAAGACTTCTGCCGCCTCCGCTAAATCCGGTGCTACGTCCACAAGCTCACATCCGAGACTTTCCCAAACCGCTAGTTGGTTTTTAAATGCTTTTCTCACAGGCTCATCTAGAGCTAGTAGACCACCTAAGTCTTCGCTATATGCAACCTTCATCTTTTTGAAATCATGTTCAAGCCGTTGTAAAAACATATGACCCTCTTCACGTATTGCAATTGGTACACGCTTGTCATACCCAGAGATCACCGACATCGCTAAGGCAACGTCATTCACTGTTTTTGCAAGTGGTCCTTGTACAGATATCGTTCCGAAACCGTTCGCTTTCGGATACGTAGGAACTCTTCCAGGTGATGGACGCAACCCTACGACGTTATTGAACGCTGCAGGATTCCTGCATGATCCTCCCATATCTGAACCGTCCGCAAGCGGAATCATTCGTGCAGCAAGAGCTGCAGCTGCACCGCCACTGCTACCACCAGCACTCTTTTCTAAGTTGTATGGATTTCTCGTCAGCCCAAATACCGGATTAAATGTATGAGATCCTGCCGCAAATTCAGGTACATTTGTTTTCCCTATTCCGATTGCCCCCGCTCGCCTTAAGCGAGACACGAGTAGTTCATCTTCTTTCGCGACGTTGTCTTGTAGCACAGTGCATCCTTTCGTCGTCTTAAACCCTCTCGCATCATGCGTATCTTTGAACGCCATCGGAATGCCATGAAGCGGACCATCAACGTTTCCTTTTGCAAAACGCTTATCTGCTTTTCTAGCTTCTGATAATGCATACTCAGGTTGAAACGATACGATGGCATTAATGCTCGGGTTGTGCGTCTCAATTTGCTTAATAAACGCACTCACCACTTCATAGGAAGAGACTTCTTTCCCCTTAATCATCGCGACTAGTTCCACTGTTGTAAGATCAACCAATGAACTCACCGAATCCCCCATTTCTCATTTCTCATTTCTCAATTAAAAAGAAAGCGCTTACTTTTTGTTATCATTCGCTGAAGTGCACTATTATCTCTACTTCTATTAAGAAGTGTACCTAACGGCACGTATACACATTTGGCACAGTCTTATTGACTGAATCAGTTACTTCTCGAAATGACGATCGAGCGGATAGATCGGTCGGTTCACATTCACATATTCAAAGTGATCGAGTGAGTAACTGCTAAGTCCTGGAGAATCGACTGTAATGATTTTTTTCGCTAGATCTTGGAAACCCGCACGGAAATGTTGGCTTGATTTTAAGGCAATTATTTTATAATCTAATGGATTAATTCCTGTTAATGAGATAATTTCTGGATCAAAGGTTTGTGTGCGTACAGAAATCACTATAACTTCAACCTGACCGATGACTAACCTAGCCGTCTTGCCGTAATTTGATTTTTTTCCCGCCATCATCGGGTTCGTGTGTACGAACACCCCATTTGTAAGTGCCACGACCTTTGCTGTGACTCGTAACGGTTCACCGTGAAGGTGATCCGTTTTTCCACCTAGTTCTACGTCAAGTGTTGCACCAGCTCCCTTTTCATGGGCCAGCGTTGCCACATCAGGGTCGTATATGCATGCAAAAACGGTGTCAGGTAAGTCTAGTCTCAGCAATTCTTTTAATAGATTCGTTCCATCTCCAGGGGTTCCTGCACCCGGATTGTCACTCGTTTCATTAATCACGACAGGCTTTCCTTCTACGTTTAAAGCCATGTCAATCCCTTCAGCAGATGATGGCAATTCGACGATAAAGTCGGATTTGGCATCCCAAAGTTCTTTAGCTACTCGCTTTGAGGTCGCTTCTGCTAATTCACGGTGATTGTTCGTTGTCGTTAAGATGGCACAACCAATATGTGCAACATCTGTATGTGGGAACGAATGATAGAACGTACAATCAAGTACATCTCCAAGCTTTTCTTCCTCGAGTGTTTGAGCTTCATCTCAAAAGCCTGACCACTTATTGTATGTGTAGTCGGAATCATCATCGGAAGCTTCGTCATGTGCATAACTGGTATAACCTTGTTAACAACTATTTCTTTGATGAACTTAACAGCATCCAATCCTCGTTCATAACTATCCACATGTGGATATTCTTTTACACCGAGTAAAGCACTCGCATGCTCGACCATTCTTTCTGTTAAATTCGTATGTAAATCGAGGGTGACAACAATTGGAACGTTCGGGTTAAGTGCACGTCTTAGCTCTTCTAATAACTCTCCTTCAAGATCATCAATCCCTTCAACAACACCTGCACCGTGAAGTGCTAGACAAACTGCGTCCAGCTCTTTGATTTCAAGAATACGATTGATTAACTCTCGTTTCATCGTTTTGAATGTCTCCAAAGGGATAACTCCTGAAGGATTTGCTCGAGCAGAAAACGTTGGAATGACGGTATATCCTTCGTGATTCGCTTGATCAATCATGCCACCAATGTAATCTCGCACTCCATCGTAATGCTCAAAAATCTCATCTCCATATAACCATTCATATAATTTAAAAAAATTCTCATCAGAACTTACATTTGAGAACGTATTCGTTTCATGTTGAATGCCACCGACTGCAATGTTCAAAACGCTCACCTCTCTTTAAATCTATACAAAACGATTGATTTTGAAAAAAACCAATCGCCTTGTACGTGTCTATGCATTTACTACTTTCTTCTCTTCCGTTGTGATTCCTTCATCATGCAAGTGACATCTGACCGTATGATTACCTGCTAGATTTAATGATTGTGGAACCGTTGTTTTGCATACGTCCATTGCAAACGGACAACGCGTATGGAACACACACCCAGAAGGAGGATTTAACGGTGACGGAATGTCTCCTTGTAAAATCACGCGTTCACGTTGTACGTTGGGGTCAGGTAACGGCACTGAACTAAGTAGAGCCTTCGTATACGGGTGCTTCGGATTCTCGATGACATCATCTGTATACCCTTCTTCAACGAGATTTCCTAAATACATAACCCCAATTCGATCAGAGATGTGTCTTACGACGCTAATATCATGCGAGATAAATAAGTACGTCAATCCCAGATCTCGTTGTAAACTTTGCAAAAGGTTAATGACTTGAGATTGGATGGATACGTCCAAAGCAGATACTGGCTCATCACAAATAATCACTTTCGGATCGACAACTAACGCCCTTGCAAGACCGATCCGTTGGCGCTGCCCGCCTGAAAACTCATGTGGATATCGATAGTAATGATCGACTTGCAAACCAACCTTGCTCATCACTTCCATAACAATGTCTGTACGCTCACTCTTATTACCGATGTTATGAATGTTTAGTGGTTCTTCTAAAATGTTGCCAATTCGTTTTCTTGGATTCAAAGAAGAATAGGGATCTTGAAACACCATTTGCATATCTTTACGAACCTTGTTCATCTCTTTATTTGAAAGCTTGAAAAGGTCTTTTCCGTTATAGATGGCTTCACCTTCTGTAGCGTCGTGCAGGCGCAATAACGTTCGACCCGTTGTACTTTTGCCACACCCTGATTCTCCTACAAGTGCATAGGTTTCCCCTTTTCTTAAGTCAAAGGAAACACCATCCACTGCTTTGACATAAGTGTTACCGCTTTTAAGTTTGTTCAAGCCTTTTTTTGCCTGATAATACTTCTTCATGTTTCGTACTTGAATCAAGCAGTCTCCTCATGTTGAGCTTGCATGGACGTGACCTCCTTCTTCCCTAGCAATGATCTCTTCATAATGCCAACAACGCACTTTTTTCGTATCGCTATGCGTCTTAAGTGGTGGCATTTCCTCTAGACACTTCTCATCTGCGAATTCACATCTCGTAGAGAAACGGCATCCTTTAGGCTTATTTGTAAGGCTTGGGACGTTGCCTTTAATGACACTTAATTCTGACTTACGTTCTCCAGTCATTTGCGGAATCGATTTAATCAATCCCCGTGTATATGGATGTAGTGGCTTTTCGAAAAGTGTCTTTACATCGGCCTCTTCAACAATTTGACCGAGATACATAACCATGACACGATCACAAAGCTCAGCAACAACGCCCAAGTCGTGAGTAATAAAAATAATGCCCATCTGTAGCTTATTATTCAAATCCCGCATGAGGTTTAAGATCTGCGCTTGAATGGTTACATCAAGTGCAGTTGTTGGCTCATCTGCGATTAATAACCTCGGCTCACACGCGAGCGTAACCGCGATCATCGCTCGTTGGCGCATCCCACCTGAAAGTTGATGAGGGTATTCATGAACTCGCTTTTCTGGTGATGGGATTCCTGTTAATGCAAGCAATTCAACAGCACGTTCGTACGCTTCTTTTTTTGACTTTTTATGGTGAAGCATTAACGGTTCGGCAATCTGCTTCCCTATTGTAAATACAGGATTTAATGAACTAAGTGGATCTTGGAAAATCATCGAGATTGCGTCGCCACGAATTTTTTGCATTTTTTTTATTGGGTAGTTGAGGAGATTGTCACCGTTGAATTCGATTTTCCCTTCATACTCAACCATATATTCATCATATAGACGCATAATCGATTGGGACGTCACACTCTTTCCACAACCTGACTCTCCTACTAAACCGACAATCTCTCCTTCGTGAATCGTAAAACTCACATCATCAACTGCCGTAACCGTACCTTTTTCAGTAAAAAAATGTGTTCTTAACTGCTCTACATTAAGCAACTCAGTCGTCATCAGATTTCCCCCTATCTTTATCCACGTGCTTTTTGAGAATTAAAACGAAAGAGGTTAACACGTTTCTTCTTCGATCTCGGCTTTGTATGTGGATCAATCATATCGCGAAGCCCGTCGCCCACAAAGTTCAAGCCGATTACGGCAAGGATAATCATAATCCCAGGGAATACAGTCATCCACCACGCATTAAAAATAACGAGTTTTCCGTCGTATAATATGTTCCCCCAACTCGGGTCAGGTGTCGGCACCCCAGCACCGAGGAAACTTAATGCAGCTTCTGTGATAATACTATCCGCAAAAATAAACGTCGCTTGAACAACGAGAGGTGAGATCGTATTCGGCGCAATATGTAAGAATATAATTCTAAGAGGACTCGCACCTTGTGCCCTCATTGCCTCCACATACGTCTCCTCTCGAATCGATAACGCTTTCGATCGTACAACCCTAGCAATATGAGGGGTAAAGACAATACTCAAAGCGATAATTACGTTTTGCGTCTGTGGTCCAAGTGCTGCCATTAGCGCAATCGCAAAGAGAATTCCAGGGATTGCCATTAACCCATCGCATATTCTCATAAGAATATGATCGAGTGTTTTGTAGTAACTTGCGAGTAAACCGATGACTAATCCGACAACAGAAGTAATGACTGCTACAGCAAGACCTACACCTAATGAAATTTGTGCACCGTAGACGACTCGAGAGAATAAATCCCGTCCAAAGTTATCTGTACCAAGTAAGTGTTCTGCACTTGGCGGACTTAACCGGTTTTCGACGACCATTTGATACGGTGTATAGTTTAAAAAGAACGGACCAATGAGCGCTACACCGACGACAAATAACATGATGAAACTACCTGTTAATAACAGTTTATTTGACAGAAAACGCTTGAATAACAATGAGCGCTGTTCTTTCTTTAATTCTTTTCGAATGTTCGATAAACTCGTCGTTGACATGTGACCCCACCCCTTTCCTTATTTACTATCAAGTCGTACTCTCGGATCAATGAATCCATAGAGTAAATCAATGATTAAGTTAATCGTTACATAAATGAGTGTCACGAATAAAACGATGCCTTGAATAATTGTATAATCACGTCGCTCAATTGAGTTGATAATAAGCTGTCCAATTCCCGGAATATTGAAAATTGTTTCTGTAACAACTGCCCCAGTTACGAGTGCTCCAAACGTTGCTCCAATGACCGTAAGAATCGGTAGAAAAGCATTTTTAAGTGCATGACTATAAATAACTGTCCGCTCTTTCATCCCTTTAGAACGAGCCATCTTAATGTAATCTGTATTAAGTACTTCTAACATCGATGCACGCGTCATTCGTGCAATTAACGCTGCCTGAATCGCACCTAATGAAATGGCAGGTAGAATTAAATACTGCAAATGATTCCATAGACCATTGGATAACGGTTGATATCCTGCTACTGGTAACCACCCGAGTTGCACTCCGAAAATTAAAGCAAGAAACAGGGCAAGTAGAAAGCTCGGAATCGCCATACCCATTAATGATACGACCATAACGGATTGGTCCGTTGCAGTTCCCCTTTTAATTGCTGCAACAATACCAATAGGAATAGAGATCGACAGTGCAATAATTTCTGCAACAATGGCAAGGGATAACGTCGGTCCTATGTGAGAAAATATCGCATCAAGTACCGATTGATTCATAAAATAGGAATCACCAAAATCCCCTTGTACAACTCCCCCAAGCCAATTCAAGTATTGAACCGGTATTGGATCGTTTAATCCTAATTCTTCACGTAATTCATTGACTTGCTCTGGTGACGCTTCTTCCCCTAGCATGTAGGAAGCTGGGTCCCCAGGGGTTAAATGTACAATCCCAAAAATAACAACGGAAACGACAAATAACACTGGTAACAATGAAAGTATTCGTTTGAGAATATAGATTCCCATCACGCTTTGCCCCCTCTTTGTATAGTTGTCCTCTATCTTTGTCTAACACGATAAAGTATAAATAGTCAGATAAATTAAGGTTTACCTGACTGTCATGCGTGCATATCTAAGTTTTTTCCTATATATAATCCGAAAGCACCTCTGCTCATCACATCATTCTCTTAAATACGTTCATTATGTATGAGTTGATGCGTCTAGACTTTCTTCGTATGCTTATTATCCGAAGCAAATGCTTTATGTTTTTATGATTATGAAGTATTTCCTGCTATAAATCAATATAGTATTTAAAATTTTTAAAAAGTTCTTGTAAGATTTCCTCACGATCAAAAATTTCTGCAGCGATTTCTTACATTCCTGCATTGCTTACGATCTTTTTCTCCATATTCACTAGAATGATCTAACCAATTATAGCAAGCTTGAAACGATGAACTACCTCAAAATACACACTAAAAAAAGTCTCCTCATTACGAAGAGACTTACGTGTTTACTGATTTTCTTTGTCTTCCATCTTTTTTGCACGATCTCGTCGAACCATATTCACGAAAACGGTTACTGCAATCCAAATGATAAGAAACAGTAAAATCATTCCGTACCAAGGCAATTCATAGCCAAGTGTATTCAAAATCGTTATTAAGACGAAAGCAATGATAAAATAAATAAACATGCTCGTCCAATCAAATTGTGTTCGTTTCATACCTTCTAATCCCCTTGAATCATCCTTATTATTAGCATATCGGAAATCGTTCCTCACTGCAACGCTCATGCAATTCAACTACTTGAAAGGAGTCACATTTATGTTCGACTACACTGTTCGAGCTGCTACTGTACACGATGCGTTGCAACTCTCTAACTTACGTCAACTCGTCGACAAAGAAACGGATCATTTAGACCGTGAAGAAGGTGAACAGGTCTTAAGCGAAGCACAGTTTCGAGAGATTCTAATTAAAGATCACGAGGAAGAGAACCGGTATTGTGTTGTCGCTGAACACAATCAACAGCTCGTCGGATTTGCTAGATTACAAGGAAGCAACTTAAAACGGTTTCAACATCACGTTGAATTTGGGGCTGCCATTCAAAAGAGTCATTGGGGCAAACGACTTGGCACGAGATTATTACAAGACTGTCTGTCCTATGCAGATGATCATCAACTCGCAAAAGTAACTTTGCGAGTTCAAGAATCAAATTATAAGGCCCTTCAACTCTACAAAAACTACGACTTCGTTATTGAGGGAACCTTAAATGATGATAAAAGAATGCCTGACGGAACTTTGCAACATACTGTTCTCATGGCTCGCTTTCTTACTTAAACCTCATCTTCGATGTTTACAACAATAACTTCCGGCTCCCCATGAAGAGCTACCTTTAATCCAATTAATGGTCCTCCAAACACTGCCCCACCATCAATACCAATCTTCGTTCCACATTCAGAAAACCAAGCCTCATCGCGCTCGTCTTCATGCAAACGTTGGACAGGGGTATGACCAAAGATAATCGTTTTACCAGAACGATTGCAGCCATCATGGAATAGTTCACGAACCCAGAGATAATCTTCTTTCGTCTGATCTGCCAACTCTTTATTGACGTCAATGCCAGCATGTACAAAGAAATAGTCACCCCATTCATGGAAATGGGGTAGCTGTTTCATAAATCGCAACTCTTCATCAAATTCATCTTCTATAATCGCTCTAAACGCTGTGTAAGAACCTTCATCAAATGTTTCACTTTGCTCCATCATTGAATCTAACGTTTGCACACCACCATTACGTAGGAAACGTTCGACTTGCTCCGAATTCATCCAATCTAAGAACATATCTTCATGATTTCCCTTTAGTGCAATCACGTCATCGTATTGATTTTGAAGCTCCATGACACATTGAACAACTTGTAACGACTTCGGACCACGATCAATGTAATCCCCTAAAAAAACGAGCATCTCTTCGTCACGATTCCAATGCTCGAGCAATTGTTGCAATTCATCATAGCATCCGTGCAAATCTCCGATTACAAATGCTTTTTGCTTCTGCATAATATCAGCTCTTTTTCCCTTACTATAGCATAAGGTTTCTCTCCCTTGCACCGACCTACAATTCTTCTGTTTTAATGACTTAGTTACGTTACGCAAGATCAAGCTAAAAATTCTTGCTTAATTCGTATTGTGCGATACAAAAATACACTTAATCAAAGCGTATGCTCATCTGGTTTGAAACGCACGATAGAGGGAATACACAATTTGCACCCGTAACAAAGTCAATTGTCTTAAGAAAGCAATGAACAAACGAATGATTGCATTCGGCTGATACACTATATGTGACAGACGTTAACGATAAGGACGTGAAATTTATGCAGCTAGGAATTCTCGATCAAATGCCGACTCCAAAGAATATGACTGCTGAGCAGACTGTACAACACACCCTCTCACTCGTGGAGTTAGCAGAAGGTTGGGGTTATTCTAGCTACTGGTTCGCTGAGCATCATGGAACAAAGGGCATGGCCTCAAGCTCTCCCGAAATTATGATGGCTGCCGCCGCAAGTCGGACAAAGCAGATTCAAGTAGGTAGTGGCGGAATTCTTTTACCGCAATATAGTCCATACAAAGTCGCTTCCCAACTCCTCCAATTAGAAGCGTTGTTCCCTGGAAGAATTGAGGCCGGTGTTGGTCGCTCACCTGGAGGAAATGAAACGATCCGTTCACTTTTAGCGAATGGAAAAGAAAATGAAATGGGGATTTTTCAACAAAAGGTACAGCAATTACAAAACTATGTACAAGGGAATACAAAAATCAGGGCGACTCCACGAACGCAAGAACCACCCCGATTATATGTACTTGGATTAGGACCGAATAGCGCAGGGCTTGCCAATGAGGAACAAGTTGGATATGTGTTTGGACACTTTATCCAACCTGAACACGGTGTAGAAACTCATCAAACATTACGCGAGCTTCATCATACACACGATATAAAAACTGCCGTCTTTGTAATCTGTGGAAAAGATAATGAACATGCTGAAAAACTGGCATTAAGCCAGGATCTTTGGCTTTTAAACGTAGAAAAAGGATTAGACAGTCGGATCCCTTCATACGAAGAAGCTAGTAGACAAACATTCTCATTGAGTGATCAAAAGAAGATCAAACAGAATCGAAAACGGATGATTATCGGGGGACCAGAACGAGTAAAAGAGGCAATGAAACGCCTAGTTGATGACTATCAATCAGAATCCTTTCTTCTAGTCGCATCGATCTATGATCCAGTAGAAAGAGAACGATCATTTAAGCGAATTATTGAGCTTTTTTAAATGAAGTGACCTTCATGCGTTTGCTCTGGATCGCTCGTTGTTGATGACTCGTTTTCCATCCTTGATTAAACGCAGTCGTTTTTCGCTCACTATAAAAACCAATGTCCTCTCGTAGAATCGACTCTTTGCTACTAAAAGACATTGCCCTTCTAAAGTATACGTCTGCTTGATAACTATTGTTCAGTTTTAAATAGCTTTGTCCTAAATGATTATAGAAGTTTACTTTCTTCTCTTCACCAATGCCGTGCATGTACTCTTCTGCACGGTGATAAGAATCAATCGCTGAATGATACTTTCCTTGTTCATGATTCAGCTTTCCAATCAATGAATGGTGCAGAAACGATACAGCTCTTTTTGTTTCCTCAATCATGGGGTTTAACTCTTGCTTCACTTTTGGTGCCGTTTGATCTAAAACGCGATGATACGTAATATTGTAATAGAATAAAACAAGTTCATAATACATCTTGATTGTCGACTGCATCTCATGAGGCAGACGCCTTTCAACGTCTAGCTTCATTTGGTGGACCTCTCGTAACTCTCTACCTTGAATCATACTCTCGTACCAATTACCGATAGATTGTACGATGGTCTGCTCCTTGTGATTCACCTGTGATTCCTCCTTAAGCGCGTATCTCTCTTTTTAGAATTGTAGGTTAAACAATTAGAATCAATGTCTAAATTGTTTAAAATCAATTATCTCCTATTCAATGTAATATAAAATCTAGCAAATCTCTATATCCTAAACGGATTTAAGATATTTGAAGTGCGATTTCGACATGAGTCGAGACAATATTGGTATTACTTCCTTTTTTTGCTTACAATAATAATAGCCAATTTCTTAAAGAAAGGGCTTGATGCAATGTCTTTCATTACAGGCACCTTTTCAATTGTTCTACTCATTAATATACTTCTCGCTTTTATTATCGTTTTTATTGAACGACGAGATATAGGTGCTACGTGGGCATGGATTCTCATTTTGTTTTTCATACCCATTGGTGGATTTATTTTGTATCTCATATTCGGAAGACATTTAAAACAAAAGAACTTCTACAATCTCTCCAAAGAAGAACGTGAATACTTAAAGATCGCTGTAGAAGCTCAAGTCTATCATTTGCAACATCACTTATCTGTGTTCCAAGATCAAAAGCTTCAAGATAAATATGAACAATTAATGCTCATTAATTTGCAATCGTCTACCTCCATCATAACGACAGATAACGAGGTCGAATTATTCACTGAAGGAAAGACGAAATTCGATGAACTGTTTCGTGATATTCGCCAAGCAAAAGAAGAGATCAACATTCAGTATTACATCATTCAAAGAGATGAACTCGGAAGAAAATTACGTGATGAATTGACGGCAAAAGCTAAAGAAGGGGTAAAAGTCAGGCTGCTTTATGATGATATCGGCTCTAGGCGATTAAATCGCTCATTCTTCAAGGAACTTATTGAGCACAATGGTGAAGTTGCCGCATTTTTCCCTTCAATCTTTAAAGTCGTTAACCTTCGTATTAACAATCGAAATCACCGTAAGCTCTGTATTATCGACGGCGACATCGGTTACATTGGAGGGTTTAACGTCGGCCGAGAGTATTTAGGGAAGAAAAAGAAGTTCGGCTATTGGCGGGATACCCACTTTCGCATTAAAGGTGGTGCTGTAGATCATATTCATGGCCGGTTCATCCTTGATTGGAAGCAAGCAACCAAACAAGATTCAATCAACCTCTCTGAATATGCTGGTCGAAAAGAACGTCATAGTGGCTCTAGCCCTGTTCAAATCGTTGATAGTGGACCGAACTCAGAAACTGAACACCTTAAGAATATGTACATCAAGCTCATTATGACAGCGAAGAAAAGCATTAAGATTCAAACGCCTTATTTTATTCCCGATACGAGTTTTATGGACGCGATCAAGATTGCACTGTTAAGTAACATTGATGTACACATTATGATTCCTAACAAGCCCGATCATCCATTTGTCTATTGGGCGACACTTTCACATGTAGGTGAACTTTTGAAGTACGGGGCAAACGTCTGGATTTATGAGAAAGGATTTATGCATGCGAAAACGATTGTCATTGACGAAGAAGTCTGTTCAGTCGGCACAACGAACATTGACTCCAGGAGTTTTCGTTTGAATTTCGAAGTGAATGCAACTGTGTACGATGAAGCCGTCGCACAAAAATTGCACAACCTTTTTCTAGACGACATGAAAGACAGCACTTTACTTACTCCACAGATTTATAAAGAACGCTCACTATGGATTAAAATCAAAGAAGCTGTGTCTCGCTTATTGTCACCGATTCTATAAACAGTCGAAAAAGACCCTCCAAAAACGAGGGTCTTTTTCATTTCCCGGGAAATGATGACAATTTCCCTTAAGTTTCGCTGACAGTATTTAACGTTTTTTTCGCTATTGCTTGTTTAGAAAGGCTGATTACAACCGAACAGACAAATATGTTCACAATCGTCAACAAACCTTGATGAACACCTAAGATAAGAAATGATATAAATGCAACAAACGTATCGAAACAAAAGATAACAATTCCAGGATCTATCCGATATCGTTTTTGTAAATATACAGCAAGAATCGTTGCTCCACCCATCGATGATTGGCTTAAGAAAATTAGCACTGCACCAATTCCAACTAGTAACCCTCCAATTACAGAACCGATTGCCGTTGGAATCTCCATATGAAACCATTGCCCACTAAAAATAGTCATAATTGAAACAATAATAACAGTGTAGAGGGAGTTCAATGAGTAGCCCTTGCCAAGTTTTATGAGGGACAAAATGAAAAAAGGTATGTTAACGAAAATAAACAATAAGTAAAAGGGCAATTCAATAATTCCCATTAGCGTAAGTGACATACCTGCCGCTCCAGATGTCGCTAGCCCTGCTAGACCAGTCACTTCAATACCAGCTGTCAATACGAAACAACCGAATAGATTTAATAATAGCCGTCTCACCTGCTCCACCTTCTTCGTATCAATCTTATCTTTATCCTACCACTTCATTCAATTAGCCAAGTATAACATTGCGCATAAATATCACCCGATCGATTTACGACCTTCACATGCTGTTGTCCGTTTACTTGATATTCCAAGCTCATTGTAGATACTATTCTTGTTATATAATCTTTCAAAATAGTTATAACGTTTCGTTTTAAATTCGTGTATAATGCTCTTTATATCTATTATTGTTTCGGAGGGATACACAAATGTCCACCCTGATTGGATCATTACAGGAAGTTTTACAAGAATCTCAACTCTCTACAAGTGAAAGTGTACGAGGGCTACATAGCCAAGATGAGTCGTATCATGCACCCATTTTGCCTGAAGTCGTCGTGTTTCCTCATAGCACAGAAGATGTACAATCCATCTTAAACATCGCAAAACAAGAAAATCGCCCCGTCTATCCATATGGAATGGGGACGAGCTTAGAAGGTCATATTATTCCAACAACCGATGGTATTTCAATTGACTTTTCAGAAATGAATAACATTATTGAAATTCTAGCGGATGACATGCTCGTGAAAGTTCAACCTGGTGTGACGAGAGACCAATTAAATAAAGAATTAAAGAAGCATGGTCTTTTTTTCTCTGTCGATCCTGGTGCAAATGCGACCGTCGGAGGAATGGCTGCCACCAATGCGAGTGGAACGAGCTCCGTTCGTTATGGCATTATGCGGGATCAAGTTCGCAATTTAGAGGTTGTCCTTGCAAATGGTTCTGTCATTCAGACAGGTAGCTTAGCTGCTAAATCGTCGTCTGGCTATAACCTCAATGGATTGTTTGTCGGTTCAGAGGGGACTCTCGCTTGCTTTACTGAGCTCACATTGAAAGTGTACGGAATTCCAGAACAAATTGTTGCTGGTCGTGCAACTTTCCCGTCCGTTGATCACGCCGTCCAAGCAGTTGTACAAATTCTTCAAGCGGGTATTCCAGTAGCACGATGCGAACTCGTTGACGAGCCCTCTATTCAAAAGGCCAATGAGTTTAGCGACACAAATTACTCCATTCAACCAACATTGTTTTTAGAATTTCACGGAAATGAAGCTGGATTAAAGCAAGACGTTGAATTTACAAAAGAGATTGTTAAAGAGTTCGGCTGTAAAGAAATTGAATTTGAAAAAGACACGGCTGCTCGGAACAAATTATGGGAAGCAAGACATAACCTTGCTTATGCACACGTTCACAGCTCACCAGGAAAAAAAATGATGGTAACAGATGTGTGTGTGCCAATTTCTAAGTTGGCCGCTGCAATTACCCACGCTCGTTCAGTCGTCGATCAATCGAGGTTTGAAGGTGGCATTGCCGGTCATGTTGGCGATGGAAACTATCATATCTTAGTAATGTTTGATCGTGACGATCCGGAAGAAGTTGAAGCTGCCTCCAAACTTAATGAAGAAGTTGTTGAATTTGCCCTTTCTGTTGGGGGAACTTGTACCGGTGAACATGGGGTTGGGCTCGGTAAAAAGAAATACCAACAGAAAGAACACGGAGAAGCACTTCAACTTATGAAGGTTCTAAAGCAAACATTTGATCCAGATAATCGTATGAATCCTAATAAACTTATCAACTAATGGGGGAATAACGATGAAGTTTCTTGCTTCAGTGAGTACATTTGCAGGTCGTTACTTCGCTGTACTCGTTATCATCGCAGCATTCACTGCTTTTCTTATGCCAGACCCATTCATCCCGATCAATAGCTACGTTCCGATCTTACTCGGTATCGTTATGCTTGGAATGGGAATGACGTTAAAGCCTGTCGACTTTACACTCGTAGCAAAAAAGCCGACGCCGGTCTTATTAGGTCTTCTCTTTCAATATACAATTATGCCACTCACTGCTTTTCTTATTGCCTTAGCATTAAGCTTACCGCCTGAGCTTGCTGCTGGACTCGTTCTTCTCGGCTCTGTACCTGGTGGAACATCATCAAACGTTATGGTTTACTTAGCTAAAGGAGACTTGCCTCTCTCCATTACGATGACGTCGATATCTACACTCGTTGCGCCAATTGCAACGCCAGCCATCTTATTCTTGCTCGCGGGACAGTGGATGCCAGTTAACTTTATGAGCATGTTCACCATGATTATTCAAGTGATCATTATCCCAGTAGCCATTGGACTTTTACTTAGAAAGTTCGTACCAGTATTTGTTGATAAGACGGTTACTGTTATGCCACTCGTATCGGTTGTTGCTATTCTTGCAATCATGTCTGGTGCTGTTGGTGCCAATGCTGATACACTCGCTTCAGCTGGCTTAATCGCATTCGTAGCTGTCATGCTTCATAACGCCGCTGGCCTTGCACTCGGTTATGCAGCAGCTACCATTTCTAAATTAACCCCTAGTCAACGACGCGCCGTTTCAATCGAGATCGGGATGCAAAACACGGGGCTTGGTGTAACACTTGCAACCGCACATCTTTCGCCTCTTGCCGCAATTCCTAGCGTCATCGGAACGGCTTGGCACAACATTACCGGACCAATCATGGCTACCTATTGGTCAAAACGACCAATAAAGCAAGACGTGCCAAAGGATGAAGATCCAAAAACACCAGAGCTTAACGCTACATCTCACTCATAGAGACTGCCTTCAAATTCTCAAACCTAAGAGAATTTGAAGGCTTTATTATTTGTTAGAATATTTTAAAATCAATATTGATTTCTTGAAGGATAAACTTCATACTTATATAAAAATAATCAGCAATCACTTCAATGACAACATAACTGAAGTGATCGTTAGGGGGACATCATGAAAACATACTATTCGAACAAAGGGCTTTTCGTTGTAAGTGCTCTAGTTTTACTAGCCGCTTGTGGCAACGACGAACCGCAAGATACGACCGAAGCTGAACACACTTCTTCTCCAGATGCAACGAGTGAACTTCGTGTAGCCTTTAACGCCCAACCACCATCACTTGATCCTTACATAACAACAGCCGTAGCAACGAGAGACATCGCTCGCCACATTTACGAAGGTCTCGTAACGTTTGATGACAATTATGAAATCCAACCTTGGTTAGCGGAAAGTTATGACGTTAGTGATGACGGGACGAGCTATACGTTTGCACTGCGAGAGGATGTTTCCTTTCATAACGGTGAAACGATGACTTCTGACGATGTTGTTGCTTCCATGGAGCGTTGGTTTACTACAGCAGCTAATGCAAAAGAAGAATTCAGCGATGCAACAATCTCTGCAGTGGACGAGTACACCGTTTTATTGGAATTAGAAGAACCTTCAGCTGTTGCCATTACAACGCTTGCTTCTCCAGATGAAATTGCTGCAATAACCCCTGCAAACCTTGCAGAGAGCGCTAGTGCAGATGGCATTAGTGAACACATCGGGACCGGACCTTATAAATTAGAAAATTGGCAACATGATCAACATATTCATTTATCAAGATTTGAAGACTACGAAAACCCAGAACAAACATCCACTGGGCTCGCATCACTACGCGAAGCACATGCCAGTGACATCTACTTTGAATTCGTTACCGACCCGTCCACACGCGTTGCCGGCATGCAAAGTAATCAGTACGATGTAGCAAATGCAATTCCTTTTGACAATGTCGAGCAATTAGAACAAAACGCTACCGTCGTTAACCATGCGGATCAAAACGGGTTTAATGCGTTAATCTTTAATAAAGAGCAAGGTGTATTTAGCGACCAAGCCATTCGCCAAGCAGCGAACACTGCACTGAACATGGAAGCGATTCAACAAGCTGCATTTACAAATGAAGAGTATTATAAGATCTCCCATGACTTTATGACAGAAGATCGAGCAGACTGGTACACTGAAGTCGGTTCAGAATACTACAATCAAAATGATCCAGAACTCGCTCAACAACTGTTAGAGGAATCGGCTTATAATGGAGAAGAAGTCGTTATTTTAACGTCTAGAGATTATGACGATCACTATAGTGCTGCGGTAGTTATTCAACAAGAATTAGAAGCGATCGGCATGAACGTGACATTAGACCTTTATGACTGGCCTACCGTATTAGAAAGACGAGCAGATCCTACCGCTCATGATGCGTTTGTCACTGGTTTCCAAACACCTGCATCACCAACCAATACGTATTCCTAGAGTCTAGTGCTGGTTGGCCAGGTTGGACGAACAGTGAAGAAATTGATCAACATGTTGACAACATCCGTACCGCAGTCGATCAAGATGAAGCGATGGGATATTACGAAGATTTACAAGAAGAGATTTGGACATACCTGCCCCTTATTCGCTTCGGAGATAAAACAACCATTACGACTGTTCGTGAAAACGTAGATGGCTATGACTTCCAACAAGGTTTAATTCTTTGGAATACACATGTTACTGATTAACTAAAGGAGCTTTGACATTGAAAATTACTGACCTGACCTTAAGAACCGTAGAAATGACGATGAAATTCCCCTTTGAGACGAGCGTTGGCGTAACGGATACAAGAGAAATACTATTAATTGAAGTTACCGATGGAGAGTACGTCGGTTACGGTGAGTGCGTAGCAGATATCGATCCTTACTATAGCGAAGAGACGGTTGAAACAGCGATTCATATTATTAAAGACTTCATTATTCCGAGATTAAAAGGTGCGTCCATTCAGCACCCTTCTGATATTTCTAGTCTGTTAGCACCAATTCGCCGTCATCAAATGGCAAAAGGTGGCGTTGAATGTGCACTGTGGGATTTGTATGCAAAGCAACAAGCAAAATCCCTTTCCGAAGTGCTCGGTGGCACAAAAACGGAAGTACCTGTCGGAATTAGCATTGGGATTCAAAAAGATGTAGAAACACTTATAGAAAAGATCAACGTGTACGTGAATGAAGGCTATCAGAAAATCAAAATCAAAATTAAGCCTGGGTTTGATTATGAAATTCTCAAACAAGTTCGTGAAGCTTTCCCAGCTGTGTCAATCATGGCAGACGCCAATTCTGCTTTCACGCTTCAAGATCTCGAGCTATTTAAGAAGATGGATACACTCGACTTACTGATGATTGAACAACCACTTGCTTATGACGACATTGTTGATCATAGTAAGTTACAAGCTGCCATCCAAACACCAGTATGCCTCGATGAAAGTATTCATTCATTTGAAGATGCTAGAAAAGCAATTGAACTAGGTAGTTGTAAAACGATCAACATCAAAATCGGTCGTGTCGGCGGTCTGTTCGAGGCGAAACGAATCCACGACCTTTGTGCTGAAAATAACATTCCGGTCTGGTGCGGAGGGATGTTTGAAACAGGAATCGGACGTGCTCATAATGTAGCAATCTCTAGTCTCCATAACTTCTCCATTCCTGGAGACACTGCCCCTTCTGCCCGTTATTGGGATAAAGATATTATTGAACCTGAGATTACGATGAGTGAAGCTGGTACCGTTGCTGTTCCTACAGAACAAGGTATCGGTATCACGGTTGATCAAACTCATGTTGACTCAATTACGAAAAGACTAGAAACGTTCTCTATGTAAAAGAATGGATGGTGTAGCACTTGATTCAGTCCAAATTGCATCAGCTTTACCCGAGCCTGTCCAAATCCAAGCAAAAAGCTGCCCACTACATGATTGAACACCCAGAACAAGTTGCATTATATCCTGCTCAGAAAATTGGTCGTCTCGCTAATACGAGCGAGACGACCATCATTCGCCTTTGTCAAGATTTAGGATATAACGGCTATAAACCATTACAAGAAGCGTTGCAAGCGCAAATGATTACCGATGAATCTGAAAGCTCAAATGACTTGCTCGGTCGTTTCGAAATGAAGACGAACACGCTCAAACATGAACAAGATCTAATCGAGTACGAGAAATACAACGCTCTTTTTGACTTGAAAGAGACATTTGAAACCGTATCACAGCAAACGCTTCACCGTTTCGTTTCAGCGATTACTTCTGCTGAAGAGATTGTTGTAATTGGTTTAAGAACCTCTTTTTCTGCTGCCCACTGGCTAACGTATTCATTAAATGCGTTAAAAGGAAACGCAACGCTCTACCGAAGCGGCATTGATGAAAACATTCATCTACTTAATCGAACCTCAGAGAAAACCGTGCTCATTGCTTTTTCTTTTTCAAGATACACAAAAGAAACGCTCACGTTTACTCGTGCTGCCAAATCTCGTGGTGCAACTGTCTTAGCAATTATCGATGAACACCGTGCACCGATACACGAAATTGCGGATTGCTCCATGATCGCTGGTAAACAAGATTCAATCGTCCCTTCAAAACGCATGATTTCACTCTTTGCAATCATTCATTTGTTATTATCTGCTCTTTCGGTCAATGACTATGAAAGCGTTGCGAAACATTTAAATGACTATGAAAAAGCAAACCTTAGCGTATCACCGTTTATTTGAACGTGTTAGGAGATTTTTATGGATGAACAGACGAAGCATTTCAACCTTATAAACATTTATCATGATTTACACGAACTGGCTGAAATTAGCGGAGAAGAGCATCAAACTACCCGCTATTTAACGAACCACCTTCAACAGTTAGGTCTTCATGTTCACCATTTTAAAACGACCACAGGTCTGTATGTTGAAGTTGGACACGGCAAACGCATCATTGCACTGCGAGCTGATATCGATGCTGTTGACCAACAAGTAAATGGCGAGTGGAGACCGAATCACTCTTGCGGTCATGACGCTCATATGACCATCGCTTTAGGTGTTATTTCAAACCTTTTAAACAGGCATAGTACATTACCTGAAGACCATACGTATCGCTTTATTTTTCAACCTGCAGAGGAAACCGGCTTAGGCGCAATGTCTCTATGTAAAGAAGGGGTTATCGATGACGTCTCGATGCTGTTTGGGATGCATCTTCGCCCGATTCAAGAGCTATCGTCAGGTCAATACTCACCTGCCATCCAGCACGGTGCCTCTCGTTTTATGACTGGAACAATTACTGGCGACGATGCTCACGGTGCAAGGCCCCATTTGAATGTAAATAGCATTCAAGTCGGGATGGATTTTGTAGCTAAGCTCAATGCCATGTCACTAGATCCGATGGCCACTTATTCAGCGAAAATGACAGCTTTTCACGCAGGTGGAAAAAGTCCGAACATCATTCCAGGGAATGCTCATTTCAGTTTAGACCTCCGTGCAGATGAAAATGACACGATGGAGCTTTTGACAGCGAACATTATGAATATCAAGGACACACTTCGCTCTTATTACGGTGTGGAAATTGAATTAACGATTGGTGACGATACACCGGGTGCAGTGATTGACGAAACAGCTGAAGCGATTCTATCCAAAGCAATTGTCGAATGTGTTGGAGAACAAAACCTTAAACCACGTCTCCATACACCCGGAAGTGATGATTTTCATAACTACACAATCTACCATCCCGCGCTTAAAGCCACCATGCTCGGTATTGGATGTAACTTAGAACCTGGACTTCATCACCCTGCAATGCATTTTGATCTTGATCAGTTACGTGCCGCAGTTCGAATTTTGTCTCATGCAATGCAGATTTCTACGTAAAAAGTTCGACTGGAAGTTCCAGTCGAACTTTTTTATTCGATTTCTCCAAAGGCTGCTTCTAATTGCATAAGTCCGTGTCCATACTCATGATGCTCCCCAAGCGGCATAGCAGTATCAATCATCATTTGTCTAAGTTCCGATGCACTTGCATGAGGGTTTTTCTCACGTAACAACGCAGCAAACCCTGCCACTTTCGGTGATGCCATCGACGTCCCACTTAATGTTTGATAACCGTCAGTGCCAAACGTGCTATACACTTGGTCACCCGGAGCCATAATCGTTAATTCGGGACCTACGCTTGAAAACGGAGCCCGTCCATTTGACTGGTTTGTTGCCCCTACAGCAACAACTGAATCATACGCGGCTGGATAACTAACAGTACTGGCCCCTGTTTGACTTGCACCTGTATTACCCGCTGCTGCTACGACGACGATATCTGCTTCTTCTGCTGCATCAATCGCGTCAGACATGACTGTAGAACCTGTTGAAGAACCGAGACTTAAGTTCATCACATCCATGTCATTTTCAATCGCCCAATAAATTCCTTGAATGATACTGTTTAAGCTTCCTGATCCGTTCCCAGCTAATACTTTTACTGCGTAGAGGTTCGCCTCAGGCGCAACGCCAACAACGCCAAAATCGTTATCTAATGCTGCAATCGTACCGGCAACGTGCGTGCCGTGGCCGTTAGAATCGACAAACGGATCTTCATATACGAAGCTTTCACCACCAACGACGTTCAAGTCAGGATGTTCAGCTTGAATCCCTGTATCCAAAACAGCGACATCAATTCCTTCTCCTGTAAATCCATTGGAATAATATACTGGAGCACCAATATGTTCAATCCCCCAAGGAACCTGTTGTTGCTCTACATTGACGACTTGGTCTCTTTCTATATAGTCTATCTGCTCAGAACGTTCGAGTTCAGCAACTTCTTCATCAGTCATTGAAGCATATAAAACCTTTAACTCGTCATACTCATATTCAACGTCTAATTCAAAAGAGGTTTCGATCTCCTCACGTTCGAGCCAAGATGAATCTTTAACTCCAATAAAGTAACCTTCTATTTCTTCTGCGTGAACGACATCTGTCGAAAAAGCAAACAAACACGCGAAGCCACAAGCTGTTACCCCGTTTACTCCCCTTTTCCCCATGTCTAGTTCCCCTTTTTAAGTAATTTTCGTTACTATGCGTATTGTACAAATCGAACGAAGGGGCATCTATACAAAAAATATGTCAATCTAGTTGACGTTTTCTATCTATGGTAGTTTTATGAATTTTTTCTTTCGTTGTATTTACTTTCACTTAACGAGAATCAAGCGCGCTCACTTATTTTCACCACCTTTACCAAACCTGTATAAATTCTCCTTTCATGGTAACGATAACTTTGAAACGTTGTTATGCAGAGGAGATTGAACATGAACATTGGCAGATTACAACCTATTCATATTTATATTTTGATTATTATTGCCACTGGCTTTATGGTGCATGTTCTCCTCATGCCTAGCCTTTTGAATTCTGCTGGTCGAGATGCTTGGCTTAGCGTATTGGTTAGTTTGTTTACGATGCTAATCATCGTAACTGTAATCACTATGATTATTCGCACGTTAAATGGCAAAGATCTTGCTTCGTTTCTTAAAGATCACTACCCCGCACCTGTGGCCTGGGCAATTCTCACTTGCTTTATAATCGTTTTCTTTGCTGAATCGCTGATCTCATTAAAGTTTTCGGTTGATTGGGCAAAGTCAAATTACGCAGCCGACGCTCCAGAGTTAATCATTGCTTCTGGCTTTATTCTTTTATGTTTTTATGCTGCATACAAAGGTTCGTTTGTTCTTGGATTGATTGCTGTAATACTGTTTCCGATCGTATGTTCATTTGGAATTCTTGTAGGCGTTGGAAACATGAAGAGTAAAAACTACGACCTCCTGTTTCCGATGTTCGCGGACGGCTATACCCCGATGTTCGAAGGAATCATGTATACCAATTCTGGTTTTCTAGAAATGATTTATATTTTATTCCTACTTAGCTATACGAAGAAAAAATTAACATTCAAAGGCCTTTTCTTATCCGGGTTGGTCATTTTCATTCTCATTCTCGGGCCTCTTACAGGATCTCTTTCTGCGTTTGGGATTGCTGAATCACTAAAACTAAACACACCTGCTTATGAACAATGGCGACTTCTATCACTTGGGCGCTACATTACACGACTAGATTTCCTATCCATCTTTCAATGGTTTAGTGGCTTACTCGTACGAGTCGCATTGTTTACAACCTTACTGAATCAATTGCTCCCATTTAAAAAGAAAAAGATTTCTTTAGTCATCATTTATATCATCCTATTTATTCTCATTATCTTACCTCTTTCACATCGATCATTTGTCGAACTCATGCATAACGTTTATTTCCCATTTACCTTTTATTTCTTGAGCAGTGCGTTGCTGCTACTCTCAATCCTCGTCTGGATAAAAAAAGGAGGCGACACTCATCAAAAAAGTCAAAGGCGTGCCCGCTCAAATTAATGCTGTATTTGCATCAACCGATGACGTCATCATCTCCACACACGAACTGGCAGGCGATGCAACGTATACACTCGTTTATTGTGAAGGACTAATCGACCTAAACCTTCTCTATCAATCTCTTCTACCTAACCTTAGTCAGGTTGTTAACCAATCAAAGCGTCAAAAAGGAGTTCATTTAGACCGTTACTTCGAGCCCCTCCCAATTTCTCTTCAAGGAAACTATATGAAAACTTTAGAAGAGAACGTTTTTTTAGGTTCTGTCGTCGTCTATATCGAAGAAAGTCATTCACTTCATAGCATCTCAATTCCTAAAATTAACAATCGTAACGTACAAGAGTCGAACATGGAGGTATCAATCCGTGGTCCAAGAGACGGATTCATAGAAAGCGCCATTGACAATGTCTCCTTAATTCGAAAACGTTTAAAAACAAGCACCTTAAAAGTCAAAACATACTCGATCGGCCAAAGAAGCCACACTCAGGTGAAGTTGCTTTACATGGACGACGTCATTGAACCCAAACTCCTCACTGACATCGACAATCGTTTAAAAAACATTGATATTTCAATCGTATCAAGCAGCTATCAGATTGAGGAATTGCTCTATGATAACACCTATTCACTCGTACCATTAGTAGAGTATAGTGGCCGACCAGACTTTGTTGTTGATGCCATTAACGAGGGAAGATTTGCAATCATTATAGATGGCAATCCTAGTGCTTTAATTGGTCCGACAAATTTCTCGCTGCTCATTCGTTCTGCTGAAGATACACAATCAAGTTTCTTCTATGTAAATGCAGAGCGACTCATTCGAATCACTGCGTTAATTACGAGTATCCTTTTACCAGGCTTTTGGTTAGCGATTACGTCCTATCAAATTGATCAAATTCCCTTCCCACTTGTGGCCACCGTCGCCCAATCACGGGTAGGTCTACCTTTATCTTCACCGCTCGAGATCTTTCTCATGCTCCTCTTCTTTGAGTTGTTCAAAGAAGCTGGGATTCGCCTACCTAAACCCGTTGGTCAAACCGTTGCCGTACTCGGTGGTCTAATCGTCGGTGATGCTGCTATTCGAGCAGGTCTTACATCACCAGCAACACTCGTCGTTGGAGCAATTACACTCATTTCAACCTACACGCTTACTGATCAAAGTCTTGCTGGGAACATTCTAATTATCCGCTTTTTCATCGTCGGACTTGCCGCGCTCCTCGGTCTTTATGGCTTCTTTATCGGGGTATTTCTGTTACTCATTTATATCGCATCTTTAACAAGCTTTGGCTTCCCATTTGTGAGTCCTTTAAACCGCATGAAAAACATCAATGATAGTGTGTTTCGCCTGCCTGTGAAAAAGGATCGCACCCGAAGCGTGGCCTATTATCCAACAGACCCGAAGAAATAAGGTGGATAACGATGAAAGGAATACAGATTCTACTTATAATGATTTTGGTAAGCCTGTTATCTGGATGTTGGGGAATCAAAGAAATTCAACACCAAACTTACGTTACAGCGATTGGCATTGATTATGAAGACGACCTTTATCAATTATACTTCCAGTCATTAAGTTACAGCTCTGTTGCAAAAGTCGAAGGTGGTGGCGCCGATACGACTGAATCACGTATTATTGTCGGTTCAGCTAGCGGAAGTACGATTGAACAAGCACTCGGTCGCATAGAACAAGTCGCTCAACTACCAGTTAGTTATTCACACATAAACACAATCTATGTTTCTCCAACAATTCTAGAGGAGCAACAACTTAAGATTGTTAAAGATTTTTTAGGTCGGTGGCCTTTCCTCCGCTACGACACATGGTTATTCGCTGTCGATGATCCGATCGAGGAAATCATGTTGCACAACGACTTTTTTAGTCGTGCACCTGTTTACTCGTTTACTTATGACCCAGCAGAATTGTTAAGCGAGAATTCATTTATTCCTGTGTTAAGCTATCAAACGCTTATCCAACATTATAATGAACCGTTCGGTTCAATATTGGTTCCTTCCTTAACGATTAAACGTAACGCATGGAGAGATGAAAATGCTGATGAGCCAATTCTCAACGTGAATGGCGGCTACTTTATTGAACAACAAGAATTAAGGGGATTCCTAGATTTAGATAAGTTAAAAGGGATGGATTGGTTTAATAAAAAAACAGAGAAACTTCACGTTACATTGCCAGAAGACCTTGTATCTGCACAGTTTGTTTACCCTAAACTACACATCCACGTGTTAACTGAAGAAAACGAGCCTCGTTTCCAAGTCGAGATGAATGTGAAAGCCGCTTTATTGAGCAATGTAAATCAACTCGGTGAAAAAGAATTGATAAGGAAGCTTGAAGAACGTCTCGTGCAAGACATTACAGAAACATTTATGCACGGCATCGATCTTAACGTAGATATTTATCAACTAAATGAGAAAGCGTTCCGCTTTCATCCAGGAGTATGGACGCATGAACAGTTAGAGAACCTTAATGAAAACTTCCTAGATCGCGTTGATATTACAGTAGAAATTCTTGATCAAGGAAATTATCAATAAAAAACTGAGCCATCACTCCTGCGATGGCTCAGTTTTATGATTCAAGCAATGTTACAGAGACGCTGACGTCAAGGTTCTGGTTACCGCCACGGTAAACACCTTGTACCGGACTTACATCCCCGTAATCTCGGCCGACTCCGACTCTGATATGATTCTCTAAGGCTTCAACGTTATTCGTCGGGTCTAAGCTAATCCACCCGATTCCTGGTGCCATAAATTCAACCCAAGCATGGCTCGCAGCATCACCGACTAACGCTGAATCCTCTCCAACATACAAATAGCCACTCACATAGCGGGCAGGAATTCCTTGCGCCCGCAAAACACCGATCATGGCGTGCGCAATATCTTGGCATACACCACTTTTTAATTCGATTGCTTCTCTTGCAGTTGTATTCACATTCGTGGAATTTGAATCATACGTAAAATGTGCATATAAATAGTTCATGAGCGATTTTGCAAATTGGACAGGATTCTGAATGTCACCAATTTCATTTTTCACATTCGTCACTTGATGAGGTTCTAAATACGTATAGTTCGTCTGACTTAAGAATGGTAAATATTGATCTCGAAATAACTGTGAACTAAAGATATCTTGCATCGCTTTTGAATACGTTAGTTGATCGACAAATGGGCTTCGTTGAATACTAACGACACTTGTTGTCTTCACCTCAAGATGGGTGTGGGGTTCAGCGATATAGAAGCTCTCCACCGTGTTTCCCCAAATATCCGTATAATGAGACGTTAATGAATGTGGCGTGATTTCAGTATGATATGCGAGTAACCGTTGACACTCATCCGTTTTTGGCTCTAATCGAATGCTATTCATACTTTGGTCAACAGGTGTCTCGTAGTCAAAACGATTAATATGAATGATCTCGTATTTCACTACGCTATTCTCCCTTGCTGTCGATTTATACCCCTACACTTTTAACGGTGTGTAGTAAGGTTGTATGCCTTGAAATGCTTGCTCTAAGTCAACGTCTTCAAACGACAGCTGCATCACTCTTTCGATGATGATATTGATTTCTTGCACGAGGAGCTGCGTGTATGACGAACCTCTTTCCCCTTCTAACTTTACGATGGCGTCCGTTGCCCGTTTTAAACAATATTCAATTGAACCGGGGAAATTCGGCTCCGCGATCATGAAATGTAAAACATAACTCGGTTCAATTGAAGCGTTTCTTTGTTGCAAAAACGCCTCACTCCCATTAATCATCTGTAAAGCAAGTCGCATGAAATACCGCAATGAGCTAGGGTCTTCTTCTACTTTTTCACTGATCGCTTGTAGCATACGCTGCGTATATTCAGCACGCTCCACCCATTTACCAATCTTCATGATTTGGTAAGGCATTCCTCGCATCGTCGTAGACTCAATGACACCTTGCGCAGAGAGTGACGTCATTTTTACCCGTTGCAATAAACGTTGCATCTGGTAATCACTGTAGTCATCAAACTTTGCAAACTCAACGTCTAAGAAGAACACATTAATGATTTGCCATAAATCGTCGTTAATATGATCTCGGACGCTTCTGGCATTCTCCCTTGCAACTCGTACACAGTTCATCACAGAATTAGGATTTTCTTTTGCAAATAACAAATACGATAGAACCTGATGCAAAGTAATTGTTCCTTTAGCCTTCAACCGATCGGCTTCTTCTTTTGATGCAGCCACATTTACAGCCGTATACAACTCTTCTTGTACGAGCAAATCTTCTTCTTGGGATTCTAACACTTGTAGAACTTGAACAGACAATAAGCTTGCGGTCTTCTCCGAGCGCTCCAAATTCCTCGACATCCAATACAAAGCATCTGCTACTCGAATCAACATTATACTCTTACTCCCTTTTTAAGCACCCACGTATCTTTACCACCGCCACCTTGTGAAGAATTGACGACGAGAGAACCTTTCTTAAGAGCGACTCTAGACAACCCGCCTGGAATGACTCGGACTTTCTTTCCACTCATTGCATACACACGTAAATCAACATGGCATGGATAAAACTGATTATCTTGAAATGCAGGTGCCCGTGATAACTTGATTGTCGGCTGAGCGATGTATTGCTCTGGGTTTTCAGTAATCTTCTCTCGGAATAAATTCAATCGTTCTCGAGTAGAATGGGGACCAATTAACATGTCATAGCCACCTGATGATCCGACATTTTTAATGACGAGCTGATCAAGTCGTTCTAACACCCACTTGCGCATAGAAGGTTTACGGAGTGAATACGTATCAACATTCTTCAAAATTGGTTCTTCGTTCAAATAGTAGCGGATAATGTCTGGAACAAAAGCGTAAAGCGCCTTGTCATCAGCCACACCATTTCCCATTGCATTTACAATCGCGACATTCCCAGCACTCGCTGCACGATACAACCCCTTTACACCGAGTAAAGAGTCTGATCGGAACTGTTCTGGGTCTAAGTAGTCATCATCAATTCGCCGATAAATAACATCGACTTGTCGCAGACCATGAATCGTTCTCATGTACACAGATTCACCTTTAACAACGAGGTCACTACCTTCTACAAGCTGAATCCCCATTTGTTGGGCTAAGAAGACATGATCATAGTAAGCTGAATTGAATACACCTGGGGTCAGCAGGACCGCAACAGCACTTTTCTTCCGAGAACTATAATCCATCAACGTCTGTCTTAAAGGGTCTAATTGCTGCTCAATCTTATACAGCGTATGTTCCTTAAAGAATTCTGGGTAAACGTGACGCATCACGAAGCGGTTTTGGTACATGTAGGAAAGTCCTGATGGATTACGTAAATTATCTTCGAGAACTCGGTACTCTCCACGATCGTCACGAATGAGATCAATGCCAGCTAAAAAGATATGATTCGTTAACGGAAAAGGAAACCCTTTTAAATGCTCAATGTAATAGGGGTTATCTTTAATTAGGTATTCAGGAATTATCCCTTCCTTAATGATTCGTTCTTCACCATAAATGTCTTCTAAAAATGCGTTCAGACCTTTAATTCTTTGCTCAATGCCCCGTTCAATTTCGACCCAATCTTCACTTGAAATGATAATGGGAATAAAATCAAATGGCATCGTCCGTTCAGTACTAAGGTTATCTTGGTAAAGAGTAAATGTGATCCCTTGGCGCAAAAATGACGCTTGTGCTTGTTCGTGTTTTAACTTTAGTTCTTCACGGTCAAAGGAACGAATGGTATTATGCAGCGTTCGATAATGAGGTTTTACCTTACCTTCTGAAGTAAACATTTCATCGAAATACGTTTCTGTTTGATAAGGTTTTAATTGTTCCACCGTATATTGTTCACTCCTTTAACGTACAAGTTACATAATGATTCCCTTTTTTTGGATACCCGAAACAATGATTCCGATAGTTTCTTATTATTTGAAATATCTTATTGTTTATCCGCGCTTCTTTTCGGGTAAAGCTTTGTGAGTATCTCTGTTGAATGGGGTTGGGTTGTGGATGGAAATTGCCTCTTCTCTTCTTATAGCGATTGCATATGGTACAATCCTCTGGTCAATCTACCAAATATTATTCAAAGACGATGATCTTGTAACTGAAGGTCTAGTCGGCATGTATTATATGATTTTACCTATATTTGTTGGGCTTCCAGCATTTCTGTTAGTCAGTCAGTTCTTGCATGCGGTTACATTTCCGTTAACGATTGCCATCGTTCTTTTACCGTTTCTTTCTATTCTTTCTACAATTATCATGATTTTATTCGTATACCGTCATCATTTCACACCATAAATGCATAATTCCCGTCCCTTTTTGACAATCTATACGTCAAGGAGGGGATGAATCATGGGTCACAAAAGCAACAAAAACCAAAAGCACGATCACCAATTCCGTGAAACGAGCAACCATGGGGAGCATCGCAACGGTCGCCTCAGTCAGTTTAAGAATTCAACCTCAGGTGAGGACGATCACTATAATCAATACGTCAGTAGCAAAGACAACGACTAACAATAAATAAGAGCTGCTATCCCACATGGATAGCAGCTCTTATTTATTGTTGTTTTAATGATGCAAACCTTTGAGCGAACTTTTCTAATTGTTTTTTTAAATGCCATTGGTCATTTGAAAGCATGCGAATATGGATTCCACGGTCTTCTAAGCGTGTGACCCCTGCTTTGCAATTACTTATACTCGTTAGCTCATCATGAAGCTCTTGAACGTCAACTGATGAGGCTGCTTCAGAAAAGAACCAGATTGAACCGACATACCGATACTCCCCAAGCACGCCAAAGCGCTGAATCGCTTCTTTCTCCGGTTGAAACCGAAAGGCATCAAGCGCTAGTAAACGTCCATCTAGGTAAACTTCCATACGTTGTTCCAGTTCATAATAACGAAAGCTCTCTCCTCGATGTTCTCGACCCGGTGCAATAAGATCTGCCCAAATTAACGAGGAATTCGAACGTAATTGTACGACGGTTTTCGTTTTGAATCTCGACTGTTCAAATGGAATCACTGCTTCAGGAAAATAGGTGACCGACGCCTCTTCACCTACGGTAATATGAAGTTCTTGTACACATGGCTGTTCATTGTGTGAAGGGTAGATCTTAGTAGCAGACTGGGGAATTAATGTTACATTTGCCTTCGCTTTTGCATTTATGAAAAACGTATTGCGATCACCAGCAACCATTCCCCCGGATGATTCCATTAAGTACACATAAGCATGTCCAGGATTCGCCTCATCAAGACGCAATACGCGACTGACTTTTAATGGCGGTTGCTGGAACGCATGGATCATCTTCGTTTTGTCTCGATGATATGCAAATGAAGCTTCTAATACACCGTCATGCTTTGGTCTTTGCATATTCCATCCTTTCAAACAACAAATCCTTTTGGATCCACTCAATTATCTCCTCGACACCTGTCCCGCTTTTCACATCAGCGAATACATACGGGCGCCCATCTCTCGCTAATTTGGTATCGCTCTTCATGACCTGTAAGTCTACCCCTACGTGAGGTGCGAGTGTCGTTTTATTCACAACTAAAAGATCTGACCTTGTCACCCCAGGACCGCCCTTACGAGGAATGTCACCACCTTGCGCGACATCGATTACATAAATGAAAGCATCAACAAGTTCTGGACTAAACGTAGCGGATAAATTGTCCCCACCACTTTCTAAAAACAGAATCTCCAAATCTTCAAAACGATCACAAAGCGTATCAATCGCTTCAAAATTCATGGACGCATCCTCTCGAATAGCTGTATGGGGGCACCCTCGTTTCAACACCTAAAATACGATCCTTCGGCAATACCCCGTTTTGCGTTAGAAACTGGGCATCTTCTGTTGTATAAATATCATTCGTAATGACGGCGACCGAATACTTCTCATGCATCTGACGTGTTAATTGTTCAATCATCGCAGTTTTTCCTGACCCTACTGGACCAGCTACACCAATTCTAACCGTTGCCATCGTTGTCTCCTCCTTATGAAATAAATAATCTAGATCGTAAAAACTGATGGTTCATCGATGAAATATCAATGAGTAATGCATTGTTAGCAATGTCATCAATCGTCTGGCTTTGGATCGTTTTTGTAAGCTCAGAAATTAGCGGAAACATCGCGTGAACCGTACGAACACCTGCTTGCTGCCCGAGAGGAATCGCTCTCACTGCATTGGTGATGAGGCTATTCATCGATGAATATAGAAACGTCGAAACAGCAACATCAATAGAGACCCCTAAAAGGCTCGTATACATTCCAAACACGACCGGGTAATGACCGTCGATTTGCTTTTGCTTTAATCGCTCTCTAAACGCTTCGAATTGGGCGTCATTATGCAATGGGGTAACCGTTTTAATGAATTGCCTTCCCATCATTGCAGATCCCTTTCGAGCTTCTTCTGTTATTTTGAAAGCATGACAGCGATGATCAAGCTCTATGAGTTGTTCCAACTCACTCTGAGAAGCTCGTTGATAGGCTTCTTGCACGAACAATGCATCCCCAGTTGCAACGCTGTTCGTTAAATAACTCGACAAGTACTCCACAAGCTCATGTTCATTCGTAATTGCTTCGTCTTGTATGAACGTCTCCATTCCAAAAGAGTGGGTATACCCGCCAATTGGAAAGGCAGAGTCAAGGATATGGAGCAATTGCAACATTTGCCCATTAGTGGTGGTGGCTTCTGTATTTGAATGGGGCGTTAAATCGTTGTGATTCTTGCTCATACTGCACCCCTATCTCATCGAATAATCGTTCGAGCGTAGCATCGTACCGAACCGTTATCCGATCTTCTTCGACCAAGCACGGTGTATGACGATTGCCTAATTCAAATGAAGCTTTGCCCATTTCTTGCATCGATTTAGGATAAACGACAAACACTGGCTCCATTTTCGTACGTAGAACAATTTGCACGTCATGATCTTCATACAAAACATCTCCGACATGTAAATGCTGTGCATCCTCTAGCTTAATTGCTATCTCTCTTCCTTGATCTGTCGTTCTGCGCATTCTCCGTTTGTTTAACTCTTCCCACTCAACTTCAAGCCATTCTTTCATCTCTTTTTCTGGGTGTCCGTTCTGAATATTTCCAAGTACTTCAGTAATAATCATGTTCGATCCTCCACTATCAAAATAAAAAGTATCGTTGTGCTAGTCCGACTTTTTCAACCGGCTCACACGTCATAAGTTCACCATTCACTCGTACCTCATACGTTTCAGGGTTAATCGTAATCTCTGGCGTTGCGTCGTTTAACTTCATCGATTTCTTCGAAATACTGCGGCAACCTTTCACAGCTACAACACGCTTTTTCAGTTGTAGGCGTTCAGGTACCCCAAGATCAACAGCACTTTTTGACATAAACGTTATACTCGTTTGCTCTTTCGCTTTCCCATAGTTCCCAAACATCGGTCTCATATAGACCGGTTGAGGTGTCGGATGGACGCATTTGGATCACCCATTTGGGCGTACGCAATCATTCCGCCTTTTATAATTTGTTCTGGTTTTACGCCGAAGAACGCTGGTTCCCAGAGCACCAAATCAGCTAACTTACCTACTTCTACAGAACCTACCTCATGACTAATTCCATGTGTAATTGCAGGATTAATCGTATACTTGGCGATATAACGCTTTACTCTCGTATTATCATTGCCACTACCTTCGTCTTCAACGAGGGAACCACGTTGAAGCTTCATCTTATCTGCCGTTTGCCACGTTCGGATTAACACTTCGCCGACTCTGCCCATCGCTTGAGAATCTGACGAAATAATGCTTAAAATGCCTAAATCATGAAAGATATCTTCAGCTGCAATTGTTTCTGGGCGAATGCGAGAATCCGCGAATGCAACATCTTCAGGAACATTGCCATCTAGATGATGACAAACCATTAACATATCAAGGTGCTCATCGATTGTATTTACGGTGAATGGTCGAGTTGGATTTGTAGATGATGGCAACACGTGGTCAAGACCGGCTATTTTCATAATGTCAGGAGCATGTCCTCCGCCTGCACCTTCTGTATGGTACGTATGAATAACACGACCATCAATTGCTGCTATTGTGTCCTCGACAAATCCAGCTTCGTTTAGCGTATCCGTATGAATAGCAACTTGGATATCCATTTCGTCAGCGACTGTAAGGCAATGGTCAATTGTGGCTGGCGTTGTTCCCCAATCTTCGTGTAACTTCAAGCCAATGACGCCAGCATCAATTTGTTCTTCTAACGGTGCGTGACCAGAAGCATTGCCTTTCCCTAAAAACCCTAAATTCATTGGGAAGTCTTCTGCAGCCCGTAACATTTGATGAATGTTCCATTCCCCTGGAGTAACTGTTGTGGCATTTGTTCCCGTTGCAGGTCCTGTACCTCCACCAATCATCGTTGTTGTCCCTGATGCAATGGCCGCTTCAATTTGTTGAGGCTTATAAAGTGAATGTGTGCATCAATCGCTCCTGCTGTGACGATTTTGCCTTCGGCAGCAATAACTTCCGTAGCAGCACCAACAACCATATTGTCCGTCACACCATCCATAACGTCAGGGTTTCCTGCCTTGCCGATTCCGACAATCCTTCCATCTTTCACACCGATGTCTGCTTTTACGATGCCACTATAATCAATGATTAAAGCGTTCGTAAAAACTAAATCCAATACGCCATCTTCTCTCGTTCTCGTACTATTCTGTCCCATGCCATCGCGAATGACCTTGCCGCCACCAAACTTAATTTCATCACCGTAATGTGTATAATCATGCTCAACCTCAACCCAAAGGTCCGTATCCGCAAGGCGCAGCTGATCACCGGTTGTTGGTCCAAACATACTACTATAGGCTTTACGAGACATCTTCATGAATGATCACCTTCCGCAATGAACTGACGTTCTTTTGCACGTCTCACGAATTCTGTTACATCGCTACTTCCCGCCGTTAAATCGTTGAACCCATGAACAACTCCTGATCCGCCAAACATGACGAGATCTACCTCCCGTTCTTCTCCTGGTTCAAATCGCACAGCGGTCCCTGAAGCAATATTAAGACGCATGCCAAACACCAATTCTCGATCAAATGTAAGCATCCGATTCACTTCCGAAAAATGATAGTGGGAACCTACTTGAATCGGACGATCGCCCTCGTTTCTTACTCGAATCGTTACTGTCTTACGATTTACATTGCATTCAATGTCTTCCTGACGAAGACGATATTCACCTGGTATCATCGACATTCTCCTTATTGAATGGGCTCGTGGACTGTGACGAGTTTCACACCGTCTGGGAATGTTGCCTCGACTTGTACGTTTTCAATCATTTCTGGAATTCCTTCCATTACATCTTCAGCCGTTAAGACATGTTTCCCTTCTGACATTAACTGTGCAACGGTCTTCCCATCTCTTGCTCCTTCGAGAATAAAGTTGCTAATCAGTGCAATTGACTCTGGGTAATTCAGTTTCACTCCACGCTCTTTACGCTTTAATGCCAGCTCACCTGCTACAAATAACAGCAGTTTATCTTGGTCGACTGGAGACAATTTCACTTCGATCACCCTTTATGTAAAATAAAAACATTCTAATTTGTTGATTTCTTCATCGTATCTTTCTGACGAAACTTTCTCAATATTTTTGTAAGATAATCTAACAATAGCAAACGAATGCTAGATTGAGCAATAAATAGTAAGTTTTCAGTTATCTCGTTTCTATTTGTGATAGTATTCTAACTAAGTATTGAAAGGGAGGAAGAACATGACAACATTACAAGACGTATTTCCGAAGATCGTTGAGTGGAGAAGACATTTACATATGCACCCTGAACTCTCCTTTGAAGAGGTTGCGACACCTGAATACATCGCAGAAAAACTTGAAGCACTTGGTCTCGAAGTCACGACACACATTGGTGGCCGAGGCGTTGTAGCCAAGTTACAAGGTAAACATGATGGACCAACGATCGCGTTTCGTGCCGATTTCGATGCTTTACCGATTGAGGAAGAAAACGATACAGAGTATGTTTCTAAAAACCCGGGCGTAATGCACGCTTGCGGTCACGATGGACACACCGCTGCGTTACTAGGCGCAGCAACCATTCTTACAGAGTCCAAAGACCAACTAAGCGGCACGATCGTCTTTATCTTTCAACATGCCGAAGAACTTCCACCTGGTGGTGCAAAAGAGATGATTGCTGATGGATGCTTAGACGATGTAGACTACATCTTTGGTGCTCACGTACAATCTGGTCTTGAACTTGGGAAAGTCAATGTTCGTCAAGGACCTTCCATGGCTGCTGTGGATCGTTTTAAGATTCGGGTTCAAGGTAAAGGTGGGCATGGGGCTATGCCGCATACGACTGTTGATTCAATCGTTGCAGGATCAAAGCTCGTACTTGATTTACAACAAATTGTAGCAAGAAGAGTCGATCCAATGGATAACGCCGTTGTAACCGTCGGAGTATTCGAAGCAGGCAAGGCATTTAATGTTATCGCGGACTCGTCAACGATTCAGGGAACCGTGCGCACGTTTAAGCCTGAAACGAGAAAACAGATTGAAGAAGACATTCGTGGAATTGTACGAGGGCTTGAAGCAAGCAACCATGTCACGTGCGACATTGACTATTTAAATGGATACCCTGCTCTTGTAAATCACGCAGAAGAAACCACACTTGTCGGTTCCATCATCCAAGAAACATTTGGAGAAGACGCTTGGATTCAAGGTGAACCAGTCCTTGGTGGTGAGGATTTTGCGTATTATTTAGAAGAGAAGCCAGGTTGTTTCTTTCATGTCGGCAGTCAAACCGAAGAAGAATGGACTACGTTCCCTCACCATCACCCACGATTTGACTTCGACGAACGTGCACTGTTAAACATCGGTGAATTATTCTTAAAGATTGCTCATCACTATTTAGTCGCTAAGTAATCTGATGTAACTGTTCAACCGTTGTTTTATAGGGGCCCCGCCTTGAGCAAGCTGCTTTTGGCCCCCTCCTTTTCCGCCAATCATAGCTAAAAAATCTTTTAAACATTCGTTCATATCTAGGTCTACGTCGTTTCCTCTTGCGAAAACACACTGTACCTTTTCGTGGGGTATGACAGTAAACAAGCGTACCGTAAGTGTAGGTTGCTCTTGAGTTGCTAGCTTCGCAAGAAGTTGTAAGTCTTTAATTGACCTATTTTCATATACCCGTTCAATAACCGAATGCGTCCCATCCACACTCGCCAACTTCATAGTGATGCAGTTGCTCGTGTGCTTGCTCAAGTTGATTAGAACGGAACTCATTTACTCGGCGTAACTCTGTGAATTGTTCTTCCATTTTATTATTTTCTATATTCCAACGTTGGACGGCTCTTAGACCGCATACGAAGTGCAATCGTACGCTTTTTCGAACCTTTTCGGTTTTTAGTAGCTTGATGATGCCCACTTCACTTGTTGTAAGAGGATGCGTTCCTCCACATCCGTTATAGTCATACTCAGAAACGATGACAAGTCGGATCTGTTCGTTTACCGTTGGCGCTTTACGTAATGGATAATGGTGCAACTGATCGTTTGTTACAAAGCGGGTTTCAACGTTTCGATTTTCAAAAACGATAGAGTTCACAGCGCGTTCGACATGGACCATCTCTTCGTTTTGAAGCGAAGGAATATCAAGATCGATCGTGACCGTTTCTTTACCTAAGTGAAATCCGATCGTTTTATAGCCATACACATCGTCAAACGTTGCACTAAGAAGATGTTGCCCTAGATGTTGCTGCATGTGATCAAACCTTCGGTGCCAATCGATGACACCGGTCACTGTAGCACGTTCTATCGGCTCCTTGATGTAATGACGAATCTCCCCATCAACTTCTTGAGTGTCATACACTTCGGCGCCAGCCAAATGCCGGTATCACCAGGCTGTCCGCCTCCTTCTGGATAAAATGCGGTTTGATCCAGTACAATGTAGTCACTCGTCGTTTTAATCACATTCGCTTCAAATTCTTTTAAATAAGCGTCATCATAATAAAGTTTGTGTGTCATCATAATCCCCTTTTCAACTAATTATTGGAGGTTTTTCAATGAGTTTTTCAAAGCGCATTCGACAGACTGCTGATTCAATTTGGCAAGCAAGCATCAGCATCCATTCGTTCAAGGCATTGGCGATGGTTCTCTAGATCTTGAATCGTTTAAGTATTACATGAAGCAAGATTATGTCTACTTGATTGATTATAGTAAAGTGATGGCGAAAGCCGTCGTGCTCGCACCAGACTTAAAAACAATGACTTCTTTCTCTCATGCATTGCATGAAACGTTAGCCATCGAAATGGACTTGCATAGAGCTTACGCCAAAAGGCTTGGAATTAGCGAAGAAGAATTAGAAAACACAACACCAGGTCCAATTACGATCGCTTATAGCGGTGCAATGCTCGCTGAAGCAGAAAAAGGATCACTTGCTGAATTAATCGTAGCCATTTTACCATGCGCTTGGAGTTATTACGAGATTGGCACAGCGCTCGCCAAAACCCCAGGTAGTACAGAGCACGAGTTTTACGGGGAATGGGTTCAGATGTATAGTTCAGAGCAATTTGGCGAAATTGCTACACACCTTATAAACCTTCTCGATGAACTGGCACAATACAAGTCTGAGAAAGAACTGGACAAACTTGAACAAATTTTCTTAAACACGAGTCGATATGAATATCTATTTTGGGATATGTCTTACAAACAAGAAGGTTGGCCAATTTAACTAAAAAGACTCCCACCAAAGCAACCTTTGGTGGGAGTCTTACCATTTACGACGAAAGTTTTTGTTTTACTAATTGAGCTAATGGCTCATCTTCAGACAGAGCACTTACGTTCAAAAATGCCTCATAAGCGCCATGCTCTTCAATTAACGCTCGTAATTGTTCGCTTTCAGGATCATCGTCTGCATAGAACTCAAGCGCGTTCACAATTGCTTGTACGAGATGCTCTGGGTTCCCTTTACGAGCAAAAGCTTTCGCAGGTTTTACGAGTCGATCATTTGGGCCAAGTTTGCGGATCGGCCCACGTCCAACTCGAGCAACCGTATCTTGCAAGTACGGGTTTTTGTAGCGTTCTACAATCCGTTCAGCATATTGTCTATGCTCGTCTTCATCGAACCCATAATCTTCAACGAGTACGGTTGACGTTTCACGAAGCGCACCGCGGACATGTTCCTCAATATCGCGATCAAGCATCGCATCAACAATTCTCATTTTCCCTTGCTTCATTCCAGCGTATGCCGCTGCTGCATGACCTGTATTTACTGTAAAGAGCTTGCGCTCTAAATAAGGGTCAAGTTCGTCAACGAGCTTCGCTTCCCCAAGGATCATATCGCCTACCAACATCGGCGCTTCTACAACCCACTCGAAAAACGGCTCAACAGTAACTGCTAGAACATCCTCCGAAGGAACACTCGGTACGATTCGGTCGACCGCAGCATCTGCAAAGCCAATCCAATCTGGAACTTCCGTTGCATGTTCAAGTACATAAGACTTCAACGTGCTCGTCGCACGAATTGCATTTTCACACGCAATAATATTTAACGGAGTCGCTGTGATTCGCTTCTCAATACCCTTTGCAATGACTGGAGCGATGCGTGGTAAAATGTTCGGTCCAACCGCAGTTGTGACAAGATCTGCATTCGTTATCGCAGAAATAACCTCATCTTCTTCCGTCAGGCTATTCAAACCGTCAACACCATTAACCTGAAAACTTGATTGCTCTTCTGATGCAATGGTTACGGTATACCCTCTTCTAGACTTAAGAGCGTTAATAACCTCTTCATTCACATCCACGAACGTAACTGCGTAGCCTGCTTGTTGCAAAAGTGCACCGATAAACCCTCTGCCAATATTCCCTGCTCCAAAGTGCACGGCATTCATTTACGCATTTACCTCCGAGAAGAAGTTTAGAACATCTTCTGCAGACTTTGACTGTAGCAGTGCATGAACATTTTCTTCTTCAGAACAAGCAATCGCAATCTTAGATAAGATCTCTAAGTGCTCGCCGTCTTTCCCAGCAATTCCGATAACAACTTGTACATCATTTCCATCCCACTGAACTTTTTCGTCAAGGAGTAGAATGCTAAGTCCAGACTCAATTACTTCATCTCTTGCATCTTCTGTTCCGTGTGGAATTGCAAGCAAGTTGCCCATATACGTAGATGTCAGCGCCTCACGAGCATGCATTTTCTCAAGGTAGTCTTGTTTCACATACCCTTCTTGTACAAGCACCTCTCCTGCACGGTCAATGGCTTCATCTCTAGATACAACCTCTACGTTTAGTTGGATATTCTCAGCTTTTAAAATCATAAATTTAATCTCCTTCACGAATAAAATTAATGAGATACTGCTTTGCTTTTTCTTCTAATAAAGCTAGTAGCTCTTCTCGTTTCCCTTCACTAAAGACCTTTACATCTTGCTCTGAACCAATAAATAACGTACTCACGTAGCTTAAAAAGGACAAATGATGAGGTGTGATTTCTTTTGGAGCTGCATAAACTACAATTCGTTTCACCCACTCATGACCTTCAATCATCGACGGTAGTGAGATCGCTTCCTCTAAATCAATGACATTGAAAAAGGGATCGCGGACCGCATCATTACGTCCATGATACAATGCAATATCCGTATTCGGAATCGCAAGCCCACCCACCCGTTCACGCTCTTTAAGCATCGTCACAATCGCATCAACGTGATCGACAAAACCAAGCCGATGCATCTCTTCTACACTCGCTTCGATTCCTTGCCATACGTCGCGATGGGAGAAAAACCGAATCGATTCGAGTAACCGTTCTATCATCGCGCTTAATGAGGAGATTTGCTGAAATGCGACCTTCACGCCGACGGTTGATCTTGAGTTTTCGTTGGGTTCTTTGTCGGTAAGCCACGAATGTACTGACGGATTTCTTTCACTTCCTGTTCCGTTAATACCGGACTTACATGAAATACTCGGTCCATATCATCAATATTCACCGTTGAGATAATCACATCGTAATTTGCTTTTTCCTTACTCAGTTCTAACAATGAAGCATTTTTAATTGTTGAGATTTCAGGAATTTCTTGCTCGATTCGACTCGCTAACATTTTTGCAGAACCGATGCCACTAGGGCAAATAACTAGAGCAGACACGTGGTGGCTACGCTTTCTTCTCTCAAGAACCGAACCAAAATGCAAACACAAATAACCAATCTCTTCATCTGGTAACTGTAATGGCTCAAAAGCAACTTGTGCTTGTCCACGCACAATGTTGAACAACGTTTCATAATCATTTTGTAATCGTTGAAGCAATGGGTTTGAAATGTGCATTCCTTGACGAATTCGATAAAGCGCAGGCTTTAAATGGGCGAGTAAGTCCTGAACAAGTGTTGGACCATAAATCGAAGTGTTTAGCTCTTTTTCAACACCATAAATGAGTGTTTTAATTCGACCGATTAACTCCGCATTCTGCTCCTCAAATGGCAGACTTTGACTCCCACTAATTCGAGCTCCTCGCAAGTGCATAGCAAGGTACCCTACTTCTTCACCTGGAATGCGAATGTTCATTTGTTTTTCTAACGCTCGTGCAAGCATTGAAGCCACTTCAAACTCTTCCATTTTGCGCAATGCTTCTAACTGATCGGTATCCATCATTATGATTTCTCCAAGTTCTAACCGCTTCACAGCAAGCGCCGTATGAACAACTAGAGCAATTAACGATTGATCGGCTATATACGGAAACAACGCAGGCTTCTCTGTTTGAATGACATGGGAGACTTCTTTAACCCGTTCGACATCAACGATATGAAGTAATCGTTCAGCAATTTGATTGTGAACGTTCTCTTCATAAAGCACCTCATACAATTCACTTTCATTAAAGTGAATTGCAATAATGCCACTAAGTGCTCGTCGTTTACGTTCTTCAGCACCTTGAATCTCAATGCCGTATCCCCTTTTCCTAACCACTTGTAGACCATATGTTTCGAGCCATTGTGACGCCTTATCTAAGTCTGAGCTGATTGTAGCAGCTGTCACACGTAACTCTGATGAGAGTGTAAAAAGCTTTACTGGTTCACGCTCTTGCAAGAGCCGAACAAGTAGGACTTGCTGCCGCTCATCACTCGTGTAATCACGATGGGTATCCGTTTTTACATACTGCGCTAATACGTGTGTGTCGCCTCGAAGTTGGACGGTTTGGTCAGGTAAACGTTGGAGATTGACATTAATCTTTGCAAGCTCTTTTTCTATCCCTTTTAAGTCTCTTTGAATCGTACGTAAACTAACAGAAGTAGCCTCAGCAAGTGAGGCTTGAGTCAACGGTGAAGACGCTGCTAAAAGCAGTGTCACTACCTGTCTTTCTCTTGCGGTAAGTTGCATTTGGCTACCTCCTTTATTAGTTTTTCAGACGTTCAACAAGTTCCGTGTATCTCGGACTATTTAAGAAGTTGTCAACCGAGATATGCTCAGCATTTGGCTGTTGCTCTTTTGCTCTTGTCGTTAAATCTTTATGCGTAATCACAAGATCCGCATCACTCGGAATGTTGCTAATGGATGTGTTTGACACATGGATCTCTGTTAATCCTGCCTTTTTGAACTTATCTTTTAGGATTGAAGCACCCATTGCACTTGAACCCATTCCAGCGTCACACGCAAAAATGACTTTGTTGATTGCTTTGTCATCCACCGCGTCACTCTCTTGAACAACCTCGTCTTCGTTGCCTTGTAACTTATCTATAATCTCTTTATAGCGAGGGCTGTTCATGAAATTATCGACGGATACGTGTATCGCATTCGGATGCTGTTCCTTCGCTCGTGTCGTCAAATCTTTGTGCGTAATGACAAGATCTGCGTGTTCAGGAATGTTACTAATGGATGTGTTGCTCACATCTACACCTTCAATTCCTGCTTTTTTAACGCGATCTTTCATAATGGATGCGCCCATCGCACTTGAGCCCATGCCCGCATCACAAGCAAAAATGATTGTAGATACTTGGCTGAATTGATTTGCCTCTGGCTCTGCTTGTGTTGCTTCATTGTTTTTGCCAGATTTCATAGCCGCTACTTTCGCTTGTGCCTCTTCAATGTTTTCCACTTCACCTTTACGATCAAACTTCAAGATTGGCGCTGCAATTGCGAAGGTAACAGCAGCTGCAACGAGTACAGAAATAATTGCACCAAGGTGACTTCCGCTAGCCGCAAACGCTAGGATCATAATAATACTTCCTGGTGCTGGCACACTTGTTAACCCAACATCCAATAACTGCACCATAAACACACCACTCATACCACCTGCAATGACCGCAACAATAAGAAGTGGTTTCATGAGGACGTATGGGAAGTAAATTTCGTGAATACCACCGAAGAAGTGAATGACACCCGCACCGTAAGAGGAGGCTTTCGCTGCACCTTTTCCAAAAATCATAAAGGCTAGCAAAATACCAATACCTGGTCCAGGGTTTGCCTCAAGCATGAATAACATCGACTGTCCATACTCATACACTTGGCTAGTCGCAAGTGGACTAATAATTCCATGGTTAATCGCATTATTTAAGAAAAGAATCTTGGCTGGCTCGATAAAGAGAGAGACAAGTGGTAATGCACCGATTGAAATCATCGCATCAACACCCGCACCGAGCGCCACTGTGAACCCTTGTACAACAGGACCTACCGCAAGCGAACCAATGATCGCGAGTAATGCACCGATAATACCGGCGGAGAAGTTGTTAATTAACATCTCAAAGCCTGGACGCACTTTACCGTCCATAACTTGGTCAAACTTCTTAATCACATAACCCCCGAGAGGTCCCATGATCATTGCTCCGATAAACATCGGTATATCTGCCGCTACAATAACACCCATTGCGGCTGTTGCACCAACTACACCACCTCGGAAATCGTGGATCATTCGCCCACCAGCAAACGCAATAAGTAACGGTAGTAAGTAGAACACCATTGGATCTACGAAAGCTTCTAACATGCCAATTTCAGTCGGTACGGCAATTGCGGTTAAGATACCCCAAGCAATAAATGCCCCGATGTTCGGCATAATCATACTACTTAAATGACTACCAAACCGTTGAATACGTGCACGGATACTTTTTTTCTCAGACACGTACGGTTCCCCCTTTGCTATGTTGTTCATTTTATTAATTCAAGTGTAGCGTGCCCTAACGCGTGCAACAATAAAAGGAAAATGCAATCTTGTCGCCAACGCGACGACAAGATTGCATTTGTTGAAAGCGGATACATGAAATTTATATTGACAAAATCACACGCACAGTCATATAGTTAGTTACATAACCAACTAACCAATTAACTAAGTCGTTTACGAAGGCGGTGATGTCGATTGCGACCGACATTAGATGATACTCGACCGATCTACTTGCAAATTAGAGAAATGATTGAAGATGAGATTATTGAAGGAAGACTACTCGAAGAAACACAAGCACCTTCTACGAACCAGCTCGTCGCATTTTATAAAATCAACCCAGCCACGATTTTAAAAGGAATCAACCAGCTCGTAGATGCTGGAATTCTGTATAAGAAACGGGGAGTCGGGATGTTTGTTGCTTCAGGTTCCAAACAACAATTACTTGAGAAAAGAAAAGAGCATTTCTTACGAGAATATGTTGAACCGATGCACAAAGAAGCAGAACGTCTAAGCATTTCTGAAGATGAATTGCACTCATTGATATTCAAAAGAGGAGGACATCCAAATGAAGATTAACTTTAATCAAGTCTCGTTTACACGTAAACAAAAAACGATTCTGCATAATATTTCATTTCAACTTGAAGGACCCAAAATCGTTGGGCTTCTAGGTCGGAATGGCGCTGGTAAAACAACCTTATTATCCATTCTCACTGCTTTTCAACAAGCATCAAACGGGACAGTAACTCTTAATAACGAGACTACGTTTGAAAATGAACACGCAGTGGAGCAAATGATCTTCGTTCGTGACCATAACTTCGAATATGAAACGGAAAAAGTAGGCGATTATATTGAAACCTATGCGAAGTTCCGTCCTAATTTCGATCACGACTATGCATCAACTATTAAAACGGTTTCGGGTTTCTAAAGACTTAGAAGTTGCCAAATTATCCAAAGGAATGGCCTCTGCAATGCAAGTGGTCATCGGTTTAGCCAGTCGAGCTCCTGTGACCATTTTTGATGAAGCCTATTTAGGCATGGACGCTCCAGCAAGGGAGTTGTTCTACAAAGAAGTGCTAAACGATTTTATGGAACATCCTAGGCTGATCATTCTATCCACTCACCTTATTTCTGAAATGGAGACGTTATTTGAAGAAGTAATCATCATTAAAAACGGTAGCCTTTTTACTCACGAAGATAAAGAAGCATTTCAACAGCGCGGATACCGCATTACCGGAGACGAACAAAGCGTAAATGAGTTCTCGAAAGACAAAACGATTGTCGCGACCCAACAACTTGGACCGACGAAGTCTGTTATGATTTACGGTTCATTTACTGACGATGATCAGCGTCGCTTAGCTGAGCTGAATTTAGAACGCTCATTCGTTTCCCTTCAAGATCTTTTTATTCACTTAACGGAGGAGGAGAATGAAGATGACGAGTAAACAATCTCTCGCCATTCGTACTCAAACAAAAGAGTTCTCATCATGGTCAGTATGGTATATTAGCATCTATTTACTCATCTATATTGGGATTAACGTCGTAACGTACTTTACTCAAGGCGAAATTACGTGGACGTTTATTGAAGGGTCCTTTTCATCAACACTGTATTCATGCTCATTGTCGGACTACTATCAATGGGAGGCTTTTTGAACCACTACCTTTCCACAGGACTCACACGTCGGATTTACTTTCGAAGTGTGCTCTTTTCAGGAATCCTCGTTACGGTCGTGATTGTGATCTTTACAACCTTACTCTCGTTCTTGATACACGGAGTGCTGTTAGCAACCGGATGGGATCAACTGTATTCAGATAGAATTATTGAAAATCAAAGCATGTTTCCTTCAATCGTAGAGTCTTTAACTTATTCGGCGAGTATCCTACTATTCTTTCTAATCGGGTGGTCGATTAGCTTCGGATTTTACAAACATTGGGTTCAGGGTGCACTATATATCGCATTAGGTGTTGCAATCACTATGATTACGAGTCATCCGCTTTTCGAATCAATTTTACCGATTTACTTTACCCTCTTCTTTATTGGTTTTTACGTATTCCTACTCCATCGTGGTACGAGAACACTCGATGTGAGACCGTAACGATTGAAACGCCGGGATTTTTTGTCCCGGCGTTTTTTCAATTAGTTAGCATCAAGTTGCAACACTGTATGAAGTAAGACTTCTACTCCATTGTGTAAATCATGATCATAGCTTAATTCATCTTCCCGGTGGCTAACGCTTGAACGCTCGGAATGAAGACCATTCCCGTTTTCCCGAAATACGGCATGTATTTCGAATCATGTCCTGCCCCACTATATAGTTTCATTCTCGTTAAACCGAGATTATCCGTCGATTTTTCAATCGCTCCCAACACATCTTCATCAAATAAAACGGCTGGACTCGCCCACAACTCATTGACTGTAACCGATGTTCCATCAAGCGCTGCTTGTTGTTTGAGAGCATGACGCATCTCATCAAGTGCAGCCATTCGCAACGTATCGTCTTCATGACGAACATCAAGCACCCACTCCACGTTGCCAGGTACGACATTCGCCACATTTGGGTGCACGTGTAGCTTCCCGACCGTCGTTTTTAAACCGCTATAAGAATTTGTTATTTCATACAATGTTGAGATCATACGCGCCGAACTCGCTAGGGCATCTTTTCGGTCTTCCATCGCAGTTGGTCCTGCGTGATTTTTTTCACCGATGACGTTTACGTCTAACCAATCCATCCCTTGAATTCCACCAACAACACCAATCTGTTTACTGTTTCGTTCAAGCATCGGACCTTGTTCAATGTGTAATTCTAAGTAGTATTCTGCTTCTTTGAGACGGTACTCTTCTTTCCCAACATAACCGATCTCTTGAAGAGCTTGCTCAAATGTTATACCTTTTTCGTCTTGAATCTCATAAACAAATGACTTATTAAAATGCTCGGTAATAGCGCCACTCCCGAGCATCGGTTGCGGAAACCGTGCTCCTTCTTCATTTGTGAAATTTACAATTATGATTGGACGCTCGGTTTGAATGTGATCGTCATTGAATGATTCAACGACTTCTAAACCAGCTAATACGCCAAGAACCCCATCAAATCGTCCCCCATATGGCTGTGTATCTAAATGTGAGCCGATCACAATCGGTTTTAAATGAGGGTTTTTCCCTTCTCTTCGACCGTACATATTCCCAAAGTCATCAATCGTAGTCGCTAACCCCGCTTGCTCAAACCACACCTTCAGTTGGTCACGAATTTCTTTGTCAGCCTGAGATAACGCTAAACGGTGTAACCCATTATTGTCAGTTCTCCCGACTTCTGAACTTCGTTTCACATAACGATTAAACCGTTCATGATTGATCTTTTTGCTTAGTTTGTTAGGCATCAGTCACCCCTCCTAAGCTTCTACAATGCAATGATTATGCCAATCGGGCCAAAATCACGCCGATGAAGGTCTTCCATACAAGATTCAGTCACAGATCCTACTTGCTACGCAATATTGGCACGATAATACCGATGACGAGAGTCGGAGCAACAGTTCCTTACTTCACCTATTTTTTACACGCAGCACGCAATTTGCTTAAACAACGAAGATAATTGAGTCAAATATGAATCAAATGCACGTCTCCCAGAGGATATTGATTCATATTTGAATATAATAACGTTTTATTTTTCATGATTGAATCAAATTGTACAAATAAACAAAGAATTCACCCTAAAAAAGCGATATTCTAAATGTTTTCGTTGGCATCCTTCTTGCAATAACAGAATACAAACCAAATGATGCAGGAGGATTATTCATGACAAATCAATCAATCGAACGCTTGAATCAAGCCATTGAAGAGCTATGGGACGAGCAACTTTTGTTCCTAAAATCACTGACCTCTTTCAAGAGCACACTCGGAAACGAGGCACAAGTACAACACTTCATTCGCCATCAACTTGATGATATGAAGCTTGAAACAAACGCCTTTGACCCTGATCCAGAACGCCTTCGCAAATATGAGAACTACGGTTCTCCAGAATGGGACTATACGAATCGTCCAGTCGTTGTTGGAGAGTGGAAAAATGACGGCAAAAAAACAGGTAAGAGTTTAATCTTGCAAGGACACATTGATGTTGTTAGCGCTGAGCCTGAGCATCTATGGACACACGCTCCTTACCAACCTGCCATTGTAGAAAATCGCCTCTATGGTCGTGGTGCTGTCGACATGAAAGGCGGTGTGTCCGCCATGGTTTACGCATTAAAAGCAATTCAAAAATCAGGCATACAACTTGGTGCTGACGTTCAAATTCAAACGGTCATTGAAGAAGAATGCACCGGAAATGGTGCACTCGCATTGCTTGATGCAGGTTACGTCGCTGACGGTGCATTGATTCCAGAACCTACAAACTTACAAGCCATGAAAACGCAACTCGGCGTTATGTGGGTCCGCGTGAATGTTCGTGGTCAAGGCGCTCACGTTGAACGGGCAGAACGTGCTCAAAACGCCATTAATAAAGCGAGCAAGCTCATCGCCGCACTTGATGATTATCGTGAGCACATTAATCAACGACCGAAACATAAACACTTTGAAAACCATGCACACCCTCTAAATGTGAACGTTGGCGTCATCCATGGCGGTGACTGGGCATCGAGCGTACCGACCGAATGTTATTTTGAAGCACGAATCGGATTTTACCCAGACCAAAAGCCTGAAGAGATTCAAGCTGAAGTAAAACAATGGATTCTGGATGCTGCAGCAAAAGACGAATGGTTAAAAGAACAACCACCTACTGTTTCCTTCTTTGGATTTAGCGCACCAGGTCGTGAAGAAGAGGGCGATACCGAGCTATACGATGTTCTAGAAAAAGCACATACCGCAACGACTGGAACGGAGTTACAACGACTGGCGTTTACAGCGACGACAGACGTTCGTGCATTTGAAGAATTTGGCATTCCATCCACATGCTACGGCCCAACGGGCGAAAACATGCATGGGGTTGATGAGTACATTGATTTGGATAGTTTAAAGACGGCTACGAAAACCATTGGCGCCTTTATCTTAGATTGGTGCCAAGAAAACTAAACGATAACGGGGAATTGGAATGTACATCACTGAGTCGACACAACCAATCTTAATCGCACTATTAGTTGCTTACGTTTTAATTATTTTGTTGTACTCGTATTATTTCTATCGAAAAACGAATACGTACGAATCGTACAACATGGGCGGAAGAGCGATGCCGTTAATCCCAATGATTTTAACAATTATCGGCGCTGCAGTCGGTGGCTCAACCGTGCTCGGATTTATGACAGATGCGTATCAATTCGGACTTGGTCAAGTATGGCTAGTCGTTTCTTTAGCGCTAGCACTATCGATTTTTACGCTCTTTTTTGCAAAGCGCATTCGCATTCTAGGAGACAAACATAAACTCTTCTCAGTAGGTGATTATGCTGTACTACGTTACGGAAGTGCCGCGAGGTACCCTGCTTTCATCGGGAACATCGCCGCTCTTGGAGCTCTTACAGGTCTGCAGTTCGTCGCGCTTGCAACGGTACTGAATTTAATTTTCGGTCTTGATATGACCGTAGGTATTATCGTCTCTTGTATTATCATTACACTAAAGACCTACCTTGGCGGACTCACTGCTGTCATTTGGACAGACGCGATTCAAGGTACGATTCAAACACTCGGTATTTTGACGATGTTTTTGTTCGTCTACTATTACACAGGCGGTTGGGACAATGTTGTAAGCAATGTTGAAACTAGTCCTGTCATTGCAAATGATTACTTACAAATGTTCAACATGCCTCTAGCTGAGTTTCTGATGCCGTTTGCAACCATTGGTGCTGCAATGCTCGTAAGACAAGATACGTGGCAACGTGTCTGGGCAGCGCGGAATTTATCAACCACATTAAAAGCAAACTGGGTTGCTGTTATTCTCATGTTCGTCACCGGACTAATGATTATAATCATTGGGGTAATGGCTCGGGCAGGACTTGGCATTGAAACGGATCGACCTGATCTCATTTATTATGACGTCATTTTCGGGGCGTTACCGTTTTGGCTCTCAGCATTAATGTTCATCACACTAGTTGCCATCATTATGTCTTGTGCAGATTCCTTCTTTATTGCGGGCTCAACCATCATGGTAAGCGATATTATAAAACCGGTATTTAAAATAACCGATGACAAAAAGTTACTGTCTGTTAGCCGTCTCATGGTCATCGCTATGGCCATCTTCTCACTAAGCCTTGCGTTATTAATCCCAAGGCTTGTAGAACTATGGATGACAGGGTCTGCTATTCTCGTTGCCGGACTGTTCGCTCCTATCTTGATCGGTCTGTTCTGGTCACGACCAGATAAAGTTGCCGGTCTCGCCTCCATGTGGACAGGTCTCATTCTTGCTGTATTTTGGCAACTGCTCGGTCACCCTTTCGGCATTCATCCTGTATTTATTGGTTTGCCACTATCTTTACTCGTATTACTCGTGCTTAGTTTCCGAAAGAAAGCAGCATAACTCAACGCGCAGCGAATCGTTCCGCTGCGCTTTAGTTTTTATTGTTAATCGCATAAATGATCTGCTGTTCACCGAAACGTTCGACTGTCGTTTCTTTTTTCATTCCTATACTTTCTAGCAAATGACAAGATCGAGTGTTTGCCGCTTGCGTTTCTGCAACGACCTTCGTCAAGTGAAGGTTTTGAAATGCATACTGTACAACGGCGCTGACTACTTCTTTCCCATATCCCATCCCCCACCATTCAGGAAGTAGTTGATATGAGACTCATCATTGATTTGATCATGATGTAACGCGATTGAAACCGTTCCAATAAAAGATCCCGTCCTCTTCTCAATGACAGCTGCAAAACGCCCCTCATCCGGCTCGTTTAAGCGTTTAATCAAACGTTTAATTAACGCTTCCTCCACGGGCCCACCTAAGTACCTTCGAACTTCTTCATCTTGATAGACTCTCAAAACACCTTGTCGATCGCACGCCTTTAAAGCACGAAGTTTACACCGATTCGTTTCAAGATTCATAGACATTCCCCCTATAAAGTTGCTCTCCTTCAACCATACAACGCATCGATCTATGCTACACTAAACGCTATACAAAAAACGAGGAGAGTAGTGAATGCAGTACAACCAGCTATTTCAAAATAAACGTTTACAAGCAGTGCTTGACCAACTTCCTATTTCTGTATTCGTTGCCGACCATGAAGGCTTTGTCGTTTGGAATAATCACATTAGCGCTGAAGGCATTGGCCTATCTCAAGCTGAAATGGCTGGCAAACATGTCAGTGATTTAGAAAAACAAGGCATCCTCAACCTTCTGTTACACGTCTCGCACTCGAACAGAAAAAGCAAATTACTCGCGTACAAGTCATCAATGAACATCTGAAACAACTCATGGTTGCAAAACCGATTTACAATGAAACTGGTCAGATCGAATTAATCATCTCCATTAGCCAACAATTCGAACATATCGGACAAGATGATGAAAGCATTGATGAAATCAACGACCTCATTCAAACGTATATTCTTGAGTTACACCGCTTTTATATGCAAGCGCCTTCAAGAGAATCTAATAAGCGCGCCGTTACGAAAAGCAAGGCAGCGAAAGCTTTAGAACAGAAGGTAACGAGAATATCATCCTTGCCATCTACAGTTCTGTTGACAGGTGAAACAGGCGTTGGGAAAAATTATACTGCACGTACCATTCATGATTACAGCCAAAGACGCTCGAACTCTTTTTTAACGCTGAATTGTAGTACCATCCCAGAATCGTTGCTCGAAAGTGAACTGTTCGGTTACGTAAAGGGAGCGTTTAGTGGTGCCAATTCTACCGGGAAGACAGGGCTCGTTCAAATGGCTGAAGGAGGCACATTATTTCTCGATGAAATCGCTGAACTTCCTTATGCCATGCAAGCCAAGCTGTTAGAACTCGTCCAAGACAAAACCTTTTTGCCAATCGGAAGTACCGAAAAACGACGAGCAGACATCCGCATTATCGCAGCCACAAATCAAAATCTCGAAACGTTAGTACATCACAAGCAATTTCGCTCTGACTTGTACTACCGATTAAACGTGTTCCAAATCGAAGTTCCTTCATTAAAAGAACGACTTGAAGACCTTCCACTGCTAGCCTATCAATTCGTTCAAAAATTTAATGAAGAATATCATCAACAGAAAAAACTCTCGCGTGAGGCAATCGAAACATTGACACACTATTCCTGGCCAGGGAACATTCGCGAACTCCAACATGCCATTGAGCGTGTATGTGTGTTTGCTGAGAACGACACGATTTCACCTGACGACTTTAAGAAAGAGCTTCAATTTACAGACCCTGAACAATCACTCGCTTTTGAAAAGCACGAAAACGAAACACTCCGCCAATTTCTAGAACGCATCGAGAAAAACGTCATCTTGCAAGCCGCAGACGAACATAGAAACTCTAGAGAAGCCGCCAAAAGTCTTGGCATGTCACAACCTACCTTTTCTAGACGTGTAAGAAAATACGAAACGTAAGTCATGCTAACTGGCGCTCGATCTGTTTCGTTCTATCCTAACTACAAACCGTACACAGCTTCTTTTAACGTTGTGACTGCTTCTTCCATCTGTTCTTCACTTAGCCGCGCAAACCCGATGACGAGGCTCGGTTGCGTTGATGTGTAGACTTGTTGATAAAAACGGCTTGTCCCGTACACTTCTAACCCGAGCGCCTTCGCGCGCTCTAAAATCTCTCGTTCCCCTCGCTCTGATTTAACTGTTACAACAAAGTGCAACCCTGAATTGGCACCAGTAATTTCGATTGTACGTTCGAACGCCTTCTCAAGTTCTTCAATTAAACGCTCTCGCCGCACTCGGTATAGCTTTGTCATTTTTTTTATATGTTTCTGGTATTCCCCTGTCTCAATGAAGCGCTGCAATGTGAGTTGTGCGAGTGTACTACATGAAGACATAAGAAATGCCAGTTTGTCGCGATACTTTTCAAGAAGAGGAACTGGCAACACCATGTAGCTAATGCGAAGACCGGGCAATAACGACTTTGAAAACGTACCGGTATAAATGACACGATTAGAACCATCTAGGCTTTGTAGTGACGGTACAGCATCGGCGTCATAAATAAATTCGCTATCGTAATCATCTTCGATAATGTACCGATTCTCATTCGTTACCGCCCAGTTCAAAAGCTCGATTCTTCTTGAGATCGGCATAATGATTCCAGTTGGAAATTGATGAGATGGCGTCGTAATCACCGTCGAAACACGACTCTTTTCTAAATATGACACAGAGACACCTTGGTCATCGAGTGGGACGTATGCCACTGAACGCCCCTCACTTTCTAGCAGATGGCGCAACCGTTGATACCCAGGTTCTTCAATGCCATACGTTGTATCTGGATTCATAATAGAAGAAAGCTGCCGCAACAATTGCTGGGTTCCTGATCCGAGTACGATTTGTTCGGGGCGGCATTTCACACCTCTCGTTAAACGTAAAAATCGAGCCAACGTCTGCCTGACGGTATACAACCCTTGTGGATGCACGTAGTTCTCTAGTTGTTTTCGTTCCGCCTTTAGTGCCTGTTGCTCACACTTCAACCAACTATCTAACGGAAACGAAGCATGATCAGCACTCATATGTGAAAACGAAGCAATGTGCTCCTTTGTTTTCTCATCTTCGCGTAAATGAGAAGGGAGTTCTTGCAACGCTTCATTTGGCTCCACTTCAAACATCGTGATTTCTTCTACAAAGTAACCCATACGTTCCTTTGCGTAGACGTAACCTTCAGCGACCAACTGCTGGTACGCCGCATTCACTGAATTAAAGCTCACACTTACATTCGCAGCAAGCTCTCGCTTTGACGGTAACTTATCGTGTGCCTTTAGATTTTTTTGTAATATCGCTTGCTTTAGTTGCTCGTATAGTTGTTGATACAAATACGTTTTACTTCTCGTCCGATCGATTTGAAAGGTAATCATTGTATCCCCTCATCTGGTACCATCAAATTTTTACTTTTGGTGCTTTTTATTTTACAGATGTGCAGTCAAAATAAAAAGAAAATACTACTTATGGGAGGCATTTATCATGACAGTTCAAACAAACGTAAGCACGGCTGAATGGCAAGAAAAACGAGATCGTTACGTTGCACGAGGCGTCGGAAACGGTAATCGAAACATCGCCGCAAAAGGTGAAGGTGCAATTGTTTACGATCAAGATGACAACCGGTACATCGATTTCGCAGGGGCAATCGGTACGATTAACGTCGGTCACAATCATCCGAAAGTCAACGAAGCAATCAAAGCGCAAATTGATCAGTTCATTCACCCTGGGTTTAACGTCATGATGTACGCACCGTATATTGAACTAGCGGAAAAACTCTCTCACCTCACACCAGGAGATCACGAGAAAAAGGCCTTGTTCCTAAACTCTGGTGCTGAAGCTGTAGAAAATGCGGTTAAAATGGCTCGTAAATACACTGGTCGTCAAGCGATCGTTACGTTTAACCGAGCCTTTCACGGACGTACGAACATGACGATGAGCATGACGAGTAAAGTAAAGCCTTACAAATTCGGGTTCGGACCTTTTGCTCCTGAAGTGTATCAAGCGCCTTACCCGTATCTATACAAGCGCCCTGAAGAAATGAGTGAAGAGCGTTACACAGACTTTATCATTGAAGAATTTAACAACTTTTTCGTATCACAAGTTGCTCCTGAAACGGTTGCTTGTGTCGTCATGGAGCCAGTACAAGGTGAAGGTGGGTTTATCGTTCCTCCGAAACGCTTCGTACAACACGTCGCTCAATTTTGTAAAGACAACGGCATCGTTTTTGTTGCTGATGAGATTCAAACAGGGTTCTCAAGAACGGGTAAATTGTTCGCATCTGAACACTTCGGAATCGTTCCAGATCTAATGACTGTCTCGAAATCAATGGGAGCAGGCGTTCCAATCAGTGGCGTTGTCGGTCGTTCTGCCATCGTTGATGCTGCAGATCCTGGAGAGCTTGGCGGCACGTATGCAGGTAGCCCACTCGGATGTGTCGCAGCACTTGCTGTTCTTGACATTATTGAAGAAGAAAAATTAAATGAGCGCGCTGAACACATCGGTCAAATGATTGAAGATCGTGCGAACGAATGGATGAAAACAGATAACGGAATCGGGGAAATCCGCCGCTTAGGAGCGATGGTAGCCATTGAGCTCGTCACAGATCGCGAGACGAAGACACCTGATAAAGCACGTACAGCAGCGATTGCAAAGTATGCAAATGAAAATGGATTGCTTCTTCTTACTGCAGGTGTGAATGGAAACGTCGTACGCTTCCTATCCCCACTCGTCATCACAGATGAGCAACTTACAGAAGGTCTTGATATCGTTCAAGCTGCATTTCAAAACGCGTAAGGAGTGTCATACATGACGGTTACAACAAAGACGATTGAAATCAAAAACCCAGCCACAGGTGAGATTGTAGATACAATCTCCCTGCAGACTGAACAAGACGTTAAAGCAGCGATTGAACGTTCTGAAGCAGGCTACCGCACTTGGTCAAAAACAACCGCTGAAGATCGTAGCAAACGACTTCGTACTTGGTATAACTTAATACTTGAGCACAAAGCAGAACTCGCAGCGCTCATTACAGCTGAAAACGGTAAACCTTTAAAAGAAGCTGAAGGCGAAGTTGTCTACGGAGCTGGTTATATTGAGTGGTACGCTGAAGAAGCAAAGCGTGTGTACGGTCGAACGGTTCCTGCTTCTTCGACGGAAAAACGAATTGTCGTAACTCGCCAAGCTGTTGGTCCTGTCGCTGCCATTACACCTTGGAACTTCCCTGCTGCAATGATTACACGTAAAGCAGCACCTGCACTAGCAGCAGGCTGTAGTTTCATTATTAAACCTGCACCAGACACACCACTTACTGCTATTCGACTCGTTGAATTAGGTCACGAAGCAGGTATTCCTGAAGACGTTTTGCAAGTGGTGAACGGCGATAGCGTCATGATTGGGAAGCAGTTTACGGAAAGCACAATCATTCAGAAAGTAACGTTCACAGGCTCAACAAACGTCGGTAAGCTTCTCATGAAACAAAGCGCAAGCACCGTTAAACAAGTATCCATGGAACTTGGTGGTCATGCGCCATTAATTATTAATGAAGATGCAAACCTTGATCTTGCAGTTAAGCAAACCGTTGCATCGAAGTATCGCAATGCGGGGCAAACGTGCATTTGCGCAAATCGCCTTATCGTTCACGAAGCGATTAAAGACGAGTTTGCATCCAAATTAGCTGCAGAAGTTAAATCACTAGTAGTCGGCATCGGTACCGATCCCACAACAGACATCGGCCCGATCATTAACAAAAACGGATTCGATAAAATCGTTAGCCAAATTAACGACGCAAAAGAAAAAGGTGCAAGCGTACTCATAGGTGGTTCTTTTGATCAAGACGAGGAAAAAGGAACCTACTTCGTGCACCCAACCGTTCTTGACGGTGTAACGGATGAGATGGCGATCATGCATGAAGAAACCTTCGGTCCCATTGCACCGATTACGACCTTTACGTCAATTGATGATGCAATCGCGATTGCCAACGACACGCCATTCGGCTTAGCTGCTACTACTTTACAGAGAATTACCGTCGCGGACTCTACATTGCCGAAAACTTAGATTACGGGATTATCGGCTGGAATGACGGTGGTCCGTCTGCTGTACAAGCTCCGTTTGGAGGAATGAAAGAAAGTGGAATCGGTCGCGAAGGTGGCCCTGAAGGCATCGAAGGATACCTCGAGACGAAGTATCTATCGATTGGACTCTAATAGAATGTGTACGAAAGCCCAGATCATATGATCTGGCTTATTCTTAATTGAATGCACGTTACTTCGCAATCATACCTCTCCCTAGCTTCACCTATTGCGAAACGCTTGTCTTCGTCAAACGAACGATAGATAATAAAGCCTGCGCCTAGGAATAACAATGTCGCGATGATGACCCCTAATACTACGTAAGGCATAATCGTTCGTACTTGCAATACTGGGGATACACCTGTCCCGGCAGAGGTCATAAAAATGGCATCTGAATAAAAACACGCCTGACTACCGAGAGCAACCCCTGACATAATTGCTGCAATCATTAAGGACGGATTCACTCCCATCTCAAACGACAAAGGCATAAAGATTGGAGCAACAAGTACGATTAACGCCCAGAAATTCCCTGTAATAAACGCAATGAATCCACACGCCAAAAAGGCGATTAAAGGTAGTAATTGAGGCGATATGAAAACCGTGAACACTTCAATCATATATTCAGATAAACCGAGCTCTCGATTTCCTTCACCGAGCGCTAATGCGAGAAGAATAATAAACGCAAGCGTCGTCATCGTTGTCAGACCTTCTCCAAAGTTGGTCATGAACTGAGTCGGTGTCATGATTTTTTGCGAAATGTACATGATTGCTTGAACGACGAGCGCAGCAATAATTCCGTGTATGAGATCATTATCAAAGTACATCATAACCACCACTAGAACAATAATTGGAATAATGAAATTTAATGGGCTTGATTTCTTTACATCCGTATTGATCGTGGCTTTAACAATTGCCGAACCTTTTTCCTCAGGAATCGTCGGACCACCTTGTTCCACACGTTCATAAGCTTTTTTCATTAGCCCTACTTTCGGTAAGAGCCCTACAGCTAGAAGCAATGCAATAATGACTGCAGCAAGCGGATAGAACATGAACGGAATCGCTGCAACATAATCTGAAAATCCAAGATCATAATCATTCACAACACCAACTGCAAATGCTGACCAGCTCGTAAATGGTACTAGCACACAAATGCATGCACCAGTGGCATTGACGGTATATGCTAAATGTTCACGGGGCACTAGCTTCTTGTCAGTAATGCTCCTCATGGATGACGACACAGCTAATGCATTCAGATAATCATCAATAAATATAATTAAACCGAGAAACCACGTCGTTAATAGACTCTTCTTAGGAGTTATCGCAAATCTCGCTAACGTACTCCCGAACCCAAGCAACGACCCTGACTTCTCAAAAATAGCAATCATCGCACCAAATCCAAAAATAATCAACACAAGAAATTGAAACGTATCACTTGCCATCGCCATATACAGGAGTTCAATGAACCCAGTAAAAAAGCCTGTCCCATACAGTAGTAATGCTGATACAAATACTGATAATATGAGCATTTCCTGTAAACGCTTCGTAACGATAATGCCCACAATCAAAATTAGAATGGGTATAACTGACATGATTCCATACTCCAAGATGTTTCCCCCTTATACCTTTTCCTAAGTAAACTGCAAATTATATGCCAAACAAAGCTTGACTCAGGAAGAGAAAACTCTCATTTAGTATGTATATATGCATAATGAATGTATTATCGAATAACTAAGACAACGTGTCCTCTGATCGCTTCGTTTTTCCTCACATTTACATCCATACAAGTAAAAAGCTTACGCTTTTAGGTTTATATTCGATCTAAAGAACCGCTATAAAGCAAGGAGGACACGAGTTCAGTAAAAAAATTCTCTAAAATTGCAATAATTTCGGTTTCAATTATGCTATTTAACGGGTAATATGTACGTAATAGTACTCGTACTTATCTTAATTTCTCTGCTAGTGAAGTTTTCTTTAAGGGGGGAACCGGATGCAACCACTCGTACAAGTAACGAACAACATCGACCTACTCCGTAATGAAATGAACACACTTGCCCAAGAGAAGGGCCTGAATAACCCCGACGTACTAGAGAAATCCAGAGAATTAGATCAATTAATTTATGAATTCCTGATTGTGAAGAAGAATTAGGAATTTTTTAAGGGAAGCCGATGGCTTCCCTTTTTTTACGCCCCTGTATTCTTCCATTCCATTAACGTTGCGTATTCTAAAGACTCATGGTCCTTTGGTAAGTACCTTTAAGCACTCTTTGAAATTGAAAGCCTTGCCCTAGTTGAAAGCTCATCACCGGGTCTTGTAAGTCTCCATTAATGACTCTCTGACAGTATTCCTCCGCAGACAACTCTTGAGCATAGCGATGATAGTGAGGAATTCGTCCACCGAACATAATTCCTTTTAGCCCTAACTTTCTACATAACTGTCTCCGTTGTTCATAAAGACGATGTCCAATTTTACGTCCACGATACGACGGATGAACCACCACATCTGCGCCGTAAAGATGGGTTCCATCACCGTTATGATTGTGGAAATAACCATTACCCGTAATCTCTGATATTGTATGCTGTTTCGCATAATCACTCATATCCACGATGAGACTCGAGCAAGAACCGACAATCTTCCCTTCTAATTCCGCAACAAACTGACCGTTTGGAAAATGCTCAAGGTGCTTTTCATAATGCTTTTCTTTGAATACAATGTGTTCGTTCCCAAATCCCTTTGCAGCTAATGCTGCGACATCTATAATATCAATCGGTTTCATTGCTCGTATTAACGGTTCATCCAACGATTCTGTTTTAAGCATGATTATCCTTCCTCTTTTCAGATTTAGCGACGATCTTGATGCTTATAATAAGACTTCATCAATGAAATCCCTTTTTGATAGTGTTGATGGAATGGAATCGTCTGCAATTGGCGTTTCGCTAGCGGAATGGATACGGGCGTTTGAGAATAAATGGCTTCCGCTAGTTGTTTCCCGAGCATTGAAGACATTGCAGCACCATGTCCTGCATAACCAAACGCATAATATGTTCCATCGTCTAATTGACCGATGTAAGGCAACTTTTCAGTCGTAAATGCAACTTTCCCGCCCCATTCGAATGCAATCTTATGGTCATACAATTGCGGGAAAACCGTCAACATTCCTTTGTGTAAATTTTCGAATAATCGCTTTTGATCCCGTTTTGATGAGCTTCTTCCTGATCCTCCAAAAGCAAGTCGATTGTCTGCCGTACGTCTGAAATAGTATAAGAGGTTCTTAGAATCAGCAACGGCACGATCATGTACAATTAGCTTTTCTACGAGCTTTTCTGGCAATGGTTCTGTAGCAATCATAATGCTTTCAACCGGAACGACCGATCTTTGAATCGTTTTATGCAAGGGTCCAGCATAGCCATTCGTGGCAATGACGAGTTCCTTTGCCGTCACCGTGCCCTTCTCAGTTTTAATGACGACTTGTTTTTTTAAACGCTTGATTGCTATAGCTTCCGTACGTTCGAAAATCGTTCCTCCGTGACCTTCGACTGCTTTCGAAAGACCGACCGCATAGTTAAACGGATGAAAGTGCGCGCTTTTTGGATCTACCCTTCCTCCGACATAAAACGATGTCGCAAGTTCGTTTCGAAGTTCGTTTCTTTCAACGATCTCTACCGTATGATCAAAGTGCTTGTGTAGCACTTCCTGTTCGGCTTTCATCGCATCTAAATCTGCTTCTTTATAAGCCGCATAGAAATCACCATTACGCTTGAAATCACATTGGATGTTTTGTTCGCGAATGATTTGTTCCACGAGGTCAATCGCATCTAATGAGAGTTGGAACATTTCCTTTGCGGCTTGCTCACCTTTTTTCTCCATCCAATGCTTCATCGAACCGTGATAACCGGTTAACACTTCACCCCCATTCCGACCACTCGCTCCAGAACCAACATACTTCTGCTCGAGAACAACCGTCTGAATGCCTTGCTTTTGCAAATGGTACGCGGTCGATAACCCTGTGTAACCTGCACCAATTATGACAACATCTGTTGTTACATCTTGTTCTAACGATGCGCGGTGTAGACGTTGTGTTGATGTTGCTTCCCACATTGATAAAGTTTCCATAGTTCCATCTCCCAGATTAAACGATGTGCTAACGAGTCATTCTCTTTGAACGACTTGACGTAAAGCGTGTGAAAATCAGGACTGACAATAAAACGAGTGCCATCAGTAAGATGGACAATGCAGAACCTAATTGCCAATTCATCTCAACAACGAAAGCGTCACGGATTACATTTCCGATCATGACTAGCCGGTTTCCTGTTAGTAAATCCGTAATTACAAAGACACTAACTGCCGGAATAAATGTCATAAACACACCTGCAATGACGCCAGGCATTGTAATCGGCAATGTTACACGCAAAAACGTCGATACAGGACCTGCTCCCAAATCTTCTGCAGCTTCTAAATACCTTCGGTCTAACTGTTCAATTGACGCATAAATTGGCAAGATCATAAACGGCAAAAACCCATAAACCATACCAACTATGATAGAAAATGGCGTATATAACATCGTGATTGGCTCTGAAATGATGCCAATCGATAACAACAACTGATTAATCACCCCTTCATTATTTAATAAAATGACCCACGCATATAAACGAATTAACAAGTTACTCCAAAATGGGATCATGACGAGAATTAACAAGATATTCTTCCACTTTCCTGAGTGGGCAATAAAGTAGGCAAACGGATAGCCAACGAGTAAGCAAATGACCGTAGACACAAACGCCCAAACGATCGATTGCCAAATAATCTGTAAATAAAATGGATCAAAGGCTTGAAGATAAGCATCTAAACTAAACTCATAAATGATGAGCCCATACCCACCATCTGTTGAAAAGCTGATCACTGTAATGAGTGCCACCGGCACTACTAAAAAGAGTGTTAACCAGACAATCGCTGGAGAAAGGAGAGCGTACGCATTTCGAATCGGTTTCATGAACGATCCCCTCCTCGTGATTGAATTTGAATGAGTACTCGTCCGACAATGAGAACAACGATCACAATGAAGATAAGTAAAATCGTTGATAAAGCGTTAATTTCCGGTGAAACACCACGTCGAACCATGGAGTAGATGAGAACAGGCAACGTGTTGGACCCAGGCCCTGTTGTGAAGAAGGCAACAACAAATTCATCGAGTGAGATCGTAAATGCGAGCAATGACGCTGCCAGTACCCCAGGGAAGATTAACGGAAAGGTAACGCGCCAAAACGTTTGCCATTTGTTTGCCCCTAAGTCTTTTGCTGCCTCTTCCATAGCAGGATCAAACCCATGAAGCCTCGCCATGACGACGAGCATCACGAAAGATGTCGCCATAACAACATGACCAGGAAAAACCGTATTTAAGCCGAGCGTCATGCCGACCATTGCATAAAGTGCAAGCAGTGAAATGCCAACGACAATCTCAGGCATAGCGACTGGAATATAGAAAATCACATTCAAAAATCTCTTTCCAGGAAAGTTATACCGATACAGAGCAATCGCTGCTAACGTACCGAGAATCGTCGAGATGATGGTTGTTACGACTGCAATATAGAGACTATTCTGCACCGCACTTAGAATTTGTCGATTTGAAAAAAGCGATTCATACCACTGGGTCGTAAAACCTGTCCAAACCGTTCCAACACTTGAATCATTAAATGAGAAAGCCATCACTACAAACAAAGGTATGTAAAAAAACAAAAACACAAGAACTGAAAAACTACCGAGGATAATCTTTGTCTTTTTTCTCATCGCTCACACCTGCTTTTCTTAGGCCGATAATACGATCGCATGCTTTGCTTCCCAACCAATAATCATCTCATCTCCCTCTTTTACTGCACTAAACCGATCACCACTCGCTTGAACGATTAATCGTTGCCCACTAGGTGTTTCGCATATAAATTTAATGATCGCACCTGCATAGATAATCTCTCGTAACGTTGTTGATACCGTAAACGGTGTCGCTTTTGATTCATAAAATTGAACGTTCTCAGGACGAATAGAAAATAAAATCTCATCTCCCTTTTTCACATCGGATTATGGTTTGCGATTACATCCATGTCACCTACTGATACGATCATATGATCCACCAGAACTTCTTGAACCGATCCCGAAAGAACATTGGCTTCACCAATGAACTTGCTACAAACGGCGTTCGTGGATGTTCATAGATTTCTTGAGGTGCTCCAAGTTGCTCAATTTCACCTTTGTTCATGACAACAATTCGATCTGACATCGTTAACGCTTCTTCTTGGTCATGCGTGACATAAACAAACGTAATCCCTAAACGTTGTTGTAACTGCTTTAATTCCAACTGCATTTGTTTACGTAACTTCAAATCAAGCGCACCGAGTGGCTCATCGAGCAATAACACTTTCGGATCATTAACGATCGCTCTCGCAATTGCCACTCGTTGTTGTTGACCACCACTAAGTTGCTTTGGGCTTCGATCAGCAAACGATTCGAGCTGGACGAGCGCCAGCGCTTCTTTCACTTTTGTTGCGATTCGATCCTTTTTCATCTTCTTCATCTTGAGACCAAAAGCGACGTTTTGGAAAACCGTCATATGAGGGAATAACGAGTAGCTTTGAAAGACTGTATTTACATCTCGTTGATATGGTTCTAGCCTTCCTACCTCTTTGTCTGAAAGCCAGATCTCACCTGAGGTAGGTGTTTCAAAGCCTGCGATCATACGTAACGTCGTTGTCTTTCCACATCCAGACGGTCCAAGAATTGTAATAAATTCCTTTGCACGAATGGTTAAATTGAGATTATTTACAGCAGTACCTTCATCAAATGATTTTGTTACTTGTTTAATTTCCACCATCGTCTCATCCAACCTGAATTCTCCCTTCTTAAAGAAGCCTTCTATGTCACTAGAAGGCTTTAACTTATATTCCTATTGCGCTCGAACTTCATTCCAGATTCGATTGATTGCTCTCGTTTCATCTTGAGTAGGGTCAACATAGTATTCTGATGAATCAGGAATCTCAGGGTAAGAAGCTTGATTCGATAATTCTTCCTCTGACATTAGCTCTCTAGCTGCTGCGTTTGGATTACTGCTTGGAATGTAATCCGTCAGCATCTTACTTACTTCCGCACCTAACATGAAGTTGATAAAGACTTCTGCTGTATATTGACTATTCGCATTAGAAGGGATCGCAAAGTTATCCATCCAAAGCATCCCACCATCTTCCTCAGGTAAGACATAAGCAATTGCGTCATTTTCTGCCATCGCAATTCCAGCTTGATCGGAGTAAGCGAGTGACGCGACCGTCTGGCCACTAATGAGTTCTGCTGCTGGTTGAGTCGTATACTTCAAGACGTTATCATTAAGATCACCTAAAATTCCTTGTGCTTCTTCTAAACTTGCATCATCCAAATCATTAATGCTTTTGCCGAGCCTTTGTAATGCGAGCGACACGAAGTCACGAGACGTATCATGCGCGGTTACTTTCCCAGCATATTCAGGGTCCCAAAGTACTTCCCAACTTGTCGGTGGTTCTTCAAACACTTCTGTGTTGTACGCTAAGCCTGTACTACCATATAGATAAGGAACAGAGTAACGATTCTCTGGATCGAACTCTAGATCTTGAAACTCTTCTGCGATATTTTCAAAGTTCGGAATATTTTCCATGTTAAGCTCTGCAAGTAAATCCATCTGAATCATTCGATCAATAAAATAGTCTGTCGGGATGATAATGTCATAGGAAATTGCACCGCTATTAATTTGGGTAAGCATCTCTTCATTGGATGCATACGTATCATAAATAACCTCTACACCAAACTCTTCTTCAAAATCAGCGAGAATTTGCTCATCAATGTTATGTCCCCAGTTAAAGAAATACAATTCGTCCGCAAGCTCTTGCTCATCGCCTGCTACGTCAGAATCTGAGCTTCCACCATTACCACAAGCACTGAGCACAGCAACCCCTAAAAACAATGTACCGAATGCAAACTTTTTCATTTTAAAGACCCCCTTATTTCGAATAATAAGCTAGCAAAGAAAAACGACGGACACCCCCTTATTTTCATGAATAATCTGCTTACGCTTCATAAATGACCTGTCCGTCCATGATCGTAAGTGCTGTTCTTATCTCCTTCAATTCGCTTTCAGACGATGTGAAGGGGTTTTGCTGGAGCACAATAACGTCAGCAAGCTTGCCTGCTTCTAACGTTCCGAGTCGATCTTCAGTGAAGCTTGCATGTGCAGAACCTTTCGTATAGTGTTGCAAAGCATCTCGAAGCGAGATTTTTTCTTTCGCATTCCAACCATCTTCAGGAAGATTGTCGTCATGCTTTCGAGTAACCGCTCGATAAATTTCAAGCCAAGGATCGAGCCCTACAACAGGAAAGTCCGTCCCAAAGGCAATTGCTGCCCCTTGGTCTTGCAACGTTCGAATTGGCCACGTCAAAGGTTCTCTTTCTTTCCCTAAACGATCGACGTACACATTATCTTGAAAGTGCTCTGCTGCTGCTAAATGTTCTGGTTGCATAGAAGCGACAACCCCGAGCTTTGCTACCCTTGATAGATCCGTTTCATGGATGACTTCAATATGCTCAATTGTATGCCTTGAATCTCGTACACCATTTGCAATTTGTGCAGCTTCGTAACAGTCTAGACCGAGTCGAACGGCCCCATCACCACACGCATGCAAGCGCACTCGAAATCCTTCCTTATCAGCCTCAACAACCCATTCTCGTACAACATCTGACGGAATTAATGTATCCCCAATGGTCTTTTCATTATCTGAATACGGCTCCACTAAAAGCGCAGTATACGCAATCGGTACACCATCAAGAAACTGCTTGAGCCCATTAAACTTTAGCTTGTCACTTTTGTACATGTCACGAAGCTGCTTCGGCTTCGTTAATTCTCCATCTAATGCAGACATAAAGTGAATCCGCGTCGTGAGTGTCCCTTCTTCTTCAAACGTTTTGTACATCTCTAGATCCCCAAGCGATAACCCTGGTAACGGAAGCATATCGCTAACAGATGTAACCCCATAACTTGCAGCCTTTTCTAAAAAAGCCTGCAACAACCGCCTTCTTTTACTTTCTGACAATGAATCAAACGCTTGTTGAGCGAAACCCATCGCAGTCTCATACAAAAAGCCAGTCGGTTCTCCATATTCATCTTTAACAATTTCACCAAACGGGGGATTTTCACTTTCTTTAGTAATTCCTAAAATGTCTAGCGCTTTGCTGTTTAACCATGCACCGTGGCACTCATCGTTAAACAAGAAAACTGGTCGATCGGAAATAAGTCGGTCAAGTGTCGCTTTTGTCGGCAACTCATGACGGTCCCAATAAATATGATACCAACGAAAACCGAAAATCCATTCATCTTCAGGGTGCTCATCGGCAAATGCTTTCACCATTTGCGCGGCCTCTTCTTCTGATTTCGCTGCATGAAGAAGCACACTTTGCTCTGCTAAACTACCTGCAAATAAATGAACATGAAAATCGTGGAACCCTGGCATGATCAGTTGATCACCGTATTCATACACGGTCGTTTCATCCGTTATGTAAGTTTGAATCGTTTCGTCCTTTAGAACAGCGACAATTTTATTCCCTGAGATCGCCACACCGCCCGCAAATGGCTGTTCTTCGTTCCCTGTAAAGATTGCACGGCTTTTTAATACGATGTCTACGTTATTCATGTAGGCCCCCTGAACTCAACAACATTTTTTGTAATATTCCCACTAAAGATGTCGATTCTTTTATAAAAGCGAATGTGTTTATAGTTCTATTTCTATAGCTTCCTTCTTCAAATGTCCAGTCATTTTTTCAAAAAAGACCGTGTGATAATCTGACATTAATGACATTCCGTCATTTTAAAAGCGCTTTTCTTCATGATGTACGAATGCATACAACGTTTCATTAACAGGTACTGAAATGCCATGTTTTTGCGCCATCTCAATGACTCGTTTTGCAAAATAATCATTCTCACTTTTTCTCTTAGCTTCGATATCTTGTAGCATTGATGTTTTTCCACTGTACCCTACTTTCGTCCAAACGTTTTCAAAGAACTCATCAATCATAGATTCTGTAAGAGCAATGTTGTTTGCGTTTGCAACCTTAATGACTTCATTCATGGCTCGCTTACTCACATTCAATAATTCTTCAGAGTCACGTAAGACACCGTGTGTCGAACGAGAGATTGCTGTCACTGCATTTACTCCGACGTTCACCATAAATTTATGCCACAATTGACGTTCCATATCGACTGGTACAAACGAAGGGATTTGCGCCCGCTCGAAAACTGCTTGTAACTGATGCACGCGTTCGGTTATCTGTTCATTTTGCTTTTCACCGAAATACAACGTTCCAGGGTATGTATAAAAAACTTCCTGATTGTTTTTCGTTGCATCAATGCCATTCGTCAATCCATACAATACACGATCTTCACCAAATCGCTTAGATAATTGTCGTTCACTATCAATCCCGTTTAACAATGATAGAAACGTCGTTCGATCATCGACAATTGGTTCAACGAGATCCATCGCAGCATCAAGTTGTGTATTCTTAACGGCAAAGATAACGTAATCGACCCCTTCGTTTACCTCACTTGGTGTGACGTAGTTCAAGTTAATCTCGTTGCCGTTAACGTTCATCCCTTCACTTACGTATCGCTCTTTTCGTTTTTCATCCATCACACAATAAAGTTGTGTCACTTCGTCTTGGTTTAATAGATTTGCGTAAACAGCACCTACTGCACCGATTCCGATCATTGCAATCGTCGACAATGAAACCCCTCCTCGTTCTCGTTTGCTATTCGTAATTCTACCATGATAACGTTACATACAGAAAAGGTCGATCACTTTAAAAATGCTAGAGACACTCGCCCAAGTTAAATAGCTTTGGCTACAAGTCTATGTATGCATTCAAACTGGAGGAACCGAACTTGTTTACAATCCCACCTCACGTATTAAAACGACCAAATGCGTTCACACCTTCTGAAGGCTCGATTTGGACAAATGAACACATCTCTAAAAACATGTTACAAGCACATCTTGATCCTTCGTTTGAAGGCGCTACTCGCAATCATAGATTTATTGATAAGTCCGCTGCATTTATCTCGACGATGGCCGGTCCGCGAATCATCGATTTTGGATGTGGACCTGGTCTTTATACCGAACGCTTTGCGAAGCTCGGTCATAACGTGACTGGACTTGATATTTCTAGTCGCTCAATTGCGTATGCAAAAGCTCATGACAATCAGAGCACCTATTACGTGCACGATTATCTTCAACCAGCTCCAACCGAGATGCTTCATGATTTTGCAACGTTAATCTATTGTGATTATGGCGCCCTCTCTAAAGAGAATCGCAAAACATTACTACACAATTTAAAACAAACCCTTACCTCTGGAGGTCAGTTATTTCTCGATGTCTTTTCAATGCATCAATACGGTGCATTTGAAGAAGCGATGATTTGGGAACATCATCCATCGTCTGGATTTTGGTCGAGTGAACCACATCTTACGTTAACTCAAAGTACCCGTTACACAAAAAACATCACACTCGAACAAACGGTTGTTGCAACAGAAGAAGAGACGGTCGTTCACTATATTTGGAACGAATATTTCACTTTGGAACAACTCGAGCAAGAACTGACTGACGCTGGATTTCTTGTTGAAAAGCGTTTTGATGATGTTGCAGGTTCAACTTATACAGGACAAGCACCAACAATTGCAATCCTTGCCCGAGTAGATAGCACACGCTCATGAAAAAAAACAGCTGCCACCGGCAGCTGTTTCCTTGTTCGATGTAAAGTTTCATACAGATTCATTGTCATCAATTGAATGTTCTAAATGAGGCACCTCAAAAGTGATTGCTTCATCGTCATCTTCTACCTGAATACTTTCTTTTGCGATCAACATACCTGCAAATGCCGCAAAAAGAAATACACTAATCATACCTACATTTTTCCACACGTTCGTTCACCCCAAACTATGTGCTTACAACTTACAGTATACTCATTCTAAATGGAGGAACAATGGAGCCAATGTGGAGATTATGTGTAGTTTTTAGCTCGTCTTCGTTTTGAACAACAGTAAGGTTAACAACAAGCCAACTAATGAAAAGACAAACGCTGCTAAAACGCCGCCTGTACCCCTTCTAAAAAAGCGATCGGATTCGCACCACCCGCTTCTGGAGCAGCTCTTGTAATAAACGAAATAATAAAGATAAGACCGATCGAGCCACCGAATTGACGAACGGTATTCGTAATCGCTGTGCCGTGAGAGATCCATTCATTCGGAAGAGCATTTAATGCCGCTGTCGTAAGCGGCATATTAATCATCGCAATACCTGCCATAAAGATCATAAACAACAATGCCGTTACAACGATCGGAGTCTCTTGGGACAAAACGAATACGTAGCTTAACGAAGAGCTACATAACAACACAAACCCGATTAACGCAAGACGGAGCCCTCCATAACGATCGAACCACTTCCCAGCTACGAGTGACATAACAGCGAGCGTAATGGCTCCAGGAAAGATAATTAATCCTGAATGAAAAGCAGAATACAACTGAACATTTTGTACATACATTGGCAAGATCGTCTCTCCAGCGATCAACAGACTAAAGGAAAGTGTCGTAATAACAATGACCAATGCAAACAATGGCGAACGAAACGTACGCAACTCAAGCACAGGGGTTTCGAGTCTGAATTGACGGATGACAAAGAGGATGAGCGCCAAAAACCCAACCCAAATTAAAACCGTAGCCAATGCAGAGTCATCCGTGCTGTTCACACCGTACAAAATCCCTCCAAAAGCAAGGTTGAAAGTAAAATTGACGATACATCAATGCTCGTCGGACGCTGCTTCGTAACGTTTTCCATAAAGAAATAAATAAGTACGAGTAGGAAGATTGCAAGAGGCAACGTGAGGACAAATACCGCTCGCCAGGTAAACGCTTCGATCAGCACACCTGAAATAACAGGACCAATTGCAGGGGCAACATTAATGACGAGGCCGACGAGCCCCATCGCATATCCTCGTTGCTCTCGAGGGTACACAAGTAACAAAATCGTCTGCATGAGTGGCATCATCATGCCAGAGCCAGCACCTTGTAACACCCTCCCGACGAGTAGCGTTTCAAAATTCGGTGCAATCGCTGCAACAAACGTTCCGGCTAAAAAACTCAACACAGCAGCCATGAGTAACGCTCTCGCTGTAAAACGATCAATTAAGTACGCTGTAATCGGAACAAGAATCGCAATCGATAACATAAAAATTGTCGTTAACCATTGAACTTCTGTTGCGTTGATTTGAAAATCAGACATGATCTGTGGGAAAGCGGTGATTAATAAAAACTGATTAAGTACACTCAAAAAGACGTGGATAGTAAAAGCCCTACGAGTAAACGCCTCTTCTTCGGAGTCAAATGCCTCACCTTCCCCTCATAAAATTGCCTTGCACGTACGAAAACGTCATTCAGATCAATAAAAAAGGCAGAGATCCTGTGATCTCCACCTTGCTTTTACGATGTACCACGCTCGACGAGTTGTAACAGCTCTTCATCAGGCCCATGAAAAAGAATCATCTTCCCACCATCTAACGTTGGTTTTGGTGCATCCGTTAGGAATGTGACTCCCTTTTCTTTCAGCTTCTCTACTTCCTCATCTAAACGCTCCACTGTAAATGCAATATGGTTGATCACACTCTTTGTTTCATAATTTCCTAAATCAACTTTATCCCGAATCAATTCAATCTCAACGTCTGGCTCATTTTCTAGATAGAGAAACGCCATTTCACGTGTTTCATTCTCTCCTTTAAGCCGTACGTTAAACCCAAAACAACGATGATAAAATTCAATGGAATGTGCTAAGTCATTGACTACGAGTGCAACATGTTCGATTTTTTTAATCATCTTTAATCCTCCTGACTTCTATTGATTTTTCTTCGTCTTAGCTAAGATTACATATGCCCCTAATGCGAGGAGCGAAGTACTAAACAAGATCAGCCCCATCGGTACCGCTGAACCTTCATTTAATCCAACAAGCGGCGCCACGATGGCTCCAATAAGTAGCGGGAATACACCCAGCAAGGCGCTTGCACTCCCTGCCGGTGGCCTTGTTTTGCAATAGCTAGCGTAAATGAGCTCGTCAAAATCATTCCCATTCCCGTCATATAGACAAAGATTGGAATCACAATGGCAGCGAGTGGTGCTTCAATAGCCGTCATGAATAACAAAATGAACGTAGCACCCACACCGATAACAAGTGCTGTAAACAGCAGCGTTCTCTCACGAATGATGCCACTAAACCGCCCAATAACAAACGAACCAATGATCATCGCAAGCCCATTAATTCCGAACAATACGCTAAACAGTTGTGGGCTCACATCGTAAATACCTTGGTAGACAAACGGTGTTCCTGCTACATACGCAAAGCTTCCACCATGTGCAAATCCTAACGCAAGAGCAAACCCCATAAATGTCCGGTCTTTTAACAACTCATAAAAAGTTGACACGATATGTTTCAAGGAACTCGGTGAACGCTTTGTTTCTGGTAGTGTTTCTTTTAAGCTAAAATAAACAATTCCAACGACAATCAAGCCGAGGAATGACAACGTATAGAAAATTCCATCCCATTCAAACGCTGGAATTGCAAGGAGTGCACCACCTGCAATGGGCGCAACAATGGGGGCAACGGCATTAATAACCATAAGTAATGCAAAAACTTCGTTAACGCTTTTCCATCGAAAACATCTCGCACAACGGCCCGCGAGACGACTAACCCTGCTGCAGCTGTGAACCCTTGAAGAAAACGTCCAACAATAAGGGTTTCAATGTTTTGAGCTACCGCACAGAGCAATGAGGCAAGCACAAATAGTAACACAGAGATCATTAACGGCTTTCGACGCCCTTTCGCATCACTGATCGGACCAATTACGAGTTGCCCAATTGCAAGTCCTAATAAGCAAGCCGTTAAACTTGCTTGCACAAGGGTTTGTGACGTCGACAAATCATTAGCAATGTCGGGGAAAGCAGGTAAGTACATATCAATATTCAGCGGTCCAAGCACCGTCAACATACTCAAAATTAACGCCAATGCATACCGCTTTTTTCCGGTCGGGTTTTCATTCATTACTGGAGTTACCTTTCTTTTTGAACTATTCTATAAGTGTAGCATGCAGCTTTATTGAAAAGGGGACAATCATGACAAAAAAAATAATCGTAGACGTCGACACCGGTATCGATGACGCCCTCGGTCTATTACTTCTCGCCCATCAACCAAATGTAGATGTCCTTGGCGTATCCGTCGTATCCGGCAACATCTCTCTACATAAAGCCATTTGCAACACACATAAAGTATTGGATTTAATTGGGTTAGACGTTCCGATCTTTGCGGGAGCCAAGCAACCACTCGTACGACAAGCATTTTTTGAACATGCGGTTCACGGTGATGACGGCATCGGAGGTGCCCTCCACGACGCACCGTTTAAAGACCGCACTGAGAATGAAACTGCATGGGACTATTTCATTCGAATCACGCATGATTATCCTGGTGAAATTACCCTTGTTCTTACAGGACCGATGACGAACTTTGCACACGCCTTAAAGAAAGACCCTTCAATCGTTCATCGTCTAAAAGAAGTCGTCTTTATGGGCGGCGCAGCCAATGGTAATGGCAATGTTACGCCTGTTGCTGAATTTAACATGTATGTTGATCCAGAAGCTGCCAAGCTAGTCCTTCATTCCGGCGTTCGACTGACGATGATTGGATTAGATGTAACAGAACAAGCACTCATGTCAAAAGAAGACGTAGAGTCTCTAGTAGGAACGAGTTATTATTCGTTTATTCGAGAAGCAACAGCAATTTATTTCAACGTTTCCTGGGAGCGAAATGGTATAAAAGAAATTGCCATGCACGACCCACTCGCCATTGCTGTAGCAATCGGAAAACCGTTCGTTACGACGTTTCCTTATTACGTCGATGTGGAAACGAACAGCACACTTTGTGACGGTCAAACGGTCTGTGATTATAAAAACGGATTGCAACGCACACCAAACGTTCACGTCGCCAAGCACGTCGATGCCAAGGCATTTATTGCCGATTACATCCAGCACGTTGGCCTACGCAACTAAATCAAGCGCTCACGATTTCGTCATCGTGGGCTTTTTTTCATAATCGTAATAACAGTTTCTTTATTAACTCCAACTTTTTTGGCGAAATTTAAACTCAATTAATGATTAGCGAAATGCTTTATCTATAAAGGCTTTTCTCTTCTTTTCCTGTCAGATTATCTACCTTCATCACAATTTATATCGTAAATTTTTTTATTATTTAGAAGGAGATTTCATTCCCAAGACAAATACATACGGTAACGTATTTTTATTTAGGAGGTATAGTATGAGTTCTTCAGAAGTGAAGATTAGAACCGAAGAAAAAGCCGCAGATTTAATCGTTGAAGAATTACTACGCGAAGGAGTCGAATGCGTTTTCGGAATTGTCAGTATTCATAACATGCCGATGTACGATGCGCTACTTCGTAGTAACAAGATTAAAATTGTAAACGCTCGTGGCGAAAGCGGTGCCGTAAATATGGCTGACGGGTATGCTCGTTCTACCGGAAAGCTTGGTGTCGTTCTTACGAGTACAGGAGCAGGTGCTGGCAACGCGGCTGGTGCTTTAACGGAAGCCTGGAATGCAGGCACTCCACTTTTGCACCTTACAGGAGATGTAGCGAGTGCATTTGTTGGGACGTCTAAACGGTACATTCATGAATGCAAAGATCAATTAAAGATGATGGATGGCGCATGTAAAACGGCCATTGCAGTGAGTGACCCGACGAACGTCCAAACGGTCGTTCGTGAAGCAATCAAACAGACAAAAGCCCAGCCTACAGGACCCGTAACAATTCAAATACCGATTGATATGCAATCAAAACTCGTCAATCGCTCCATCATTCAACAAGAGCCTCAACTAAATCGGGGAACATTTACGCTCGATTCAGAAGTTCTTTCTAAAATTCAATTAGCTGAACGACCTGTGCTTTGGGTCGGCGGAGGTGTTGTGAAAGCTTCTGCACATCGATTACTTACACAGTTCGCAGAGCAAATCGGCGCGGCTGTTATTACGAGTGAATCTGGGAAAGGCGCCATACCAGAAGACCACCCACAATGCATCGGTAATTATGCGGCAACAAAACCGACGATCGATCTTTTGAAGTCAGCGGATCTACTTATCAGTATTGGCGTACGCTTTCGCTGGAACGAAACGGGAAACTATTCTGTCCCTATTCCAGATGAGCACATTACGATTAATGCCGACGCCCTATCCATCAACCGAAACTATGATTGCCAACATGCACTCATCGGCGACGCTTATGACATACTCGATGCCCTTACAAAGCAATTTGAAGGAGAATCATTCACCGATAAATCAAGCTTCTTAGCTGAAGTAACAGCAGTCAAAGTTCAAGTAGACCGTGAGCTACGCGAAGCATGAGTCCATATGGAGAAATTGCCGATCATATGCGCCGTGTCATGCCAAAGAACACCATCTTTGTTCGTGACATTACACTCCCAGCTTATCAATGGGGACACCGACTCATCCCGATTTATGAACCTAGAACGTCCATCCACGCAACGGGAGGTGGAATCGGGCAGAGCTTACCTACAGCAATTGGAGCACAAATTGGACAACCAGACCAAAGGTGCCTCGTATTTGCTGGTGACGGCGGCTTTATGGTGAATCTAGGAGAAATGGCCACCGCTGTTGAGGAAAAACTACCGTTAGTCGTCGTGCTCTTTGATGATCACGGTTATGGCGTATTACGCAACATTCAAGATGCGACATACGGCCGCCGTGTTGCCGTTGATCTACACACACCCGACTTCGTTCAACTTGCACAGTCCATCGGCTTTCATGCAACTCGTGTGAAGACGACCGATGATTTTGGAGAAGTGCTAGAAAACGCCATTCAAAAACCGGTCCTACAATGGTTGTCGTAGATATGATTAGCATTGGTCCACCTGCAAAAGCTGGTGGTGTATCCCCTGCTGTAGCGAAAGAATTCGAACCTAAATAGCGAGAATTGACTACTAAATCTAGTGAGAGGCGAGGAGGAGAATCTATGAAAGTGCAGCTTTCGTCAAAAGAAAGAATTGATCAGTATATTAACGAAAACCAAACAGAGTTAATTGAAGCCATTCAAGAAGCCGTACGCATTAAAAGTGTCGTTGGTACTGAACAAGAGATGATTCATTTTATGAAACAAAAATATGAAGATCTTGGGCTAGAAACCGTGATCGTTCAGCCAGACTATGAAAAGATTCAAGATCATGAAGCTTCTCAAGTTCTGGCCTATCCTTTGATAACCGTTACAATGTCATCGGCATCTACCATGGTGACTCCGATAAACGATCACTCACGCTCGAAGGTCACGTTGATGTCGTATCTGCAGAACCGACCGAGTTCTGGACGAAAGACCCGTACGCCGCAATCATCGAAGGAAACCGTTTATATGGTCGTGGTTCTATGGATATGAAATCCGGCCTTCTTGCGAACTGGTTTGCACTTAAAGCGTTGCTTGATCTTGGTTTAAAACCTGCTGGAACTGTTCAATTGCATAGCACTATTGAAGAAGAGTCTGGTGGTGCAGGTGGTGCGCTCACTTGTCTTGAAGAAGGATACGTGACTGATGGGTTCGTTACGACAGAACCACACAGTTTAAATGTCACCGTTTCTCATACTGGCGTGATGTACTTCCGGGTAAGTGTTTACGGTAAAACCGCCCATGCAAGCCGAACTCAAGACGGAGTCAATGCGATCGGTAAAATGTATCCAATTTATCATGCACTTCAACAGCTTGAAGAAACACGAGCTGAAGACGTGCAATTTGAACTTTATCAACGTGGTTCTGATAAGCAATCCGTCAACTTAAATATCGGAACGTTTCAAGCTGGCGATTGGGCGTCCAATGTTGCAGGGAAAGCGACCATTGAATGTCGCATCGGCTTTATCCCTGGTGAAACACGAGAACAAATCCGTGACTTAGTGGAGAAAACGATTCTAGATACCGTCCAAGATGATGAGTGGCTAAGAAAACACCCTCCGCAAATTGAGTGGTATGGTTGGACAACTGAAGCATGGTATCAAGATCCTAACGATGACTATGTACAAGAGTTTCTTCAAACGGCGAAAGACGTACTCGATACGAACGATGTACAAATCATCGGAAGAACGGGTGGGAACGATGCACGCTTCACTCAATATTACGATCGGCCAGGCATAGGTTTTGGACCCATTGGTTCAGGCGCTCACTCTCCTGACGAATACGTTGAGATTGATAGTGTTCTTAAAACGGCGAATGTACTTGCTAATCATATCCTTGAATGGACGGCGAAAGATTTCAAACACGACTCTAACTAAAGGTAGGGATGACAAACATGCAAAAGTTTCCTAGGTTTGCTTTGGTTACAATGATTGGCACTGTTCTTCTATCCGCATGCGGTAATGACTCAGGAGATACAGAGAGCTCTGCTGAACCAACAGAGGGAGCAACGACTGGAGGAGAGTTGAAAGTTGCTTACTCCGCACAACCTCCGATTCTTGATGTACATGAATCATCCGCAATTGCAACGTCAGATATGATGCGACACGTCTATGAAAGTCTCGTAACAGTCGATTCTTCGTACAACATTGAACCGATGCTCGCCGAATCGTACGAATTAAGTGAAGACGGTACCGCCATTGAGTTCGTCTTGCGAGAGGATGTTCTCTTTCATAACGGCGAAACGATGACCGCTGAAGATGTTGTCGCTTCGATGGAGAAGTGGCTAGATTCACCAGGTAATGGCAACAAACTTCCCGACACGGCAACCATTGAACAAATCGATGATAAGACGGTCGTATTAGATCTAGGTGAGCCGATGGCAACCGCTCTGCCAATCCTTGCTTTTAATAGTGTAGGATTCCCAGCCATCATGCCTGCTGAACTTGCCGAAGAAGCTGACGGCACTGGCGTAAAAGAATACATCGGAACCGGTCCATTCAAATTCGATGAATGGATTCAGGACCAACATATTAAACTCCTAAAGTTCGAAGATTACGCCATCCGTGACGAACCGGCTGATGGTCTTGCAGGTGCGAGAGAAGCCCTCGTTGATGAGTTGCTTTTTGAATTCATTCTGGATTCTTCTACCCGTGTTTCAGGCATGCAATCTAGGCAATTTGACGTCGCTCACGCTGTGCCATTTGATAACGCCGATCAGCTTGAAAGCGATCCAAACTTAACCAACCATACGTATCCAGGCGCCTATTTGACGATTCACTTCAATAAACGAGAAGGCTTCTTTACAGAACAAGATGCAAGACAAGCCTTAGCAACGTCCATTGATAGTGAAGCCATTTTAACAGGTGCTTATGCAAGTGATGACTATTACGTTCTCAACCACAACATTATGATGTACCATCAACTCGAACAATGGCCAAGCGACGTCGGTCAAGACGTCTACAACACGAACGACTCGAGTAATATGGATGATTATTTAAGTGACATCGGTTATGACGGGGAAGAAATTACGATTATCACGACCCGTGATTACGAGGATCAGTACAACGGTTCAGTCGTTCTTCAACAACAGATGGAACAAATGGGTCTCAATGTAAAAATCGAAGTGTACGACTGGCCAACATTACTTGAAATGAACCAAGATGAAAATGCTTATGACATCTTCGTATTAGCGAATGTATCGGCAGCAGAGCCAGGCTCGAATGTTTTCATGAACTGATTATCCGGGCTGGAGTGAAGTGCCGTCGGTTGTCGATGACTTCCGTGCTTCTGCCACGCTTGAAGAAGCACAAGACAAATACGATGAAGTTCTTGAGTGGTACTGGGAGTATATCCCTGTCGTACGTATTGGAGATTTCAAACGGGTGGCAACGACCCAGGAGTATATTGACAACTTCCGTTATCAAGACGGGTTTGTGTTCTGGGGTGTTTCCAAAAACGATTAATGCTACTGCTCCCACAAGTATGTGGGAGCTTTTTTTCGTTGTTGCAGTGAAGGCACCCCTCAGAATACTAAAACGGCATCACTCATGATGAGCGATGCCGTTTATTGGTATGACTTTAATCGTTGGTGCTTCCATTCCGTAATGCTCGTATCGACCGCTTCTCTAGCCTCATCTACTTCGTTCATCATATGAATAAAACTATGCACAAGCCCTGAATAATTATGAATGACCGTTTTTGTGCCTGCTATTTGTAATTGTTCTGCATAGCGTAGTCCATCATCACGCAGTGGGTCGTGCTCTGCGGTTATAATGACAGATGGTGGTGCACCGGATGCAGAACCTAATAGCGGATTCGCTTTCCAACACTGGCTAGGCGCATAACATGACTCGTACCAACGAAGTTGAGCGGTCGTTAGATTTAATTCTTCTCCATGAACGAGATGAGCATCAGACTGATCATTAAGAAGGAGCCACGGGTAATACAACAACTGTGCATCTACTACAAAATCGTTATGAAGTTGATTGTTCAACATCACCCCGACTGCCAAATTCCCACCAGCGCTATCACCTGAAAGCGTTAATCGCTTTGGCTCCCCTCCGTACTGCTGAGCATTTGTTGCTGCCCATTTAGCCGCCACATACGCGTCTTCAAACGCAGCTGGGAACGGATGCTCTGGAGCAAGTCGATAATCAACCGATACGACAATCGCTTCACTTTTGTAACAGAGATAACGACAAAATCCATCGATCGTTTCAAGGTCCCCAACGACAAAGCCGCCCCCGTGGTAATAAACGATCACAGGAAACGGTGCCGTACCTTTTGGTGTATACAAACGAACCGGAACAGTGCGTTCCCCATCTGTTGCCAACAAATCCACTGATGAAGCAACGATCGCTTCGGGTACGTTACTTGAATGTCTCGTTTTTACATAGTCACTTCTTAGCTGTTTAATTTCTTCTATAGAGGAGGGTAACTGTTCATGCTGACTGCGTTCGATGACCTCTCTAATCGCTGGATGTAAGCTCATAATGGTCGTTGTTCCTTCTCCATAAAAACAAACTCTGTATCCTCAAAATCAAATTTACCCGTACGATAGACGCTATACCCGAGCTTTTCATATAAAAAAATGTTCTTTTCAGACTTTGCACCAGTAAATAACCTGTACACGACTGGATCAAACTTAGCTTCAATTTCTTCCATTAACGCTTGACCAATTCCTCGATTGCGACAAGCAGGATGAACCATTAATTTATTAATGTAACAGACGCCCTCTTCTTGAAACGCACGAACAGAGCCGATCATCACGTCGTCTTCCACGTACTTCAACACGATATTCTTCTCAAACGATTTTTTCGCTGTCTCAAGATCTTCTTTTAGTGGCATAATGGTGTAGTCATTGTAGATCTCCGCTTCAGAAACATACGCTAGCTTTTGCAAATTCAAAATGTGACAAGCATCATTAACTGTTGCCTCAACAATCTTTTCCATGACTGCTCCACCTACTTTCGATTTAATCCCAAGTAAATTAATGTGATTAATCTATATTATACCTGATTTATTGAAAAAGGTGAAGCGTTAACAAAAAAACTACGATGATATTCATCGTAGTTTTTGACTTACGCCTTGGTTGCAACGCTTTCAACGTACGTAGCTGCAGTTTCTCCACTTAACTTGCCAAATACTGCCCCTGACATTAATCCAGAACCGCCTGGGTAGTTCTCATAGAACAAACCGCCAACCATCTCACCTGCTGCATAAAGACCACCAATAGGTTGCTCTTCTGAATCGAGTACTTCTGCTTGGTCATCCACTTTAATACCACCGAACGTAAAGGTAATTCCACACGTTACAGGATAAGCATAAAATGGTGCCTCATCAAATGTAAGCGCCCAGTTTGATTTAGCTGGAGTTAACCCTTTAGTAGACTTGCCATCCTTCACACTTGGATCGTAGTCACCTTCTTGAACGGACGCATTGTACGCGTGAATTGTTTCCAAGAACTTCTCTTTCGGTACGTTCATTTTCTCTGCAAGCTCTTCTAAAGAATCAGCTTTTACAACGGACGCTTCTTCCAATTCGTACTCTACTCGAAGAAGAGGACGTACTTTTTGATCGTAAAGTTGGAATGCCTTTTGTTCAGGTTGCTTTAATGTTTCTTTTCCATATTTAGCATACGTATAGTTTCTAAAATCCGCACCTTCATCAACGAACCGGACACCTTCATTGTTCACGATCAAACCAAGGGGATACGATGACTTCTTATAAATGTCCCCTGGCTTCTCAAAGTCACCAACTCGTGGTGCATTGTAGTCCGTCGTATGTGCGTGACACGCTGACCAATCTCCAAATGGCGTAGCGCCTGCTTCAATCGCCATATCAAGTCCATCACCCGTATTATGCTCGGTTCCACGTACGACCGCATTTTTCCATTCATCACCGATGTATTTCATACGTTTTTGTTCACTTGCTTCAAAGCCACCACATGCAAGGATCACGCTTTTTGTGTCGATTTGCATTTCCTTACCGTCTTGCTCAACAACAAGTCCAGTAATTGCGTTGTCAGACTTTACGAGTGAAGTCCCCTTCGTGTTATACAGAACATCAACGCCTAATTCATCAGCACGCTTCCACCAAGCCGTCATAAGACCGATGCCTTTATTGTACGTTTTAACCGGCAGCCCGCCCCAGAAGCTCATTTTATTGTCTTTTTCAAAGTATTGATTTTCGTTAACGATAAACTCCACACCGTGTGATTGCATCCACTTGATCGTCGGATACGATTGTGATGTTAGAACCTTCGCCAATGCGGGTTCGCTTTTACCATTTGTCACTCTCATAATATCATCGTAATATTCTTTCTCACCGTATACAGGCATATCAACACGATCGTAGTCGTCATCTTTTAAGTCGCTATATACAGAGCGGAGCCCTTCAAGATCACCATAAGCCATGCGAATCGCACCATCTGTAAAGTACGAGTTACCCCCGCGTTTATCTTTTGAACCTTTTTCTACGACGAGTACACTTGCTCCCTTTTCACGTGCAGAGATCGCTGCGCTAAACGCTGCATTTCCTCCACCAACAACAATCACATCATACGATTTAGAATAGCTTTCCATTGTAAGTCCTCCTCATAAGCAGTACCTCTTTGTTACTTCTAGTATAAGAAAGCACTTACAATAAATGAAATATCAATATTTTAGAGTATCTCATAAAATATTTTTATCAGATTTGATTGTTTTTAAGGTATTCAATGAAGCGATGTACAATCGATAGATTTTGAGTTTGAGGATGATACATTAAATACGTATTTCTCGTAACGGGTTCCCCGTTCTTTCTATAGATGCCTTGTTTATACAACTGATCTGACTCAAGAAGACAAATGTCAGGCACAATGGCAAATCCGAAATTCTTTTTGACCATTTCTTTACACGTCTCAAGTCGGTCGACTTCCATCTCAACTGTAGGAGGATTCTTAAACTGGTCGATCCACCATTCATTAATGGTTTCTTTTAATGAACGATCCGTTTCATAATTAATTAACCTTCGTTCATCTAGTGAATCTATGTCAATTCTCTCTTTGGAAATGACTTGTAGCTGCTCTTCACGCAGGAGATATTTCTCACCGTGCCATGTATAGTCATTACGTACAATCGCTACATGAACTTGTGATTGTTGCAACATGGCATAGACTTCATTGCTTAGTCCTGATTGCACGTGAAACTGGACATTAGGGTAAAGCTCAGAAAACCGGTGCAGCATTTCAGGCAATATATATTGAGCGAAGTTACTCGAGACTCCAATTCGAAGAGTCCCTTGGACGTTGCTTTGTAAGTTTTGTAATTCGTCTTTCGTTCTTTGCAATGCCTCCAACATGTCTTCGGCATATGATACGAGATGCTCTCCCTCTGTGGTGAACTCTAATCCACTTTTCGTTTTATAAAACAACGTGACTCCAAATTCTGACTCGAGGTTTTTCAATCGATAGCTCAGAGAAGGTTGGGACACGTATAGCTTCTCTGCCGATCGCGTCATATTCTTCTCTTCAAAAATGGTCTTGAGCATAAACCAATCCTTTTGATCCATAAGCCACCCTCCTATTGTGCTAATATTATAAAATAATTTAATCGGATTTAATAAAAAATTATTATTTTATTTATAATTATTTTTAGTATATAGTTACCCATACGATATTAAGTCTAAAAAAGAAAGCGCTTCTTTCATTGTACAATAATTTTTACCCTATAATGATAGCGCTATCATCGAATACATCTTCAGAGGTGATCGTATGTGGAAACCTGTTTTAAGTAGTCTACCTTTTTTACTGCTTGTCGCTTGTAGTTCAAGTGCATCAAGTGAAGGAACTGAGTTCCCAACAGAACGTATGGAACTCATCGCTCCAGCTTCTCCTGGCGGAGGATGGGACATGACCGCACGGTCCGTTCACCGGGCGATGACGAGTGATGACATCATTACCCAAGATTCAACGTTGAAAATATGCCTGGTGGTGGCGGCGAAGTCGGTTGGCAATATTTACAGCGCCAAGATGCTCACTCTACTTCTGTAAACTCTAGTCTTCTTTTGACAAACAACTTGCTCGGTCAAAGTGATTTATCCTATGAAGATTTTACACCGATCGCCATGTTACTGACAGAATGGATCGCTTGGGCAACCGCTTCGAATGCTGACGTTCAAGACGCCGATGAGTTAATTACTAAATTACAAGATGATCCAGAATCGTTGATCTTCGGTCTTAGCCCTGCACTTGGAAGCGGTTACCATCTATCTACGTCTCAAATTGCTATGCTCTCTGGTGTTGAACCGCGAGATTTGCAAGTTCTCGTTTATGATAGCGGTGGCGAAGCAATGAATGCTTTGCTTGGAGGCCATATCGACATTCTCGTAAACTCAATGTCTGTACTTTCCAGTCAATATGAAGCCGGCGAAATTGATATCCATGCCGTAACGTCACCAGAACGATTAGAGCTGTTTCCAGACGTACCAACGTGGCAAGAACTCGGCGTTGATATTGAATTCCCCCATTGGCGTGGGGTAATGGGGCCACCGGATATGAGCGAAGAAGAAATTGCGCAATACGATGAATGGTTTGGTGAAATGGCAGAAAGTGAACAATGGCAACGGGATTTAGAATCAAATATGTTTTTTGACTTTTATATGGATAGTGCCGAAACAAAAGATTTCCTTGAAGAACAAAACGAGTTGTTTAATGACATTATTGAAAGTGTTGGCTTAATGCCATAGAGGTGTAGTCACATGTATATAATCCGTTTATCATTACCTGTCCTATTTATTGTCGCAAGTCTTATCTATGCAATTATGATCTTTCAATTACAACCCGCAATGCTCGGTGAACCGAATGCACCGCGGTATTTTCCACTCATTATTTGCACTGGAATTCTGATTTTTTCGATTGTCGACTTAATTAATATGAGAAAAGAGAACATTAGACAAAACGAAGACTTAGAAATGTTGTCTCGTAAAAGTACTTTAAAAGTCGTCGGGATCGTGCTTGGCTTCTGTCTCATTTACACATTGATCTTTGAACATTTAGGTTTCTTGATCTCAACCATCCTTTTCTTAGGAGCGTTACTATTCTATCTTAACGGTGTTAAGCATTGGATTTTGAATCTTTCAGTAACAATCATCACAGCATTTACAACATGGTATACATTCAGTTTCTTGCTCGAAATAAGCTTACCTTAGGAGGTTGCCGGTATGGACTTTAGCATTATCATCGATGGTTTATTTACAGCGCTCCAGCCGATCAACCTCATGTGGTTGGTTATTGGGGCAATACTCGGTACGATTGTCGGAATTCTTCCCGGACTCGGACCCGCCACAGGGATTGCTGTCTTAATCCCTTTAACATTCGGTATGGAACCAATCAGTGCATTAATTTTAATGGCTGCCATCTACTACGGTGCGCTATTTGGCGGATCAAGAAGTTCGATTTTAATTAATACACCAGGGGATGGATCCTCAATTGCGGCAACATTTGATGGCTATCCAATGACAAAAAAAGGACAAGCCGGGCAGGCGATGTCGATTGCGGCAATCGCATCGTTAATCGGTGGGGTTATGGCGATTTTCGGCTTTATTTTCCTTGCCATTCCACTCGCACAATTTGCCTTGAACTTCGGGCCTGCTGAGTATGTGATGTTGTTTATCTTCGCATTATCTGCGGTCGTTGCGTTATCCATGGGTAACATTGCAAAAGGCTTTTTAACGATGTTTATTGGACTAGGAATTAGTACGATTGGTGTTGATTTACAATCAGGGGTTCACCGCTTTACATTAGACGTGCCACACTTGACCGACGGTATTGATTTCATTGTCATCATTATCGGAATTTACGCACTCGGTGAAGTACTCTATAACATGTTCAACATTAACAAAGCAAAGAAGCCAGACCAAAATATTGGTAGCAAATGGTTCACAAAAGAGCAATGGAAAAAATCACTCGCACCGATCTTACGAAGTGGGCCCATTGGTTTCTTCCTAGGTATCCTTCCTGGGTCTGGAGGTACAATCTCTTCCTTACTCGCTTATAGTACACAAAAGCAAATTGCTAAAAACAAAGAAGAGTATGGAAAAGGAGCCGTTGAAGGTCTTGTTGCTCCAGAATCTGCAAATAGCTCGGCAGCTGTTGGCTCCATGATTCCGATGCTTACGATGGCTATTCCAGGCTCTGGCGCCACTGCGGTAATGCTAGGTGCACTCATTATGATTGGTATACAACCAGGTCCGCTCTTGTTCGAAAACAGCCCAGATCTCGTTTGGACATTAATTAACTCTATGTTCATTGGGAATATCATTCTTGTAATTATTAATATCGCAATGGTAGGGATGCTCGTTAAAGTCCTACATACACCGCCAAAAGTATTGTACCCACTCGTTCTCGTTCTTTCATTCCTAGGTGCTTATACACTTGGATATAGTACGGTAGACTTTTACATTCTTATTCTTGCAGGTGTACTCGGTCTCCTATTGCGAGTGTTAAATTACCCAGTCGTTCCACTCATCTTAGCATTGATTGTCGGAAACGATATGGAGCAGAACTTTATGCGTGCAACAGTAATCTATGACGGTCCTGTATCCATTCTATTCGCATCTCCAATTACAATCGGTCTCGCTTTATTAACCATTCTTTCTCTATCCTACCCACTCATCATTAAACTGCTAGGAAGACGTAAGAAAAAAGACCACCCGATGACCATGTAGAAAAAAAGCTTGAGCTCTAAATAGAGTTCAAGCTTTTTTCTATACAGCAATTGCTATCCTTCAAACATGCTTTATAAAATGAAATCCATTATTTCACCTTCAATAGTTAGAGAAAATCCATTCTCTTATGTAAGATTATGCGTTATACTACTATTTATAGAAAATTTTAAAAAGGGAGGCTATTTAGCGTCTTAAGTGATCAGACTATTGGCACTAAACCTTCGGTTATTACGTTTGTGCGACAGGTCCTCCATCGATAGACGCTCGTGAACGTGCTCTTCTTTTCTGAAGAAAAGCAACAAAAGACTAGACATTCACAATGACAACTTTGAATCACAATCAAGAAAAGAAAGAGAGCGTACTATGGAACCTATTTACTTAGCTGTATTTTTCCTTGCCCTTGTTGCTCTAGGAGAAGTTCTCTCTATCAAATCAAGAGCAAAAATTCCGACATTACTCGTCGTCATCGGGATCGTATTCATTTTACTTCAAGCCGAAGTGCTTCCGCCTGAATTCATTGAAGCAACTACGTTTGTTGCCTTTGGAAGTATGCTCGTCCCCATTTTAATCGTTCACTTAGGAACGATGATTCCTCTCTCTGTAATGAAGAAGCAATATCAAGCCGTCATTATTACTGGAATCGGCTTACTCATTTCAGTCGTTTCCGTATTAACGATCGTCACTTTCCTGTTCAACTACGAGACCGCCGTTGCAGGAACTGGTCCGATTACAGGCGGAATCATTGCATACTTAATTACTGCAGAAGGATTACGCGCTGCTGGTTTGACAACACTCGTTGCCATCCCTGTCACCATCTTCGCTTTGCAGAACTTTATCGGAATGCCATTAACCTCAATTCTACTTAGTCGCTATGCGAAAAGCATTCGTACCGATACTGACAATCACCATTACGCGAAGCTTGCAGCAGCCACAGATCAAAAGAAACAAGCAAAGAAACTACTCATTCCTGAGCGTTACTTAGAAAGTAACTTTATCATCTTATTCATCCTTTTCTGCGGTGGCGCCTTGGCAGTATTTCTTGACCAATTAACTGGAATTAATGCTAGTTTGTTCGCGCTTGTCATTGGTGTAACTGGAACGGCTTTACGTGTATTTCCAGAAAAAGCGTTAGAGCAAGCAAATAGCTCAGGCATTACGATGGTTGCACTATTTTTCGTCGTCCTTGCTTCCCTCGTTGGGGTGACTTGGAATGAAATTGTTGCCTCGATCGCTCCTGCACTAGTAATTATGTTCATCGGTATTACAGGACTTGTTCTAGGAGGATTAATCGGCGCAAAAATCTTCAAGTGGAAACCTACAAAAGCGATCCCTGTTGTTCTTACTGCGCTTTACGGTTTTCCTGGTGATTATTTAATTGTCGAAGAAGTCGCACGAAGTACAGGCCGTGATGAAGTGGAACGGAAACGAATAATGGACGAACTTGTAGCACCGATGTTAATTGGAGGATTCACATCGGTAACCGTTGGATCGATCGCGATCGCAAGTATTTTAATTGGAACATTATCTTAGGAGGACTTTATCATGACAAACTATGCGATTCAAAACGTCACCGTCATTGATGGAACAGGCTCAAAAGCAAAAGAAAATCAAACGGTGACTGTTAAAGACGGAAAAATTGAACAATTCACCTCAAGCAATTCTACATTGGATCCCTCACTTGAGGTCATTGATGGTGAAGGGAATTATTTACTTCCAGGCTCATTGACACTCATGTTCATATGGCCATGCAAATGCGTAACGTCCAAGATACGCTTTTAACACCGTTCTCTTTTCGTTTTTACGAAAGCGTCGGTTACTTGAAAAAAACGTTACATACGGGAATTACGACCGTCCGCGACGCTGGTTTTGCTGATGTTGGAATGAAACGTGCCATTGATCAAGGACTCATTGAAGGACCAAGAATGCAAGTGAGCATTAATCCGCTAACAATTACAGGCGGGCACGGAGACAATTGGAACGTGTCTGGTGTCGATACGACATTTCCCCACTATCCAGGTATGCCAAGCGGATTGTGCGACGGCAAAGAGGAAGTTCGTAAAGTCGTTCGTCAGATGCTCCGTTCTGGCGCAGATGTCATTAAAGTCCATGCAACTGGTGGTGTTTCAAGCCCGACCGACCACCCTGAATTTACGCAGTTTTCTCAAGAAGAGCTGGCGGTTATGGTTGAGGAAGCAACGTTTAGGAATGGAGTCAAAGTCATGGCTCATGCACAAGGTGCAGAAGGAATTAAAAATGCCATCCGCGCAGGCATTCATTCCATTGAACACGGCATCTTCATTGATGACGAAGTGATTGAACTTATGCTTGAGAATGGAACATATCTCGTACCGACATTACTAGCTCCAGTAGCCGTGCTCGAAGCAGCTGAACACTCAAACACAATGGCACCATTTGCCATTGAAAAATCAAAACAAGTCATTGAAACGCATAAAGAAAGCATTCGAAAAGCTTATAAAGCAGGTGTGAAAATCGCAATGGGTACAGACGCTGGGGTATTCCCTCACGGCATTAACCTTCGGGAATTAGGTCTGATGTGCGACATTGGCATGAGCCCAATGGAGTCCATTGTTGCAACGACAAAAACAGCTGCAGAATGCATGGGGATAGGCGATGAAATCGGAACCGTTGAACCGGGTAAAGTAGCCGATTTGATCCTTGTCAGCGAGAACCCATTAGAACGAATCCACGTTGTCGAAGATGAACGCAACATTCGCTTCGTTATGAAAGACGGGAAAATCATTAAGAAGTTATTTTAGAACTGAAGACGCTTCAGTAAAGCCTATAACATGGCCTTACTGAAGCGTCTTTTTTATTTCTCTTGCTTATGCAAAGGATTGCAATACTTACACTGATTTGGACAACAACAACGTATTCGAATGGATTGTGTAATCATCTGTTCACCCGTAACAATAGGGCCAGGAGGCTCAGGTGGTATGATACCTTCAAACACAGCATACAAAATAAGGTTGCCTGTTGTTCCTTCAGGAATGACAGAAATGAAATTACCGTTTGCATCACGCCAACCGATAAACCTTAACCCTGGAATTGGTTCTGGATCATTTAATACAATTGGTAGATCCAAGATCGTATACGTTTCTGGATTATTGCTTTGACCACCTTGTAGATTTTCGTACGTAATGGTATAGATCGCTGGTGCTATTTCTACCGCCGTACGATCTGCATTAAGTCTAACTTCCCAACCATCAAAACCTATGATGGGCTTCAAGAAAGCATCGGCGTCACTTTGACTAAGAAGTGGGTATTCTGGTGTAGCCACCGCCACCGTTACTGGATTCCCTTCAGGATTGGTCACAACATAAGGCGTGTTATTTAATTGAATTGCTGAACCAGCAAGAGGACCTCGAATTTGTGCAACATTATTCCCTGAAGGAATATAAAGGCCATTAGTGATGTTTCGCACTCCGTTCACATTTATAACTCCCCCGTTATAAATACCTGGTGCAATTGGTGCTTCATTTAGAGTAGGCACTCCAATAAGACTAGCATCGATTAACGTGAGCGTACCTCCTGCACTTACATAGATAGCTCCTCCAACAAGTCCAGCAATGTTGCCAGATATCGTTCCACCTATGACTGTTACCGTTGCCCCGAGAGCTATAAAGATTCCACCTCCGTAACGACCTGCATAATTACTTACAATCTGAGCATTCTCCTCAATAATCACTGAGCCAGCCACAGCGGCAATCCCCCCACCATTGTTAGAAGCTAATTGTAAATTGTTGTTCGCAGCATTGTCCTGAATAACTACAAGTCCAGTAATCCGTAAAACACCGTTTATTGCATTGTAATAAACTCCACCGCCATTGCCTTGAAATGAAGTGTTTCCACGAATAATTGTAGCGCCAATTAACGTGAGATTCGCATTCGGGTCACTAGCCCAGACACCACCTCCGTTACCATTTGTAGTAAGATTATTTGATACATTCGTATTAGAGATGCTAGCGGTCAATACACCGTTTGCTGCTGAGAAATGAATGCCCCCTCCGTCGAGAGTTGCCGTATTGTCTACCACAGTTGTTGATTCAATTAAAAATTGATCATTTCCATTTGCAGTTTGACCAAAAAATATTCCTCCCCCATCTACAGTTGCAGTATTATTCGTAAACGTTGACCCTATAATTTGAGTAATTGAGCCTGCGGTGCTATTGATGACAATTCCCCCACCACTACCTAATAAGCCTGCAACGTTTTCTGTAAACGTACTATTTATAACAGTAGTTGTAAGAAGTCCAGGTCCACCGATTAAAATTGCTCCCCCACCATTTCCTTCTGCTATATTTCCTTCAAACATTACTGCATTCATCGCAATATCAGAAGGTTCGGACGAAGTATTCGCATAATAAAACCCACCTGCTTGCGAGTTGTTCGTGGAATTGTCTATAAACGCTACATTCGAGAGATCACAAGTTCCTCCACCTGCTGAAGTTACTTGAAAGCCTCCCGATGCGTTATTAGCAACATTCTCTCTTATCGTACCACCGGTCATTAAAACATTTGCACGGCTATTTGATAAGAAGTTTAAAAAGCCTGCGCCACCGTTGTTGTTCGCAACGTTCTCTGCAAAGATTACATTTTCAGATTGCACATATTCATCGTCTGAATTTGTAGCAAATAAATAAACACCAGCTCCGTTATTCGCATTATTTTGACTAATCACTGCATTGTTCGTAAAGGTTAAGGAAAGTGGCACTGTATTGCCATTAACAAAGTTCGATGCATATACTCCACCACCATTGGCCACTGCCGTATTATTTGCAATTTGAACGTTATCGCCTATGTTCAATCTCCCACCCACACCTAACACATACGATCGGAAATACAACCCACCGCCAAATTGTGCAACATTTGAATCAATCAGCGCATCTTCGGATATGGTCACAGAATCTGCATTATTTCGAAGAGCAACCATAATACCGCCACCTGTTACCCTCGTATAACAACTCGTGATTCGAGCGTCCCCCCTCATCACTAGCGTATTAACGGTATTTTCACCCCCTCTTAAATAAACTCCTCCCCCTTCTAAATAAGCATTATTGTTTCTTAGTAATGAACCTGATTCTAAAAACAAACTCCCTCCACTCACCGCAATTAAACTTCGATTCGTTGTATCTCCAATAGGGTGGTTAACAGCATCTCCATCCAATATTAAGTTCGACACTTGCATTGAACCATTCGAAATAATATTAAACATATAATTGGAAAACGCTAGATCACGACTAACTATAAAAGGTCCACCAGCCCCGCTAACGAATGTCACATTGTAAAGTATTGTGATCGTTTGACTAATCAAGAAGTCATTTTCTATCACAATCGGGTTCGTTTGTAGAGCAAGCTCCAGCAGTAGTTCTGTTTGATTTGTTGCCATTCTCATTCACCTCTCTACATCATGTTCTTATAACAGTTTATGTAGCGTCATCCATAGGTGGATGGTGTAATGACATTAGATGAATGTGGAGTTTTCAAATGGTTTTCTATAGAAAAAAGCTGCTCCTTAAAAGGTCCACTGATTAGTGACCTGTAAGGACAGCCTTCATCTTTAATACTTCACAACACCAATAATTAAGATCAAAGCAACAATCGTCGGAATCGATAATACGAGTCCCGAAACCATAAACGTATTCGCCCAACCATGATCTTTGTCTTTTAGATGCATAAAATAGTACAACTGTAAAAACAACTGAATGAACGCCAAGAAGATAATAAACGAAATGACAAAGCCTGGAGGTGCAACCTCTGCCCCGACTGCAATAAAAGCGAGGAACGTCAATGCAATCATAAACGCAAATGCAATAAATTGAATTCGCATCTCTCGTTGCGTCTTCATGATCTCTTCATTTGTCATTGCGCTCTTCTTAAATGGCTCTGATAAGTGGTCGGCCATGTTCGTCAACCCCCTCCAATACCCATGAGATAAACCACAGTAAAGATAAATACCCAGACAACGTCAATAAAGTGCCAGTACAAGCTAAACATATAGAACTTCGGAGCATTCGTGAGCGTAATTCCAGCACGGTTATAACGAATGAGCAACAACAGCACCCACCCTAGGCCAAACACGACGTGTGCACCGTGCAAACCGACGAGTGAATAGAATGAGCTAGCGAATGCACTCGTTGAAAAGCCTAGCCCATAATGGACATACTCGACAAACTCATAAATCTCGAAGCCAAGGAAGGCAACACCGAGAAAAAAGGTGATCCACATCCACAGCTTCATTTTTTTGAACTGATTCTTCTTCATCGCCGTAATTGCAATGACACTCGTTAATGAACTCGTAAGTAAGATCATCGTCATAATAAATACGAGTGGCATATGGAATAGATCTGCCGCTTCAGGTCCACCAGCCGTACCATTACGAAGCCCAAGGTACGTTCCAAAGAACGTTGCAAACATCGTCACTTCACCAGATAGGAACACCCAAAAGCCTACGAATTTATTTTTTCCTTCTAAGGTTGCCCGCTCCGGATGAGCTGGCAAACCTCTCGAAACATCAACGGTTTCGCTCATCTGCTAACGCCTCCCGTTCCATAGCCTCAACGTTTTCTTTTGTAATGTGATAGCCGTGATCTTCTTTCCATGAGCGAACAGCCATTGATCCGAACATCACGAGCAAGCCAAGCACAACAACGAAATACGGATTGATCCATGCATCCATATGTTTCATGATTAGCCCGAAACCTGCGATAAAAGAGCCTAGAGCAATCATAAATGGTAAGAATGAACCGTTCGGCATGTGAATATCACCAAGTGGTTCTGTAGGTTTCATTTTTCCATCTCCGTGGATCTTTTCATAAAATAAAGGATCTAGAGATCTTACTTGAGGAACTTGTGCAAAGTTATACTCCGGTACAGGCGTGTGTGTCGCCCACTCCAGTGCACGGCCATCCCAAGGGTCATCAACGATGATTCGGTCTTTTCTTCGCTGAGTAGATGACATTAATTAATAACAAGATAATTGCTACCCCTTGCATGAATGCACCGATCGATGAAATCAAGTTCATTCCATCCCAACCTTGGTCAGCAAGATAGACATTCACCCGACGTGGCATACCAATTAGACCAAGAATATGTTGAATAAAGAATGTTAAATGGAACCCAATGTAAAAGATCCAAAACATCCACTTACCGAGCGTCTCGTTTAAACAGTGCCCAAACATTTTCGGGTACCAATAATACGTCGCACCGAGGAGGCCGAGCACAATTCCACCGAGAATAATGTAATGAAAATGGGCAACGACGAAGTACGTATCGTGGTACAAATGTGTCACCGGTGACATGGCAAGCATGATCCCAGTTACCCCGCCTAATACGAATGTCGGTACGAACGAAGAAGCACAGAGCATCGCTGTTGTAAAACGAAGTTTTCCGCCCCACATCGTGAATAGCCAGTTAAAGATCTTAATCCCTGTCGGTACACCAATTAACATCGTTAAAATGGCAAAGATTGAATTCGTAATTGGACCGAGATTTAGCGTAAACATGTGGTGAACCCACACCATGAACCCTAAAAACCCGATGACAATGGTGGCAAACACCATCGCTGTGTAACCAAATAAACGTTTCTTCGAAAATACAGGGATAATTTCTGAAATCATTCCGAATGCCGGCAATACAAGAATATAAACTTCTGGGTGACCAAAAATCCAGAAAATGTGTGGCCAGATAACCGCATTCCCTCCTGCTGCTGCTAAGAAGAACTGCCCATCAAACATTCGGTCGAGCATGAGTAACGCTAACCCTGCTGCAAGTGGAGTGAACCCAAATACGATTAGCATCGATGTAATAAACGACGTCCAACAAAACAACGGCATTCTAAGCAAGGTCATCCCGGGGGCACGCATTGTAATCATCGTTACAATAAAGTTAATCCCTGAAATTAAGGTTCCAAACCCTGAGATTTGTAGACCGAGAACGTAGAAATCTAGTCCAATACCAGCATAATCTCGACTCGATAATGGTACATACGCCGTCCACCCCGCATCTGGCGCACCTCCAAAAAACCACGATAAACTCAGCAATAAACCGCCGAAGAAGAAAAACCAAAAACCTAACGCATTTAAAAAAGGAAACGCAACATCTCTCGCTCCAATTTGCAATGGAATGAAGTAATTCATGAAAGCAAAAAGTAACGGTGTTGCTGCCAAGAAAAGCATAATCGTACCGTGCATCGATAACAATTCGTTGTACGTTTGTCCGGTTACAAACGTATTTTCAGGAATCATAAGTTGAATACGAATTAAAATTGCCATAAGCCCCGCTTTTCCAAAGAATAACGTACCGGCTATTAAGTATAAAATCGCAATTTTTTTATGATCCACAGTCGTAAGCAAGTCCCATAAAAGACTTTTCTTAAGCGTATGTGCAGCCTCTCTGACCATATTTACAGCCTCCTTCAAACAATTCTCTGAACAGTTTGCCCCGAGCCATCGGCATTATGCATCGTTCTTTTTAGACAAAAATAAATAACCCCTTCCAATGCGCGCAATCATTGAAAGGGGTCATCCAGTTAGAGAAAATCATCAATAAAGGACTAATCCTTGTGGTGCCTTGACGTTTTAAGTCAAGACAATACTAGTATGAGAACGTCCACCGGATTTTATACGTACAAGTTGAATATTCATGCTATGATGATGAAAAAGGGGGCAAATTTATGTTACCGTCAAGTGCAAAACGGATGACGAACGTTGAATTTTCGAAGATCAGAGAAATCTCTGCGAAAGCTGCTGAACGGGCAAATGCTGGTCATGATGTGTTCCGCCTCACATTAGGAGAACCTGATTTTGATACACCAGCCATCGCACAAGCTGCTGCGTTTGAAGCCATTAAAGCAGGTGACACTCACTATACCCCGAACACCGGAATTCAAGCGTTACGAGAAGCTCTTGCAAGCAAATTATTAAATGAAAACGGCATTCCCGCCAAAGCTGAAGAAATCATCGTCACAAACGGAGGAAGCGAAGCGCTATTGGATACGTTTCTTGCCCTTTTGAATCCTGGAGACGAAGTCATGATCCGAGCCCAGCTTGGCCGAACTATGACTCTGCCGCTCATCTGGCAGGAGCAACACCGGTACACATTCCAATGGAAAGTGAAAATGGAAAATTCATTTCACCTATTGAACAAATTGAAGCGTCGATTACACCGAACACGAAAATTCTAGTCGTGAACACACCACACAACCCGACAGGCGTAGTTCTCTCAAAGGAAGAATTGCAGGAACTTGCAAACTTAGCAACAAAACACAACCTGATCGTCGTATCTGATGAAATGTATGAGAAAATCATCGCAGATGAAACACCACATTACAGCATTGCCAGCTTTCCTGGTATGGCAGAACGAACGATTACGATCAACGGTTTCTCGAAAGCCTATGCAATGACAGGCTGGCGTGTCGGTTATTTGCACGCTCCAACCGCTTATTACCCGGCAATTTTCAGAGTACACCAATTTAATACCGCCTGTACTCCTGGGTTTGCCCAGCAAGCTGCCCTTACACTTCTAAAAGATGGTGAACGGGCAGTCACTGAGATGAAAGAGTCATTCCAACGACGACGCGTGCTACTACAATCTGCGTTAGAAAAAGCGACGAACCTTACGGTCATGGAAGCAACAGGCGCGATCTACTTATTTGTTCTCGTTCAGCACAATGACTCAAATATACGCGACTTTGCACTTCGGTTATTAGATGAAACGGGTGTCGCTTGCGTTCCTGGAACTGCATTTGGAAGCGCAGGTGAAGGGTATTTACGATTGTCTTACGCGACATTTGAAGAAGACTTACTAGAAGCGGCTAAACGTTTAGTCGCGTATGTCGGATAAAGACATGGTATAATAACGTGCAATCGTCTAGCACGGAGGTCAAGTATGGATCCACAACTAAGAAACGGAATGATTTTTGTATTCATCGGACTCGTTCTGTTATTTCTAACATTCATCGTTCACTTCTCTTTATGGTTATGGGCAATGATTGTCGGGGCGAGTTTTGTCATTAATGGGGTTGGGGTCGTTCACCTCATCCGTTATATTCGAAAGTTATAAGCATAAGAAGACCATCCGTTTTTATACGAATGGTCTTCTTTTTTTATCGCTTATTCATATCATTTGGAGCAAAACCTTGGCGCTCATTACGATTTAATTCATTAATTCTCTTCATTTGATCATCACTTAGCTCAAAATCAAACACATGTAAATTTTCGATAATTCTCGCTGGTGTAACCGACTTAGGGATGACGATGCGATTGTGTTGTAAATGCCAACGGAGAATTACTTGAGCCGGAGTACGACTTACATCTTCCGCAATTTGCACGATTGCAGCGTCTTGTAAGCTATCTCCTCCTTGGTTTAGAGGGCTCCATGCTTCCACATAAATATTATGTTGATCGCAAAACGCTCGCAACTCTTCTTGCTGCAAGTACGGGTGGCATTCGACTTGGTTTAAGACTGGAACAACTTCACACTCATCAAGAAGACGTTGTAAATGCTCAATTTCAAAATTACAGACGCCGATTGCTTTTACTTTGCCTTCTTTATAAAGATGCTCAAGGGCGCGATAGGTTTCGACGTAATCATCAAACTGTGGCGTCGGCCAATGAACCAAATACAGATCTACATAGTCAAGCCCGAGCCGCTCAAGACTGGCTTCAAAAGCTTGTAACGTCTCGTTATATCCGTGATCACTATTCCAAACTTTCGTCGTGATAAACAATTCTTCACGCTTAACTCCTGAATTGCTGATCGCTTCCCCTACACCAGCTTCGTTTCCATAAACTTTTGCTGTATCGAGTGAACGATAGCCCGCTTCTAATGCGCGCTCGACCGCAGGAATTACTTTATCATTCTCAACTTTCCAAACCCCAAAGCCTAATTGAGGCATTTTAACGCCATTGTTTAATGTTACTTCGTACATCTCATTCACTCCCTCTCATTCTAATACGCCAAAATTATAGCATATTGTAGAGAAGTGGTCTTAAATAACGAATGAGTTCCTTATGATGCTCTTGAAGAAATTGACCAATGTCCGAAGGAATATTCTTAACCGTAATAACTTCTTCGAACTCTGGAATCTCTCCTTTATTCCTCAGCTGCTCATTGTGCCTGTTCACCCGTTTAACAAGCTGATCTCTCGTGAACGTTGAATGAAGCTGAAACACAATTGCTAGCCACCCCATGCGATCTGGGAATACCAATTTATCTGCAAAAAAAGCTTTAGCCTCATGGTCGTCTTTTACATTAATCCCTAGTTCCTCTTCTACTTCTCGTGTAACGTTACTAACCACATCAATCTCGTTTAACGACACATCTTCTTGATCAATCCCACCACCTGCACACTGAATAACACCCGGCTTCGCCGTTTGACCTCCCATTCTTCCAAAGAGAAGGTAACCGTCTGATGAAACGACAAACGCAACAGGTGCAAGAATTGGACACGCTTCTTCTTTAGATAAACGATTGTTTTTAGCATATAAATGATGTGCATACTCTGTTTCCTTCATCCCAATCGTTAACTCGTCTGCTGTTAGCTTTATATCATCCATTCGATACAATGTTCCTCGAAAAAACGTATTGTCTTTATTAATTTCTTGCCAATGTTGTTCGATCTTACATTGCGTTTCTTCTGAGACATGTACTTTGCCAGCTCGAATTGGAAACTGCATCTTTGCTGGTGCTTTTATGATGTTAATGTGGTCATTCATCGCTCTTCACCCTTCGTTATTCGTCTCGTAAACCCCCTTGCCATAAATAACTATCTTCAAGCGCATTCCCTAACCGTAACAACAACGCTTCATTACCCTTTTGTGCCATTGCTTGTACGCCGATTGGCAAACCGTTCTTACACTGATAGACTGGAAGTGAAATGGCAGGTTGACCTGTCATGTTAGACAGTTGTGTAAATGGTGAATACGTTAAGCTCGGGAGAAACATCTCGTAAATGAGGGCTTGTTGTTGCAGTGGGTCAGACTCATTTAAGCGCTCGATCCATTTTTCTTTCTCCTTCTTTGAAGGGGTCAACTCTCCAATCTTAGGTGCGTGATCCGCTGTCGCAGGAGTTAAATACAAATCATACGTTTCATGAAAGCGAACCATTCGAACGAGCGCATCATCCCAACTAGCGATGCTTTTTGAATAATGATTCGCACCTATTTGTCTGCCTGCAGTTGCTAGCATCCACGTCTCCAATTCACAATCTTCTTCAGTGATCGTAATGCCCGTCGTCTTCTCAAGCGAATCCAGGACATTCGCCATCTCACCACTATTCATCACATAATAACTTTCCATCAAGTTCGTGCCATCAATCCCTGGTGAACAGTTCTCTACATAATGACCTTCCCGTTCAAGCCAGTAAGCCACTTGCCTAACAGCTTCTTTTGCACTCTCACTTATCTCCGTACCGACAGGGGATTGATCACTCCAGGCAACCTTTAACATCCCTAATGGATTCTTAGAATCTTCTAAATATTGACCTTCGAATAACGGGATTTGAAACGCCGCTTCTAGTTGAAATGTTTGCAATTCATCTAGAACCGCTGCACTGTCTCTCACTGAGCGACTCAAAACAAAGTCAATGGCAGCCCCTTGCCATTGTCTTCCTACACCAGGACCAACAGGGATTCTCCCTCTCGTTGGCTTTAGCCCTACGAGCCCTGTCCAAGATGCAGGAATTCGTATCGAACCACCGCCATCGCTCGCCGCTGCGATCGGAACAATCCCAGAAGCAACCGCTGCTGCTGCCCCACCACTAGACCCTCCGGGTGAATAGTCCTTGTTCCAAGGATTCCGTGTTGGACCATGAATCATAGGTTCAGTAATGTTCTTAATGCCAAGTTCAGGAGAGTTCGTGAAGCCAGTAAATAAAAACCCTGCGTTTCTTAAACGATTGACATAATAACTGTTTCGCTGTGCGACACGTTTTTTTAATAACGTCGATCCTGCATCAATGACTTCTCCCTCTAGCATATGTGAAAGATTTTTGAGCAGTAACGGCACTCCGGCAAAACGTGTGTCTCGCCTCGCATACTTTGCTTCCGCTCTCACTTTGTCATAACGTTCATGAACAATCGCATTTAATTCGCCATTCTGTTGCTTTGCACTCGCAATGCTCGCTTCTATAACTTCCTTAGCACTCCAATCACGACTTTTTAGCTTTTCACTCAATGCAATGGCATCCATTTGCCTAAACTCTTGCTCCATTCTTTGCCCCTCCCAACCGAATTCTTAACTTGTTATTCTTTACCCGAAAGCGTACAAGGGGGAACCTTTAACTTCTGTTGTTTTAAAGTTACCTACACAATTCGCCAATTGTTTACGTTATCCTCTGTCTTAGCTTCAGTCATAAAAAATAAGAACTCTACTCGAAATACATTCAAGTAGAGTTCTTATAATTATGCCGTGACTGCCTGACCTGGATCGGCTTGTTGGTCTTGTCGTTTCTTTCTCATCTTATTGATGATAATTAAGAGGACAAACAATCCAATTCCAAGTAAGTCTGTATAAACCGAAACGTGGATAAAGACAAGTGAAGACGTTAATGCAATGATCCACTCATACCAACGATAATTCGTGAATAGGTAACGCTGAATAACCGTTACGAATACAAGAATACCGATAAGCGCGGTAAAGATCGCCCATACAATTTCATACCATGTGTATAGACCTGCGTTTTCTGGAAGCAATAGAATAATTGTGTTTGTTGCAAAAATAAACGGCAGGAGCAAAGCACCTGTATCGTATTTGAAACCTTGCACCCCTGTAATGATTGGATCGCTTTTGCAATTCCAGATATTGCATATGCCGGTAAGTTTACAGGTGGTGTGTCATCGGCAAGAACGCCATAATAGAGTACGAATAAGTGAGCTGCCATAATCGGCACGTTCATCTCAATGAGTGCCGGCGCAACCATGGCGGCTAAGATGACATAGGTTGCAGTCGTTGGTAAACCAAGACCAACAATTAAACACGCAATAAATGTAAAGAACAGTGCAAGCAATAAGTTGTCCCCTGCAAAGCCTACAATGATTGTAGGAAGTTTACCAGACAACCCTGTAAGGTTAATAACCCCAATTAGGATACCTGCAGTCGCACACGCTGTCACAACAGTTAGTGATTTACGCGCTGACATTTCAAAACTTACAACGAGCTCACGCACACCGAATTTAACAGGTGCTGAATCAATTTTGTATCGCTTTTGGAACAGCACAAAGAAAATACATACAAAGATTCCAATTGCAATCATAATTGAGATTTCAATATGCCACCCGAGTAATACGTGCATAAGATAAGAGATTCCAGCGAGAACGGCTGCGATTAATAATCCTGCACCAAATCGCTCACGTAGACGATGTGCAAACACGGCAACGGTAAGCAACATAACAATTGAGAAGAATGCCGCATTAAAGACTGTATTTCCAACGAGAACAAAGAATACGAGTGCTAGAATCGGAAAAATTAAGTACCCTTGTTGCAATAAACTTCTCTTGGCTGGAACAAGCGTTGACTTATCTAAACCTCTAATGTCGTTTTTCACCGATTCAATGTGGACCATCCAAAGAATGGCTATATACGTTAATACGGCTGGGATTAAGGCTGATACCATAATCTGAGCATAACTATACGGTGTATACTCAATCATTAAAAATGCGGCTGCACCCATTACTGGTGGTAAAAGCTGTCCACTCGAGGATGATGCAACCTCAATCCCTCCGGCAACTTGCGGTTTAAATCCTACTTTCTTCATTAAAGGAATCGTAAACGTTCCTGTCGTTACAGCATTAGCTACGGAACTACCTGAAATCGAACCCATAAAACCAGAACCTACAACGGCAGCTTTGGCTGGTCCACCACGATAGTGACCGACCATTCGAAGCGCAAGGTCAATAAACATCTTACCTGCACCCGTTGCTTCTAAAATCGCACCAAACATAACGAAAATAAAAACGTAGTTCGCTGATACAGAAAGTGGAGTACCGAGAATACCTGTGCTTGTGTACATCATTTCATAAATGAACGTATCAAAGTTTGCACGGCTATGTGAGAAAGGTGGTGGTAATAGGTTTCCAAAGAAATAATATGCTATAAAACAGAGCGCAATAATAAGTAGTGGTTTACCGACAACTCGACGAGTTGCTTCAATAATTAAAAGAATCATGATGACCCCAGCGATCATATGAATCAGATCCATACGACCTGAAAGAATTGCTGGTGAAGTCTGACTGTACATAACAAACAGACCGACAACAAGCGCAACACCCGCTAATAAGAAGTCATACCATACGATGGTTTGCTGACTTAATCCTTTTTTCCGTGGGAAAATTAAGTATACGAGAACTAACCCTAAAATCAAGTGAATAAACAAATGTTGCCTTGTTCCTACAATTAGACCAAACCCTGCAGTATAAAGATGATAAGCGGCCATCCCAACACATATTACTAAGATTAGTAATGCTTTCCAGCCGAAGACTTTCCGGTCACTACCTTCGATCTCTTCTGTATCTGGAAGGTCTGCGGGGATTTCGACCTCTGTCGCATCAATATTGCCTTTGAATTTTTTCCTATCCAAATCTGACATGGTCATCCTCCTATAACCTCAATTGTTAACTTCCGTACATCCTCCGGCAATTCTGATAACACGATGATCTCTTCATCTTCATATTGAAAGGTATGCTCGTACATGTTCGAAGGCATTAAATGAATCGAATCAATCTCTCGACTTGAACTCGGAACGATAAAATAACCATCGACCATTTCCATTTGCTCTACTTCAGCATAAGGAATACCCGCACCAAAAGACTTCGTCCACGTTTCCTTCGGAACAATGATGTAGTCTTCATCAATCATAAAAATCTCGCGAATCGGTGTTTTCATGACAGAATGGATGTACTCATGATAAAACTGGGTACCCGGCGACACCTCATAGCTATAAAGCACTTCACCGGTTTCATTTGCAACAATTTGTAGCCTTGGTTCACGCTGACTTATCATCATATATAAAACGACAATAATCAGACTAGAAAAAACGAGGAGAAGAGCTAGTAATCGCCCTCCTCGTTTAGAAACCTTATTATTGATTTTCATCGTAGAACTGTTGTGCACCTGGGTGCAATTCAATCGACATTCCATCTTGAGCACTCTCTAAGCTGATGAAGTTACCGGCATTATGCGCATTTGAAAAGCTTTCTTCATTTTCAAAAATCGCAGTTAAAATGTCATAAACCACTTCATCTTCAAGTTCAGCTTGTGCAATTAACATTGCTTGTACTGCAAGCGTATTAACTGGAGCATCTAAGCCGTATGAATCTTCAATTGTATACTCTGTATAGAACGGATACTCATCAAGTAGACCTTGAGCTGCATCTGCTTCTACATCAACAAGTGTGATGTTGGCTTGTGCGGATAATGCTTCAATCGCTCCTGTTGGTGTACCGGCAACGATAATGGCTGCATCAATATTACCATCTTGTAAGCTGTCAGCTGCATCACCAAAGTCTTGGTATTCAACACTAAAGTCATCATACGTAACACCGTGTGCTTCTAGAATTTGGCTTGCTACGACCTCTGTACCTGATCCAACGTCACCAACAGCAACGCTCATTCCGGCTAGGTCGCTAACTGTTTCAATACCTGATGCTTCAGTTGCAACAATCTGAATGACTTCTGGATAAAGTGTTGCCAGACCAAGAACACCTTCAACTGGCTCTTCGAAGAAATCGTTTCCACCTTGTTCTGCATAATAAGCCGTATCATTTTGCGAAAAGGCAATGTGACCGTTTCCATCTGCAATGTCGTTAATGTTAACAACGGACGCACCTGTTGAGAAATGTGCGGCATCGTGACTATCCACATGGTCGTTAATCACTGTTGATACTTGAGCACCAAGTGGGTAATAAGCCCCTTGCTCTCCACCCGTGAGGATTTCCAGTTCATCTTCAAAGTCTCCACACGCTGCAAGTAATGCAACAGACGCGCCAGCGACTAAAGTCGTACCAAATAACTTTTTCACAATAATGACCCCCATCATGTAGTAATTCGGAATTTTTTCTAAATAGATACAAATAGATTCCTCATTAACCCTACCATGATCTTTATCTGCTTTTAATTAAGTATTTGTTATAGATTTATAACTCTTAATTATAAATATTGACTTGTTATACTAGAAAACTCATATTTAGCAATAGTGACAACTTCCCTTGTGACTTGAGGCGTATAGGGAGTATCTTCCCAGATCATTGTTATTGAGCTCATTAATGCCTGGTCTGAAAGTCTCACCGATTTAACCGACTCATTTCTAAGAAGTTGTACCATATCTTCTGGCATAAGCGTTACACCTAATCCATGGCTGATTAACGTTCCAATCGTCATAATCTCAGGGCCACTACAGATTGTATTCGGTACAAACCCAGCCTGTAGACAAGCTCTTTCTAATAAATAATAAAGCTCTGGTGAGTTTTTTGGGTGATAATGGATAAATGATTCGTCTTTTAGCTGTTTTAAATCCAGTATGTCATCATTTGCAAAACGATGGTCTTTTGAGACCACTGCCATTAATGGATGTTGACTTAACTCATAAGTACTTAGATTTTCTTGATCTAGCTCGCTCGATTCAGGTGACATGCGCACGAACGCGATATGGCTTTTTTGTTTCTTGATTGACTGAATTGCCACTTTAGAAGTTGTTTCATCTAAGTAAAGTTCAGCGTCAGCATTTGTCTCTCCTATCCGCTTCACGAGACTTGGTAACCAAAGGTTCGCAGCAGACGGTACTGTAGAGATATGAATGATCGCTTGTGGCACTTTTTTTAGTGTTGCAATTTCCTCAATCGTGTTCTCGATCTTATTAAAAGATGGCTTTAAATTTTCATAGAGAAAAGCACCTTCATCGGTTAAGGTTACACGTCTTGTCGTTCTTTTCAGTAATTTAAACCCTAACTCTTTCTCCAATGATGAGATCTGCTGGCTAAGCCCAGGTTGACTCACATGTAAATACCTCGATGCCTCACTGAAATTTAACGTACGAGCTACTTCAAGAAAATATCTAAATCCTAATAAGTTCATTTCCTTAATCACCCTTTATAACGATATCTCGGCAAGCCCCCATCCATCATTGTTACAAGACCTACTTGCTCTTGCCACGCTAGAGACTTTCCTACATTTACAATCATTGATGCGGTTGCCGTATCACCAAATATTCCATTAGGAATAAGTAATTGCACATGATCATTCCCTTCGACAAAAATTGCGTCTTGAGCCTCTAAACCTGCTGCCATTTTTAATTCTAGTTCGAGTGTTATTCCTTCTTCTGTGACTGCACTCATCTTCTGAAGCTGCCCTGCGACATCTCCAATTTCCAGGTCAATCCAAGGAAGAGACAGTTTTTGCTCAAGTAAAACAGGTTGTAATGATGCGTCAATGTCTTGGATCGTAACGCCAAGACTGCCGCCAACATTCTTAATGATTCTTCTAAGCCGACATGCCCAATCGCATTGTCTTTGGCAAGTTCTTCAAACGCTTTAACCGTCTTGCCGATCCCTACTTTCTGTTGAAGAGGTACGCGACGCTTACTCGCATCAACGTGACGTTTGATTTGAATACGTGTAATTCCATCGGTTACAGTACTCGCAACAAGCGGGAGTGTATCCATAACAAAACCAGGGTTAATACCAGTTCCAATGACTGCTTTCCCTTTACGTTGCGCATATTGATCAATTTCTGCACTAAGCTCTGGATAACGATGCCAAGGATAGAGAAGCTCTTCACACGTAGATACGACATGAAAACCGTGATCAAGAAGCTCTTTAATTTGAGGCCAAACTGAGGGGAGGTGCGAACCCGTAGCATGAACTGCAACTTTATGTTCGTAAGCACTTACAATATGTTGTAATTTCGAAATATTATCATGAATATGACGATTAGTAGGGGCTTCACTGACAAGTTCAGACAGTGGCAATTCTAATTTTTGTGGATCAACATCGACACCACCAACAACCTCTATATGTTCTTCCAGACTGCACTTCTTAAGAATTTCTACTCCAATCGGACCTAAACCAAATGAAACAACCGCAATCTTTGACATTTAACAAGCACCTCGTATTCTTTAAAGTAGTACGAGGATAGCATATATTAGTATTAAGTATAAATTACTATTAATTATAACTCTATAACAGAAATCATTTTGTTGCAAATGCTCACAAAACTACGAATGCTCAACTATATTTGTTAGAATTTGTTAATGGGGGTGATTCCATGACGATTACGAGACTGGATCATATCATTTTCTTAGCATCTGTGTTTTGCTTTTGGTTAGCAACTTACATATACGTTCCGATCTTTAGCTTGTATTTAGAACAGATCTCTTTTCCATATGCAGCGATCGGAATCATTCTCGGGAGCTATGGGATTTTGCAAGTTGCTTTGCGTTTTCCGTTAGGGGTTTTATCCGATCGGCTACGATCGATTCGTAAAGGGCTTTACGTTAGTGGATTTGTGATCGCTGCGATTAGTGGCTTAATTCTCGTCTTTTTTGATTCCTTCGTAATGGTGTTAATCGGTCGTCTGCTCTCTGGTGTTACCGCAGCAATGTGGGTGATGGCGACGATCCTTTATGCTCAATATGTTCATCAAGACCAATCAGGTAAAGCGATGGGGGCAATGCAACTTTTTACTGTTCTCCCACAGTTTGCGAGTATGCTAACGGCAGGCTTGCTCGTGGAATCTTTCGGTTGGCTCTCGCCATTTTGGGTGGGCGTGATCGTGTCAATCATTGGACTAGTTCTCTCATTATTCGTCAAAGTTGTAGACCATGATGCGACTCAAATTCAAACACTACAAACACATGAATATTTCACCCGCACGCTTAAAACAAAGTCTTTAATGCCTCTTGCAACCATTGCTCTTATTACACACGGTCTTATGTTTATTTCGATTTTTGGCTTCACGCCAAATTATGCTGCTACACTTGGAATCAATGAACAACAAATGGTACTTCTCATGACGGCTTTCTTTCTACCTCATGCACTTTCTTCGTTAATGGTAGCTACCATACAACTCACAAAAAAAGTAGAATTGGCCATTGTTATGAGCAGCCTTTTTCTGTCAGCGATTGCTTTTCTTACTGTTCCTCTGTCTACAGGTCTACTTTCCATTAGTATCGTTCATGCGATTATTGGACTTGCATTGGGGTTTGTATTACCAATCTGTTTGTCGCAAGCAGCCACCCTCGCTCCGCCATCGATGAAAACGACCATTATGGGGTTTTATCAGTCATACTATGCAGCTGGAATCTTCTTAGGCCCTTGGCTGGCAGGTCTCATTGCTGAACACTATTCATTACCAGCAGTCTTTGTCTTTGCAAGTTTCACAGCAGTTGTTGGTGGAATTCTTACGATCTATTTAATCGTTCAATCAAAACAAAACACGTGATTCGTTAGAATCACGTGAGTGTTAGTTGCGGATGCATCAACTTCAAATTCACTGTCTTTTTTAGGAAATACAGCGCATAGTCGAGTTGGCCAAGATCTTCATAGTACCTCGATATGAAAACGGTCGTATCATAATACACACGCTCAAGACCAGGTTCAGATAAGAGCTTAAGGCCTTCTTCTACATACGTATGATCTTTATAATCATGCAACCCACGCAAGATCAAACAAATCGCTAGTAGATTCTCATAATTGTTCGCTTTTGCCTCATATTCTGCATGATTTAATAACAAGCGAGCATGATGGTCTTGCTCTAAGAAGAAGTACGTTACAGCTAGAAGTATTTTTGATTGGACACCGTCAATCGTTGTTGCGTATTCATCATCGCTAATCGCACGTTCAAAATGCTTAAGAGCCTCTTCATAATTCATAGACTTCATCGCATGAAGACCTGAAACTCCTAATACCCTCGGTTTCAGATCACCTAAGTTCTCTTCAACTCGTAACACCTCATTGATTAACTGACTTGCTCTGTTTGTTTCTCCTAGCCAGTTTTCAACATCAGATAAATAAATCTTACAACTTGCTTGGGCACGCTCATACCCATATTGTTGCTCATAAAGCGTTAGCGCTTTTGTTAATTGGAGGTGCGCTTCTCCATACAAATGAAGGGAATAGCAGGCACGTCCAAACCGAAAGAAAAATTCTGCACGTTCAGCCGGATCATCAATTTCATTTATCATATCTTCTGCACGGGAGAAATATTTAAATGCATTTCGATAATCCTTGCTCTCCATAAGTGACTCCGCATGAAGATAATACGAGAAAAAATCTAAAAGACAATCCATTTCATCAGTTGGTTGAGGAGCATTGCTATAATACGGTAAGTTGAGCCAACGCTCATCGAGAAACTTATCGTGCTTAAACGAAACAAGCTGATAAAACGTGACAACCTTATGATCCGGGAGCATTTGCTCAAGCATTCCAGAAACTTTATCCTTCAGCTGGACCGCCAGTTCACGATGGTTATGCTTTACCGCTTCATACCAGAGGTTAATTTCACCCCCAACCGTTGCCGGTGAATATTCATGCAACATTGATGTACCCTCCATGCCACAAATGTTTAGAATATTATAACACAATGAGGAGATACACTCGCATTAAAACCTTGATTTATTTATTGCAATTGTTCGACATATCTTTTCAAAACTTTTACACCAGTAACACAATCAGCTAATGTCGTCCATTCATCCGGATGATGACTAATGCCTTTCACACTTCGCACGAAAATCATAGCCATAGACATTTGTGTTCCCATTAACATCGCATCATGTCCCGCACCACTAGGAATCTCAATCGATGTAAATCCTTCTGCTTCTATGACTGAGTGCAATCGCTCCTTCGTTTCTTGTGATACTGGTACTGGCGCCACATTAATTGTTTCTTCACACTCCAATGACACATTCCACTCTTGAGCAATTGTGTTAGCAACTTCTTTTATTTCTTCAAATAATACATCTCTTGTCGGAGCTGTAATATCTCTTACATCCACAACAAGTGTTACTTTACCAGGAATGACATTCGCACCGTTCGGTTCAACCGTTAATTTCCCAACAGTTGCTACCGCTGTCTCACTGTGCCGAATAGGTAAAGAAGCAATAGAATGTACGAGTTGTGATGCTGCGACGAGCGCATCTTGCCTTTGATTCATCGCTGTATTACCTGCGTGTCCTGCAACTCCTGTGAACGTCATTTTCCAATACCTCGGCCCTGCAATACCTGACACAACACCTACCGGAAGGTTATGCTCTTCTAATACTTTACCTTGCTCAATATGTAACTCAATGTAGTCACTTCCAGATAGGAATTCACGCTTTGCTTGTGTGAAGGTTTGTGCGTCCAGTTGAATGGCTGCCAACACTTCCTCAAACGAATCACCTGTTGCATCACGTAGAGCCATCTGTTGAGTAAGATCTACAACGCCTGTCATTGCACGGCTTCCTGTTAAACCACTATTAAATCGACTTCCTTCTTCATCAGTAAAAATCACCACTTCATATGCACGCTTTGGCGTATACCCTTCTGTTGCCCAAGCCTCAACGACTTCCAAAGAAGATAACACACCTAACGGACCATCAAAATGTCCTCCGTTCGGAACGCTATCAACGTGCGAACCACTAATTACGGGTGGTAACGATGGATCACTTCCTTCTAATCTAGCAATGACGTTTCCAGCCTCATCTGAGCGTACGCTCATGCCGGCATGTTCCATCCAACTTATGACAAGTTCTTTTGCTCGCTTTTCTCCTTCTGAAAAGCCGACGCGATCACTCCCACCATCAGCTGTTAAACCAATTTCGGCAATCTTACTAAGTCGTTTGGCAAGTCGTTCACCTTGAACACCGAGAGCATCTTGGCTCTCAGCGTATTCAGATAATAAACGGTTATACAGTTGATCGTACATTGTTACTTCAACTCCCTATCTTCTTCGTTATTGGCACTAGGTTATTCTGTAGGACGTGGTCCAGCATCAAGACCTTCAACACTCGCTAGACGAATAGGGTTTACAGTTAAATCAGACTCAACTCTAATCTGACAAGACAAACGTACGGATTCATCGTCTACTCCTCTTCGCTCACGAGCTTCCTTTTCAGGCTGCTCCATGAGACCTGGATCACCGCTAATAATTTCACAACGACATGTCGTGCATTTTGCGTTCCCACCGCAACGATGCAAAATATCCACGCCGTTATCTTTTAGAGCCAGTACTAACTTTGTTCCTGCTTCTACTTGAAAGCTCCCTTTATCTTTTACCGTAACTGTTGGCAATCAAATCATCCCCTTTTTATGTATAGGAAAAATTCTATCATTAGATCAAAACATTGTATAACCGTTCTTTACCCTTATTGCTCTAATTTCATATCACCAAATTTAATTAAACGCATCTTACGCATAAGTTCTGAAAGGAAAAATGCGAGCAAAGCTGGCAATACAAAGTGAAACAACAATATGAGAATAAACACATCCATTGTGAACCCCATTGATGTTAACGTCATGATTTGTCCTACAAAACCACTAGTCCCCATCCCAGCACCTTCTGCATTGTTAATCATCCCAAAATAAATGACAGCAATGGGTGCAAGTAGAATCCCTGTGACGGTTGGTGGCACTAGGATCCATGGGTTTTTAACGATGTTCGGTACTTGCAGCATCGACGTCCCAATTCCCATCGAAATAAGGCCGCTCGTTCGATTTTCTCGAAAACTACTTACGGCAAATCCAATCATCTGGCGCAACAACCAATCGTGGCAGCTCCAGCAGCAAGACCATTTAAGTCAATCATTATGGCTATTGCTGCACTAGAAACCGGTGCTGTTAGTGCCAATCCCATAAGCCCTGCCACGACCATACTCATAATTAACGGTTCCTGTTCTGTTGCCCAGTTAATGAGACCGCCAAACTCCCGCATAGCCGAGTCAATCGGCGGACCAATTAGCACAGCCACTGTATACCCGACCGCTACCGTCACAAAAGGCGTAAGTAAAATATCGAACTTCGTTTCCTTGCTTACGATCTTCCCGCACTCTACTGCAAGAACTGAAGCTAAAAACGCTCCGGCAGGACCTCCTAGTTCAACACCGGCGGCTCCACTAACAATCGCTGCAAACAATACCAGTGGCGGTGCACCAAGACCATAAGCGACTGCAGCACCAATTGCTGGACCTAACAGTCCCATCGCAAGCGTCCCCATATCAACGAGGAACTCAATGCCCAGTTGATTTCCGAGCGTCTGGATGATCAATCCAATCAATAATGACGCAAACAACCCGAGAGTCATATAACTAAAAGCTGTAATAATGTACGTACGCCAAGAAAGGTCAATTCCTTTTCTCTTTAAAAACGCCCGCATAATTCATTACTTCCTTTCCAAATAGCTATTCTTTCTCTATCATAACGAAAACTTCTAAAAACTATTATATAAATTTGTTAAATACTTCACAAAGTAGCTTATTAATCGTCGTTCGATGCACTTATGAGACTTGCGCATCCAACACATACTACGATTAAAAGCGCCTTAGTAAGCCTAAACATACGATTCATAACGGTTTATCTGTTATTGTCTACACCATAAGCATTACACGAGGAGGCTACAATAAATGATACACATTAAGCTAGATGACAACCATATAGAGGCCATGGATTGGGCAGAAGACGACCAATCGATCCACTTTACATTTCAAGTGCATTCAAATGACTATCATGCTGTAACAACGCTTTTATATCGCCAACGTTTTCTTGTTACAATTCCCGATCAAAATCGTTCATTTAATGGGAGCATCATCAATTATTCAACGTCAATTACGAACTTATACGAACCCGACCAAGTCGGTACATTTTCACTCACACTGCAGAAAGAAGGAGATGTTCATGAAGCTTAGCGTACTCGATAGCTCCCCAATCGCGGCTGGAAAATCGTCACAAGAAGCTCTGATAGACTCTGCCACGCTCGCACAAGCTGTCGAACAACTAGGGTATACACGTTTTTGGTTAACCGAGCACCATGATTTGAATGGACTAGCTTCTTCTACTCCTGAAGTGTTACTTGCCTGGATTGGCGGTAAAACCTCTCGCATCCGTTTAGGCACTGGCGCCATCCTCTTGCCACACTATAAGCCTTTAAAGTGGCAGAAATTCATCATACACTCGCTACGCTCTTTCCAGATCGAATTGATATCGGCCTTGGTCGCGCCCCAGGTGGGAGCGCCGAAGTAACCAATGCACTTAATGATAATTTCTTACAAGCCGTTTATAAAATGCCGGATCTTGTTCAAGAATTACTAGCATACATTGATCAAACGGTTTCACACATTCACGCATCCCCTGTTCCAAACACACCACCTTCAACTTGGCTTCTTGGGACGAGTAAAAAAAGTGCTGAACTGGCTGCTAAACTGGGGATGAGTTACGCCTTCGGTCAATGGATGAGTGATACAGATGGAACAGAAGCAATCACTCTTTATCACGACCAATTTACACCGAGAACAAAAGGATCACAGGCAAACTCAATGATGACCATTGCTGCCCTTTGTGCTGAAACGATCGAAAAAGCGATGCTCCTTGCAAAAAGCCTCTTCCTTTGGCAACAACAAGTCAATCACGGTCATGGAAACGACGGGATCCCTTCAATTCAAGTAGCAAGTCAATACACGCTCGAATCCGATGAGCAAAAAAAAGTTCGAAGAATATGTACAAAAGATGATTGTCGGTGACCCTGCTGTTGTCGCAAAAAAAATTGCTGAACTTCCTACTGAAGAAGTGATGATTCACACTCCTGCTCATAACGTTAACGATCGCATTCACTCCTATAAATTGATTGCAGATGCTATGAATGACTTATCCTTAGGCCGTCTAAACTAAGAACTATAGCCATATCATTAACAAAAGATATTCTGTGGCAAGGGGGATGAGATGAAAAAAACGTATTTAATTTTGGGGGCAATCATGGCAACGCTTGCCTTGTGTATCGCTGGATTTCTTTTCTATTCCTACGGTGCACTCACGAAAACGACTGACGACATTTACCGCCCCATTGAACGTACTCACCCTTCCGTCCACCGCCCAGAACCTGCTCTTGTTGAAGAGCATGACCCCATCTCGTTTCTACTCCTCGGCTTGGACGCTGAGGATGAAACGTTAGGTAGAACAGACACACTAATCGTTGCCACAGTCAATCAAACAACATCCTCCATTCAAATGCTTAGCATCCCAAGAGACACTCTCACAGAGATTATCGGTCACAACACCATCGATAAAATCAATCATGCTCATGCATTCGGCGGGCTGATATGACAGTTGAAACGGTTGAAAGCTTACTCGATATACCGATTGACTATGTCGTAACAATTAATATGCAAGGCTTTACAGATCTAATTGACGCAGTTGATGGGATCACGGTTACCAACTCATTTTCTTTTGAATATGGTGGATTTGAGTTTTTAGAAGGTCCAACTGAATTAAGCGGAGAAGAAGCTTTGGCATACGTTCGTATGCGCTACGAAGATCCTTTAGGTGATTCAGGGCGTAACATTCGTCAACGGCAAGTCATCGAGAGCTTTCTAAAAGAAATCGTTCAGTTTCCATCGATATCAAAAATAAATGAGATCTTCACTACCGTTCGCGATAACGTTGAAACGAATTTAACACTTAGTGATATGATTGATTTATTCGCCTATGAACCTTCTAGGCATCATATTGAACAGCATACATTACAAGGAACTGGGACGTATAAAGATGGGATTTACTATTTACTCGTCTCAGATGAAGAACTTGAAAAACAATCCAATAAACTAAAAAAACATTTAGAGCTTTGAAGCTTTTCTAGCTCCAAATCCCAGCAAGGTCACCCCCATACACAGATGATTCATGCTATAATACTTTTTAATATTTCCTTTGAGGCAGGTGAGTGAAGATCTAGAATAATGAGTTGCACGTTTTTACAGGGGTGATGTTCCTGTTTATTTGTGCATAACATAATTGTCTATTTTGCTGTTCATTATTCAACATCTACAACAACATACTGCATAACAGAGGAGAATGTTTCGTTGAGTATAGGGATTAGCGCGACGCTGTTTGTATTGTTATTAATCGCCACTGCTTTTTTTGTGGCGTCAGAATTCTCGATTGTTAGAATTCGAAACAGTCGTCTCGATCAAATGATTGATGAAGGAAGTAATGTAAAGGCTTCTTTAATGAAAGACACCGTAAAGAAGTTAGACGGATACCTTGCCGCATGTCAGCTTGGAATTACGATTACTGCACTCGGTCTAGGTTGGTTAGGTGAGCCGGTCGTCGAACGTATTTTACACCCTGTGTTTGAAGCAGTGGCGTCTCAGATACACTGATTACACCTTTATCTTTTGTTCTAGCTTTTGCAATTGTGACGTTTTTGCACGTCGTTTTCGGAGAATTGGCACCTAAAACCGCTGCCATTCAGAAGCCTGAAGCCATTGGCTTTTTCTTGTTACGACCACTAAGAATCTTTTATAAATTAGCTTATCCAATTATATTTGTACTCAATGGTGTCGCAAACCGATTTGTACGACTGTTCGGCATACAACCTGCTGCAGAGCGGGAAGAAGCACACTCCGAGGAAGAGTTACAAATTTTACTTACCGAAAGCTTAAAGCACGGTGAAATTAATCAAGCAGAATTTGGCTACGTAAATAATATTTTCGCCTTTGACGAACGAAAAGCACATGAGATTATGGTACCTAGGACAGATATGATCTGTTTGTCGGTCGATGATTCTTTCAAAGATTCAATGGCGATTATTCAAGATACAAGGTTCACCCGCTTCCCAATCATTGGTGAAAGCAAAGACGACATGATCGGCTTTATCAACACCAAGCAGTTTCTACTCTTGAACGTTGAAGAAAACCTTGTGAATCTAAATGAAATCATTCGTCCAGTCTTAACCGTCTCAGATCAAACACCAATTAAACGTCTACTACGTAAAATGCAATCAGAAGGTGCTCACTTAGCAGTTTTGATTGATGAGTATGGCGGTACTTCTGGGATGATTACCATTGAAGATATTCTTGAAGAAATCGTTGGGGACATTCGCGACGAGTTTGATGAAGAAGAGATTCCAGAGATTGAACAGATTGCTGACTCCCACATTCTTGTAGATGGAATTGCACTCATTGACGACGTAAATGAGTTTCTCCCAACAAAAATTGATGAGGATGAATTTGATACGATCGGGGGCTGGCTATTCGCTAAAAACCCTAACATCGAAGAAGGACAACGATGGCGCACCGAGGAGCTTGAAATAAAGGTTCTAAAACGGGACGAATATCGCTACCGCAAACTTGAAATCATCTTCACAGAACAATCCATCGAACAATCATAATCATACACAATGTAATAAGCTCCCTCCATTTGGAGGAAGCTTATTTTTTGTTACCCTATGAAAAAGCTATGCGAGTGACTCTGAAGGACAGTAATCTCCACATGCTCTGCCCGTTTTTATTTACAGGCGGTTGGACGTCTTTTCTAGTAATGTTTGTCTCTCACTACTTTGCATGAGCCGCTCTTGTTGCTCGAACCACACAGCAAACACGTAAATGACCCACAACTTCCTACTGTTATCCTTCTTGCCTAGTTGGTGTTCACGTAGAAGTTGCTCTATATAATGAATGTTTACATAATCACCTATATTCGATGCTACAATCCGTTCTACCATCTCCGTTCCTCGATTACCTTTCAGCCATTTGCGTAGCGGGACCGGAAAGCCAAGCTTCGGACGGTGAAGAACATGCGCAGGTACTATATCTGCAAATGCCTCGCGTAACAACCTTTTTGTTGTCCCTTTGTCGACCAGCCATTTTGTTGGTATTGCGCGAGCAACGTTGTACACTTCCTTGTCTAGAAAAGGAACACGCAACTCAAGGCTATTCGCCATAGACATCCGATCCCCTTTTACTAAAATATCTCCCGGTAACCAAAAGTTCATATCAATATGTTGCATCTTTTGAACGTCGTTCCAATTACTTGCTTCTTCATAAACGTTACACATTTCTTCATACACATCGTAATTAATCAAACGTTTGTTTAAAACAGATGATTTATCCCCTTGGAATACTTTCGCATTACCAACAAAACGCTCGTTAAGTGGCGTACACGCGCGTTGCAAATAATTGATCCCATACATCGCTGGTAGTTTAGACAAGACTTGGCGCAAAGGTCTTTTTAGCATACGAGGTAAACTCGCTATCGCTTTTAACGCTTCTGGCTCCTGGTAAATTCGATAACCTGCAAACAGCTCGTCCGCTCCTTCCCCTGATAATACGACGGTCACATTCTCCTTTGCCATTTTACAAAGGGCATATAAAGGAACTGCTGAAGGGTCAGCAATGGGTTGATTCAGCTTAGAGATCACTTCATCAACGAGTTCAAAGTACGTCTCCTCGGATAACGTTTGTTCATGATGAATGGTATCTAGTTGCTTTGCGGTTTCCCGAGAAATCTCACACTCATTCTGCTCACCTTCAAAACCAATCGAAAACGTATGCAGCGGACCATGCTGACGCATTAATGCGGTAATAATCGTCGAATCGATTCCACTTGAAAGGAAGCTACCAACAGGTACATCACTTTGCATATGTACATTCACCGAATCCTCCAAGCTTTCGCGAATTTTTGTTTTCCAATTCTCTCGATCGGTTTGCTCGACTGTTGAAGGTTGAGTGCTCCAATACGTCTTGGAGAGAACCTTCCCGCTAGTCTCTATACACAAATACGACCCTGGACGAACAGATTTAATCCCTTCAATCATCGTATTTACACCAGGAACATATTGTAAGGTTAAATAGTGCGCATAGCTTTTCGCATCAACCTTTGAACACTCTTTTCGTACCCTTACCAAACTAGAAATCTCAGAGGAAAGAAGTATCCTACCGTCATCGATACAATAATGTAGAGGCTTAATACCAAAAGGGTCGCGTCCTGCAATAAGACGCTTTTGATGCTCGTCCCATAAAAGAAATGCGAACATCCCTCGAAGCTCATAAATGAACGCTTCTCCTAATTCTTCATACAGGTGAAGAAGAACTTCTGCATCACTCTTCGTCGTAAACTGATGTCCACGAGCGATTAAATTCATACGTAATTCTTGATAGTTATAAATCTCACCATTACAGATGAGGCGAAGTGTTCCATCTTCATTCGTGAGCGGTTGCATGCCTGTTGAAGGATCGATAATCGCAAGTCTACAAAAACCAAGACCGATGTGATCATCACTCCAGATCGCTTGATCATCAGGTCCCCGATGAATCATTTGCTCATTCATATGTAGTAAATCTTCTTGTTTCATTGAATGAACGCTTGTGTTAACAATCCCGTTAATCCCACACATCTTACAATTCTCCTTTTCCAACAGCCTACGAATTTGACTTTCTAATCTTCGTAGTTTGCTACGCTTTGACGTAAAACATGTATAGAAAAAAGGAATTCCCATCTTTAATTCCACTCGATCACTTTTGAAAAACGAGATACTTTCCTGTAATAAGTTATGGTAAAATACTAATTATACTTTTTAGAAGATTAATACTTATACATAGAGGTGAAGGAACATGATGGAATTCGATCAGTATTATCAGCCTTACGCTTCAAAGCGAACGCCAGTATACAGCAACAAAAGGGATGGTAGGAACTTCTCAACCACTGGCAGCTGAAGCTGGCCTTACGATGCTCAAAAAAGGCGGCAATGCCGTTGATGCAGCAATTGCAACCGCTGCAGCCTTAACCGTTGTTGAGCCGACATCAAACGGGATTGGCGGCGATTCTTTCGCAATTTTATGGCTAGACGGAGAACTTTACGGCATGAATTCAAGTGGCCGTGCTCCTGAAGGCATTTCAATTGAAGCTGTAAAAGCGCTTGGACATGAGGATATGCCCCAAAAGGGATTAATTCCGGTCAATGTTCCTGGTGCACCTGGTGGTTGGGCAGCTCTTTCTGAGCGATTCGGAAAACTGCCACTCAGTGAAACCCTCGCTCCTGCCATTGATTATGCGGAGAATGGGTTCCCCGTCAGTCCAGTCGTAGCTCATCATTGGAAGAAAGCCGTTAACACGTATCCTGCTGAGGAAGCTGTCTTTAAGCCATGGCACGATACATTCACAAAAGACGGACGTGCTCCTGAGGCTGGTGAAATTTGGACATTACCTGGTCATGCAGAAACACTGAAGAAAATTGCAGATACGAACGGGAAAGCTTTTTACGAAGGTGAGTTGGCCGAAGCCATTGATGCCTTTTCTAGAGAGTACGGTGGATTTATCCGCAAAGAAGACTTGGCGAAATTCCAAACCGATTGGGTGACGCCACTTAGCGTAAACTACAAAGGCTATGATGTCTGGGAGTTGCCTCCGAACGGACAAGGGATTGTTCCTCTTATGGCGATGAACATTTTAAACGGGTTCGACTTACCAGCTAAGGAAACAGTAGAAACGTATCACACACATATCGAAGCTTTGAAACTCGCCTTTGCTGATGGTTTTGAATACATTACAGACCCTGAACACATGTCCATTGACCCGAAAGACTTGCTTACAGAAGAGTACGGAGCAGAACGTCGTGCCCTTATCACCGACCAAGCCATTGATCCTAAAGCGGGCGATCCTGCACGTGGTGGAACAGTCTACATGACCGCAGCTGATGGTGATGGCAACATGGTTTCATTAATTCAAAGCAACTATGCAGGCTTTGGATCAGGCGTTGTGATTCCAAACACAGGAATCTCATTACAAAATCGTGGTTGGGAATTCAAATTAGATGAAACGGCTGCTAACGCGCTAAAAGGTGGCAAACGTACGTATCATACGATTATTCCTGGATTTTTATCAAAAGACGGTGTCCCTGTCGGACCATTCGGTGTAATGGGCGGATACATGATGCCTCAAGGACATCTACAAGTATTAACCAATTGCATCGACTACGGCTTTAACCCACAAGCTGCTCTAGACGCCCCTCGTTGGAAATGGGTTGGAGGAAAAACTGTTGAAGTTGAAGCAAGTTTTCCAGCTGAAATCGCTCGACAGTTAGAACGCAAAGGGCATACAATTAAACCGACGCTCGAATCTGGAAGTTTCGGAAGAGGGCAAATCATTTGGCGTGATCCAGATACAGGTGTACTTGTCGGTGGTACTGAACCACGCGCAGACGGACACATCGCAATTTGGTAATTTAAAGGGCAAGGGGCCATCCCCTTGCTTTTCCTCGTTTATTACTAACATGGAGGCTACTCATGAACGCACAAACACAGCTCAACATCTTTATTGCGATGTTTCGAGCGAATATCCTCGGTTACGGAGGCGGTCCTCCAACGATCCCTCTCGTACATAAAGAAGTAGTAGATAAATACAAATGGATGAGTGATGAAGAATTTAGTGATGCAGTAGCGCTAGGCAACACGCTTCCTGGACCAATCATTACGAAGCTTTGTGGATACATCGGTTATCAAATCGGGGGCACGCTAGGTCTCATCAATGCAATTATCGCAGCAATCATGCCTACGGCAATCTTAACGATTATTCTCGTTGGAACATTATCATCGTTTCGGGACATTCCCTTTGTACAAGGAATGACGTATGCCATTGCCCCTGTTGTCGGGGTATTGCTAATCATCATGACGTTTAACTTCTTGAAGCAATCGAACAAAAAAGCAGGGTTTCTAGGAACAGTACTCTTAACATTCATTAGTTTGATTGTACTCGAGTGGTTAAACGTACACCCTGCAATTCTTATCGTCACTTTAATCGCCATTGCACTGATCCGCAAACCAAAAGAAGAAAAGCAACAAGAAAGGGGCGATCACTAATGCTAGAGTTATGGCACTTATTCCTCGCCTTTTTCATTCCTGGAATTGTCGGTTACGGTGGGGGACCTGCTTCCATTCCCCTTATCGAACATGAAGTTGTCAATCGCTACGGTTGGATGAGCACGCAAGAATTCGGTGAAGTCCTTGCTCTTGCCAATGCATTACCTGGACCTATTGCGACGAAGATGGCTGCATTTGTCGGTTGGGAAGTTGCCGGTGTACCTGGTGTCATCGCCACACTATTTGCTACAGTAGGACCAAGTCTAGCAGCGATGTTACTTCTAATGTCCGTCTTACTAAAGTACAAAGATCACCCACGCATGAAAAAAATGACGTCTTACATTCAAGCACCCATTGCTGTATTACTAGGTGTACTTGCTTTTCAATTCTTCTTTATGTCTTGGGAAGATGCCGGATTGATTCAGACACTGTTTATTGCAATCGCTGCTTTACTTCTATTAGAGAAGTTCAAAGTACATCCTGTCATCGTTATTATTGGCTCTCTTATATACGGGGCTATCTTCCTATCATAACTGACATAAGACGCAGTTAATTAGAATTATATTTTTATATTTAATGGAATATAATGCATGCGGAATTCTTTTTGATTTTCTGACTTTTTTATGGTTTAATAAGTATTAGTAAGCCATTCTTGAATATATTTTTTTATTCACTAGGGGGGCCATTCGGCTGAGAGAAGCGTTGCTTTAACCCTTTGAACCTGATCTGGTTCGTACCAGCGTAGGAAAGTGAAGCTTGTTACGAGAACGCTCTGTGCAATGCATCAGGGCTTTTTTTTAGGTTCAAGAGTAGTTCTTTAAAACTAAAACCCTCCATTTGAACATTATCAAATGAAGGGTTTAATTTGACCTATTTCTTTTTCCTTCTATATAACCAAAACCAGACAATGATCCCAATAGATACTGGTACAAGAACTGGCGATAATCCCACAACCGTTACAACAATAAATGAGACGACAGACAGTAATGCATTAATTGTACCCGTAAACAAGTTCGTCGCATTTTGCCACGTATTCAAGGTGCTTTGATCTTGTAGTGCGGTTGAACTTTGCTCGTAGATATATAAATTCACCGTAGCAAAATCCACTTGGTTTTCTAAAAAACTCATCCTTCCTTCAATCGTTTCGATTTCTTGTTGAACATTAGCCAAATCATCAGAAATCGTTAATAAATCTTCTGTGTTCTCAGCGGCTTCTAGAAAGGTGAGCAATCTCTCTTCAACAACCTCTTGAGAACGAATCCGAGATTCGAGATCGATATATTCTTCGGTCACGTCATTTCCATACGTTGAGCGATGCACTAATTCTGTGCTCATTGATACGACTTCATCCAAAAACGATTGGAAACCATCTTCTGGAATTCGTACGAGTAATGAACACTGCGCTCGCCTTCCTCGCTTCCTTGAACACTCGTTTCAACAACATAGCCATCCAAATTCATCACTTTATTTTCAATTTCATACATCATCTCATCAAATTCTTCGACGACAACTTCAAGATTGCCATTTTGCACGACCATACGCTCCGTTGCTTCTACACCGCTCTCTGTCTGATCAGTCTCTTCTTCAATATCTAGAGCATCTTCTTCAACTTCTACAGCTTGGTCTGCCATTTCATTTGTCCCGCTCATCTGTCGAGCTGAATCCGTTGATTGACTTTGATTGCAACCTGCAATAATTAAGAGAATAAACAGTAACGATATCATTCTTAGTTTCAAGACGACCCCTCCTTCTCTCTACCTTTGTAGTCGTGATTCGCGCTTATATGTTTCATATTTCTGAAAATAATAATAAAAACATCATAATGCGTGCTACTTACCTTTCTGAACATAAAAAAACTGAGTAGAACGATCAACTACTCAGTTTATACTTATCAACTTATGGTGCTGGGAAACGTAGGAGACGGTCATCTTCTTCAATTGGGTTCACTCAACCATTTGTGTTATTCGTGATCACATACAACATGTCCTCTGACTCATCGTACGCAATATCACGCCAACGCCCTCATCTTCCAAAACGGTCGTTATCGTGTTGTCGTCCACGGAAAATTGCATAAGTTGCTAACCAGCCAAAGCTGCTACAAACCATTCATCTTCTCCTTTAAACGCAGCTCCAGATGGCGCCCGCGTATCATCACCAGAATTAAAGACAGCTGTTTTCTATGCCTTCTTCTGCTTCATCACTAAACAGCTATCCCCCCTGTAGAGAATAGTAGACGATAGAAAGGGGCGGTCGAATGAAGAAATACGCATATGTTTTGGACGGTCTTAATCTAATGAACCTATTGATAATAGTACCAACGCCCTTGATTTTCTCTGCGTTTAATTTCACCCTTATGACGCAAGTATTCAAGGTGAGCAAGCGTCTCACCGATCGCAAACCTAGACTCGTGTACGGTTAACACTTTAGGGAACAACAAATCACACACTTCAAATACCGTCTGATCGCTCTTCACATGGGTTAATACTTTTTCAAGACGCTCATCATGGTGTTCACGAATTTCTTGGATTCTCGTATTCGCATCATAAAATGGCTTGCCATGAGAAGGAATCACATACTCAGCATTTAATGCTTCAATCTTCTTTAACGATTGTAAGTAATCATGCAATGGATCTTTACGCCCATGGAACCAATAAGAGATGTTCGGCGTAATCTTCGGTAAAATGTGATCGGTTCCAAGCAATACCCGCTTTGATTTATTAAATAAAACGATTAAGCCATCTGAATGGCCAGGTGTAAAGATCGCTTCATACTCTTCCTTTCCAAACTGGAATGTTTGCCCTTCTTCAATGTAATGATCAATCGTCGGTAATGGACTGATTCTTGGCACAAAGGAGGCCGTATTGTCTCTCATTTCCCGTGCTTGCTTTTCTGGAATACCTGCAAATTGATAATTTCGATACATCTCGTCTAAGAATTCAGCAGTCCAAGCTCTCAACCCCGCTTCTGCATCCGTCTTTGTCATCCATACTTTCGCATTTGTCTTCTGTTGCAAACCACCCGAATAACCAAAATGATCAGGATGGTAATGGGTAATGATGATATTTTTCACATCTTTGCCCTTTAAGGCACTGTCCCAAGCTGCAACCGTATCTTCTTTGTGTAAGCCCGCGTCAATTACAGACCATCCGGTCTCCCCTTCTGCGTAAAACACATTCACATGATTCAATCGAAAAGGTAATTCCAATCGAATCGTTTCAATGCCTAATTCTTCAAGCATATCATCAACGTCCTCTCATCAATTCTATAGATTGAGCGCTTGCTCAGATTCTTAACTAACAGAAAGGCTCAAAGAGTGTCACTTTGAGCTTCAATGCTTGTCGTTCCTCATTTGTAAACACCCGAGAACGTACGAGAAAACGTCTCCCTGTGGGGTTTTCAAGTGAAAACATTCCACCACGCCCTTTGACAACATCAATAATGAGCTGTGTATGCTTCCAATAGTCATATTGATCTTTAGAAATATAAAACGGTGCGTGCCCAAGATCCCCTAAATAGTAGTCGTGTTTTCCTGGTTTAAACTCTGACTGCGAGAAGCACATCGGTGAACTTCCGTCACAACAACCACCTGACTGATGAAAAATAACAGGTCCATGCTTCCTTTCCAGCTGACCAATCAATGCAACGGTCGCATCCGTTGCAATCACTTTATGAATATCCACGAGCAAACAACTCCTTGCTTTAGAATAAGCCAGCAGGTGCTTCACTATAGCTCACGAGCAAGTTTTTCGTTTGCTGATAATGCTCGAGCATCATTTGATGATTTTCCCTTCCAATTCCAGATTTCTTATACCCTCCAAATGCCGCATGAGCAGGATACACATGATAGCAATTCGTCCAAACACGTCCAGCTTGTATTGCACGTCCAAACCGATACGCAGTATTCATATCACGAGACCAAACCCCTGCCCCGAGGCCGTATAGCGTGTCATTTGCAATTTCTAGAGCTTCTTCTTTCGTCTTAAACGTCGTTACAGAAACGACAGGTCCAAAGATTTCCTCTTGGAAAATCCTCATGTTGTTCTTACCTTTGTAGATAGTCGGTTCAACATAATACCCACCATGATCTGCGCTTTTACGGCGCTTTCCACCCGTAATAAGCTCCGCACCTTCTTGCTCTGCAATATCAAAGTAAGACATGATCTTCTCAAGTTGCTCTTCTGACGCTTGCGCTCCAATCATTGTATTCGTATCTAACGGATCACCAGCAACGATTTCCTTTACTCTCTTTAATGCCCGTTCCATAAATTCATCATAAATCGATTCTTGAATTAACGCTCTTGAAGGCACGTACACACTTCACCTTGATTGAGCGCAAACATCACAAAACCTTCAACTGCCTTATCTAGAAATCCATCTTCCTTATCCATGACGTCTTCGAAGAAGATATTTGGTGATTTCCCTCCAAGCTCTAAAGTAACGGGAATAATATTCTCAGATGCATATTGCATAATTAAACGCCCAGTTGTCGTTTCACCAGTAAAAGCGATTTTATCGATTCGATCACTCTGCGCTAATGGCTTTCCTGCTTCAAGACCAAAACCTTGAACGACATTCAACACACCTTTTGGTAATAGATCTTGAACGATCTCTAACCAAATCGTAATGGATGCAGGCGTTTGTTCTGCAGGCTTTAAAACGACACAATTTCCCGCTGCAAGTGCCGGTGCTACTTTCCATGTCATCATTAACAGCGGGAAATTCCATGGAATGATTTGCCCAACAACACCTAACGGTTCATGAAAGTGATAAGCTACAGTGTCTTCATCAATTTGTGAGATGCCACCTTCTTGCGATCGAATTGCACTTGCAAAATACCGGAAATGATCAATCGCAAGTGGCAAATCAGCGGCTAATGTTTCTCGAACAGGCTTACCGTTGTCCCACGTTTCGGCAACCGCGAGCTTCTCGAGATTCTCTTCCATACGATCGGCGATTTTCGTGAGTACAAGCGCACGGTCTGCAACAGACGTTTGCGACCAAGATGCTTTTGCTTCATGCGCAGCATCAATTGCTCGTTCAACATCAGCTTCAGTAGAACGAGCAATCTGAGTAAACGCCTCACCAGTTACTGGTGAAATCGATTCAAAGTACTCACCTTCCACAGGTGCCGTCCATTCTCCCCCAATAAAATTGTCGTACTTGGATTTAAACGCAACTACAGCTCCATCTTGACCTGGTTGAACATAACGCATGAAAAAACCTCCCTATATTGTAATCGCTTCCATTTTCCTATTACATTACTTCTTCTTTCATTACTAGATTCCTGCACGTAGATAAAAATCTATATATTTATCTGTTAATGTTCGTCTCAAATGACCAAGTGATTTACGCTTTCCTTCTCTATTGACCTAGTTTTTGCTAAAGTAGATATATATTCTACCCTGATTTCGAACCGTTTTCGCACATTATGAAGACGCAATTAACCCTAAACGATCGGAAAGCTTGGGTAACACCGGTGATTACAACAATAGAAAACACACGAAGGTGAGGTGAGACTGTTACTAATCACAAGCGATGATTGCCTATAACCTCTAAAGAATTCCAAGACTTACACCGCATTTGTGCGGTTTATTTAGAAGGTACAGGTTCGTTGTGGCAAGAAGAGATTAGTAACAGCGTTGGACGATGGTTAGCTTATTATTAGAAGGAGGAGGAAGCCGAGGCGTTTATACGTCTGGTGTTTTGCGCTATTTCATGGAGAATAATGTGCAATTCCCCTATGTTATTGGCGTTTCCGCTGGTGCATGCAGCGGCTCTTCTTATATTTCAAATCAAATCGACCGCAATCACACCGTAAACGTTACGTATGCTTCCCACCCGGAATACCTTTCACTACGTAACTATGTAAAAAATCGACAGTTGTTCGGGATGGATTTTCTGTTTGATCGCTTGCCCAATGAATTAGTGCCTTTTAATTTCGGTGCATACGAAGATTCGAGCCAAGAGTTTGTCATCGTAACAACCGACGTGTCAACGGGAGAAGCCGTCTACTATCGTAAATCACACTTCCCTAAAGACGTATTAACCCTGTTACGAGCGTCAAGCTCCTTGCACTCGTTGCACCCGCTGTCTCATTTCAAGATCGCCTATTAATGGATGGCGGCATTGTCGACCCAATCCCAATTGCTAAGTCCATTCAAGATGGCAACAAAAAGCATGTCGTTATTCTTACCCAAAAGCGAGGGTACTTTAAGAAGCGACAATCATTCTTATGGTACATAAAAAGCAAATACAAACACTACCCTCACCTGTTACGGGCGATTGAAAAGCGACATGATGTTTATAATCAATCGTTACAACAACTAAAGACAGAAGAAGAAAAAGGAAATGTTCTCGTCATTAGTCCGTCAAGGGATTTAGACATTGGGCGTGTAGAGAAGTCCGTAACCAAGTTGCAGTCCGTCTATGATCTTGGTCTTAAGGACGCCAAAGGCTTGCACAAGAAGTTAGAAGATTTTATAGCTTACTCTTAAGCTTTTACGTAGATCACGAGAGTTGTTTGTCTTTTGTTTAATGGTTTGAGTCTAGAATTAGGATGGAAATGATTATGGACGTTGCAACGATTACACTCACGATCTCGATGATGGGTATCATTATTTTATTCGGGGCGCTCGTTTCTTGGAGGAAAACCGTGACACCTTCTTCCAAGAAATTAGTCATGAGCCTCGTCATTAATATCGCTGTTCCGTTTATCATTTTGAATGGCGTGTTTAATACGCCCATCACTGACGATGTCTTACAACTTATTTTTCTCGTTTTTGTTATAAGTCTAGGATTTAATTCAACTGCGATCGTTCTGAGCATCTTGATTGCTCGACTTCTTGGATTTCAACCAACAACCGCTAAGAAGTTATCGTTACTTTCCGCCATCGGCAATACTGGATTTATTGCCATTCCTTTGTGTGCGGCTGTATTTGGTCCCATTGGGGGGTTACTCGCGGCGATCTTTGACGCTGGTCTTGATGTGGTCTTGTTCACACTTGGCGTTGCCATTTTACAAAGTGGCCACCAACGCTTCACCATGAAAAGCTTAACTGCACTCATTAACATGCCATTAATTGCAATCGGTGTTGGACTGACCTTTGCCGTTAGTGGTTTACAAGCTCCATTGCTTTTACAAGAATTATCTGCAATGCTTGCTGGATTAGCTGCACCATTGGCAATGCTTTACATCGGGCTATTGTTACCACCATTTTTCAAAGAACAAAAAACCTTTTTTTACCGATCCATTGGTTTTCCGCTCACAATGCGACTGCTCATTTTTCCAATGACAACAATTCTTATTGTCGGATTCTTACCTATTGATCTTTTTTTGAAACAGTTTTTAGTCATCGTAACGGCCATGCCAACATTCCTCGTTGCACCGGTTATTTACGGTAGTTACACAGATTTTGAAGATGAAGCAGCCATTACGACAATTAGCTCTACGTTGTTATCATTACTGACGATCCCACTCGTATCTAGTTTTGCAAGTTTTTGGTTTACGTAATCAAACCGAACAAAATCAGCTCGAAACAATCGTTTCGCGATGGATTGATGGGTCGCTAAAAGGAGGAAACGTGTGGCTAAGCGAAGTCTTAACAACGAGGAAATTTATGAAGCTGCTGAAGCGGTCTTACTTCAAGAAGGCTACAAAGCCTTTCACTTTAAATTATTGGCGGATCGCCTACAAGTTGGCCGTAGTACGATTTACGAATATTTCACGAACAAAGAAGAGCTTGTAACCTCCTATATGGTTCATAAAATGTCTCGCTTTTATGAAGAAATAAAGAGCATCAACGTGCATGGTCACGCTTCTGAACGCTTAGAAGAAATCATTCGACTGCTGATGAAGTTTACACAAATTCATTTGATTATTGAAACGACACCCCACGTGAATGCAAACATCTCAGAAAAAGTAAAAAAGAATCTAATGATGTTATGGCGTGCACGAAATGATATTTTCCAATTAATCGAAACAGCAATTGTTGAAGGTCAAGAAGCTGGTGAAATCAAACAAGAATTGTCTGCTACGATGATTACAGATTTAATCTTTAATGCCGTGAGGCTAAACCAGCGTTACTACGACCACCCTTTAGAGGTTGGTACATTGCTGTATCACGTCATCTTTAATGGGATTGGCACAGAGAAGTAGCCACTTGTTTGGCTGCTTTTTTAATTTATTCATAACGTGCACGTTAACGACATACAATGCCTATGGTGTCTCAAAAGGAGGGATTGTTATGTCCGCTTTTTTCTATTGATGGAAGAAATGGTGATGTTGTACATCATGCTTGCCATTGGCTTTATAGCTGTACGCTTTAACCTCATACCCTTAACAAGCAAAACCATTCTCACCCGATTGCTACTTTATCTCACATTACCCGCTTTAATTGTTTCTTCGATGCATATTCCATTTCAATATGAACGAGCGCTAGCTTTCATCGTGCTAATGCTTCTTTCATTTTCCTTTCTATCTTTAACACTGTTATACGGAAAAGTAATGACCCGCAGATTAGCTGTTTCTTCAACACAAAGTGGTGTTTTTCAGAACTTATTACTCTTTGGAAACCAAGGCTTTATCGGCGTGTCGGTCGTCTTCTTGCTATTCGGACACGAAGGGTTGTTCTATGCCGTTGCGTTTAACTTACTTTACTTCATCCTCATTTGGACTTATGGCATTGCAATCATGAAAACAAAGCCACCAAAGCTATACCTTAATCCAGGGTTATTGGCGACATCAATTGGAGTAATTCTATTTTTATCACCTATAAAATTACCAGATTTAATGATGACTCCAATCAATACGATCGGACAAATGACGATCCCATTATCGATGATTCTTATCGGAATCTTACTTTCAGAAAATACACTGCACGGGTTACGTAAATTACTGACGTTACCACTCACATGGTTTGTCATGGCACATCGCTTATTTTTACTTCCTCTTATTATTTTTGTACCGTTTTTATTTCTACCGATTCCATTTGAGTGGCTTGCAATTGCAGTAATTCTCTCTGCGACGCCTTGTGCACCTACAGTTAGCTTTTACAGTGAACAATATGGTGGAGACACAGCCTTCGCCTCAGTTTCTGTCATCTTATCTACATTTCTCGCCATGTTCAGCCTGCCATTACTTTATAGCTTATTTTCCACCATTTCAGCAATGACAGGCTTAATGTTGTAGAAAAGCGGGTAATAAATAGACAAATTACACGCTATACCCTTACCCCCTTATCCTAGAAAGAAGGTTATGTATCTTGGCGATCTTAATATCCGTTACGCTAGGAGCCTTTCTTACCTTTGGTTTACTACTTGTCTTAAGAAATGCATTACGTTCGAGAACGGTACCTAAACATAAGAAAAGCTCTCTAGCAACACTTCTGCTTCCTATCTTAACTTTTGGTTTTATCGGACCAGTTATGTTATTAAGCGTGTGGTTGTTTGGTCTTGATGAAGATGCTTCTTCTAGTCAAAGACCCCTACAGCATGATACTCAAGCTTCTAACAACTCCCTTTTCAGCAACGATTCTGCATACAGCGAAGAAGTTGCCAGCCGCTTCACCCCAGCAGAAGCTGGTGAGACGGTGAGAGTCATTACGGCTCATTCACTGTATGGTGAACTTACAACGGAGATAACTTTACTTTCCGTTGAACGAGGCGACCGAGCATTCCAACGAGTTTTAGATAAAGATCGTGATTTCACCTTACACGAAGATATGGAATTACTACTCGCTCACGTTCACATCTATACTGAGGACATAGAGAACAAAGAGCTTTTTACGATTAGCCCGGATTATTTTCAAATGGTTACTTCTACAGGGAAGACACATCAACCTGTTGATCTTTCGTTAGCCCAACCGCTTTGGCATGAAATGGAAGCGGATACGAATGCAAATGGTTGGCTTGCTTTTTTAATCAATAAAGATGATTCACACCCTTCACTCGTTTACATGCCTGATTATGATGGACCTTGGCACTCCTTATCAGAGTAAAACAAACGCTCCTCGCACTGCTGTTGCGAGGAGCGTTTGTTTATAATCGACTTATTGATAATCGTACAAGGTCTTTTAACTGTATGCCATGTTCATAAATTGGTTCATCATAGTGTTCAACAAAGTAATCTTGCTCAATTGACATCATTCTAAACCCACACTTTTGATAAAGGTACAATTGCTGCGTCCCTGTGCTCCCCGTAGCAATATCTATTCGGTGATATCCTTCACTAAATGATCGCTTGATCGCATCTCTGACGAGCATTTCACCGTAGCCATTCCCTTGCGCATCTTCTTGAACAGCTACATTCATGATCTCCACTGTTTGAGGTCCTGTTTCAAGAAGAACGTATTCCCCCACCCATTGATCTTGATCACGTAAGCCATAAATAAAGCCTCGCTCGACATACTTCTTAACGAGACTAAGATTAGGATCTGCTAATAGAAGCAACGCCATCAACGACTCATCAACCACCTCTACTTGAACAATCCTCACGTCTTCTTTATCTGTATACATAAATCTTACACAACTCCACATTACGTACAATTATTAATCGGTTTCTTCTCTACGTTCATCTCTTAGAAGTACGTGCAAGAAGCGGATATTGCATATCGTACCCTGCCCGTTCAAACACGCCAGTCTCATCAATATTCCCCGCTACAATGATCGTAAACAATTCATGCTCAACACGATACTGTTCAATTGCATCTAAAATACTTTCTAACAAATTGCGGTCACGATATTCCTTTTTTAAATAAGCGGTTGTTATGATACCAATAATACGAGGTTCACGATCTGGCTCAGGGAATCCCTTAAGTATTTTCAAAGACATATGAGCGACAATCTCTTTGTCATCAATGGCTACCCATAGATGGTGATCATTACTAAAAATCAGCTCAAATAAGTAGTTGTAACACTCTTCTTTGAATACTGCATAACTCTCTTCATTGAGCTCGCCGTCTTCTTCTTTGGCTTTACTCCAAAGAAGACTAACCAAGTCATTCAAATCTTCCAAAGTCGCAAATCGTATCTCCATTATTTCACACCCCGTATCCTATTTATAATCGTGTCTGGAGTGGCACACAGCGTGAGACACGTGAAGTCGTATTGTTGTTCATCATTCATCCGATTATCTGACATTATTTTTTTAGCCAAAAGTGATTTTCTTCTAAATTCACTGAATACGTAAATTCTTTTCAGGCATTCTCTGTCGCCTACTTTTCATCTTACTTACTCTTGGTTCATAAGTCTACCGTTGCAAGCATAAAAACATTACATTCGAAAACAATTTCCAGAATCAAGTAAAAAGGTTATAGGTGATCCGATTGAAAAATGAAAAAAGTTCCATTCCAATCTTGCATATCTCCCACAGCCATGATATTATATTCCTGTGACGTAAGAATACTACATATTCCGCAGTAGCTCAGTGGTAGAGCAACCGGCTGTTAACCGGTAGGTCGCTGGTTCGAATCCTGCCTGCGGAGCCATTTTTTTGCTTCCTTAGCTCAGCTGGTAGAGCGCATCCATGGTAAGGATGAGGTCACCGGTTCAAGCCCGGTAGGAAGCTCCATAATTATTTGCAACCAAACCCTCACTACGATAGGGTTTTTTATTTTGTTTTTTCTTGATCATTTCCTCTCTAAAACTTGCTTCAACACTTCAACTGACCACGAATTGACCACATCATAACCCTTTCCTAACATAGCCGATCAACTTACAATCAGACCATTCCGATTATTCGTTTATCACCTTACCTTCCCACTTTATACTAACTAATGGAGGTGTTTATGTATGTTGACTGAAAACGTTATGCAGGTCATCGATTATACAGTTATCACCATTTCCGTCATTGTCTTTTTATTATTGTTTTTAACAAAGAGGGCAACTACGTTGATTATAAGTGGAATCATCTTATTTGTATTAGGAACGGGGTCATATGTTTTATTCCTGTTTGCAGAAGGAGACTCCTTTGGCTATGCTGTTGCAGGATTTACTATGATTTCAATTGCTTACATTGTAGCTAAGATTGTTGTCATCGTCGGTGCTATTAAAATTAACAAAACATAAGTGTTAATTTTAATAGGATCTATACCACCGTGAATTTACTCGCTTTTAAACTGTTGTGCATAAAACAAGATGATTGCTTTTGCGTTTTAAAATATCAAAACCCTTATTGTAAAAAGTAATGCACCTTACTTTTTACAATAAGGTGCATTACTTTTGCGAATTTCTTCTCCTTACTATAAAACCAACAAGCAATGTAATCATAATGATCACCGACAAAATGGCAATCCACCATTGCCCATCATCTGAATTTACTTGCGCAATAAGAATGATGCAAGCTGCTAGTAAAATTATTACTTCATATACATTTCACCGCATCGGAAACGCTCCTATTATATTGAAAATTGCATACAACTGTAACCCTTATGTACTCATTACCCTCTTATGCTGATTCTATCACTTGAATTTAATTGGTGACTAAGAATTTATAAATCATTGATAATCAATCATAAAAGAGAAGGTTGCCATAAAAGGCAACCTAAACCCTATTAATGAATTGTTAATCTACCTTCAGCTGTTTCTCTCGTTTCGTTGCCATATTGATCGGTTACCTTCACTTCAATTTCTGCATCTTGTACGGATAGATTCCGGATGGCTGTCCAGTACCCTACATAGTTCCCCGGTGAACTTTCCCACATCGGCAATTCGGTCGGTGATTGACTTGTAAGTGGAAGACGTATGGAGAAAACAGCATCTAACCCCGGCTCACTATCAAACGATATTTTGACTGATTGACCGGCAGTAAGAGAAACATCCTCTGATGGTAACAAGTTCGTAATGAGTCCTTCTTCTGGTGGTTCAACAGGGTCACCTAGATGGTCGTCATCAGCATGCGGCGCACGCTTCCCACCTACTCCTACTCCAATGTATGCGAATTCATTCATCGCACCTGGTGTGTTATGAGAGAACCCTACTTTCCCTCCATACATTGTGTTTTCTGTTGTTACAACGTGCCAATTACTTGGCTCTTCTTCACCATCTGGCCATACTTTGAGCTGCAATGCCGCTGCGTCACGTTGTAATAAGACACGATACCACTCGCCTTCAGCCACTTCAAAGTCTGGCTCTGCAATACCAAGCGTTGTGTTCGCACCGCCACGACGTTGCATAATACGGACCGTACCATTTTCAAATTCATCGTTTGGAAGTTGTGCATCTGCATAGATTCCATTTTCACTACCTGGTGAACCTGACATATGGAAACCCAGTTCAAACACTTTATTCTGAATATGTTCTCCGCGAACCAATCCAAAGACTTCTGTACTTCCGTATAGTTCACCAACGATGTCCGAAGTAAATCCACGCACACCTGAACGAACAGAGTGTTGCAAACGTAGTGGATCATCTAAAATGGTTAATTGATCCTCTTCACCTTGCCACATCGTAGACCACTGTTGTGGCATTTCACCGACAGGATCACCTGTAAAGTCAAACTCATGCTCAGTAGGATCACTAACTGGAGGTGTGTCTGGCCAGTACTTAGGAATATCGTAAAAGGCATCGCCATCCATCTCATGAACGGAACCATCTGTCATAGATTCTGCAATCCCCCATAGTCCTGCAGTGACTTTATCGATAAGTTCTTGATCGTAAGGCACTTGAGGTTGTTGTCCAGCCATTTCGAATAGAACCGCCCCACTTCCATTTAAGCCAAATGCACCAAGAGCGATTCCAGACAAATCAAACGTTGACGGATATGAATAACGTGCAAGACCTGCCTCATGTCCATCTTCAGCGTGACCATGAATCCCTTCTGCTGCTGCTAAATTGTAACGACGGGATTTGTCTTGATCCCATTCTGGATAGTCATCCACATATTTCGGGTTGTTATCTGGTCCTAACGGGGGATGACTCAGTGCAATGGATACATCTTGATCTGTACCTTCAAGCTTTGGCGTACCCATATGGTGAAGATTAACGTACGCTTCAACGATTCCGAATTCCCCTTGTAGTTCTTGATATAAATCAGCAAGCGCACGAGCTTCATTCGTTAAGTAAAAACCATAATGAGCGCTTGTTCCTGGAAGATCCGATGCTTCTGCCTCAAAATCCAAGTCTGGATGGAAATCACGGTTAATATCAAAACCATTACGACTCTCATTGTGATACCATGCAGGTTCTGCTTCTTCTAAATGTGGATGGTATTCAAGGACTTCTTCCCAAGAAATATCATTTTGGCGTTTAACGAGCTCTGCACCATCTGGATTTAATTTAGGGACTGCTACAATCGTTACTTCTTCTAAAATATGATCTCTTTGTCCATTTGCAAGTTCATCTAACATATCAATAACCGCTTCTGTTCCAGCTTTCTCGTTCCCATGTATTTCACTATCAATAAGTAAGACTTGATCACCCTCACCAATTCTAGCTGAATAAATATCACGCCCATGATGAGACTCTCCGATGACCTCTAAATCTAGTTGACCATTACTCAATTCCTCAATTCTAAGAAGCTCTTCTACCATTTCTTCATAATTTGTCCAACGATCATCAAGCTCTTCAATCGACTGTGCACTAGGTAACTCATCTTCTTCCTCTTCTAATAAAGCGAATATTTCTTTAGGCTGAATAAGTACTGAAAAAATCAAAATAATAAATAAAAACTTCCCAATAATTGCTTTCAAATGAATACCCTCCCAAATGAATTTAGTTTGAAACTGTAATCAATTTGAATGGTAGCATAAGATCCGAACAAATTTACCTTATTATTTAGAATATACAGAAATATAATGAATACATCTTATCTTTTCGATAAGATCGACGTAGGTCGTTGTTTTTCAGTTAGTTCATTGCTCATGTTGGTTATTACAAAAACATCCAACCAAAAAACCAATTTCATCATAATGAAATCTTTAAAAAGAAATGATATTAGATTAATTTTTCTAAATTTATTGATTAGACTTAAAAATTAACTTACTATTAAACTACTTAAACATTGGGAGGTGCGACCTCATGGAAGAACATGGGAAGAAACGTTCAATTTTCACAGATTCTGGCATTATTCTATTGATCGTCATGCTCCTTCTTGCTGCATTTATCTTTATTTGGTGGCCAACTGATATTTTTGTTGGGGGTGTATCGCTTGTAGCCTGGCTTTTATTCAGTTCTCACTTCATATTATGCGGACTTTGTATTATCTACGTCGTTTGGATGGAAAAGTTAGAGAAGAGGTCATCTGTTCACGAATCAAAAAAGGATGACGTACCTCTATAGAAAGGGGTGGACCTATGCAAGTCACTGAATCCATCATTATTGGAATCTTTCTTATTGTTATGATTGTCATGGGCTTTTACTTTTCAAAACGGGCGCTAAAGTCAGAAGACGACTACTGGACAGCTGGACGGAACATTAATAGTTTTGTTGGTGCCATTGCTTTGTTCGCTGCACTCACAAGTGCCAGTTCATTAATGGGCGCGGTCGGTTCTGGTGTAGAGATGGGACTTCCCTTCCTATTCGTTTACGGGTTTGGTGTAACTTGTACATTACCTTTCACGCTCTTTCTTGTCTCTGGACAAATCCGACGATCTGGTGTTCGAACTGTACCCGAGTTCTTTTTGAAGCGGTATGGAATGAGCGTCTCCATTCTTGCTGCATTAATTGTCGTGATTGGTATGACATTTTATATGGTCCCTCAACTGACGGCCTCTGGATTAATCGGCAGTTACGTTCTTGGCATTGATTACGCAACTGCGGTCATTGTTCTTGGATTAGGGTTTACAATTTATGCAGCTCTTGGTGGCATGTGGGCCATTACATATACCGATTTGATTCAAGGGATGATCATTCTCGTTGGCCTTGCAATCCTTGCCATTGTCATTCTCTTTGAACATGACGGTATCGGCAATTTATTATCAGCAGCTCTCGCTGTGGACCCTGAGTTCGGTGAAGTTACTCAACCGTGGTTATCGTATTTCGGACTATTTATTGCTTTTCTATGGTTTGGCGTTGTATCACCCTCTGCGGTTATGCGGAACTTTGCTTCCAAAGACGCTCGAACCGCAAGACGTTCTGCAATGGGTGCTTGCTTCTTGTATGCGAGTGTATTCGTATTCGGCTTCGTCATTGCATCTGCAGGTGCTAACTTAGACATGATTGGTTCCCTCGACAACTCGGATATGATCTTTATATCTGTTGTTGAATACTACTTACCGCCAATTCTTGCTGGTATTATGTTTGCTGCCCTGATTAGTGCGATTATGTCTTCGGCAGACGCGATGCTTCTCGCCATTTCAGCTGGAGTTGCTCAAGATATTTACAAAGGTTTCATTAATAAAGAAGCAAGAGAGAAAACCGTCACCCGGCTCGGTTTAGTCGTGATGTTTGTCGCCTCAATCATTGGAATCGTAATTGCCTCGATCCCCCGCAATTAATCGCGATTATGGTCGGTTGGGTCGGTGGGGGTCTATTATCTGCCTTCGGTTTTCCAATCGTTCTTGGAATTTGGTGGAAACGCGCGAATAAAGCGGGGGCATTAGCGGGTATGCTTAGCGGGTCTATTACATTCTTAGTACTCGTAATCACACAACCGTTTGCTTTAGTCGCTGAACCGATTATTGCTGCTCCAGTCTCTCTCGTTTTTATGGTTGTCGTAAGCTTACTCACTGAACCACCTTCTAAAGAAATTCAACAAGAAGTCGAACGCAATCACACAAACGTAAAAGACGTATTGTAAAAGAAAGAGGATTCTATGACTACCAAGACTTCAATTCGGATTATTGGTGATGCCAATGACAACCCGGACCTGACAAAACCACTGCTTAAACAAGGCCGTAAATGGCTGAAACGTAAAGTAACCATGAATGAGCTAGAACAAAGAATCGTTTCAAAAAAGAAAATCTATCATCCGATGTGGGTCGCAAAAATGCTTGTCATTGCCGAACGCAAACCTTTTCCTCCAAGGATTACCCCTAACATGGGCTTTGTCGATGCCGTTTCAGGGTACCGGGGGTTGTTTACGAATGTCCCACCCTTTCAATCGGTGAACAGTGACGGTCTAGTTGCACGACCCATTTTACAATCTGAAGATCAACTACTGCCTTATATTCAAGACTTACAATCTCAAATAAATAAAAAATATTTACTAAAGAAACCAAAACATGAAATTCGCGAAGTTTTCTTATCGTACCTTCCTATGTGGGAATATACAATTACAACCGAACTTCGTGACAAAACATTCTATTTGAATGCAAACACCGGTGAGTCTGAAGAATTCCTTTCTAATTTATGGGAAGAAGACAGTTGGTTACTCAACGATAAACGTAAACAGCCCAATCCTTAAGGATGGGCTGTTTACGTTTATCGCTTTTCTAATTCATACAGCTTTTCAAACACTTGAATCACTTCTTCTTTTGTCCACGGCACTGGCGCCATCGTAATGAAATAATCGTCCATCGCCTGTTCCGCTAAACGCTCAAGGTCTTCAACCCTTGCCCCAACTTCTCTTAACGTCGGAATCTCAATTCGACTTAAAAGTTCACGAACGGCACGGACAGCACGCGTACCATCCTGACTTCCATCTTCTTCAGCCCCAAGGGCATCGGCAATTCGTTCCATTAATTCAGGAATGTGCTTTCGCTCACGTTCCATCGTTTCTGCTAATACGAGACCGATCGTCAAACCGTGTGGCAAATGATACATTCCACCAAGTGCTTGCCCGATGGAGTGTTCAGCTGTGCAATTTGCAATGTTCATCGACAGTCCTGCCATCAAGCTCGCACAAGCCATATTTGAACGAGCTTCATAGTCGGTGCCATCTGCAACAACTTTAATTAACGCGTCACTCGCAAGACGAATCGCCTCAAGAGCAATGGCATTCCCAATGGGTGTTCTCACGTTAGACATGACTGCGGCAATCGCTTGCGCCACTGCATCAATTCCTGTATAAGCGGTAATCGTTCTTGGTAAATTGTACGTAAGTACCGGATCAACAATCGCATGTTGTGCACGCAATAAGGAGTCCGCAATGCCAACTTTCACATCACGATCCTCGTCAGTAATCACCGCTCCTCCTGAAACTTCAGAACCGGTTCCCGCTGTTGTAGGAACGGTAATGAGTGCGATCTCTGGGTTTCGCACTGTTTGTTCTGACTGTATAAACGTCCGTAACGATTGATCTTGTGAGACGACTAAGCGCGCAGCTTTTGCACTATCCATCACCGAGCCACCACCGATTGCAACGATCACATCCGCTCCGGAAGCTTTTAATTGTTGTGCAACGTCTTCAACGTTTGAAATGGTCGGTTCACCTGGTTCTTTCTCAGAGATGACTGCATGTAAGTTCCGTGTCGCTTCAGCAACTTGCGGAATGATTTCCATGAGCCCCGATCAATTAAGATGAACGTACGCTCCCAGCCATTCGTCGTTATGATCTTCTCAAGCTCTTGAATTTTGTCTTCCCCAAACGCGACCTGTACAGGAAGATGGTTCGTAAATGCATGTATCTTCTCCATTATTTTCACAACCTTTCTGGCTCATCATGCTTTTCATTTCCAAACGAAAGCGCGAAGGAACTGATGACTTGAACACCTGTAAAAATCGCCCCTTCACCAAATTCAATCCGTGAACTATGTAACGATTGTTTCGTATTTTCATTGTGTTCAACATTCGTTCCAAGGCGAAAAACACACCTGGTTTTTCCGCCAAATAATAAGCAAAATCTTCACTACCAAGTGAGGGCTCTTCAAGTCGTACTACCCGTTCTTTTCCTAAAACGCGCGTCGCGCAATCAAAAAAATGTTCGGTCATTTCTGGATCGTTACTCACTGTTGATGTCGCTTGCTTCACTTCTACCGATGCACGACCATTAAACGTTTTTGCCGTATGTTCACAAATCCGCTTCGTTGATCGAATAATCTTAGCTCGACTCTCTTCATCAAGCGAGCGAATCATTCCAGACAACTCCACTCGTTCAGGAATACTATTTGGCGCTTGTCCTCCGTTAATTCTCCCAATTGTCAATACCGCTGGTCTTAAAGGAGAAAGTTCTCTTGATACAATCGTTTGCAATGCCGATAACAGATGACCGGCAATGACGATTGGATCAACAGTATCTTCAGGGTGAGCAGCATGACCGGACTTTCCCTTCACTTCAATGGTGATAAAATCTGAAGCCGCCGTCATGGCACCTCGCTTTAAACCAACAGTTCCTACGGGTAAATCTGGCCACGTATGCACACCCATAAGCGCATCGACTTCAGGGCTGCTTAACACACCAGCAGCAATGAGCGATTTTGCCCCTTCTAGAATTTCTTCTGCTGGTTGGAAAAGAAACTTGATTGTTCCAGACATCTGTTCTCTTAATCCTTGTAACACAATTGCACTACCTAAAACGACAGTCGCATGAATATCGTGTCCACAGGCGTGCATCACATCTTTATGTTGTGATCTGTATGGCAATCCAGTTTCTTCTTGTATTGGCAGTGCATCGAGATCAGCACGGATTGCTAACGTTTTACCCGGCTTCTTGCGTGAATCGTCGCCACGACGCCGGTGCCGAACGTTTCATAGGGAATGTCGTAGCGATTTAGCACCTCACAAACATAGCTTGACGTCTCAATTTCTTTGAAACTCAACTCAGGAAACTGATGAAGGTGACGCCTAATTAAGATCAGTTCGTCCTTTAAGTCCTCATTTAGCTCTAGGATCATCACCACATCCTCTCGTCTACTAACATTGTTCAAAGTTTCGCTTAATCTCAAATTCAGATACATATCTGTTATGTTGTTCTTGCTCAACAACGGCTGTGTGTAAATAATGCAAAGTAACATCTTCACCTAATACTTCATGAACGACGGTACTGTTCTTCCAACAATCAATCGCTTCATACAAAGTAGCAGGGATTCGGGGAACTTCTTCCGATTGATATGCATTGCCAATATGCTCTTTACTTAATGGCAATTTCTGCTCAAGACCCTTCAGTCCAGCACCTAGCATTGCTGAATACGCCAAGTACGGGTTAAAATCGGCACCTGGAATTCGATTCTCAATACGCATACCTTTGCCTTCTCCGACAATGCGGTAACCAGACGAGCGGTTGTCTTTACTCCAGACGATATTCGTAGGCGCCCAACTATCAGGGACGAACCGTTTGTATGAATTGACATAAGGCGCATAAAACAACGAAAAATCTTTCGTATACGCTAGAATTCCAGCTAAAAAATGTTGCATCGTTTCGGACATTCCATTCGTTTCATGTTCATCATAGAAGTAATTCGTGTTGCCCGACTCATCACTCAAACTCAAATGAATATGGCCGCTTGAGCCTGTCCAGTCATGATGCGGTTTCGCCATAAAGGTTAGTGCATAGTCTTGTTGAATAGCCATCTCTTTCATTCCGTGCTTCAAAAGAATATGACGGTCAGCAGATGTTAACGCATCCCCATACTTTAGATTAATTTCGTGTTGCCCAATATGGGCTTCACCTTTTGACGATTCAATCGGAACCCCTGCTTTTGTCATCATGTTACGAATGTGACGATAAAACGGTTCATTCTTCGAGCCCTGGAGCAAACTGTAATCTTCATTAAATTGACCGGCAACTTGTAAATCTCGATAGTCTTTCTTAAACGCTGACTCAAACTTTCGTTAAACAAATAAAACTCTAGTTCACTCACCATTTTTGGGAACAGACCTTTATCATTTGCCCGTTCAATTTGCTTTTTCAAAATTGACCGTGGTGAGATTGGCACATCTTTATGTTCTTCGTTAATCACATCTGCAAACACTAATGCCGTCTTCTCTTGCCAAGGCAATACATTTAACGTTGCCCAATCAGGTTCTGCAATCCAATCCCCATAACCTGTCTCCCAACTCATATAGGAGTACCCTTCAATCGTATTCAAATCAAGGTCCGTACCGAGTAAGTACGTACAAAACTTGGAGCCGTGCACCAATTCGGTCTCTAAACAATAGTCTGCAGTTAATCGCTTCCCCATTAACCTCCCCTGAATGTCAACAAAGCCAACGATCAATGTATCCAGCTCACCCGTTTTCATCATTTCAAATAATTGTTGCCGGTCGATAGGACCATATGTACCTGCTACATCTACGTTATTCAAAGATTAACGCCTCCTCGTTTTTTAGCACCTTTATGCTTTTCTAGTAGTTCTTCATAGAATAGGAGACAACCTCTAATTATTTAAATAATCTTTCAATTTAGCTTCACAAAAAACCTGTAGTAAACGACCCTTTTCGTTCACTACAGGTTTTACCTTACGTTACATTCAATTGCCACGAGACACCAAACCGATCATTCAACCAAGCAAATCTCGTGCTGAACCCATAGTTGTCTGGAGGCATCATCGTAAACCCATCTTCACTCAACTTATTGTACAGTTGATCAAACTCTTCTAGAGATTCACATGTGATATAAATGGAAAACGACGGTGTAAAATCAAACCCGTGAGAGATGTCACTATCAATACACATAAACTCTTGATCTTTAATACGAAACGTCGCTTGCATGACTGTACCTTCTCGAGCGGGTTGATCTGAACCGTAACGTGTAATCGTTTGAATTTCTGCATCATCAAAGCAATCCACATACTGATTCATCGCTCGTTCTGCGACCCCACCTTGAAACATTAAGAACGGTGTTGCTTTTTTCATGTCAAACACCTTCCTCTCTCGATAAATAATTCAGATTAACGCACATCACCTTCATCCGCTTATTTATAAGTATACTTTATTAGGTGCTATGATAAACACGCATTACACCAATGAATACTAATTCGGTATACTAAGTTTATGTAACGAATGACTGGGGGGCTTCTATGTTTTTTTCTATCATACATCTGTCATCTTGCCGATTTTACTGCTTGTGCTGATCGGTGCTTTTCTTCAGAAGAAGTTTTCCATGAACTTATCACACTTATCCAAGTTGCTTACGTATTGTTTAATGCCGGCTGCTGTTTTTCTAAACCTTTACCTCGTTGAACTTGATGCACAGTTACTGACGCAAATGATCGTCTATTTACTTCTTTTTTCACTCATAACAGTTATGCTTAGTCAACTATTATCGAAACTGCTACACTTAAAAGCAGGAGAGAAAGCCGCTTTAAACAACAGTATTACGCTCATGAATTCGGGCAACTACGGACTTCCAGTCAGTCAGCTCGTCTTTAGCGGACAGCCAATTGGAATCACCGTTCAAATTTTCGTGCTCGTCTTTCAAAATATTATGACCTATTCGTACGGTTTATACAATCTACTCGCTGCTTCCAAATCACTTTTAGAAATTTTGAAGGCCTTTATAAGAATGCCTGTAATTTATGCCGTACTATTAGGGTTATTCCTGCAATATTTGAACGTTACTCTTCCTAATTTTCTAATGGTTCCTATTGAACACCTTGCAAATGGATTTGTTGCACTCGCACTTTTGCTGCTTGGCGCACAATTATCTGCAATTTCCATACGTTATTTCCATCGCGTCATCACATGGGCACTCTTAGGGAGCTGATTGCCGGTCCTGTTATTGGCTTTTTACTTATTTCCATTCTTGGAATTAGCGGCGTGATTGCTCAGTCTTTATTTATTGCAAGCTCGTTCCCAACGTCAAGGAATACATCATCACTTGCTTTAGAGTATAACGTCGAGCCTGAGCTCCATGCTCAAATTGTACTCTATTCCACGTTACTAAGTATTTTGACTGTAACGTTTACGATCTATCTTTCAACCATACTTTTTTGATTACTCATATGCCAATTGGTGAACAATAAATCAAAGACTTGTCTGCCAGATCTTCACAATCCACTTGCAACAATGATTAATGTCAGCATGACTTACCAGCTACTAGAAAAGGGGCCTAAACATGAACTTTCATAATGAAGCTACGATTCACGTTTCACACGTATCCTTAAATGTAACAAACCTTGATCGTTCACTCTCGTTTTATGAGAAGGTTATCGGATTACATACGCTAAATCGACAAGACAACGTTGCGCAACTAAGCGCAAACGGAAAAACTCCTCTTCTCGACCTTTATCAGCCTACCGATGCACAGCCCAAAGAGTCTCGAACGACTGGCTTGTATCATTTCGCTTTATTACTTCCGACTCGCAAAGACCTTGCACACATTGTTCAACACTTTCAACGCATTGGTTTGCCGATTGCTTCCTCTGATCATCTCGTTAGCGAAGCAATTTATTTTAATGACCCTGACGGAAATGGTATTGAGATTTATGCAGATCGAGATGCAAAAGACTGGACGTGGAACGACGGTCTCGTCCATATGACAGTTGATCCACTTGATTTCGATGATTTAATCGAAGATGTAGAAGCCTCTACTTGGAGCGCTGTTCCTTCTAACACGGTGATGGGCCACCTTCACTTACACGTTGCCAACTTGCCAGAAACGGAAACCTTTTACACCGAAGGATTAGGGCTAGACGTAGTCTCTCGTTTCTCGAACCAAGCACTTTTTATTTCTGACAATGGGTACCATCACCATCTAGGCTTAAATGTCTGGAATGGCGTTGGTGCGAAGCCGCCAAGCTCTCACAGTGCTGGGCTTCGATTTTACACACTTACCCTTCCTAATGAACAAACACGCCAGGACATGATCACACGTCTACAACGATTACAGGTTACGGTAAGTGATGATTTTATGGTTGCTGATCCTTCTAACAACCAATTCCTCCTGCACGTTCCATCTTAAAAAAACGCACACCGTCAAAGGACGGTGTACGTTTCTAAATTATCGATAGAACTTCTCAGTAAAATACGGTTGATTGTCTTCGTTTATCGCAACGCCAACACCTAACCGTTCAAACTGAGATTCTACAATATTTTCCCGGTGACCGAGAGAGTTCATCAACCCTTCGTGTGCAAAAATACTACTCGCTTGACCGTACGCAAGATTCTCACCAGCTCGTGTGAAGGAAATGTTATCTTCCTCCATTCGATCAAATGGCGTTTGTCCCGCTTGATTATTGTGATCAAAATACCCATTCTGAGCCATATCCTCACTATGTTCCCGAGCCGTAAACCGTACTTCCTCACTCCACGTTAGCACACTTAGCCCATGTTGCACTCGGGCAGCATTCGTTAAGTCAAACAGCTGGTACTCGAAGCCTTCGATTAGCTCTTGGCTTTCATCCGCATAGAACTCACTTCTTTGTTGTTCTAAGCTTTCATCAATAATCTGGATAGCTGTTACAGTCTGATCTTGATGTTGATCATAAAAAATTGTGACATAGGATCCGTCAAGTTCATAAACATCGTATTCACCGTTACTATTAATCTGATAACGCATGAGCCCCTTTGTCATCACTTCAAGCGGTTCACCTAACGCATCTTGGACACTTTGTCTCGAACTTCCGTGTTCAATCCCAAATTCCGAAGTGACAAGTTCTTGGTTCGTGAACAGCGCTCTCACTTGATCTTGCTCGTCGTAAGAAACCATGATGAATTGATGATAATCTTCATGATAGGCTTCCCAATCAACACCATACTCATTTAACGTTGCACGCTGACCTTCCCCTACCTCTGCTTGCACATCGTCTCTTACATCACCAAGTTCGATATTATGAATGGCAAATTGTTGAGTACCTGGCTCATCTAATTCAGGAAGGCTAGGCTCCGTTAGTTCCTGTTCCTCCGGTTCAATATCAAACGGCAAAATCGTCGTTAACCAGTCATTAAATGATTCCATCGCTTCATACAAGTTCAACTCACCGATCCATGATTCAATGACCGCATCTAGCCGTTGCCATATCGACTCATCCTCTTGTGTCGATGTAGCGATTAAATTGCTAGTTAGCACACTCATACAAAGAATTGCGGTACTTAGCATTTTATTCAATGCAACACGCTCCATACATCCTGACGTCGTATCTTACATCGTAGCCTTACTCTATTTATTTTAAAATACGATGGACAAAAAATTAAGTGACACATCTTGTAAAATCGATTCCCTACATCGAAAGGGTTTTACTTTTTCATCTAGAATCTTTGAAAAAGACACCGTTTCAATGACTAGCAAGTGGATGTAAAGGAAACACTATAAAGGAGATTGGAGAAATAACCGTTGACCAGTTTGAGAACAGGACTCTTCCCTACAAATCGTTACAACTTTTCATAAGTACTCCTACATTCACTTGATAAAGAACATACGTTCGTATATAATGAAGAACGAAGACGTCCATCCGGAGGTGGTTTGGTGTTATATGCAGAGCCTAAAGTAAGCGCAAAGGAATGGAGAATCATTGCTAAAACGCTTGTTAGCGGAAGAGCGCAACAGGTCGATACGAAATTGACCTATTATGATGGCGTGAAACAAACGGTTACTGGAAAGGTGATCGATTGTAACAATACTGATCAAGTCGTCATTATCGACGATGGCGACCGATTTCATATCATTCCTTACCGCCACATTATGTTGGCAGCCTTAACCGTCAATGAAGAATGACAGTAACTTCAGCGGACTTACTGTCATTCTTTGTGTTAACGTTTCTAAGAAACAGCCTTTAAGCCTGTCACTCCAATGACGATGATCACAACACTTATGATTCTCCCCATGCTTTTTGATTCATTAAAGAACGCCATATTTACAATGACTGCCGCTGCCGTACCAATGCCAATCCACACGGCATAAGCGACACTCATCTGTAAATAGTTAAATGATGCATATAAGAAGATAAATGAGCCGCCAAACCCGCCGAAGAATAGCAAGGCATTTTGAAAGGTTTTGTTCGAACTAAACTTCTTTAATCCTATAACTCCAGCCACTTCAAGCATAGCTGCAATACTTACGTATAACCAACCCATGTTACGCCACCCCTTCTGCTTCAGAACTTTGATCTGCAAGCTTCAACGCAATGACCCCAATAACGAGCAACCCCATAAACAATCCTTTTAATAAGCTAAACGCACCACCGAATATAAATAGATCCATAAGTGCTGTACCTACAGTTCCCGCTGCTGCGAAAATTGCATAAACCGTTCCTGTCGGTAATCCTTCACACGCTTTAGCTAAAAAGTAAAAATCTACGATAATGATTGGAATGATAATGGCCCAATGCCACCATTCACTTGCCACATTAAACCCAAACACCCAAAGCAACTCAAAGATACATGTTAAGATGACATACATCCAAGATTTACTCATTTGATATTCCCCCTTTAGAAATGAATGACTGTCAGTCATTTTTATAATAAATAAAAAACCGTTTAAAACAGCTTAGGCAACTGGTTACATTTAATCAGTGACTGAATGTCATTCATATCTAGCATACCTCAAAGATAAACTACTGTCAACTCCCGTCACCGACTTTAAAAGTAAGAGAACGAGCTGAATGATTTGCTCATTCTCCTTTTATACTTACTCTTCTTCAAGACGCTTTATAACGGTTGCTTGCTGCGCTCTCGTTAATGGATGATTAGGATTCTGGCCATTAAAAATCCCACGGTTCGTTAATTCTTCCCAAGCGTCGCGATGAGTTTCTGGTACGGTTTGACTCGGTTGTGCAAGAATTGCTTTTGCAAGTACCCCCATCGCATCACTAACATTCAATGTGTTGTTCTGGTAGGCTTCTTGCTCTCGTTGATTTCCAAAACGACGTAATACCGTTTCGAAGCGTTCTTTTCCTGAAGCCCATTGGAAATCTTCCGCTCTCACAATCATCAACCCCTCTTCAATCGGTTTGCCATTAGGGTTCGAACGTTTCACTAATTGGAATTCTGCAGCAATGCCTAGTACATGCCCTCTCGCAATGGCATCAATCACTTCTGGTCTTTTTAATAAAGCAGCATCTCGCTGACTATCAACAAACAATGACTCGGTTAACGCAGTTCTCATGTGTTGATATGTGCCACGTAACACTGCAAAGTTCGCAGACTTTAACCCTCGATCTGTTACACTTCCGAACGCTCTAATCTCACGTAATATATTTTGTTGCAAGTGATTTCGTAGACCCGGAAGGTTTGAGCTCGAATGCATAAACGTTTCTGTTCCATTTGAAGAACCATTATGTGCATTCAAATGAATGGAGACAAAGGCATCCGCTCCCCATGCAACAGCTAACCTTGCTCGTTCATTCAAAGCAATAAACGTATCGTTCGTACGGCTCATACTCACTTGGACATTTTCATAGTCTTGTCTTAAAAGGTCCCGCACTTTCAATCCAATTTGTAAGACGAGATCCTTTTCACGCAAACCGTTTCCTTGCGCCCCTGGATCATGACCTCCGTGTCCTGGATCAATAAAAATTCTGGGCATAAGAAAACCTCCTCTTGATTACTGTACGCTAAATGTCATTTGCTGTACGTGCTAGTGTCATAGGGCATTCGCTCATTTTTTATGATCTGGCACTAAGACTTTTTAACGTTCTGCCCCTTTGTATACGACCAGAGGCAGCATACACTAGAGGCACTAACAGAAATGAAGGGGGCTTCCTTTGACATGAATGCGATTCGCAACGAAAAACTAACCGTTTCTGATCAAACACAAGTCAAGACGTTCATTACAAAAGCACGAATTGGACATTTAGGAGTAACTGACGGTGATGTTCCTTACGTAGTACCGCTGAATTATGCTTATTATAATGACCAACTGTATTTCCATGGTGCGAACGAAGGGAAAAAGGTTCGTATTATAAAAGAAAACAATCAAGCATGCTTTTCAATTTGTGAGGAGTACGGCACGATGGTCGATCCAGTTCCTGCCAAGACCGATACGGCTTATATGAGCGTGATGATTTTTGGAGAGATTGAAGAAGTCACAGATCTTGATGAGGCTACTCAAGCGATGCAAATGATGATTGATAAATACGTACCAGGGTATTACGAGCGAGCGGTTCGTAAATCACACGTGCAAAACTATCGATCTTCTGTAGGTGCTTCCACTGCTGTCTATCGCATCGATCCACAAACGATAACGGCTAAAGCTAATCCCCTCGACGAAGCCATTGCCTTTTATCCTGGCCGACGAATACATAAAGACGAAGCGACAGAATAAAGCGAGTCGAAGAGTTGTTTCGACTCGCTTTATTCTGCGTGTTTCTCATTTGAAATGTTTGCGTAGATACACGTATTTCTTAATTCATCCGTTTTATGAAGAGCAACATCGTCGTTTTGTAAAACTCCTTCTAGCGTAAACCCTAAACGTTCTGGAACAGCGCGGCTTTTTCGGTTCAATTCATCACAGCGAATCTCGATGCGATTCGCCTTTAACTCCTGAAAAGCAAACGTTGTAATGCCTTGGACCGCTTCAGTGATATATCCTTGCCGCTCGTGACGTTGATCAACCCAATAACCAATTTCAAATCGTCTCACATTCCAATTGATTCGATGTAATCCTGTAGATCCTACAAACTGACCATTTTCACGATGGAAAATATGCAATCGTAGATCTTCCCTCGTTAAAAATCTCACATGTGCTTGACGAACTTCCTCTTCGACTTTTTCCATTATTGGCACTTCTTGAGCGAATGGCATCCACAGTTTTAGCGCTTCATGCGAGTGCTTTAATGCCTCATACACAACTTTCCCGTCACCAAAACGTGGTGCTCTTATGTACAATCGTTCTGTATAGATCTCATCAGGAAATTCAATCATAATCGGATTCAACTTTGACACCCTCCTTTAGAAAAATAAGAAAGGAGCGAAATGCATTTCTCACGCTCCCTCAACTTGCTATTCATTCTATCACACGAACGATTGATCCCACACTTGATTAATTTCACGTAAACGAACATAAATGACATCGCCACTTCCATAACCATCGTTCACTTCTAGTCCAATATATTCGCTCGTGACAGTAATAAGCATGCCTTCAATAAAGTTGTTATCTGTCGTTACTTCAATACGGGTACCTAACTTTGAGTAAAGTTCTTTTTTAATCGATAAAAAAACATCTTCTTCCCTCCTTTTATGAAACGCTCTGGATCGTTTCAATTTTTCGGATTGCAATTAACACTTGTCGTTCACTATTTTCAATGACGACTATATAGTCTTTTCGTACAGCAACTAACGTGCCTGATGTCACCCCAAATGGCGTTGTTACTTCAACACTTTGTTCTTTTAAACGTTTTAATAAACGACGAAACGAGCCTTTACACAACCAGTTGAGCCAACGTCTCCAAAAATTAATAATAATCACAGCACAGTCCTCCTTTTCATTAACGCTCTTACATAGTAGATTCAACTGCACTGCTTTCGACTGTAGTACAACCTAATTTAATGCCCGTTTTCTTAAGAAACCACATACGCCTACTAAGATAAACTCTAGATTTAATAAAACGTTTGTTTAAAAAAGCTGTGAAGCCATAAATGAAGAAGAATTTGAGATTCATAATCCTTAACGTTTTTTGTCTACTATTCATGGGTACACTATAGATAGGTCAACTACTTCCATAAGAAAAAAGGTGCTTGATTATGCTAGATGCAGAGGAACGTTTTCTAATGACCCGTGAATTAGAGCGTTTACGCCAACAAGCAGCCGCCCTAAAGAATCTCCAAATGACAACTCCAATTACAGCGATCGATGAACAAATTGACTTACTCGAGCTTGTACTCAAAGAATATTAATCAAAAAAAAATAACAAGCAGGAATTCCTGCTTGTTATTTTTGCTTGATAACGATGAAAAGAAACAGTATATAACTAATCATTAAGATTGTACCGCCGATAATAAATGAAATCATCGTAAGTGTTGAACCGACTGTGTTGTACACCCACATGCCGATGACTAAACCAGTCGTTCCGATAATCGCTGTCCACGTATGGACCTTTGATAACCAGCCTTGTGATCCGAAGATTTGATAATAGATGCCCCAACTAAATAGAGACAACCACCCAACGACAAGTGCATGTGCGTGCACCGCGCGTAATGAATAATCTCCAGCTCCTGCAAGATGGCCACCCATAAATACGCCGAGAATACCAAACAAAGCAGACATTACGAGTAATGGCTTTACGTTCTCTTTCAACACAATTGCCCCCTCTAACCTATTCTCTACTCAGTGTAGCATGGCTCCTTGAGGGACGCACAACAGACGGTTCTGTTGATGTGTCTAGAGTCTAACAATTAGACATGTGCTGCTGGCGTTGTTTTCTTCCAAAACCCAATCATCAAACCGCTCACCACTGCTCCGATGATAATGGCAACTGCATACAAAAGGGTATTCGTTACCGCTGGAGTTAACATCGTAAGCACGCCCCCGTGACCGGCCATAAGTGTCACATTAAAGAGCATCGATAAACCACCTGCAATTGATGAACCGACGATAATTGATGGAATGACCCGACCAGGATCAGCAGCTGCAAATGGAATCGCCCCTTCTGTGACGAAAAACGAACCGAGTATATAATTCGTTTTCCCTGCGTCCCGTTGCTCTTGTGTAAATTTGCCTTTAAACAGTGTCGTTGCGAGTGCAATTCCAAGAGGTGGCACCATTCCCCCTGCCATAATCGCCGCGTGTGGCCCGAACTGGCCAGCGTCAATCATCGCAATTCCAAACGTAAACGCTGCTTTGTTTACTGGACCTCCCATATCAACGGCCATCATTCCGCCAAGAATAATGCCGAGGATAACAATATTACCTGTCTGCATGTTGTTCAGCCAATTCTCTAATACGGAATTAAACGCATTTAACGGATCAATTAAGACGAAATGCATGATCATTCCTACAATAAGAATCCCAAACAACGGATAAAGTAGAATCGTTTTAATGCCATCGAACGTTGAAGGTAACTTCTGGAATAACTTACGCAATCCTAAAATGACATACCCCGCAAGAAAACCTGCAATCAAGCCTCCTAAAAAACCTGCATCCCCAGTTGTCGCCATGAACCCACCAATCATACCTGGAGCAAATCCAGGTCGATCCGCGATGCTCATCGCAATGAATCCTGCTAGTACGGCTACCATCAGTCCAAATGCATGATCGCCACCAATTGAACTTAAAGCTTCCGCAATCGGATGATAACTTGGGTCATTAGGGTCCGCTGCATTAATTCCAAATAAAAACGATAATGCAATAAGAATTCCTCCACCTACGACAAACGGGAGCATATTCGAAACACCGTTCATTAGGTGGCGGTAAAATCCAAAGCCTGTTTTTTTATTCGCTGAGCCGCCCGATTCAGCTTGGTCATTTCGATGATCGGACCGGTAATATACGGGTGCATCTTGATGTAACGCTTTCTTAAGTAATTCGTTTGGCTTTCGAATCCCCGCTGCAACGGGGGCCTCAATGAGACGTTTTCCATGAAAACGATCTTTTTCGATTTTCGTATCTGCAGCAATGATGACTGCACTAGCCTGCTCAATATCCTCAGCTGTTAAGGAATTGCGTACCCCGTCCGATCCATTGGTTTCAACTTTGATCGTAATGCCTTGTCGTTTCGCCTCATCCTTTAAACCGTCTGCTGCCATATACGTATGCGCAATGCCTGTAGGGCAACCTGTAACCGCAACGATTTGCGGAGCATCTTCTGTTACCTTTTCATCATGATTAGATTCATCATGATCTTGTGCATCAATCATGGATAGAATTTCTTCCTCACTACTCGCATGCAAAAGTGAATCACGGAACTCTGCATCCATTAATAGTGAAGCAAGACGAGATAACGTTTGTAAATGATCACTGTGAGCACCTTCACTCGCTGCAATCATGAAAAACAAATGTGCAGGTTGACCATCTAATGAATCGTAATCGATGCCAGCAGAAGATCGACCAAAAGCAATCGCAGGCGATGTCACCGCTTTGCTTTTCGCATGAGGAATAGCAACACCTTCACCAATGCCTGTTGAACCTTCGCGTTCACGTTGAAGAATCGCTTCTTTAAACAAATCCGTATCTTCAATTGCCCCAGCGTCATTCAACGTCTGAATCAATTCTTCAATGACCTCTTGCTTGGACTGGCTATTCACATCAAGAACAATTGTCGTTTGCTTAAGTAGCTCAGTAATCCTCATGACGACATTCCTCCCAATTCTTCATTGTCGTTTTACGATACATCTCCAACACATCTTGTTTATTACAAAACCCCATTTGAAATGCACTTGCTGAACCACAAGCAACAGCAAAGCGTACAGCGTCTAAATCGCCATCATTCACGTGCTTTGCATAAATAAAACCAGCTACTACTGAATCTCCTGCGCCTACGGAGTTTAAGACGTTTCCACGAGGTGGCTGATAGTGGTATACGCGTTGATCCTCTGCAAAATATAATGCTCCCCGACTTGCCATTGAAACGATTACGTGTGGAATGTTGTATTCTTGTTTGAGCAGTGAACCATATTGATAAACATCTTCTAAACTTACAATCGAACGATTGTACAATTCTGAAAGCTCATGATGATTGGGTTTCACAAAGTACGGCTTCGCCGCTAACGCTTCCTTTAATGAAGAGCCGTTTGCGTCTAAATAACACCGTACCCCTCGTTCACTTAATAACTTAATCCATTTATGATAGATAGACTGATCAACAGATTCAGGTACACTGCCTGCAAAAACAACGGTATCCTCTTTGGTTAACCCTAGTAATAAGACTTCTAGATTGGCAAGATCTTTCTGAGTAATTACCGGAGAACGTCCATTAATTTCTGTCTCTTCAAGTGTCTTTAATTTTATATTGAGTCTCGTATCGCCATCTACTGACACGAAACGTTCCGCTATGCCTTCACTCGTGAGTACACTTCGAATGTACTCACCAGTAAACCCTCCAACAAAGCCTGTCGCCGTAGATGCAATGCCTAACCTTTGCAATACTCTCGATACGTTAATTCCTTTCCCACCAGGTTGCTTATCATCAGCCTCTGATCGATTCAAACGAGCCGTTTCGAAGTTTGTGACGTTCACGATGTAATCAATGGCGGGATTTAACGTCACTGTATAAATCATGAACTCACCTCGATTGTCGTTAATTTCTCTAACGATTTCACCTTACTCTGATCCGTATTCGGTGACGTGATGATAATTGCTTGTTCAACCGCTTGAACATATGCAAACGAAACTTGATCAAACTTCGTATGATCTGCTAAAACAAAGGATGTTGCGCTATTGTCCATTGCTGTTTGTTTGACATTTGCTTCCTCAGGATCAGGTGTGGTGTACCCATCTAGCGCAACCCCGTTCATTCCGAGAAATGCATAATCAAATCGATAGAAACGCAAACTTTCCACCGCTTTCGTTCCAACTAAAGCGCCAGTTTGTGGCTTTACTTTTCCGCCAATGATGTACGTCTCAATTCCATATTCCATTAACGTTTGAACGTGTTGGATTCCATTCGTAACGACAAGAAGATCGCGATCAGCTAAATACGGAATCATTTCATACGTTGTAGACCCTGCATCAAGGTAAATACACGAGCCTGGTTGCACTGCCTTTGCTGCATACATCGCAATTCCTTGCTTCTCTTCTTTGTTACGTGTCGTCTTTTCAATCATGCTCGGCTCGTCATGACGACGTTTTTGCAATGAAGCACCACCATGAACACGTGTTAACTGTTCTTCTTTCTCTAATTCAATTAAGTCACGTCGAATTGTTGATTCGGATGCGCCTACTGCATCAATTAATTGCTGGATTGTAACAACATCCTGTTTCTTTATAACTTCTAAAATCGCTTCTTTTCGCTTAATTGATAACATCATTTCACCTTCTTTTAGAAACCGCTTACAAACAGTTTATAATCAAAACTATTCACAGTCAATCAATTTCATTCATAAACATTCAATTTCTTTCAACAAAAAAAGTACCAGCTTAAGCTGATACTTTTCTTCGTTTATGAGAATTCTTTCATAAGAACAGGAGCGATTTGCTTTTTACGGGATACGACTCCTTTTAATAATGCACAATTGTCATCCAGCTTCGTCTCAAACGCACGCTCTACTTTATCAAGATCCGTACCTGAGGCAAGAATCGTTGAATCGTTGTTCAGAATATCTGTAATGACGAACAAGAAAATTTTCAATCCTTTTTCTTGAACGATTACATCTAATCGCTCTTCAATTGCAGCCTTCTGCTTGAGGACATCTTTAACATCAACCGTATTAACTTGAGCGATTTCTAAACGGTGAACCCCGACTTCAAATTCCTTTGCATCAAGTGTAACGAGTTCATTCACGGTCTTCTCACTAAGATCTGCGCCGGCTTTTAGCATGTTTAGACCATATTCTTGTGCATCAACATCCGCAAGTTGAGCTAACTCTTCTGCCGCATCAATATCTTCATCTGTACACGTAGGTGATTTGAATAAGAGAGAATCAGAAATGATTGCCGATAACATAAGACCTGCAATATTCTTTGGAATCTCTATTTGATGTTCTTTGAAGATTTTAAGAAGAATTGTCGCTGTACAGCCAACAGGCTCAGCACGATAATAGAGCGGGTCCATCGTTTCAAAGTTCGCGATTCGATGGTGGTCGATCACTTCAGTAATCTTAAAACGCTCGATATTCTCAATGCTTTGTTGGAATTCATTATGATCCACGAGAATGACTTCTTCTCGTCCTTCAACCACATCATCTGAAGCAAGCACTGGGGCTTCCGTATTAAATTGCGTTAATGCATATTCCGTTTCTTTATTAATCTCTCCAAGTCGAACGGCAATCGCATCAGCACCTCTTTGCTGCTTAAAATATGCATAAGCAATCGCAGAAGTAATGGAATCTGTATCTGGATTACGATGTCCCGTAACAATAGCTTTTGACAATGGTAGAACCTCCTAGTTTTATCTCTATATAAGATCATTCATCGATTTGTTCACACCTTTGAGAATAACATTTTTTGTAGTAACCATTCAAATGAATTTATAAAACTTCTTCCACCTCACCTAGGTAAAAAGCATGAGAGTTTATACAATTCAAGTTTCAGAGTTGGCGTCCGGGGTATATATAGAATAACGGAGGTGAAGCCATGAATCGTTTCACCCAATTCATAATTGGGCTAAACAGTTTCTTAACTCTACTACTTGTCACAGCAGTACTTCTATCAATTTTTGATGTGTACAGCGTCATGCTACAAATCGAATTATGGCCCAATACAGCAGAGTTGTTCTGGGTATTAATCGGTATTCTTTCTTTCATTGCTCTCGTTAACTTAATCTTGTTCTTTAGCAGCTTTAGAATAGGTGGACCTCCACGTTCTCGGGGACAACTAGATGTTCGTACGCAAAACGGGACATTGTCGATTTCACAACAAACCATTGATTCTACAATCTATCGTTCGGTCAAACGTTTTGAAGGAATTCGGGCGATTACAATACGCTCTCGTATTCACTCAGAAGAAGAATCGCTCGAGATTGCGATCAGTTTTTCAGTCATCGGAAATGAGCCTATTCAACAACTAGCATCTAAAGTGCAACGTGCAGTAAAGGAAGATGTTGAACACTTCTTAGAAGTTGCTGTCTCCACGGTCCAAGTGAACATTAAGGAACCTGAGCCTGACAATAGTCAAAAACAACGAGTAGTTTAAGGAGGGAGGGAATATGGACAATAAGGAAGTATTCGCTCGGTATAGAGGACGAATCATCGGCATTTTTGCCGCAATTCTGTTTAGCTTACTTTACTTTTTTGTAGGACTCTCAGTCGCAATAACCGTTTTCATCTTCTTATTTGTCGGTTACATACTCGGAAAATGGTTTGATGGAGACATCGATGTTGCTGGGTATGTAAATGCATTATTTCAACGCAGACGTTAATCTTTAATTCTAATAAAGGAGAGATTGTCCATGGCTGAAGCAACGAAAACTGAAAGAACTGAACCTAAGAAGGAAAGTATCAAAGTTCAAGAACAACGAGAGCAGGAACTTCAAGAAGTGAACCGATTCAAGCTAACATTTGATGACGAAGTGATTAAGAAGGTAACCGCAATCGCAACTAGACAAACCGACGGTATTCTTGGAATGAGTGGGAGCGTTTTTGAAGGTTTATCTGAACGATTTGGTGCTACACAGAACATTTCAAAGGGCATCTCTGCTGAAGTTGGAGAAAAGCAAGTCGCCCTCGATATTGATGTTATTATTGAATACGGCAAGAGCATTCCAACCATCTATCAAACCGTACAAGACAATGTAAGTAACGCCATTCGAGAAATGACTGGACTTGAAGTTATTGAATTTAATATGCACGTTGAAGATGTACTCACACGCAAAGAATACGAGGAGAAAGAAAACCGCAGCAACCAAACCTCTACGACAGATCGCGTCGAATAATCATGAAAGCCCAAAAGAAGGTGTTCCCACCTTCTTTTGGGCTTTTTTTAATAGCATGTAGAGATCAACATGTCGTCTCTATGTTAGACCCTACGCGTCTATATACAAAGTCTCCTTTACTAATCATTCCTACGACTATAGTTGGCCAATAAAAATAGCTCCTCTGCACCTAATGTTACGTCGTTAACTATGTTACATTTTGGTAAACGCATCAATATGGAGGTTTATTCTATGATAGAACATGTCGTTGACGATGTTCGCTTTCATTTACATGAAAAGCATGATTTCCGTTGGATCAAGAAATTTGGAAAGGTTTTTGCTGTATATCCAGACAAAAACGATGGTTACCTCTGTTTCGGTATTAATCGTAACGGTGTAAAACGATATATTAAATATGCAGGAGCAAAGACAGCGCTCTACTTTGGCAAACCCGAAGACGCTGTTGAACAGCTAGAAAAGGCAAAACTTCGCTATGAGTTCCTAAAACACCCATCTCTCGTTAAGTTAACACACCATGAAGATGTAGGCCCGGGCTATATGCTTGAGTATGAATGGATAGAAGGTGAAAACCTTTGGCGCTACCCTTTTGAACATCTAGAGCTACAAGAACGTTTACAGATGCTCGAAACGATCTTTACTTTTCACGAGAAAGTAGAACAGAAGAGCTTTGTAGCCATTGGCTTTAACAATGCGAGTATGATTTTTGACGAGACGAACAAACGATTAAAAATCGTCAACATCGATCATTATGAAAAAAACGAGCACATAAACAAGATGGAAAATGTCCTTCCTTCATCCCCTTTTGTTAGCCCAGAAGAATTAACATTAAACACGAAGCTAAATACGCGAACAAACGTATACCGTATGGGTGCAATAGCCTTCTCTGTATTAGGGAAAGATCAGAACTTAGCGGGTAGTCCGATGCACAAGGTAGCGAAACGCGCCATGAGTAAAGACTCGACAGAGCGATTTGAATCTGTACAAGACTTTCATCAGATTTGGAAAAAAGCTGTAGAAGTCAGTTTAGCTGTACAAGGTTATTAAATAAAGGAT
>NZ_BAXA01000005.1 GCF_000698125.1 Geomicrobium sp. JCM 19038 | reverse complement strand
CCGGCGCTACTGGAGCCGCTGGGGCTACCGGCGCTACCGGTGAGGCTGGGGCTATTGGCGCTACTGGCGCGACAGGACCGCCAGGGACCGGGGCTACTGGGCCAGCTGGAGCAACAGGTGAGGCTGGGGCGACAGGACCGGAGGGACCAGAAGGGCCAGAAGGACCTCAAGGAATTGAAGGACCGGAGGGACCTCAAGGCTTGGACGGACCGGAAGGACCAGAGGGGCCTCAAGGAATTGAAGGTCCGGAAGGACCTCAAGGGCCGACTGGACCTGGTGGTGGTGGTTCAACAGTTGAATCAGCTTTCGGTGCTTCAGTCGTTGGGCAAATCATAACGCTTGAAGGTGAGCCTGGGGCAATTATCTCTGTTCCAGACTTCCAATTAACGAGCCCGAATATTATTGCAGATAATGATGGTTTTACCGTTCTTACAGCGGGTCGTTACAGAGTTTCCTATTCTCTTTTATTGCTCACATCAAGAGTTATTTCGACGAGAGTACTGTTAAATGGTGTTCCTATTGAACCGTCAGCACTAAATCGTAATTTGACTGGTTCGTACACTGATTATAATAATGAAGTTCTAATCGATCTTGCTGCAGGAGATAACTTGCAATTAGCCGCCGTTGGTCCAGATGGTACAACAATTACACTAGAAGCAGGAACAACGGATGCCACCCTACAGGTCATTGGTTTGGATGTACCTGGCCTTCCGTAGACAACTATAAACGAGATAATTGTATCGAGAACCATTCAAGATTTTTCTTGGATGGTTCTCTTGTTTTTGATTCTAACTTTTCGCATCAAAGTACTCATCAAACTGGTGGTATGTAAAGGTTCAAGAATACGGGGACGGTCATGATACCGATGTTTACAAGTGCATGCGAAGCGATGGCAAAGCGTAAGCTTCCAGTTTTTATGTAGATGAGTGCCCATACGACACCTAGTATTGGGAGATAAAGCAACACATGGATATGTTGGTTCGCAATTGAGAACACACCCCACATGAGTGGATGACTAAGAACAAAGAACATGGTTGAATACGCGATACTGATCCACTTCGGAAACCTCGTCATTGCTGCATCCAACAATAACCCTCTCCAATATAGTTCCTCGAAAAAGGGATTAACCATGCGAATAACAGCCATAAAGCAATGATCCATGGATCTGTTAATAAGTGAAGATTCATGAGTAAAACAGTGAACGGAAACAAGCCTACAACCCAGCCTAGACTTACGATTCCTTTCGATGGTCTAGATTTCCCGATCCATGCTTTCACTCGTTTTTTTCCCTTAAAAAGATAGATGCAACCACCAAGTAATGACCAATACACAAGTGCGAGAGGCAACCATGCCCACTCGGCAATAATAGAAGAGAAAACAGTCGCTACAATAAATCCTATAGCAATAATGATAACTGGAGATAATAGAATCCACGTGGTTCTCATATGGCTCGTCGTTGTTGTCATTACTTACTTCCCACCCTTACTCGTGAACAACCGAAGAACCATGGATGCTTTTGGAATTGGACATTCCTTCCACTGAATCTTATTAATAGCCAAGCCTTGAATCATTGCATAATAAGCAACCGCTAGTTGAACCGGATCATCCTGAACGATCTCTCCTCGTTCTTGACCAGCGATCAACATAGGAAGGATGGCTTTAACAGGTGAATGGTTGACGTCGCTTAATAGACTCGTCACTTGTTCAGGTACTGCATCCGATGTGCTCGCTTGAATCATAATTACAAACAGATGCAACTCATTACCATGCTCAATGGAACGTAAGATTTCTTCTGTCATTAGAGTTAATTGATCTAATGGTGTGCCCTCTACCTCCATGGCCTTTGTTAGACTTACCATTGACCTTTCACTTGCTTTCTTCACGAGCTCATAAAATAACTGTTCTTTAGAATTGAAATAATGGTAAACGAGACCGTGACTTAGCTTTGCTTCTTTGGCTACGTCACTAATCTTTGTACCTGCCATTCCTCTTCTTGCAAAAATAATGCTCGCTGCTTCTAGCAATTGATCTCGCCTTGCATCTCTAATCTCACGGTTTTGATGTTCATCCCTTGGCATGTGCACACCTCTATATTTTTGATTGATTAGTCAGTCAATATAAAGATACAGAAATCCACAAGTAATCGCAAGAACTTTTTGAAAATAAAAAAAAGGAAGGAAACCTGCTCTCCTTTCTCTACTACTGTACGCCACCTTCCAAAATGGAGAAGCTCTTGTTCTTCGTGTTGATTTCAGCAAGTGCACCGTATGGCAATAAAAACTTAGGTTCGGTGTGACCAAAGTTCAAATTAAATAATATAGGCAGTGTGTCTAGCCGTTGTTCTTTCATTACACTCGTAATGGCTTCTTTGTACTCTTCATAATACGCTTCATCTTGTGGTTTCCCAAAGATGATCCCGTTTATTCTATGTAGAATGCCTTGCGCGGCATAGTTTCTAAGCCAACTTCTAATCAGCCTTGGTTCTGGCTTTTCCTCAGAAGTTTCAAAGAATAAGATGCGATCATTCCAATACTCCTCATCCGGCCATAAAATTGTTCCTTTCGCATGTTCTAGAGCCTCTATGCTCCCACCAAAGAGGCGGCCACTGACGACCCCATCTCCTTGTAGAACTTCAATTCCATCGTTTACTTGAGTCGAACGACGTTGATGCTTCGTCTCTCCCTCTTCCCACGGCAAATACTCACTCGTCCACTCTGTGGCAGGCTTTACTTCTCCAATTACTTCGCTCGAAAACAATGTCCGCTTGATCATCTCAACAGTATATGGGAACATTTCCACGTTCTCTGCAAAGTCCGTTAAAACAGCAGGACCGTAAAACGAAGAAAGACCTGCTTTATGACAAAATAGGTGACTGATCGTGACATCAGAATAACCAAGGATAATCTTTGGGTTGTCCCTGATCACTTCGAAATCAATATATGGCAGTAAACGAATGCTATCATCTCCACCGATGTTGGCAATCACTGCTTTTATGCTTGGATCTTTAAATGCACACATTAGATCGGCTGCACGTGCTTCGGGATGATCATACAAGTAGTCTGCTCGTTTTAAACTGTTCGGCATTGGAACCACTACTAGACCAAACACCGATTCTAAACGCTCCACACCTTGCTTGTAACGCCAGTGTAGATCAGGTTCACCTGCTCCGCCAAAAGACGGACTAATTGTTGCTACCTTATCTCCACGTTGTAGCTTTTTTGGTTTGGTTAGCATCTCAAACACCCTTCCGACTATTTTGACTGCGCGGTTTAAGAACATCGTTATGAAAATATGAAATAAATACCTACATTGACTAGTCTTTACTTCTAGTTTTTCCTCAATAACGCACGAAATCAACATGGAACCCTTACTACGTCAATACGATTAGCGAGAAATCACTTTTCGTGCATCTCTCTGAACAAACTAGAAAGGGTATGGTAAAATGTCTAAATTAAAGAACTATTCAATCTTGATTGGAGGTTTACTTTTAATGACAACACCGGTTCAAGCAACTAGTTCAAGTGACGGTCTCTCACCTGCAGAAACTCCCCCTGCTGCGGGTCAAAAGCCTGATGCAACAATTCCCTTTTCTTATCAGCCTTACTTCGGACAAAGTATGGAGCAACCTGATCATATTAAATCGCTCTACCCCGACCCAGATGTTGCATTCACTACACCTGGTTTTGCACCTGATAAAGAAAACTTTACGACAACTGAAGAAATGATGAGCTTCCTTCATGAACTAGATACAGAAAGTGATCGCCTCCAAATAGAGAACATCGGTTTTTCACAAGAAAACCGAGAGATTCCTTTACTTATTTTCACCGAAGATGGAGGGGCGATTGATGAAACGAAGAATAAACCTACCGTTTGGCTGGAAGCCCAAGTCCACGGTAGTGAGCCCGGCGCCGGTGAAGCTGCCTTAGTTGCCGCTCAAAAACTTGCTCTAGAAGAGATCGGTGACGAATTGTTAGCTAACATCAACGTCATCATTATTCCCCGTGTAAATCCTGATGGTTCGCATTACTTCCAATTTGGAAGTGCGAGGGGTCCTTGGATTAACCGTGATCATATGAAGTTAGACCTTCCTGAAACTAAAGCAATGAACAAAGCGTTGCAACGATTCAAGCCAGAAGTTGTCCTAACCTCACATGAATATGGACACCGAAACTGGGATGCTTTTAAAGAATTTGGCAATGAAGGCGGCGGTCCGTACCACGACATCTTACTCGCTAAAGGCTATAACCTTAATGTACCCGAAGAGATTCGTCAAATGGCTGATGACCTTTTAATCCAAAACGCGTTTGACCAATTAGAAGATGCTGGTTATTCAACCGATACGTACGTATCTTTTCCTGAAGACTATGACCCTGACACAGAAACAATCACTGTCTCGGAGGGTAATGGTTCACCTCGTTTTGAAAAAGAAATAGCCGCTTTACTTCCAAGCTTTACGTTTTTATTAGAAGGACGCGGAGATCGCTTTGGACGTGAAAGTTTCGCAAGACGCGTTCACTCTCATTACTTGACCATTGAAAGCTTTTTGCAAACGACTGCAGAGCATTCTGACGATATATCCTCCATGATACACGATGCACGTGAGCAATTGGTTGAAAACGGAAAGACTGTTGATCCTTCTGACACAATTATCATTCGTAGTGAGGCAACGGAACTAGATCGTCCATTGGAAATATTGGACATCGAAACGGGGGATGTTGTAGAAGTACCAACGACTTATTTAAGTGCAACAGAGGCTTTACCGACATTAGAAAGAGTCCGTCCTAGAGCATACCTTTTGCCACCTTCTCACCAGCATATCGCTGATAAATTACGCATACATGGCGTTGAAGTAAAAGCACTTAATGAACCAGTTGAATTAGCTGTTGAGCGGTATGAGGTAGTCGAGCAAACGATCGGAGAACAAGTACAAGAAGGTCACATTACGAATCACGTTGAAACTGAAATAGAAACGGCCACGCGAATCTTTCCGGCTGGTAGCCTCGTCTTTGAAATGGATCAAACCGCAGCAACTGTCATAGCGTTAGCGTTGGAACCTGAATCTGAAGACAGCTACGTTACGTATAATTTCATCCCAGTTAATCAAGGTGATGAAATCCCAGTCTATCGCTATATGGAAAACGATCGTCTAGATGCGAGCCCAATTTCAGATGAAACGAGCACACAACCTGAAGAAGCTTCACCTATTAGCCTCGTTGTTCTCATCGGTTCAATTGGTGTCGCACTCGCAAGTATTACCGCCTTCCTCTTCAAAAGAACTCGAAAACGTCAACAACTTTGATCCAAAAAAACGAGGAGTACCTCTCCTCGTTTTTTCACATCGTAACAGCTTGCTTTAAGACGTATCGACCATACTCTTCAACATCTTCAAAATGAATCGGCTGCCATAAAAGCATCTGCTTACTCACCGTTGTTGTACTGTGTGCATCTTGAATGGATCGCGGCTCACGAGAGACGTACCTTCGATAATATTGGAAGAACACATACAATTTTCGGTATGATTTGCTTTCCTTTACTTCAACAGCTGCTTCTTCTAGTAACCGAACGAGTACAGTCGTGTGGTACAACAACTCAAGAAAATGGCGAGCAAATGCATCGACTTCTCTGTCTGTTGATTTCACCACATCTTTCATTACCGATTCGACGTGTGTAATCTGTGCATCCACAGCACTTTGCGCCATTGTGAATAGCTCACTACTCTCAGGAAGGGACGTTACTGTTTGACGAAGTCTCGATAAAAGAACCTCACCCGCTTGTTCTTTACGCATTGCCCTGATTACATCTAAAGCGACGATATTCGTCGTTCCTTCCCAAATCGATCCTAAATGAGCATCACGAACGAGTCGTGGATTGACCCATTCTTCAATATAGCCATTCCCACCTCGAACTTCCATCGCCTCAGCGCTCACGTAGCGAGCCCGCTTACAAATGTACCCTTTAAGAATTGGTGTGAGAATGCGCATCATCTCGTTTGCACCCTTGACATTTTGGTCGTTTTCATCGAATTGATGAGCGGTGTATAAAATCATCGCTTGTGCAGCTTCCACATCAAGTTGCATTTCCACGAGGTTCTCTTGCATCATCGGTAAGTCGATGAGCTTGCCTCCAAACGCTTCTCGTTCTTTGGCGGTTTCGATCGCCTCAAGGAAACTTCTTCTCATGATGCCCGTAGACCGAACCGCATTGGACAATCGCGATGCGTTCACCATCGACATCATCTGTTTGAAGCCGTTTTCGATACTTCCGACGACATAACCGATCGCTCCGTGGAAGTTTACTTCACCACTCGCCATGTCTTTTGTGCCTAATTTATCTTTTAACCTTAAAATTGTGTAGTGATTATGAGTGCCGTCATCCAAATATTTAGGGACGAGGAACATCGCCAGCCCTTTTGATCCTCGTGATGCGCCTTCTGGACGTGCGAGTACGAGTGCGATGTCTCCGGAAACATTTGAACAAAACCACTTGTCTCCATAGATTTCATAGTGACCTCCGTTCAACTTCGCACTTACCGTATTCTCGCCTACGTCTGAACCACCATGCTTTTCAGTCATGAACTGACCTGCAGTGAACAGGTCATCCATCGACGTACTCGTAAGTTTAGGAACATACTTTTCTTTCATTTCTTTACTTGCATAGTTGGTAAGCACCGTCGCCGCCGCATCGGTCATACTCATCGGACAACACAGGCCAAACTCTCCTTGGGCAAACAGCGACCAGAGCGCATATTTCTCGATTTTCTTGAATGGTTGATTCCACCCCATCACGCCTGCTCGATGGGTCATCGCTGACATCCCAAATTGGCTATAGCCGATACGTTCCAGTTCACGGTACGCGATGATAACTTACTTCATTCACATGCTCTCCTCTTCGGTCGTACGTTTGAAGAACAGGTGGATGTTTGTCAGCAATGGATGCTAATGGATCAATTTCTTCACTTGCAACCTGACCTAATTGTTGTAAGAGAGGCTCTAGTTGTTCAAAAGACGATGAATCAACATATTGACGTAATAGAAATGGCAAATTCTGATCTGCTTCATAATAATTAATTCCTGATGTATCAGGTAATTGAGTAGACGGGTTCATCGTACACGTACCTCCTTATTATGAATGGACACGATCGGCCTCTCTCCAAACGATAATCGCATCTAACGCTTGCAAGCCTTGTTCACGAACGAAGACTGGATTAAGATCCATCTCTTGAATACGATCTTGATTTGCAGCTGCAAATTGCGAAAGATTAACAATCGCATCTGTTAACGCATCGACATCATATCCACGATGACCACGTACACCTTTTAGGATTGCGGCCGATTTTAATTCGTCAATCATCTGATAAGCACTACGTTTAGAAACCGGTGCATGACGCATCGAATAGTCTTTGAACACTTCAATGTAAATACCACCAAGACCACAGACGATAAATGGTCCAAAATCAACATCGTGTTGAATTCCAATGAACATTTCCACTGACTTCTCTTGCATCATTTCTTCTACGAGAATGCCATCAACTGTAGCTGTTGGACGGTGCTTCGAAACACTTTGGACGATATGCTCATAACTTTCACGTAGTTGCGCACTGTTCTCAATTCCGAGTTCTACGCCACCAACATCCGATTTGTGCAAAATATCATCAGAAATAACTTTCGCGACGACTGGATAGGCCAGTTCATTCGATACGTTGGTTAATTGTTCTTGCCCAGTGACTAAAATGCCTTTAGGCACTTCAATGCCGAGATCTTTAACTGTTTGTTTGGCGATGACTTCTGTCCAAATCGCTTCGCTAGCATTGACTTTAAATGAAGGTTGAACGTCAATGTCTTCAAGTGTCGTCGTCGTAAACGTGGAGAGTTTTTCTACGGCATACATTGTTTTGTACGACGTAACGTATACAGGGACATTAGCATCTTCTAGCGCCTTCCGCCCTGCTCCTGTAAGCTCTTCAGAACCGGTTACAGTTACGACGATTGGCTTTTCTGTTTGCTGATCAATCTCTACAATTCGCTCGCACACTTTTTTACCGAGTTCGCCACCAAATGTCGTCTGTACGACGATGGCATCCACTTCGCTTGCGTTCGCTAACACATCCAGAGTATCCGCGATAATGTGTTGCTCTTTTAACGCTTGGGCGGTCACATCAATCGGATTAACTGCAGATCCGTAACTTGGAATGATGGATGAGATTTGCTTTAACGTACTTTCCTCTAATCGGACAAGATCCAGCCCAAGTTGCTCACTGTAATCTGCCATCGTAATGCCTGCTGCTCCAGAGTTTGAAATGGTCGCCACTCGCTTGCCGTGCATTTGTTTTGCTCGAGAAAAGATTTTCATTAGATCTACTAAGTCATCCACATCGTTTGCAATGACAACACCATATTGCTTTGCAATGGTTTGGAACATTTCATCGGACCCTGTCATGGAAGCAGTATGTGACATTGCAGCTTCTTGCCCAATTTCTGAGCGACCAGCTTTCATAATAAGCAAAGGCTTCTGTTTTTCTTTTGCTTTCTTAGCAAGTGTAATGAACGCTTCTCCATTTGGAATGCTTTCCAAGTAGCCAGCAACGACGTTTGTATCACTGTCATCGAGTAAATAGTCCATAATATCGATCGTATTAATGTCCATTTGATTGCCTGTATTAATGATGTAGGAGAACCCGATGCCTTGCTCTTGGGCGATGCCAAACAGCGAGAATCCAAGCGCCCCGCTTTGTGACGCAAATCCGACGTTGCCTGATATAAAGCCCTTTTCTGTTTCAAATGAAGTCGCAAAACCGAGTGGCAAGGAGTCTTTTACATTCAATAGCCCTAAGCAATTGGGTCCGAGTAGTGAAAGATTGGCTTGTTTCGCCTTCTGCTCGACCTTCTCTTGTAGTGCCTTTCCCTCTTCACCAACTTCAGCAAAACCCGATCCGAATAAAATCAATGAACGGATTCCCTTTTGTTCACATTCATCTAGAATGGATAAAATTCGCAATGCAGAGACTGCGAGCAATGCAACATCGACCTCACCTGGAATCTCTAGCACGGAATCATAACACGTAAGCCCTCCAATTGAATCGTATTTTGGATTAACAGGATAAATGTCACCAGAATAGTGATGTTCAAGTAAGTTTTTTAGTGGTTTCCCACTAATCGATGAGAAATCTTTCGATACACCGACGATCGCTACTGATTTCGGATGCAGTAAACGTTCTATTGCTTCTGTTCTAGTCATTCAATCGCCTCCTATGAATTTGATACATCAACCGTTCCAGATTGATTAAATCGTTGCTTTTTAATGACTTTATAAATAATTAATAGAATAATCATCAGTGCAATTGTCGTTAGATTTACAAGAATACTTGGCATGAGCATGAGTAACCCACCTGATAGAAGAGCAACTCTCATAAAGCCGTTTACACGTCCAACGCCGACTAAGTAACCGCTAAGAGAAGCACTGATTAACACAACACCTACAACTGCAGCAAGAATACTTACGATTGATTCAGTAAACGTCCCTTGCCAAATAAGTGCAGGCTGATAAACAATGAAAAACGGAATAAAAAAGGTGACGATTCCAAGTTTTGTCGAGACAATACTTGTCCTCAGCGGGTTGGAATTAGCAATGCTCGACGCTGCGAACGACGCGAGAGCAACAGGCGGTGTAATGTACGATGCAGTTGCCCAGTAGAGAACGAATAAATGTGCCGCAATGACGTTCACACCGACTTGCGCAAGTGCTGGTGCTAATACGATTGCTAGGAAGATGTAACTCGCAGACACGGTCATCCCCATCCCTAGAATAAAGCTCGTCACAGCTCCTGCAATTAGGAGTAACAATAAATTGTCCCCAGCCATTTGCACGAGTTCTCGAGAGAATGAGAACGACACACCCGTTGCCGAAAACGCACCGACAATCAGACCTATCCCTGCAATTAACGAGACAATTTCACCGAGTACTTTCCCGATATCAAAGATCATCGTTTTAAGCGATTGCCATGTTAACTTTACTTGCGCTGAAAAGAATGAGAGGACAAGCACTAAAGCGCTTGCATAAAATGGTGCTTGCGCCTCAGAACGAATGAAAATTAAGACAAGGATTAACGCTAAAATGCTAAGTAAATACATCCAACCATTCGCCAATGTCGCGAATAGTTTCGGTAATTTTGACTTGTGAATACCTTTGAGATCTCGCTTTGCTGCGTACGCGTCCACTTGTAAGAAAACAGCAAGGAAAACAAAATGGCCGGAATAATCGCCGCGAGTGCAATTTCTAGGTACGCGACACCGATAAATGACGCCATTATAAACACAGCAGAACCCATAATTGGTGGTGTAATCGTTCCACCCGTTGATGACGTTGCTTCAATGGCGGCCGCATATTCCGGGTCATACCCTGCTTTTTTCATTGCCGGTATCGTTAACTGACCTGTCGTTACCGTATTCGAGATGGCACTTCCACTAAGCATCCCGAAAAACGCACTACCCGCGACTGACACTTTCGCTTCACCGCCTCGTGAGCGACCGAAAATGGATTGTGCCAACTTGAAGAAGAACTCTCCCCCACCTGTATGTGTTAAGATTACTCCAAAAATCATAAAACCAATGACGAGTGAACCAATCGTACTCAGTGGAATCCCTAGTACACTATTTGTACTCATCAGATGGTTATTCGCAAGTGTAATAAAATCAAAACTATGACCTTGTAAGAAATAAATAGGAATCGCATGTGCCACAAGAGGATACAGTGAAATGGTTAAACAGATAAAAAAGAGTATTTTCCCACCTGCGCGACGCAACACTTCTAAAACGAGAATCCATAGGATAATCGCTGCAATCGTCGCTTGGACAGGAGCTACCCAGTCCCACCCTTCAAGAATAATCCGCTCTGCGTTAAACCCTAAGTAGAGCGCGCAGATCACCGTTAAGAAAAACGCAGTAATATCGTAGAATCGAACCTTCGTATCGTTCTTCCGAGCTGGAAGAATTAGAAACGATATCGACATAAAAATCGCGATAATATAGTAAAGATACTCATTTGCAAGCGGGGCAAAACCTAAGAAACGCAGATAAAACACTTGATTGATGGTCAAAAGAATTCCAATGACCGTTGCAATGATGACAACCCAAACCCATTTCCCTGTTAATCGCTTCAACCGACGCACCCCTCTCCTATGCCTTGCTTATTCATCAAGCACTGCTTTCATTTCTAGCCATAGTTGCTCATGCTCTTCGATTGTTAGATTCTCGGCTTCTGCTACTTGCTTGGCTTCTTCCCAAATCTCGTTTAATTGTTCTTCTCGTTCTAATAGATTGTTGTTCGCTTCCTCATACTCTTCGCTCCAAAGACCTGCTTCTTCGAAAAATTGAATCGAACCTTCGTGGAACGGTACACCTGTGTCCGCTGGATTCATGATCACTTCATCAGGATGATATGTCCACATATTTGAAGTTGCATTTTCATAGTTCTCATATTGCTCGATCAGTGCCTTTGTGAACGTATAAATCGCTTCTGTTGAAGCTTCTTCATAAGTAGCAAAGACATAACCATGACCCAACACTTCATTCATGCCATCCATACCCGCACCGTTATCTAGCTCTCTTGGAAAAAACCAATCGGCAACTTCCGCAGATTGTGCCCAACGCTCTTCATCATCACCTGGCATTTGCAACCAGCGGATGCCTCCTAAACTATCCGCTTCAAACATTCCACCCGCTAATGGATTAATGGAAGCTACATCAATTTCTCCCTGTATTAACGCTTCGCCTTGCCCACCGTAAGAATTAATATCAACAATTTCTACATCTTCTCTAGACAATCCACCAAAGCCTAGAATTGCTTCTGTCTTAATATTCACAGAATTATTCCCAGGAATCATCGGTACACGTAACCCTTCTACTTCTTCAATTGATTGAATCGGTGAATTCTCACGTACCGCAAAGCCAAACGGAGAGATTGGTGCCCAAATCGTTCTCATCGGTTGCGGTCCCCAGCCTAAGTCAAAAAACTCTTCCGTCGCTTCAAACGAAAATTTCACTTCGTCACCGATCTTCCCGAGTAATGCATCTCGGTTGTATAGCGGCATCATCCGTCCCACACCACTTGAAGAAGGCAACATACGGATTTGCGTGCCATATTCCTCAGTCATCTCATTGGCAACAGCAGCCGCTTCCGCATACCCCCCAGAGTTAATGTCATACACACTCCAAACCATTGCTTCAGGAATTTGTTCTCCTGCAGCACCTACAGCCAACGTCTCAGGACTTGCCCTCGGATTATCACAACTAGTTAGTAACACCAGACCAACGATCCCCGTCAAAAAAAGGTACGACTTGGACATCTACAACACCCTTCTCCCCGTAATTAAGCTATTTGAAATCGCTTACATGAATTTTATATACAAAACTTTATTTTGTCAATAAAATCTGATAATTATATAAAAAAGTGTAGCCTTTGATCGCTACACGTCCATGGTTTTACCTATCATTTATTTATAAGACCACTTCAAGCAATACATCACTTAAGTTCAATTCGCATACTTTTTCGCTAAGACGATGCAAAGGAGGACTGCGACATTTACGATTACAAGGAGCAACTCAATCGTTCCTTGTAACAGCACAACCGCAATTAACAATCCGAAAAAGGGTTCAACAATTGTATTTGGCCGACTCAAGCGACGCCCCCTAACGCTAGACCTTGATACCAGAAGACAAATCCAATATACATACTAAAAAATAAAACGTAGAAAAGGCTGTACGTTTCTACTTGCAGTTCCATCATTGAGCTTGAGAATATGATAAGCGTGATTACGAGCATAAAAGGAAAGCCGATCAGCAACGCCCAAGAGATGACTTGCCTGTTTCCTAATCGCTTAGCATGGGTAAAGTAAAAAAATTTGCTCATCTGAGCAAATTTTCTCTATACAAAATGAACCTACATCCAACCATCAGTAAAACTCGCTAACCATATGGATAGTGTTTGAAAGTAGCCACTAATTAATAGATCACCGAGCACGATTAACAAAACCCCACTTGCCTTTTGTAGCGTTGGAAGGTAGCGATTTATAGTACTCAATCGATAAAGGGAATTCGAGAATAGCAAAGCCACGAGTAAAAAAGGGATGCCAAGACCTAGAGAATAAAGCAATAACATGCTGACACCAGCAAACATATCACCTGATGATTGACTTGAGGCAAGTGCAAGCACAGAACCTAAAACCACACCAACACACGGTGTCCACCCTGAAGCAAAGACGAGGCCAAAACCAAACGACCCAAGAAAACTCGTAGAGCGTCGCGGCTTCCCAATACGTTTATCCATCAACAATGCTCGAATTGAAATGAGCCCTGACATTTGAAGCCCAAACAGAACAATCAAGATTCCTCCAAGTTGTTCCAACAAACCAGAATACATTCGAAATGCTTGTCCGATAAACGTCGATGTAACACCCATCAATAAAAAAATGACGGTAAAGCCGAGAATGAAACCAAAACTTCTCGAGAGGATGATCCGCTTTTGGGTTTGTAACGATGATCCAGAAATGTTACTTCCTGATAATTGAGCTAAGTATGCTGGTACTAAAGGAAAAATACACGGCGAGAAAAACGAAACCAACCCGGCAACAAATGCTAATCCAGCGAGTCCTAACGTGACACTCTCCATTGACTTCCCTCCATCACTACCTTGTTACTCTTAACTTACATTTAAATGGAAGCTACCTGTTATCCAAACACTAAAAATTTTATGAACATTATCGTCTCTCTTGGGGTACAGATTGCACCCATTAAAATAGCGTGCCTAGACCTTCACCCAGCTTTTTTCTGAAAGTAGATAAACAAACAATCAATGTAAACACAATACCCATGGGAACCATCATAAAAAGATTCATGATTGAAGTAACTACAACTGATTCCATCCATGGTGCATGACCATTAGCACCTCTTACGAATTGAATCGGAACAATCGTAATAATGAACACACTCGTCAAAAAGCCAAGTCCAGCATAAAGCACACGTTCTCGCTGCCACGGTTTCTTCAAGGTCGCATAAAGAATCGCAACGGTCAGTAAGATCCACGGCAGCAACAACAGTCCAATGGACACTGCACTAGCAACGTTCACCTGATCATCTCCTCGACGATAACACATTATTCTCTTAGATTATATTTCTACAAAATATAGCAGATTCATTCATTTCAAAGAAAAAAAGAGCTGAACAAGATCAGCTCTTTGACGGTGTTTTCCGTTTTAACTTAAAATCAAATTGGCATACGCCTCTTTAAGGATGTATTTCGGATGGTCGACTTCAAAATCTGGGTTATATCCCTTTGCGATGGAAGGGTCAATCATTTCACAATACAAAATGCCATACTCGTGCATGTTCTCATCGGCCCATTGCTGACCGAACGGACACTTCGTAAATGTTTGATCAATGTTCTCAGCATGAATCGCTGTCTCAAATTCAAATAAATCGCTACGACCCATATCATAATTGGATAGGTAATGTTCAATCGTATTGTTGTATCCCATGTGTTCAGCGCGAGCCGCAATGTTCTCTCCTCGTTGAAGTCCGAAGCGACGGACACCTTCTCGGATGGCGTCTTTGCCTTCTTCCCCGTAGTGATCAACCACTTGTTTCGCAATTTGAGCAAACCATGTTGCCATCCACGGATAAATGACGTGATCATCCAACTTCTCCGATGTAGGTTGCTCGTTTTCAGATATATATTCAAAAAGACTATGCTTTTCTCCTTCGTCACGCGCACGTTCTGCAATGCTTTTCGCCCGTGCCAAACCGAAAGACTCGGTTCCTGTTAATACTAACGCTTTTGCTTCGTCTCCAAAGGATTCAATCACAGACTTATGTAAATACGTAACCAGGCGAGCTGTGATCCGATACATGGAGTGATGTGCTAACGGTGTATGTTCGTTCATATGATCTCTCCTCGTCAACTATTTGTCATTTAAGTATAACAAAACATATCGACTTAGAGGGAATTGAATTCGTATTAATTTTTTGAACCGATTGAAAACAAATGACTTGCAGAGTAAATCACATCAATAATCACTACGATCAGCCAGACCGATGAGATTGCAAGAGCAGTTTCATTTGCATACGGCGAATCTTCATACTCTCCAGATGAGAACCATTCACTAAAGTTCCCGAGCGCCTCGCCCCATTCAGCTACAGGAACGGGTCCTTGTGTCCAAAAGAATACCTGTACACCGAGGAAGATCAAGACGTGCAAAGCCGTTATCGTTACATCTTTTAGCGCAACGTGCCGGGGGTTTTTCTGTTTCCTCATCGCTTCACGGTCATGCTCTGTTAACAGCTCTTGTCCACGGAAGTTACCAATTCTCATCCTCATCCAACGATCGAGTTTGCGAAAATCACTTATACCAAACGTACACGCATACAATACAAAGACGGTAACAATGATTGTAAACGTGGAAAATTCTCCTGTCTCACGATACACAATCCAGGCAAGTAACGCTTGAAAAGCTGTTATCGCAACAAAAGCGATTAAAAACAAACCGCTAGCTCTTCTTCTTTGAAAAAAGTACCGCAAAAGACCGAACCCAAGTAACGATCCCCAGCTCATTATTTCTGCGAGAATAAACGCTTCCCACTGATAGTTTAGTAGAAAAGAAATCATGATTGAACGCCTTCGCTTCTACGAAGTAGCACCATAAATCCAACTCCCCATACGGCTACAAGCGCATAAAACTTCGTTGAATAAGGCCACCAATCGGGAAAAATACCGTAAGCACCATACCGATAAAAATCATAATCATTATCGTAAAAATTGACCAATTCCAAGCTCTACCGACCTGCACTCGTTTTGCATAGATTCCAATCAAAATTGGCACTAAGAACATCGCTAGAGCAGGAATCGTATGCAACGTAAAGTTTACGTTAGCAGGAATTAATCCTGATATGATCGCACCAACTGCAAACAGTAAGAGCAATACAAATGGCAGGCGCTCCGGTACGAATTGCCGTACTACAAATGCTCCGACGAGATAAGCGACACCCGATAACGTAAACAGCACATTCACGATGACATGATGAGGAGAACAAATCATTAACGAATGAACCATTGGATATGCATTTTCCTTACAGACGGTAACACCAAGGTCACTCATCGGTTGAATCATATAGTAATACGGCACTGGTGAGGCAGCAATTGGGATCGGTTCATACAAGAGCGGAACTAGCGAGATGAACCAAGCACTAATCCCAATCCAATACAGTCGAGTCACATTACATCCATCCTTTCTCTTCAGCTAAACGGACCGCCTCATGACGATGGGTAACGTGCAACTTTTGTAGAGCAGAAGACAAGTAATTTCGAACGGTTCCTTCGGATAAGTGCTTTGCTTGAGCAATGTCTTCGGTCGACAATCCTTCTTTTACCGCATGTAATAGCATAATCTCTCGATCATTGAGAGGATTCGCCTCTAATGAAAAGAGCAACGGTTGAAGATCAGCAGAGATTGCCTGCTTACCAGAGTGAATCGTCTTAATCGCTTCAATTAGTGTGGCAATCGGTTCGTCCTTTAACAAATACCCGTCCACTTTTGCGACCATTGCCTTTTCAATGTACAGGCCTTGAGAACGTTGTTAATAGCGCCACTTTGCCAAGGTAGATATCGCTGTCTTTTAACTTCTCCGCTACTTGAATGCCCGTAAGTCCAGGCATTTCAATATCAAGTAGGGCAACGTCGACTTGCTCGGTTGTCGCAAGATGCAGTGCCTCACTTCCATCACCAGTCGTGGCAACGACCTCAATCTCTTCTGATAGTTGAAGCAGAGACTGAAGCGCATCGCGAAGGAGGACTTGGTCTTCAGCTAATAATAGTCGAATCATCGTTGTTCCTCTTTTCCTCTGTGTATCGTTAACGTCACAATCGTTCCTTTCGGAGATGAGTGAACGCTTGCTTTTCCTTTTGCTAACTTCATTCGTTCATGGATGGAATGCAAGCCATTGCCACGATCCGTCGAATGCTCTTCAAACCCTACGCCATTATCCGTTACTCGGGCGATAAACTGTTCCTCGTCAACGTGAAATGATACGTAAATTTTCTTTGCCTGGCTATGCTTATACGCATTCACCAACGCTTCTCGGAGTGATTGTGCGACCATCGTTTCAATCACATCGCTTAAAGCTGGTACATCTTTAATTCCATCGACGGAAAAAGCCATCTCGTTTGTCGCAAACAGTTGGGTTGCGTGCTCCATTTCCTCTGCAATCGATGTAAACCGCAAGGTCGTTACGACTTCGCGCACTTGCTTAGACGCAAAGCGTGTCGTCTGCAGTACATCGGTCATTTCAGCTTTTGCCCGTTCAGGCTCATTGTCAATATAGAAGAGAGCGAGTTCACTCTTCACTTTCATCATCGTGAGCGTATGCCCTAACGTATCATGCAATTCACGCGCAATTCGGTTGCGCTCTTCCTCTTGCACGTACACATCCAATTGTGACTTCGTGTCTTCTAACTCCTCTCGCAATTCTCTTGCGCGAATGACGGTACGAGATACATACGGGACCATCAACTGAATGAGAAGCACCGGAAATAATACCGTCGTAAAATATGAACCATCTGCTGGTGGAACTGCCATAAGATAGACAACAACATGCGTCATAACAATCAGCACTTGTTGTACGAGCAATGTCGGTACGATTGGCACTTTTTTATGAAAATCTGTGAAAAACAACATGAACAGCAACAAATAGTAATGCAACGCAATGCTAAGATAAATAAACAAAATAAATGCAAGTGCACTAAACAACACGTATCGCACATCAAAGTACCAAAGTGTCCCTAAATAAAGTCCCAAGATCACAAGAACAACAGCAATTCTCATAACCAACGAAACCTCATTATCAAACGTTAAAACGTTAAAAAAGAAAAAAACAATGCTTACGAGTTCCAAGATAAGGAAACGCTTGGCATAATCCGGATAAAATGAAAAGCTCATCACCTACTGCCCCTTTGACTAGTCTGTTACTATTGTAGCGAAGTCGACAGAAGAAACCTATTCACGTTTGTCACCACATGGAGATGACACGTGTCATAAATGAAACTTAGAAGACGTAGTCACCCAAAAGGATGGCATAGTTTTCTGAAAGTGAACCATGTAGAATAATGAAGTAGAAAGATAAGGAGGTCGTTGAATGAATATGAATATTTTTATTATTGAAGATGATCCTCTTCTCCTAGAAGCTCTTAAAGATGGCTTAAATCAGTGGTCATATGAGGTAAGTAACCCCACCGATTTTTCACATGTGATGGATGCCTTCGCAGAGCACCGCCCGCACCTCGTAATGATTGATATCCAACTTCCAAAGTTTGATGGCTTTCATTGGTGTCGAGAGATACGAGCCGTGTCCAACGTTCCGATCATCTTTCTTTCATCAAGAGATCATCCGATGGATATGGTGATGGCCATGAACTTGGGCGCGGACGATTACGTACAGAAGCCTTTTAATATGGACGTATTGATTGCTAAGGTTCAGGCTATGCTTCGTCGAACGTATACATACGAAGAAACCTCCGACGTGATCGAATGGAACCAAGCGCTGATTGACCTCAATTCTGGTGGCATCTATAAAGATGGTAAAACGATTGATCTGACAAAAAACGAATTTTTTATCCTTTCGGTTTTAGTTCGTTCAACTAATAAGATTGTTTCACGTCATGAACTGATGAAATTGCTTTGGGATGATGACCAATTTATCAATGACAATACTCTTACAGCCAACATCACACGATTACGCCAACAGCTCTCTGCACTCCATTTAGCTGAAGGAATTGTGACCAAAAAAGGACTTGGATATATGGCTATTACGCTTTAGGAGGTAATGCATTGTTTTTCTCTTATCTCGTTTCTAAAAAAAGTTGGATTGCCTTACTCGGTTTCCTACTTCTACTTACAAACGCTTTAATCCTATTTGACGTTGGGATTCGTATAGAGTTCTATTCGCTCCTCTATTTAAATTTGTTGTTTTTGACGATCTGTTTCGTTTTTTTACTTTGGCGTTATAAAAAAGAAACTACCTTCTACACGTCTTTACAAATGCTTTCTCGTGGTGTTGGAGATGACTGGTTTGAAAACACACCAGAACCTCGCAACCATTTTCCAGACGGCATCGTGTATACTCTTTTACAAACAATTCATAAACATGAGCAAAACCAACGTCGTAACGATCAATCCACTCAGCTCCTGGAACAAAACGATCTTGCTTCGTGGGTTCATGAAGTGAAAACACCTCTTACAGCAATGAAGATTACTCTTGATGCTCATCGCTCTAATGAATTAGCTCAAAGACTCGATGCACATTGGCTGAGAATACACTTATTAATTGACCGCCAACTCTATATTTCACGATTAGCCAACTTAGACGCCGACCTACTTCCAGAAAAGCAACAAGTAAATCACTTAATAAGAGAAGAGATTCGTGAGCTATCAACTTGGTGTATGGAAAAGAATATATCGATTGCTTTGACGGGAGACGCAGCCTCTATCGTGTATACCGATAAAAAGTGGTGTGGGTTTGTCATCAGACAGCTTCTAACAAATGCGATTAAATACAGTCCAACCGATGGCAACGTCGTCATTCACATGAGTGCTGATGAAAATGAACACGTTACTGTCGCCATTAAAGATGAAGGACCTGGCATCCAAGCACACGACCTACCGCGTATCTTTGATAAAGGCTTCACTGGAGAAAACGGGAGGGTGCAGCATTCAGCCACTGGAATGGGACTTTACCTTGCTAAATTGATTAGTCAGAAGTTACACATTCGACTTGATGTTACGTCTTCCGTTGGTGAAGGCACATCAGTCTTGATGGCATTCCCGACTGATAATTCATTTGAACGAATGAGGCGCTCATTATTTGAGTAGTCAGGCGATTTTAGATGCCTGACTGTTTTTTATTTGGAACGTGACAAAAATATCACATTCAGTCTGCATTTATCACCTTAAGCATACGACCTGAAATCATAAACAAACTACACTATGAATAGAACAACTCGATTGGAGTGTACGAGATGACGAGTCAAAAGACATCAAATACCGTATTATATGCTGAGGGGATTCGCAAAACGTATGGGTCAAGTGGGAATGCCCAACACGTATTAAACGGCATCGACTTTCGTGTGACAGAAGGTGAGTTTGTAGGCATTATGGGACCTCGGGTTCAGGTAAAACAACACTTCTTAACACGTTAGCCACGATTGACCGTGCGACAGAGGGAAAAATCTTTATTAATAAGTATGAAATTTCAAGCATGAAAGATCGTAAGCTTTCGAACGTACGTCGCAAGCATTTAGGGTTTATTTTTCAAGATTACAACCTACTTGATACGTTAACGGTAAAAGAAAACATCTTGTTGCCTGTGTCGTTAACGAAAATCACGAACAGTCAAGCTGAACAAGAATATGAAACGATTGCATCGAGCTAGGCATTCAGGAGTTAGCAAACAAATACCTTCTGAAATTTCAGGTGGGCAAAAGCAACGAACCTCGGCTGCACGGGCGTTAATTCATTCACCTTCTTTAGTGTTTGCGGATGAGCCTACAGGGCACTTGATTCCAAATCAGCCTCCAATTTATTAGAGAACTTGCACAAGATTAATCAATCCAGACAAGTGACAATCGTAATGGTCACTCATGATCCACTTGCTTCAAGTTATTGCAATCGTGTGGTGTTCTTGCACGATGGCAGGATATTCTCTGAATTGTACCGTGGAGAAAAAACGAGAGATGCTTTTTTTAAGGACATTCTTGACATGCAAGCTGTGCTCGGAGGAGGGACTACGCGGTGAACATTCAGAAGCTCGTCATTCGGAGCATCCGAAAAAACCTTAAAATGTATTATTTGTATTTCTTCGCAATGATTTCTTGCATCAGTTTTTACTTTATCTTTTCTACGCTTCAACACGATGAAACCATTGTGACGATGTCTAGGGCGAGCATGAGCTTTTCAACCGCTTTTCAAGTTGCTGGAATCTTGCTAATTTTAATAACCGTTGTATTTAGTATGTATGCGACAAGTATCTTTATTCGAAGACGTAGTCAAGAAATCGGGTTGTACCAACTCATTGGTCTATCTAAATCATGGGTCGCTCGAGTACTGATTTTGGAACACATGATTCTCGGCATTAGTGCGCTAGTCATTGGTATGCTCGTTGGAACGTTATTCTCGAGACTTTTTCTTCTGCTGTTCATGAACCTGGTCGGGATTGAGGAATTGGTCGGCTTACCTTTCTCTAGCCAAGCAGCAATTCAGACGCTTGTTGTTTTTATTTGTCTTGTCATTGCCACCTGTATACAAATTATCACAACGGTTTATCGCAGCACCTTATTGCAATTATTCCAAGCCAACCGACAAGCAGAACATGGTACGAAGCGACCAACGATTGTTTCGGGTTTCTTCGCATTAGCAGGATTAAGTCTTATTGCATTTGGTTACTTTCTTTCCACACGGATCATTGACAATGCAGATTCACTGTTGTTCCTTATGATCCTCGTTCTAGGCAGCACCATTCTCGGCACTTATCTCGTCTTTCATACAACGATAAGCTGGTGTTTGTATGTGTATCGAAAAAAACAAAATGGCAACCTTGGCTTATATAATAGTTTATCCGTTGCGCCACTCATGCACCGCTTAAAAGGACACGCTAATTCATTAACGATCATCACTGTCTTATCTGCCATGACGATTACGATGATTTCACTTTCATATTCTTTATATTACTCAACTGAACATGATGTTAGGTTGGCAATGCCGTTTGATTTTGCAGTGGAAAACATGCAAGAGGAAGCGGCGATGATTTCAAGTCAGCTAGAAGAGGTTCACATTGATGTTCAGTATCATCAAGTAGATGCGATCCGATTTGATGGTACATGGATCGAACATGAATCTAATGAAAACAATCGTCATCGAACGTTTATGCTGTTCTCAGCAGAACAGATGGCGCAAGCAGGATTAGAAGTTAAACAACCGCAAGACGGCGAAGCCATCTACTACAATACGCGAGCCATCATTGAAGGATTGGAGATGTCTTTTCCTAAAGATGTGCAGTATGCATCAAACGATGGAGAAGATCACCTTACTGTTACCGAACTTAAGCTCGAGAACGTAATGAACTACAGATTCTATGGTGAACAGTTGCTTGTTTCTGAAGAAACATTTAAGAAAATGAGCGCCGGCATTTTGGATGATGAGCACAAAGAATTTTTAACCTTTGAGACGTTTCACGTATTGGATACTGAGAACTCTGCCATTGCCTCTGACATCTTTCTTACGAATGTAGACGATGACTTTCTTACTGACTATTATTCGTCGTACGAACAATCGATTCAAACGTACGGAATTCTCATCTTTATTGCCGGCTTCTTAGGTGTCGTATTCCTTCTTTCAACCGGGAGTATTTTGTACTTTAAACAAATGACGGAAGCTGAACAAGAACGGAACTATTATCGAACACTGCGGCAACTCGGATTTCAAGTAAACGACATTATGAAAGGCATCGTCCGTAAACAGCTCTTTGTTTATTTAATCCCTTTAGGAATCGGGTTAATTCACGCTGCTTTTGCCCTTAACGTAGGTTCGGTTCTAATCGTTGCAAGCATGCTTACTCCAATCATGATGAGTATGGCCGCTTATATTATGATCTACTTGATGTTTACCGTAATAACGATTCGGTATTACAAGAGCATCGTTAAACATGCGCTCTAGAAAGGATGAACCGCATTGAATAAACGCATCTTAATTTCATGCCTCGTCGTTGTCGTTGCATTCGCTAGCCTTTACCTCTTATCTCGCGAAACCTTTGACCGTTATAACCCATTAATTGCAACAGAGTACGTCTATGTTGAGATCCAAGATGATGAACCTACAGATGATCACGGAAGATACAAATACTCAATGCAAGGAATCACTGAAAGCGGAGAGACAAGCCGAGTCGTCTTCACCACAAGCACAAGGCTAGATGAAGGTACACATTTAAGAGTGTTAGCCAAAGGAGCCTACACCGAAGAATATGAATTTATCGATGAAGACAACATACCTTTGCCTGAAGAAAACAATGAATGATACTTGATTACAGTGACCTTGATCAAAACAACGTTCAACGTTTTGGTTTGGTCGACATCAAAGAAATGGAAAAAGGCTAACTTCTCTGTTTATCACAGAAAGATTAGCCTTTTATTATTCCATTACGTCTTGTGTGAAAATGATCTTCGCGATTAACGTAAGGTCGTCATCATTGAATGCCCATCTACAATGTACAAATAAACGAATCTTTTACATGATCATTTTCTCATTTGAAATCTTTGTAACTCACATTTACAACTTTGCTCGCATCACTCGGAATACTTTAAAGTTCCATGACCATCTAAATACGTTTGCAGATTCTAAAACCATGGATGCAAAAACGTTCATAGGATTTCTGTAACAGGATACGATTGATGAACAATTGTTACGTTCTCATCGGCCACAAATTGGATTTCCTCAAGCTTCTCAAGTACTTCGCATACTAAGGATTGTCCAACCTACAACGCTCTCGGCATAAAAATCCTTCCAAAGCTTCCACTGTTTTAAGTGCCAACTTTTGAAAATTGTCATTCAGTATAGGCAGCGAGATTTTCCAATGTAGACATTAAACCAGCGTCATGATCTTCTTTTCGTATTCCTTCAGGTACGTTTTCACAGACAATCGTCACCTTTGTGCCTTCTGGAACAGCTTCTAAGTACCAAGTCTGTATCATTTCACTTGCGAACGCTGGATCTTCCGATTCGAAAATGATTGATAAAACTATTTTCTTGTCTGGATCTAATCTCAAGAACTTCCCTTGAGTTACGTCAGTATGATCTGACGTCTTTCCGGGGGTTGATTGATTTCGTTCGTACGTAAGAGTCATACTATACGTTCCACCCTCGCGAGGATCAAAAACGTCAATATGACCTGACATCCCTTTTGGCGGAAGCCATGAAGCTAATGCTTTTGGATTCAAGTATGCTTGATAGATACTTCGTGGCAATGCTTAATAACTTTTGAAGCAGAGTCTATTCTATTTCTTGACGGATTAGCCATGATCATACACCTTCTTTCTGGCGTTCAACGCAAATGATAAGCGTTAACAGCAGGAGCTTTTTTTATACACAAATTCTCTCATGGACTGTCCTAACGACTTACATTTCTGAATAATTTTTGTCGTTCCTAGCAATTTCTATTTCATCTAACATAAAAAAATATGGTTTGCATCATGAAGATCAACTTTACAACCTTTCTGTTCCTCTCAATTATCTCGGCGAAAACTCTATTTCATCTCGAACGATGTACCCTAATATTCGAGTATAGAATTGTTTTGCTTCTTCAAGATCCCTAACCAAAATCGAAACTTGGGATGCTTGTGTAATCATCTCGACATTTTCTCCAGTATCAATTATATCATTAAATAGCGTTAGTTAACAAAATAATCAGATATTTATTAAATGCATTTTAAGACTCTTATTAGAGCAGTTTGAAGTACTATCCTTCATTCACTAATCTTCCCATTAGAACCAACAGAACAAGGACTTTTTTCTTAAGGAACACCCTTGTTCTGTAAATACCACGTTATTCTTTAAAGGTACTTCCCGAGACATTGACTCTCTTTGATACATACTTATAAACAAATACATAAACAAATAAACTACTAATCACAAGATAGAATAGAATAGCAGTAGAAAATTGCATGAACATTGGGAAGTAGAGAATGAAACATTGTGCATACAAAATGACCAAGACAAACTTTAAGAAAGAATCTTTTATCTGTGATTTCGGAATAGGATAAAGTAGTACAATTTGCTTCAGTTCATGTTGTAAAGGAATGACTTGAGAACCTGTCATATAGAGAATTAGTAGAGTAAAAACCCAACCACTTGTTGGCATTGCATAATTAACAACGATACCAATTGCAGTCAGTCTTAAATAAAGGTAAAAGTAATCGTTGTGTCTTACAAACAAGAGTGAGTATAAATAGAGAAATGTACTACTTTGTCTATATGGGACACACTTTTGCAGAATTGTTGTGAGCAATCGCCTACGCCGAAAAGAACGTTTGAGATTCGGGACATCGATAAAGAAATTAATAAATTTAAAATTTCTTAATAAGGCACTTTCTTCTTCATTGATGAGCCAGTGCCAATCCAAAATCCTTCTTTTTCTAAAAAAATAAATGACATAGACGAAGTTTAGACTCATTACTATAAGTACATAAATCCATTCATTTGTAAACATAAAATAACACATGAAATAGAGTAAAAAGAAGCGATTCAACCTATGTAACAAAAGTTGTACAGGGTTCTCTAACCACTGTTCAATCCACTTCATTAGAAGGTTATAAGCAACTATTCCCACTATAAAAAAAAGAAAGAGAAGATTTATCGTCGTTGTGTGCAAAAATAAGGATAAAAAAACAGTGATGAAACTTACCAATTTAATAACATCAACAACGAAACTATAGACAAGTGACTTAATAAAATAAGGCTTTAATCGCCATTCTAATGGCAACAAAAAGGGAATATCTGCCTTTTAACAAAAGTCCGTACTTTTGTCCGTGTTAACATGTAGGTTAGAAATAGCGATAAGATTACTTCAACAGATAGTTGTGGAGGGATCCACTGTAGAAATACATTAAAATAATAAATTAAAACACTACCAATGATCAGAAAAAAATAAAAAACATTTGCACCAATTATTGAATAGTACCTGAACATTTTTTTATAATATTCTTGAAATCTAAAACTCCATAATGTTTTTATCTCCATTCATACACCCATACCTTTATTAAATACGACTCCACACTTTTGTTAAGTACCATCAATGTCATCTTTACATAAAGATACCACAAACAACCCTTTGCGATTTTCTTTTTTCGTTTAATTTATTCTCCATTATTAAACTAACCTATCAGTAAAATTAAGAGTTCAGCAAGAGCCAGCACTCTTAAAAAATTTTTCTTATAAAATTCTCTCCTCAAATGCCCACTCAAGTATAAGTACACTTGGGTTGTTTCACTCTTTTTGTGACCCATTAAGTTTTGTATAACTTCTAAAGGAGCTCCGTTATTAATCAATGTAGTGGCATAGCTGTGTCTTAGTTGGTGAGGATAAATGGTTTTATGAATGCCTGCTCTTTTTGAAATTCTTCTAATTACATTTCTTGTTTGTGCAACACTCATTCGATATGGCGAGCGTTCCGTTACAAATAATGCATCATGCTGAAGAAAAGCTTAATAAAACAGTCACAACATTTGTTCTAAATGTGCATTATTTAGAGAGTTTTGTAAAAACAACGAAAAGGTTATTGAATGTCATAGACTAACGGGCGAATATAGTTATTTAGGTGAAATTATCACAGATACAAATCATTCATTGGAAGAATTTATTGAACAATCCATGGATTATGGCAAACCTTATACTATGATGAATTTGTCGTTACCCGTACCTTTTAGCTTGTTTGAACTATAGGTAGTATATAAATAAAAGTAATAGCGAAAAAAATATGTTATAATTTAAAAATCTGATAATTCAGATCCCATGAAGATACTTTATTAGGAGGGAATTATTATGACAAATAAAAAATTGGCTTGTATGAACAACTTAACGGGGATTACGAATAGCTAGCCTACTATTTTCGTTTCCCCATATATTGAGAGGGGAAAATCATTTGAGACAAACACTATTAATTATTGATGCTCAACAAGAATTAATTGAGGGAAATCACGAAGAAAGCCCGGTGTTCCATAAAGAAAAACTTATTAGTAACATTAATTTATTGATCAAAAAAGCAATCGAATTAGATGTGTCAGTTATATTTGTGAGAGATTTAGACGTTGCAAAAGGGAGAGGCAAAGGCTTTCAAATTCACAATGACATTAGTTTGCCTAATCACCTAAAGTTTTTCGACAAAACCGCAACGAATGCATTCTATGAAACTGGACTACTTAATCATTTGGAATCTCAACAAGTAGATCATATAATTATGGCTGGCTGCAAAACACAACATTGTATAGATAGTGCAGTTAGAACAGCAACAATAAATGGTTTTGATGTTACTTTAGTTGGCGATGCTCATTCAACATCAAACAGTAATTCTTTAAGTGCTGAAGAGATTATTCATCATCATAATGAGACACTTCATGGTCATTATAATGTGGATAACTTTTCAATTGTAAGGAATTGCGAAGAAAATGTATTTGTGCCAACTCATAACTCTTACAGAGAGTAAAGTTATTTATTATAGTAAAGTAAGCAGAGTACATACCCTGCTTACTTTTTAATTGGATTAATTGAACTCTACTAACCTACCCCGTTAACACCATAAGAAAAGAGCTTCCCTTCATTCAGAAAAGCCCCGTCTAATTATTTTCTATAATTATTACTTAAGCATGTAATGTCTCATTAACTTTATTCAACGTATAATCGTATAATTTAACAAAAATCAAACTTGGGATTATATTTTATGTATTAAACCAAGTTCTTTCTAATGCTAATAAATTAGTCAATTTCATAAATGCTTCTCTTTGTGATTTTCACGAACGATATTATCATTTTTTATGATTATGTTCGTAAAATTCATATCAACGTGATTGGAACGAAAGGCGGTGACACCTGCGGAAGAAGGATTGAGCCGAGACCCCGCAAGGCGTAAGCCTAAAGAGGCTCGGTCGGTCCTCCGCGGCAAGCATCCGTCTGTAGTGAAAATCAACACTCCTGACATTTATTAATTGTTCGGTTCTAATCTTAAGTATTTGATTTATGAAATTGACTCACTTTTCTTTTTTAAAAATTTAGATGGCTCCGCAACGTGATAGTTACATTTCATCTTCCTTTAAATAGATATTAAGGAAATCTAGGGTGTGTTGATTAATGATTTGATGTTGATCCTTCGCTCCCAAAGTTCCACTTATACCTAACCATTGCATTAAAGGTGATAGTAAGGACATGTCGGTAAAATCCATGTGCAGTGCTTCATCAAGAGATATAACTTTTTCTTCTCCACTAATCATAACAGCACGTTCTAAGAATTCATCGAACACTTCAGGGATATCTAAGTAATTTTTCATTAAGACTTGATCGCTTGTAAGTGTTAGAAAAGGTTGATCCACTCCAAATACATGGGCTTCCCCATATGGAAAGCCATCCATGTTCACCCCTGCAGTAAACCGATCATCGACTGCTAACGTATGCACAGCGGTTGCCCCTCCAAATGAATGCCCAATATATCCAACCCGGCTTAGGTCAGCTAGCTGAATAATTGTTGCTAATAGACTTAATTCTTCTTTTTCATGAGCTGACTGATCGATTCTTTCTAACCAATTCATTACACTTTGGGCATCTGCACTCCACTCATATAAGTAATCTACCATCTCTTCATCAAGCTCACTGACATGAAACTCTAAAGCACCAGGAATTGTACCATCTTTAAAAACAGTTCCTGGTGAATAATAGGTATGATCAATACCAATAACGATGTAACCATGACTTGCCAACTCTGAGACTTGATAATAGTTTTGGCTTCGATTTCCACCAAATCCATGAGAAAAAAAGACCACTGGAAACGGGTTGTCTGCATTGATTATTGGTACATCTTGATAGATTGGCGTGCTTTGTTTCGCAAAAGATTGAATAAGAAAACCAGGTATTCCGTTTGTTTTAAAAAACTCATCCACAAATACATTTGCATGCTCATGATAAGGAGCTCGTTTTCCTCCATTTACTTCACTGGCTGGATACCAGAATTGCACCATCAATTTACGATGTTCATCATCAGTTGACCATTGCTCACTTCGATCCAATACATCCACCTGTTCTATCATTGTTCCCACCTGATACGGACCACTAGGCTTGTCCAACTGGTTCCATGGAAATAGATAACTAGGTATAGCAATGACAAACAGTAGGAACAATATCCAAACTACACTAGATTTCAATGACCTTTCTTGATTTGGTCTGATCATTAAGATAATAATTACCAATATACCTAACCCATATAAAGGAAGCATTGGGATCCGCCATTCATCTAACAGCAATTGCGCTATACTCATGCCAACGAGGGCAAATACGTATACCAATACGATAGAACGAGGAATTGATTTTTTTAGTATTAAAAGAACAACCCCTATCGCAATAAACCCTACCATTATCCATTCAAATACAGTCATTGTACACTCCTTCTTATTTAACAACGACACACAATGTTAAATCTCATTTTTAGAATAATAGGCATCTATGAAAGAAAGTTTCTAAAACTAAAATTATTTGAGTCAATTTCATAAATGCTTCTCTTTGTGATTTTCACGAACGATATTGTCATTTTTTATGATTATGTTCGTGAAAATTCATATCAATGTGATTGGAACGAAAGGCGGTGACGCCTGCGGAAGAAGGATCAAGCCGAGACCCCACAAGGCGTAAGCCTGAGGAGGCTCGGCTGGTCCTCCGCGGCAAGCATCCGTCTGTAGTGAAAATCAACACTCCTGACAATTAATTGTTCCGCTTTAATCGTAAGTTTTTTAATTTATGAAACTGACTATTTATAAAACAATTACACTTACCTGCCTCGATAGTTTTACATTCACTTCAATCACTTTAAATCAAAGTTGTTATTTCCTCAGTTACTAACTTTAATGTGCCTCGTTTTGAAATCACGAATAGGTTTCCAAAATAAATTAAATGGCACCCCGTTATCTTCGTAGTCCTTAAACGATTCTTGCTCATAGAAAGACGCTTCAACAAAGCTTGCTCTGTATACAAAAACAATTTCGTGACCGAGAATCCCTTCATTTGTAAAGATATTCTCAATCACTCCTAATAAAGCTATGTTCGTTATCTCTGCCCTAATCTCTTCAAAGATTTCTCTCTTTAAAGCATGGACGCTCTACTCCCCATATTCTATTCCACCACCGATAGGACGATAGAAATACTCTTGCTTTACTTCGTCAAACCCCTTAAAGACTAGTATTGAGTCTTCCTTTTTAAAAGCACAAATAGAAATTGCCCGCATTTTCTCTTCTCGCCTTTCTTTACAAAAACAATCTTCTTAACTTTAGAAGTAGATGATAAAGAAGACTTCCTTACTTTTTAGAGAAGTACCCAATAATTAAAAGAAATCTATCATAAACTTAGATCTAGCTCATCATCCTTTATCCATCTTCTTCAGCAGACCCTTCACGATAAGCTTTGCCCTTTTTTATGATCTTTACAAAATAATAAATGATGACGATCTTCATCCATACGACAGTAGCTGCAATGCCTAACATAGGCTGTTCATTTGTTATGAACAAAGCTTCTATATAAATAGCAAAGAAGATTGCGGTTGTTACTAATGCCATATGAGCAATCATGTTTCTTGTTAGTATAATAAGAATTCGTATGTTTCCATCTGTAACTTCAACCGGAAAATTAAACAATGAAACTAGAAATCTTGATCCAAAAAGGAAAAGGCTTGTAGCGATTGCAATAATCGGTAGGAATATAAAACTTACCGGACTTCCATAAGTAATTTCTCCACTAAAAGATCGGTGGATGGGCACTTCAGAAGGTAATTGGCTCAAGGACCATCCAAGAAAAAGGATAAAGATGATTACACTCACAATCGTTACTGTGTACACAACTTTTTCTACCGTACTAGCTGCTACTTTGGGGTATTCAACATCGCCATTTGTTTTCATGTTCTCTTCTTTCTTTCTCGATATCAATTCGTCTAGTTTTCATCCAACCACCTCTATCCTTCATACGAAGGATACTAATAAAAGATTCAAATTTGTCATAAGTACACGAGCTTTTCTCGTGAGTGTCACCTTCCTATACAGTGAACTAGTGAAGCGATCATCGTTGTAATTTCTTCGCTTTTAATTCTAAAATAACCGGTGAGACATTAAGTAAGATAGAAACAATGGTTAAAACCCATACGACCTTTTCCATACCCGGCACTACATCCATTAAAGCTGCCCAATCCTCTACTTTCACCCACTGAGAAACAAGACTGTACTCTGCACAAAGTGTTAAGGCTGTAAACGACAATCCCATCGCCATAGCAAGCTTATAGTCCTTTCCTTTTTTATACAAATAGAGGTTTATACAAGTTGCTACGATCGCAATCACTCCTAATAGGATCCACATCACCTTACCTCCTTTATCTAATTACTCATACGAATCTCATTCAGTTAGACATGCAATCTATTTCGCATTACGACGCTTTTTTTTATAATTCCTTGTTGAACACAAAAAAAGGCTTCTTTCAAAATAAGAAAACCTTCGTTCGTTGACTAAGAAATTTGTTAACCCTTTTTCTTTAGGTAGTTAATCAGAAAAATTCGATCTTCTGGAAAGGTCAATTCTAACCTCTGAATTTCATCGACATCTTTCCAATAAATATCATAGATTAGGTGATCAAGGTCTTGAATCCTTCTTCTCCGCCCGCAATCTTCACAAGAAATAATGGGCTTCAACGGCTATATTAATCGACTCATAAGCCTTTTTCTTAACCTTAATTTCTTCTATAACTTCGACAATATACCCGTTTCTTCTAGCGTTTCTCTAATGCAGCATTCTTCAAATGTTTCTTCCTATTCTTTCCCTCCCGATGGAATCGACCACATTTTTCGCTCATCCTGTCTTCCTTGCAAGACCATTAATAATTGATCCTTTTCATTCATACATACCGCTGATGAACCAAACCATTTTCCATTTAGCCCCCCCAAAAGACCGGCCCTAGAAATTTATTATCAAGGAGTACATCATCATTAGCTTATTACTTATTGTTCACTTAATGAAAACACATGCTCCAAATCATCTTGACTTAATGATGTGTTCAGTTTAGCTTCCAACGCAATAGTAAGTTGATTTAACAATTTTTTACCGTTTGTCGTTAGTGAGATAGAATAGCCTCTTTTGTCATAATCGAGAGACTTTTTTTTCGATTAGATTTAATCCTTTGTAACTGATTAACCTCGTCGTCATTCTAGATAAAGCGCTAGGACTTAATTGCAATAAGGCTTGCAATTGTGCCTGTTGTAACGCTTGATTTTCTGCTTCGCCGAGGAAATACAGAAAATAAAAGTCATTCATTCCAAGTTGGTATTCTTCCATGATTACGTGGTTCATCGCTTTTGAAAGCCTAGTGTAAAACTTTGAGTAATTGATCCACGCATCAACGACATTTATAGTTTCACTGTTCATCATGATTCTACCCCAATCCTTCAATTATTCTCGGTCAAACACTATATCGTTGTACCTTGAGAACATGTTACTTGCAATAACATGATTTTTGTTTATAATTCTATCATATGGAAATATATTTGCGTGCGCAAACAAATATTTAAGGAGTGATTAGATGTCCGTAATACAAACACCGTATACCATTAAAGGCTTGAGTTACGAAATCGTATCGTTATGCCGCCAATGTGTCAGTATTCTGTAGAGAAAGAGGACGGAATTCCTAATGATTGGCACTTCGTTCACTATGTATCAAGAGCTGTTGGTGGTACAGGTTTAATGATTATGGAAATGACTGGCGTAGAACCTGATGGACGTATCACAGACCACGATTTGGGTTTATGGAGCGATGATCAAATCCCTGCATATCAACGAATTATTCAAGAAGTCCATAAACATGGAACGAAAATCGGTATACAAATTGCACATGCAGGACGTAAAGCAGAAGATGCTCCCCAACCTGTTGGCGCATCGAACATTCCAGTTGATGTGATTCCAGAAGAAACGAAAAATGGAACGTTAACCCCTCCAAGAGCTTTAGAGACGAGCGAAGTGGAGCGCATGATTACTCGTTTTAAAGAAGCTGCTGAACGAGCAGTAAGGGCAGGATTCGATACCATTGAATTGCACGGAGCTCATGGTTATTTAATCCATCAATTTATGTCTCCAAGTAGTAACAACCGAACCGATAACTTTGGAAGTCTCTCAAAGTTTGGCGTAGACGTTATCCGTGCTGTGAAATCTGTCATGCCACATGATATGCCGCTAATTATGCGCGTTTCTGCTATTGAGTATATTGATGGTGGTTATGACGTAGATCATTCAATACAATTGGCAAAGGAATTTCAAGAAGCTGGAGTAGACCTGTTCCATGTATCCTCTGGCGGGGAAGGGTTACCTGGCAAAACAAAACCTCTTAATACCCCTGCGTATCAAGTGCCTTATGCAAGAAAATTTAAAGAAAACTTGAAAATCCCTGTTATTGCAGTTGGCAGATTAGAAAACCCACACGTTGCTGAATCAGTTCTTTCAAATGGGGACGCAGATTTGATCGCTGTCGCACGGGGAATGTTAAACGACCCTTATTGGGCGATGCATGCAATTCGAGAGATTCATAAGCACGTCATTCCACCTAAACAATATGGAAGAGCGATCCGTTAACGCTTGAAACTGGCGAACGGCTGTGACTTAGCAGCCGTTCTTTATTAAACATTCGTTCCTTTCTGCTTAAGAAGCTTATCATTTAGATACTGACCTCTTATACACCATTTCTGTGCACTTGTTCACCTTCATTAGCAAGTTACATCACTCCTTACACCATTCACTCGTTTATCTTTTATACTAAGGATCAATTAGTTAAAGATAAATCAATGAAGAACGTTTAAGGAGAGTGTTCAATGAAAACGATCGCTTTTACTCATGAAGAAAAAATAACGGCATTCCTATTAATAGGAATTTCTTCTTTTTGCACCTTTTGGTTACTGTATTGGTATTTGGGAAATCCTCAACAATTTGTCACACACCGGCTAGGATTAACTTCTGAAGCGTTTAACCATCCGTTTGTCTGGATCCTTGCGTTTGTCATTGTTATTGGATACGTCATGTATACGGCTAAAGTTGTACCGTTCGTTAGAAAGCACTTGTTTACACTTTCATGGCTTAAAGTACTCGGTATTTGGGCTGCTTTGGTCGCCAGTACAGTAGAAGAAATCTTGTTTAGGCAAGTTTTGATGGATTGGCTAATGAGTTTGAACGCCTCTATCCCTTTCCAAATACTCGCTTCAGCCACCCTCTTTGGCCTTGTACATGGTGCATGGATCTTGTTACGGGGAGAATTTAAGATTGTACTTCCAGTCATTTTGTCTACGACCGTATTAGGTGCATTACTCGCGATTCTCTATATCATCGCTGACCGTAATATTCTTGCACCTATTGTTGCTCATATCTTTATTAATCTCTTTATCGAACCTTGGCTTATCCTTTCCGCGATTACTGGAAAGTGGAAAGAATCAGATTAATGCATTCATATGAAAAATAGTATTCTTAGCTTCAGCGAGTACGTTCATTATATTTACGAGTATCTTCAATGATTACAACGTTACTCATTTGGATACAGGTTCTGATAGGTTTCTACTGTATAGCGGATTAACTCCTTTAACACATCGGGATCGATATCCGCCATTTTATTAACGTAGATACAAGCCTTACTCACTGAGTGATTACCGAACCTTTCTAATATTCCGTCTCTTTTGTCGCTTTTATAAGCTAAATACAGGCTAATTTTTGCCTTTCTTGGAGAAAAGCCCGCTAAAGGGGCATCTCCTTCATGACCGGATGCATACTTATAGTGATAGCTTCCAAAACCAATAATACTTGGTCCCCACATTTTTGCTTTGTACCCTGTTACCTCTTCAAAGATTTCTACTAACTGATACGCATCTGCTTTCTTCTTCTCACTTTCTACCGTTTCAATAAATTCGTTTACACTCTTGTCCGTTTCTTTCATTTTCGGTTCTTTCATCCATGCACACCTCTTTTCTCTGAGTTTATCCTTGCTAACATAATTACAGAAGATACGGTCCATTTCCTGTAAAAAAAGATATCTCGATCCTAGACGAATTATTATCTACTTAGTTAATCGTAACCTAGAAGAGAAAATACGCATTAAAGTGACGAGAAGACTCCCGGCTTTGCTTTTCGTAAAAGGATTAAGTAACAAGCCGAGTACGTCACCCTATTATTTAAACCAACCTTTTTCTTTAAACAGCGAAATCGCTTCAATGCGATTGCTGACATTTAGTTTCTCATAAATCACGGATACATAGTTTCGAACAGTGCCTGTTTTTATGTCTAACAGATCGGCCACTTCTTTTGTACTTTTGCCTTCTGCAATTAACGAGATCACTTGACCTTCTCGTTCTGTTAGCGGATTGATGTTCGTATGCATCATATCCATCAGTTCTGGTGCGTACACTTTACGGCCACTCATAATCGTTCGGATCGCTCTTGCAAGCTCATCGCTCGGGCTATCTTTTAGCAAGTAGCCGCTCACGCCTGCTTCGCGGGCATAATTGAAATATCCGGTTCGTGCAAAAGTCGTTAGCACGATAATTTTGCACGTTTCGTCTTTTAAAGATTCTGCAGCTTCAATCCCGGTCATAAGTGGCATTTCAATGTCCATAATGCAAATATCAGGTTGATGCTCTCGAACTAACTCCACCGCTTCAAGACCATTCGTAGCCTTACCGACTACGGTCATATCGTCTTCTAATTCGAGCAACGATGCAAGCGCTCCTAGGAGCATACCTTGATCTTCTGCTAATATAATTCGAATCATTCGTGCCCTCCTTCGGTTTGGTGGATAATCCTCGGTATACGAATCATGACCTCAGTTCCTTGATTCGAATGAACCTCCAACTTGCCATTAACAAACTCTAGCCGTTCTTTCATTCCTTTTATGCCACTTTTTGTGTCGGTTGGCGTTTCTGGCTTAATCCCAATTCCATCATCTTGTACGACCATCCGCCACTCTTCTGCAAGGTTACTTAGCTGAATCTGACATGTTGATGATTGACTATGTTTCACAACGTTTGTGACTGATTCGCGTAAACACATACAGAACACATCTTCAATCAGTAAAGGAAGTTGATCCAGCGTATGCTCCCCTGAAATATCACACTCAATCTGGCTAAACCTTAATAACTCTTGTACTCGGACCATTTCGTCTTCCAGTCTTGCCGTTCGCATGTTTGAGACAATCTCCCGCACTTCACTGAGTGCCGTTCGAGACGTCTGGTTAATATCATCAAGTTCTTGCTTGGCCAAGTCTGGTTTTGTACTTAATAATTTACTGGCAAGATCGCTTTTTAATCCAATTAACGATAGCTTCTGTCCAAGTGTATCATGCAAGTCACGGGCGATTCGCTGTCGCTCTTCCATGACCATCAGTTGAGAAATGCGCTCATTAGCATCTTTTAATTGGCTTTCTAATTCTTCTCTTCGGTTACGGTGATAGATGGTAAAAGGTAGCAAAATGACACCGAGTAATCCCAATACGTTAAACGGTAATTGTGCAATAAAGACATCATATTGAAAAATGAATCCAACAGCAAATGCAATAACTGTCGTTGAAAGATGAACGACGTAAAGACTAATAAATCCTGATTTACTCTTCACATTGCCGATAAAGAACGCGATGAATAACGCGAAATACACGTAACCAAAGTAGATCGTCATGCCAATGCTAATGACCATTTCAATACTAAGTGCGACGTAAACCGTCCACCCTTGTTTTACAAAGGAGAGTCGATAAATCGTGAAAAATAACATGAGCATCGTAATGCCAATGATAATTTCATATAACGTTGACGATCGAATAATAAAGTAAAAAGGCAAGATACAAAATGCAATCCACGCATATAAGCTTAGACCTGTATTCTTCGGGAAGATATGGAACCAATGATACAAGTGAATAACTCCTTTACTACAATGATCGTTCATGACGAAGAAAAAAGCTCTCATTCAGGAGAGCTTTTCTTTATAACCTTTGTTCAACTTGCTTAGATTTACTCTTCAAGCCAGACGCCGATTGTGAGCGACGTGATTGTCTCATCTCTTTGAACGTCACAAACGTCTGATTCTTTTCATCATATAATCGAAACCGAATCGATTCAAGACTCTTTTTGAACGTAATCGTCGTTGCCGTTTGCAATGGCGGCGTATTATCGTGTGTTTTCTCTAAATGATAGTTCGGTACTTTCGGACTTAAATGATGAACATGGTGATAGCCGATGTTGCCTGTAATCCACTGAATCACTTTCGGAAGCTTATAATATGAACTTCCATCAACAGCCGCTTTAACAAAGTCCCATTCATCATCATTCTCAAAATAAGAATCTTCGAATTGGTGCTGAACATAGAACAACCAAATACCAGCTGCTCCTGATAAATACATAATTGGCACTTGAACGAGTAAGAATGCTTGCCAACCGATCAATGCAATCATTACACCATACAGTAAAGCAATACTCACATTCGTTAGATACGTATTGTACTTCTCTTTTTTCTTTACACCTTTTTTATTGAAGCGGTTTTCTACGAGAAACAAATAAAGTGGCCCTAATCCAAATAAAATGAACGGATTACGGTACAAGCGGTATTTCAAACGCTCCATTTTAGTCGCTTCTTTATACTCATCAATGGTCATGACCCAGATGTCACCAACACCACGTTTGTCGAGATTTCCACTCGTCGCATGGTGAATCGAATGACTGTGTTTCCATTTTTCAAATGGAAAGTGCGTGAGCACACCGCACACATTTCCTATGATCCGGTTCCACCTTCGATCCTTAAAGAAGCTCGCATGCGTACAATCATGAAAAATAATAAAGATCCGAACGACAAATCCGGCAGCAATGACTGAAAAAACGAGACTTAACCAAATTGAGATGCTTAAGCTCTGGTAAGCCAAAAACCACGCTACACCAAATGGGAGCAATGTATTTATTAATTGAAAGACGCCCGCTTTCGTATTGGACGTCGCATACGGTGCGACACTCTGTTTAAGCGCTCGTTGCTTTTCCCTGCTCATATCAATCCCACCCAACCTCACTGATTACATACAGTGTAGCGAACCGATTCTGATTAGGTAAGACACACGTGTCACAGCCAAACCATGACAAGTGTCATAGTGAGGGATGCACACATCCGCCTATAGTGAAAATCATTCCTTTTATAACTAGATGGAATCATTCAGCTTTTTAACGAGGTCTTCAAATGATGGAATTCATTCAGTTAAATGTATGCGTATTCCGATCATGTGGATTCACCATCATTAAGAAACTGTTTTTCATGGACAATATTAAGATTAATTAAAGCACTTGTCTTCTTTCACATTTTATCCTATAACTCATGAGTGTAACGTTTCTAAGTACGACCGAATTTCCTTCCTACTTTTTAATACGATGACTTTATTTGACGGGTTCCCTTCTTGAAATGCAACAAACCGATCCTTCATTTTCTTTTTACGTGGGTAATACGTTGAGCAGATAAATCGAAGAAACTCCATATCTAACTTCTCTTTACACCCTTCTCCCATATCTGGACGCGTTCTCCCGTGATAGAATAGCCGACGTTTGATTACACGGTAAAGACAAACATAAAGTGGAAGCTCTAGATAAATGATCGTATCTGCATTTTTTGCACGAATGGTATACGTTTGTGTGTAATTCCCTTCAATAATCCACCACTTATTGCAAGCAATTAATTCATGTTGACGTGCTAAGAATTCTTCATATGACACTTCTTCCCACCCTGGTTTCCAATAGTAAGCATCCAGGTGATGTACAGGAATTTGCATCCGTTTTCCAAGTTCCTTTGCAAATGTAGATTTTCCTACACCTGCAGAAACACCCATAACCATGACTCGATTCATGACTATCCCCCTTTTTGCTGAGCACCAACCAATAAACTCAGATAACTTCGATCATCATAAGATAATCTTCCATTCGTCACACCTTTAACGTTCTTATTCGTTCGAATGCACAACGGATCTTCCTGAATGCATTTTGTAAGAAAAGCTTCGGTTTCTTCTAGTGTCTCTTTAAGCTTTGGATATCCATCGGATGCTAGGATGAGTCTAATCGGGTTACCTTGCACAACGAGTTCTACAATGCTCGTTTTATGTATATGAAAGCCATTAATGACACTATAAGAATAAGGATCGTCAGGATGACCATTCTGAAATTGGTATTGAGATTGAATGAGTGGTTTGATCAGCTCGAAGCTTCGATCATCCTCTTGAATATCACCCAATGATCTACCTTTTGCTAGCTCAGCCTCGACAAGTAATGCGCGGGCGTCGGCTGTAATCTGGTCGACGATCTTTTGATTTTGGAAATAACGTCCACTAATTAGGCATTGTGCGTCTCCAATGGCCCATACTCTTCTATAATAGTGACTGTACAACACCATCGTTGCAGACAGCTGTAAGTAAGGGTGTTTCTGAACATCTTCCAACATGTTGTGTTGTTTATAAAATGATATAAAACGACGGTTAATGAGCTGAATAATCTCATGAATAACTTCATGACCTGTTAGGGATTGAATCGTTTCCACAACGAGCCTCGAAGCGTGTTGACCTGGTGTACTTCCATCAATCATTCGACCGGACACATTCGTCGCCCCATCAATGACCGCAGCAAACACTTCTGTCACGACCGTTACGTCTTCCATATCGGCTTTATTCCCTGTTTTTGAGCATTGATAAGACTCAAGGACGGTAATCACGACAATCCCTCCATAATCATTTTAGCGATTTCACCATCTTCACAATCTCTTCGTCAAACCCTAAATGTTTATAAAACTGTACAGCCCCCTCATTTGCCTTAAACACATCTAATACGAGTTGAGAGTTGCCTCGTTCGATGCACCACTCCTCTGCTTTTTTCATTAATTGCTTCCCTACTCCACTGCCTTGCCCTTCTGGGGTAACCGCAATTGCTGAGATGTATGCCACGCTTTCATTCGTAAAGAAATCTCGTTGTTCAGCCAATTCGATGTATCCAAGGAATTGTTGATCTTGTTCGGCAATAAAAAGATTCGAAGCATTTTTAAAAGCAGCCTCCGTAAGCTCAATTTGCTTCTCGTACATTTGTTCAGAATCGCGATGAGGCAACAACTCAAATTCCAAAAAACGTTCAGCTAGCGCTTTAATCTTTTCTTGGTCTGCTTGTTTATATGGTCTGATATTCATGGTCAACACTCCCTTCTACACGTTTTCTAACGTAGCATTGAATCTTTTGAATCACAACACAAATGATTCAATAATTGGACTTTTTCAATTTCTTTCTTTATACTTCACCCATTAATGGAGAATAAAGGAGTGAGTGTGATGGATACACGAGAATTACTTCTTACCCAGCTACAGGCGATTCACAACAAGAGCGGTTGGTTTGTTTCAATGAGTGAAGCATTAACCGGCGTTACCGAGGAAGAGGCGTTATGGAAGAATCACGATCGCGCCAACACAATTTGGGGGACGGTTAATCATTTGCTTTATTACAATCGTTCTTATTTAAATCGTTTTAAAGGTCAAGGAGGTTCACCTTATACGATTGATTCGAATGATGAGTCTTTTAACAACCATCGCCATGATTCTTGGGAAGACACGACACGTGCGTTTGATACGTTGATGACAGAGTGGACTGACGCTGTGCGCAGTTCCAATGAAGAGACACTTAGCGAAAAAGCGTCTGATCTGACCCATTTAACGATTCACAATGCGTATCATATTGGTCAGATTGTTGACATTCGAAAGCAACAAGGGGTTTGGGACGACGAGCTCGGAGTTGATTAATCATCGATACGTTTTCATATTCCTAGATTAGGGAAACTGACGGACACGCTGGAATAAGCAAAGGAGTTCTTACAATGAACACGGATTATGATGTGATTGTTGTCGGTGCAGGTACGATGGGAATGGCTGCAGGCTACTACCTTTCAAAGAAGAATATCCGCACGTTACTCATCGATCAATTTGATCCTCCCCACGAAATGGGAAGTCATCACGGAGAAACGAGAATTATTCGCCATGCATTAGGAGAAGGAGAGTTCTACTCCCCTCTTGCTCTTCGAGCACAGGAACTGTGGGAACTATTAGAAGAGCAGTCTGGTTATGAGCTTTTTCGCAACACAGGTGTATTAGCATTTGGACCTAAAGGTGCTTCGTTTATTCGTGAAACGATCAACAGTGCCAAGAAGCATAACATCCCTTATCAATTGTTAGATTACGAGCAAATTCACACCCGTTGGCCAGGTATTGAAGCGCCTGAAGGGTATGAAGGTTGCCTTGAAGAAAATGCTGGCATGTTATATAGTGCGAACTGTTTGCGAGCGTTCAAAAAGATGGCACTTTCTGAAGGTGCAGAGCTTTTAACAAACACGAAAGTGACTGGAATCGATGCTGAAGCGTCCACTGTAACGACGGATCACGGTAGCTATTCAGCAAAGCAAATCATTGTAAGCGGTGGCGCATGGAACACAGAACTATTCCAACAGCTTGATCTGCAGATTCCAATGCAACCGACTCGACAGACGAATGTCTGGTTTGAACCTGAAGAAGACCTCTACCGTATTGAGGATTCTTTCCCTATTTTCTTTGCTGATTTACCAGATGGAGAATATTACGGCTTTCCAATGATCGATGAAAAAGGAGTAAAATCAGGTCGTCACGATCACGGTCCTAATGTGGATCCAACGACAATGGATCGTACATTCGGCACGTATCCTGAAGATGAACAAGACCCACGCCAATTTCTTGATCGCTTTTTACCTAAAGCTGCTGGTCAATGCAACGACGGAAAAGCATGCATGTACACACGCACTCCAGATCATGACTTTATTATTGATTATCACCCTGTTCACAAATCCATTGTGTTGGCAGGTGGATTCTCAGGACACGGCTTCAAATACGCACCGGTCATTGGAGAAATTCTTGCTGATCTTACCTTAACTGGCGACAGTCATTTTGATTTAACTCCGTTCTCGGTAACACGTAGCGCGCTCAACACGTATCAAAAATAACTTCGGTCACACAGTTCATCCTGTGTGACTTTATTTATGGTTGACGTAGAATCTTCTCCATTGCTTTGCCCTTCGCTAATTCATCGATCAATTTATCGAGATAACGAATTTCCTGCATCATCGGCTCTTCAATCTCTTCTACGCGTACGCCACAAACGACACCTTTAATGAGTGCTCTTGATGAATTTAACTGTGGCGCTTCATTAAAGAATGTTTCAAAATCGGTTTGATTGTCGATTTGCTTTTCGAGTTGTTGCTGACTGTATCCGGTTAACCAACAAATAATTTCATCGACTTCATTCTTCGTTCTGTCTTTTCTTTCAGCCTTCTTAACATAATGTGGATACACACTCGCAAAGCTCATCGTATAAATCTTATGTTTCGTCATCACGTTCACTCCTGTCATTTCTTAACTGTTCAACATCATCGGTCGGCATTATCTAACGAATCTTTTCTTCTCGTGATTGTATCACAATGAATTTATTGAAAATAATATATTCACTTTCATTTATATAATCATTTACTTATATATAAAACTTAGATTATAATCGTACTCTGTAAGGAGGAAGAAAATGAATCACACTCATCGCTTAAGTTCGGAAGAGATCGCTACCTACGTGAAAGTCATGAGCGATCCGACACGATTGTTAATCATAAAACTTGTATCTAAAAAAGAATATTGCGTCTGCCAATTTGTCGATATGTTTGAGATGAGCCAGCCATCGATCAGTCAGCATTTAAAAAAACTAAAAAGCTTTGGTCTTGTGGAGGAAACAAGACGAGGACAATGGCGTTTCTACTCATTGAATACCGCTTCCGATGCCATCGGCATTGTTCATGCCATCATGAATCAAATCTCAGATCAAGATGAGCGTTACATCGAGCTCATCAACAAAGAACGCCCAGTTGATTGCGGCTAGAAAGGAAGTTTAACACGTGTCCTCTGTGATTTTGGCTTCATTAATTTTTATTGCGACACTTGTTCTCGTTATTTGGCAACCGAAAAATTTAAACATCGGTTGGTCCGCCTGCGGAGGTGCGGTGATTGCCTTGCTTCTCGGCGTCGTCTCCTTTGGCGATGTACTTGAAGTTACGAGTATCGTCTGGAATGCAACGTTAACGTTTATTGCGATTATCATTATTTCTTTAATCTTAGACGAAATTGGTTTCTTCGAGTGGTCTGCCCTTCATATGACAAAGGCCGCTAAAGGAAATGCTGTGCTTATGTTTGTGTATGTGTGTATTCTCGGTTCGATTGTGGCCGCTTTCTTTGCCAATGACGGTGCCGCGTTGATTTTAACGCCGATCGTGCTTGCGATGGTTCGTTCGTTGAACTTTAACGAGGCGATGGTATTTCCCTTCATTATCGCAAGTGGCTTTATTGCCGATTCAACTTCCTTGCCACTCATTGTCAGTAACCTCGTGAATATCGTGTCTGCTGATTATTTTGGTATCGGTTTTATTGAATATGCGACACGCATGATCGTACCGAACTTTTTCTCATTATTTGCAAGCATCCTAGTCTTGTACCTTTATTTCAGAAAAAAGATTCCAAAACGCTATGATCACGACAAACTGCAAGCTCCGAAAACGGCGATTAAAGATCAGAAAATGTTTCAATTGTCGTGGTGGATTCTAGGGATTTTACTCGTCGGTTACTTAGTAAGTGAATTTCTACACATCCCCGTTTCAATCGTTGCAGGCATCATTGCGATCCTTTTCTTGAGCATTGCAAGTCGAAGCCCAGTCGTTCAGACTCGCTCCGTACTAAAGGGTGCGCCGTGGAACATTGTCTTCTTCTCGATCGGGATGTATGTCGTTGTATTCGGGCTACAAAACGTTGGGCTCACCGATGTATTGGCTACTGGATTAGAAGCGATTGCAGAACACGGTGTTTTCGCAGCAACGATGGGTATGGGTTTTATCGCAGCGATCTTAAGTTCAATTATGAACAACCTCCCAACCGTTATGATTAATGCAATCGCGATTGATACGACTGCCATGACTGGACTTATGAAAGAAGCGCTCATTTACGCCAATGTCGTGGGGTCTGATTTAGGACCGAAGATCACTCCGATTGGCTCATTAGCAACGCTTCTCTGGTTACATGTGTTAACCCAAAAAGGGGTGAAAATCTCTTGGTGGACGTACTTTAAAACCGGAATCGTCATTACATTGCCAGTGCTGTTCATCACATTAGTTGGACTATACCTCTGGCTTATGATCATTAGTTAAGGAGCATTATGATATGAAAAAGAAAACTCTTTATTTCCTTTGTACTGGTAACTCTTGTCGCAGTCAGATGGCAGAAGGATTTGGAAAACAGATTCTATCAGATGAGTGGGACGTTTACAGTGCCGGCATTGAAGCACACGGACTAAACCCCAACGCCATTAAAGCAATGAATGAAATCGGGATTGATATTTCAAACCAAACCTCTGACCGACTTGATCTGGAGCTTCTGCAAAACGCTGATCTCGTTGTTACCCTTTGCGGAGACGCAAAAGATAAATGCCCAATCACACCTTCTCACGTAAGACGTGAGCATTGGGGCTTTGACGACCCAGCAAAAGCGACAGGCACAACTGACGAAAAGTGGAAAGTTTTTCAGCGAGTTCGTGACGAGATTCAAGCACAACTTCACGAATTCACGCGAAACTAAACTGGCCTCTTACAACAACAGAGACGTTATCCAGAACACGCAAGTCAAAAAATAAAGCCAATGACATGTAACTAGTCATTGGCTTTATTTTATATGAGCACTTTTCTTACTATTGATTATACTGTTATTGGTACTTATTATCTCTTTTGACTAATTTCTACTAATAATCTTGTTGTAAAAAATATCACGAGTCCAATAAAAAGTATCACCGTATGTATACTATATAATTCGTCCAGAACCCACATACTATAAATAGACATAAATAATAAAAATGAACCCCAAAATGCAAACGTTAAAAAAGTAGCTACATTTACACTACGCCTATCTGTTGACTCACTGTCTCTTTTAAAAAACACTGGAACACCTCATTAATAAACATATATTGTTATCTTAACATCTTGATAAGCTATACTCGCGCTACAACTTTTTATATTGGATGGTGGCTTTACATCATCTCCCTTTTGGGCCGCTATGAAAAATCGGAAAGGCGGTGTAATCGATGTTGATTACGTATGAATGCTAATTTGCACTTAATACATTTAATGTTGCTTTTGCAAATAATACATGCACCTGAAAAGCGGCAGTTGTGGCGAAGACGCCTGCGGCGGCCTGCAAAGCAGGTTAGTTCGACATCATGGCTAAAAGCAATGATTGTTGAACTTCCTTTATACGTTAGCTGAAGATTGTCGTGCGCAGCACTAAGATCGGGCAACGCCCGCAGCGTAGCCACGACAGTCGTTTACTCAATGTAAATACGTAAGTTCAATATCCAACAATCGATATTGAGAATCATTATCACTTGTTGTATACTAACTACTAAAGGGTCAAATTACGGTTTAAGGGGATCTGATTATGCAAATTTACTGGACGAAAATCAATAAGATTGTTGAAGAAACACCCGAAGTAAAAACGTACTTACTCGACTGCCCTGAGGACTTCACCTGGGACGAAGGAGCCCACACTCACTTCGCATTCGAAGGATTTAATGCTGGCGAAAAGCCAAATCGCAGTCTCATCCGCCATATGTCCATTTCCACATTGCCACACGAAAACGCAATCGGAATTACAACGCGCATCAAGGAAGAATGTTCGGAATTCAAATCAATTTTACGTAGCCTTGACGTTGGGCATGAAGTTGCGATCTTTAAGACGCATTCCAACATACCTCTTAGAAGAGAAGACAAAAAGGTCTACCTCTTGTCCTCAGGTGTTGGCCTAGCAACGTTCAGACCACTTTTACTTGACTATTTCGATCGTGCGGACAACGTTAGCCACGTTCATTCTTTGAACATCGATTCATCAAAAGATTACCTATTCACAACATTATTTGAGTCGGCTCCTGATAAAAAGTTCACATCACAGTTCGTCGATAACCGTCATGATTATTATGAAGAAGTGAAGAATCTCTCCGCAGACAAAGATGGACTCTTCTACATCGTCGGTAGCGATGAATTTCTGGCAGAAAACATTCACGTATTACTCGATCAAGGAATTCGCCCAGAACAAATCAAACTCGACAAACACCAAAAGCAACTTGCTGAGTTTTTAACGATTGAAGTATAAAACGCTAAATAAAGTTAGGCACAAGCGATCGGTAACCTTCGCTTGTGCCTCTTTCACGTTATGATAAGCTTTTAGTAGAAAAGTGAGTTGATGTTATGAACGAAAGAAAAACAGAAATCTTAGAACATCACAAGCAAACGATGAATTTCGTATAATCCTTGTACGATGTAAGCGAAGAAACGTGGCGAAAAGAAATTGAATACGGGAAGTGGACCGTTGCTGAAGTAATCGGACACTTCATACCGTGGGATGAATTTATCTTATAAAAGCGAATTCCTTATCTATTCACAAACGAGCAATTAGCAAAGGGTCCTGACGCAACAATCATTAACCACTCATCAGCGTTGAAATCTAGAAACGAAGAAAAGAGCACCACGATTTATCAATTTACTTTCGTGAGAACACGTCTTCTAACAGCAATTCAAGAGCTCCCTATAAATCGATGGGAACAACCTTTCACCATTGGGAAAACACGCCTACGATTCTAAGATTATTTCACTGGACTAGCTGAACACGACCTCTATCACATTGCGCAAATTAAACGCGCAGTTACGAATAGTCAACGCTAAAGAGTTGTAATTTTCACAACATATAAGGGGGGTTCACATGAAATTTGATAACATTCGCTTACTCGTCTCGCATTTCGATGATTGTCTGCACTTCTATGAAACAGTGATGGGGTTCTCACTCACTTGGGGAGAACCCGGTGGGAATTATGCCAGCTTTGATGTTGGTGAAGGAAGCGTATTAGCGCTGTTCAAAAAAGAACTCATTGCTGAGACGGTCGGAACGACGGGTCTACCAAAACGAGCTTTATCTCAAGATTCGTTCATGTGTATTTTTGAAGTTTCCAATTTAGAAGAAACTGTACGTGAAATTAAGAAACGAGGTGGTACGTTCGAATCAAGCATTCAAGAAAAGCCACTATGGGGAATTTCAACCGCACATGTACGAGACCCAGACGGTAATTTAATCGAATTAATCACGAAGTTGCCACAAGACAAATGGGATGAATCCTTAATAGAACAACACAAAAGGTATTCTTAAACGAACCGTAGCTATATCGCAAATTAACACCGCGAGTGTAACCAAAATTCCGATAACTCGACAATGATCGTATAAACATGGACGATCGGAGGTGAATTTTCATTACACGAAAACGGGGATTTATAGCGTTAGCCATTCTTTTGCTTTTACTAATTATTGTAATTCTAGCAATAGCACTTTATCCTAATCAACAACTCTTCACTTCTTCTACAGACCTTAGTCACGAATCGATTGAACCTTTCTCATTACACATGAGCGTTGATGAAGATACGTTGCGATCCGTCGGTGAGTTTGAGCGTTCTCTTCAACCTGATGGCTACGGTTATCAATCAGCGACTTATTATGTTCATACGAATGACGCTCATGAAATTACATCAATCTCAATGGGTGAGGATCTACAGACATCCTCCGGCATCCAAATTGGCGATCCAGCCAAGAAAGCGATTGACGTTTATGGCGATGATTATTACACATATCAAGAGATGGGCTTAGGTGAAGCGATCGTATATATTGACCGAGATCACAACATAAAGTTTACGATTTGAACGATGGATGATCATGTTCGGTACATTTGGCTTTCTACGCACTAATGCCTTGCTTGAGAACACGTGCGCAAACGTTACATGCTAGTCGCACAGGTTGCATGATGAACCTGTGCTATTCTGGTTGTCTTAACACTGTCTATCATTTCTATGCGTTGATCATTTAACGTGTAACGAGTTCCTTCATCATTGTAATCGCGCTCTCCCATGTTTTACTTAAAAAACATATATTTATAATGCCCTGCTTTTGTGATACACTTCTTCAGCAGTGATAAGGAGGTTCAATTGCAACTTTCACCCGAAAAGCAATCCAATCGTTATTATACATTTTTACTGATTTTAGCCATTTTAATTATTGCTTCAACCTTACGTTCACCGATGACTTCCGTCGGTCCGCTCATTCCATTTATACGGGAAGATCTTCAAATTTCTAACTCTACGGTTGGACTTTTAAATACACTTCCACTTCTTGCTTTTGGCCTCTTCTCTCCATTTGTACCTAGGCTATCGAGAAAATACGGCATGGAAATTACATTACTCTTGGCGATGGTGCTGTTAGCATTTGGGATTTTCATACGTTCTACCGGCTCTGCTTCTTTATTATTAACGGGAACCGTGTTATTAGGACTCGGAATCGCTGTCGGTAACGTACTCATGCCTGGCTTAATAAAAATGAGTTTTCCTTATCGAATCGGTATGATGACTGGCATTTATTCAGTCTCCATGAACGTCTTTGGAGCATTGGCGTCCGGCGTATCTGTTCCCGTTGCATCGTCATCCATGTTTAGTTGGCAAGGCGCTTTACAGCTTTGGGGCATCTTGTCTGTATTCGCAATCATCGTTCTTCTACTGCGACTACCGGCAATCCTCTCAGAAGATAAAAAAATGCCAGGTAAAGTGAACAATCAACACCTTCTGCCTTGTTTAAATCAAAAATCGCTTGGGCCGTAACGTTATACATGGGCTTTCAATCGTTTATCCCATACAGCATCTTTACGTGGCTCCCTGATATGATGCTCGAAAAAGGATTTGATGCAACCGAAGCTGGATGGTTTATGGCCATTTACCAAGTAGGCTCATCCCAGCGACGTTTATCGTTCCGATTATTGCCGCTAAAATGCACAATCAACGCATGCTCGCCTTCTTATCTGGGGTATTATTGTTTACCGGTTTACTCGGAACGTCCCTTTCAAGTTCGTATTTCATTCTTGTATTTCTTATTCTAACTGGCATGGGCGCTGGCACAACGTTTAGTTTAGCGATGATGTTCTTTGTCTTACGAACACGCACAGTAACCGAATCGGCTCAATTATCGGGAATGGCCCAATCTGTCGGGTATCTCATTGCAGCGACTGGACCGATTCTTCTTGGAACCGTTGCGCAATGGACAAATGGCTGGACAGTGCCTACGTGATTCTAATGATTGTTGCGACTTGCATTGCGCTGTTTGGACTTGTGGCCGGGCAAAGGAAACTAGTGATTGCAGAATCTAAAGTGTAATGACTTACAGCCGTATTGATTGATTTGCGTTAGCTAGTAATACCTCACTTGTTCATATTTAGTAACCCCTAAACGGCGTCTGGGACTCACGATCTTAATATGCGCATAGAAAAATCCCGTAAATAAAAAATAACCAGACAAACCCTAGTTGGATTTGTCTGGTTATTCAGAGTGTCGAGAACCTCTGAAAATCCTTTAAAGATTGATTTTTCAATCAGTTTAGAGTAATGGCTTTGTCAAACTCTTCACCTTCAACTGTAATCCAACTAATTTCAATATCTATGGGGTGATCAGGGGATTGAGCACACCCAGTACAGAAACTAGTATCTGTATGTGTTCCGCTTTGATCTAAAATAATACCTTTTTTGGTTATCCCTGTACTTGTTACAAAACTAAATTCTTCAACGTCTTCTTTATTTTCGGGAAGATAAGTAAATGTAAAGGAACTTTCTTCTCTATCTTCAATTGTTTGATCTGTTTGAAATTCCACTCTCCATGTATCACCTTCATGACTTTGTTCAATTATCTGACTACAACCGACCAGAATGAGAGTAGACGCTAATAGTAACAAACATATTCTTTTCACATTATCCCCCCCTATATATTTATCTCTGTGTAAATAGGATGCTACATTATAAAGAATATTTTGTAAATTAATTTATTGTTTTATGACTACTACCTTCATTGATATACAAAATGACTTCCGTTAATAACTAACTATGTTAACTTAAAAAGTTCTGAAACCCTTGATATAAAGCCATTTACAAAACAAGGTACTTTCATTGCTTTTATGCAGTTCAATAATCATTGATAATAAAACATTTACCATAATATGTAAATGTGTGAATCGTGTATATTTTCACCTCTAATCTTTAACAAATGTTGTAAACAAAATCATTGAGCTCAGGGAAAATTCAGCTAGATAGTTGAATCATAATGACTCCTAATGATATTAATACAAGAGCCAATATTTTATTACGACCAATGGATTCGTTAAAAAATAACATTCCTAAGATCGCTACAATTAAAATTGTACTACCAGACCAAACCGCATAGACTATTCCGACCTCTATATAGTTAATGCTAAGTATTAAAAAGACAGGAACTATTGTGTAACAACTAATTGCTGATATAGTTACAATCTTATTCTTAAAACCGTCCGACTTTTTCATTAAAACGTTGCCTACACATGCAGCAATAATAGAGCTTAATAAATACAAGTAACCCATTAGATGCTATCCCTCTTTTTGTCCGTCCCCAAATTCAGCAAGAGAATTCCTGCAACGATGAATGCCAAGCTAATGATCTTTAGGGCATTTATAGATTCGTTAAAAAGAATAATACCAAGTATCACTACAACAACGGTACCCAAACCTGACCAGACAGCGTTAAAATAGCCAACCTCCATATATTTCAATATAACTATACTTAACAACACTGCTAATATATAAAACGTAAACACAATAATAGTAGGAATGACTTGTGTAAAGCCCTCAGACAATTCCATGAATAACGTTCCTATAATCTCTATTGAGATTGCAATACCAAGTAATAAATAGATGCTCTTTTTTGACATTTTGTATCCTCAAATCATTTGCAAATTAATACTTATTATATTTCAAACTTTTAAAAAAACAAAACAAGAAGATCTATTTTAGTAAGGTGTTCTTGTTTATGGTGCACTATAAGAACTCGCGGTTTCGCCCCACTGGCGACAAACGTCACACGTTTGATCATGTAAACGGCATGATGACGCAGGTAAAGTTACAATTTCGTTCTACCGTTGACCAGCTTTTTCCTACATATCCAAAGCTGTTTAATGAATATATTCAAACATATCTCTTTGTTTCATTGAAGCCTTTCCATCCACAAAAGAGGTGCTCAAGCATTCTATAGATGAACTCAAGCAAGTGGTCTATGAAGCCATTAAACCAGCACGTTCATTAAAATGGGCGGGGAATAAAGCCACAAAATGAAGGTCTTCTCTTCGATCTTCTTATGCAAATCAACATGTTGAAACAGTAGAAAGAGCATATGGCTGGACTCGAGTCCGAAATCGAACGCATTGACCGGCTTTAATATTATATCTTCTATACCTGGCGTCGGAAAACTTACCTCCTCTATGATTCTGCGGAGATCGGGGACATTCATAACTTTTAAACGCAAGAAAGCTTTCGCTTTTACCGGAATTGATCCTGGGGTGTTCTCCTCTGGTTGCTTTACAGCTTCTTCTACTCGTATAAAAAAAACGTGGATCAAGGCATCTTCGTCATGCCATTTTCTTGGCTGCACAATGTTCGATTTGGGGGAATATTAACCCAAAGTTACGGATGTTTTATGAGAAGAAGAGAAACAAAGTGAAGCCATATAAAGTAGCCATTATGGCTTCAGCTAATAACTTATTGAATTGGATCTTTACCATGTTAACGAGGCAGAAGAATTTGCAGGTCGATCACTAATAATTATAATCTTCATTTTGAAATTGATTTTGAGCAAGATTTATTTAGTGATGCCAAATTTAATAACTTTGTACCATTAAAGCGCCCGATTGCGAAAAAGCCTTTATGTTGCATTATTGAAGTGAAGCACCAGTTTCAGTCAGCTTTTTAGTTAGATATATAGAACCATCAAATCTTCATCTAAATACTCCCCATTAAATTTTTGGGCATTTCGCTCTACGCCATAGACCTCGAATCCTACGGAATTGTATAACTTCTTTGCGGAATCATTTGCAGATACAACTGTTAAGTTTATTTGTTCTAAACCAGTACAATTTTTTGCATTCTTTATAAGCTCAATCATAAGTGATTTCCCCAAACCCTGACCTCGACCTTCCGGTGCTACATACATTCCGAAAACATTCCCTTTATGACTGGTTTTAAGGCTGTTTTCACGTATAAAGGTAACGATCCCAACTAACGAACCACTTTTATTAAAAGCACCTAGAACAAATTTATCTTTCGTTGGATTTAATCGTTCTACGACAGTTTCAAAGTTGAATTTTTCTTCTCTGTCATATGTTGAACCAAATGCTTCTGGATTGACTTTTAATCCACTCAATCGTAATTCTTGGTACAACAGGGCATCAGACTTATTTAAAATACGAATATTCATTAACGATTCACCTTAATCTCTTTCGTTTTACTTATATCACACAAGTTATTGAATTAAATGGCCCTTCACAAAGTTAAGCGCAATTTTTATTACAGGATTGCGACCTTTAGCCGCACAAGCTTACCTGATTAACTATATTTTCTTACTAATATATATCCAATAACCCAAACCAATGAATATATTAAGTGACATCAAAGTAGTAATACAAACTCTTAGTAAAATATAATCAATCGGCTCCCACCCTGTTATAAAGATAATTAAAGCTAATCCTCCCATTAAAAATGTAAATAAGAAACTAAAGAGTTTATAGCCCAAATATTGAGCTCTTTCATCTTTACCTTCTTTTTTCATAAGAATTACTAGTATGACAAAAGCAAACAAAGCAAATGCAGTTAATCCATTTGTGATGTTTATTAACGTTTCCATCATAATCTCTCCTCTTCAAATTTGGTATATTGAAACACATCATTTATTTCTACCCCAAAAACTTCTGCTATTTCAAAAGCTAGTGTTAAAGATGGGGTATATTTATTCTTCTCAATCGAAATTATTGTCTGTCTACTTACTCCTGCCCTTTCAGCTAAATCTTTTTGTGTCATTTTGAATTCAGCTCTTAAAACTGTAATTCGATTAGTTAAGTTCCCGCCTTTTTCTCCCATTAATTTATTCATCCCCTCCAATAAGTAAAGTAATCTTCACTTATTGTAATTTATTTTTTACTTTATGTAAAGTTTATTTTACACAAAAATATACCTTAATAACCTCCCCTGTCAGTGGTTACAAAGTATTACTTTCTTCAGTTGAATGGACCGATTGTCGAAGGCACACTACTTTAAAAAGAGCGATAAATTAGTTTGCGTATCACTTTAAAAACTTGTTGACTCCTGTTAGCTGGTTTCTTTTTTGTCAGCATCAAAACGATAAAAGTTAGCAGCGTTAAGAGAAGCATGGAACTGACTACTAACGTCAACGCTTCATATACCGACATGGCATCACTCCCTCTCTTTAAGGGATGTACCAACGCCCACACATGAGTAATTCAGCTACTTAAATCTCTTTATATATAATCTGAATATTACTACTTCAACTAAATGAACAATTGTGTTACGTTAACCTTTATGTATACCCTTTCTTAAAGCACCTCTCAATCGATGCAATAAACGATTTCAATCACTAAGGAGGAACGAATATGGAACACATTCTCGTCGACACAAAGGATGGCGTACGCACACTCAAATTGAATCGTCCAGAACGGCTGAATGCGGTTAACAGTCAACTCAGTTTAGAAATTGTACAAGCGTTTAAAGAAGCTTCACTCGATGATGAAGTACGGGCAGTCATTGTCACGGGGAATGGACGTGGGTTCTGTGCAGGGCTTGACCTTGAGGATCTCGGAAACCAAAAAGCATCCGAGAAAACACGACATGAAACGTTAGATGATCTTGGATGGGTCGGGCATCAAGCATTGGGAATTGTTCAGTGTGATAAACCGGTGATTGCCGCAATTAACGGAGTGGCAGCGGGTGCAGGATTTGCCCTTTCACTAGCCTGTGACATTCGCTTTATTAGTGAAAGTGCCAAAGTGACGACTGGCTATATTCGTAGAGGTTTAAGTCCAGATGCAGGAATGTCGTACTTTTTACCTCGATTAATTGGTTATCCGAAAGCAGCAGAATTGATCTTTACGGGTCGGGATATTGGCGCTCAAGAAGCAAAAGAGCTGGGACTCGTAAACGATGTGTTACCAGACGAAGACTTATACAACCATGCACTTGACTTGGCAAAAGAAATTGCAGCAGGACCACCCGTTGCCATGACCTATTCGAAACGTCTCTTAACAGCAAGCAACGACATTGACCTGACGACTTTACTCAAACAAGAATATTTACTCATTCAAAAATGTTTCCAAACAAATGACGTTCAAGAAGGCGTTCAAGCTTTTCTAGAGAAGAGAAATCCTGTTTTTCAAGGTGAGTGATTGCACTTTTTGTAATCGCTACCATAACTAAGGTAACACAAAAAACATCCAAATCTATCGGGTGTTTTTGTGTTACCTGGCAAGTGATACTTATACAAGTCAACGGCATCCATATTCACTTTTAATGTTACTATAAGAACCCACTGGTCGGCTCCAGAATCATCTATCGTTGATCAATTTAACGGTGTTTCCAAAGACCTTATTCACAAATGTGGATAAGTAATAACCTGTACAAATAATAAGCAGACTAGCAACTCCTGTCGTTGGATCAATTCCAAAACGCGCACTCGCTGAAGCAACAACATACGTTATGATAAAAGCAATCAACATCAAAAACAGTACACTATGTGTCTCTTTCTTCAACCTCGTCACCTCCATTGTATATAAAGTTACGCTTGTTACTCAATAAAAGTTTCAAACATTCTGTCTTTGTTGCATCAATTACCTCGCATTACAAGATACCTTAACCTATTATAAATATATACCTTGTTTAACAAGTTATATGAAAGGTGTTAACCTATGTCCCAAACACAAATGCTAAAAGGAATTATTGATGGTTGTCTTCTTGCAATTATTAACGAAGAAGAATGTTACGGGTATGAAATGGCTACTCGCCTAAGTCATTTTGGCTTCTCTTCAATTAGTGAAGGCACTATTTACCCTGTGCTATTACGATTACAAAAAGAAGAACTTGTTACTTCTACACGCAAAAAATCAACCGCTGGGCCAAAACGGAAATATTACAAATTAACCCAAAAAGGTGAGGAAGAATTAGCTATCTTCCTAAGAAATTGGAGTGAAATCAGCCGCAACGTTAATGCTGTAATAACTAGAAAAGTTGGGGAAGTGAAAAGATGAAAGATCATGTATTGAGTAAGGCAAGCCAACAGTTTCTTGAAAATTTAAGAGTATATTTGTTTACATCTGGAAAACGTGAAAGTGAAATACATGATATTCTGCAAGAACTAACAGAGCACTTAACTGATGCAGAAAGAGGAGGGAAGTCTACAGAAGAAATTGTTGGTCAGTCACCTAAAGCGTACATGGAAAGTTTGTCATCAGAAATGAATCGTGATTATCGTACATGGGGATTAAAAATCATACCAATGCTACTTCTTGGGGCTATATCTTTTCTGTTTATTCAAGACTTATTGCAAGGTGAATTTGCATACAGCATGATTCAAATAACAGGATATTTATTATTCATTATTTCATTTCTAGGTGGCGTTTTGGTTGCTTTTAACCTTTTAGCAAAATCAAAGAAATCATTCGTAAAAGAAATGATTTGGCTAGGAACACCCGTCCTGCTAAGTATGCTAATTCTAATTGGTGCATTAATTCTTGATCAGAATGTTGTTTCTCCAATGATAGAATTGGGGATTGTTGGCCAAATCTTGCTGTCCATTCTGATGATTTCATTTGTCATTTCATTTTCATTTTGGGCAAAGACTTTTATTCTTCCAATCATTTTAATCGCCTTTCATCTGCCGCCTATCTTGTTAGCTTATACGCCTTTAACATCAGATATACAGTCACTACTTGCTACTGTAATTGCTTTTGGTGTAATCATTCTTTACTTAATGTTTACGAACGATGAAGACGATAAAAAGTCTTATGCTACTTAACTATTAAAAAGGCACAACATAAACAATAAATAGCAAAAGAACCCTGCAACCGATTTCTTAGGTTCGTTGCAGGGTTTTACTTTCTTTTATTAGTATCTAGGCATTATTTTTATTTCTTTAATTAATATATGAATTATTCATCTAAAAAAGATAGTTATAGAAATGCACTAAAAAAGCTACTCTAAAGAAGAGTAGCTCAAACTTGTTTTACTATACAAAGGAAATATATAGTATTTTTATAATATATCATATTTTGGTTTTTAATTACACAGTTGAATGATACCTTTGCCTCATTTGTTGCCAATTTCTTCATTAACTATAGTAATCTAAGAATCCTTGATGCAACGCTTCTCCAGCACGCGCAGGGTATCCCGGTTGTCTCATAATTGATGCGTCACCGCTGTTCGTTAAGAACCCTAATTCAATTAAAGTCGCTGGCATGGTCGTCTCTCTTAATACGGCGAAGTTCGCAGAATCCACACGTCGATACGTCATCCCTGTATCACTCACTAAGCGATCTTGCATCACGTTTGCGAGTCTTACACTGGCTGGGTTCGCAGACGGATGATGAAAGGTCTCTGCTCCTCTTGCCCTAGCATCCTCAGCTGCATTACCATGTACGCTAATAAACAAATCTGCATCTGCCTGATTTGCAATGTTCGCTCGCACAGACAAATCAATAAACGTATCGGTGCTTCTCGTCAAGATCACCTCAGCTCCGCTACTTTCTAACCGCTGAGCTAGCTCTAAGGAAACTTGAAGGTTTAATGTTTTCTCTACGAGTCCGTTCCCTTGAGCCCCTGGATCATGACCTCCATGACCAGCATCGACGACAATTAATCTTCCTTGCAACGGTCCAGTATTTCCAGCGTGCAATCGGAGATGATCTAAGTGTGTAAACCCACTCCCGCCGTTGAAGTTTACCTCTACCCACGGACCACCATTAACAAATTGCAGAATTTCGACTTGGTCACCCGTCGTTAGTCGATGAACGGTTTCATAGGACGCTCCTGGGCCACTTCTTACAGAGAGACGATGGTGCGTCACGGTTGCTGTATCAATGACGTCACCCATCTCGGTTACATTCATATAATCAGCATGTGTATAAGCGACTTGACCTTCATATTCAATCTTCACCCACGGACCACCGTTGATGTATTCATAAATTAAAACGATGTCGCCACTTACCAAATGACCTAACGATTCACTTGATCCACTTGGTTCTGTGCGGACCGCAAGTCTTCCATTTGCATCAACAATGCCTGTCGCAATTACCTCGCCTAACTCCCCGTCTTCCGGAGGTTCAGGTGGTGGTGTAATGTCTTCAATGTCGACATAATCTCGGTGTGTATAGGCAATCCCGCCATCGAATGTGAATGAAAACCATGGACCATTATTCACATATTCATGAACTTCTACCTGCGCGCCCTCGGTTAACGTACCGACCCGTGCAGCAGAACCACTAGGATGAGAACGAATGGCGAGTGCGCGATGAGTGACTGTACCTGTGCCAATAACAGGTTCATCCTCACCTGCTACTTCAAGTTCGACGAAGTAATTACTGTGCGTGTAGGCAATGTCTCCGTTATAACGAATACTTACCCAAGGTCCTTCCCCGACCGTTTCAAGAATCTCAAGCGCATCACCTTCGGTTGCGTTTCCAACTCGCTGACTTGAGCCACTAGCAGATTCACGGATGGCAAGATTACGGTGCGTAACAATGCCAATTGAACGTGGTTCAAGTCCGTCTGCACTTTGAGGTTGAAGTTGAGAATCATCCGGAACTTCAGCTTCCTCTTCGATCTGTTGCGATTCTTCTACTTGCTCTTCATCAACCGAACCTTCATTCTCCTCTTCTTGATTCTCTGATTCACTCTTAAGAATGAGGGCATCTTCATGGACGAATGCCAACTGACCATTTAAATCCGTTACGAACCAAGGTGACCATTTCTGGTCATAGATGTTCACTTCTTCTCCATGAGGGAAACTACCGATTTCTTCAGCACTTTCATAAGGCTGTGAGTATACGACCACCTCTTCGCTTCTGACAATCATCGTTTCAACGACTTCACGCTCTATGCTTTCTAAATAACGTTCCACTATCATAGAACTATGTACATAACCACTTGTTCCCTCATTATTTTCTATTTCAATCCAACCATTATCCTCCACATGCTCCATCGTAAACGGTTCATCTGACTTGACCTCACCTATAATTGCTGCTGATTCATCGGCACTTTCCCGTATTTCCAACGTCTTGTGAGCAACATAAGCCTCTTCTAATGCCTCTGTTTGAGTACTATTCGCGGTACTCAAACTCAACACGAACACCAATGTTATGGCGACTTTACAAAGCAATGAATTATAATTTCGCATACAACACCCCTTTAGGAAAAATAGACTTTAATTCCAATAAACTCCAGTAAACTTATCACACTTTATAAAATTTTACAAAAAATATGTAAAAATGACATTCATGACACGCCACCACACTATTTTATTCTAATAGTAATACGTACAGTCATTCTTAACTCCCCGTACTTTCCTGACTGATGCCGTTAGCACCTACAACGCTACATGTCGAATTAACGTTGTTTATTCACACTACTCAAGGGTAGAAGAAACTGTAATGACAACTGAACAAAACAAAAACGTTTTGAGGTGTTTCCATTGCGCTTTTCTGACATACCGACCAAAAGAAAATGGTGGATGTTCCTCGGTTTCCCTATCACTACAGGCATTGCCGCTTATTTATTTAGAGCAATGATTGAGGTGGGGTGGCCACCGTTATCTGCAGGCATCGGGTTGACGATTGGCTTTTTCATCGCAAGTTCTTTAATGGGTATTTTCAAACCCGAATTAGCCGTCCAAGAAAAAGAACAAAACCCTACACGCTTCCAAAAGATCGGACGAATTGTTCTCTATACATTGTTGACAAGTGCTATTGCCATCGTTACGATTCGATTTCTTATCTTAGTGTAACGAACGTTAAACATCGGAGAACGTTCCTATTACTACATGAAGGTTTAGAGTCACGTGCTGCAGTGGTAGAATGTGAAGTGTTTTGATTCATCTAAGGGGGATTCATATGAAGAAGAGATTACTTTTTGTTACATCCGCACTATTGCTAGGGGGATGCATGCAAGCGCAAGAAGAAATAACGGATACATCAATTAAACATGACTTTGATATTCCTACCGTTTTACCATTTGAAGTTAACCAGAAACAAACCATCATCGATATCCATCACTTACATGGGGTTCACCAATTCATTACATCTTATGATAATCACGATACAGGACAATTTCTAAAGTACATAGTGAGCCAACATCAAACGAGCGAAACCTTTGTCCACGACTCCTTACCTCATAATGATCATTACGATGAAATTTTCCAACTTGATAATGGCACGATTTTATATTATTTAGATGACACTCAGACCCAATCCATCTGGTGGGCAGAAGACGAAGATTACGTCGCAACGTTTATGTATATGCAAAGAGATACAGACGTACTTGGGGACTATAACTAGACGTTGATGACCTCATTGATTTGGTCATTCAAGTACATCATAGTTAAGTAAATCTATGATCATTCACGAACAAGGAGAGCGATCGATATGGATAACTTTAAAGACATCAATCTTACGTTACCAACTGGTTGTGACAACGCTCCACGAAAAAAAGTAATCATCGATCTAACGTTGGCTTTTTTGGCAAATGATTCTCTTACGATTCAAGAATACTTACATCCTACCGCTGTTTGGATGAAGTTTGCTACGAATGAAGAATTAACTGGCATAGAAGAGATTAAACAAAATGTCGAGGCGACTCATCAACCGATACGTGATCTAACCATTGCATCAGTGATTACACACGGAAAGTTCGCATCTGTTGATGGCGTTGTTCATTTTTCTAATAACCATATCCTTTACTTTTGTGATGTTTTTACATTTACAAGCGCTTCAAACAAAGGTGTCGTAAAGGAAATTAATTCGTATCACATAAGAAAATAAATCACTGTAATGATTAACGAATAACAAAACAAGGAGTATTTTTATGCTGCATTCTAACAACTCTGAAAGCAGAAATAAACCTCGTTTACCAATAAGAACTTTCGTATTTTTAGGATTGCTCATCGTCTGGATTTTAGGGTACTGGATCATGAATGGTGAATTACCACCCATGAGTTTTGACCGTGCTAACAACCGATTAATGATCATTATTATTGCAATTATCGCAGTAGCAATTTGGTGGAGGTTTTTTAACAAGGGAAAAGTAAAGAATCACCATCTTTGATGAATAATAAGGGATGATTATTATGAAGGTCTTTCACTGTGACTATTACTGGTCGATTTCAGAATCAGCTACTATGCCTGAGTTTAAGTACCATAGCAGGAAGTGATTACGATGTTCTACAAGACAATATCTCTGTTCGTTATCGTTACGTTCGTTATAGCATGTTCCTCAACGCATCATAAAGATGAAGAATTGCCGATTGTTGAAGGACATGGCTCTTCTTCAACTTGGGAAGCAGAGCTTATTACAAATCATGAAGCATCAGGCGAGAGAACTTACTCGATGGAGTTACGCTTTAAAGAAGACACGGATCGTTTAATGGGTTATGAAATTGAGATGAATGGGCGGCTACAATCCTCTAGCCCTGGTAATAATCCAACACCAAAGGCACATCGATATCATGATATTGAACTGGAAGACTCCTATCAATTCTACATCGCTTGGCGGGATGATAATGGAAATGAACATCTTGAGGATTTTGTTGTTACAGTGGAGGAGGTTTGAGCTTAAAAGAAAACAATGGTCTCCGTGAGGACTGCACCAATAAACAACCATCCATAAAATAACTATAACTCTCTTTTGTTGGTGTTCTTTTTCTTCCCTAAGCGCTTTTGCTCTTGTTCAATTAACAAATCTTGAAAATAATGAAATAAGACGAATGCTAAACCTACCAAAACCGGAAATGACAAAGCACTATACACGATAAGTTCGGAGCGACTTTCATTTACCAATGAATGAACCACGGATACTGCACTAATGACAAAAGGCAAAAAGAGCACATATTGAAAGAATAACTTTTTCTTCATTTTCTCGTGAGTCGGATCCTCAGAAATAATAATCTCTCCTTCTCGTGTTTTATTGACTACATGCATTCGGGCATTAATTGCACTGGTCGTTTTGTCAGCGGTCACCTACTTTTTTATCGTTCGTAACGTAAACAAACACACGATAACGACTAGCGATGATCGCCGTTATCGTGCATCGTATGGTCATACTCTCACTCGTTCACACTAAATCAATCATTAAGCGCAATCTGATTCATTCGTTCAATATTCCTAAAAGCAGCTTCAATGTAGGTATACGCTTCTTCATAATCGTCGTAGCCTATAGCGTCTGCGGCTTGAAGGTACTCTCTCGTTTCTTGAAGCCATAACGTAAGCTGCTCATGTTCATGAACGTAGAGTTCTAATTGTGAAAGTAGTTGCGATGTATGGGTTAACAACAACTGAGTCCCACCCCAGCCTTTTTGAATCGCTTCATCTTCATTACCATTTTTGTAAGCAACGAGGTACTGGATATCATCTAAATACGTTCGATCTTCGTCACGCAAAGGCATGACGTTTTCATGACGTTCCCCGTTAGGAGATGGATAAGCTTCTCCTAACCTCATTAATTCCTCTCTAACGAAAGATACTCCTTGGGTACCGTATGGGACAATCATTTCAGAAGTGACGGGATCCATACGATTTAGCCCCGCGACCGGAAGCTTAGATTCTTTTTCGAATACTAAATAATTCTCATAAAACACATAATCCTCATTGTAATCCCAACCTAAATGGCCTTGAATGATCGAAAAATGGCTTTCTGCTTCCTCACTTAAGAGACGTCCTTCATCTGGTAACTCATACGAACGAAAAAACATTGCAAATTCTTCATAATCACCATCATCAAACTGTGAATCTAGTCCAATAAGAGTGTCCTCATCAGCATCTATCATTTCGTCCTCGTACTGTTCAGAAGTCGAACTAACATTTCTTGGTTCATAGTACGTATTATTTAGTAAATAGTAATCCAAATCCCGGTACAACGACTGCAATTCTCTGACGTGGATCAGCCTCTTTTCACTATGATCGAGATCAGCAATTAACTCGTTAAATTTCTCTAAAATCGTTATCAAATCTTTTGTCACGTGCTCTTCTTCACTATGCTCAATCGCTTCCTCTAATAATGCTACTCTTCTCGCTTCAGAAACTTTGAAATTCTCTAGGTTGTAATTCTCATCTTCAAAGCCATACATGGCATACCCATTCATCAACCGATGACCTTCTTGTACCGATTGTACAATTGAACGGTGCATGTGATGAACGTCAGATAAGTAGTTTAAACGATCTTCTTCCTCATCAATCTGACTCTCCAGTTCCTTATCTTGACCCTTAACTTCCGCACCGTCAGTAGATTGATGGAGATCGAGATTCCAAATAAGAACGATCATCGCAAAGAAACCGATCGAAATCGATGTTACAAAAGCGAACTTTTTCATGCTTTTTCTCCCTTAATTAAGATGTATAATCGCATATAGATTAAGTGTACTTCAAAGGCGAATGAATATAAACATAATTAAGAATTAAAAGATAATTATTTCAGACTAGTAATTCAAGTTGTAGGCGAACCAAACTAAAAAGCCAACCTTCATACGAAGATTAGCCTCATTGGAGTGTTAACGTTCAAGTACAACTCTCGTATCAGATAAGAGGTCGTGGACACCGGCTTTTTCTGGGTGTACTGCCACGACGACGTAGAGAAGGTTTGTAATCCATAATACGCGATGAATAATTCTTCCTGCTACTTCACGTATGAACACGTCTTTCCAAATGAGTCGTTGTTCATCCGTTCGTTCCACTTTCAAACCGAACACCATCTTGCCAAGCGTCTGCTGCCAAACTTTTGTCATGACGACAAAATATACATAGTAACTTAAGGCAAGAAGCATTCCCTGAATCGTAAACACGCCAATCGCTGGTTCGGTAGTGAACAGGAAAGCAAACAGAGGGTGAATGATGATTGAACTTATCGACACGACCACTAGAAGGTCAATTAAATATGCCCATAACCGTAGCCAAAACCCTGCATAGGTTCTCATAACTTAGCCTCCTACTGATGTAAATAGAGCATTCTTGTTGCTCTACTCTCTTCTAGGATGGTTGAAACAGGATCCTTTGTAGCCATCGGTGCAACGACATTCCACATCGAACCTACGGTCGATTCGCTCGTATAGTGGGTGACTGTTGCATCAAGATCAAGCATAAGTTCCATATGCGAAACCGCATCTCGTAAATCCCCTAACTCATCAACGAGGCCATTTTCTAGTGCTTGATTGCCTGTGAACAATTGACCTTGAGCCAGCGTATCAACCTCTTCATCACTAAATCCTCTTCCTTCTGCAACCACTGCTGTAAAATCATCGTACATGTCATCAGAGATTTCTTGGAGTAATGCTTCTTCTTCTTCACTCAACGTCTGAAATGGCGAACCCATCTGTTTGTATTCACCCGATGACACACTTGTCTCCGAGATGCCCCATTCTTCAGCTAAGTCTGCGAAGTTAAGGCCTGCGCTCATCACCGTTCCAATTGAACCTGTCAGTGTTGCAGGATGGGCCATAATGTAGTCCGCACCAGCCGCGATATAATACCCCCCTGATGCAGCCATCTCACCCATTGACACGTAGACCGGTGTATCAAACTCCTCTTTAGATCGAACCACTTGTTCATAAATTGCGTTGCTAGCAACGACGCTTCCACCCGGTGTATTGACCGTAATTACAATGCCATCAACAAGTGGATCTTCCATCGCATCTTCTAACATCTCAAGAAACTGGCGATGGTGGTACCCAACTGAAAAGAACCCCGTGTTACTCCCAGTATCTTCAATGACACCATCCAGTTCCAGTACAACAATTTCTCCGTTCGAACCGTTTTTCATAATCTCTTTATTGTACATCTGATCAAAAGAAAACCATTCTGATCCTTCTGCGGTTAGGACCGTGGTTACAACTTGAATCGGTATGGCAACAATCACAATCACAGCAGCAACTGCACTGGCAATCCATCGCTTTGTATTCATCCTCTTACTACCCCTCTCTTCATTTCGCTTCTACACCTATCGTAATCATTCAAGTTCACGTAAAGGAAACGAAGAAATCACAACGAGCTCAACTTTTACTTGATGCGTTGATCTTCTCGTAATGTTGTGATGATAAACTAGTTGTACGATCATAAAGGAGTGATACTGATGAGCGAACCACGCATTTTACTTGTAGAAGACGACCCTTCCATTCGCATGATGCTCCAAAAAGTGCTGAACAAAGAAGGCTTTCATATGGTTGACGATGCAGACTCCCAACAAAAAGCACTTGAATTATGTCAAACGCATACATACAACTTTATTTTGCTAGATATTATGTTGCCAGACGGTGATGGCTTTTCAATTTGCCGCCAAATTCGTCATCTTACGTCTGCGACGATCTTTTTTGTGAGTGCCAAAGATACTGATTTTGATAAGCTATCAGGCTTTGCAATCGGCGGTGATGATTACATTACGAAGCCGTTCAACCCTTTAGAAATTGTAGCTCGAATTCGTGCCCGGATTGCCCGCCATTCACCAGTAGTACAACATGAGAAGCGTCGCTTTACTTATAAGCGCTTTACCATTGATGAACGAGAAGGCACATTAATCGTATTAGGTGAGCGTGTGCAATGCCCAGCACTCGTCTTCCAATTGCTTCTGTTCTTCTGTAAACACCCGAACCAAGTGTTTCATAAAGAACAATTGTACGAACACGTATGGGAGGATCCGTTATCCTTTGATGCACATACCGTAACGGTACACATCCGTCGGGTGCGCGAAAAAATTGAAGCTGATCCTAGCCAACCAACCTACATCGAGACGGTACGCGGCCTAGGTTATCGGTTTGTCCCTGACCAGGAGCCATCATGAAAGGGTTTCGATTCCGGTTATGGCGTCGGTTCACCTTCCAATATTCATTAGTTCTTTTTGTTACTGCTCTTCTACTCATCACATTTATTCTGATTTTTGGGTTTTATCTTGAGACGCAAGAACGGCGAACAAACTTCTATGAAGCGGGTCTCGACAGTCTTGCATTTTCGGTGGCTACCGACTATGCATTTGAAGGAGAACTGGCGATCAGTGATAGCTTACAACAGGAAGCTGATGCACGAAATGGCTGGTTTCAAATTGTCAATGAGGATGGTGCTGTTCTCGATGCGTATCCTAGCGGATCAGGTTTTTCAGATTCGTATAGCATGCATGAGCTTACAACATTAATTGACGCAAGGACGATTGAATCGCAACATGTGTACACGACGTTGTTTGAAGAGACCGATGAAACGTATTTACTCATCTACGGAGAAGAGCGGATTACAGATGAGCTTCTTGGGCTCCTGCAAACAGAGGGTACAACGAAAGAGGTTTTACAGCAATTTAATGATCATTCTGCTTGGGGATATGTGTTTGATGGCGACGAATTGATTCAACAGATGCAGGCGCCTCATTCATTAAGGAATCCAAGTATGGGCGAAGTGCTCTTACACCAAGCACAACCAGAACGTGTTGAGGCTTATGTTCAAATCGGGGAATCAGAAGGTCTTACGTACGTCGTTTATTCCCCCATACCAGAACTGCCTTTTCTTCCTTTAAATGAAGTTGGTACAACGTTAACGTGGATTGCCTTGTCGATCCTCGCGCTTGCATTATTATCATTTATTGCATCGATTCTTTGGTTTACAAGAACTTTTACGAAACCGATCGGTGGTGCGGTCAACTGGCTAGAGCAGCTAGAAGACGGGAACTTTCAAGAACCTGAAGCATTCGGAAAAACAAAAAAAGGACGTTGGAAACGCCCTTATCACCTTTATCAAGAGTTGTATCAATCGTTATCTAAGCTCTCAAATCAATTACGAGTCAATAAGGAAAAACGAGAAGCGTTGGAAGCAAGTCGCGAAGCATGGATTGCAGGGCTATCCCACGATATGAAAACACCACTCGCATCAATTCAAGGGTACTCAATTATGCTTGCCAACGAGCAGTATGACTGGGAAAACCATGAAACTCAAGAAATCGGGAACGTGCTCACTGAACGATCCACCTTCATGGCGAAGCTGATTGACGACTTAAGTTTAACGTATCGCCTCGAAAGTCACGCGATGACTTTACAAAAAGAAAACGTCGATGTAACTGAATTGCTTTCAACGAGTATTGAAGCTTTTCGACATGATGAACGATCCATTCATTTACAAATTGAATCATCTATTGAAAAGGCTTATGTCGATCCAAAATGGTTCGGCCGGATGATTGAGAACTTACTAGATAATGCGTTGAAGCATAACGAACTAGAAACGAACATTTGGGTGCACGCTTTCACGAACGGAGACGATACCTTCACCGTACAAGTCGCCGATAACGGACAAGGCATGAGTCAAGAAACCCTAAAGCGGCTGTTTGACCGTTACTATCGCGGCAAGTCTTCACAAGAACGCTCCGTCGGTAGCGGGCTCGGAATGACAATTACGAAAGAGCTCGTCCAACACCACGGCGGTTCCATTGATGTGAGCAGCGAACTCGATGCAGGCACGACCGTCTCCCTCGTTTTACCAATCGGTCCAAGTGTTGAAAATGAGTGATGAACCCCTCGAAGGCGAAGTGTCTAGATAGATGCTTCGCTTTTAGTTATACATCTCACTTCTTAACGGAATAACTATCTGTACCCGTAATCTATGTATTCCTTTTAAATAAAGGACGACTCAAAGATTCCTGAACGATATAAAATACCCATGAGGCTAGAATACTAAATATAAAGAATGAAACTTGAACCGATAATGGTTCTCCCCCTAATTTTAATATTACTAATATAATTAGGCCAATGAAGCCTCCGAGTGCTAGGTAAGTAATTTGCTTACCCCGAAACTGGTCTGCGATATATGACAACGGTAACCCTATAAATAAATACAGTACCGATGAATAGACGTTTACTATAATGAAATGATCGGTAAAACTACTGTACACATTTTCATCATGATAAGAAAAAAAGGCTGGAAATGATAAAAACGCACTAAATAGAATACAAGATACAATTGTGGTGACTATTTTGCTAAACATCTAAAACCCCTAAATTTATAAATTACTATACTCATCCTACTTTTTAATAAGGTTAAAACTTTCATCAGAAATAGTAAAACAAGCATATGTTGATTCGCCAGGTTAGCTTAAAATCCCCTTTTCATCAACATGACATAAGACGCAAACAGTTATTACACCTGATTTGCGTCATGTTAAATGGAGAACTATTCAACCATAAAACCTCCGAAATAAATTGTCCTACTAAGAGAAGTTTATTCTGACAAAACCTCAATTGTAAAACCACCTGGGGCTTGAACATAGAACGTATATCCATGAGATTCAATAGGAGAGTCGACCCTATAACCAGCATTGAAGAGCAGCTTGTTTATTTGATCTACTTTCTCTCTGCTTTCTTGTGGAAATCCTATATGAAACGTTTTAGGGTATTGAACGTCTTTGCCTTTCATTAATGTTAGGACAAATTGGTCGTCATCAAACATCGCTGCAAACCCATTACCACGACTTCCAACACAGGTCATATTGAAATAAGTTTCTAAGAATTCCTTAGATGCATTCACATCATTCACTGTTAAATTTAAATGGCCAAGTTTCATCACGTTTACCCTCTTTCACATTTTACTTTTTCATTTGAAAATCCATTCGATGCATTAATTCTATAATAGTATAGAAGGGTATTTTTCTTGCTGCAATTACTTATTAACTTTAAATAATTGAAGGTGTCAGCAGTAAAAGAAAGAAGTAAGTAAACTCCATTCCTTCATATTCTCTATTCCGTTTCACATTTGATTTTCTACAATCTGGTCATTCATAAAGATAATCACTCAATAAGAAATGCTATGTTTCGATCATCAACGAATTGTGTTAACCGAGACAGGTTATATGAAAAAAAACAGTAGCCCGATCCGTCATTGGTAGAGAACTTCGTGGTATTTCTTAAGAAGAAGGGGGAAATCAATTGAATTTCAAAAAATATATCAAAAAATTATCTCTATTCTGTGCGGGCACTGCGTTGTTGACTCTTGGTTTTTATTTTGCAAATGAATTTGATTCTCCATCTGTAACGGGCAGGCCATCATCATCCATTTTACTTTCAGGATTCGCAATCATGGTTGGGTTCGCAATAGGACTGTTCTTAAAAGAAAAATACAAATCAAAATAGCTAAACACTACACAATGAAAAAGCTATTAAATGACACTCGTTCATCAACATGCCATTTATTTAAATTTGTCATTTTACTCTTTTAACCATCTTGTAATTAATCAAGTGAACGCCCTTTCGCTCAACCGTTTGTTCACACATAACATTGTAACCTCGTTGTTCAAAAAAAGGCTTAGCTGTTATGCTTGCTTCTGTATGAACTGCTACAAGATTCAACCTCATTGCCTCAGATTCAAGCAGTTCAACGATCGCTGTGGCTATGCCTTGTCTTTGATAATTCTTATGAACAAAAAGCCGATCTAAATAGCCGCTATAAGTTAGATCACCAAAACCAACGACTTCTTCATCAATCTTTGCAACATAGGTGATGTTTTGATTCAAGGTTTCCTTCCAAGACTTGATTTTAGATTCTTTTTCATCTTTTGGTGCCCACGCATCCACTGCTCTTTGAGAATAATCCCTTAAACTCACGGAGTGAATGGTATCGTAAAATAATGAAACCATCTCTTTCGCATCGTTATCTTCATACCTTATGATTTTCATTTAACTATCACTCCAGATCGATTATATAGGTGACTGCCAATGCAGGCAGTCACCTATACATTAGATGCGCTGATAATTCTTCCCTTTAATTAGAACGATTAGACCAATAAGAACAGCTAACAACGCAAAGCTTAGCAACACATGTTGAATCGCTATTCCTCCTTCAATGAGTGACGGAATAACGCCATATGCAATGGGATCAAATCCATTCATCGCTAAATAAATGAGGCTCATCACACGCCCGATTAACTTTGGATCTGTCGTCTCTTGAGCCGAAGTGAAGAACGGAATCGTAACAATTGGCATCGCTAAACCAATGAAGAAAACAACCATTGTTAGCCAAAATAAATCTGTTAGTTGACTGAATACAACTAACACAGCAGCTGCCCCTAACAATCCATAAATCGAGGTATTCCCTCTATTTTTTAATTGAACAAACCCTACAATCGTAGAACCAATGACCATCCCAATTCCTAAACTAACTTCTAAATAGCTTAAATGAATTGGTGTTCCCCCATACAAATCAACGACAAGTGGAATCGAAACAATAATAGCTCCCATCACAAGGAAGTTATATGAGATTAAAATGATTATTCCCGTTATTAAATACTTGGACTTTAATACATAAAACAAGCCTTCCTTTAGATCAAGAATCGGCGTATGGTGAAGTTTAGCCTCAACCGCTGCTTCTTTAATAAATGGTGGGAACACGAGCACTGTTGAAAGCAGAACTAAAACGGTTGCGACGAAATAACTCGTTGAAAAATTCCCAAATTCCATAAATACTCCAGCGAGAAGTGGTCCCATAATAAATGACACTTGATCAAAGCCTTGGAAAAGGGCATTCGCTTTTTGCAGTTGGTCTTTTGTAACGATTTTCGGAATCATGGACGTTTTCACGGGTCCAAAGAAAGCATCAATTGTACCGAAGAAAGCTGTTAAAACAAGTAATAATAGAAAAGTCATGTCATCCAAGGCAACAAAATAATAAATGATTGCTAAGATAATGACTTGTGCTAGATTAGCCGAGAACATAACCGTCGTTTTTTTGAAGGTGTCCGCTAATACGCCTCCAAAAACCATCATGATTAAACGTGGGAGGGTTGCTGCAATCAAGATAACCCCTAAGTTACTAGCCGATCCTAAGTCTGTCACGACGTACCAGGTCGTTGTCGTAATAAACATGCTATAGCTAGCAATTGTAAAGAAACCAGCAAATAGCAGTAAGACGAATGTTCGGTTTCTAAATAATGACTTTGTATAACTTTGTTCCATCCTCTATTCTCCTTATCAAATTAACATGAGTCTGAGAACATCCAGTGCAATCTTTTTTTGTTCGTAAATACATATAAAAAAAGCCCATACTTGAACACAGCATGGACTTAACGTTCTAATTTTGAACAGTAAGGCGATGTTGTCTGATGTTCTCTACTAATACAGGTAAGGGTATTAAAATTTCGCATGCGAAATAAACTTCCGTATTTAACGGAGTTTTTTAATTACCCTTTTCAATTACTGTTATTAGTTTTGAAAACTCAGTAACATGCACACACCTCACTTTTACAATGATCTCGAATAACTTAACACATGTAGTTCACGATAGCAAACTGTATAAAAACATTCATCTGCTCGTCCACTGATCAATTAAAGAACGCAAGTAGATTGTTATACCTTACTTGCGTCCTTTACACTTATCAAGCTCTGCAATCCTTCATGCAGGATCAGTACATTCTAATTAGTTAGCTAACACTAAAAATGACACAAAAAATAACGCATAGGAGCCCATGAACCCAATCGAGAGCTTTCCTAACCTTGTATTTAATGAAAACCCTTTTGCAATTCCAACTTTAAACATATTAACGATTAAAATACAAACCGCTAGAAAGAATGACAACATTGCAATAATTAAGGCGATTTGTTCCAACATGATAACCTCCCTTAATGAAATTAATTGCACGATTAAAAGTACATTTAGCAAGCTTATGAGTACCAATAACCGATCCATTCGGAAACCATAAATTTTTCTTTCACTTAGTTCAATCTGCCAAGCATCTAAAATGCCAAATAACAGATCAATCATGACCTTAACCGAAATTCCTGTTTGCTGTAGAACTTGCTCTAACTCCTTACCGTATCTTTTTCTCCAAATTTTAGGGTAAAGGTAGATAAACCACCTCATATTAAGCCAAGCCTTTTTGAACCGAGCGTAGCGATTTTTTGAAGTTCTTCTATTTGTTGAGTTAAATACACACTACCCTCTTTTGTTAATTTGTAAGGTTTTTTACGATCTTCTGATTCAAGAACACGTATATACCCTGCCTTCTCTAAGCGTGAGATTGCTCCATATAACGTACCTGGTCCTAGATTAATATCATAATTCGATTGAATATCTTCCATAATTGCATATCCATGACGGCTTTTTTCTGCAAGGCTTATCAATATTAACAATGATGGTTCTGAAAACTTTCCTTTTTTGACCATCTTTTCACTCCTTGTTTTATTACGTAAAACGTTATATCGTATAACGTAATAATAAACTATGCGTAAGCGAAAGTCAAAATGAATACTTTAAAATTTCAATTTTTTTGCCGATTCAATTTGAATCGCTTGTTGGACACTCGGCTTGGTCACAATTGTCTTCCTTCATTAATATAAGACTTCCAGCAACTAACTTTTTATGTTAACTTGAAAACAAAATGAACAAACAGAAAAATTAAATAAATAAGATTGGAAAGGAGGTATATGAAATCGACGTTTTACTTTGGATAACAATTGGTTTCATCCTAATCGGATTTTTTGTTCTTCTTTCTATGAAAAAAGGTATGGAAAATAACCTTGCTTTTATAACTGCGAATAAGGAAGACGATCCACATTCAATAAAAACACATTCTATCATTTGGTGGATCTTGAGTGCCACAGTTTGGGGAATCGTGAGCATGATGCTTATCGTTTGGTCGTTTCATAGTTATTTTGGATAATTGCTAGTTTCAAGTGCTCTTAGAAATAAACTTCTAGAAATCAAAAAACCCTTTGGAATCAATTGATCCAAAGGGTTAAACTTCGTGACTAATTCTTATTGTTCTTCAAGAGTACCGACAGTTGGTAAGTCTTCTAATACATCAGTTCCATGTGGAGCTGCTTCAATTTCTTCTGTACGGTCACCACCAGCTTCTAATCCACCAGCAGGAGCGTGCTCTCCACCTTCCCATGCGTCAACACCTGTAACATCATAAACAACGCCGTCAACAGCTACATAAGCATCGTTTCCATCTTGACCATCATATTCTTCAAGTTCTTCTAAAGTGAATACTTGGCCTTCATCTGTTGCAGCTTCTTCATCCGTTCCTTCTTCTTCGCCACCGCCACAAGCAGCAAGTAGCAACATTGAACTACTACCAAGAACCAATAATAATTTATTCATAGAAAGTCCACTCTCCTTAAAACTAATCAGTACTTATGGTTTCTCCACAGACACTATAACATTTGTATTTCGTCTTACATAGACACTTCATAGTTTTGTCAGTTTTTATTCATAGAAAGTTTATATTTACAAGTGAACAAACGCATCTTTCCTTAAGCATATGATCTACACAAGCAGTTTTTAATAAAAACGCATCCTGCAATAAGCGCATCCTTATTGCAGGATGGCGCCCGATTGTTGGATTATATTACATCTTATCTCCTTCTTTACGAGCATTAATTATCGTTTTTATTTGCTTGTTTTTGTAATGCATAAAAATAATACCTTGAACAATTAGTGTTCCGAGACCTATTACGAAGCCTAACACTATTACTATGTACATAATCTGAAAGAATTCAAAACCATAGCCTTCACCCTTTATAATAATTTCCCTTACCATAAATTCCTAAGTGCTGAACAAATAGATATAGAATAAGAAAGTTACCCTAAAAATGATTTTATTGTTCTAAATTACTTGCGAACAACCTAGAAATTCCTTCCCCTCCACTAACGCTAAATAAGATAAATATTGCTAGAACGATTATCAATATACCTACAGCTATAGAAACATATTTAATCGATTTCAATGAACTTTTTATCATCAACGGCAACAATATAAACATAATACCAATAGAAGAAAAGATTAAAACTCCTAAATAAAAGCTACGTATAGCAAATTCACCGTAATGCAATTCATTATCCTCCATTCTTTCTAAATTTCACAAACAACCCGGAAAGGCTATTAAGTTCTAGAATATTAGACATCCCCACATAGGTATTTATACCCTGAAAATAAACCGCGAAACAATAATAATTCAAACTTTTATAAGTTAATTAAAAATTGATTGCTCATTTATTCAATTAAATGCCCTCACAAAGATAAGCGCAACCCTTATTACAGGATCGCGCCCTTTAACTGAAAAGGTTAATATCTATGCGAAGGTCGAAAAAAATACCGCCTATTCGACAGCTAGTTTAATCGCTTATGCTGTCTTTTTTATTTCGTAGTGTATTAAACTCTGCCCATAAAAACATCAGAATTGCCACTACTAGAGCTATGATCGCACCTGTATGGAACATTTCGACTCGCATCATCTCCAATAAACTCTCAAACTGATCTTCGTTCATAGTTTGGACTGGCTCAAAGTTTGCTCCGTAAATAACAGTGAGCATGTATGGCGTAACCCACAAGAGTGTGGCAATAATAAAAAATGTCGATGCTAAAAAGTACCTTCCCGCATTAACCCTCCGATTCCATTTATTACTGTGAATTCAAAATTATTACATATTATTGTAATTACCCTAAAAAAGAGTGAGTAAACGAGCTTCTCGTTTAATGCATATCCCCCATTCTCGTTTTGGGTTGACGGGAAAAGCGCAATCCCTATTACAGGGTCGCGCCCGTTAATTGAACAGCAGCATTCATCGTCAACAAAGAACATGAATTACATGAAAGATCGACTATTTTCGTATATTAAGCTAATGATAGTTCTTCTATTGTAATGTGCAATGTGTTGAGCTAAACCCTCCTAGAAACTTCCAAACCCGAAGCGACCATTGCCACCTTCGGTGCCGAAACCAATGAAAAGCGATCTAGATCGCGGATCTCCTAGAACTCCCCCAATCCCTAACCAACCGTAGATCTGATATCCACGGGCACATCAAACTTCTACACAATCTCTATCCGAGCTTCACGACGTGTGCGGTACACGAATAGAATTGCTGCGAGTAGTAAACCGCCTGCGCTCAGGAAAAATGGAAGTGCCAGAGGGTCGGTTACGACGAACACAAAGCTTATGATGTCTCGTAAGGCGAAGATGATAAACAGCAATGTACCTGGCACAAGCAGGCCGAGCAATGACAAGTAGCTGCCTGCAAATCGGGAAACGATACTTGTCATGATGACCATGAGCACGACGATGCTATAGACGATTGCAACGGAGACGAGCATGTACGCTTGAAAGGAAAGGTCATACCAGAAGAATGACGGAGACATGAACGAGTTTATGCTTGCTTCCCAGAAATAGGTCGTGTCATTTAGCACCACATACCCGGCAAATAAAATTCCGAGAATGAGTGTCGCGAGCAATAAGCCGACAAATAGAGCTGCCCAGAGTTTCACGCTGAATACTCGCCTTCCTTTTTTTGTGACGTACTGAAGCGGCCGCACATGATGGTCTCGGTAAAAAGATGGACTAATGAATACGACAATCGCGACTAGGACGAGCATGCTCCCGTTAAAGAGCAACGAATGAAAATTATCCATCACTTGTGCAGGTAAGATTGTACGATGTTCGCCTCGTGCATCACTTTCGGCAATTCGTTCATTGGCTGCTGCTGTGTAGGAAGGATCTTCGGTGTCGGAGTGGTACTGGTCAAGAATACTTCGTTCCATCTGGATGTACCAAAACAGCCCGTCCGCACTATCCATGAGCGTGTTTCGGAGCTCTGGCAGCTCTCGTTCGTCGATGTCACTGGCAAACAACTCATCGTATGTGTTAACGTCCAGTTCAATTGCATCGATGTGATTGGCGATGAACGTGTCTGCCGCGGCTAGCTGCTGTTCGTGATGCTCGGCAAATTCAGCCATGTTCGTCTCAGTCACCTCGACCCCGTATTCGTGCACGAGATTCTCAGCGGTTTCGTAATAATACGCATCACTTCCGTTAGGAAAGTGTTGAAAATGGAATTCAATATTCATGATATAAAGAATGGCAGCGATCGGGAGGAAGAGAAGCCACATCCGCCATTGCAACAGGCGGCGAACTTCTTTTATGAATACTCGCATCGTGTTCTTCCTTTCTGTTAATGTATCGATTGTTTGTTGAAGCTTCGAAACGCTCCGAATACCATAACCGAGGCAACCCCGCTCCAAACGAGAAGTGTAACGACCTCATACGTTTTTGCTGCAGTGAGCGGTGCGGTCGCCGAGAACCACATGTGCGGGTTCATGATGAGCGTCACGGGCGTATACATTCCGTAAAACAGGAAATTGGAACCAGCTGGGGTGAGTAATGGGAGCATCACGAAGCCTCCAGCGCCGATCAAGACAACGAAAAAGACGGCATAGCTATTACGTATGAACACACTCGTAAAAAAGACGATTTGAACGAAGATTAAAAGCACCGTGTACGTGACGATCAAGGCGCCGATTAGAAACGTCAACATCGTCAGCGGCCACCACGTCAAATACGGAAGCGGTCCATCCATATTGAAATACGAGCTCACATACGTATTCCACATTCCAGAGAAGGAGCTTGTGGAGAAGAAGACCGTTAAAGAAATGGCCAACACCGCTGTAATGATGAGAAAACTGCTGGCGTTCACCGCTAACCATTTCGTGAACAGCAAACGGCGACCCCGCGCAGTGCTATATATGTGCTGTGCAGTACCGTACGCGTGCTCGTAATTCACACTATGTGCAGTGAGCAATGTGAGGATGATTGAAAGCCCAATTAACGAGTAACGAAAGACGTGTTCATAAAGGGTTGCATGGGTTTGCTGACCGAGATAGAAGACGGTTTTGTTTTCTTCTTGATGGAGAAGTGCATCGTAACGCTCACTGTAGGCAGCGTACTGGTTGTGCATCCATTCGATTTGATTTCCTTCGAGTGCGTATTGATCAATCGCCTCTTCGGCGAGACCGTTCATAGTAATTTGCTCATATTCCTCATCGATGAATTGTGCATCTTCGACATAGGCTTCGCGAACGGCAAGCTCGATGAGTTCTATGGCAAGTGGGTCCGTAAAGTCGATGCCGTGAGCCACCTGATCGCTCGCCGAAGAAATGGTTGTGTTGTTCGTTTCATTAAAAGCTGTTAACCGCTCTTCATTGTCAGCGGCAACATCAAACACCCAATTCTCATCGAGCACATGCCCGTAGTTTTCCACAAGTGATGTTGTTGCGTTTCTTTCGGTAGCAGACATGTCGTACCAGGCAGAAGAGATGACGAGAACGTTGAGTAGAATAAGCAGACTGATAAGCGAAAGAAGAACGGGGGAGCGCAACAATTTCCGGAGTTCATAACCGAATACGTTCATTGCCGCTCGTCCTGATACACCGTTAAAAACACATCTTCAAGCTGAGGGGATACCACTTCCCAATCTCGTTGGACTGGTGCGGTTGTGTGAAAACGCGCACGCACGTGCGCATTTTCCTGTCGTTCTCCAAGAATCACATACGTTTCCCGAAACCGCTCCATCTCTTCATGGGCGACCAACGTTTCATACACTTCTCCTTGGATGCTGTTACAAAGCGTATCGATGGAGTCTTTATACAGGAGTTTCCAGTCTTTAATCATGACGATTTCATTGGCGATGGACTCCACGTCAGCGACGATGTGCGTACTTAAAATAATGGTGCGCTCTTTAGAGAGCCGGGACAACATGTTCCGAAACCGAGCGCGCTCTTTCGGATCAAGGCCGGCGGTCGGTTCATCAAGGATGAGCAATTGTGGGTCATTCAAAAGCGCTTGGGCAATGCCGACCCGTTGAATCATACCTCCGGAAAATCGCTTCATTTTTTTATGAGCGACTTCCGTGAGTGCAACCGTTTCTAACAGTTCCTCAACTTTGACTTTCGTTTTTTTATAGTCGAGCCCCTTTAATGCAGCAATATAGTGCAAATAACGCGTCGGTGTATCATTCTTATAGTAGCCAAACTGTTGGGGCAGATAACCGATCACATCGCGATACGTCGCGCCCATCCCATAAATGTCCTTACCGTTATAACGAATGCTGCCACTCGTTGGAAACAATAATGTGGCCATCATTTTGATAAGTGTCGTTTTGCCTGCACCATTTGGCGCAAGCAACCCATATACACCTGTATCAAATTTAAGTGAGAGCTCCTTTAGTACAGTAGATGTACCGTACTTTTTCGTGACATTCTCAATCGTTAACACTAGACCTCACCCTTTTGTTTTGTATCGTCAAAAAGAATCTGAATTTGTGAATAAAAATAAGAAAAGGCAGCGATGGCAAGAACGGTGTATACACCCGTAGGAATCATTTGAACGATACCTTCAAGGGGCACTCCTGGCACTAAGTACAAGCCAATGGTCATGGTGATCCATAGAGTTGGAAACCCCCAATGCCAAAGCCACTTTTTCTGAATCGTCGTCATCAACGTCAAGTAAATTGAAGCAAATAAAAATAGGCCACTACAGGCGACAGCTAACCCTTGTAGTACGGGGATGTGTACACCAAGCACATTCGCAAAGGCAACAAAAAAGGTGATGCCAATGAGAGAGGAAACCGCAATTACGAGTGTGCGTAAAGCAGTGAGTTGCACGAGATTGAAATGCGTTGCTTGTTCGACTTCAATGCCAGGTTGCTCCATTTTTAACACGACGAACAGGAGCATATGAGCATAGAAGTAGAAAGGGGTCCCCATGAACAGCAAACTAAGGGTCGGGACGGTATACGTCGCGCTCGCTTCTTGCATCAAAGCAAACAATACAGCGACGAGCGGCATGAACAATAGGACAGATAAGACGAGAAACATCGCTTCACGTCCATCATAGAACAGATGGCGGAAACCAATCATTTGATACAATTTGAACAGCCGACGGTAAAACCGATCATTGTCACTCATGCCTTTTCTGACAATGGTTTGAATCTCCTGTTCGTTTCTGTGCTCATTGGTCATGATCATCTACCTCCCAAGCGTCCTTTATTCGTTTGAGCGACGTATAATACTTCGTTTTAATCGTTGATTCTGGCATGTTCAACTTATCTGCCAGATCGACAAACCGTTCTCCTTGTAGGAGTTTCCCTCGCACGATCTGTCGCTCAGACTCTTTGAATGTTTGCAAAAATTCAAGAATCCGCTCCACCTCAAATGAACGAAACAGTTGCTCTGTGAAATCCTCACTTTGGCGATCGTCAACGTCAATCGCACGTGTTTTCTTCGCCTGTTGATACGCTTTTGAGCGAAAATAATCAATCATTCGGTGGGAAGCTATTGTATAAAGCCACGTACGAAAGCTTGCCTTTCTTTCATCGAATGAACGGATCGACTCTAGCATATGGATAAATATTTCTTGAGTAAGGTCTCTTGCAAGCTCCTCATCGGAAACCTTCGATTTTACATAACCGAGTAGATCGGTATAATACATCGAGACGAGCTCATTCGCCGCGTCATGATGCCCTTTTTTACGTATTCTCTTAATGAGCTTTCTTTCACGCGACAAACTTCTCACCCTACCTTTTGCTTCTCCTAATCTTATATTCGTAATCTAGCGACAAATTGTTTGTGTTTTCTATAAAAAATTATTGGGTTGGGTGGCGAGAGAGGGGCGGTCTATGAAATAGTGAAAATCTACTTCTTAAAATAGGTTCCCACAACGATTGGGTTGGAGTTTCGAGCTGACGATGTATTCTAAAGCTGGGCATAGAAAAGTCGACATAAAAAGAGGCAGCGTGTCCGGGCCCCTTTTTATGTGACCGTCCACCCTGCAAATGGGTCATTTAAAGACGCTAACTGCTTGCATTCCTCGTGATTTCTAACCGCACACGATCTGCGTGATCTTAGCAGAAGCGGTATTACCATAAGTACCCTATTGATTCATTTGATTTCATATTATTTCCTTTGTTCGAAAAAGCCTTCTTTTCATTCAACGGAGGTTTACTAATAATCACGCTTTTCCACAGCCATACCCCATCCTTTAATTACAATAAAAACACAAGGATGAAAAAATGCACAAGTCTTAACTACAAACTTGATTGTTTATTTATTCCATTAAATGGCCCCACAAAGAAAAGCACAACCTTTATTGAAGGATCGCGCTTAATTCCTGAGCATGCGCACCTTATCAATCATTACTTTGTTGTAGGGATACACATTATCTGATTCCATACTCTAATCCTCTAGAGTTAATGTGCTTACAGCCTCATTCTCGAATTTCTTCTCTAAAGCAAGAATAGACATCGTGCAACGTGATCTACTAATGACCTTTTCTGATGAATCCTCAACAATTTCTATTTCCCAAACCATAGTTTTTTTTCCTTTATGTACTGGAACTGCTGTAGCTACAACTCCTTCTTCATAAATGCCTTTCATATAATTAGCGTTTATCTCTAGTGCGATTGTGTATTCCTCTTCTAAGTTAATGTTTTCCCAAGTCCCTAAACAAGCGACTGTTTCTGACAATACAATTAAAGCACCACCATACAATTGACCTTGGGGTTGTTTCGTTGAATCATTCACTAGCATGGTTGCAACTACCTTATCTTCCATTACTTCAATTATATGTATACCCAAAGCATTTAATATTGAACTCATTACAACAAGCCTCCTCCTTTTAATAATCATACTTTCTAAAAAGACATTAATTAAATTAAAGTTAATGATGTTTTCCATCATTATTTCTGATAATTAAACTTTAGAAAGGAGTTTATTGTATTATATTAAAATGGCGCAATCAGGTAATCAAACCAGACTTGCGCCCCATTAAACGCATCTTGAGTTCTTTCCTTATGTTCTTCAACAATCTGGCCCAATAATTGAACAAGGATGTTACTTAAAGCAACACCCTCAAATAATAATGCTTTACTCTACTTCTACTGTTTGTCGCCACTCATTTCAACGATCGAAATCACTTGCTGCAAGTCCCTGTAAATAAGAAACCAATTGATTGGCTTGTGCTCGGTACGATGATTCAACTGAAAGGCATCTTGTAACCAGAGTCCATCACACGTTAACTGAATAATTGAGGCTACTTCAGGGCTCGTTTCTTCTTGCAACTTCACGATCGTTTGCGCATAGAATTCTTTCCATCCTTCATAGAACTGTTCCTCAGCTTGATAACCAGAAACCGTCATAAACGTCTTCATCTCCGCACTTTCTAGGCTTCGTAACGTCGCTTGTAAATACGCCGTTGCAAACGAATTGGACTTCTCTACCTCCTCTTCTACGAGGGTTGTAAATACCTCAAGTACATAGTGGCTCCACCCTTTTAGGAGGCGTTCTTTTGAAGGGAAACGATACAACAAGCCCCCCTTACTCACTCCTGCACGTTCTGCTACTTTATCTAACGTAAACTGATTAATTCCTTGTTCGTTAATAACCTTTGTTGTTGCTTCAAAGATTCGTGTGTTTTTCTCTTCATTACGCATGTCTCTCAAACCTTTCGGCTTTTCTTATCACTAGTGTAGCGCACAATAGGAGAACATCCAAAATGAGTATTTTTAACAGAGTTGAAATAAAACCGACTGGACGGTTTTATTTTTTAGTATAGAATGAGAACTGTCATCACTTATAAAGGAGCGATCCAACATGAACACAAACTGGTTGATGGTACTCGCAGCAGGTGTACTTGAAATCTTTTGGGTTTCTGGCCTTAATTACTCATCAACATTCTGGCAATGGTCCTTAACCGTTTTTGCCATCATCATAAGTTTCACGCTCGTCATTTTAGCCACTCGTACACTTCCAATCGGTACAGTGTACGCCGTCTTCGCAGGGATCGGTACGGCAGGGACAGTCGTTGTTGAGACGCTTTTTTTCAATGAACCGTTTAGTTGGATGAAAGTATTGTTAATCGGTACACTTCTACTCGGCGTTATTGGATTGAAGTTATTAAGTAGCGATGTGAGGGAGGAAGAACCATGTACTGGACAGCTTTAATTGTTGCGGGGTTATTTGAAGTGCTTGGTGTTATTAACTTGAAGAAAGTCGCCATGAAACAATGGTCGGCGATTATTTATTTAGTCATCTTCTTCGGGATTAGCTTTTCCCTTCTTACGTATGCGATGAATGACATTTCAATGGGAACCGCTTACGGAGTGTGGACCGGGATTGGTACCGCAGGTTCAGCCGTGCTTGGTATGTATCTATTCGGAGAGTCAAAGGAAGTAAAACGGATCGTTTGTATTGCGCTTATTCTATGCTCTGCTGTTGGATTGAAACTCTTATCCTAAAAATAAGTCGTTCGAAAATAATCGAACGACTTATTTATTCTTCCACTTGTAGTTTTTGTACAGGCATTACGTGCATCCCTCTAGCGGTTACATGGGATTGAATCTCGTAAACACCTGCTTCTGCAAAAGTATGGGTACTACGATAAAGACCTTCCCCATCATTTTCTGCTGGGAATAGTGCCCCTTCCGATTGACCTTCAAAGCGAATTTCAATCTCTACAGCTTGTGCATCTTCAACCGGATGATCTTCTTGTGTTACGAGTGTCTCAATTGTGATTTCTTCACCAACCACTGCTTCTGAGATTGGCTGAATTTCCACGTCGATCGGTTCAGTAGACAATGACAGTTCTTGTGTTTCTTCATTTAACCCACAACCACTTACCACTACCACTAATAAAATAACTAAACTCATCCATCGCTTCAAACGTTGCCACCCTCTCCATATACACGTTAAACGACTTGCTCGTCCTACTTTTTCCTTTTTATTTTTATGTTCATAATCACTAAACTAGAAGAACATTGCTGATCTCACCTTACTATACGAGAAGATTGTGAATTTCTTGTGGAGAAAGAATGACTGGTTTGTCACAGAACAATGAACCTCCTCAATGGTTCAAGACAAAAAAAGCTCCCTCTAACGATTCACTTGTTAGGTGAACACGTTAGAAGAAGCATACAATTACGATTCACTCGGTTCTTTCCTCGTTTTCCATCCGAGGAAGAAGAAGCCTGCAAGAACAACGAGAATCGCGAGTGCAAAAAGAATGGTAGACGTAACTTGTTGACTTAGTAGCCCTAGCGCAATTCCAATTACACCAAAGTCTGAATCTCCAAACGTTGTGCTTTGGAATCCTAAATCACCGAGTACTGGTAAAAGTAGTGCAGGTAAGAAACTAATGAGCACACCGTTTACCATCGCACCAATAATTGCGCCTCGTCGACCACCGGTTGCATTACCGAATACACCAGCTGCAGCACCTGTAAAGAAATGAGGTACAAGCCTGGTACAATGACAGCCAACCCGAAGAGTGGCAAGAACATCATACTAATAAGGCCTGCCGCAAAGCTGAACAAGAAACCGATAATGACGGCATTGTTCGCAAACGGAAACACAGCTGGTGCATCAAGCGCTGGCTTCGCATTCGGAACAATTTTATCTGCGATTCCTTTAAATGCTGGTACAATTTCTCCGAGTAACATGCGAACTCCGGCTAAGATGATGTACACTCCAGCAGCAAACGTGAGCCCTTGCATGAGTGAGAACACGAGGAAGTTTTGACCGCCACTTAGTTCTGTTTCAATGAATGTACTTCCTGTAAAGAATGCAACGACAACGAAGAGAATGACCATCGTTAAGGAGACGGCTACGGTCGTATCACGAAGGAATCCGAGCGACTTAGGTACTTTAATATCTTCGGTCGTCTTTTCTTTGTTACCAAACCACTTTCCAATGGAAGCAGATGCATAGTAACCGAATGAGCCGAAGTGACCGACTGCAATATCATCGGAACCTGTAATCTCTCGCGTATAAGGTTGTAGCATCGCTGGAAGTAGTACCATTAGTGAACCTAAGATAATGGCACCGAGGGCCACCATCGGTACGCCACCCATTCCTGCTGTCGTCAAAATTACCGCAATCAAACAAGCCATAAACATAATATGATGTCCAGTTAAAAAGATATATTTAAATGGGGTAATTCGAGCAAACAGAATGTTGGCAACCATCCCGAAAAGCATGATCATCGCCGTTTCTGTTCCAAACGCATCTTGCGCAATCGCCACAATAACCTCATTGTTCGGAATGACGCCGTTTACATTAAAAGCATGGTTAAACATCGCGCTAAATTGATCAAGCGATTGGACGATCACCATCGCACCGGCTCCTAGAATAACGAAGCCGAGCACGGTTTTTAATGTACCTGATACAACATCGGCAATCGCTTTTCGTTGGGCTAATAAACCAATTAGTGCAAAAAGACCAACGAGAAGCTCCGGTGTACCTAAGAGATCGTTCATGATGAAATCAATCATTGTCTGTGACCTCCACTACTTATAAATTTTGATCAAGTACTTCTCGTAATTCATTCTTATCAAGCAAGTTTTTCAATCCAACGACATGTCGTGAGCCGTCTTGTAAGTTGTTAACGATATCATCTGACCCAATATACAAGTCGGCTTGTTCTGTTTTTGCCGTCGTTAGATCCGTGTGAGAGACATCGGCTTCCTTTTGTAAATCTTTTAGAATGCTTTTAGCATTCATTTCGACAATCATTGAGCTTCCTAATCCATTCCCACAAACAACTAATACTTTTTTCATGTTAAAACTCCCCTTTGTTATGATTTTGAATCACGTGTGCAATTTCTGATGCGGATGTACTCGCTAGAATTTTTTCCGTATTCTCTTCTTCAGAGAGCAATTCTGAAAGCTGAGAAAGTGCTTTAAGGTGCGTTTCATTATCAACGGCCGCAAGCACAATGATAATTCGAGCATTATGCTTTTCTTCTTCTGAAAAGTGAACCGGCTCGTCGGTTTTTAGGATACTCATACCAAGCTGAACAACACCTTCTTCAGGGCGGGCATGAGGCATTGCTATATTAGGTGCAATGACAATGTACGGACCATTCATCACGACATTTGTAATCATTGCATCGATGTACTCTTGATGAATGTATTTTTTCTCTAGTAATGGTTCGGCTGCAATTCGAATGGACTCTTGCCACGAAGTGACGCTTCGTTTCACAGTAATCATGTCTTCGGTTACTAATTCGTGTAGCATCGGTTTGTGCACCTCAAGTCTTGATCTAGTTGGACGAAAATACGGTTCGATCTGGCGCCTTAACGCGTCCTGATTATGAATCGTTGCATGTTGCTCAATGATGCCGATTACACTTTCAAAATCTGATTGCTTCACTCGGTCTGGATCCATAAACCGTTGCATCTCTCGTAATACGTGTGCTTTCTCTGAATCACCAAGTATCGCCGGAACATAAATAATTGGCACAATGGAAGCGTGGATGTACGTTGTTGAAAAGGCAAAATCAATATCTTTTTCATACTCCGAAAACGTACGAACGGGTAAGAAGTCTAGAATCTCAACGTCAGGTAATAACCCTTCTAGTTGCGCAAAAAGCATTGAAGATGCTGCGATTCCGTTTTCACAAACCACTACAGCGCGATACGCTTTTGATCTTCGGTCAACCTTTCGATGGATCCATCCGCCAAAATGCATCGCAATGAGTGCAACTTCTTCACTCGGAATTGTGCGATTCACATAACGCTCCAATGGTTCTAGCGCTTGTTCTGTTAGGGTGTAGACTTCTTTTAATTGATGCTCAATTAATGGCAAATATCGATGATCTAACGGCTCGTTGTACTTTAGTCGATAATAAGCAGGCTTAATATGTGCGACCAAGTTCTTTTGTAGACGTTCCTTTTCACGAAAACGAACGCCACTATGAGCCTCGAATTGCTCAATAATCTCCGTTGTTACGACGTCAATATCAGAGCGCTCATCTTTAGTGAATGACGCTGAGCCATCGGTCACTCGGGAACCTAGAATTCTAATCGCTAAGACAACACATTCGAGACGAGTGAATCGTCTGAAGCCCTTAGTTGAAAGACGTTGATTTAGTTGATCAACAGCTTCAAAAGCTTGTGATTGCAACAACACTTCTTGTTCTTCTCGATCAACCCAAAGGTTATTTAGCGGTCGCTTGTATAACATCAGCATGTGTAGCAGGAGAGACAATGTCACTTGCTCATTAAACGAAAGATCGAGGTGTTGCTCAAGCTTGCCAATCTCTTCTCGGATTATTCCTTCAGCGTGATTAACTTCTTGATTACACTTATTCAATAACATCTGCGTGACTTCATCATGCTCGTTTTCAATCACAACTTGAATGAGTTGGTGGATCACACGCCACAACGATTGGTCAGACCCTAGTAGGTCATATCCATTTTGTTTCGAGTAGTTCAAGGAAACGTCAAATGCTTCAAGCTTCTCAGTAACGACTGCTAAATCCTTGAACAAAGTTCCCCTGCTCACTTGAACGAGTTCACTCAATTCGTTTGAAGACACAAACCCGTCATGAAGCAATAAGTACGCACTAATCACGTAATGCCGCTCCACCTGTGTGAATCGATAATCCCACTGCCTCTTGAATGTTAACAAGGATGGCAAGCATTCCTTTGTCGCCGTTTCCAGATACAAGCCTTTGTTATAGTTCCGCTGAATCGGTGACAAGTGATGATGAATGAGCCAATGGTCAATTTCGTTAAAATCATAATAAAGTGTGCGCTTCGACACACCTAAAGCGTTTGCTAGTTCAGGTATGGATACCGTCGTTGTTGCACGGCTAAGGTAAGACAATATGGCAATTCTTCGTTGATCTAAAACCACAGCGTACGCCCCTTGCACAATACAATTTTGCACTTCCTCCATAACCTACTCGGAGTATATATCAGTCTATTCCAGCTGTTAAGAGGTTTTGACATGCAATAACTGTACATTTGAATTTTGCAAAACTATACTCTTGTTTGTTTTATCATAGATTTTACCCATTCTTTATGCAACTACCGCTCAAAACAAAAAAGGACATTACCGAGGTCATAGACCTCGGTAATGTCCTAGTTTATCGCTTCATTAGAAGTGATCTGGATCATCTTATCTAAATGCCGAAGTGTCGGTGTTAAGTTCACAAGAAAGTACGCTTCTCTCAGACGTCTTGCCGGATGACTTTTCCTTAAATAGGCGGGCCCTCCAACATGAAGCATCGTCATGTGTGCTGCTTTCACAGCTTCTTCAGCGCTCGCCTTTCGGATCGGCAACAATGATTCCCAAATGAGGGGCTCGTTTTGGAATTGTTCTGCAAGTCGTTCTTGTTGGTGTGCCAAATCCCTGTTCACTTGATCTGGTTGCTCTTCCATGTAAGCATTGCACCCGTTTTGCTTCTTTAGCGCACTCTCGCTAGAAGCAATCGAAGCTTCAGTGACTCCAAAACCGAGGGGAATTTGATACACAAGGAAATAGGGACGAATCGTCTTGATGAACGTATCTGCGTCTTCAGCTAACACTTGCTCTGTCGGAACGAACAAGTCCAAAAACCGAACAGCATACGTTGCACTTCCATTAATGCCAACATAATCTTTTTTCTCTTTTAGATCGAGCCTCTCTCCACGACACTCCACAAAAATCATGACGTTACGATCTTCATTTTCTACTTTAGCAACCGCCCCGAACCAGTGATCTTCACCCAGATTCGACACGGATGGTAGCGCCCCAGTTACCTCATATCCTCCATCGACCTTTCGTGCTTTTAGATGGAGTGGCTCGAGGTTCGCATAGTTTTTCATTGGGTTTGAAAGACCGGTTCCCCCGAGGACCTCTCCACTTTCCAAAGGAGCCAGCAATCTCTTTTTCAATGATTCATTTTTTGTATGCCTTACATACGTAATGGCTGCTAAATGACACCACGTAATAAAACCCGTTGTCATACAATACTTCGATACAAGACGTACAGTATCCACTTCTTGTTGTACCGACTGCAAATAAGATTGATGATTCGAAGAGGAGAAGCATCCTTGTTCACCAAGGCCCTGTAAAATTTGTTTCGGATAAAACCCTTCTAAATCAATCTCTTGTACGAGAGGTTTTAACTCTGTTTTCAGCCATTGCTCAAGCATAGACTTCTCCTCCTAATCTCAATCTCTTGAAAGTTTAGTAATGGAACTCACTGGTGCTTTTACCGCTTCTCTAGCGCGTTTTACCGCATCGTCGTCTGGAGCATCATAGAAACATAGACACTTCGTCATATCTTCACACACATACGTACGTTGGAATTCCACTTCAGGTACTTCTGCGTAGTGTACAGAATTCTTCTTTTTACGCTCCAAATATTGATCCATCGTAAGGTCTGCCGGGAAGTTCCATTCAACCAAATAGTTGATTTTGCCTGCCGTTTTTCGAACATCCTCTAAGTCCTGACCTACAATTCTTACTTCTTTTACTTCTTCGACTGTAAATACACTTTCACTAAATGCAGGGTTAACATCCGCTTCATTTCCAGCTTCAATAATGACATACACTTTCTTATAATCACTTGCTACTTGCACCTCAATAAGTGTTGCATCCCCAAGTTTAAGCGTATCGACTGCACGCTCTACAGCAGCTTGCTCGCTTGCATCGTTTAATGTTGCTTCGACTAAAAATAATGCCATTGTATTCGTCACTCCTTTTTGATTATTTAGGTTATTTTAGTATACTGGGTTAAAAAAATCAACTTAGTGAACTCTGTGTTATACTTACGATATTAAAGGAGGAAACGTGATGAAAGAACGCTATCCATTACCGTGTAACATTGCACAAACACTCAACATCGTCGGTGATCGTTGGACACTTTTAATCATTCATGAAATTCTTGTCGGCAATACGACATTTAATGATATTAAGCACAATCTGGAGACCATCTCAGCAAATTTATTATCGACTCGCCTCAAGCATTGGAACAACAAGGCATGGTTGTTTCAGAGCTTTATAGCAAGCACCCTCCTCGTTACCAATATGCACTGACCAAGAAAAGCAAAGACCTTGAACCTGTCTTTCACGCTCTTCTCTTATGGGGGCGCGAACATCTTGATACGTGTTATAAAGCCCTCGTCAATTCAGATACTGGCAACGACGTGGAGATCGGTTATTATGACGAAAAAACAGGCGAAAGAATTCCTCAAGAACACTTATCTGTCATCCCGTATGAGCATCAAACCTAACGGTTAAACCCCCACTGTTTGCCTACCCATGATTCAAACAATCCAAGTAACTTATCAATTGATAACCCAAGAACGCCAATAAAGAAGATTCCCGCTAACACCAAATCAAGATCAAGCGCATTTCTTGCATCGATAATAAGGTAGCCCAATCCAGATTGGGCGCCTACCATCTCCCCCGCAACGAGAAAGATCCAAGCAGTACCAACAGCAAGGTGCAATCCATTCGCAATTCCTGGGAAGGCGGCTGGAAGTATGACTTTGTACATCAAAGCTGGTTGTTTCACTTCTAAATTTTCCGCTAATTTCAAGTACGTATAATCGACCTTTTTAACCGCTGAAACGGTTGCGAGTAACACCGGGAAAAAAGCAGCAATAAAAATGATGACAATCGCTGGCATATTCCCAATCCCAAACCACAAAACGATAAAAGGTGTCCAAGCGACCGGAGCCACAGGGCGCAATACTTGAACAATCGGATCGACAATTCCCCATAGTTTTAGTGAACGCCCTAAGATTAAACCAAGGACGATTGCGACAATCACGGCTGTTCCGTAACCCATAAAGAAACGAAATAGACTAATCGCGATGTGTTCGAAAATGGTTCCGGATATGACCATCCCTACAATTCCGCTCGCAACACTGAACGGAGATGGTAATAGAGCTTCTTCATACCCACCAATCCAAATCACCGATTGCCAAGTGACAATAAGGACAATGAACGCAATCATGACATTTAGTATTTTTCTCATAAGCTACCTTTGGATCTCCTCAAGTAATGACGTATCGACAAACTCGTCGTACGTTGGTGGCTCTTCCATTAATCCTACTTCCAATACTCGATCTCTCATATACTCATAATCTTCACGATTGATATTCAGATTTTCATAAGAAATCCATTCTAGTGATAGCGATAACGCCTCTTCATCCACGTTCAAATAATTCATATGAGCATCGAGATCATATTCAGCATGTTCCCCAGCATGCGCATAACCTTCCATAAATTGCTTCGCTAACTCAGGACGATCTTCTAAGAAGCTTTGTCTAAAGACCATTGCACAACAGAGGCACCCTGGCCAAAGATCATTTGATTGATACAACACATGCCCCACATCTAACGTCACACCAATCGCTCCGAATGGCTCTGCAACAATGTAACTCTCAATTCTTCCTTCTGATAACGCTGCCGGCATCTCAGCCGGTGGCATCTCTACGACATTCACGTCACTGTAGTTCATTCCAGCGTTCTCTAACATTTCATCTAATAACAAGTTATGCGTAGATAAAGTATGAGGGATGGCGACCGTTTCACCTTTTAGATCTTCTACTTGTTCAATTGCTGGACCGGCAATCACTGCATTTCCATCTTCATGTCCCAGTGCGGTCGCTTTAATATCGATTCCTTTTTCATGAGCTTTCATGGCTAAAGGAAACAATACTGAAGCCCCGTCAATTCTGCCGCTGTTCAACGCATCCATTAAGTCGATCCACGTACCAAAACGAATTAATTCGATAACTCCGTCTTGCATAAATTGCTCTTGGTTCTCATTTGCAATGTAAAGAGGTGCTGCATGAGTGATTGGCAAATACCCGACCTTAATCGTTGAATCAGCTGCCGCTTCTCGTTGCTGACAGCCGGTAATCACCATTGCCGCAATGAGTATAAAAATTGCACTGATCGCTTTCACTTGACGATGCACCATCATCCCTCCTTACGTTAAATGTGATAGTCGGAATCAAGCTCGTTTCTTCCAAAATGAAACGTATCAAAAATCAATTTTCTAAAATAATGAAAATCTCCATGGCTACGATCTCTCGGTCTAGGAAGCGTTATGGCGATCGTCTTTTTAATTCTCCCTGGATTACGATCCATAATGATAATGCGATCGGACAAATAGACGGCTTCATCAATGTCATGTGTAACTAGCGCTACAGTCGTTTGCTCTTGTTGTTGAATACGCAAAAGCTCATCTTGAAGATAATAGCGATTAAACGTATCAAGCGCAGCAAACGGTTCATCCATTAGAATCAGCTCAGGTTGTATTGCAAGCGCACGAGCAATTGCGACACGTTGCTGCATCCCACCAGATAATTCCGCAGGAAACTGATTGGCACTTCCTTCAAGCCCAACTAATTGAATGTACTCATTTGCTCTTTTCGTTCGTTCAGCTGCAGATGAGATTGTTGGTTCTAACGCAAATTCCACATTCTTCTTCACTGTACGCCAAGGCAAAAGACCATAATGTTGAAAGAGCATAATTGCACGTCTCGTTGGCTTCTCAATAGGAACTTGATCCATCAGTACACGTCCAGACGTCGGAGCCTCAAATCCCCCAATAACGTTCAGTAACGTACTCTTCCCACAGCCACTTTCACCGAGGATCGATACGAATTCACCCTTTTCTATGGATAAAGAAATCTCTGACAATACTTCGTTGTCATGGAACGATTTGCTCATCTCATTCACTTGTACGAGCGCAGACATGTCATCACCTAAATCCATTTAATTTTGATAATACAAAGTTGTTTACTATGTTTTAAGTTAGTTTAATATACTTAGTAATAAAAAACAACCAATATTTTTCCACTAAAAAAACAGCTGTTAGAAAACAGCTGCTTTAGCGTTGTATGTTGGGATTTTGCTTCAGGATTGAAGGGGAATTATAAAAATCCCAACATAAAGCTTCAAATTCACTACATAAATGTCTGTATGAAGGGATTATGCCTTGAATTTGAACTAACAATAATCAAATCCACACCTCCTCCACTTGAACAAGAAGACATGGTTCCCCGAACCTCGATAATCTGAAGCTTACGTTTGAAACGAGCGCCTTCGAATTTCTTCTCGCTCTTCTTTTCCCCGTGCTTTTTCGATAATTTCCTCGTAATCCAATGGGTTAAATTTATAAATCCCATCCGCGTCGCAATGACGTAATCGCCAGATTCAAAGACGACGCCACCTACACTAACGAGACCGTGGATCTCTGCTTCTAGATTTAACGGTTTCGTCGTTTTCGCTGAGACCGTTTCATAATAAACAGGAAGATTCACTTGCCATAACGTGTCGAGATCGGTGATCGCTCCGTTAATAATTACTCCAGAAACCTTCGTAGCCAAGGCTTGTAATGAACGAAACTCTCCCCAGCACGCGTGCGTTTTATTGCCTGACGTATCAATAATTAGGATATCTCCTGCTTCCGTTTCGTTTAGCGCTTCTGTGATTGGTTTCCCGTCACCGTTTGAGAGCTTAACGGTGACGACTGTGCCGCTAATTTTGTTACCCGGGTGCGTAGTCTTAAGATCGTTAACGAATCCGAAATCGGTGAAATGACCAATGGTTGACGTGTGTAATGGTTGCATCAATTCCATCGTCTCATTCGTATATTTCATTTTCTTATCAACGATTCGAATCATTCTAGACGCCTCCTAAAATGCGCTTAAAAGGATTGTGACCTTGACCTTTTCCGGAGGGCATTGCTCCTGGTACTCCGTCAACATCAAGCAACGGTTTTAGAATTTGTTTTACAGGCCAATGATCCGCTTCAAATAACTTCACATGTAGCCGCTGTTCTTCAAATTCAGAGAAACCAACTGCCTTCAACGCTTCTTGCCACCTTTGTTTCGTTGCGAGCCATAGCTCTTCTTCCGTGACCTCAAACGTCTGTGCAAAGGTCTCAATTACTGAACGAATATTAACTTCAGTACCTAATGTTTGTACGTAAAATAGCAAATCATCGACCGTGTTATTGTACAAGCTGTTTGAATAGCCCGGTCTGATTCGGTAGTTAGGATCTTCAAGTCCGTAGCGCTCAGTATAAGGTGGATGCAATCGGACTGAATCGTGATCACGGAATAAGAGAGCAACGGGCTTACCGTGTTTTACGACGATACAGCAATTCTGACCATGAATCTCTGGAACGACACCAATTTTGAACAACCGCATGACAACGGTATAGAACAATTCAACAAGCTCATCAAAAAACGTCTCAACGTCTAGATCACCTAGTAATTGTTTCAAGAAGTCTTCACTTGCAACCCCAGCACCAAGTGCTGACATTGTAATCATTCGATAAGGCTCTTTCGTTAATTCTTCTGGATAGAGTCGTTGTTGAGCAGCTAGATGTCTCGGTTGTTCATCAAACCACCCTTTCGATTCAGGCATATACCCCCACCAATGACGTTCATCACATAGGTAGACTTTCTCTGTTAGGACGTCATCGCATTCAATCGCTTGCCTTAATAGTCGCTCACCTGAGCCACCATTTAGTAATTTCACGACAGGTAGATAGCGGGATGCGCCTAATGATGTGACACTAACTGGTAATTTCAGCATCATTGATGACGGTTCTTCAGTCGCTAATGAACGAAGGGACGACGTCGCCACATAATCTCCTGCTCTCGTTTCCAAAAGAACGATGATGCCTTCTTTAATCTCTTGCTCATACGTCGATTTAATGATGACTTCCATTTGCCACGGGTGCACAGGCATGAGTGTGTAGTCCTCTGGAGTGACTCCCTGTCTCCCTGACTCCTCTTCTAACAACTTTTGTTCTTCTAGAGGGAGACCATCTATTGGCGATAAAGACGTCTCGCCCGTTACCATCGCATCTTTTTTCACTGCGACCCAATACAACTGCATCGTGCACCCGAATTCTGCCATATACTTTTTATACTGTTGATCGGTAAACCCGATCTTTGCCTTCGCTGTAGGGTGAAAAGGTCGATCTCGATAAGACGCCACCCGCTCACTTTCAATAAACCAATCGTAAGAGTGATTCAATTCTTTGTTTTCTTGTTCATTAAGATGATCAATGCTTAACTGTAGCTGGTGAATTGACGTTTCTATACTCTCAATTAACTTCCTTGCACCAACCTGATTCATGTCTAAGGTCGATCGAGCAATTTCCGCTGCTGTTTTTAACAAAGTCCAACCATTTTGTTCTCGTCTATAAATGGGGCTACCAAGCTTCCAGCTCAACTCATTTCCGGCGCGTCTTTCTAATAGAAAACAAAGATCATGTTCATACACAACTGTTTCTTCTTCAACACCGAACAAGCGTTGAATTTCTGGGCGTGCATCTCGTAGCAAAGGAAGTTCCTGATCTAACGGGAAGAACCCTTCATTTCTTAATGCTTGAATTAAATCCTGAATAATCAATGTCTCAGCGTTAATAACTTTTAATGTAGGTGCCATTTAATGATCGCTCCTTGAAATAGACTGAAACTGCTTGTCACGATAGTAAAGAAATGCCGGTTGATCGTGCCCTAGAAATTGATGGTGGGAAATTGTCCAACTGTAAGCTCCTGATTGGAGAAATACGACCAAATCTCCGACCCGAAGTTGAGTCACCTCGGCCTGGGAATGCAATCGGTCTTTCGGAGAACAGAGCTCACCAACGATGTTCACTCGCTCCTCTGTTACTGTCGGGCGCGAGAACGGGTACGGCCATTCTTCAATTGGGATAATCTTAAAGGGATGATTATGTCCCCAAGATGCGGGCAGACGTTGATGGTGCGTCCCACCACGAAGAATGGCGAAGTGTTCCTGCTGAGATTGTTTTAGGTCGTTCACTTCAGTGACATAATAGCCACAGTTAGCAACGATTCTTCTTCCAGGTTCAAAAAACAATTGCTTGCCTTTCACACGATCGAGAACACCACTAGACTTTAAAGCCGCGATAAACTTCTCCCAATCAAAGCTCGGATTCTCATCATACGAGACGCCAAATCCACCTCCACAATTTAGAACCTTTACATCAAGTCCATACGTAGATTGCCACTCTTCCACTTTATCTACATAATGGTCAATCATCGCTACGTGCAAGTCTTCACGTAGATTATTTGATATCGAGTGAAAGTGAAAGCCATAGATTTGAACCAAATTCTGATGCGCGACTAACTTTAACGCACGTTCAATTTCTGTTTCTTCCATCCCAAAGGGCGACGGTTCTCCTGCCATCGTTACGTTTGTTGTTGGGAGGTCATCATAATTCAAGTTAATTCTTAATAGAACTTGCGCTGAGGTCTGTAATTCATTTGCGATCAGTAGTAACCGTTGTAACTCCAACGTACTCTCGATGTGAATGTACGTCACTCCCGCACGCAACGCCCCTCGCAATTCGTATTCTTTCTTACTCGGGCCGCCGAAGAGAACGGGAACGTCGGCAGAAACTTTTCTCACTTTCTTTAATTCACCAATCGAAGCGACTTCAAAGCCTGACACATAAGGCAACAATGCCCCAAGTATTCGTTCATCAGGGTTGGCCTTAATTGCATAGAACAGATTTGTATCTTTCGGCAACAACTTGACCATATTTCTAGCTTCTTGCTCTAACCGGTCAAGATCATAGACATACGCACACAATGTTGATGACACGCTTCTCTATACTGTGTCACTAACTGTTGGATTTCCTTATTCATCGGATTTCCCCCTCGCTAACGAACGGTAGTGATTAAGTTTTGCTTGAAAGGCTCGAAAGGCGTTCCCACGTTCATCTCCGAGAACAAAGATCGATACACCTTTTTCACTCCACTGTTGATGGTGGGTTTCATTTCTTGAAACGATCGCATAAGGAATGTTCGCTCGTTTCGTAGATTCAAATAGTTGTTCTACATGATCTTCTACATCTGGATGATCAAGCTGCCACGGTACGTGTAACGATTGGGATAGATCTGCAGTACCTTCTAACACGAAATCGATATGTGAGCACGATACAATTTCGTCTCTCTGCTCTACCCCTTCGACACTTTCAATCATCGGTATGAGCATCAGTTCTTCATTAACTGTGGCAATGTATTCCGTTAGTGAGTGCTTTCCGAACTGACCAGGACGACCACTATTTAGACTTCTCATTCCCTTAGGATGATAGAACGTATGTTGAACCGCTTGTTCAACCTCTTCTTTCGTCTTTACATTCGCAATGACAACCCCTGCTGCACCCGCGTCCAATACTTTCAAAATATCTTGGCGGTTGACTTCGGCTAAGCGAACTAGAGGAGTCGTTCCTGTCACTTCTGCAGCACGAATCATGTTCTCAATCATTTCTTTGCTGCTTGCAGCATGCTCATGATCAATAATGACAAAATCAAACTCTGCATAACCGAGCAACTCAACCATCGTAGGGTGGGGGGTAGACACGAACATGCCAAACACCTTTTCGTTACGGGCAATCTTCTGCTTTAAGAGATTGACTCGCATTCTACCTGCCTCCTTGCTAGTAGAAGTGGGTTCTCTACCTGTGAAAAGTACAATTCACCGTCGCCAAATAATCGACGCTTTGTCATTTGTTCAATCTTTATGTCTTCACCGAAGAGATCGTAGGCTTCACAACGTTCTTGATCAAGATTCACTTCATGTTGATAGTCTAGAATGACGTTCGTACACATCTTCCAAAACATTTCTTCATCAATCTCATATCGTTCAAAGAAGAACGCGATTTCTGTCATGCAGATAAAGTAAAACGCATCGTAAAAATAATCACGCACATCGGTTAAGGCGTCGGCTTCAAGGAATGAATAACGGTTAACCTTTTTATGGGCCTCAGGCTCAGAAATAAGCACGGGTTGGTTCTTCGGACCAAAATGTGAATGTGGTACAAAACGAACCCCGTCATGCAAGTCTTTTGCAACGACTCGCTTCGGCCAACCATCTTCTAATATGACGATCAAGTTCTGGGCATGAGACTCGAGCGCAATGCCATGCACATAAAGCAAATGCATTAATGGTTTAGAAACGACTTCTATTAGTCGGTTCAGCCACCTCTTCGCCCCGTATTCGTCAATAAACGCTTGAATGATTGGAACCCCGTTCTTCTGAATGTGAGTGACCGCATTTAATGGGAATGCTCGTTCATTCTCATTCACATAGGTGTTTATATTCTCGCGATAAATCACACCTAAGTTCCCGTATAGTTGCTTTTGTTCAAGTTGAGTCGCTTTTTATATTCGAAAGCAGTCCCTGCGACCTCACGTAAAATATTGAATGAATCATCTTTAAAGTACGGGTCCTCGTCAATGATGGAATGTAGCCACTCACTAATCTTTGCGGCGTTTTGGATAGTGTGACTCGCTAATATTCGGCTGGATGATGTATTGGTGATGTTTAACGGAAGTTTTAGATACGTCGACTCAGAATAATTTCTATTCGTTAACGAACGTAGAGATTGATGGGCTTGGTAAGAAACCGATGAACGACCTAATAACACAACACTATGATTTTCTATCGCTTGGAGAAACTTTGATTGTAAATCATTCTCCCATTGCCACGGGTGGACAGGAATCCAATACATCTCTTCAGGTGCTTGTCCTGAATCTTCGATGTACTTTATAAATCGCTGCTGATCCTCAAGAGGAAGGTGTTCGTCCAAAAGTTCTTGCCAATCAAATGCTGCGAGTTTGGTTGCTTTTACAAAATCTTGATGTACTGCGAGCCAAAACGGGAAAATCGATTGATTAAATTCAGGCCCGTAACGTTCATTATCTTCTAATGAAAACCCCATTCGTGATTTATAACTCGGATGATACGGATGACCTTCGATAAGAAGACTTTCAATATCATCAAAGGAAAGTGAATTTACTCGTTGAGGTTCTTGCTGTACTCGTAACGCTTGTGCATCCTTTGCATACGTTTCAAGCAACTCCCGGATGAACGAGGAAGCTTGATTCTCATGGAATTGATTCTGAATCAACTCTTCGAGAAAGACATATAAATCTTCACACGTTTCGTCGTTGCGCTTAATCGAATAAGGATCAATTTTTATCCGATGAAACGAATGCTTTTGAGTAGTCTTAAACGTATAGATGACCTTGGACCCTTCTTCATTTTCTCCGTAAACGGCCCAATCACCATTCGTATGCGCATACGATACGATTCCCTCAAACAAAAGAGCTTCTAACGTTTGGCGCATGATCCGGTCTCTTACTTCTCCCGGTAGATTACGGTTATTGGATTTCAACAGGTTGTTTTGGTACATCTAAATCCCTCCGTGTGGTGTGCATGACATTGTTGACGCGCACAAATGATGGCGTTTCTCCTTTACTCAATAAACAGCTAACCATGTTTGTCTTCGCAATAAATGATTCTGATTCACGTACCTGTTTTACAAATTGATTGTTCGTCTGCTTATATTCTCTGTCCAAAACTTCATCGACCCGTTGCCAAATCTTCTGCTCGGACACGTTGCATAATTGCGCAACGACATGAATTAAAGAACCTAGATGATTAACGAAGAAATAATAAATCGTTCTCTCCCTTGCTGCTTGAGTAGAATAAAACAAATAGGAATGCTCATCATCGGCATCAACGTACGTTGCTTTCTCTCGTTCAACACTTACACCTTCAAGGTCCCGAATGATGAATTGAACAGGTAGCCCATCGTCCAATGTGACAAGACAATTTTGTAAATGAGCTTCAAAGTGCACGCCCTTATCTTCAATTAAGCGGACAATTGGTACTAATGAAATCTCTAAATACCGTACAAACCAATCTTCTATATCAATTCCTCCAACAACTTGTTCCAATTGGTAACAGTCCGTTGACGGATTCCATTCAACTAAACTAGACGCAATCATCGTCCGACTCGTATCAAAGTTTACGGGCCGATATGCATACGTGAACATTGATTTTAACTTTTCATCATCAAAGTGACAGGATGCTGTCGCTGTTTCATATGAAATTTGCGTGTACGGTTCGTCAAAGAAACACTTATTGTCCATTAAATAGCGGGTCGCTTGAAGCGTTCGTCTCATCTGCTCCACAGTGTTGTTACGCTTCAAGTTCGTAATTTGCACATCTAATGGCAATTTCAAATTGCATGTCATCGCAGGCACATACACCGTTCGCACTGAAGATGTAGGATATGCCATCGGTCCGAACTTCCCTAAAAATTGTAGTGTACCTTCGCGTATTGCCACTTTAATCTCTGGCACACGTTGAACGTGTTCATACTGCCAAGGGTGCATCGGTAAAACCCGATAGTCATCATATTGGTCGCCTAAATGTCGTTTCACCTCTTTCATTACCGGATCTGGGAATTGAACCTTTTCGTGGACCCATTTTTCAACATAGGCATCTTCTTTCACAGCCACATAACCAAGCTGAAAGGCTGAGTGGCATTCCGGGCTGTAGCGGTCAATTTCTTCTGCGTAGAACCCTTCACGGTTTTTTGGGAAAGGATGAAAAGGGTGACCGTGAATGAGAGATTGTTCTGAACTAATGTAATCATGAACCGGTCGATCGTTCATTTGATTAAGGAAAATGTTGAGCTTATGAAAACTATTGCTCACTTTTTTTAGAAATACCATTTTCTCAGATTGCGAGAGTGTCGAATGGCTCGATGCTAATTCTTTTACGATTAAAGAAGCAATATCCATATAATCAATACGTTGGTGTTTGATGAAGTAGCTTTGATATTCGTGTTCTCCCATTGCTGAATAGTACGTTAACTTCCCAGTAATTGTTGCTCCACTTGCTGGGAATGGAATTTCATAGTAGTGATTTTCTTGGTTATAAATAAACGTGCCTTCACATTCTCTTAGGTAACAATTAAGCAATGTTTTACACGTATGTTCGTCTGCATACGTCCATGGATTACGATTCATCGTTATCTCCTCACCTAGTTTTCGTTCGATTTGTGATAACTTTGGTTAACGGTAACGTCACGATCATTAGAAATCCGAGTAACAGCCAGAGCTCTTGAAGCGCTTGCCATTTAGCCTCCGTTACAGGCATTGATGACTCAAGGGCAGCCCACCTTAAATCAAAGTACATCGTTATGAAGATAACCATGACCATCGATGAAAGCCGCTTCAACGTATTGGATAACGCCGATCCATCGTGCCAATCTTTCTCTTCAAGTGCATGCAGACCAATCGTTACGACGGGTGAGTTCGATAGACCCATTCCAATTCCCCGAATAGCCATAATGACAATCAATACAAATAAAGGTGCATGAGTTGGAACGAACGCTAGAAATAGGACTGAAAGTGCGGTTAGTAGAATGCCTATTTTGACAAAAGACATCGATTGTTGATCAATCTTTCGCCCTCCATACCAAGCAAAAAGACTCGCAAAGATTGCTGCAGGGATATACAGTGCACCAGTAACACTTGCACTGTAAGAAAATACATCTTGCATCATGAGGGGAAATAGAATTAATACACCGAACATGACTGAATGTTGTACGGTCACAATGACGACCGACGCTGTGTATAGTCGATTCCGAAACAAGTGCAAGGCAATCATAGGTTCAGAAGCATTTCTCTGATTTCTTAAAAATAGATACAGTAGACCAATTCCTAGAATTAAGAAAAGATATGGCAGCCAATACGTAAGGTTTGCCGTGCTCATCAGCTGTAATCCTAAGCAGATACATAACAATGAACAGGCGAACACGCCAATTGTATATGGACTCGTCTTTTTCCTTGGTACTGCTCGTTGCTCTGGTAATTTCAAGACTCCTATTACACTGACAAAAAGTGCAAAAGGAACCATGAACCAGAATAAATAGTGGAACTTACCCAAATCTATGAGCACGCCACCTAAGAATGGTCCGATAGCAGGCGCTGCTGTTAATACGAGCCCCCACAGTCCTGAAATCCTTCCATGAAAGGATTGCGGGTAAAGAGAGAACAGCAAAACGAGCGAAAGGGGAATCATAATTCCTGCCGATACGCCGTGCAACAACCTCACTAAGGCAATCGCAATAAAAGAATCATAGAATAAGGCGCCATATATTGAGGATGCTAACAAGATGAGAGCTCCACTAGTAAATAATCGCTTTCTCCCCCAAACTCTTGATAGGTACGCAGCAATTGGCATCGTTACCGTCATCGCTAACAAGTAGATCGTAATTAACCAGCTTGCTTCCGATGTCTTTATCTCATACAAGTTCGATAAACCTGGAATAAGCACATTAAATGCACTGTTGGTCACAACTAAAGCAAATCCTGTACCAATGATAGCTGCAACGACTATATACGTAGGTTTCTCTTTGTTGTGTAACGTCATGTTATTGTCTTTTTGAGAAATCGTATTTAACCGTTCTAACGATCATCGCCTCCTTGTTTTTCATCTACTCTCACTTTAATTGAGAATGATAATCACTGTCAATTAGTCTTTTGGATTCAATTTCCAGCTATGAGTTCTGGCACATAAAGCTGAAATGACGCAGTACTTCATACATCTATCGTCCAATGGAAATCAATCTTTTGCGCCATAATTCAAATAGGATAATGATCTATAGGAGGGAAAGGTGTTATGTTTTAAGCGGTTAAGGCTTAGACAATGAGAATGTGGCCAAAGCAATTGATAGTGCAGGGGATAAGAGACGAAGACGGAAATCATAAAACTAACAAAACGAATGCTTGAGTCAGTCCTAAACAGGTCAGCTCAAGCATTCGTCTATTTTTACGTGATCGATTCATTTGAGGTAAGAACTAGTGGAGAGAATGTGGTTTAAGTTACGACGAATCAATAAATAAGTTAAATCAAAAGCAACCCAATGGCAATCGGGAAAAACGTCCAGAGAAGAATAATGACGCAGAATCCCATAATGTCACGAACTTTTAATCCAGCGATTGCAAGAAGTGGCAACGTCCAAAACGGCTGAATCATGTTTGTCCATGCATCTCCCCACGCGACTGCCATCGCCACACGCGCAGGTTCCGCTCCTATTTCATAGGCAGCACTCATCATAATTGGACCTTGAACCGCCCATTGACCACCGCCCGAAGGCACGAAGAAATTCACAATGCCAGCGGAAATGAACGTAAACAGCGGAAAGGTAAACTCCGTAGATATCGCTATAAACATAACCGACATCATCTCACTTAGTCCAGAGCCGACCATCATCCCCATGATTCCTGCATAAAACGGAAATTGTATGATGATTCCTCCTGCATTTTTGACTGCTTCAGACACAGTCTTCAAAAACCTTCTTGGTGTCCGATGGAAAAGAATACCGAGAAACAAGAACGCAAAGTTCACGATGTTAATATTCAGATCTAATCCATTATTAATAAAATGCATGACTACAAATATAAGTCCTAAACCACCAATAACAATCGAAATGATTTGACTGTTTTCCAAGCGATCTGCCGGCGTGAGACTCTCCGACGGTTCCTCCTTCACCGCTGCTTCTTCTTGAATTATGATTGGTTCAATTTTTGTTGTACTGTCAGCAGCTCTCATGAGCAAACGATTCATTAATGGCAACATAATGACAAGAACAACGACGATAAAGATATTAAATGGAGCAAGCAATGTATCCTGAATCGCAATCGTTCCCATCGTATCTTCCAAGAAGTGTCCGGGAGTTGCAATTGTTAATGGAATTGATCCGGACAAGCCACCATGCCATACGATCATGCCACTATATGCAGACGCAACAAGCAAACGAAAATTCACCGTAGGTACTTGTTGTACAACATGCTTTGCAAACAATGCCCCTATTACGAGACCAAATCCATAATTGATTAAACAAGCGATACACGCAACAAAGGTAACGAGCATGATGGCTTGTCCTGGGGTATTAGCAAAAAGGGCTAATCGAGCAAGAATTGATTTGACGATACTTGTGTTCGCTAATATGTAACCGGTTACAACGATGAGTGACATTTGCATCGTAAATTCTAGTAAACCCCAAAATCCATCTCCCCATAGCTGTACCATCTGTACAGGATTGTTCGGTGTGATGAAAATTCCTAATAGAAAAACGATCAATGTTAAAACTAATGCGAAGATAAATGCATCCGGCAAATACCTTTGTACGAGCCTGTCTGAGAACCTTGTAAGCGCAGTAAACATTATTCCGCCATCCCCTTCTTATTATTTTGAATAATCTTATCATTGCGGTATTGAAATAGAAAGAACAACTGGCTCCATAACAAAACGCGAGCCCTAAACTTTTCGACTCGCGTTTTGATGATACATTTAGACGATACGCTTTTTAGAACTTAACCGACCTCTTCCTTTCTTCCCTCGATTCCAAAACGAGACGAGGATCGGCCCCGAGATAATTTGCCAAACTGAGAAAATCGCACTTGGCAAAGCCGCCAATGGGCTGAAATGTAACGTTGCTAGTGTCCCGCCAAGCCCAGAGTTCTGAATCCCTACTTCAAATGATATCGTACGTCGTTGTTCTTCGTTAAGCCCACACCACTTGGCAACGATATAACCGACGAAGAGTCCTAAACCGTTATGAAGAATAACAGCTACGAATAGTAGCAATCCAACCGTTATTAAGTTCTCTTGATTCACAGCAACGATAGCACTGACAATCAATACAATCGCAAAGATCGAAATGTTCGGAAGAGCTGTCCGTCCAAGGCTTGCGACCTTCGGAAAGAAATAGTTAATAAGAATTCCTAAACTAACAGGAACGATAATCACTTGGACGATTGACAAAAGCATCGAGCTCGCATCAATTGGCATCCACTGATTCGCCAACAGCAGAATCATCAATGGCGTCATAATCGGTGCAATGACTGTTGACACTGTTGTCATAGCAACCGATAACGCAACATCTCCTCTTGCTAGATAGACCATTACATTTGAAGACGTACCTCCTGGACATGCTCCGACCAAAATTAGTCCTGCCGCTAATTCAGGTGGCAGCTGAAAAAGAACAGCAATCCCAAACGCAATCAGTGGCATAATGAGAAATTGACCAATCCCCCCAATAAGCATTGGAAGTGGTCGCTTAAAGACAATAGAGAAATCTCTAAGCTTTATTGTTAAACCCATAGCCAACATAACGACTCCTAATAAATAAGGAATGTACGGACTTAACCAGCTAAACAGTGGAGGGTATAGTAACGCAATGACACTGAATGCGACAACGATAAAAGCAAAGTATTTTTGGATGCCACTCATACCCACACCTCAATTCCTAAGATTGACGATACGAAACCGCAACGTTTTTAAGTTGCGTGTAATTTTGCAACGCTTCTAAGCCTTTTTCTCTCCCATAACCACTTCGTTTGTAGCCGCCAAATGGCATTTGAATTCCCCCGCCAGCACCATAGTTATTAATAAACACTTGGCCTGATTCCGCAGCTTCTGCAATACGGTGGGCTCGCCCGATATCATTCGTCCAAATTCCAGTAACGAGTCCATAATCGGTACCATTCGCAAGCGCGATCGCTTCTTCTTCGGTCTTGAATGGATGAACCGTGATGACAGGTCCAAAGACTTCTTCTTGCGCAATGGGGTGACCAGCATCAATCTTCGTAATGATTGTTGGTAGATAGTAGTAGTCATCTTGCTTCGTCCCACCGGTAATGATAGTTGCTCCGTCCGCTTTTGCTCGTTCAATGTATCCGTCAATCTGTTCAACTTGCGCATCGGTAATAATCGGCCCTAGCTGATAATTCTCTATGCCAGGTCCGATGCTCAGCTTTTCGAAGTTCGCCTTTAATGCTTCGACAAACCGCTCTTCTATCGACGCTTCTATAATTAACCGTGAACCTGCTGAACACGTCTGCCCAGCGTTTTGCGTAATGGCATTCGTCACCGTTTGTACGGCTTGCTCAAAGTGACAATCACTAAAGACGATCTGAGGTGACTTCCCACCTAGCTCAGGTGTGACTGCTGTAATTTGCTTCGCAGCCGTTTGCATAATCGTACTTCCGGTCTTAACTGAACCGGTGAATGCAATATGGCGAACGAGTGGGTGGCTTGCTAAGGCTTGTCCTGCTTCTTGACCCGTACCCGTCACTACGTGATAGACACCCGTTGGAATTCCTGCTTTTTCCATGCTTTCTGCTAATAAAAGAGCGGTACTCGGCGTTTGTTCTGCTGGCTTAACGACCGTCGTATTCCCCATCGCAATGGCAGCTGCAACACTTCTCGCTGTAATTTGAACCGGGTAGTTCCAAGGGATAATGTGAGCTGTAACGCCGAGCGGTTCTCGTACAGTATAATCCAATATCCCCGGTTCAATTGGAATCGTTTCACCGAGCACTTTATCTGCCATCGCTGCATAATACTCGAAATAACGGGCTGCCGCTTCGACATCCGCTTCACTTTGCTTGAGTGGTTTCCCGACGTCTAACGTTTCAGCCTTAGCAAATTCTTGCAGACGCTCTCGTAAGTCTGCTGCTACTTTATGTAGACAATACCCACGTTCGTGCGGTTTAAATGAACGCCACGCTTCTGAATGAAAGGTTTGATGAGCCGCCTCGATCGCTTCATTTACGTCTTGAACACTTGCTTTTGGTACTGAATAATGCACATCTCTCGTAGCAGGATCTAAAACGATGAGTTCCTCTTCCCGCTTTTGCCAAACGCCATTAATATACATTGGCTTTTGCATGTTACAGCCCCCTTCCTCCGTCAATTCGCAATGTCGTTCCAGTAACCATACTGGCATCATCACTGCAAAGGTAGATAATCCCTGTGCTAATGTCTTCAGGTCGAATGAGTCTTCCTAAAGGAACGCTTTTCTTGAAGACATTCTCTTTAACTTCATCAATGTTCTGATCGACGCCAGCAAACTGGCTAATCATTGCCGTATCAGCAGGTCCTGGATGCAAGACATTTGCTCGTACACCATATTCCGCAAGCTCAATGGCAATCGCTTCTGTAAATGAGACAACCGCTCCTTTGGATGCAATATATGCATTCAACCCTGGACGTGGTCTTACTGCTGAGACGGATGCCACATTCACAATTGAACCCCTTCCCGCTTTCTTCATGACACGGCTTGCCGCTTTACACGTTAAGAAAACAGACGTTGAATTAATTTTATGAATCCGTTCCCAGTCATCCAATGTTACGTCCTCAAGAGGGGTGGCTGATTGGGCAATGCCTGCTAAATTCACGAGCGCGTCAACATGATCGTAACGTGCAACAACTTCCGAAAACGCTTGATTCACTTCCTCTTCCTCTCCAAGATCAACACGTTGATAAAAATAGCGCTCATTTGATACGACCGCTTCGTCTGCTAAATCGAAGCCCGCAACAATCGCTCCTTCTGCCAAGCTATCCTCAACAAGTTGCCTACCCATTCCTCCGTTTGCTCCTGTAACGACAATGACTTTCTGTTGTAGTTTCATACAATCGCCCCTTAATTGTTATTTAATTCTGATAGTATTTCTTCTGTTACTTCCTTTGTAGATAACGTTCCTCCGATATCTGTTGTCGTGCGTTTTGATTGAATGACTTGCTCAATCGCATCCATAACAAGGTCCCCAAGTTCGGTTTCACCGAAATGATCGAGCATCAATTTAGCCGTCCAAATTTGTCCAATTGGGTTCGCAATTCCTTTTCCAGCAATATCAGGCGCTGAGCCGTGAACAGGTTCAAACATTGACGGGTACTTTCCATTAAGGTTAATGTTTGCCGCTGGCGCGATTCCGACACTCCCCATAATCCCCGCTCCGAGATCTGTTAGGATATCTCCAAACAAATTGGAGGCTACAATCACATCGAATCTGGCCGGATCCGTAACAAAAAACGCCACGAGCGCATCAATATGTTGTGAATCCGTCTGAATATCGGGATAATCAGATGAGACTTCTTGAAACACTTCATCCCAAAATGGCATGGAATGGTAAATCCCATTCGACTTCGTTGCACTCGTCACGTGACCTTTTCTTTTATTGGCGAGTTCAAAGGCGTAGTGCATCGCTTCACTCATCGCTCGGCGTGAGAAGAAGTTGTTCTGAACAGCGATCTCATCTTTGCCTTTGTACATTTTCCCACCGACCGTGCTATACTCTCCCTCACTGTTCTCCCGAACAACGATCAAATCAAATTCTTTCGGATTAACGAGTGGCGAATGAACACCTTGAATGATCTTCGCAGGGCGAATGTTCAAGACTTGCTCGAATTCTCGGCGAATCGTTAAGATCGACTCCCAAACCGAAATATGATCTGGTACTTTTGTAACGTCCCCAATTGCACCGAGAAAGACGCTATCATATTGACTCAATCGATCAAGTCCGTCTTCTGGCATCATGCGTCCATGTTTGACGTAGTAATCACAATTCCAATCAAATGTATCGAAAGAAAACGTCATTCCTCCATGAATCTTTGCCACAGCTTCCAACACTCGCATCGCTTCTGGTACGACTTCTACCCCAATACCATCTCCTGGCATGCAAGCTACATCGAATTTCTTCACATTACCCACCTCATCTTTAAGCGCTTTTGTAGTTCGTAAAAAAATCTTCCCATTACCTAATTCCTGATTCAATTCGTAGATCCTCTAATATTTTTATAAAATAGTGAATTTTAAACTACAAAATTATATTACTCTACATTCACATCAAAAAAACGCCCCGACAGGAGCGTTTTTATTAGCAATCAAATTCTTACTACGTGTTCTTATTTAGCGGGCGCAACGGGTAGATCGGTCGTTCTTCTTTTCGTTGTTGGGAACGCTGATCTTCGGCTTCTTTTTGCAAATGCACTTGTGCGTCTAATGGCTTCTTCCCGCGCTTATCGACTCGTTTATAGCTACCATCTTCTTGTAAAATTCTCGTCTTCACATTATCTGACCACATCGTTTCAAACAACTGGACGATCCGTGTTTTTGCAGCATCGTCGTCAATTGGAAACATCGTTTCTACACGAGCATCTAAATTCCTGACCATAAGGTCAGCACTTGATAAATACACGTTCGTTCCAACTTCTCTCGTAAACAGAAACATTCTCGTATGTTCCAAATAGCGCCCAACGATCGATTGCACCTCAATGTTCTCGCTTAAGCCAGGCACGTTCGGACGCAGACAACAGATCCCTCTAATTAGTAAACGAATTGTCACCCCTACCGCTGATGCTTTATACAACGCATCAATAATTGCCTGATCAGACAAAGAGTTTAATTTCATTGCAATGGTAGCACTCCTCCCTAGCTCCTGGTCATCAATTGCAGCATGGATGAACGCAAGCACTTGATTTCGTAATGAGTATGGCGCTGTAATGAGTTTATTAAAGAGCGTCGGTTCAGCAAACCCAGATAACATATTAAACAACGCGGAAACATCAAACCCTAATTGACGGTTTGAGGTCATCAATCCTAAATCAGTGTAAAGCTTCGCGGTTTGATCGTTATAATTGCCGGTTCCTAAATGGACGTACCGGCGAATACCATCGCTTTCACGACGAACGACAAGCAATAGCTTCGCATGGTTTTTAACCCTAAAACGCCGTAGATGACGTGACAGCCTGCTTTCTCTAATTGCCTTGCCCAGAGGATATTGTTCTCTTCATCAAACCGAGCTTTTAATTCTAATAGTACGGTCACTTGTTTCCCGCGTTTTGCCGCCTGTTCAAGTTGACGAATGACCGGTGAATTGCCAGATACCCTGTACAACGTCATCTTAATGGCAAGCACAGCGTCATCGTCTGTCGCTTGTTGCAACAAGTTTAGGATCGGTTTAAACGATTCGTATGGATGATGCAACAGATGATCTGCATTTTTGAGTTGCTCAAATATCTCCCCATCATCGAGGGCTGCATCTAAATACGGGACATATTCTTTGTAAAATAACGATCCATCCTCAGGCAATAACGGTGCAATTTTAGGTAAGAACGTTAGATCAACTGGACCACGCAGTGTGAAGATCATCTTCTCATCAATCGAGAACGAATGGGTTAGCTCGTGATGCATCTCTTCCGAAATTGACCCTTCTATATCTAACCGAAGCACTTCTCCCCGCTCGCGAATGCGGAGTTGCTTTTTCATCTCGTTTAATAAGTTAATGGCATCGCCTTCTTCAACTTCAATGTCCATATCGCGGATCACACGGTAACAACAACTTTCAATGATGCGGTATCCTTGGAACAGATCAGACATGAAATATTGAATTACATCTTCAAGTAACACCCATTCCCTCGCCTCATTATAAGGAATTTGAACGATTCGACTCAAAACAGAAGGAACCTCAATCGTCGCAAACTTCACTTGACTCGCTGGATCGTTCTTGTTCTGAAGCCGCACAGCAATATGAATCGACTGATTAGACACGAAAGGAAATGGCCGTGAAGAATCCACCGCAAGCGGAGTCAACACCGGGAAGATTTCCTTTTTAAAGTACAGATGAAGTTTCTTCTGCTGTTCAAGAGGCATTGCCGAAATGGATACAAAAGATACGCCAAGTTTTCGCAACGCAGGCAGTAACATGTAGGAATACGTATTGTATTGCTTACGAACCATTTGTTGTGTCCAATCATAAATCCCTTCGATTTGCTGTGTGGCAGTTAACCCTGAAATCTCAACATCTGAAATTGCCATTTGCATCTGATGGTGCAACGTTGCAACACGTACCATAAAAAACTCATCCAGGTTACTTCCCGTAATCGATAAAAACTTCAGACGCTCCATTAATGGATTGGATCGATCTCTCGCCTCATCTAGCACCCGTTCGTTAAAGGCCAGCCAACTAAACTCTCGATTAATGTACTTTTTATGCAAGAGCATTGCTTCGAATCTCCTTAAACGTAAAATTCATGCCAAATACACTTTCAAAATAAGAAGCTTTAGTAGCCAAAACCCAACTTTCTAACGTGATTTCATCATTCGAGTAAAGATCGAGATGAACGTTCTGCTTTGCAATCGTCACATTCAAACGGGTGATTTTCTGTTGTCGGCTATCGTCTAATGCATCCGAAATACGTAGAATTGCCGTTAACTTCGCAATGATTACCAATTGTTTTTCAGGCAAAGCTTGAATGTGCAAGGGGTCATTTAATGGGGTTAAGCTGCTATGATAGCGAACACAATGAGCAATAATTTGCTTCTCCTTGTTTGAAAGTCCGATAACTTCCATTTCGTTTATTAGATAATACGAATGCAGGTAATGATGATTCATAGAGACTAAGTTACCAATGTTCCGTAACACACACGCTACTTGTAGCAACAATCGCTCTCGATTTGAAAGCTTGTGAATGTCACGCGTCTGATCAAACAAACGTGTCGCATAGCGTAGCACCGCATCGTTGTTCAGCTTCGAGCATTGGAAGCGCTCTGCAATACGCCATACCGCCGTCATTAAATCTTGTTCGAACGCAAGTAACGCTCGCTCATTCTGTGCAGCAATTAACCCGTCACACAAATCCGAGCCTGAACGATGCAATTGTGACGCATTCGTCCACTGCAGCATCAGTTTCAAGATAATGACCGACGGTAACAGTTGCAAATACTCCGCTCTAGACACTTGGAACTCCGTCGTAAACGCTCTCGGCTCTTTCTCATGCAACTGTGTATAAACTTCGTGGAAATGATCTACTGTTAGTTGTTCATAGGCTTGAAACAATTGGTTAAATGCTTTCAAATCTGTGCCAAACACAATTAAATGCTTTACGTGTTTTGTAGATTCAATCGTCGGTTGCAAGCTTTCAATCTTACTTAAAATATAATCTTCTATCAAATCTTGGTGGCGATCAATTTGATTTTCCATCCGTGTCACAACTTCTTGAATTCGAAGCGGACCTAGTTTCAAATGTTGAGAGAATACGAGTTCTTCTCGTTGATACATCGTCAATTGGATACTGCCGCTGCCAATATCAACGAGCAAAGCGCCCTCTTTAAGCCATTCTTGATAATTAGGCACATGTTCAGCTACCGCCAGCTGATGGTATTGCCTCTCCTCCGCATTGTCCAACCAATACCAGGAAAATCCAGTTCGATTAAACACATAGTCTTTCACATACAATGCGTTTTCCGCTTCACGGATTGACGCTGTAGCAAAAACAAGCATATCTTGAATGGCGAATTCTTCAAGCTTGATCCGAAAACCGTCTAGTCCTCGGCACATTTCTTTTAAGGTCGTTAATTCAATTAACCCTGCATGATAAATATCATGTCCAATTGAGACACGGAACTGCAACGTCTCCTCAATCACTCTTGTCTTGCTTTCATAGATTTTCAGCGTCATGATTTGAGAACTGATCGTAATGATGCTGCATTCAATTGCCATTCACCCCTTATTAACGCGTAGTGTGTAACGATTGCATCTCATCTATTAATCGATAGAACACAACCGCAGTTTGTGCACGAGATGAGCGTTCGCTAGGTGAGAGGACACCGTCTCGTCCTTGGTAAATATTCATGCGATAAAGCATATTTACATAAGGTTGTGTCTCTTCATCGATATTGTCAAGATCTGTAAAAGGCGCCACATCGAATTGTTCAGGTCCATATTAAACGTATGCTCAAGCATTCTTCCTAGAATTCGAATGGAATGAAAACCCACATGATGCTATTGACAAATCCTTGTGATTCCACGCTCTCGAGGTTATGACCAATAATATTACAGGATCATTAATGCGTGATCCTAAGTATTATTATGTTTTTTCCCTTCGTCTCTATTGTAACGATTGTATTGCCCTATTCGGAAAATTTAACAAACTCTCTATACAATCTTAAAAAAGCGATCAAAAAAAGCGTCCTAGGCAGGACGCTTTCACTTTACGTTGATCGTTTTAACTTCCCTAAATGCATAAGGTATTGATCTCGCTCTACTAAGCGGTCTTGAATGATGTCGCTCGAATACGAATAAATGCCTTCGGTTGTCTTCGTACCGAGGTTCCCTTCATCAATTGCCGTTTGGATGAAATCAGGAACTTTCGTGTTTTCTGATAGCGTAGGCGCGAGGTTCTCAACGACGCTTTTCCAAATGTCCAGTCCACCAAAATCAGCCGTTTCAAGTGGTCCAGCAAAACCCCAACGAAACCCAGGGCCATCCGTTACTGCAAGGTCAATACTTCTGGCATCCGCAACGCCTTCTTCAAGGAGATAAAATGCCTCTCTCACTAGTGCCGCTTGCAATCGATTCGCAACAAACCCAGGAATGTCTTTGTTAAGTAAGATTGGGCTCTTCCCAATCTGCTTCATGAACGTCATCGTTTCATTCACCACATGCTCCGTCGTCTGATCTCCTCTAACGACTTCAACGAGCGGTACAAACTGTGCCGGATTGAAGAAGTGTGTAACGACGAAACGCTCTGGGTTCGTTGCCCCTTCTGTCAAATCTTTCATTGAAAATGTTGATGTATTCGACGCGATGACTGTCTCTTGTGAGACGAGTGCTTCTAGTGAGCGATACAATCCATGTTTTAGCTCCAGTTTCTCCGAGATCGCTTCAATGATAAGCTCACTCTCTTGAATTGCCGTCTCCAAATGAGATGACAACTCAAGAAACGTTAGCGTTTCTTCCTTTTCTTGCTCACTGAGTAGTTGTTCGTTCACTTGCATCGTTAAATTGCTTTCAATAAACGACTTGGCTTTTACTAACGATTCTTCATTGATATCAAATAATACAACCGGAACCTTTGCCTGAGCCACACGCTGTGCGATCCCATGCCCCATTACGCCAGAACCGATGACCGTAACTTTCTTCATTGTCGTAATCTCCTCTCATCGTAAGAAAACGGCCAGCAAGCTGACCGTCTCAACATTATTGAACTGTATAGCCTCCATCAATCGCATTGGCTTGACCTGTAATGCCTTTCGACTGTTCCTTCGCTAAGAATAGCGCATAGTGCGCAATCTCTTCTGTCTCAAGCAGACGTTTTTGCGGGATGAGCGGATAGAAGATGTCTTCTAATACTTTCTCTTCGCTCACATTCCGCTCCTGTGAAAGATCATCCAACTGCTTTTGGACAAGGTCCGTACGTACATAACCTGGGCAAAGCGCATTGACTGTAATGCCATGAGCTGCGCCTTCTAAGGCGGATACTTTCGTCAAACCGATTAACCCGTGTTTTGCACTGTTGTATGCTGATTTCCCAGCATAGCCAATGAGACCGTTAATGGACGCCATGTTGATCACACGCCCATATTGTTGTTCTTTCATGATTGGGAACACTTCTTTAATTAAACGGAACGGTCCCGTCAACATAATGTCGATCATGCGCTCAAACGTCTCCGTCGGGAAGTCTTCCACTGGAGACACGTACTGCATGCCTGCATTGTTGACGAGGATATCCAATTGACCGTATTGCTCCATCGTTTGTGCGACTGCTCGTTTAATGTCTTCTTCACTTTGCACGTTGCACACAACCCCGATCACGTCGTGACCGGCATTTTCAAATTCAGTTACTCGTGTCTTGATTGCGTCTTCGTTCATATCACTAAGCACGACTTTCGCTCCTGCTCGTGCATAGGTTCTCGCAATCTCTAATCCTAATCCGTTCGCAGCCCCTGTAATAAAGCTACGCGCCTTGTAATTCTGTCATAATTGTCACGCCTCTTTCGTTCAATATTTCTTAGATTCCTAGTCCAAGTGAGAATAAGATGATCGCTAAAATAACACCGATTACTGGAACAAGTACCGTTACCATCGCAAGTGGACCATAAGCAACACGATGAGATTCACCACATATCGCTCGAATTGTCGTTACAACGTATCCACCGTGAGGAAGTGTATCAAGTGCACCTGACGAAATCGCAACAACACGGTGAAGTGCTTCAGGATTGACTCCTGCATCCAAGTAATGAGGAGCAATAAGCGGCAATGCAATTTGTTGACCACCCGAAGAAGATCCGGTTAAACCAGCGATAATACCTACAGCCACCGCTGCACCAACTAATGGACTGCCTTCATAACCCGTTACAATATCAACAGCTGCCGAGAATGCTGGAGTTGCTTGTGCTACGGCACCGAAACCAACAACGGCTGCCGTATTTGTAATCGCTAGAAGTGCACCGATTGTTCCTTTCGAAGCAGAACCCCATACATCGGTTAAGTATTTACGGTTTAATATCCACGTAGCAAAAATACCACTCGCCAACGCGATAATTAATGCTGAATGCTCTAATGTGTCGTGGAACAAGAATGAAATGACGAGCACGACTACTAATGGAATGGCTGATAAAAATGGATTTGGTAAATCTTCATTTGTCGGTTCAGGATCACCCGGGCGCTCATCAAACGCCTCACCCTTTTTCACCGCACGATTGATCATCCATTTAAGTAAGTAATACCCAAAGAAAATCATAAAGATTGCAACAATCAAACTTACTTCCCAACCTGCATACGGTGACGTACCGAGAAACGGCATTGGAATCCAGTTTTGAATTTCTGGAGACCCTGCAGACGTCATCGTAAACGTTACAGAACCAAATGCAAGCGTTGCCGGAATAAATCGTCTCGGCAAGTTCGCTTGACGGAACAAGCTAAGTGCTAAAGGAAAGACTGAGAATCCTACAACAAACAAGCTTACGCCACCGTACGTTAAGATCGCACAGGCTGCGACAATCGCCGCTATGGCATACTTTACGCCAAGCTTGTCGACAACAAACTTCGAAACACTGTCCGCCGCTCTGGCATCTTCCATTACTTTTCCAAACATTGAGCCGAGTAAGAACATTAAAAACCACTGACCAACAAAGTTCGAAAATCCAGTCATGTAGTTTCCTACAAGGTTCGGATCCCCTTCTGCTACCAATTGTGGGAACAGCGGAATACCATTTAAGACAGCCATGAACAATGCACACAATGGCGTTGAAATTAATAAATTCCAGCCACGCATCGTAAGCACGATGAGCAGCGTTAATCCCCCAATTAAACCGATTAAGCTAAAAATCACCTTAAACCCTCCTAAAACTTCATTTGTAAGCGATTACATATTTATGTTGCAAGAAGTGTGCCAATATTTAGAGGTCGATTTAGCAAGGTTTTCACGTATACGATTCGTTTTCCCTTCCTTTAATCCGGAAAGCGCTCCAAATTTACGGAATGTTATATTTGGAACGCTTTGCATAGAAACTAGATTTTCCAATTCCTAATCGTTTCGCTGCACGCTGTGCATCGCCATCTTCATGTTTCAAAGCTTCCTTAATCCGTTCACATTCTATGCGTTCAATCGTCTCTTGAAGCGTCTCATCGCTCGCAGTCGACTCATCCATCATGAGCGAGAAGTCCACATCTAAAGACTCAATCCATTCATCTTCCTTTCTAATCATTGCTCGCTCAAGCACGTTCCGTAGTTCTCGGATATTCCCAGGCCACGCGTGTTTCTTAAGCTTCTCTTCCGCTTGCGTTGTCAGCCCAGCAACATCTATTCCCATCTCTCGTTCTAATTCTCTTAACAGAGAATGAGCAAGTGTTCCGAAATCTTCAAGACGTTCACGCAAAGGCGGAATGCGAAGTGGCATCACATAGAGACGATAGTATAAGTCCGCTCGGAAACTCCCTTTTTTGACGAGTGCTTCAAGAGGACGGTTCGTAGCCGCAATAACACGAACATCAACCGCTTCTGGCGCCACGCCTCCGATTGGCTCAATTTCTTTTTCTTGCAACACACGCAGTAACTTGACTTGCATCGCAAGTGGCATTTCACTCACCTCATCAAGAAATAATGTGCCTCGATGTGCTAACGCAATTTTCCCTACTTTGCCACTTTGCTTCGCTCCGGTAAACGAGCCTTCTTTATACCCGAACAACTCCGATTCGAACAACGATTCTGGAATTGCTGCACAATGAAGCCGTACGAACGGACCGTTTGCCCTTTTACTCTCACGATGAATCGCATGGGCAAATAACTCTTTACCCGTACCGCTTTCCCCTTCAATTAAAATCGTCGTATCTGTTTTAGCTGCTTTCTTCGCCATTTTTCTCGTTTTGACGATTTTGTCATCTTGCCCTGCAATTTGCTGGAACGCATACTTTGCTTTTAATTGCTCATGAGGAGGATTGAATAAGGACGATTGCTTGATGAGTTCTTGAAATTGTGAATTCATCTTAAACAAATCATCAAGATCTTGAAACATAATCTTACCGACAACCGCGACGACTTCTCCATCTAACACAATTGGAATTCGGTTCGCAATCATCTGATGACCATTAATTTCTTGCACGTTGGCAACTTCTGGATACCCTGTTTTGGCAACGATGTGCATTCTCGTATTCTCAATCACTTCTGTTACGTGCTTGCCACGCACATCACCTGGAACTTTATTTATAAAAGACGCATACGTCTCATTAATTGAAATGATATAACCGTCCCGATCGACGACGATAATGCCTTCATAGGAATGCTCTAATGCCGTTTGGTATAGGGACAATTCTTTTTGTAATTGTTCGTTTTTCATACCGAGCTTCCGCATCAGCTGGTGCACCCAGCCATTGGTCGTAATCTTCATCGCGTTCCCTCCCTCACTCATTATAATCAGCTTCTGTGTTATACGGCTACCGTAAAATCACGGGCTGCAACGGTTCTTCTACGTCTTTTCATTTTAACTCGTTTAAGCCTACCCCTTCATCGGGAATATCAAGAGTAAGTGGAAAGGAATGGTAGAACGATGAAATCCTTCTTGCTCGGTTTTCTTTTACTTCTCGTTGCTTTTCTTACTTCATGGCTCGTTGCAAGTCAAGAACTCTTTCTTATGATTACGGCAATCATAGGCGTCGGCGGTCTACTCGTTTCTGGCTTGTTATTAGGAACGTTCCAGTGGAGAAACGATCCGGTACACTTTAAAGAAGATCAATCAACCCGTAACACGAAATCCTCCTGGGCAACGTCCCTTTTTCTATTCACTTTCCCCCATTTAATCGCTGTATTTGTCGGTTTATACCTCTACGTATAACAAAGGAACGTCAAAAAAGGTCACAAAAATCGTGACCTTTTCACACTACACTCTATAACTCTTTATCACTGAAACGATCCAAGATCTGTCTAGCCGTCTGTTCATTTTGAAGAATCTTGAAGTACTTGTTCAGTAGATCATTACAAATCTCTTCACCAGTCGTCTCAGAAATGTAGCGATCTTCACTGTGATCTGGATTATAATACAGCACATCTTTGAAAATCCGATTTTCATCAACCGTCACAATGACATCAATGTACTTCGCATTCAACGGCTCCTCATGGTCTTCAATTCTTAACTGAATTGAAATCGATCGTTTAACTGGAATTTCAACGTTCCAACTACCAATGTCTCGATCTTGGTTGAAATAAAGGTCATCATCCGCGAACTCTAAGAAGTAGCTAAGCTCTTCTTCCAACTCATTGCAATACCGGTCAATCAAATCAATCGCCTGCATCAGAGCGATCCTTCGACGATAATACTTATTTAACTCTCGTTTAATGCTTTCTTTCGCATCCATGGCCTTCCCGCACCTCAATTCAATCACAGCTTCTACTTCTTCTAGAGCAATACCCGATATTGAGGAATTTCAAGCAGAATTTTATTTTCCACACAAGTATGAGTGAACTGTTGACCTCATCCTTACCATGGATGGGCAAATTACACTTTACGTAATCATTAAATAACACAACAAACCCTTTCGTTTGACCATCGATTTACACTATTTCAAAACTTATTTACCTCGCTGAATCAGGTTCATCAAGTAACATCATTTTTATCACTGGGTTTTACCTCTTCAATACTGATAGTGAAAGTCGTGCTCGTTGGAGCGGTTACCCCTAAAAACAAGGTTGCCACTAGAAATACGGAACAGATCCACTTTTTCATATACCTTTCACCTCCAAACTTAAACTTTTTTGATCATGTGATGTACGAAACTGCAAACCATCTTCTTCCAAATTTTTCTCTCCTCTCTCCTTATAATAGTCTGAGAGTTCCTTAATCACTTCTTTCATTTCAAAGGTCAAGCGCTTCTCCCTCAATAAATTGATTGCCGATGCTACTCTATCAATATTAGGTTCATGAGAAATATACAACTCTCTAGCAATACGAGAGCGTGCGACATACTCTGTAAGACCCTCAGGATAATGTTGTAGACATCTCTCCACTTCTTCTAATAACGCTTTACCCTTTTCATAGTCACCTAGTTTTAGCCAGCAAAGCGCAAGATTAAATGAAGACTTGATCCCAACGCTTAATTGGCATTGATTTGTTGTTGTTAACGACCGCTCATATAGCGCTGCTGCCGCCTCATACTGACCAAATCGATATTCATTGTTCGCTTTACTTCTATATGCCATGGCTTTTGTAAGCGGTTCGTTTACTGCATGAATAATGGCCAAGTCTGAACTAACAGTTGCGTATTCATAATCTCCAGATTCAGAATAAATCCCAGCTTTTAAAATACATAGATTTGCCTTCAATTTAAGATGAGCTTCAGACGACTTAACGAACTGATAAGAACGATGTAAATGTACTAGCGCGTCAGAATTTTCACTTAATCGATAATGAACATATCCTTTTCGGAAATGGAACTCTGCTTGCTCAAATTGATTTACAATCGACACCTCACGCTCAGCTTGTTGTAAATACTTCATCGCATTTCTATAATTTTCTTCATTAATAGAGACAATTGCCTGCATAAAAAAATATAAATACGTTAACGTGCAATCGGTTAACTCAGCTACGTCATTTTGTAGAGTTTGTGGCTGTTTTAAACTTGTGCGAAACGTGATTTCTTCTGTTAACAGTTGATGTTTGAAGTTAACCAGATCATAATAACTTCGAATTTGCTTTGGGACAGTGTCTATAACAATTAATTTATCAATCTCTACTTTCTTTTTGCGCGCTTTATTTAATTCATAATCTGAAAGAAAAACAAACCATTCTCCAATTTTAGTAAGGGCTTCAGTTTCATAGTTACAGTTCATATCAATACCACCACTTACTTTGTATTTTCTCTTCGTCACATCGAATACCTAAATGTGGTTTACTCTGTTTCCTCAACTCCTTTGTTATGCTTGTCTTTGGCTTTGTACGTGACATGCTTATTCGCATCATAAAAGATAATCTGATCAATAGGGAGGCGTACAAAAATTGAGAATCGATATGCATCATTCACTCTGAAGAATACTCGGTATTTCTCATAGTTTATATATTGTTTTTCAGACATACCAAGCTTCTTTGCCATTTCTTTTTGCGTGATCGCGTTAAGCTTCCTCGCTTGAGCAATCGTATACCTCAACAGAACCTCCCCCCTTCAATGAGACCATTCTATTACATTTTAAATGCATAAACAACTAATAATCTGAAAAATCGGGACAATAAATGACAATTCATACATTTTTACTGTAAAACCTGTACTTAATTACAGTTTTAATGTTCACAGAAGTACACACCTTTAATATATTCCATACGTGAGTTTGGTTTAGTTTGTTGCAGCAAAAAAGTGTACAGGTTTCTGTACACTTTCAATGCAAACGACTATAATTAATATTATTATTGCATTATACCTATTACTCTCATCATTAATTTGTTTAGGAGGTATTACTGTTAATGAAAGATGTTATAAAGAAAACTAGAAAAGATCACAAGATGTCTTTAAAAGCCTTTGCTAGTAAACTACACGTCGCACCAACTACCGTATCTGCTTGGGAACGAGGCGTAAATACTCCTAGAATGAACAAAATTACCGAGATAAGTGAGAAATTTAATGTACCAATCTATGAATTCTTCTCTGAATATAAAGATAAAACTCTCATTCAAAATGAAGAATTCGATCCTCTTACCGTTCAACAAGTTCCAAAGAAATCAGATGATTATCGTGGCCATAATCAAAATCAGCTTATTGCGGAAAAGGATACCCCCTACAACTGCGTACAGCTTCCCTTTTATGAGAGTATTGCTGCTGGGGCGTTATCAATACTCACTGATATAATAGACCAAGATTTACAACACATCACGATCCCTAAACAGCTCCTTAACAAAACCACATCAAAGGATGAACTATTGGCGATGAACTTACATAGTGACAGCATGAACAACATCATCCCTAATGGTGCAATTATTATATGTAAACGAGCTAATTTCAAAGACCTCAATCATGGCGACATTGTCATTGTTAATGTTAAGAAAGAAATTAGTTTAAGACGATTTTGTACTGATGAACAGAAACATTTGTTTCAACCAGATACAAACCGTACAAATTACGAAACAATTGAGGTTCTAAAAGAAGCTGAAAGTGAAATCATGATTATCGGAAAAGTCATTTCCTATTGCGTCACCATGGATGAACTCTAACATTTCAAAACAGTATTGACTGATACTAACCCCCTTGAACCATTCCCAAAATTAACGCTAGAATTTCATCCTCTGACATCTCGTCTGTAATTCGAATGTCCGTTTGTTCGTCCAGACAATCTTGAGCATTCCACCATCTCCGTAATGAATCTTCTCAAAAATCATTCTTCTTTGGGCGGGAACGGTGGCGCCTTACGGTCTCTTCAAACGACAAGTCAAAATAAAAACTGTACGCATTTTCTTCAAAAGATGCGATTAAATCTTCTAACATTTGCTTGTATCGGTACGTGTACATAATCCCTTCAACGATGACGACTTCACATTTCCCATTTCCGTATTCTGCAATTCGTTTGATTAACTCAATGGATAGGTTCCCTTCTACATCACTAACGTTTAACATGTCACGACGCACAGCATCTTGCGACACGACCAACGTCCCTTTACCTAAGTGTTGTTGGAGACTCGTTGCAATCGTACTTTTCCCACTCGCTGAATTTCCCCGTAACATGATTAATGTCGACTTGATCGCTTTCTCCTCCTCTACACGAATCCATACTTTCTTTTACTTGTGATGATTCACCTTTCATTTCTATGTAAACGTCTACGAAAACAAACCCGCGAACAAGCGAATGTTCGTGGGTTTGTTGACTTATAAGGTATTGAATTCATCGTAGTTATTTAATTAAGAAGCCATCTTTCATTGGGTCTGTAGGATCAACAGTGAATCTACTCAGTGTACTAATCATAGGCTTAGCGGTCAATCTCAGCCTGGTGGCTATATTCGTACTCAGATTCGCATATTGCATACTCAATCACTTGCTTCTTAAAAAATGATTAACTAAATACTGATTGTTTGCCTACGGTTCGTGGGCTTATTTGTCGTGTTCAAACGGAAGTACTCAATAACAGTACATAGTTGTCTGTGAATGATCTATAGATTTTATTTATGACCAAGTGTATTCGTAGTCTAATTAACGGTGTATAACTACGGATTAATAACAACGCAAAACATCTTTTATTCAATTTTCTTATACACATTAATAAAAAAATCATAGATATGATTATTTTATATTAGAATTGATGTCTTATACGAAGGTTTATCAGCTTTTTACTAATTTTTTTATCCACATACAGATTTTTTTCATAACCATTAATAATAGTTCATACACAACTAAGTATATTACATAGACAAGAATCTTTTAATCATAAACAAACATTCAATAGTAAAAACAATATAGAAAAAAAGCTCCATATTGATGCGAAAAATCATCCTAAAGAGCTTTTAATCATAGACAATCCTATTTTTTATAACTAGATATCCTCTGAATCCCTAATATAACAATGGATTCAAGCGTTTTATATTTTACCAATCTATGTTTTAATTTATGCTTTAACTAATGAAATAATCTTTGTAGTAATTATTGTTATAATTTGTGATTAATAAATGTATTAGCTGAAACTAGAACACCAATAATACAGAACTATTTCTAATCCATCGTTTGTATAGTCTTCTAAGGCAATTTGCTTGTAAATCGACGCTGTCCTATTATAGTAGCCACCTGCAATGCCATTCACTCCCCATAGTGGCTTTAGATTAGATAATTCCGCGTCTATGAGATGACTAATTGTACGAATGCACATATTATTTAAATGAACTTGCATACGATTACTGACCCCGCATATTTTCCTATTGAAAAATGTGCGGGGTCGCGATGTAAATGGTAATGTTTCAAATGGAATCTGCGATTTAGAACTTTTTTTGCACGTAAATCATAAACAAGATTCGCAAGAATTTTGTATTTTCTATACCCTACTCTCACTATAATTCCAATTAGCTGATTAATACGATCTTGAATCTGTTTAGTGGTTTCATTTGACGACAACTACATGAGGACACTTTTGTTGAGCTTTCCAAAGCACTTCATCGGTTTCGACACCAATGGTCTTTGCGATCAGACATGCAGCTAGAATGACACCGCTGCTCGTTCTGATTCACCTGCAACGACTAGAGATTAGTAATCGTATTTAGTATGCTCAATTTTAATGCTAGCGTAAAACTTGTGCATATCAACCAAATAAATCATAGGTGCCACTTCTTACGGGATCGTACGTTCTCTATATAAAGCATTTAATTAAAAAGGGGAACAAAGAAAATCCATTATGGATTTTCTTTGTTCCCCTTTTAGTTAACTATTCTACAAGGTAAAAGCCTATTTGAAATTTCATTTAATACAATCTAATAATATTTGCATTTTTTTCGTCTGGGAATTGTATGCAATCATAAATTAACTCCGCAATACGTTCCGGTCTTTCTTTTCCGTCTTGATTTTGTTCAGATTTTACATTTCCTGGGTCAACAATACTAACATAAATTCCATTTTGTCTTTCTTCTTCTTGTAAAGTTTTCATGAGAATTTCTAGACCTGATTTAGCGGCTGAATATGCTGAAAAACCCTCATAATTAAGATTAACCATCATAGAGGTTAGAGAGATTACGTAACCGCTTTTCTGTTTTCTCAAAATAGGTAAGAAAGCATTTGTCATATAAAAGGCACTATTAAGATTCAGTTCAATTGAATAACGCCAATCATCAACAGAATGTTCATATACTGATGTAGGTTTACCACCTATTCCTGCATTATTAATTAGAATATCCACTCGGTTTTCTTTAACTAATATAAACCTTTTTAGTTGATTAATCTCATCAATATTAGTTATATCTGCTTGAAACGCATAAGCTTTACCACCTGTTTCATTTATATTTTTTGTAACCTCTTCAAGCTTATACTTCCTTCTTCCTACTAAATAAACTGTTGCTCCTTGTGAAGCCAACAGTTCCGATGTTGCTTTACCAACTCCTGTTCCTGCCCCCGTTATTACTGCAACTAAACCTGTTAAATTCATCATATTAACCTCCTTACGAATTCAGTGACTACTTTTCCAGTGATTTCTCCATTTTTCATCTTCTCTAAATATAAGGGTACTTCTTCTAATGTAATTCTTGTTATTTTTGGTGGCTTGATTTTTTGATCAGCTATTAATCTACCTAACTCTTCACCTATTTTTTTAATGTTATCTTCAGCTAATCGATCTCCTGATGTCAGCGACAAACCTGTCGCAAGTTCATGAATTGAAATTCCTTTTTCATAAAAATTCAAATGATTAAAGTGAGGAAACCCTGCCGTAACTGCTATTTCTGCATCTAATGCCAGTATATTAAGGTCTTTCGTGGCTATATCAGGACCAACTGTATTTAAAATGTAATCAACACCACGTTGATTTGTATAATTCCATACCACTTTATGAACGTCCTCAGATGTAAAATCTATAACCTTATCTGCACCTAATGAGCGAACGTATTCCTTATCTTTACTAAGGCAAGACGAGATTATTTTCAACCCTGACATTTTAGCGAGTTGAATAGCAAAACTTCCTACGCCACCCGCTCCACCATGTATGAGAATTGTTTTACCTGAAATTGGTCGAAGCTTTTGTATGATTGCCTGATATGCTGTAAATCCAGCTCCTGGAGTCACACCCGCAACGCTATCATCTATATTTTCTGGAAGAAGGCTAGCTATATTAGCAGGTGTAATAGCATACTCAGCAAATCCTCCATGCGTATTATTTAAACTTCTCAAATAATAAACACGATCTCCAACCTTTAAATTAGTTACACCCTGCCCCACTTTATCGACAATTCCACACACATCTATTCCTAATACCTTTTCTTCATTTGCTTTTTCGTTATACAAAGCATATTGATAATCAGAGGGATTAAGCCCAGCAGTTAAAACTTTTACTCGAATTTCGCCTTCTAGAGGTTCCGGTATGTTTTTATCAACAATTTGTAAACCTTTAATTGATTTAGGCTCTTTGATAATTAATGCTTTCACTCTATAACCTCCTCAAATATAATCAACACATGTCGTCTAGCATGATTGATATGGATTAATTATATTAAGTTTAAAAAATAAACAATCAACAAAACTGTTAATAATGTCGCTTAGACAACAAAAAAGTATGTCGTGTTTGAATTTATGGAAGGAGAACTTCTAAAATGAATAATAAGACTGATCGGCGAGTAGAAAGAACTAAGAGGGATATTCGTTTAGCATTTATAGAATTAATTGAAAAACATGAGGCTAAGGATATAACTATTCAAGAAGTTACTGATTTAGCTAACTATAATCGAACTACGTTTTATGCACATTATTCTGATCAGAAAGGTTTAATAGAAGACATTATTGATGACGCCATACAAGGTTTTATAGACGTAATACAACCCTCTTTTCACAATGGTAAAGTACCAAATTCTATAAAATTTTCTCCTTCAGCATCCAAAATGATTTTTAGATACATTGAACAGAATAAAAGTATGTTTAATCTTCTTTTTAATGTAAATAAATTTCCAAGCTTTCAGGAGAAACTTTGTTTCGCTTTAAAAGATCTATTGTTAGATGACCTTCATTTTGTACACCATTACAAAAACCACACAGATAGAAGCTTATATTGCTACACTCAAGCAGCTGCATTAGTGGGAAGAATTAATTTCTGGATTAAAGAAGGTTATACTGTTGATGCTGATTACATGGCTGAACAGATGGTGAGCTATTTAAGGTTATTTAAATAATTTAACTTCTAAAGAAATAAAAAAATTAATTTATTATGTTTGTCCATTATATTTAATCTGTTTTACTATGGTCCAAATTTGCTTTCTATTTAATATAAAACCTGTAGGTGTTGAATTTCCTAAGTCATTTCACCGGTATCAAATCAATAAAAAAAGTATTTCACCAAAAAAGAAGCAAACAAAAACCCATTAAGGTTATCGTTTGCTTCCAATTAATTTGCTCACATTTGTTACTTCTGAAGATAAAGTATGTCTTGTTTTTACAAAGTAATTGCCATCATTAACACGGCCATTGTAATTCCGACACCGAATGAACCGATGACGAGCCATTGCGGAGCCTTGTCTACTCGCTTCATGGTAAGGTATTCAGTGATACCCACGACCGCATAAATTCCAACAATCGGTAAAAGTAGGTTGTCTAAAGTAATCGATCCACCTGTAGCCACCATTAAAGCTACAAATAACATTCCATATACTAGCACCGACATAAACGCATGGCTTGTTGGTCCTAATACACCTTGTTTGGTTTTGGAAGCTGTATCCGTACTCATTTAAACCCTCCTTTTTTAGCCATCAAAGCAATAAGCTTCAACGCCAGCAATGCCTAGTACTTCAGCGGCTGCCATCCACCGATATTTAACCAGTCACCTCTTGTAGAAGCACCTGCGAGTAAACGAACGGTTTCACGAACACCACCAAGTGCGCGGATCGCTCTGTACGCTTGAGCACCAGGAACAAAGACTGCTGCAATCGCTGCTGTACACTTAGTCGCATCCCAAACGCCGCCCCAGAAGGACATCGTTTCAATACCGTCAGCATCGACACCAACAAGATCTCCGTTACTATTTATACTAACTGATTCCGTATCTTCTGAAAATTCCACTGAAGTCCCAAGAGAAGTGAACATTTCATCCAAAGTGTCTACGTCTTTTTTACTCTCTGCAATGAGAACATCACCATCAAATTGTGATGAATCAAACTCAGGATCTAATAAGGCATTAAGGAAAATTTCTTCCTGCTCGTCATCAAGATTTTCTACAACTGCCTCAATTGCTAGGTATTGTTCATACATTTCATCGGCTAAGGCTTCTTCTTCTGGCGTTAACTCTACCTCACTCGTGTCAATCTCTTCAAACTCATTATAGGCTTGAGCTTGATGAGTAACAGGGCTTAACCCCAGTAGTAAAGCTAACGATGCAGTTACCCCCACTGAGACTTGTTTCTTAATGCTTTTCATCCAATCATCCCTTTCCTAGATTTTGTAATTAATTTACTGGTGCCGATATTACTAGAATTATTTGGTTATTTTCAATTTACAAATTTATTAATATCTATTACAAAGTTTGTAAAAAAACGGCTTGAAACAGGCTATGACAGTTACTTTACGAGTTATAGATTTCAAGAAAATAACTTAAAATTCTTTCATTAAAACTTGGTATTAAGACGAATTTCATAAGAGATAACATGTAATGGTCTACTAATCAATTACTAGAAGGATCGACCGACGTAGATCGATTTCTCCTCAAGTTGATTGCCAATTACTCAAACGAGTTGACTTTACAGGGTTGGGTACTATTTGACTATTCAAAGATCTTTACCTATTATGCTTTTTATCTCCCTTATCTTCTGATAGGCGCAATAAAATGGAAACGACACTAATTACGATTATGTCGAATGTGCTACTCTAAAAATTAATGATTCATAAGTATTAACCATAAAACAGATTATACACATAGCCTCTCTTCTGAAAAATCATACCTATAAACAAGTAGAGCAATTGACAGGTATTCCTACACGCACCCTAATACGTAGAAAGAATGCTTTAAAAGAGTGTAAATCATAATGCTATCTTATAGAAGCTAGTTACCAAAAGGAAGATGATTGAACACAACTATTATGAAACATTACGCGAGGTTAAATCCTTAGCCTTCCCCATCGTTCCTCTCATGGGCAATATATCTGTTCTACCCTTGGTCGGGAGATGAGTGAAGACCGTTTCCAAACGGTATTTCGAAAAGCCGCAAATTACGTGGCACACAATTATGTGCATACGTTAATCATTGATCTCTCCGGTTTAACGAGCTTGGGTGATTACGAAATGGAAGAAGTTATAAAGCTGCAGTCTATCCTTTCTCTATTAAGGGCAGAGATGCAATTAAGTGGAGTCACCCCAGAAATGGCAATGCAGGCGGTAAATGTTCAAGATTACCGAAGAACTAACATCCAATCCGCAACCTCAGTAAAAGAAATCTTAACGCGGTTACTGACGTGCGATCACTAGACCACACGTTTTTAAATCACTGGAGACATTTCGTTCACAGTTTTTCAACGAAAATTCCTATGTATCCTTCATTCAACTATATAATACAAATAAGTGAACTACCTTATGGTCTTTGATTCGCATGCAAAAAACCTCGGTCTTTTAATTATTGAAAAGACCGAGGGTTTAAAAGCTTGTTTCTTTGTTAGACTTAACTGTAACCACCAAGTACGCAGCCTTACGTTTAGTGGTTGAAAGAACGAGGGTTAGTCACCCACTTCTAATCATTAGCTTTCGTCTTCTACGTATGCAGCCACGATTTGAGCATCTTCGCCCTCAACGATGTTGGCCGGCATCGCGCCTGGTCCTTCTTCAATCGCTGAGAGTACTTCATCGGCAGTGTATCCTTCCAACGCAGGTCCGGAAGCCCCTTCCATGTTGTCGCCGTGACAGCTGAGGCAGCTGGCCGTGTATACTTCTTCTCCAGCGGCTGTATCTACTGTCTCACCTGATTCCCCAGCTTCTTCTCCGCTGCATGCCGCGAGCAGTAGAGTTGAACCTGCAATTGCCATCAATAATTTCTTCATGTTGTGTCTCCCATCCCTGTCTCTTTTTTTGTACCTTTCGGAAAGGTTCATCTGCCGTTTACCTATTCCGAGTGAAGTCTTGTGTACACATTATGTTTTTACAAGCGCAGAAGATTAAGCGCCCTTTTCATTATGGCTGACCTTCTGCTCCTCTTGAACTTTTTCATCCTCAAGAAGATCGTGGGTTGATTTTTTAAAAGACTGAATGGTTTCCCCGAACGCACTGCCTATTTCCGGCAACTTTTCGGTCCGAAAATCAACAAAGCCAACAATAAAATGAGAATTAAGCTCGGCACACCGATATTAAATGGCTCATCTGAAGTCCGCCTTCCGTCATTGTTATTTAGGTTCAGTTATACCAGTTGTCCGCCACCATTACTTAAATATTCTTCAATGCCTTCAGCAGCCCGGTAAGCTAAGGCGCCAACCGTTCCAGTCGGGTTGTAACCGCCGTTGTGAGGAAACGCAGAAGCTCCAACCACAAATACGTTGTCGTGGTCCCACATCTGCAGGTAGCTGTTCACTGCTGATGTTTCCGGGTCATCACCCATAATGACGCCACCTGTATTGTGCGTGGACTGGTAGGGTTCAATGTCAAAATTGCCGAGGTCTTTATTGACCGCAATGTCACTCGCACCCATTTCCGTCAGAATGTCTTCGATCTGCTCTGCCAGATACCTGGCTAAATTTTGATCCTGCTCATGAAAATCAAACGTCATCCGCAATAGCGGGTTGCCCAATTTATCTGTATACGTAGGATCGAGATCTAAATAGTTATTCACGTTAGGAAGTGATGCCCCTTGAGTCCCCACTGATAACATTCTGAAGAATTGATAGATGGATTGTTCTTTAAATTCCCTGCCGAAACTCGGCGTGCCTGCCGGAACCGCATTGGAGCTGATGGGAGTCCGACCGCCCTGCCGCAGCGAAATCCATCCACCGTGAAGGAAGTCCAGATCACTGTGGTCGAAGTTATCGCCGTTGAAGTCATCAATGGCCATTCCCAGCGCCCCGGCGCCCATGTGCATGTTGTACTGTTTCTCAAAAAAGCCCTGCCCACTGAACTCCAATTGATAACAATAATTTTTGCCGATGCTGCCGGTTTGCGTTTCCGGGTCATACGGTTGTCCAAGCTCCGACTGTAGGAGTAATCGAGCGTTGTTTAACACGTAACTCGTTAAGACGACGACGTCCGCCGGCTGTTCGTACTCTACGCCCGTCGTCAAATCTGTGTAACGGACCCCAGTGGCTACCCCGTCTTCATGCAGAACTTCCGTAACATTGGAGTACGTGCGCAGCTCAAAGTTGTTTGTCTCCAGAGCCGTTGGAATGACGGTAACGATTGGATCGGACTTGGCGCCGAAATCACACCCGTATCGGGAGCAATACGAGCAATATTGGCATTGATTAATCCTTTTTCCATCAGGATTCGTATATGTTTCCGACGGGTTGGCCGAAGGAGCCATGAACGGCTGATACCCCATCTCCGTCGTCGTTTCTTTAAACAGCCGAAGGGCCGGCGTCTCCTTCATCGGCGGCGTGGGATAATCATCGGAACGAAAGCCGCCGAAGGGGTTTTCTTCCCCGGAAATGCCTGCTGTTTTTTCGAAAGTGTCATAGTAAGGCTCCAGTTCTTCATATGTAATGCCCCAGTCTTGGAGTGCCATATCTTCCGGGATTTTATCTTCGCCGTATTTCTCCACAGTCTGCGATTGAATTTCAAAGTCGTAAGGAAGAAATCTCCACGTGACCCCGCTCCAATGAACTCCAGCTCCCCCAAGGCCTGTCCCGAGCTGAAAAGCGCCGTATTCCCGCATCGGCAGAGCGGTCATGTCCGGCGTATTACGGAACGTAACCGTCTCATTGGATAAGTTTTGAAGCAGTTCATATCTTGAATCAAAACGAAGCTCGTCTTTCGTCTGCAGAAAATCCTCCGTTTTCTGTTCAGCGCCCCGCTCCAAACCGACAACGTTATAGCCAGCCTTCGCTAACTCAGCTGCAATAATTCCTCCGGTCCAGCCGACTCCTACCGTTACGACATCCACTTTATCTAGTTGTTGTACCACGCCATCTCCCCCTAAACGTAAGTATTTTTATCTTTAGTGATTGTGATCTTTCAGTGCGACGGGATCCATTTCAACAAAATCTTCTTCTTGAATCACGTCTAAATAGGACATCACAGAACCGGGGTGCCCTTTCATCCGCCAGCCAGCCATCTCTCGATTTCCACCGTACAGTGGGTCACAATACGCACCTTCCAGGACAGCCTGCCGCAACAAACTGAAAAACCGAGAAGACGAAACTCCACGCATTTCCGCATTACCTTCTGAAAATTCCGTCAATATAGCCACGCGGTCTTGTTCCTCTAAATCAACAAAAGCTTCATCATAATCTGAAGTACTGATTTGATTAATCAGCCGAATGCCTTGGAGAAAAATTTCCCCACGGGTAAGCGACGATTGATAACCTTGCGTGTCTGTCCCTTCCTCAAACGGTCCCTGCATATAGTCCCGCGTATTACTGCCCCAATTGCCCGCGAGTTGACGGTCAATAAAATAAGGCACACCTAAAGCGATCGCCCCTGGACCGTTGCCATCTTCAGGAAAGATGGTTTCGGTCACCATCTCTAACACGCGGAAATCTCCCTGCCGTTTAAAAAACATTCGCGCTTCTTCATACCTATGGGTAGCGCCGTGTCCGTGTTCTTCCGTTGACGTCTCCGTGTCTGTTCCCGTCCCCAACTGGTTGCCGAGAAGACCCCCAAGCAAACCACCACTAACTAAACCACCGGTAATCAAGCCTGTATTCTTAATGAAAGTACGTCGGGTGATTCCCTCCTGTTGATGGGTTCCCGGCTTCCCGGTTTTTTTTTCTGCCACATTCAACACCTCACTATAATGTAGTCAAATTAGGAAACGAGTGATTACTTAATAATTGTAAGTCTTGGTACATTACGCGTTAAGCGAATAGAAACCGCTTACTTAAAACTTAGCATTTCTTCGGATACATAACTTGTTACTAATAGATGGTTTTTTTGCACATGGAAACACTGCTACCTTTATGAATAAATTTAGTCCTCACTAATAGTAACATGAATTAGCAGATTTTTTAAACTATTATTTGTAGTTTTGAAAGAGCAATAGCAACAACGATATTTTATATTTACAAGACCCGAAACGTAATATGTCTCAATTTTGGTCGTTATGATTCAACATTAATTATGGCCATCTAATTCAATGAAATAGTATCCTAAAAGTATAGGTCTTATTGCTATCATTCAATAACCGTCGATCGTGTCATAACTTAAAAAATTAAGAACGTAAGTAGGGATCATAACAATGGCTTTTTTATTAGAAACTGAAAGTTGATTATTGCCCTGTATATTTGCTAATACTAATAAAGCCCATCAGTGTGGGAACACTGATGGGCAATTTTCACAGATTTATATGCAACCTGTTAGTAATTATTTATGAGTTCATAGTTTAATACCAACTACTTCACACATCTATTTTATAATGAATTACGTTCATCCAACATATATAACATGTTGTGGTTTGTTTATTTTAAGTATCGTGCAATCATAATTTTAGGGTACACACTTTTCTTTCGTAAACTTCAACCTCCCCTGTTAGTAATACCAAATTCATGCAATTAAGTTGACTATGTTACCAGGATTGGTTATTATTCAACTATTCAAAGATCTTTACCTACCTTGCTTTTCATCTCCCTTTTTAGGAGCAGGGATGAAATGGAAACGACGATTACTACGGTACGTGGAATACGCTACTCTAAAAATTAATGATCCATAAGAATTAACCATAAAAATTCAAAGGCAGAATAAAAAAGAAACTGTTACGGTCTTTTTTGTTCTGCCTTTTTATATACATTACGACACAACTATTAGGGAGAATACAAAGAGTAAGTCAAAAAAAGTTATTGTTCAATCAGCTAATCAAAACCTAAATGAAGCACAAAAAACATACGAAAAATGCACGACAAAAAGGAATTAATCCTTGCTGTCGTGCATTTTTGAGTTCTAAGGACACTAGAAGATGAGTTAGACACTCGATCACTATTCAACGCCTTTATTCATTCAGAACTGCAAGAAGGTCAAAGTTCATCCTATGCTACTGCAAATTTTCAGGACGAGACGATGGATCAAGGAACGGCACATCAGGAATTCCAGCAGGGACAGAAAAACGATATGGAACAATTAATCGCCGATTTAAACACACTGACTTATACTTCCATAGATATTAATGATTACGAGTACTTAGATTCATCTATGTTCACTTTAAATAGCGTCTGGTCTCACAATTTAACTAGGAACCATGGTTACATGATGTATGGAATTCAACAGAGTTCTGATAACTACTTGTTACAAGTCAGTTTCTTCCAGTAACCGCTCACTGATCGGTTGGCGAGAAGGAGATCATGTTAGTGAACATCGGTCTACATTAAAACTATCTGATGGAATTATCATGGGGTATGATCAGTCCACCCAGACAGTCAGGGTCGTCCAAGCATTTGCTCCTAATCAGGTAATCGAATACACAAGCACTAAATCTATTCCTTCTGGAAGAACCGTTTTTTTTGAGCAGGATTTCAAGATTAACCAAGCAAAAGAACGATTTAACCCTTTTAGTCGTGACCTTCCAAACTACTTTATTAGAAGAGCTATGCCTGCTATTTCACAACCTATACGTACTTTACAACAATTTGTAAACGGCTTAACTAGGGGCTCTGATGAGACTCGAGAGAGCATTACTTACTCTACGTATGAAAGACAACTTGACGATCAGGCGAAGTTGCCCAGAGAATGCAAAGGACTGCACAAGGTCTGAACTTAAGCTCACCTGGCGAAAGTATTACTCATGAAGCGAAAATTCATTCAGAAGATCCAGAAAGAGAACCGAACGTTATAAATGACGTTCACTGGATCGTACAAACAAACATTAATTAGAAGACGATGAAATTTCAATCCACGTACTCACACGGAGTGCGACACTGTAACCTGAGAATCGCTCTATGGCGCAATTAATTTCAATCCACGCACTCACACGGAGTGCGACACCGTTCTTGTGCTGCCACCGCCACATATATTTAAATTTCAATCCACGCACTCACACGGAGTGCGACGTTGTTCTTCACTGAACACAAAACCTGTTACAACTAATTTCAATCCACGCACTCACACGGAGTGCGACAGCGAACCTTACGGAGACGCTCACCACCAAGTCATTTCAATCCACGCACTCACACGGAGTGCGACAACTGCCCGACTTGTAACCAAAAATTGCCCGAAGATATTTCAATCCACGCACTCACACGGAGTGCGACCCTGATATGTTGAGCATCCCGTGGATTTGTGACATTTCAATCCACGCACTCACACGGAGTGCGACCGAATACGAGTATAACTATATCGCTGAGATTCAATTTCAATCCACGCACTCACACGGAGTGCGACGTCGAACTTCATTTTGGGAGTTGTTAGTATAAGTATTTCAATCCACGCACTCACACGGAGTGCGACTGCGAATTTCAAGTATAGTTATGCAAAATTCGCGTATAAATGAAGCTTTTCTTCGAATTAGCTCTGAAACAATTAAACAACTTTTAACTTTATTACATATTTTATCATAATATTCAATTTTATTGGTGCGGATCCCCTAGCTTTTTATGTTCGCTTCACATTCGCACTCGCTTATTGCCTCTATATTGCATACTAATGCAGTATGCTCAGGAAACAATAATTTTCTTATTTAAACGAAGTTATTTACTTTTCATCTGCTAATGTCTGTATTGGCATGTCATTCCAATACGTAATGACGCTTTTTCACGGAAGGTTCTCCCAGTACATTTTATTGTCCTTATTAATTATTCGCTAAATTATGGAAGCTAAAACGTTTTCTTATATTTCTACGAAACTCACTGGGTTGTTTCAAGAGAACACGATGGTTCCTCATAACTCAGCTTACTAGAAACAAGACTTTTTATTTACTTAAAATTCATATCGCTGTCGTTATGAAACTGGCACATCACAGCGGTCATTTCTAAGTCCTTCTTTCTAATTCCCAATTCGTTGGTTCTCTTCTCTGAATTGATCGGCTGTGCTTAACGTTCGCTTTGGCCCTCGGAATTTTTTTGTAAAAACGATAATGATGGGCACAATGATGATTGTTGGTCCAAACCATAATAATAACGACACTTGGTCTATATCCAAAATCCTGGGTGCACCAAAGACAACAAAAGCAGTAATTGCACTAACACCACAGCTCAACATCGCTGTAAGATGTTCCACAACCCGCTCATTCTTATACTTAGACCCCATGGACATATAAAGAATTTGAGTGACTCCTAAGAATAAACCGATAAACGGAAACCAAAACAGTAACGGATCACGAAGAATAGCTCCAAAGACAATAACAATGACTGCACTAATCAGTAGTAAACAAGCATTAAACCAATCGAACGATGACGTCTTCACCCCATTTTTATTTCTAATTTTCAGAACTCTAATTCCATATATTGCGGTTACATAGCTTAGCACACCGATGAACGTAAGAAAGATATTAAATGAAGACTCCATCAGCGATAAATTGTGTACGAGACTATTAACAAGTGCTAATAAGACGCTTGTTGCACTGACAATAAACATCGCAATCGTAAATACCCAGCCTGCTCTTCTATGATATCGCCCTCCTTTTTTTGTGAGCACAGGTATAAATAAAAAGCTAACGCGACAAAACCTGCAATAACATGCAAAGAAATTAACCCTGCATACATATCCGTACCTCCCTTATTTTTTTTAATTTCTCCTTATAGTGTATCACGACAAACTAATCAAACATCTTTGAATTATACCGTTGTAAATCACAAGAGCAAACTACACCATTCACATATAAGATCATCGGAATATTTATATTTAAGGTATGGTAATGTGACCATACCTTAAATATAAATATATAGAAACATTGTTAAAAGACTTGTTTCTACCATCTACTCATAACTTTCTTGGTGGTGTACACTCAGTTTCACACCAAATGAAGATAATCCTTTGATCGCTTAAGATTGTATTACACCCCACCAAATTTGCAGGGATGAAGCAACAATCAAAATCGCAAGAATCCATTTCAAAAGATTCGTACTCATCTTTTGACCGAGCTTCGCTCCTAAAGGCGCGGCAATGCCACTTGCAATAACCATCACAGCTACTGGCCCATAGAGAACTTGATCTGTGGCGACTTTTCCAAACGTGGAACCGATAGAAGAGATAAACGTTACTGCTAAAGAGGTTGCAATCGTTACACGGTCGGTAGTTTTAATAGAGTTAACATAATCGGAACGAGCAAGAACGACCCTGCTGCTCCTACAATTCCAGATGCTATACCTACGACAAATGATAAGCTTACAGCCAGTCCTTTATGAAATGTAATTTCTTGTGCTGGCTGGTCAGGCAGTTGTTTTTTTGGTAAGAACATCATAATCGCCGCAATTGTTGCGAGTACTGCATAGACAACATTCACGGCGCTTTCTTGAAGAAGATTAGAAGCAAATGCTCCGATAAAGCTTCCGATTAGAATGCTAGATCCCATATAGACAATCAATTTCTTATGCAAATACCCTGTGCCCCGATACGCCCACACACCCGCAATTGTCGCGAAAAACACTTGAACTGCACTAATTCCGGCAACTTCATGTGCTGTAAATGTCGCAAACCCCAATAGCGGAGGGATGAATAGAAGCATCGGATATTTAATAATCGAGCCCCCAACACCTACTATTCCAGAAATGAATGAGCCGATAAAACCGATTAGAAAAATGGTTATGATAAAAAGAATATCCACGACGTTCCCCTTACTGATGAGAAAAGGGACAGCGATGTGCCCCTCTTCCATCGCCTATTATTCTCCTTTCTTTATGTGGAACGTTAAAACCCCGTCCGCTTCCTTTGTTTGTAACAACTCATGGCCTGTTGACTTTGCCCACGCCTCGAAGTCCTTTAACGCACCTTTATCGGTGGCTTGTACTTCCAGAATGTCTCCTGATTCTAACTGCTTCATTTCTTTTTTTGTTTTTACGATTGGCATCGGGCATGCCATTCCTTTTGCATCTACTACTTTTGTGATCTTCATCTTGTTGACTCCTTTTTAGTCAAAATTATTATCGAACCGCACAGCGGTTTGGACCCATCTCCATTTCACGTTGTTCCTCTAAGCTAGGGGTTTTATTGCCCATGTTTGTTTCTCTGATTTCACGATAAGCATTCGGTTGTGGTGGTAAATGATCGGTAACCATTGAGCGAAATTCTCGCTCGTCGTCTACGTTTAATCCGTGGTTTCTCTCCATTAAGACACCGAGTTTTTCAGCCACGCTTCCATCATCATTCAATTCCTCAACAATCATGAAATGCGCAGGCATGACGACATGCTCCGGCGACAGTGATTGATACGTTTCATACAACGAATGCCGCAAATCCCCAACCCAATCTTCTGCTTTCCCAGCTAAGTCTGGTCGTCCTATTGAATCAATAAATAAAATGTCTCCCGTTAATAAATACGCCTCATCGACAATAAAGGACATCGAACCAATCGTATGACCTGGCGTGTCTAGAGATTGGATGTCAATTCGAGAAGCGCCTACTTGCAAATGGGCGTTATCTTCAATTGGCTCATAATTAAACGTGACTTCTTCGGCATCTTTTGGTGGAAGCCAATAGGTCGCACCGGTTTCTTCAGCAATCATTCTGCCACCCGAAATATGATCGGCATGTAAATGGGTATCGAACACATGCGAAATTGATACACCCATCTGTTTGGCAAACATCATGTATGCATCTGTCATTCGCGTCGCATCAATAATGGCGGCTTCGTTCCCGGACAACACCATATACGATAAACAGCCTTTACCGAGACGAACAAATTGGTATAACTCGCCACCTTCACGTAAATCGGCGACTTTAATGGGCTCTAAATGTTCACTCCATGCTTTCATACCGCCTGCTAGATAAGAAGTATTGAACCCTTCCTCCGAAAGCATCTCACCGACTAAAATCGATGAACCTTCTTTTGCACAGACGACGAGAATCGGTTGTTGTTTAGGAAGCTGGTCAACGATCTCTTCGACACCATCTAGTAAATCAAAATACGGGACATTCAAGTATTGAATATTTTCTCCTTCAACCTTCCAATCACGAAACGCATCTTCATTTCGAACATCTAAAATAAACAACGGCTCTTTTTGAATCACTTTTCTCGCTAACTCTTTCGGATTCATCGCTGTTACACTCACTTTTCGCTTCCTCCTTTGGTTTTCCATTGACTCATTCCAGGGGCGACATTTACGACGTTTCGAAACCCATGGTCGGCTAGCGTTTGAGCTGCTAAATCACTACGGTTACCCGTACGGCATACAACATAAATGGCTTGTTCTTTTCTCAGTTCATGCATCCGCTCACTTAGTTCACCAAAAGGAATTGAGCGAGCACCGGAATGTGCTGTATGTCATACTCACCTTTTTCTCTTACATCAACGATGACGAAATCAGAGTAAGCATCAATAACGTTCTGAAGTCCTTTGTTATCAATCACATGTGGAAATGTACACTCGTTCGAATCGCTAGTTGCTGCGCGTAAATAATGGCTTAACGATTGATCATGCTTCACCGTTTTCACATACTCATGACCTGCTTTTCGTGCCCATGCCCTTAAGTCCGCAGTGGAGCCTTCATCTGTCGCTTGCACTTCGACAATGCTCCCTGGGGCAATGTCTTTCATCGCTTTTTTCGTTCGAACAATTGGCATCGGACAGGCCAACCCTTTTGCATTGACAATCAGCGTGACATCTTCCATTTCATTCACTCCTCTTAAATAAATAGGTTCACGTTCCCGTCTTCTGCATCGGCTAGATATGCTGCAACGCCTGCGTATTGGGTGCTTTCTCTGAGTTCCGCTTTTTGCAGTCCTAACAAATCCATCGTCATCGTACAGGCCACTAAGTTGACGTCTTGTTCTTCCGCCATTTCAATGAGATCGGCTAAAGGCATCGCATTGTGCTTTTTCATGACCTTTTTTTATTAATTTTGGCCCCATACCTGCAAAATGCATCTTAGACAATCCCATCTTTTCAGCACCGCGGGGCATCATTTTACCGAACATTTTTTCTAACATCGTTTTGTTCGCTTGAATCGGTTCATCTTTTCTCAACGCATTAAGCCCCCAGAACGTATGAAAGATGGTGACCTTATGGTCATAAGCGGCTGCACCGTTTGCAATAATGTACGCAGCCATGGCTTTGTCATAATCTCCACTAAACAGAATAATGTTCGTTGATTTTGTGTCAGTCATTGTCTTCTCCTTTTTATATACATATACCCGTATGGGTATTATAATTGCTAAAAATTTTTCTAGGGTAGACAGACTACCCTAGCGACTCTTAACGAGCAAGTTTACGGCTTGATCAACATAGTCTTTCGTATCTTCTCCATCTTCAATCGCTTTCTGAACACACTCTACGAGATTTTCGCTAACAATAACCCCCATCGTGCGATCAATGGCTGTACGAGAAGCCGCTAGTTGAGACACAACATCACGACAGTCCTCCCCGTCTTCCATCATTTTTAGAACGCCTCGAAGTTGTCCCTCGACTCGTTTTAATCGATTTTTCATTTGATCGGTATATTCCATGTCGTTTCACCCCTTTTTTGATTAACTTATTACTAACAATATACCCACCGGGGTATTCCGTCAACTAGTATGATCTTCCAGAAAAGAATTTATGGTTAACTCGGTTTCAAGATCAGGGTCATCAATACAGTTATGACGATAAAAGAAAGAAGCCCAATGATAATAATAAAATTATTTTGAAGTAACGCCTCGACGAAGACAATAACAGGCTCAAAATTAACAACATACGAAAACAAAACAAACAAGATGATGAACGCAACGATCCTGCTCATCCACTACCACCTACTTATTAAATTACGTTTGGCTTTCAATGATTGTATCCATCACGACTTGGTTATGATGCCCATATTCAATGAGTGGTAAATCCCGATCGACTTGATGAAAGGCAAAATAATCATACACCTTTTCTACGAAAGGATAAAATGCTGGATAATAAGCCGCTGCCTCTTTCGACTGTAGCGCTGGCAGCTTTCCTTCTGACCGAATGTCGAGCTCTTCTAATGGTGCTTGAGCTTGCCCTATTAAAAGCAACTTATCATTCTCTAGTGTCATCGTTCCTTGCCTTCCAAATACCTTGATGCTAGACCCAAATCCGTGGTTAACACCAGAAAGCAACTGAATTGAAAATGTGCAATTCTTCTTCATCTTTCCGTGAATAAAGAACCCATCATCTGCATCTCGCATTTCTCCAGCACCTTCAGGTACGTGCGTATGTAACAACCCATTCACGTTCTCCACCTCATCATCCACTAACCATCTCAAACAATCAATCATATGTGTGCCTAAAGCGCCTAGCATACCTCCGAATTGTTGTTTTTCACCCATCCAACCTCTTTTGTTCGAATGCAAGCTTTGATATTGAGGGCTTGAGATGTGATACTCAAAGTGAATAATCTCCCCCTATAATGAACCTTACACCAATTACTTTTGAATTGTAGAAGTGTTCCCCTAACGATCTAGTTATACAGTTCATGTTAAGCAGAGCAATATCCGATGTTGGTTTATCGCAAGGAGCAATTAGTTCGTTTATTTTTGTATTGTGATGAAGGAACAAAAAATGAATACTCTTACTACTCAGCAAAGTAACTTCTAAATTGCATTCCTGAGCTATACACACTTGCTATCATCACAAAGAAGAACAAAATTTCAATATAACTATTAGCCGACCAATAGCCAATGAAATACATAAAAACTAAAATGATAAACAAAACCGATGATATTGTCATTAATAACGTTTTACTCTTTTTTGACATGAAATTTAGCACCTCCTGAACACGAATTGTTAACCTCAATTAAAATAAGGTTAACATAATTTTTAGAGGCTTATAAGCTATTTTCAGTTGCCACACCTTAATCAAATACTAAGTAACAGCCTTGATACTGATGAACCGCTTAATAATAAAGTAAATTATGTTGGAGGTCACTAAAAGCAGAATTACACCTATAAAACTAATTGTAAAACCGTCATTATAAAACGTGATTGCGTTAAGAATATCAGTATTAATTAATTTACCTATTGAGAAAAACACTAAATAAACGGTAACAATTATTATGACTTGAGACATCAAATTCATTAGAAACAAAAGAATTCCACCACCTTGTTGTATCAATATTATTTACTTAAAAAATTATATACGTCTTAAAAATTTTATAAATTTTCCATAGTCAAAATCAGTGTCCAGTAATTCGTTCATCGGCATGAAAAGCACTGATGCTGTTAGTCTTGATACGTTTCTATTGTGTGATGGATCAATTCCTTTAACACATCCAGGTCAATATCAGCCAATTTATTAACATATATACAAGCCTTACTTTTCGTGTGTTTACCGAACCGTGCTAACAGTTCCTCTCTTTTCTCACTTTCATAGGCTAAATAGAGACTAATTTTTGCCTTTCTTGGTGAAAAACCCGCTAAAGGAGCGTCTCCTTCACGTCCAGATGCGTATTTATAATGATAGCTACCGAAACCTATAATACTAGGCCCCCACATCTTCGCCTTGTACCCCGTTACCTCTTCAAAGATCTCTACTAGTCGATAGGCGTCTGCCTTCTTCTTCTCACTTTCTACACTTTCAATAAATTCGTTTACACTGTTATTGGTCTCTTTCATCTTTGGTTCGGGCATGTATGCATTCTCCTTTTTCGAGTAAAGCATTTGCATCGTTTTATAATCAAGAATAATGTTGCCAACAGGTGATTGTTTAACTGCGTAACAAGTATCGATTAGAAAGATTAGAAATAAAAGGGGTTCTCAATCGTTTCACCCCATCTAGAATTTGCCAATCGATACATTGATTTCGCATGAATACGATCATGCCAAATGAAACGACGCATGACCTTTCTTAACGTCCAAAGCTCATTATAACTCCCTTTAAAGACTTTATTTTGAAGATAATTCGGCATCGCTTCAACATACTTTAAAGCAGAAACACGATTTTCATAAATGTCTTTTCTATTTTTGATCGTGACTCCAATTTCTCCCACATAATAGCTTGTCACATTGTTTGTATGAATAAGAACATCGCTTGCAGACAGAGGCACCCAACCATAAAAAGTTTTTCGTTCTTGTCTATTTGTGAAATTCTTGTCAGGAATGGAGTGATATAATTTTCTAAAGTCCCAAGCAGATTTTAAAACGAGCAACTTTAACTTAGAATACTCATCTTCTGAGATTGATGCTCTTTCGCGATCAAATAAAATACATGTATCTGCGTCTCGAACGTTTACATTCACTTTCTGTTCCTGAACACTCTCAATCGAGATCCTCTGCTTACTATTGTCATTATACGCCCACATGCAATAGGCTTGTATCTCACTAGGGATTTTTTGCATAGCTTCGTCTTTGGTACTACCCCTCGCATATGCTCCTGGATAATTTTCTGCATAAATCAAATAACCATTTTCATTATATTCGATAATACACTGTACCACTTCACCCATGCTATTTTCCCTCCTCATTACACATTAATGAGTACAGTACGTCATGGTCGACTCGTTCGTTTTTATTGTGACACTTTCATTATGTAGTTACTAAGAAATTCTTGGTCTTCGGGGAAGGTTAACTCTAACGTCTTTCCAAGCGATATCATAAATAAGATTGTCAGGATCTTGAAAGTTTCTTTTACCTCCTACAACTTTCACCAAGAAGTAGTGAGCTTCAACAGCAACATTAATCTGTTCGTAAGTTCTTTGCTTCACCTTCAGCTTCTCAACGACTTCCACTGTATAACCCGTTTCTTCTTTCACTTCTCTAATGCAACACTCTTCAAATGTTTCTTCTTGTTCTTTTCCACCTGATGGAATAGACCACGTTTTATTCTCTGCAGGTCTACCTTGCAGAACCATTAACAATTGACCATCCTGGTTGATACACACGCCTGAAGAACCCAACCATTTTTTCATTTTGACTCCTCCGTTATCTAACAAATAGGCTTCTCCCCATCTAATGAATTTCCTTCTTCAATGTAATTTTCTTCATTAGTTAAACTAATTCATTTTATTATTAAAATACATGAGTAAGCTTTCACTAATAACCCATATTGAATAATTTCTGCCATGATCTTAGGCTTATTTCGCCTCGTAATCCCATTACATTACCTAGTCATTAGACTCAATTATTCAACACCTATTTAAAAATAAAAAATATTCACGTAGAATGCTTCCCAACATATATTTTAGGAGGTTTTACAATGATACATAGGAAATTGTTATGTCGAAATTCATGGTTAAAATTATCCTTAATTACTACACTAGCGTTAATCGTATCCCTATCTCTTCCATTTGCATCTGTTTCTCAAGCGCAGACTACAGGAAATGATGTCGAACGAATAGAAGAAGCTCTTGAAGGGAATTTTGAGATTTACGAAGATGGAGCCTACACATTTAATAGAGAACAAGCTCTTGAAAATGGTTTAACTGAAATAGAAGCAGATCTAATTGAAGAAAACTTCGGAGAAACATCTGGTGACATTAGCACTCAGGCATTGCCTGTCCTAGCTGTTCCTGCTGCTGTAAAGTCTGTTGCTAAAGCTGCCGCTGTTGGAGGTGCTGCAGCCGTTGGTGTTGCTTTTATGACTGACGTTTATAAAACTAGCGCTTATACAGCTTGCCAGAACTTTTATGGCGAAGTGGGAGCTATAGACAACTTTTGTGAAGCTAACGATTATGTTGACTAAAACATCTACCCAAGGAGGATAATCATGAACAATGATGAACCCATGTCACTCTTAAAAAAAGCGGAAACTATATTTATTAAAACACCTTTGATGAAACTCTTATTATTTATCATACCGATTTCGATGTTTTTAACGTTCGTATACCTTTTTTCTCAAGATGTGTTAAATGCGATTATGCATACCTTTAATCTATAAATTACAAAAAGTGCTTGAGTTAAAATTATTTTAGGAATAAGAAAAACCGAACTAAATTCATCACTCTACAAGTAGAATGGTGAATGAGTTCGGTTTTTTGTATTATAGAACTTTAAAAGCTGTAGTTATTCGTCTTTAGTGTTGGCAATTTTAGTTATGTGCCCCAGCTCTTTATCTTGGGAAAAAGTAAGTTATCTAATTTCATTACCATAAGGATTTACGTTCTGAACTAAGTCTTTAGTTAATCGAATCGCTAAATGCAAAATTATTCAGCTTGTTCATGCACTCTTCTTCTTATCATTATGTCCTTTATGTTCTTCCTTATTGAACTCATTCAATGCCAACTCAAAACGACTCGACACCGATACAGGTCGTGGCTTCGTTAGCAAGCTGACCACAACGAAGAGTAGTACATTTACGAATAAACCATACATTGATGAACTAAGACCAAATGGTAACGGTAAAGGAGTAAATTGAAGGATCATCATGACGAACAATCCGCTAATCATGCCAGTTAATGCTCCGGTTGCAGTGGAACGTTTCCAGAATAATGCACCTAGTGTAGGCACAATTAATTGTGCCGTCCCGCCAAACGCAATTAACCCTACTGTTACGAGTAAACCTGGAGCAAATAACGCTAAAACGTAGGCAATAGCAGAGAATACTAGTAAATAATACCTTCCAATTCTCATCAGTTTTGCATGGGAGGCATCCGGGTTCTTATACCTTTGATAAAAATCTTTTGTCATGACTGTAGACACAGCATGGATTTGACTATTTGCAGTCGACATTGCGGCCGAAGCTCCCGCCGCGAGAATTAAGGCAGCAATAATAAATGGTGCATATTCCATTAACAACAACGGAAGTATTTGATCGGGATTCTCAACACCAGGCATTACGAGAACGCCTGTCCAACTTACTAACAATGATCCTGCGTAACAAATCGCAATGATTGATATTAGGAAAGGCATTAAATTAAAAATCGTACCATTCTTAACCGAATACATACGCAACCACATTTGAGGACCCATTAATGCTCCGATCGCTGTTATAAAACAAAGTGAGATCCACATGCCATATCCTGCATTCCCATCAGGACCAGGTAACACCATATGTTCTGGATATTGAGCTTGCATCTGCTCAAACATCGCTATAGGTCCACCTACAACATTTGAAAGGTAAAGCCCAGCATATAGGAGACCAAATAATAAAATTGCACCGTAGATAATATCTGTCCACGCAATGGCTCTGATCCCGCCAACCCAAACATAAATTAAAATAACGATATAAAACATTAATGCCGCTAACCAAAAAGGAATATAACCTCCCGAAGCAATTTCTATTAGATAAGCTCCGCCTGTCAACTGAATCTGTAAGTATGGAATCGTAAAAACCACAACGACGATCCCAACCACTACTCTTATTTTTTCGCTATCATAAAAATCACCTAAAAGGTCTGACGGCGTCACATAATTAAACTTTTTCCCTAAGTACCAAACCCTCTTCCCAACTACAAAATACAAAATCCCAAATAAAATGTTCCAACCAATTGCAGTTAAATAAACCGGTCCTTCAGAATATAAAGAGGCGTTGGATCCCAAAAACGCAAATGCACTCCACCAGGTTGCCGATACTGTAAAAAATGTTGTGATCGAACCCATATTACGGCCTTGTATGAAATAATCATCACTCGTATTGTCTGATTTAGTTGCCGCCAATACCCCGACGATTAATGGGATTATCATAAATAATAGTATTATAACTACGCCAGAGATCAACTTCTTCACCCCTTACTCTATTTTTTGATTACCCCAATTTAGCTTATATGCGATATACATGACTACAGTTAAAATTGCCCACCAAAAAAAATTCCAAAAAATAAAAAAAGGTAAACCTAAAATGACTGGTTCAATCCGATTCGCTACTAAGATGATTGGACTTTGAAGCATAAATAAACCACCAATGATTAAGATCAAGATTAATTTACGTACACTCAATACTTCTCCCCCCTTATCAAATCAGAATTATTAGATTATTTTATTATTACTAACATACCAAACAATTAACGTTAATGATTCATACATGCTGTTTAACAAACCTCATATTTACCGTTACAATCTGTATTCCTATTGTGAACGAATCTATCAAAGAGTTTTCAATCAAACACCATAGAATGGGGAAAATATGTAGGTGAAACACCAAAAACAACAATAATTGTATTGCTACTTAACCGTTTTACGAGGGGATTTTGCATCGACTATATACATCAAACCATCAAAATCCCAACATAAAAGTACTTACCCCTACGCAAGTTTTCTTAGAGGACTTCTTTAATAGTTCCATACACAAACTCTTGAAACTTCTCTTTTTCCTCCGAGAATGGATTGTGATTGCTTTCTTCAAAGATGGTTAACGAAGCTGTTGGGATCAATTGAGCAATTTCAATTCCGAATTTCATCGGGCACTGGGCATCGTATCTTCCGGCATAAATATAGCTAGTTATAGGTACATTTTTTAGCTTCTCCCTAATATCATAGGTAGGATATTCAACTTTCCTAAAATAATCTAGCCTCTCTCCGACAGGTTTACCACTATTCGGTTTCGTCATCGCATCTTGCAGTTTGTCTTCTGAGTAATAGGACATTAAAGCCCACTCGTAATTCAGTTTTCTACGGGTTTCAATTGGGGTTGTCGGATCGTTTAGTTGATCCATAATTTCTACGATGCGAGTGAAATCCGGATTTTTTGGGCAGTAAATGGAACTCGGGTCTGATCCATATTCATAACTGGCTGCTGCCCCACCTGCAATAATCTTCGTTAGAGAAGCTGGTCGATTAATCGCATACTTCAACGCCAACATCCCACCGGTAGAGTGCCCGGCAAATCCCCATTGACCAAACCCTAAAGTTTCACGAAGTGCTTCTAAATCTAAGATCGTCTCTTCCATACCGTATTCATATTCATGTTTCGCACCTACGGATTGACCCGCACCCCTAAGATTAATGAGATATACTGTATAGACGTCCGTAAACGGATTTGCAAATGCATTTCCACGTTCATTAAAAGCACTATAATGATGGGTGACGGCTAAAGGCTCACCATCTCCTTTTATGAAAACTTCAAAGACGCCCCTGTCTGTCTCAATCAGCTGTTGAGTCCACATGCAAGACCCTCCTTTTCATTCTGTAATCACTGAAAATCTTTTATTTTATCGACACTACTCAGCACTTATGCTAATTCTCAACTTTTTACTTGCACACTTTAATAGATCTTTTGAAAAACACTAGGGTAATCAATTACAAAACCATCATCATCGACTGTTATTTCTGTTTGATAACCTCGACACTCATAATCATAGTAACGATTGCCATCCTTTGTTTTACTATATTTATAACTCTGCTTAACCTTCTTAACTTCTAATTCAGGGAATGTAATATACACCATCTCAAACTTCTTTTCATCACCTACATTCCAACTCTCTCTATTGATTGGTAACGTGTTTGAAAACGGGGTTGCTGATAAATCTACATCAATCGCTCCTCTAAGATTTTCTAAAGGTGTTCCATCCTCATTAAACCAATTCCCATTTCCATCACTATGTATTTTCAATCGATTTTGGTTGTCTATTTCTATATTCACTTCAGTTGTAACCCAATTTTGATTTAGTTGGATGCAGTATTTTATTGCTATTGGTTTACGTCATCGACGGTAGTAATGATTGTTCCAATCGTATTAATGTCTTTTTCTACCTTCATATCAAAATGTTCGTAACCGAATACCTCTAAGTTTTTCCATATAATTTTTTTATTCATTGTATCTCTCCTTCGTTGATTATTCGCTTTCTATAAAACATTTCCTTCTACAGTTTAATACCCTAACACTCTACAAATTAGAAAAAGCGATACGCTATTAACGTATCGCTTAGAAGGAATTCCTTTTAACTTTACCAATTAACCATCACTCAGTTTCTTCTACCGTAATCGAGAAGCTCATCGTCTCTTCAACTTCGAATTGGTTGAATGCTGTCACTGTAATCTCATACGTGCCTGGTTCGGTTGGGACACCTGAAATTGTACGGCTATCTGCAACACCGACCATGCCTTCGGGTAGTCCTTCGAATTCTATGGCTGCATCGTCATCATTGACGAAAAGATCAATTGGACTGATTTCCTCGCCTGAGTTCACGGTCAGGTCATCTTGTTGGCGGATGTTCAATTGTCCGATCTGCTGATCGTCGTCACCATCTTTTCGGTGACGCATATGGGATCGGTTTAGGTTCATTTTCTGGAGGATCAGCAACCGACTGATCGGAATTGCCAAGTTGGATCTGGTCGGTCATGACAGTCGTTCCTCGTGTGCTTAGGGGCAGCGGAGCCGTGTACTCGTCGGTTTCCGGTTGATAGTTACGATTTCCAGTATCATAATCTGTCGCATTGAACTCAGCGAGTTTCGGTGAGTACGTATTTACGGTAACTTCACCGGCATCGATATCGAACTGCAACAACCGCATGAATCCTGTGTTACGCTCGCCATCAACTTCATAGTTCTGATAATCTGCTAACATTTCAAAGACCGGACCGTTGTTGCCGTTAAAATTCTGATTCCAAGCTGTTCCATGATAGTGACCGGAAGAGACCATAACGATGTTGTCATTTTGCTCGACGACTTGTGTTCTCAGTAAATGACTGTTATCACCGTAGCCTCTGTTTCCAGATGCTTTTGAAGCATCATCACTACTTGATGCTCTCAAATAAGCATGCGTAAACAAGAATGCATCACGGTTTGGGAACGCCTCAAGCACTTCATTCGCCCAGTTTCTCTGAGCGTTCGTATGACCATATGGCAAGTGAACCGCGATGAATTCATGGTCGTCCACTTCAAATAAGTCGTAATGGGCGGAGTTATCTCCTTCTTGCCAAGGACCGCCGTAAGTACCGTTCTCCCAAGATTGTGATGCTTCCTCGTATCGTTTTTGAGAGAAATAATCATTGAACATCTCATTGCCAAAAGCACCCCAACCGTTGTCGTGGTTACCTGGGAGGATGCCGTTCGGAATTCCAGCCTCATCAATGATCGCCTGCATATCCGAAGCAAACCCGAATTCCTTATGCGCCTGTTCTTCTGAATGATGCGGCAGCATCCAATTCTCGATAATATCACCTGTATGAGCAACGTATGCAATCTTACGTTGATCTTGATTATCAACGATCCAATTCATCTTATCCCTGTAGGCTGAAGCGAAACGCTCCTGTGCTTCTTCATCAAGTTCTGGGTCAACGGCTCCTTCTGCCAAAAACTGAGTATCTGTGATGTGAGCCAACGAGAAATCATACGTTTCAGGATCACGGAAATCGTCTGTAACACCGCTTGAGTCAGGTTTCCAGTTGCCTGTTCTTGTCATCGATGAATCTTCACCAACAATGGCGATGTGTGTAGCATCATTCACATCACGATAATCCTCAGACAGATAGGCTTTCAATACTGTATTATCAGGTGCGGAGCCTGATTCACTTCGTAATTGATCCCAACGCTCTTTTTCATGATTCCACGCCAACAAGGAAACGTCACGCTCTGGGTCAACCTTCCCGCTCCATCTAACTGGTGTGTGCTCCCCAGGATGCTCCAATTCAAACGCCTGATAAGGGGAAGCATTTGGTCTAACCTGTTCCGACTGCCAGAGTTCATCGTCTTCCTCAAGAACCTCCTCTGGTGCAGAACTGAAATCCATGAGTGATGGTCTTTGTAACTCATCTGTGAAACTTCCTTGCGCGGCACCAAACGGCTCAGTTGCGACCACTTCAGATGTTGAGGCTGCAATCAGCGTTGCAGCCGTTCCAAACGCCACCATCATAAAACCTGCACGCGTTGCCCATTGTCGCCTTCTTGGAATTGATGCGATCGCAAAACCTCGAGTTTTTACTTTCATTGTAGTCCTCCTTACAAAGTTAATTAGAAATTTGATCTCAAGATACGTTTTCCATACCGCTTTGTAAGACCTCCATGAATCACCTCCAATCACGCTTCACCTGTGCATTCTCTGATAACTGCTGATTATTTCTGTTATAATTGCTATAAATTCACTATAAATGATCGATGTTAAGTGATCATAAAGTCGAAGTTAATAGATTCTAAACTATACAACAATATAAAAGTGACTAAATACACAGACTTTATGACCTGGACTTCACTCTGAACTTTCACTTCAATAGCGCATTATAAAAGGAAAAGCCACCAGTTTTCACCTAGTGGCTTTTCCTTTTATCGCGTTGTTTTATACTTTACAAAGTTAATGTTTTAATTATCCAATAGTCCTTGTTCAACTAAAAAATCTCGTGCGACTTCTTCGGGATCTTCATCTTCAAGATCGACTCGGAAGTTTAACTCTGAAATTTCCTCTATCGTCCCAATTCCTGCTAATTGATTTAAAATCTCTTCGATTTCAGGATGTTGTTGGAGTGCAACGTTCGTCACTAAAGGTGCAGCTTGGTACGGCGGAAATAAATCTTCGTCATCTTCCAAAACGACCATGTCATACTCTACAAGTTGTGGGTCGGTCGAGAAGACATCACTGATGTCAATGCTGCCGTTACTAATGGCTTGATAACGTGTCGACACATCAATGGACGTCACATCTGAAAAACTAAATTCATATACATCTTCAAACCCTGCATACCCGTCTTCACGATCCATAAACTCAAAGGTAAAACCAACACTCAACTCATTCGTATAAGGCATTAAGTCAGAAATCGTACTTACTTCTAGTTCTTCAGCGAGCTCCCTTGGCATCGCTAAGGCATACGTATTCTGAAAACCCATTGGTTCTAAAAAGTGAAAGCCATACTCCTCGTAGATTCCGTCTCGTGCTTCTTGATACGACTCTTCTTCGTCATAACTAAACTCTTCCTCATTTAATAGGTCAGCCAATACTGTTCCACTAAATTCAGGATAAATATCAACATCTCCAACGATTAACGCATTGAAGTTCACGTTCGTTGCTCCAAGAGGGGCAATAACTTCTACATTTAAGTCGGTTTCTTCCTCGATTAATAGCTTATACATATTCGCCAAGATTGGAGGTTCCGGACCTAGCTTCCCACCGATGACTAAGTCAGATTCATCTTTAAACATGGATACGACCGGTTGGATCAACACAATCACAAGGGCAATGGCGACAACTGCAATGATTGGCTTAGATGAGGCATGTCGGTTTCTTTTTGTGCCTCGTTCTGTTAAACGAAGAATAACATCTAACACAATCGCTAGAAGTGCAGCAGGAAGCGCACCAAACAAGATGTATTCATTATTCGTTCGTTGAATCCCTGTCATAATGATTTGGCCGAGGCCACCCCCACCAACGAGGGCCGCAAGCGTTGCCGTACCGACAATTAACACCATTGACGTACGAATTCCTGCCATAATCGTCTGCATTGCTAGTGGAAGTTCGATTTTCATTAAACTACGATAAGAGTTCATCCCCATCCCTCTTGCCGCTTCGACAATGGCTGGGTCAACTTCTCGAATTCCGGTGTACGTATTTCTCAAGATCGGCAGTAATGCGTACGCCGTTAACGCAATAATTGCTGGGGTCGTCCCAATTCCAGCAAACAAGACGAGAAAACCGAGTAAAGCAAGCGATGGAATCGTCTGCAAAACCGCCGCAAAACCGATGATCCACTCAGAATAGCGATTGTATCGCGTTAATAAAATTCCTATCGGTAAAGCGATCGCAACTGCAATTAATAACGAAACGAGTGAAAGTTGTACGTGCTCCCAAAAGGAGTTGAATAGTAAATCCGATCGTTCTTGAAACAATGACACGTAAGATTCCATAAAATTCGCCATATCGTTTTGCACCAATCAACATTGACTCATTCCTAGTTGACTGTGCATTCCTCTATTCCTTGCACTAGGAGGGTGCATGTAATCTTTTTTTCTGATTGCAGCTATACTAACGCACGAGCTAAGTCTTTATAAGAGACACTTCCAATGACCTTGCCATTCTCTTGAACCGGTAAAGCTGGAAGATGACTACTCTCCAATAGTTCAAATGCTGACTTCACGGAACTTGATGCATCAATTGGAATCATCGCCTCCAACTCGTTGTGATCGTTAAACGTTGTTATCCATTCACCGTGCTCATTAATAATAAACTGCACCGTTACTCGCTGCTCGTCACGATGAGTACGTATGTATTCACTCCTGTCAGTTGGGATTAACGATTCTTTTAACGACAGGTTCTTCTGTTCAAATGATCGACCGATAAAAGCTTCAACCGCTGGTGTTGCTGGATTTCGTTTCAGCTCATCTGCCGTGCCTACTTGCAACAGAACACCTGCTTCCATCATGCCAATTCTGTCTCCGAGCAAAGTTGCTTCGTTCATATCATGCGTGACAAACACGATCGTTTTTTTTATTCTTTGTTGTAACTTCTTAATGTCTTTTTGTAATTGTTCTCGTACGAGTGGATCGAGCGCACTAAACGGTTCATCCATCAAAATAATGTCCGGATCTCCTGCTAGCGCTCTTGCAACCCCGACCCGCTGTTGTTGACCACCCGATAAATCAGCCGGAAGCCGATCACGGTATGTATCAGGATCCATCCCCACCAGTTCTAGCAATTCATTCACTCGTTTTTGTATATCGTCTTGTTTCCACTTTTTCATCTCAGGTACGACCGCAATATTCTCTGCGACAGTTAGATGAGGGAATAGCGCAATTTGTTGCAAGACGTAACCGATATTCCATCGTAATTCATGCATGTTAACGTCTGTATGATTTGAACCATTGATCGTAATCGTACCGCTTGACGCATCAATTAATCGGTTAATCATCTTAAGCGTCGTCGTTTTGCCACATCCGCTCGGCCCAATTAACACGAAGAATTCACCACGTTCGATCGTAAACGATAATCCCTTTACTGCTTTTCTGTCTTCTGTAAACGACTTGTCCACTTGATTAAATGTAATCACCGAAACCGTACCCCTCATTTCTTCACTCATTCAATTGCTCATTAAACGTAGTATAACCCGACGTTCGCATTTAAAATAAACGATTGCGATCGTAAAAGTCACACGTACTAAGATAATCCTTTTGCTTATTCTCTATTTTTAACAGAAAATGGATGCTAGGTACAACGTTTTGATTGTCTTAATGGGGCTTATCTGTTAACAACCAACCTTTTAATTCATTAAAGCGATCACTTGAACGGTATGTATTTATCGTTTATTGTGTGAATTTCGAACCTAGAGGACTTTTTTTTTAACACGTGCAAACAGATGCTGCCAAAACCATTACGAACGTTAGCTACACCGTAATTTTCGTTTCATTCATTGCATCCTTCCTTACATTGGTATTTACAAACAGTGTGGGCTACTTTATTTATATAGGTTTTATGCTCTTTTATAGTGGGTTAACGATTGTAGAAATCAGAAAAGAGAATAAGAAATACGCCTTACTTTACGGAACGTTGTTTTTACTATTTTTAGTGATTGTGATTTTAGAAATATTTGTTTTTTGAGGGTGGCTTTCGAGTATCTGATGAGGAATTTTGACATTGTTAAAGATAGGAAACATGTAATGTAGAAAGAAAACACATATGCACTAACGATTCTTAATAAATTCATGGAGTAAGTTAGTTTAGACTTGTAATTTCTCACTATTAACAGTTTTTTACTCCCCCAAAATTAAGGGATGAGGATATGGTGATTGCTTCTCTCTATGTTTCATCTCAATATTGTGACATAAAAAAGCCTTTATTTCTGTTTGAAATTTAAGGAGCAATGCTCCGGATCATAATCATAAGAACATTACTCCTTTCAAATTTTTTATAGTCGTGGTGATTTTATTGTCATTTTAAGTAATGTCCCGAGTGCAATTAAAAAGATTATCAATTGTTAGATTCTTACACAAAATATTATTGTGAAGTCTTACAGCCTAGATAATTAATTACATTCCTACTGATTCTGATCCTCTTTTTTTCGACCGCACCTCATTGATTAACGTGTAGATTACACAAGCCAATCCGATTAAGATGAAAATTGCAGAAAACGGCTTGGTGAAAAAGTCGGTCACATCTCCTGTGGACATCAGGCTCTTCGTAGATAAGTCTCCAGTAAAGGGCCGAGAATAAAGCCTAATATGAGCGGTGCAATTGGGAAGCGACTCCTTAATAGTATATATCCGATAACACCGAAAAAGAGCATTACACCGATATCAAATGAAGATGTGTTTGTGGCAAATGCACCGATGAAACACAGCACAAGGATGACGGGAAACAAGTATTCTTTTGGTACCATCAATACTCGTGTAAAGAATCTCATCGCGAACAACTGAAAAAACAGTACAAGGAAAATAGCGACGAAAAAAGCGATAAACACGACGTTAACAATATCTCTATTCTCAGCAAAAAATAATGGACCCGGCTGAATACCATGAATCATAAAGCCACCAAGTAAGATCGCAGTGACCGTATCGCCCGGAATACCCAATGTAAGCATCGGAATCAGTGAACCGCCAACAGCTGCAGTGTTAGCAGATTCAGAAGCATATATCCCTCTGGTGCACCTTTCCCAAACTTCTTTTTATCTTTGGAGGCTTGTTTCGTTTGAGCATAGGCGACAAGGTTCGATGTTCCACTACCCAAGCCTGGCAATATCCCAAATGCGATCCCAATGAGGGAGGAACGAAGTAGGTTCCACTTATTTGCGAAAAATTCAGCGAACTTTATGCCAATTCCTCTGACCGAGAAGTTCATATCTTTTCTCTGATCCCCAGCACGGATTTCAGAAAGGATTTGAGCAATAGCAAATAATCCCATTATTAGAGGCAATAAACTAATACCACCTTTAAGTTCCAACACACCAAAAGTGTATCGCTCAAGTCCATCTACAGGGGCGAACCCAATCATCCGATGGCCAACCCGATGAATCCAGCGGTTATTCCTTTTAACATACTGCCTTGTGCTAAAACAGCAAGTAGTGAAAGAGCAAAAAAGATAAGGGCAAAAAATTCAAACGGTCCCATTTGCACTGCAAATCTCGATATTAGCGGAGAAACCGTTGTAAGCGCAATAAAACTCAGTAACCCACCGACAAGTGAGGCTACCACTCCAATGCCTAATGCACGTACAGGTTCACCGTTTTTCGCCATTGGATACGCATCAAATGTCGTCGCAATCGATGATGGAGTTCCTGGTATTCCCAATAATGTTGAAGCAACTAAACCTCCTGACACACCCCCGAGATGAAGACAAATAAGAAAGCTAATCCCTTGAATTGGTTCTAGGGTGAACGTGAAAGGGACAAATAATGCCATCCCCATTGTCGATGTTAAACCGGGAACTGTTCCGAAGATCAATCCAATAAAAACACCTAAAACCATGAGCAAGATGACAAAGGGTGTAAATACTTCGCTGATACTTGAGAGTAATACATCCATCTTTTATCCCCCTTATCCTATAAAACCACCAGGCAAAATGACATCTAGAAACTCCGTAAAGATCCAATAGATGAGAAATGTAATACCTAGAGAGGCCACACCGACTTGAATGAAATGTCTGATTGTATTCTTCTTCGATAAATAAAGCATTGTAGCGACGAGAAAGATGAATGTGCTTAACATATAACCGAGGAGCGAAAATGCATCGCGTATAAAATTAAACTTCCTAAAATGACATACATTTTCTTTTCTTGTTCTTTTTTCTTCGGTAAATCTTCTACTGGCTTGTCTTTTACTTTTAATCCGCTGATAAACAATCCCACACCGCACAACGCCAATGCGCCTCCAACTACCCTGGGCAGGAGAACAGGGCCAGGATCGTCCATGAGTATCATATAATTCATCGTAAGCGTTTCCAAAATCATGTAAACACCTACAATAAATACGCTAATTCCGATCCACCGATCCAACTTAGTCACACCAATTCCCCCTTTCCTAATCTCCTTTTAGCAACTCTTGAGCAATGATTTCTGCCTTTTCTAGTTCTTCTTTGTTAAACTCACGGGATTCTTCGCTGTTCATGAGAATATGAGTTTGAAATGTTGTCGATAAATCTTCAATGTAATCTTCATCTTTTGCAAGTTCCTCTGTTGCTTCATTCCATTTTTGTACAATTTCATCAGGCAAATCTGCTGGTCCGTATAACGTATGAACGATCGGGAACTGAACGTCATAACCTTGTTCTAATGCTGTTGGAATTTCAGGTGCTAATTCATCTCGTTCTTCTGACAAAACGGCTAACGCTTTGAAATCCCCGGAATTCACATAATTTAATGCGTTTCCAATGCCGGTTGAGACAAAGTCAATTTGATTACCGAGCAATGCGGTCATTCGATCCGATTCTCCACCAACGTCAAGCACTTTAATATCAACGCCTGCGATTTGTCCAAGCTGTTCACCCATGAAGTGAGTTGTGCCGCCTATTTGTCCGCCATACAAAATTTCATACGGACGCTCTCTTGCCTCTTCAACCAACTCTTCTAAAGAATCCCAAGGCGCGTCGGCACGTGTAACAAAGACTTGATTAATCCCAGCAAATGTACCAATCGGTTTCATTTCAAGTGCAGAATAGTCATACTGACCGACAGCATAGCTCGTATGCAAAGCTTGGTGATAATACAATAGCTTGTATCCGTCACCCGGTGCCCTGTATACATTTTCAAACGCAAGCGCCCCTCCTGCTGCATCTTGATTGACGATTACAAAGTCACTGTCCAAGTATCTGCCAATATGGCGCGCGAGCACTCTGGCCCCAGCATCTGATTGCCCACCAGGGGAGGCCGGAACATATAGCTCAATCGTTTGATTCGGGTAATGATCAATTGCCGCTTCTGATATAGCCGTCTCGGTTTCATCGCTACATCCGGCAAGAATAACCACGTTCAGAAACAATGCAATCAGAATCATTTTGTAAGGTGTTCGTTTCAAGACTCTTCCCCCTAACTTTACGAACGAGTTTGCGCAGTTCGATCTTGCAGCTGATGGACCGACACGTCATCCCAACTAAGCGTGTCCACACGGTATTGATCTATTTTTTCCCAATCAAGTTCCATGCCTAACCCGACCGTAGAACGTTGCGGTAAATAGAGGTAACCGCTTTCATAACGGACTTTATTTTTCACCACATCAGCGACGTATAGCTCCGGACCTGTTGGATCTGAAATATAATTCAAGTTGTCAAGTGTCGAACCGAAGTAAGCCATTGCTGTTGTTCCAATCGAAAGCTCCTGTGTCGTTCCGATTAATACGCTTTTTCCTGCAACACCTGCTGCATCCGCGGCTTTCCTGGCAGATGTAATTCCGCCAATAAACACCGGTGCTATATTGAAGATATCCACAGAATCATGCTTGATCATTTCGTATTGCTGGCGCAGACTCCATACGTGTTCGCTCACTGGCAGCTCACATTGCAGTCGGAAGTGACGCAATCCTTCGAAATCGTTGCGAAACGCGGGACTTTCAATTAAATCAACAGGGTACTTCGAAAGTCGCCGAGTAATCCTTAAAGCATCTTTCCAGTCTAGAAGGTGACTGAAATCAAAAGATTTAATTCTAACTTTCCCTTCAAACTCTTTGTATAGTCGATCTAAAAATGCTTCGTCCGCTTCAACATTTTTACCTACATACAGACGGAACACATCGAATCCTTTCGCATATTGTTTTCTAACAAGTTCAATGTTTTCATCGACTTCATCCATAAACCGATGACGAAAAATTGGGAAACACACTTTTATTTTTTCACGTTGCGACCGCCTAAAAGATCAGATACGGACACGCCCGTAAGTTTTGCACACAAGTCGTACAAAGCAGTATCTACACCATTTCTAATAAAACTTCCTTTTTCATAGTAATACATTGCCTCTGGAAAATTTCCGTTTAACTCGGTATTGATTGGAGCAAGATCAAAAGGATTTTTTCCAACAAGAATTTGTTTTAGTGTATTTTCAAGGTCGAAGATATCAACGCTGTATTTTGGGAGATGAGAGAAGTCGGACATCTCTCCAATCCCCTCTGCACCTTCATCTGTAAACAGTTGAATGATCACATGTTTATTCACAAACCCTGTCAGTCGTGGGATTCCGATTGCCGTCAACTTTACATCAGTAATTTTCATTGTCATTGCCCCTTTACAAATACAGTTTTAATTGAAGTATAAAACTCTTTTGCAGCCTGTCCTTGCTCTCTTGAGTGTGAACTCGATGACTTCATGCCACCGAACGGAGCTTGCAGTTCGACCCCGGCACTTTCAGCATTTACGCGTACAAGACCCGCATCCATGTCTTCAATAAAGGTGAGCATCTTTTGGATGTTCGTTGTAAAAATTGAAGCGCTTAGTCCATAACGGCTGTCGTTTGCAATCGCTAGCGCGTCTTCAAGGTCTTTAGCAACAATAAGGGCAATGACCGGTCCGAAAATTTCTTCTTGAGCGATACGCATATCACTCTTGACGTTTGAGAAGATCGTCGGTTCGACGAAATATCCTTCCGTGAAATTGCCACCAGTCATTCGTTCCCCGCCGCACAAGACATCTGCGCCTTCCTGTTTTCCAATCTCAATATAATCAAGTACTGTTTTCAGCTGTGCCTCACTAGCGGAAGGTCCCATCCAAATGCCGTCATCAATCGCGTTGCCGATCGTAATTTCTTTCGTTTTTGCAACGAGTAGTTTTTGGAACGGCTGAAGTACTTCTTCAGCGACAATGACACGGCTAGTTGCTGTACATTTCTGACCTGTTGAACGAAATGCCCCGCTGATCGTAGCTTCTACTGCCAACGCAAGGTCAGCGTCTTCAGCGATGATGACTGGGTTTTTTCCGCCCATTTCAAGCTGGTATTTCGCGCCTCTTTCCGCCGCTGTTCTTCCAATTTGTCTGCCAGTTTGTTCAGAACCAGTGAAGGTAAGTCCATGTACCTTTTCATGCCCGACTAGTGCGTCGCCGATTACACGTCCAGAACCGGTCACAAAGTTGATGACGCCATCAGGAAGTCCCGCATCAGCGAAACATTCGACAACTTTTGCCGCGGTAACGGCCGCTTCTGTCGCCGGCTTAAACACAACTGTATTTCCATAAATGAGTGCTGGCGCAATCTTCCAAACGGGAATCGCGACCGGGAAGTTCCAAGGCGTAATGACTCCAACTACACCTAGTGGCACTCTCTTTGAGAACATGAGCGCTTTACTGTCGGTTGAAGGTATAACATCTCCGTCCGCGCGCATTCCTTCCCCTGCATAGTAACGAAGAATTGCGACACCACGAGCCGTTTCCCCTTTTGATTCTGGCAGGGTTTTTCCCATCTCACGCGCTAGTGTTTCCGCAATGTCATCCAGCCTTTCTTCCAAGATATTTGCCGCCTTGAATAAGTAGCTTCCCCGTTCAGCGCCTGTCAGCTTTCGCCATGGTCTTGATGCTGTCTCCGCCGCTTCCACTGCTTCTTCGACGTCTTCTGCTTTGGAATTCTGAACGTATCCAACGATTTCTTTAGTATTTGACGGGTTAATACTCTCGATTGGCGATTGGTCTTTTTCTTTCCATCGCCCATTTAGATAATTGCCGAATACTCTGTCAGTTTTGACTACCATCTCTGTCACCCTTTCGCCGTTTCTAATAGATTCCAACTGTGCAGCAACTCTCTTACCAATGCTTTATCTGCATCACTCAATGCATCGACCGGAGCTCTCGTTACTCCTGCATTCTGACCGAGCATTTCCATTGCTTCCTTGATAACAACAACATTATTACCTTGATTATATTGAGCTCGTAAATCCTCGAATGGCAGAATCTCTTCCCACAACTTCCATACAATTGCATGATCGTCATTCCGTAATGCATCCAGCATCTCGACTGCTTTTCCGGGGAGAATGTTCACTAGGCCTGACGTAAAACCCTTGGCACCCGCATTCCAATAAAACGGTGCCCATTTCTCTGCTGTCCCGCAAATCCATGTCACTCCATGCTCTTTCGAAATCGTACGCACAATTTTTGCAAAACGAGGCAAATCATTAATTGCATATTTTACACCGACGAAATTATCAAGCGGAGCAAGATCAATGAGTACTTGATCAGAAACTTCAGGATCTTTAAAATAAATAACCGTTGGAATGTCAATCGCCTCGATAATCTCTTGAAAATACGCCTTCACACCACCTGTAGTTACATACGGGTGAATCGGCATATGAATCATTACTGCGTCCGCCCCGACATCCTTTGCATAGTTTCCAAGTTCAATCGCTGTAGGCACTGCGTAACCAATTCCCGCCATAACAAGCGCCCGCCCATTAACAATCTCTATTGTTCTCCGAATTTCCTCTTTTGCCTCCGCAATAGAAAGCGCATAGAACTCACTTGTGTTCCCACAAGGAACGATGACGTCAATTCCATTTTCCACAATTAAATCAATTGTTTCCTTATATTGAACCCAATCAATCTGTCCATCTGTTGCCCGAAAAGGGGTAATCGGTATTCCTGAGATGGTTTCTAAAGCCTTGGCAATCTTCATAAACTATCATCCTTTTTTATTTTATCGTTTGAACAATCGCTTCTGCCGCCCCGACCGCCATCGCTCTCATACTGTCTTCGGTATGCGCAGCCATATGAGGCGTCAATATAACGTTTTCATAATCTTTCAATGGGTAATCAAGCGGCATCGGTTCCTCCGCATAACAATCGAGAGCTGCCCCTGCAATTTGATCAGTATCTATCGCTTCAATAAGTGCTTCTTCATTCACAATACCACCTCTTGCAGCGTTAATAAGGTAACTTGCAGGTTGCATCGACTGAAAGAAATGATAATCAATCAAGTTCTTGGTCCCATCATTCAGCGGAACATGAACGGAAACAAATTCGGATTGCTTTGCAATCGTCTCAAGTTCCTTTACTTGTTCAACATATTCCGGAAACTCTTTTGCGTAAGGATCATATGCAATCACGTTCATGTCTAGCCCGAGTGCACATTTCTTCGCCACACTTTGTGCAATGTTGCCAAAGCCGACAAGACCAAGTGTTTTACCTTTTACTTCCTTCCCAATCAATACGTTCCGACTTTCATAGTTACCGCGGCGAAGTGCCCGTTCAGCTTCTGGTATTCGGTGAGCAATTGAGAGCAGAAAGCCGGTTACATGCTCCGCAACGGAATTCACATTGGCAATCGGTGTATTGCATACAGTAATTCCGTTTTGTTCGCAATACTTTGTATCGATGAGATCAAGACCGATGCCGTGTCGGGCAATGACTTTCAGCTCCTTGCCACGTTCTAATTGCTCGGCCGCAAGCGTTGTTGTTCTTACAAGAATTGCAGTGGCAGTTTCCATATACTTATCAATCTCTTCACGTGAATCATTTTCAAGTTCAATAACTTGCAAACCATGATCTTTCAAAACTTGAATTCCATCGGCGTGAATGGGCTGCGGCACGAGTACATTCATGATTGTCTGTCTCCCTCTAGCCGCGCCTCTGCCGCCAAGATATTATCTTTAGTACGAAGAATATGATCTTTCATGAGTTGTTCTGCCTGCTCTGGGTTGCGCTGTTTAATGGCCTCGAAAACCGCTCGATGTTCATGAAAGCCTTTTTCACGTTCTACTTCAACTTTGAGTGCTCGTTTGCGAAACGCTTTGTCGATGTTACGTAGATTGCCTAAAATGTTTTGCATCATCACATTTCTTGTACTATCAATGATCAGTTGATGAAACCGGGAGTTCTGCTCAAGTAATGCTTCAGAATCTCCTTTTTTATGGAGTCCTTCCATGATGAGTACAAGTTTCTCCAGCTCTTGAAGCTCCTCATCATTCATTTTCACCGCAGCGAGTCGTGCACATAATGACTCAACCGAGGCACGAAGCAAAAGAATTTCTTCAATTGAGGTTGAGGCATATTCAGACACGAACGTCCCTTTGCGCGGAACGGTGACGAGCATCCCTTCATTTTCAAGAATTCGAAACGCCTCTTTAATTGGCGTCGTACTTATCCCCATCATGCTTGATAATTCACGTTCTTTAAGATGTTCTCCCTCTTCGAAGTATCCGCTTACAATTCCTTCACGAATCTTTTCGACGACTAACTCGCGCAATGATTTAACTAATTTTGGATCAACTGTAAAAAACTTCTCATTCCGTTCTGACATGAAGCTCACCCCAAATATAAAATATGATATCTGATATATCAGAGTATAGTTTAAGAATGCTAAATTGTCAAAACATTATTTTTCGCAATTAGTAAAAACCTAAAGATTGATTACAAATGTTTTTTTCGAAAGCGAACCGTTTATAATCCAAGTTTGCTGCTTTGATGCAGTCATTGAAACCTCTCGACAAAACCTATTAAGCTTCGAATTGGTTGTCAACACTAGACAATTCTTTATTCGTCCATGAACGACCACACCGTGAAGATGCCAACCGCTATGAAGGTGAAGTGTATTGTGAAGCAACCAAACACGCGACACAACTGATATAACGATATGGATCTACTAAATGAATAAGTATGGAAACAATGAAAGAAATAGCGAAGGGACGGAAAGGCAAAGAGTTGTTTGTGGTATCTTTATATAAAAAGGATAAATGATTGGGAAATTATTCAATAAAGGTATGGGTGTATGAATGGATATAAAAACATTATGGGGTTTAAGGGTACAGGAATATTAACAAAAAATGTTCAGGTACTATTCGATAATTGGTGCAAATGTTTTTTTCTAATCATTAGTAGTATTTTTATTAATTATTTTCATTCATTTCTACAGTGGATCCCTCCTCAACTTTCTGTTGAAGTACTCTTATCATTATTCGTAACCTACATTTTATTACGGACAAAAGTGCGGACTTTTGTTAAGAGGGCCGATATCCCCTTTTTGTTGCCATTAGAAGCGGTTAAAGCCCTATTTTTTTAGTCACTTCTGTATAGTTTTGTTATTGATCTAATTAAATTGGTAAGTTTCATCACTGTTTTTTTATCCCTGTTTATGCTCACAACGACTATACATCTTCTCTTTATTTTATTTATCGTGGTCATTGTTGCTTGTAACAGTTTAATGAAGTGGATTGAACGATGGTTAGAGAATCAAGTACAACTTGTGTTACACAAGTTGAATCGGTTCTTTTTACTCTATTTAATGTGTTATTTTTTGTTTAACAACGACTGGATGTACATGCTTATAGTCATGAGCATCCATTTCGCCTATTTCTTTTACTTTATTAGAAAGAAAAGAAATCTGAATTGGCAGTGGCTCATCGATGAAGAAGAAAGTGCCTTAATAAGAAATTATAAATTTATTAACTTTTTCATAGATGTGCCTAATCTTAAACGTTCGTTTCGTCGTAGACGTTTGCTCACAAGGATTCTCCAAAGGTGTATCCCATTTAAACAGAGTAATACATTCGTATATCTTTACTCACACTTGTTTGCAAGACATAATGATTACTTTTACTTTTATTTACGACTGACTGTAATTGGCATGCTTATTAATTATGCGATTCCAACAGGTAGTTGGATTTTCACTCTTCTAATTCTATATATTACAGGATCGCAAGTCATCCCTTTGCAACATGAAATGAAACAAAGTGTACTCCTTTTTCCTAATCAATCTCAGATAAAAGATTCTTTTTTGAAGTTTGTCTCGGTCATGCTATATGCACAATTTTTCATTCTCTATTTCGCAATGTTCATCCTTACTTCTAGTGCTAACTTATTCATGCTTGTCATTGGAAGTATCTTCGTTTATGTATATGTCTATTTCTTTGTATCAAAGAGAATCGATATCTCAGGAAGTACTTCTAAAAATTAACGTGGTATTCAAGTAACCGGACTTTAGCTGAAAGTGCTAAAAGAACAGGATCATCATGCTAATATCCTTTCCATTATTGATACAAGCATGTGAAACACTCGTTTCCTTTGCCTTAAAGTGGCGAAAAACGTACCCACGTGCCATCAAATCACTTGAAAGCAATGAACACCTTCTGACGACTTTTTATGAATTTCCACAAGCGATTTGGCGAAGCATTTATTCCACGAACCTGATTGAACCATTTAACAAACAGCTCAAGAAATACAGCAAACAAAAAGAACAATTTCCAAATGAGTCATCCATTGGACGTTTTATAGTCAGTCAGTTTGAGCCTTACAATCAAAAGTTCTCGACCCGTTGTCATCTTGGATTTGACTTAGCCCGGGCTGAACTCAACGAAATGTTTCAAAAAAAAAAACGACGTAACCTCATGACTCACATTACTAGAAACGAGGCTTCTATGTAAATTATGAACATTATTCTATCTTAGTTAGGAGCTGAGAATACGATGATTAGAGGGAAGAATGAGCTTGTTAGTGAAGAACAGTTGAATAAGTATGCAGAGCTGGCCGTACGGTCGGGTGTAAATGTGCAAAAAGGTCAATTAGTCATTATACATAGTGACATCGAACATGCTACGTTTGCGCGTCTAATCCAAACAGCTGCCTATGATGCGGGTGCTTCAAACGTGGTTATCGATTGGACAGATGAACAGTCTACTAAAGAATTTTATTTACATGCGACAGATGATGCCATCAATCACTTTCCTGACTGGCAGATTGCCCGCTATCAGGAGTGGGACAATAAGGGTGCCGCGTATATCCACATTATTTCTGAAAATCCAGGGGTCTTTAAAGAGGTTTCCCCGAAACGGATGAGTCGTTTCCAAAAAGTCTCCCGCACCAAGTTGAAGGATCATTACGCAAAGACTAGATCCCACGAGGTACGTTGGTGTCTTCTCGCCGTGCCATCCTTTGCGTGGGCAACTAAAGTATTCCCCCACTTACGTAAAGAAGAAGCTCTGCAATTATTATGGCAATCGATCTTACAAGGAGCTCGGGCAGATGGACCAAATCCTATAAAAGAATGGGAGAATCATGACAAAGCTTTCGAGTCCCGAAAAAAGTTCTTGAACGACAGCCAGTTTGAAGCCTTGCATTTCACGAATCGTCGTGGGACTGATTTATTCGTCGGGATGCCTAAAAATCACCGTTATATCGGCGGAGGTGTTAAGGATAAAAAGGGAATCCCATTCTTTCCTAACATTCCCACTGAAGAGATCTTTTCCGCTCCCCACAGAGATCAAGTCAATGGCAAACTAGTGTCCACTAAACCACTGATTTATAGAGGAAGTGTCATCGACGATTTTGACCTAACCTTTAAAAATGGACGGATTACGGAATATTACGCCACTACTGGGCAAGAAGCGTTACAAAATCTCATCGAAACCGACGAAGGTTCACATTACCTAGGTGAGATTGCCTTGGTCTCTAACAAGTCTCCTCTGTCTCAAACGAATACTCTCTTTTACAACACCTTATTTGATGAAAATACCGCCTGTCATATTGGAATCGGCAACGCTTCCCCTTCTAACCTTCAAAATGGCAGTGACTTATCGAAGGAAGAATTGAAAGAAGCCGGACTAAATACTTCACTCCTATTAATCAATGTGACCTTTGGTACCGAAGATATGAACGTAGTAGGTATTAAAGAAGACAAAACTAAAGTCCTTTTAATGAAAGATGGGGATTTTCAATTTTAATATGGCTACTACTAAAGTGTTTTGAGTAATTAATAATCAGAGGGGAATTATAGAATGACAAAACCTACAGTAACGGTCACACCAAGACAATCCTATATAGACGAGGATGTAACCATCATAATAAATGGATGCAATCCCGGTGAAGAAGTCTCATTATATTCATACGTCACAGACGATGAAAAGGAACCGTTTATGTCAAAAGCTACGTTTATTACGAATTCAGAAGGTCAGGTACTGATCTCTAAAGTAGCACCTATTTCTGGGTATTACAGTGAAGTAGATGTAAACGGCATATTCTGGTCAATGTCCCATGAAACGAAAAAGCACGGTCATTATTTTACAAAAACGACGGCAAAGGAATTAATGATTACGATTAAGTTAGAGATCGATCATGAGGTTGTTGATGAGGTTCTAATCGAAAGATATTTTGATAAAGGCGAGGTCACCAGAACCGATGTTAATCAAGACGGTACAGTTGGTACCTTATATCAACCAATTCATGAAGGAAACTATCAAAATATCATATTGTTAGCAGGCTCAGATGGGGGACGTTTAGAACATTCAGCAGCTCTCCTAGCTTCTAAAGGATTTAACGTTTTAGATCTCTCGTATTTTAATCAATCAGGGGTACCAAAAGATCTCGAAAACATTCCTTTGGAATATTTTAAGAATTCAATAGAACTTCTAAAGAAAATTACCGGTAATCACGAAAAAGTAACGCTTGTTGGTTATTCAAGAGGTGCTGAATTGGCACTTTTGTTAGCATCGGAATACGATGAGTTTAATGCGGTTGTTGCAGGGGCACCGAGTGCATACATAACATCTGGATTAAGAAATTCGATTTACGCACCAATTAACTCGTGGACAATTAACGGTGAAGCCAAACCCTATCTTAAGTTTCGTTATCGTCCCAGTACTATGCTTTATTTCATAAGTAAATGGTTAACAAAAAAGCCGTATCCTTTAAAGGAATTTGGGATAGTAGCCTCAAGACTACGATTAATGAAGAGGTCAGAATAAAAGCAGAAAACATTAAAGCCCCAGTTCTTCTCCTCTCAGGTACTGATGACGAAATCTGGCCGTCTTCCTTATTTTCCGAAGAAATAAAAAGTCGGTTACCGCAAACAGAACATTTCTATTATGAGAGTGCAGGACATTTTCTTTCTTTTCCTTACGCTCTACCCAACATGCCTTCTACTATTTATGAACACGTTGGTGGAGGAATGGTAATGAAATACGGAGGAACACAATCTGCCAATGCCCATGCTGCCAAGGAATCTTGGCCCATCATAGTATCTTTTTTACAAAGACACGCTTGTTAACCCAATGAATGATAGAAATGAAACCAGCTGTCATATTAGCAGCTGGTTTCTTGTTAGAGTACTTAATTAATGATAGTGACATTATAAATCTGCATTCAAACCGATCTTTTACTATCTTTACTTCAGATCTGAAGACAACATTCCATATACAATACTGTCTGTCCATTCATTTTTATTCCAAAAATCTTGTATAAAATGCGCTTCCTTTCTCATACCTATTCGCACACATAATTTTTGTGAAGCTATGTTCCGTGCATCAAGATTTGCTTGGATGCGATGTACAGAAAATTCATCAAATAGTTTATAGACTAAACTACTTACTGCTTCCGTTGCCAACCCTTTTCCTGATACTTCATTCGAGAAACTATATCCAATCTCAACAGTATCTTTCATATCTGTATACCATACTGATAAATCACCAATGACTCTATTCCCATTTTCGACTGCCAAACTCAACATAGATTCTTTTGATAATGAACAATTGGTTAGCTTTTTATTAAATTCTCCCTCTAAATCTTCATGTACCCATTTATCATGCAGGAGGTATTTACAAGTATCATCGTTATTATAGATTTTAAATACATCAAGTGAGTCATTACTTTCAAATGGTCTGATTGTTAATCTTTCAGTGTTAAAATTCAACGAAACACATCCCTTATAACTATAATTTTAGGCGTTACAGATTGCTCTCTATAATAGAAAATCCATTTAACCCCTATACTTATTTCAGTTTAAATAGCATGCTGCATTATAAAGAATATTAAGTGAAATTAATTTATTGTTTTTGACTACTACATTCACTTACATTAAAGCGCCCGTTTGTTGAATATCTCTCCGGTGCTGTCAATGACTCTCCAAACCACCTATAGGGGTTAGGTTAAATGGAGATAGCTGTAAATGTGTTCCTCATCATGTAGCTAAAACTCCCTGAAACATTAGCAGAATTCGCTCCATCTAAGGAGGAACTAGTGTCTAAGAATACCCAGCTAGCATTGCCTGTAGTGTGGTTATATGACCCTACTTGGACTACGTCCGGGCACAAAACGGTATTATTTCCAATATGTAAGATTATAACTTTTTAATATATAATGCTCTATCCATTCAGAGAGTTTTCTACTAATAAAGAAAGATGCAACAAGGATAACTAAAAATGAAATTATACTTAAAAACAATGTAAGACTTCTGTTGACAAAAAATATATCTAAAAAGTTTGAAACTAACAAAAACAAGATGATAAAAACTCCTATGAATGTAACGGCATTAATAAGTATATTAATTTTGTTATTCATGTTCTGTAACCTCCAATTACTTTTTTGAGTGTAATAGATATTTCAATTCATGTAAATATGTGATTTATTGGTGTAAACAGATTTCTGTTTGTATGAAATATATTTATATTAAGAGGTGTTTTTATGAAGATATCACTGATTGTCTTAGGATCAATTAAAAAATGTAGAGCTATAATTACGCCGCTCTCAAACATGCGCACTTCAAGAAATAGGCACAATCCTAATTACAGGATTGCGCCCTTTAATTGAATAATAGATCAATAACCAACATCCATCTGTTACTAGAATATAAAGTATTAAAATAGTAGCTGCCCTTAAACATAAATTATTTATCGAATTTTAAAAAAGAGTTTATCTTCTCGTGATATAGAGAAGATATCATTATACTTATGAGTTAAAAAAAGATAGTAATAAAAGGATGAACAATTTTGAATGGAACACTCATTTTGTATTTAATTGCCGGACTTGTTCTTATATCTCAATTTTTACTTTCAAGAACTAAACAAGCCTTATGGGGAGCAATATTACCTGTTTTGTACCTTATATTATTTATTATTGGGTGGACGAACAATATTTATGAGGTGAATATCAGGACATTTATAATTGTCGGTGTAGGTGGTGTGACAATATTACTTGGTATTTGGGGTTCAAACAGACACTCTATTAATAAGAAGGTTAAAACTATTGAATAAAGGTCTTTTACATTAGTAAGTCAAATACACATATTTGAGGATGATTCCATGAATCAAGTCTTTTCTAAGGAAGTTTTAAAAGGAACTCTTTATTTCTTCTTTCTGTCAATTTTAATGATTTTAATTACTTTCATAAGTGTAGCTCTTATTAGTCCAGACTTTAATTCCTTATTCAATACTCTCGAATCGTCTTCTACTGATAGTAATATAAGCCCTTGGGAGCGATTTATCACATACATTGCTAATAACGGTATCTACGTCCCATTGCAAATGCTTTTATTTGCTCTAATCCCTATCCCATTTTTGTATGTTATAAATTTAGCCTCAAGTAGTTTTTCAGTGGGACTGGCACTATATTTACCTGTTTCAATACAAAGTGAAGAGCTACTATTTTCAGATGTTCTTATTGGTATCGTTCCTCACTTTATCTTTGAATTTTTAGGTTTTTGCATTGCGGCGTCACTACTTTATCAATTGAATAAAACAATTATTAGATCACTAACAATTTTATTTAGAAATAATAAAAAAGAAAACGGCTCAATTGTAGATAACTTAAAGAATTTCTTGAAAGGCTATTTTATACTTGTATTACCAATTTTAATTTTTGCAGCTGTAGTTGAGGCTTTTATTACTCCACTATTTCTGTAAAACGACACTCATATAAATTAAGTCTCAGTGAAACAAATTAGGCTTTATATTTCCTACAAACCTGCTTGTTAGTTAAAGTCTACCCCTCTCTCTACAACAATTTGCCATTAACGAAGAAAAGGTATGATCCTTTTCATTACAGGATCATACCTTTTAATTGAAAAATTGTTTATTTTATTTAGCTAGATAACTAATTATGTTTTGTTTGCTTCTTTTGCTGAATTATACAAAAGCCCTGGCTCAATGATTAAGTTGATTACGATATGTGCAACAATGACAGGCAAGACGACACGATCTGAAGCAACGTAAGCAAGAGAGAGAAGAACTCCGAGTACAAATGTGCTTATAAGAACTGGAAGTATAAATCTCCAATCTCTTGAAAACAGTACCCAAATAAGGTGAGCAGCCGCAAAAATTGTTGCAGAGATAAGGGTTTGAAGTAGAACTCCATAGCCCAATCCTTGTATTGCATCCATTATAATTTTACGAAAGAAAACTTCTTCTATAATTCCAGACAGTACTGCGAGTGGTATAGCCCATATTTTTAATTTTGACAATTCAAAAACGAATGGTCGAATATCGGGGATAATCCATAGGGTGTATGCACTGTAAACTGCTGCCACAAGTATTGCCGTAACCCAACCAAATACCGGTATTCGTTCTCCTAATCCTAGAAGGTCAAGAAACGATGAGGGCTCTGGAATTAAGAAGACAATGAGTGCGATAAAGAACATTACATTGATGCAGGTAACATAAATCATTGTTTGTTTTCGAGTGTTATCAGTTGCCATAAGGGTACGGACTCCTTAGTTAGAATATGAAATAAGAAAATAATGCTAATTAGACCATACCCTAAGGGTTTGTTACATAACCAGTATTCGTCTAACTTAATAAAGATGTAATTCTTAATATTCACTAAATATGATACGAATTGTCGGTACACTGGCGGGAGCGTCAAAATTTGAACAAAATAAAAGAATGCTGAATTTAGTAATTTCAGATTTACAGGACTATCCAAACATAGACCAACCCTCATTATAAGATTGGTTTCTTTATGTTTGAAATTGCAATTAAAAACAACTCGGTATCTATATCTAATCTAATTACTACTGGTATTATAGTATTAAGGTTAGAAAGTTGGGTCAGGAGACAAGTTCTATATGAACAATTATTATTTGGTTGATAACTCACTGTTGTGCACTCACCGTACTAAATTCATTACGGATACGTGTAAAGACAAAACAACAGCTTTATTGGCATTCGTTTTTCCATTAAATGGCCCGATTGTTGAAGACTCTCCAGTAAATGAGATCCCATCCTTAAAGTAAAATTCTTATATTTTATCCTTGTTTGGAACCATAAAATTGCCAAAAGTAAAAAGAACCAGAAGCTTGCCGTTTTGGCAAAGTTATGCTTTAATCCACAAAAAAAACCACCATCTCTATGTATGGTGGAGACGGCGGGAGTTGAACCCGCGTCCAGAAATAACGATACTTAAACGTCTACGAGCGTAGTTGCTATATTATCATTTCGCGATCATTTCGGCCTAGCAACAGGCTTAGATGAACGCTAGTCTGTTTAGTCTCTTCTGCTGACCTCAGACGGGGGTCAGACAGCGTAGCCCACTAATAAGTGAGACCCTTCGAAGCTTCCACATGGGCGATAGAAGGAAGGATCCGCAACGTTATTTACGCAGCTGCTAGAGCTGGTGTTGCGAAAGTTTCTTTAGCTTTGCCAATTATAGGCGTGGGCCTTTTTACGAGCCTACCCAGCTCGACTCGCGGTCTAAGCTCGACCTATTCCTGTCGAATCCGTATCGTCCCCATGGTGTATGAGGCAGAGGTTTACCCTCTGGATAGTATATACTATCACTAAATAAAACATGTGTCAATTATATAACCATCCGCAGGAACGTTCTGCGGATGGTTAACGATTAGCCGACGACGCGCCCAGCAACATAGATGACTTGCCCTGTCACATAGCCTGCTTGATCTGAACTTAAGAATAGTATGGTATTTGCGACGTCTTCTGGTGTTCCTACGCGTTTAATGTTGTTCTGATCAATCGCGCCTTGTTTCACATCTTCATACGGAATGCCTGTTTTCTCTGAAATGGCTTTCGTCATATCCGTTTCAATAAAGCCAGGTGCAACCGCGTTGACGTTAATGCCAAATGGGCCTAGCTCGATGCCAAGGGTTCTGGCCATTCCTTGAAGCCCTGCTTTGGCAGCAGAATAGTTCGTTTGCCCTCGGTTTCCGAGTGCAGAGCGCGAAGAAAGCATCACGATCTTGCCGTACTTTTGCTTTACCATGTACGCTTGTGCCGCTTTTGAGCAGAGGTACGCGCCTTTTAAGTGTGTATCCATAACAAGATCGAAGTCTTCTTCTTCTAATTTGAACAGAAGGCTGTCACGAGTAACCCCGGCATTGTTAACGAGGATATCGATGCGACCGTAACGTTCTGCGACTTGTTTCATCGCACCTTCGACTTCGTCTTTGTTACTCACATCACAACGTACGGCTATGGCCGTACCGCCCTGCTCTTCAATTTGCTTTACAACTTCTTCGGCTTTCTCAACATTCACATCAAACAGCGCAACCGATGCGCCTTCTAATGCATACATCTCTGCAGTTTTTGCACCGATTCCTTGACTCGCGCCTGTTACGACAGCCACGCGTGTATCAAAACGTTTCATCACGAAAATCTCTCCTTCACCGATCTCTCTCTTTACACGCTCTTTGGTTCATGTTGTCCAACCTGTTCATAAAACTCTTGTCGCAGTGCCTCCCGAAAATCCGGATGGGCAATGTCGATTAATGCCTCTGCACGTTCACTCGTGCTCTTCCCAAATAACGAGGCAATCCCGTACTCTGTAACGACGTAATGGACGTCCGATTTCGTAGAGGTAAACCCTTGGACGTTCATGACAATTCTTGAACGCTTGCCCCGACTTGCCGTTGACGGCAACGCAATAATTGACTTCCCGCCCCGAGACGCCATCGCGCCACGCATGAAGTCCATCTGCCCACCTACACCTGCAACAAACGTTTCATTGATCATTTCTGCATTGATGTTGCCAACAAGGTCGACTTCAATCGCAGAGTTAATGGCAATGAAATTAGAAAGCTTTGCAATCGTTGCGGTATGGTGCGTGTAGTTGGACGGTTGCAACGAGATCTGGGGGTTGCGATCGGCAAAGGCGTACAATTCCTTCGATCCGACAAGACATGTTGCCACAACCTTGCCTTGATCCACTTCTTTATGTTCATTTGTGACAACCCCATCGTTGATTAATTGAATCATCGCTTCTGGGAATGTCCCTGTATGAACACCGAGCTCTCGTTTATCATGCAACGATGCGACGACGGCGTTTGCTAATGAGCCAATCCCTACTTGAATCGTAGCCGTGTCAGGTACGAGTGTGGCAACATGCGCCGCAATTTGTTGCTCAAGTTCACCAGGCGTCGCTGCCGACAGCTCGTTTAACTGCCCTTCACCTTTAACGAAGTAGTTAATCTCATCCGTAGAAATGACTGTCTCACCGTCAGTCCATGGCAATGATGGGTTCACTTCGGCAATTACAACGTCTGCCACTCGAAGTGCAGCTAACGTATAGTCACATGAAACACCTAAGCTTACGTGTCCTTCAGCGTTTGGCTCTGTGCACATGATGAACGCAACATCTGGCTGTAGATCGTCCATATAACCTGGAACGTTTGAAAGATTCATCGGCACATATTCAGCCATGTTCTGTTTAACCGCTTCTCTCACTTGACCATTTAATAAGAAAGAACGGATTTGAAAATGTTTCTTATACAACGGATTTGCATAATGACATGGCGTTGCAAGTGGCATATGGTAAATCGTCAAACCTGTAAAACGTGCACGCTCTGACACGAGTGCGTCGAGGAGGTGTAATGGTTCCCCTGAAAGACCTGGAAGAACGACGGTCCCAATTTTCGGGATCTGAGCGATTGCTTGATCGATTGGCGTATATGAAATCATCACTTACACCTGTAAGTTTTCAAAAATTGTCGTGATTCCAAGTCCTCCACCGATACACGCCGTTACTAAGCCGTAGCGACTTCCTCTTACTTTCATTTCGTTCATTAATTTAATCGTTAGAATGTTGCACGTCGCACCTAGTGGATGACCGAGCGCGATTGCACCACCGTTTACGTTCACACGGTTTAGATCGGCTCCCAGTTCTTTCACAACGCTTAATGCTTGCGCTGCAAATGCTTCGTTTAACTCGATCAAATCAATATCATCTAACGTGAGACCGGCTTGTTTTAATGCTTTCTGTGTCGAAGGAACGGGACCAATACCCATATAATCTGGACGGACACCCGCGCTTGCTTGCGCAACAACGCGTAGCTTCGGTTGCAAACCACGGCGCTCTGCTTCTTCTTTAGACATGACAAGCGTTGCTGCGGCCGCATCGTTTCGACCACTCGAGTTCCCAGCCGTGACCGTTCCGCCTTCTTTAAAGACGGCTTTTAGCTTACCGAGCTTCTCAAGGTTCGTTGCTCGTGGATGTTCGTCTTGTTGAAACAAAATCGTCTGCTTTCGTTCTTTCACTTCAAACGGCGTGATTTCATCTTTGAATGCGCCACGCTCAATCGCTGACTTTGCAAGCTCTTGGCTTCGCAATGCAAATTCGTCTTGTTCTGTACGGGAGATATCGTACTGCTCCGCTAAATTCTCCGCGGTTAAGCCCATCGTTAAGTGGTGGCCATACACTTCTTCTGGTTGCGCCTTCGGTTGGCTTTCGGTATTCGGATCAACGATGACACTGTTGCCGGCTTGAAGCCCGAAACGCGCGCCACGAATGTAATACGGTGCTGTACTCATGCTCTCAACGCCACCCGCTACGATCACTTCTCCTAACCCACTCATAATCTCTTGAGCAGCATTATTAATTGACTGCAAACCAGAACCACATTGGCGATGAACCGTATACGCCGGAACTTCAATTGGCATCTCTGCTCGTAGTGCTGCTTTTCTGGCAATGTTCGGTTGCTCTGTGCTCTGTTTGACGTGTCCGAGAATGACATGATCCACATCATTCCCGTCAAATTGATTGCGTTCGAGTAGTTCTTTCATGACATGTGCCGCTAGATAATCCGGTTCAACTGATTTTAACGTTCCACCCATACGACCTATTGCCGTACGGACACCATCCACTACAACAACTTCTCTCATCCACAATCACCTCTTATGAATATTCTTTTTTCAATTGAGCCGCAATAATGTTTTTCTGAATTTCAGACGTTCCTTCGTAGATTCTCGTAATGCGCGCATCACGATAGTAACGCTCGATTGAGAATTCACGCATGTAACCCATACCGCCATGAATTTGTACCGCCAAATCAGCGACACGGCTGTACACTTCTGATCCGTAAAGCTTGACCATTGCCGCTTCTTTAATGACTTTTTTACCTTCATCAGTGTCTTTGGCAATTTTGTACGTCATCGCCGATAGTGCTTCAATGTCTGTTGCCATGTCCGCTAAGTAATGTTGAATGATTTGCTGCTCGAAGATTGGCTTGCCGAATTGAATTCGCTCAAGGGAATACTTCATTGAAAGATCCAACAACTTAATGCAAGAACCTAGGTTTCTTGCCGCTAAACCAGTACGTCCGTTTGCAAGGATCTTCAACGCGTTCACATACCCTTGACCTTCTTCACCGAGTACATTTTCGACAGGCACTTCGCAATCTTCGAAAAATAATTCAACTGATTGCGAACCGTGCAGACCCATTTTCTCTTCGACTTTTCCAACGATAAATCCAGGGAAGTCTTTTTCAACGATAAACGATGTAATCCCTTTTGCACCTTTTCCTGCATCTGTGACTGCCATGACAGTAAAGATGTCACCGATCGTACCGTTCGTAATAAAGTGCTTTGAACCATTAAGAATGTAGTGGTCTCCTTTTTTCACTGCTGTTGTCTTTAAGTTGGCAGCGTTTGATCCTGCACTCGGTTCAGTAAGTGCGAATGCACCGATCCAATCTCCACTTGCCATCGGGGGCAAGTATTTGCGTTTTTGCGCTTCGTTCCCTAATTCAACAATGCCGACACTACCGATTCCTGTATGTGCTCCAATAACCGTAGTAAAACCGTTCACGGTTTTTCCGAGTTCTTCGTAAATCCCGCACTTGTCATACATCGTAATACCAAGGCCGTCATATTCAGCTGGAATACTTAATCCGAACAGTCCAAGTTCCTTGCTTTTCTTCATTACTTCTGCTGGAATATGGTCATTTTCTTCGATCTCATGAGCGACCGGCTCAACGGTATTCGTTATGAACCCTCTCACGGTATCTTTTAGCATTTTTACTTCTTCTGAAAATACAACTGTCATTGAAAAAACCTCCATTAAATTAGTTTTGTTTGTCGTAGGTGCTGAATCGTTTCCTTTGAATACCCAAGTTCCGATAGAATTTCATCGGTATGTTGCCCAAGCGTTGGTGCTTCTCGTTCTATTTGCGCATCAGCACCAGAAAATTTAAGTGGTGATGCCAGTTGCTTTAACGTTCCAAGCTCAGGATGCTCGGTCTCAATCACCATGTTCCGCGCTTCAACTTGCGGGTCGCGCAACACTTCTTCAATGTCATTCACAGGGCTTACACACGTTTCTTCATGCGCAAGCAAATCGGTCCACTCTTTTTGCGTTTTCGTATAGAAGAGTTGTTGGAGATCTTCTTTCATTTGCTTTTGACCTTCAAGAGAATCATGGAGGTGTTCAATGAGGTCCTCACGACCAATCAGTTCACAAAAACGACGCCAGAACTTCTCTTCCATCGGAGCGACCGCCATGTATCTTGCATCTTTTGTTTCATACACAGAATAGCTTGCCTTCACGCCCGACAACCTGAACTCTCCTTGTTGAGGGAGATCTCCTTTTTCAAGATGACCCCCAGCAATCGCGGATAACCAAGACAACGCACCATCCAACATCGATATATCAATGTATTGTCCTTTGCCCGTTCGTTCCCTCGAAAACAAAGCCATTAAGATTGCAGAAAGTGCCATTAATGAACCGCCACCAAGATCGGCAACTTGGACGCTCGGAGGAGGTGGCGTCTGCCCTTTTTCACCCATTAATCCTAAGATGCCAGCATACCCAATGTAATTAAGGTCATGACCTGCGCGTTTCATGTAAGGTCCGTCTTGACCAAAACCTGAGATTGAGCAGACAATGAGGTCTTCTTTGTACGCGGTGAGTTCTTCATACGACAATCCGAGCTTCTTCATCACACCTGGTCGAAAACTCTCCACAACGACATCTGCATCCTGAACGAGCTTTAAGAAGATTTCTTTTCCTTCTTCACTCTTTAAGTTCAGTGAGAGACTACGTTTGTTGCGGTTCACCGACAAGTGCCTCGCACTATATCCGTCAACGATTGGTTCAGTACTTCTTCCATAATCACCGAGCGTTGGCTCTTCCACTTTGATAACATCCGCTCCGTGATCAGATAGAAACATCGTGCAATATGGACCTGGAAGTAACCGTGTTAAGTCCAGCACTTTAATTCCTCGTAACAAAGCTTCCATCGAATCATCTTTTCATTGGCATGAATGTGCGATCTGCTACATTCCTTTAAATTCAGGTTGACGCTTTTCAAAAAACGCCGATACACCTTCTTTAAAATCATCAGACTGGAAACATAAGTCTTGAGCACTCGCTTCAAGTTCTAACAACGTCTTCAAATCCCGATTCATATGAGAATTCAGTAATTTCTTCGTAAGGCCGATCGATACTGGCGATTTACTCGCCAACCGTTTGGCAACTTCATAAGTTTCCTCTTGAAGAGAGTCGTGAGCGACAACTCGATTCACAATACCTAGTTGTTCAGCTTCTTGTGCGGTTACACGCTCTCCTAAGAACATCAATTCTTTTGCCTTTTGCTTACCAATTAGTGTCGGCAAAAAGTGAAGCGCTGCAAAATCTGGAACGAGCCCTACATGAACAAACGACTGAACGAAAAACGACTGCTCAGAAGCGATCACATAATCACAAAGAAGTACGAGGCTAAATCCAGCGCCTGCAGCCGGTCCATTCACCGAGGCGATAATTGGTTTCTCGATATCTAGCATCTTAAAGATCAGTGGTTGTGACTGTTGCAATCGCTGTCGACCTTTAAGTGTTGTCATTCCTTTTAACGCTTTTAGATCTCCACCTGCGGAGAATGCTTTTCCTTCTCCAGTTAAAATGATACTCGAACGTCTTCATCACGTTCAGCGTCCTCTAACGCTTGCAACAGTTCAGAACGCAACGCCATGGAAAGTGCATTTCTTGTATCTGGTACATTTAGCGCAATCCTTAAAACCGTACCTACTTTCTCTTTAACAATGAATGACGGCTGCATAGCATCGACTCCTTTTAGAATTGTTCAGCCCCTTGAATCTTGCGACTGATTTCTTTAGAAATACTATGTAAATAACTTCCGAGCTCTTCAAGTTCATCTTGCTTCAACCTTGCTGTCATCCCAAACAAACAAATGCTCATCTCGACATCGTGATTCACATTAAAAATCGGTGCTGCAACACCAAAGATTCCTTCAATCGACTCTCCGTAGTTTGTCGCATATCCCTTCTCTACGACACTTGGTAGTTCTTGTTGAATCTTTGAGACGTCTTCAAACGTGTCACTCTCATGAAGCTCTCGGAAAATGTCTTGTTGTTCCTCTGGCGGCATGTAAGCGAGTAAACACTTTCCATAGGCACCTGCTTCGATTGAAAAATGACGACCAACTGAAACATGAACCCAAAGTCTCCACCTTCTACTTTCGCAACGATCGTTGTCTTCATCTTGCCTACCCGACTTACGATCACAGATGTAAGACCCGTATTCTCAGAAATCTTCTCAAGGTACGGCAATACTAACGCCAAGTCGAGAGAATTCTCCTTCGCCCGCTCACCAAGTACGACGAGGTAAGGCCCTAGACGATAACGCTTTGACTTCTCATGGAAGGTAACGATTGAGCTTTCTTTTAATTGTTGTAGAATTCGAAAGCAAGTTGTCGGCTGCAGTTCTAACGCGTTTGCGATTTCTGTTACTGTACTGTCACTGAACTTCTTGCGACTTAGTAACCTTAAGATTCTAAATGCACTATCTACAGCAGGTACACTATACTTTGCTTTTTGTTTTTTCTTCTGATCTCCAGTAAGCAACGGTGGAGTACCTCCTTCAATCCGCCCCTTCGTAATAATTCACCGGGACTCTCATACGACTACAACGTGATTTCTTGTCGAAACAAACTACCCCTAACTGTAATCGCTTACAGAAAATTTTATATATAAAAACTTATTTTGTCAATAAAATTTAGACGATTTCTTCTTTTATACTAAAGGCGAAGTCAATGACGTTTGACTTCGCCTTGTGATTATTTATGTGTAAAGACTGGTCGACGTTTTTCAATGAATGCACTAATGCCTTCTTTGGCATCTTCGGTACTAAACAACTCTTGGAACATTTGCCGTTCATATTGCAAGCTTTCACTCAACGGTTGTTCTTCTCCTACGTTTACACAGCTTTTAATTCGCGAGAGTGCTTGTAACGAGTGGCGGGAGATTTTCGTTGCGAGAAGCTCTGCTTTCTCCATACCTTCACCTTTTGGTACGACTTCCGTCACAAGACCGAGTGCTAACGCTTCTTCGGCTTCAATTTGAGAACCTGTAAACATAATTTCCTTCGCTTTTGATGGTCCGACGATCTTCGGTAAGCGTTGCGTCCCGCCACCACCTGGAAGTAAACCGAGCTTAATTTCAGGGAAGCCAACTTTCACATGATCTTCAGCAACACGCAAGTCACACGCTAGTGCAAGTTCTAACCCACCGCCTAACGTATAACCATTCAACATAGCAATCGTGGGTTTTGGTGTATTCGCAACCACTTCAAAGACACTTTCTTGATCTGGTGATTGCTGTTGTTTCTTTAAGCGTTGCGGAAACTCTTTGATGTCCGCTCCAGCGACAAATGCTTTATCTCCAGCTCCTCGAATGATGAGCGTGACAACATCATCGTCTTGCTCAAGCTCACGAACCATAGAAATCAGTTCAGTACGTACTTGAATATTGAGTGGATTCATCGGTGGGTTATCGATCGTTACAATTGCAATTGGACCTTTTTTCTCCAAAGAAATCACTTCGTACATCGTAACATCTCCTCTTCAATTCAACGCTCATTGTTATTGCGTCGTATATTATGACCTCAATTTTCGATCCATCGCTCGAGTGACTACGCTCTCAAAATCACATGATGAAACTTCCCGTTCCTCCCTTCCGTTACTTCACAAACATTTTCATTAAATGTTCAGCACTTTTATGGGCCGTCTCGGTAATGTCTAATGGTCCCGAGAGTGAGTACCAAGAAATCGAGTAATTCATCGCACCTAATAAAAGGTTCCGTTTTACTTTCACATCGCCTTGCTCAAACTCTCCAGACGCCATACCTTCTTCAATCATACGGTCCATACACGATGCATAATCGTGCCGGAGTTTCACGACGTGGTATAGCTTCTCTCCAGAAAAGAACGACCTCGGCTTTGACCCAATTTCAAAGCCTGACCTTTCAGTTAATAAGTATTCCATGTGGACAACGATGGCTTTGTGCAATTTCTCGTGACTGTTCACGTCTAATCGCTCAATTTCTTCTGCCTGCTGAATACTCTCACCGAGCAACTGCTTCGTACAATAAAAGACAAGGTCTTCTTTATCCTTGAAATAGTAATACAACGAACCCTTCGTCATGAGTAACTCACTTGCAATATCATCCATCGTCGTTGCATGATATCCTTTTTTTGAGATTAAACCCATGGCAGAATTCATAATTTCATTGATCTTCTTCTCTTTCTTTCGCTCTCTCAATGACATATCATCACACCTTATTGACATAAATTCTATGGGTTCAATTTTTAAATGTCAAATTAATCTTTTGAAATTTCTATTTATTTTACGATCACAGCTGTTTTCCCCTTAAACTGCTCGTGAGCAGACCACGTAGACAAGTGTAAATGAACAGCTATTGGTTTAATTTCAGCCACTCATTTGCGCGATCTCTTAACGCTCGTTTCAAAACCTTCCCTGCCCCGCTTGTCGGTAATTCCTTGACGAACGCGACCTCACGGATTTTTTTATACGGTGTTACTTGATCGTTTACGTAGCCCATTAACGCCTGTTTCATCGGTTCTGTTGGTTGATCGTTTTTCAACACAACAAATGCGACTGGGATTTCACCGTTAATTTCATGAGGGACACCGACGACTGCGACTGTCGCAACTTCTGGGTGTCGGTACAGAATCTCTTCAAGTTCCTTCGGATAGACGTTGTATCCTTTATATAAGATCAAGTCTTTCTTGCGATCGACAATGTATACGTACCCTTCATCGTCTACGTAACCTAAGTCACCGGTGTAAAGCCAGCCATCACGTAAGGCAATCGCTGTTTCTTCCGGGTTATTTAAATACCCTTGCATGATTTGTGGTCCTTTGCCTGCTACTTCACCAACTTCTCCTGTCGCCGCTTCACTTCCGTCTTCTTTTACAATGCGAATCTTTGTATCGTACGTAGAATTCCTACAGAGCCCGCTTTCGTCTTTCCTCCAATTTCTGCAGGGTTCGATGTTAACATCATCGTCGCCTCGCTCAACCCGTATGCTTCCGTAACTGTTGCATTACGGAAAATGCCTTTTAACTTCTCCAATGCAACTTTAGAAATTGGTGATGCCCCTGAACGTACTTGTTTTACACTGCTAAGATCCATCTTCTCAATGCCTGGAACATTAATGAGTGCATGAAACATCGGCGCTGCTCCACCAACCGTTGTAACCTGGTGATAAGTAATCGCCTCTAGAAATGCTTTAGGCTCAAACCGCTTCGCTAATATAATCGTTGAACCTTGCAGTAGCACATTGTTCAAATAGCCAACCGTTCCCATGGCATGGTACCAAGGCGTTACATTTAATAACCTACCCGTACCAAATGGGATTGCATACTTCTCCTTGTCCCCTGGTAATTCATTTAATACGATCGCTTCATCTTCAACTTCCGCTACGCCCCCGTTTGTAAAGCAACACGACTGAACAACATTTGTGACAACATTCGCGTGCGTAAGCATAACGCCTTTACTTCTTCCAGTTGTACCTCCCGTGTACGCAATATGCGCCAAATCGTTCTCCACATCAATGTTAACCGCAACCGGGATGCTTCCTCTTGTTGAAGCAGTTGCTTAAAATCCAAGCCTTCTACACCTTCATCGCCGACATAGATGATTTGTTCAATACATGTCTCTTCAAAAGAAACCGCCGGGTTCGACGTAATGATCACTCGTGCTCTCGCATCGTTTAATTGATGAGACAACTCAGCTTCAGATAATAAGGGGTTTGCTGGTGTAAATGTCGCCCCACTCATCAACGTCCCGTAATAAGCAATAAGAAATGATGAGCAGTTCGGAAGATGTACACAAACGACATCGCCTTTTTCAATGCCGATTCGTACGAGGGCGCGAGCGAACTTCAGGCTATCATTATAAAGTTGTTCATAGGTGAGGTGTTCTTCTTGGTTAATTAACACGAGCCGCTCCCCATAGCGCTTTGCACTGCCTTTTAATATGTGGTGCACAGGCTGTTGCGGATACGTCAGCTGTGTCATCGTTCATCGCCTCCACCGGATTTTTTCACATGAACGTTCACTTACAAGACTCTTCACTCCAAAATGTTAACGCTTACATTTTTAAGTTTTCTATTGCCTTAATCAAAGGTTGTTTCAATATCTTGCCAGTGGCATTTCGGGGAAGCTCATCAACAAAATGAAATGCAGCAGGAACTTTGAAACTAGACAAGTGCTGCCTTACATGCTCTTGGAGTTCTTTTTCACTGTAGGTGTTCTTAGCGTGACTAGACACGATGACCGCTACAATTTCTTGCCCCCACGTTTCGCTGACTCGAGGTACGACAGAGACGTCATACACGCCTTCATGCAACAATAAGACTTCCTCAATTTCATTCGGGGCAATGTTCTCGCCGCCACGAATAATCATGTCGTCAAGTCGTCCTTCGACATACAAATACCCTTCTTCATCTAGATATCCCGCATCACTCGATACATACCAACCGCCTTGTAGCGCCTTTGCCGTCGCCTCTGGACGGTTGTAATACCCTTGCATCGTTCGGGATGTACGAGCCACAACCGTTCCTACTTCATAAGCCGGTAACACTTGACCTTCAGAATCCCAAATTTGAATATCCACATCAGGAAGTGGCTTGCCGACCGATTGAATGCGCCGCTTTGTCTGTTCAGTTGGACGTTTGCGATGTTCGTCATGCACGTCAGATCCTAACAACGTAATCGTGGACAACGTTTCCGTCATCCCATACACGTGGGTGACCGCTGTTTCTTCTGATAAACCATTCATAAACGCTTCAAGTACCGGTAACTGAGCTTTCGCTGACCCGTACACGATGCTTTGCAAGCTACTAAGATCATACTGACGTTCTTGAAGTGTGTCGGTAATTAGCTTCATCATTGTAGGCGCTAGAAATGTTTTCGTAACCTTTACATCTTCTACAGCTTGTAACCACTGACGATCATCAAATTGCCGAAGCATCGCAATGTGATTCGTAGCTACTAAGGATAAAAGTGCATTTAACAAACCTGCAATGTGAAAGTTCGGGGCGTGAAGCAATGAGACCGTCTTACCAATTGAGTTAGCGTTCGGATATACACTAAGAAAGTTAGCAATCGTTTTGTTCGTAATCATGACAGGCTTTGGCTGTGATGTCGTCCCACTCGTAAAAATCAAGTATGCCAAATCATCATTTGCGCTGTGCGTAACAACAAGCGGTTCTTGCTCCACATATACTCCCTCTGCCGAAATGACCTGCTCAATTGCACGACATTGTGTGTGTAAGTCGTCTGCCAACTCACGATAACGACGTTCACTAACCATGACTCTTGCGCCACAATCATCAACCATCTGCTGCAATTCCGCATACTTTCCCCGATAGTTTAACGGAACGAATGTGACATTTAGTTTCGAACAAGCAAGTAAGGAAACGATGAAATGGGGATGATTTGTCCCGAGCCATGCCACCCGGTCACGAGTTTTAATTCCGAGACTGACTAGGTGTCGGGCAAAGCCATCTGCTCGTTGCAACACCTCAGAATAGCGCAGCGCTTCTCCCTCAAAATGGATGAATGGATCATCCTCTTTTGTTATGCTCTCCTTTACTAACGAGTAAATCATTGATCACATACCACCTTTTCTATAAAAACAGTTTCTTATGAAATGATTGTGCCAACACGATTTGCTAAAAGGTCGTGCCATACATGATTGGCACCGACCTTTTGTACGTACACGGAAGATGATTCGAATTCGCAACCGTCTACGTTTCTCTTAGTTGTTCTTGAGCTGTTAACACCTCTTGATTATGCTGGCCAAGTTTCGGAGCCAACCCTTTTAATTTCGCGGGTGTACGAGAAAGTTTGATCGGGAACCCGATCGTTTTCATTGCACCATATGGAAGAATCATCTGACGATCATTGATTTGTGGATCATCGACCATCTCGTCTAACGTAAGAACGGGTGTGACACAAGCATCCGCATCTAAAAAGACGTTCTGCCATTCTTGGAAGTCTCGTTTATAGAATTCTGCCTGCACTTCATGCTTCACACGGCGCTGTACGTCACTCGGTCCTTGGTGTTGATCAATTAAGTCCACACGATTAAGCTTTTCACAAAAGTCTTCCAGAACTTCGGCTCAAGTGCGCCTACCGCAAACCAACGACCGTCTTTTGTTTCATACGTCTCATAACAAGCAAGTTTACCACTTAAGACCATGTTGCCTCGGCTAGGCTCCTTGCCTCCCATAAGAAAATGAGGCAAGAACGTTTGCATCCAAGACACCGCACCGTCCATCATTGAGATATCGACATATTGCCCTTCACCTGAACGCTCTCGTTCCAGCAGAGCGACTAGAATTCCAACTGCAGCTGTTAATCCTCCACCACCAATATCCCCAATTTGAGCGGCAGGGATTTGTGGCTTTGTCTCATCACCGATTAGATTCAACAATCCGGCTGTACTAATGAAATTCACATCGTGACCCGCTTTTTTTGCATAAGGACCGGTCTGACCGTATCCTGTAATCGAACAATACACAATGCGAGCATTCACTCGTTTTATTTCTTCATAGCCTAATGAAAGACGCTCCATCACGCCAGGGCGAAATCCTTCGACGATGACGTCTGCATCTTTAACAAGCGCTAGAAACTGATCCCTACCCTCATCGCTTTTCAAGTCCAGTGTCACACTTTTCTTATTGCGATTGAGGCTATGGAACATCGCACCATCGCCGTCAATAATAGGCGGGCTTTCCCGTGCATAATCTCCTACATCAGGCTTTCAACCTTAATCACTTCAGCTCCGAAATCCGCAAGCATCATCGTACAATACGGCCCTGGTAGAAGACGAGTTAAATCCAATACGTTTACAGATGTAAGCGGCATTTAAGTCCTCCTTATCAATCCACGATTCGTTCGATAATCGTCGCGTTTGCCATCCCATTTCCTTCACACATCGTTTGAAGACCGTATCTTCCACCTGTTCGTTCAAGCTCATTCATCATGCTAATCATTAATCGTCCACCGCTCGCTCCAAGTGGATGCCCAAGCGCAATTGCACCACCAATTGGATTTAACTTTGTCGGATCAACTTTGAACTCTTCCAGCCAACACATCGGCACACTTGCAAAGGCCTCATTCACTTCAAAATGATCAATCTCTTCAATTGATATATTCGCTTTTTCTAACACTTTATGAGTCGCAGGAATTGGGCCCGTTAGCATGAGCGTAGGATCAGAACCGGTTACCGAGCGCGCAACAATTTTAAAGCGCGGCTTTAACCCGAGTTCTTCTGCTTTCTCTTTACTCATGAGTAACAAGGCGTTTGAGCCATCACTAATCTGACTAGAGTTCCCCGCTGTTATTTTGCCATCTTCGGCAAAAGCTGGTTTTAATGTAGCTAGTTTTTCGACACTCGAATTCCTTCTAGGACCTTCATCTTCTGTCATTGTCGCAGTCGTCCCATCAGGGAGTGTTACCTCAATCGGCATAATTTCACTTTGGAAGCCTCCACGGTCTTGCGCTTCCACCGCACGACGATGACTTTCAAAGGCGTATTCATCCATCTGTTCCCGAGTAAATCCCCACTGGTCGGCAATTCGATCTGCAGAAAGCCCTTGATGGATCAATTCGAACCTTTCAGATAATTCCGGGCTAGGCTTCACACCTTGTCTCGTTGAACCAATCGGAACACGGGACATGCTCTCAACACCACCAGCGATGACAACGTCCATATCACCACTCAGTATTGCCTGTGCCGCGAAGCTTACTGCTTGCTGACTCGAACCACACTGACGATCTACGGTCGTTCCTGGGACTTCAATCGGAAATCCTGCAATTAACGTTGCACTACGAGCGACGTCTAAGGCTTGCTCACCGATTTGGCTTACGCACCCTAAGATCACATCTTCAACAAGGCCTGGATCAATCCCAGCACGGTTCACGACTTCTTTAATCGGCAATGCCGCTAACTCATCGGCCCGGATTCCGCTTAATGCCCCCCGATTCTTACCAACAGGCGTACGGACGGCTTCTACAATAACGACCTCTCTCATGAAATGACCTCCTTTAATCTTCTAATTTATAATCCTTCATTCTTTGCAATAATTACTTTCATAATTTCATTTGAACCAGCATAGATCGAAGTCACCGCAGCATCACGATAACGCCTTGCTACATCGTACTCTTCGGTATAGCCATACCCACCATGCAACTGTAAACACTCGTTCACGACTCGCTTATACAAGCTCGTCACCCACCATTTTGCCATCGAGACTTCGTTTACAACTTTGTTGCCTGCTGTATGCTCTTCAATGAGACGATCAACAAATGTACGACCAATTTCAATTTCTGATTTCATTTCTGCAATTTTAAATTGAGTATTTTGAAACTTAGAGATTGGTGTACCAAATGCTTTTCGCTCTTTTACATAATCAATCGTTTGATCAAGCACGATCTTCGCTGTATTAATACTAGAAATCGATAGCATTAAACGTTCTTGTTGTAGCTTTTCCATCAAATAGTAGAAGCCTTGATTCTCTTCTCCTAGCAGGTTCTCTTTCGGTACTTTCACATTTTCAAAGACTAGCTCGCTCGTATCGTTGGCGTGCTGACCAAGTTTTTCCAACTTCTTCCCACGTGAAAAACCATCATACTCTGCTTCCACGAGTAAAAGACTAATCCCTCGACGTGCCGGTTCAGCATTTGGATCGGTTTTACAAACAACGACAAACAGATCACCGTAATAACCGTTAGTAATAAAGGTTTTCTCACCGTTGACGATATAATGATCGCCTTCAAGAACTGCCGTCGTTTTGACGTTCGCCAAATCCGAACCTGTTCCCGGTTCAGTCATCGCAATTCCACAGATCATCTCACCGCTTACGAGCTTCGGTAAGTAATGCTCTTTAATTTCTTCACTACCAAAGGCCTCTATATAAGGAACGGTGATGTCACTATGAACACCAACCCCACCTAAACCACTGCCTACGCGGTTGTATTCTTCTGAGAGCAATGCGTTATATAAAAAGTTCGTGCCCATACCACCGTACTTCTCAGCAACTTGAGGTGCGAGAAATCCTTGCTCGCCCATCTTCTTCCAAAACGAGCGAGGGACTTGCTTCTCTTTCTCCCAATCCTTGTAATAAGGCATCGCTTCGTCATCTAGAAATCTTTGAATCGACTTACGGAATAATTCATGCTCCTCTTTAAATACCGTTCGCTTCATCGTCTCACCTCATTATTTTGGTTGCATACGAATGGCACCGTCTAAGCGGATCGTTTCTCCATTTAACATTGGGTTTTGAATGATGCTGAGTGCGAGTTGGGCAAACTCTGGTGGTTCACCTAAGCGTGGTGGGAATGGCACCATTTCACCGAGGGCTTTCTTCACTTTTTCTGGCGCATTTGCCATAAGTGGCGTTTCAAAGATCCCTGGAGCAATGGTCATCACACGAATACCCAGTGTAGATAAATCTCTTGCAATCGGCAGTGTCATTCCGACAATACCGCCTTTTGACGCACTATAAGCCGCCTGACCGATTTGCCCATCTGTCGCAGCAACGGAAGCTGTATTGATGATAACACCACGCTCCCCTTGCTCAGTAGGACTGTTCTCACTCATCTTCTCTGCTGCTAATCGCAGAACGTTAAATGTACCAATTAGGTTGATGTTAATAATCTTCGTGAAATGTGCAAGGTCATGAACTCCTTGACGTCCAAATGTCTTCATCGCGCCACCTACACCCGCGCAATTGACGAGTACATCGATCTTGCCGAAGTGATCAACCGCAACTTTTAAAGCGCTTTCAACACTTTCTTCATTCGTTACGTCTGTCTTTACGAAAACAGCTTTATCTTCTAGCGAGTCTGCTAACGCTCCGCCCTTTTCTTCATTTACATCTAGAATAACTGCGGTTCCTCCTGCTTCAACAAATTGGCGTACAACTGCTTCTCCAAGGCCCGACGCCCCACCTGTTACGACAACCGTCTTCTTAGCAATCTCCATTTGAATACCCCTTTCATTCTCAAGTAGCAAAATGAGCTTATAATTAGTTAGAATTCTAAATGTTTACTTTTTGAATGTCAAGTTAAGTTTTAGAAAATTCAACTTATTGTCCGAGCATTTGTGTAGGCACAAACATGGCAATCTCAGGGAACACTGCGCGATATAGTATCGACGTTTTAATTTCCGGTGCTACACCTATCTTCTTCATTCATTATAACACCTAAAAATCGTTGGTCATCAAGATTTACGCTATAACACTGAAGGTGTTTGAACCATTCAAAGCGCTATTGTTGTTATAGAAGCCAACAACCATCAATAGAAAAACAGTTATTAATTTCTGGTATAACATGTATTACATTGCCAAACCAAAGGTAATTTCTACTCTACCTGTGTTGTTCATGACCCCCTGTCCGACTCGTGATATGATTGTAGTGTTTAATTTCTTCATAAGAGAGGCTGAAAAACGATGTATCATACCCTTGAAGAAGCATTGCTAGATTTAGAAAAAAACGGTGATTTAATACGTATAAAAGAAGAAGTCGATCCTGATTTAGAGATGGCTGCCATTCAACGAAGAGCGTACGAAGAAAATGGTCCCGCCATCCTCTTTGAAAATGTAAAAGGCTCTAAGTACCGCGCTGTCGCGAACTTGTACGGTTCAGTGGAGAGAACGAAGTTTCTGTTTCGTAAAACGTGGGATGGTGTGAACGATGTCATTGCGATGCGAGATGATCCGATGAGCGCTCTAAAGCATCCATTCAAAAATGCCACAACGGGCGTCTCTGCCGTCAAAGCGTTGCCGATGCGTTTGCCTAGTGTGAAACATTCCAAACTAGAAGAAATTTCTCTATCTGACTTGCCGATGATTAAGTCTTGGCCAGATGATGGTGGAGCGTTTATTACACTTCCACAAGTGTACTCTGAAGACCCGGACAAGCCTGGGATTATGAACGCCAACGTTGGCATGTACCGTGTCCAGCTTAACGGGAATGAGTACGTGCCTAACAAAGAAGTCGGCCTTCATTATCAGATTCATCGTGGAATTGGCGTTCATCAAGCGAAAGCAGTTAAAAAGGGTGAGCCGTTAAAAGTAAGTATTTTCGTTGGAGGTCCACCTGCACACACGGTAGCTGCGGTCATGCCTCTCCCAGAAGGCTTAAGTGAAATGCTATTTGCGGGCCTCCTATCTGGCCGACGTTTCCGTCACAGTTATGAAGATGGGTTTATGATTAGCCACGACGCTGACTTTGTGATTACGGGTGAGATTTATCCTGATGATACGAAGCCGGAAGGTCCGTTTGGCGACCACCTTGGTTACTATAGCTTAACGCACGAATTTCCAGTGATGCACGTGCACAAAGTATACGCACGAAAAGACGCGATCTATCCGTTTACAGTCGTCGGTCGTCCGCCACAAGAAGATACAAGTTTCGGTGACGTGATTCATGAATTAACTGGCGATGCTGTAAAACAAGAACTGCCTGGTGTAAAAGAAGTCCATGCGGTTGATGCTGCAGGTGTTCATCCCCTTTTATTTGCGATTGGAAGTGAGCGCTATACACCATTCCAACCGGTCAAAAAACCGATGGAACTGCTAACGATCGCTAACCGTATTCTCGGATTTGGTCAGCTTAGCTTAGCGAAGTATTTGTTTATTACGGCAGATGATGACATTAGTACACACGATGAAGCGGGTTTCATGCAATACGTACTCGAGCGAATTGACTTATCTCGCGATCTGCATTTCCAAACGAATACAACCATTGATACACTCGATTATTCAGGTACAGGTCTTAATAGCGGAAGCAAAGTCATCTTTGCCGCCTATGGGGATAAATTGCGCGACTTATCCACAAAGGTACCGAAACCTTTAAAAGAAAACAAAGATATCCACAATCCACAACTCGTGATGCCAGGGGTTGTGAGCATTGAACTCGGTGACTATGCTAATGTAGAGGAAACTGAGAAACAGATTGAACGTGTTACAAAGCAATTAGCAAATCATCAAGACTTAGATGGATGTCCACTCATTGTCGTTGCCGATGACAGTTCATTTGTAAGCGAAACACTCTCAAACTTTTTATGGGTCACATTTACGAGAAGCAACCCTTCTCACGATATGCACGGAATTAATAGTTTTACGAAACACAAACATTGGGGTTGTGACAACGTCATCATTGATGCTCGCCTAAAGCCTCATCATGCACCGCCACTCATTGAAGACGAGACAATCAAAGCAAACATCAATCGCTTCTTCCCATTAAGAACGAACTAGTACAAAGCCCCGACCTCAGTTGAGGAGCGGGGCTTTGATTGTTTATGCTTTTTCACCAACGACCGTATATCGTTGATTCACATGCTGTTCTTGTTCAATCTCATCTACGACTGCAATCGCATAATCTTCATAGCTAATGTAGCTTTCATCTGTTGAATTTACGATGAGTAAGTCGCCACCTATTTCATAGGCACCTGTTCTCTTCCCATCTGGGTCAAAGAAAGCGGCTGGACTGATAAATGTCCACATTACGTTCGTTGTGTTTTGTAAAACGTCCAAGTTCTCACTTTGGCCTTTAGCCGTAGCTAATGCAAACTCAGGGAACTCTGCTGTATACATGAGTTGTGTTGTTTTTTGCTCGTCCACATACAAACTTCCAGCCCCTCCAACAACGATCAATCGTGTTGTTGAGCCTTTTAATGCATCAATCAATACGTTTCCAACTTTGACATGTTGATCTTCATCACCCTGAGTTGTGCCAAAAGCGTTCACGACAACATCAAATGGCTCCAAGTCATTAGACGTCAGCTCGAATACATCTTTTTCAATGATTGCGACGTTTTCTTTCACTTTCGAACGATCTCTAACGATTGCCGTACTTTCATAGCCTCGTTTTAATGCTTCCTTCATTATCAAACGTCCAGATTTACCACTTGCTCCGATTACCGCAACTTTCATGTGATCGTCTCCTCCACAACTTGTAATTTAATTAGTTACATGTATTCATCATAGTTACAAGTGGGCGGTTCGTCAACTTGTATTTATTAACAAGAAGCATCTTGTCTTTTTCTACGCTATAATAGGACGATAAGCATTTGTCTTGAAAGCAGGTGACTCTGTGTCGATTAGTAGTAGGTTCTCAGTAGGAATACACATTTTGTCTCTCATTGAACTAAATAAGAATACGGTCAATACATCTGAATCCATTGCAGAAAGCGTCAATACGAATGCAGCTGTTATCCGTAAGATTATGGGAATGCTAAAAAAAGCTGACCTTATCACCGTCCAACCTGGAGTTGCTGGAATTCAATTCGCTAGAGATTATGCGGAAATTACACTACTTGATGTGTACAATGCTGTACATGTTGTAAAGGATAATGAGCTTTTTAGTGTTCATAGCAACCCAAATCCTAACTGTATTGTCGGTCAAACAATTCAAGGGTCTGTTGAGCATTATTTCCACCGAGCTCAACGAGCGATGGAAGACGAACTAAAAACGATGACGATTAAAGATGTGATTGACGACATGAGAAGAGACGTCCAATCATAGATCAAACGATAGATCCAATACAAAAAAACAGCCCAAGGGCTGTTTTTTCTATACTTTTTCTACAACCGATTCTGGTTGTGCAAAGTCTGCATTTTTTAATTTGGCATCGAACACGAAGTTCCCAAACGGGATAATTGCGACCACACTTGCCCCAAGAAACCACTTCAAAGACCAACGCACTGTAAGTGTGACAAGAAATACAAATGACATGTAGAGCAAGAACAGTACACCGTGCGCCATCCCGACAATAGAGACTGCTTGGTCAATGCCGAACATATATTTAAGTGGCATGGCAATAAACAATAACGTAATGAGTGACAATCCCTCAACCAATCCTACTCTTCGAAACCATTTAAGCTGAAAGTTTTTCATATGCGCCCCCTCACTATTCACTTTACTAGATTTCATTTGCCGAGAGAGGGGACAATTCCGTGAACCTTTTTATAATGCCCACTTTTTTTGCTTCGTGAAGTTAACGTTCATCCATTTCGATTGTTTTACATTCGACAACCGATCATACAGTTGCTCCCGGAACTGATCGATATCGTCGACACACGTAATTTTCGACTGATCATCAAGTAAAAAATGAAAATCAATATAAAGCGTTCTGCCTACTTTTGAAGAACGGATGTGGGACTCTTTAATGCCATACATTGCTTCAAGTTCCGTGACTACGTTCTTCACTTGTTGATCGGTCCTAGCGTCAGAGGACATGTGAAGCAGTTCTCGACCATTTCTTCGAATTAAAGAAATAGGAACCGTCATGAAATAGACACCTGCAAGCAATACCATAATCGGATCAATATAAGGAACAAACCAACTAAGGCTTGTGTTTTGCAAAAAGATTGCACTAATAAAACCAACCACAACAGCGAGACTTAATAACGTATCCATCAACCATTGTGCTGATTCTGCCTTTATAAATTCAGAGTGGTGTCGATTTCTTCTCATCACTTGTTGAATGACAAAACAGACGACAAGAGAGAAGATTCCATATAAAAGTGCACTCCCGAGTGCCACATCTCGTCCACCACTAGCCAATGCCATAATCGATGATGATACTGCAGCAATACAAAGAACGCTAATCACGATTGCTTGTATAATGACGACCATCGGTTCGATCGATGCTTTTCCGAAAGGAAACCTTTTTGTGTCCTCTTTTCGCACGTATTGCGATGCAATTAGTGCGATTAGTGACATGAACAAACTAATTATTGAATAGATGCCATCAAAAAGAATCATTTGTGATGCACTGATGATTCCCCAAATAATTCCTATAACGCAAACACAAAAGCTGTGGAAGCGGAAAGAAGTAATATTTTTGAGGTTGTATCCCTATTCATTGTTTCTACCTCTATTTCTCATGACTGAATATCAGTCATTTTTTGTGAATAAATAGAGCCACCCCAAGCGGTCAGCGCCCAAGGTGACTGAATATCAATCATTATAGCAGATTTTCTACCCTTTGTCTAAAGTTTGTTAAACATTGAACAAACTAGTTTACATATCATAGTTATTTTGCAATTACAGATGATACAATGAACGTTACTGTTTTAGGAGGTGAGAAGGTGAAAACGATTCTACTTAACATCCCGTTAACTGTATATGTCATAACCTTATTGCTCATCATCTTCATTAGTCTTTTTTTGTCAACGTTAACGTTCATAGGATTAGGGAATTTCAACACAATGACAGTCATTCTACTTCCATTCGCAATGATGGTTGGGATTGCTTACAATTTCAAAAGTAAAAGCATGAGGAACTGACTGATCCCTCATGCTTATTGCAATACGATTAACTAATTCGCTCATCCAAATCATGAATATCATCTTCATACGTCAATGTTTTGTATTGATTGTAACGAGTAATAGCAAAGTATGCCCCGATTATCCACCAACCTAGTAAAATGACCCATTCATGCCACCCAAGACCAGCAGGCATTCCTGGTAGATATTGAACAGCGAAGAAAATACTCATGACGAGTGCCAGCCAACCGAAGATTGAAGAACGACCCGCTTTAAATGGACGAACCATCGCAGGTTCATTTTTACGTAAGAATAAAAACGATACCGCAACCATTAAATACGCAACGACAATCGTAAGACCGCCTGCATCGACAAGCCAACCGAGCATCGGTGCACCGAAAAATGGACTGATCGCCGACAGTATTCCGATAAACCAAATCGCATTGGATGGCGTACCGTATTTCGGGTGAACTTTCGCAAACCATTTAGGCAACATTTTTGTATCCGCCATCGCAAATATGATTCGACTTCCCCCAATAATAAAGGCATTCCAACTTGTCATGATCCCTGCAATCCCGCCTAGAACGAGAATCGTTCCAAATATTTCTCCGCCGAACAAGTTAACCATCGCATCTGCCGTCGGCAACACCGATTGCTCTCGTTCTGCTGAACCTAGACCGAAACCCACAGCATAGATAACTGCTAAGTAAAACACAATCGCACAAATTAAAGAAGCAATAAGTAGCTTTCCAATTGAACGCGGTTTAACGTTCATCTCTTCAGCCGCTTGTGGGATGACATCAAAGCCAACAAAGAGGAATGGCGTCATAATCATAACCGCCAATAGTCCCGTCGTACTCGTTACCCACAATGGATCTGCATTTGCAATGTCCCCATTGACAGCTCCCCCAAAAATTAACAATAAACCAACGAGCACTATCATTAGTGTGAGAATCATCTGTACGAATGAAGCGAATTTAATTCCGATATAATTGATCCAGGCGATAAACAAAGAGCCTGCTACCCCAACTAATACCCAAGTAAAGTACACATCGTATCCCGTCACGCTGTACATGTACCAACTTTATAATTCGGGAATAAGTACTCTACAACGTTAGGTAAAGCAACGGCCTCAAAAGCTACGACCGACACGTACCCAAGCGCAATCGCCCACGAAGCAATAAATGAACCTCTTGGACCTATTCCACGTAGCGCATACGAATGTTCTCCACCAACTTTAGGCATCGATGATGCTAATTCTGAATAAGTAAAACCAACACATAGCACGAGCACCCCACCGATTAAGAATGCGAGCATCGCGCCAATCACGCCGGCATCAGAAACCCAGCCACCAGAAAGGACAACCCATCCCCAACCGATCATTGCACCGAATGATAATACAATGGCATCCGTCTTGCTCAATACTTTTTTTAGTTTTTGCTTTTCTTCCATAATCTTGCCTCCTTTATATCAGTATAATAAATATTCGAAATAATTTGCATGATTATTTGTTGTACATCTATACAAAAAATGCGTTATACTCGCCTCGAATTCTAGAAAGGACGTATGCATATGGAAACTTTCATCCGCAACGATCAGTACAACGAATGGAGATACCAAGTGAACAAGCTTGTCTACAATCAAGCAACCTTAATAGACAACGATGTAATCAAAGCTGTCCAATCTCTAGCGATTGAGCGAATTACTGATCAGTTTGTATCGCTATCCACTGAACAGGAAAGATTAATTACGCTTACTACTCAACTAAACGATGAAGGGGATGCACAACTATTTTTGGACCAATTAGCCTTACTAATCATCCCATTTCCTGCGATTAACAACACACAAATTACGCAGTTATTCCCCAAAGCAAAGCTTGGTCGCATTTCCATTCAAGAGTCAGAACGGAAATTCTCTTCCTACATTAGCTGGGACGACACCGGTCAGCAGAGACGTTATATCATTGCCTATGTTGATCATAAACATGTCGGAATTGAAGGACGTTTACATACACGCATTGTGCACGGAGTCTGTTCAATTTGTAATCACCATGCACCAACACGGCAATTCACCACTTCGTACAAAGAACGTGGTGATGAAGGAAACTATACGTCGTATTCTCAATACGTCTGTTCCGACACGCGCGAATGCAACGAGAACATTCGTGCACTTGACCATTTGTACACGTTCATTTCGAAGATGACTAAATAATCGTAGCGTTTGAGAAACGAGGGGAGTCCTCCTCGTTTTTTCGTTTGAAATTCCTCCGTAAACAGTTGTTTGATGGGATCTCTCCCCCATTAAGAATAAAAACCCCTTAAATCTCCACATACTTGTCATTTGTAACCTTCTTCAAAAACCGTCAACAGATAGACTTCCCACCCCTTTGCATAAGCTAAACAGAGTTATTTTTAACACGGTTCTCATGCAATTCTCATGTTCTCATGCTACATTCATTTCATAATGGAGATTCTAGTTCATCGTGGAGGTGGTTGCTTTGAGATTTTCACTCATAAAAGCAGTAGCTTCACTGGCATTCATCGTAAGTTCCATCATCGGATTATCGTTCTTTCAAACCGATGATCAAGAAACAGAAACGGTTGATAACATTATTCTTATGATCGGAGACGGGATGGGGACAGATCAATTAACCGCTGCTTCGTATACGCTCGGTGATGGTAGTAGCTACGGCGAGCTTGCTGTCGATCAATTTCCTTCTATCGGTCTCGTTCGAACTCATTCCAACGACCATCTTGTCACCGATTCTGCAGCAGCAGGAACGGCACTCGCTACTGGTTATAAAACGGACAATGGTATCATCGGCAAAACACCGACCGAAGAAGGAAATTATGAAGAGGTGTCGTCCATTTTTACAGAAGCTAAATCGAATGGCAAAGCAACTGGAATGGTCACTACTGCACGTCTTACACATGCAACGCCTGCAGCATTTACAGCCCACATTGATCGTCGAAAAAGCGAAGAAGACATTGCACCACAATTGCTCGATGACGAGACTGATGTCTTATTTGGCGGTGGGCGAACCTATTTTGACGACCGCGACGATAATCGAGACTTACTCGCCGAAGCAAACCAACTTGGCTACGAGTTCATTGAAGATGTCGACGACTTGCAACGAATTGACGGGACAAATAAAGTATTAGGTTTGTTCCATGATAGCCACCTCTCCTTTGAACTAGACCGAGAAGATACAAAAGAGCCTTCGCTGGAATTGATGACCGAAGTTGCAATCGAAAAGCTTAGTAAAACGAATGATGGCTTTTTTTTAGTCGTTGAAGGTGGTCGAATTGATCATGCAGGTCACGATAATTCTCCAGCAGATATGATTCAAGAAACGCTCGCATTTGATCGAGCGGTTCAGGTTGCTTATGACTTCGCTGAACAAGATGAGAACACACTTATTGTCGTGACAGCTGATCATAGCACTGGCGGTATGGCTCTTGGTTATGATGACGACTATCATTTCTATCCTGAAGTTATTCAAAACGTCACACGTTCTGTAGATACATTAGAAGATTACATTAAAAAAGAGAAAATGGATGTTCAAGAAGTGCTAGAAGAATACGCAGGAATTGAAGATGTCACAGAGGACGAAGTTGAACGCGTGGAACAAGCTGATACGATGCATAAAGAAATCGCTACCCTCATCAGTGAACGAGCAGCGATTGGTTGGACGACTCACGCTCATGAAGCCGCAAATGTCCCTTTGTATAGTTACGGTCCCGGCGCTTCTCAGTTTGCTACAACGCAAGATAACACTGAGATCCCAGCAAAGATGCGTGAACTTCTACAGCTTCAATCAGAGAAACGTGACGAATAGCAACGCTTTTATTCTTGTATTGAAACGATGTGTTAGAAAAAGCGGCTATTGTGACGAAGGCGTAGTCACAACAGCCGCTTACAAAACCGTCGACGATTCTATTTGTTTAAGTTTCTTAGTGAGGAATAGAGCATATCCCAGAATATGTCTTGATTCAGTTCCATTGCTACGTGTGCATTTGGTTCTTTTTCTAACACATGATGATAATCAATGACCGTCATCCCGTATGTATGTTCAGCTTTCACTTCAATATCTACATGAAGTTGCTTCGTCGTGAACACTTCTGGATTGATGCAGTATGCAATGCAGCATGCATCATGGATCGGTCCCCCGTCAATCTCAAACACATCCAAATAGGTTGAACGGAAAAACTTCAATAATTCCACAGTAAATGCCGCAACTTCTCCATCAATGTTTTCGATTGCAGCAATTTCTCGATCTTGCGCCAACGCTTGATGAGTAAGATCTAAACCAACCATCGTCAGCTTCGCACCACTTTCAAAAACAACCTTAGCAGCTTCGGCATCGACATAGATATTAAATTCAGCAGCAGGTGTTTTGTTGCCAAATGATCCACCGCCCATGATCACGATCTCTTCCAATTTCTCAACAATCGACCGATCTTTCTTGATCGCTTGGGCGACATTCGTTAACGGACCTGTTGCAACGAGTGTGATCTTCTCTTCTTCACGGTGAATTGTATCGATGAGGTAATCGGCCGCATAGTGTTCTATTGCTTGCTTTTAGGTAGTCGAACGTCTGGACCATCCATTCCTGATGTTCCGTGGATATCCACCGATATGACTTGTTCTCGGACGAGCGGCTCACTTGCTCCTGCTGCCACAGGAACATCGTCAAGTCCAGCTAGTTCACAAGCAACGAGTGCGTTTCTTGTCGTATCCTCGATTCTAGCATTACCACTTACCGTCGTAATGGCTAGTAAGTCAATGGCATCATTTCCTGCCGCTAAAAAAATTGCAATCGCATCATCGTGTCCAGGATCGCAATCTAAGATTACTTTTTTCTTCATAGGAACCCCACTTTCTCAATCTCGTTCCTATTTATTCTAACATGCAACATGGTAGCGTTTACTTTTCATTGCAATACTGTATACGACTAGTGAGCTTATCTATTGTTTTTACAGACTTAAGGATGAAACAAAGTGACTACGCACAACAAAATCAGTAGAAAAGAATCAGGATCATGAGACTACTTTCATGCTATTATTTGTTATAAAGTCTCGTAAGCGAGATATATTAATTCGTTTTTATTTTTTATAGGTTTTACTTAGGGGGTTGCAATGAACAGTTATGAAGTGAATTACTATATGACTTCAGGTCATTCCATTGGTCATCTTATTCAAGCGGAATCAATTTTTACAGCTTCTGCAATTGCAAAAGAATGGCTAGATACAACTGACCGTTTTATCGAATTAGACGAAACCTTATACCTTGATAAAGATCAAGTCACCCATATTGAAATCTATGAAAGCGGCGTGCTCTATGAGCCGAGTGACCATGTGAAAAGTGATGTAACATTTAAGATGATTAGCAATGAAGAAGTGCTTTATCATAGTAAGGAGACCCAAGAGAATACAGCAAACATGTTGCGCCAGCTTCTTTCAGAACGCCGTGAAGGATTTATTCCGTTTTCGCCGAATTGTTTAGTTAATTCTAAATATGTTGTTTCCTACCGAATCTTTGAACGAATTCCGATGCGTACACATTAAAAAAAGCTTTCGCAATCCCTTTGCGAAAGCTTTCTATTTATTCTCCGCCTTCCGCTACGTATGCCGCAACGGCTTCAGCATCTTCGCCTTCAACGAGGTTCTCAGGCATACTACCCGGTCCTTCTGCAATGGCATTGATTACTTCATCTTCGCCCATTCCAGCAATTCCTGGACCAGATTCACCTTGCATATCTTGGCCGTGACAGCTTAAACAGTTCTCTTCATACAAAGAGGCACCTTCACCAGAGTCAACGGTTTCACCTTCACTACCTTCACCGTCTTCCCCTTCTTCACTTGCGCTTGATGGACCACCACTATCTTCAAATGAGTCCCCAACAGGCTCTTGAACGTCACCTGCATCTTCGTTACATCCAGCAAGCATAAATGCCGCTGCACCGAACACGATTAGCCACTTCTTCATAAGGTCCCTCCTCCTCTATTCCATAAATTAAATAAGTATCACTCCCATTGTATTTACCACATTCCGTATTTCTTTAAACGAATGTTTTAATTAACTACAACAAAAAAACCAACGTTCTGTTTCGTTGGTCTAGTTCTTATAATCAACACGATGTTTACTTCGTTCGTTTTTCAATCGATGTCTTGCTGTCTTCTTTAACCCTTCACTTCGATCACTACGAATCATGCAATTCATTTGGCTCACACTCACCACATTTCTACAAACATGAAAAGGTGAGCTTTTGACATAACTCATTCATCAAAACTTACTAGACTAAGCCATAACGATCATCACGGTTACAAAAAGCAAGAATAAGACGCCTCCACTTACTAAACCATACATCCATGCTTGTCCATAACGATCTTCTTCCATATCAAAGTAGCGATCAATTTTTAGTTTCCATTGTTTTATCATACTATCCACCTTCTTAACTCCTTGTTATATATAGAAGCTATGAAGTTACTACTCTATGTATTCCGCAAAATCTAGTGCAAATAACAACTAGTCTTGTCAGGAATTCTTTATATTGAATGGCAAATTACGTCTGATCATGACGCTTCTTTAAATCACTACATCTCTTGTTCTATACTAAAAAGCGAGCAAAAGGGGACGCCCTTTCACTCGCTTAGCTTAGCTGCAATGAACCTTTAACTTACTCGAATTCGGGATATTTCACCATCTAAATAACAAAACGGATACTCTTCTACTTCTTGATCACGAATAAGGAATCTCGCTTTTTCATTTAAGCAAATCTCAGCCTTACGCATTTCACGCTCAATAACCTCTTGTTTTGACGAATCTTTTAGATGATAGATTCCATCAGATTCACTTCCTACCATCGCAAAGCAAAGACCATACGCACAAGAATAATTGGATGCATCTGGGAGTAACCACGTCTCATACCTTGACTCTAAATGCGGGAACAGTGTTTCACTCCGACTTCCGACAAGCACAATTGGCAATTCATCGTAACGAGGTTGTACACGTTCAATAACGGATCGAACGTTCGAACAAAACAATTGAAAATCATCTATATAATTAGGATGCTGTATTTTTTGTCTCTCTATATCTAACCGTTCATACTCCTTGAGTCGTTCAGGTATTGCTTCTACATGTTCGTAACTAGGTAAAGAAATCGTCGTTCGAATGCCATCAATGCGCATCGCTAATGATGCTTCATCTACTTTGCCATTCTTAACGACGGCAACTCCTGCTTCATTCTCTCCTACGTTGACGACAACATAGTTCGTTAACCTAGCCAGCTCACCTGCTCCTTGAAAAGCCATCGCACGATTTGAAGCGATCGTCTTAATCGGCGAACCGAGCGCCTCACTCTCTGTCATGAGCGTTCCATCGTGTTTGGCAATCCAAACCGGTGCCTGTACACCGTAATCAGATAGAATCTCATGTAACAAGTTTTTTGAAAGTACCGTAGCTGGTCTAAGCATCGCGTTAAGTAACGTTGTGTTCTCTCGTTCAATAAAGCCAATGCTTCCGAATTGATGAGATAAACTAACCGCAAGTTCAGGCAATTTTACCGTGATTTTTGCGCCGAGGCGTCGTTCGGATTCTGCATCCATTGGTGAATTTACTCCAACGACTGCAATCGATTGCGCGTCGCTTTCTTTGATCTTTACAACCAGTTCTTCCCATTCTTGATCGTCTTCAGTTGAAGAAAAATGAGTCGTACCGACAATGTGATCTTGAAGGTCCTCTGGCCAATCAACTGCTGGCTGCAAAATTGATGGCATCGGTGAAATACGTACGAGGTACGTTTTCGCTAAACGCTCTACTTCATTAAGCGCCTGCTCGATGTGTGAAGAACATACAAATATTCCTTTTATACTGGCCTCGTTACCTTTGATTTGTCCAAAAATAGTTGATAGTGCCAATTTCGTATTCTCGACTGAATCTTCACCACGTGTACTTTTCGTTCTGGCAAAGATCCTTCCATTCTCTGACGTTAATACGGCGTCTGTATACGAACGTCCAACATCAATTCCTAGTCTCATGTGCACCTCTTTTAGTCATTACGCTTGTAAAGGTTACGCATTTTTTCCGTTTTTAAAATCGACGGACATGCAACCTTGGCAATCGTAATTTCAGTTCCTTTTTGTATCGTTGAAGCCATTAGTGGCCTAAGCGTCTCCATTTCACATACGACAATTAAATCAGGCGTTGTCGCAAGCCGGTCATGTTCAGATGCAACATAAACAAATTCATTTTCAAAAAATATGGTAACCATTCGATAATCTTGAACAGAGTGCTCGCGAACGAGGCATCTACCTGTAACGACACCATCATAAAAATCACGCTCAACCTGTTCAATAACGCCAGAAAGAATCCACTCTACCTTTCCATAAATCGAATTACCAAACATTTTCTGTAGCTGTTCTTGTTTATCAGAAGCGCTAATTTGCTTCTCTACAATCTCTCCAATCGCTTTTGCGACGGTTAACGTACCCGGAATCATCGCTGTTGAGATTTTTTTTGCATTTCCTACATAACTCGTTAAATGTGCAAAACCACCATTTTGCTGAACGACACTGTGCAAGTATTCACTCGCTTTCTCATTCGGAACGAAATCTATGACCTCTTGATAGTTATGTGTATACACGGCTGCTGGCGTTAAAGGTACCGCTAAGTTTAAAACACTCATCTTTAGTTTAGGGAATGCCCTGCCCATTCCATCACCATCTACGATTGGCAAACGACTTCTAAGTGCTGTCAAAATTGGACTAATACCATTTAGCCCACCAATTTCTAACGAAATTAAGGCTTGAGGCTCTGTACTTGTATACTCTTCATACAACTTTAGTGATGAACGACCTTCATCTCCTGAAGGTAATTGTTCACTATAAAACTCTGGAGAGCCAATAATCGCAATCGGTGCGATCCATTGATCTGTGAGATCTTGCCATTCGAGGACTTGAATACTCTCCTCATCATTCATCACAGATTTAATGAGCATTTCAACGATAAATGGGTCTCCTCCTCCCCCACAACCGAGAAACTTTGCACCTATGGCAACAGCGGATATGTCTCTTTTGTAAAGCTTCCACATTCCCCTGTCCTCCCTACATAGTAATAAGCAAGATTCATGCCAATTGTTTTATGAGTCTTAAGCCTGTGTTTTGGGCATTTTCTCAAACGTAGATGTCCATCTAAGTTGATAATGATAAACTTAAAATTAGTGAATATGGTTGATTTCTGCAATATATCTCTTGAATTATCATGTTTTCTCACGTTTTCTCACTTTATTTAATGCCATGCTTTTTCAAGCGTCGGTAAAGCGTCGGTAAGCTCATATTTAACTCAGAAGCGATTTGTTTTTTAGCTGCCGTATGCCGCCCGTATTGATCTAATAACTCTAATAACCGTTCTTTTTCATTGGCGTGCGTAGGGGTTGCGACCACATTCTTGTACCCTTTTCGCAACGCTACTGGCAGGCTATCGACAGTTAATTGATCACCAACTTCAATTTGCGTCGCATGGGCAATTACGTTCTTTAACTCACGAATGTTCCCCGGCCAATCATATTGTTGCAACAATAGCCACGCTTCTTCCGTGAAATGCTTGCTACGTCCGCCTTGCCTTAATGAATATTCTTTAAGGAAACTCTCTGTTAATAATGGAAGGTCATCAATTCGATCTCTTAAACTCGGGATGACGAGTTGAATGACATTTAACCGGAAAAATAAGTCTTGTCGAAACTTCCCTTGTTGAACGAGAACATCTAAATCTTGATGTGTTGCTGCAATGATTCGAACATCAACGTCAATGCTCATCGTTCCTCCCACCCGTTCAAACTTTCGTTCTTGAAGAAGCCGAAGTAACTTTGCTTGTAATGAAAGCGGCATGTCTCCCACTTCATCAAGAAAGATTGTGCCACCTTTGGCCACTTCAAACTTGCCTAGTTTTCCTTTTTGATTTGCACCTGTAAATGCCCCAGAATCATACCCAAACAATTCACTCTCAAGCAGCGCCTCTGGAATTGCGGCACAATTGATGGCAATAAACGGTTGGTCACTCCGTCTGCTCGCGGCATGAATGGATTGTGCAAAGACTTCCTTACCTGTTCCACTTTCTCCCCGAAGTAAAATCGTCGTCTCACTCGGTGCCACCCGCTCTGCCAATCGTTTCGTCCGCTCAACAGCAAGTGAAGTACCGATAATGTTCGAAAAACTATAGTTCGTATGAATTGGTGCCTGGCTTCGATCTTTCACTTGAAGGTACAACACGTAACGATCTTTAATTCCGCCTTCAATTACGGTCTGAACGATCACATGGACGTCATGATCATGAATTTTCACCTGGATATTCCCTGAGTACTCAACCTTTTCAAGTTCGTCCCATAAGACTTCCGACCAGAGACAAATCGATTTATTAATCATTGAAGATTCAGTTTCTTGGAAAATGCGACAACTAGGTAACGAAGCACTCTGAATTTTTCCTTTATGATTGACAACCATTACGGCTTCATTCGTTTCATTTATCATTAACTTTAGTTCTTTTTTCAATTTATGATTTTCAACTTTTAGATTTTCATAATCATACAGAAATCCTAAGTATTCTCCGGCATCAATAAAGCAGTCTAACGCTTCTTCGAGCCTTTTTGGTTTCCCTTTCGCGACTAACATTCCTTGTTTATTCGTTTTAACAATGAACGTCGAATCGCAAAGACAATGCTCTCTCAAGCAAGATGGGCGATCCTCTAAGAAAACGGTACGTCCCTCTTCTGCTTCTCGATAAACTGGACAGTCCACAAATGAAGCTAACTGTTCTTGCGAATAATGAGCAGTCGTAAGCTCGGTAATTAAGTCGACCATTTTGATAAGATTGTCCATCACATTCGCCTTCATTAAACCTCTCTCCTAAATAACGCATTACAATCCGCACTTGTTCATTTCTACTCTATTCCAGTATACTTGTATTTCTTTAAAAAGAATAACGTTCTACACAAAAGTTTACAAATTACATCTTTCTTATGTAAAAAACAAACACACAAACCGAAGTCTGTGTGTTTTTAAGATGATTTAATGCTTCACATTAGCTACGCTAGTATTACTGGCAAGTAAAAGAAGTAATTTGATTTGTATTGATACCAAAAATGACCCAATTGCGGCCATTCCAACGGAACCCTGCAACCGATCGTTGCCCTACAAAAATCGGATAGTACCAAAAACTCTGCCCATTTCTTAGCCAAATGTACGTAAAACGGAATTGGCAAAATGAAATAGCACCCGAGTCAACAAATGGCGTCGCCTGAGACTGCATCGGTATAAAGTTCGGTGGCGGCGCAGAAGGTGGCTGTGCACCTTGATTTGGTGGCCCTCCTGGCGGCCCAGGTGATTGCCACGGCGGGCCGGGTGGTTGCCATGGTGGACCTGGCGGTGGTCCCGGCGGACCAGGTGGTGGTCCTGGCGGTGGTCCCGGCGGACCAGGTGGTGGTCCTGGCGGGCCGGGTGGGAAAAAGCCTCCTCCACCGGGGAACGGTATACTAATAATTCGAGAGTTAGACATAAGAAATTCGCCTCCCATACGTTGTTATCCTATCGTATGGGTGGGCTTTTCAGTTGGTTACATGAAAAGGATATAATAAACTTAATCAGTCGACGAAAAGGTCGAGTACTTAACGGAGGCATGAACAATGATTACAGTCGTAGGAAGTCTTAATATGGATCTTGTCGTTCATACAAAGAACGTTCCTGCCATCGGTGAAACCATCCTTGGAGATGATTTTTTTACTTTTCCTGGTGGTAAAGGTGCGAATCAAGCGGTTGCAGCTGCACGCTTGGCGGGAGATGTGACGATGGTCGGCAAAGTAGGAGACGATTTGTATGGCAATACCTTAATACAAACGCTCAAAGACGAAGGCATCCATTCGTCTTATGTACACGTTACAGATCAAGCCAAAAGTGGCGTCGCAATGATTACCGTGACAAACCAAGATAATTCAATTATCGTCGCTCCTGGTGCTAATTACGCATGGAACAGAGAAGAGGCGGAGACATTTCGTGATGTGATTCAACAGTCAACAATCGTCGTCTTCCAATTGGAAACACCACTTCCTTTTATAGAAGAGATGATTTCTATTGCTCATTACGAAAATGTGGATATCATTCTAAATCCTGCGCCGGCTGTACAACTATCATCACGCATACTTGAACAAGCGACGTACATTACCCCTAACGAAACAGAATGTGACATTCTATTCGGTGTGAGCCCCGAGGAGGCTGTCCGAAACTACCCGAACAAAGTCATCGTCACGCTCGGAAAAAACGGGGCGATGTATTGTAACGGTCATTCTGTCGTTCGAATTGCCGGGTTTGATACAGAGGCCGTAGATTCAACAGGTGCTGGCGATACGTTTAACGGGGCGCTTGCCGTTGCATTGACCGATCAACTACCGCTAAATGAAGCGTTAGAATTTGCGAATGCTGCCGCTTCATTATCCGTCGAAAAACACGGAGCCCAACAAGGCATGCCAACACGCGAAGAAGTCCACAAAAGACTAAGTTCTTAACAACTTCATCCACAAATCAACAGGAAAATAAGAAATTTTTCTCTTTCATCCACTTACCCACATGTGGATAAGTTTTTCTAGTTCATTCCTTTGCAGTTGGGGATAACTTCCCTTTAACTTGTGCATACACAAAACGTCCAGTGCATAATGCACTGGACGTCTCTCTTCCTCATTTGATCACATGTATCCGATTATAACACTGCATGAACGGGACGTGACACGAGCGCTTCACGAGAAGTTCGTTCTTCTTCAAATACCCGGTGCCATATCATGAATGTGACCACTGCCCACAACTTACGACTGTGATCAGCCATCCCTTTTGCATGCTCATCCAAAAGGCTAAGTACATATGGCTTGTTTATGATCTTATCTGTATGACTTTGCTGAACAATTGACTGAACCCACTCATACATTTCATTTTGCAACCAATGTCGAATTGGTACTGGAAAACCTAGCTTTTTCCGATTAAAGACAGCTTCTGGTAAAATATCTTTTGCTGCTTCTCTCAGAACAAATTTCGTCGTACCTCCCGTCAGTTTCATGGACTGAGGGATCATGGATGCAACTTCAAACACTTGTTGGTCTAAAAAAGGCACTCGAAGTTCTATTGAATGAGCCATCGACATCCGATCTGCTACCGTCAGAATATCCCCTGGCAACCACGTGTGCAAATCAATGTATTGCATTTGTGTGCTTTCATCCCATTGTAAAGCTTGGTCATACAGTGGTTTTGTGACGTTTGTATATGGATAAATGCATCCTGCATCCGCTAGCAATAATTCTTTTTCCTCATGATTGAAAATTTTGGCATTCCCGACATAACGCTTAGCAAGTGGTGTTGTTCCACGAATCAGATAATTTCTTCCTTTTATTCCTTCAGGCAATTGCCTTGCTAACCATTGTACCCAACGATTAATTCGACGAGGTAAATAACTAAACCCTTTTAGCGCATTTGGCTCCTTGTAAATCTCATAACCCGCAAACAATTCATCGGCTCCTTCTCCTGAAAGAACAACTTTTACATGCTGACTTGCAAGCCGGGAAACGAAGTAATTCGGGATTGCAGCTGGATCAGCGATCGGCTCGTCCAAATGATAGACAATATTCTCCATCTCATTCATCACTTCCTCGGCTGTGATGATATACGCATGGTTATCTACCTAGATGATTGGCCGTTTCTTTCGCTAACTCAATCTCGCTATACCCCTCTCGTTCAAACCCGACCGTAAACGTTTGTAAACTTGGGTGATGTTCTTTCGCTAGCGCAACAATTGTACTAGAATCAATTCCACCTGACAAAAACGCACCTACACTCACATCACTGCGCATATGAACAGATACAGAACTTTGAAGTGCCTGCTGCAAAGTTTTAGCTACATTTTTTGTGCCTTCTAAACTAGAACAAAATTGAGCTTGAAAGTATCGTTCAACATGTGCTTCTTCCAAATCAAACGAGTACGTGAGACAATGCCCTGGCTTCAATTGTTGAAACGCAACGTCTGTATAACCGTCTGTGGAAGGGATATATTGAAACGTTAAATAATGATGCAATGCTTCTTTATCAACAGCTTTATGCTCTGCACCTAACAGCGGTAAACACTTCCGTTCAGATGAGAAGAAAAAACCATCTTCATTTTCAACATAATAGAACGGCTTAATTCCAAATGGGTCTCTTGCCGCAAACATCTCTCGCTCTGCACGATCCCAAATGGCAAAAGCAAACATTCCACGCAACTGATAAATCATTTGTTTACCGTAAACCTCGTAAAGCGCAAGAAGCACTTCCGTGTCACCTTCAGTTTGAAAATAATAACCTTCTTCTATTAATGATTGTCTCAGTTCAACATAATTATAGATCTCTCCATTAAAAACAATCAGGTATTGCTTGGATAAACTCTGCATAGGCTGGTGTGCATTTGATAGATCTTGGATACTCAATCTAGAAAAATAAAAATCAATGTCTGAGTCTTGAACATACCGAAAGTCATCAGGACCCCGGTGATGCATTCGTTCCTCTACACGATGTAACTCTACTGAATCCATGTAAGTACGCTTCACCCGACCACAAAAACCGCACATAATAGCCTCCCATACACTCAGCCCGCCAACACAGTATAGTTTAGCTAGAAGATTTTGTAAACAAAATTTCAGATTAGTCTGTTAGTATCTATAGTAGTACTTGCAAAGGTATGATGAATGGCTAGAAACCATATATGCTCGCACTTTTCAGCACTTTAATTGCATATTTTGAATGGCGTAATAGTGTGTAACGTTACATGTTTATAAAGAAAAATAAGCCATTGGGTTTATTTTGAAGAGTGGATAATAACGAACACGAGTTTTAAAGATTTGATAACTTCAAACGTAAAAGGTGTTCAATGTCAGGCAAGTTTTATGAGAGATTTTTATGGTTCTTTTTTCATGATCCCTTCTTAAGTTTCCTCCATAACACTAAATAACTTTCAAGTGCTCACTTACGAACATTTCATCAATCCATCATAATGATATAGAGGACAGCCCCTTTGCAACTAGTAAAGTGCAATGGCTTTTTTGTGCTTTTCTTATAAGTAATCTGACGTTAAGAAGGAGTGTTTTGCATGAAGCGACTATTCAAAAACGGAACAGTAATTACCATGGACAGCAACCTTGGGAATTTCAAAGATGCCGATGTACTAATTGAAAACGATAAGATCATTGAGGTTGGACCGAACATCTCAGCTGATAATTGTGAAGTTATCGACGCAAAGGACATGATCGTGATGCCAGGTCTAGTCGATACCCACAGACATACGTGGGAATCGGTCATTCGCAACGCTGGTGCGGACTGGTCATTACAAACGTATCTAGGCAATATTTATTATGGGAATATTGGGTCAAGGAGACGCCCAGAAGACGATTATGTCGGGAACCTATTAGGTGCGCTTGAAGCGTTGGAATCAGGAGTTACAACCTTATATGACTGGACGATGATTATTTCAAACGACCATGCGGAAGAGATGATCCGTGGACTAAAAGAATCGGGAATCCGCGCCATCTTCGGTTATGGGTCTCCAGGAGATGCTGAATACTGGAATTCAGATAGTAAGCTCGATACGATTGATAAAGCTAGGGCAATGAAAGAGCGGCATTTCAGCTCAGATGATCAATTGCTTACGATGGGGCTCGCGATCCGCGGACCGGAATTTAGTTCCTGGGAGACGAGTGTAAAGGAAATTCAGTTCGCACGTGAGATCGACGCAGTCTGTAGCATGCACTTAGGATTTGGAACGTGGGGCTCAACAGAACGTTCCATAGAGAAACTACATGCAGCAGGTTGTTAGGAGAACATTTGAACTTCGCCCATGCAAATGCCGTACAACCCGAGGAGGTACGATTGCTAGCGGAGCACGGTGGCAGTATCTCTGTAACGCCTGAAATTGAAATGATGATGGGTCATGGTTACCCTGCTGTTGGGCTTGCTTTGGAAAACGGGGTAAAACCAGCACTTGGCGTGGACGTTGTTACGTCTACTGGTGGAGACATGTTCACACAAATGAAGTTCGCCTTGCAAGCAGATCGTGCTCGAGTAAATCAAGAACAGTTATCTCAAGGCATCATGCCTGGACCAGAACTTCACCTCTCTGCACAAAGCATATTGGAATCAGCAACCATTGACGGTGCGAAAGCGCTAAAGCTCGATCACAAAATCGGATCGTTAACCCCAGGTAAACAAGCAGATTTCATTATGATCAGTAAGAACGACCTCAATATTTTCCCTGTTAATGATCCAGTCGGGACGGTCGTCCAATGCACAAACACTGCTAACGTCGACTCTGTGTATGTTGCAGGCAACCCAGTTAAGAAAGATGGAAAGATGATTGGTATCGATATTGAAAGAATAAAAAGACTTGCTACAGTTGCCAGCAGGCACTTACTCGGTTAAAGAAGAAGGATGATGGGATGCTCAATTCCCATCATCCTTTATATTTGATTTTATTTCACTACACAACACAACTTATTTTACGCTCACAGAAGCATAAATTTAATACTTAGCGTTAGCTTCAGCCAACTAAATCCCAACTTAATTCCGTAACGTCAGTACACCTCCAGGTTCTTTGTCATACGTTCACGAACTAGCCATAACATACAGACACAAACCACGGAGATCGAACACAGGTAATTTCGTTGCCTTTTCTATCGCTTCCCGGTATGGAGGTAAATTTGTACACTCTAGTACGATCGCTTTTATAAAAGGATTCGTAACTAGCAATTCTTTCGCTGCCTGAATGACTTCTTCTTGAATTGCGATCGCATCTAGCGGTATGCTTTGTTCCAAAATCGCTCCTCGAAATGACGGATAATGTTCGAGCCCAACGATTGCAGTGGGCATACGAGAACGAACTCCATTAAAATGCGCCTCAGTTAACGATGTCGCTCGGGCAGTCACAATACCAACTTCTCCCCTAACCACCTGCTCTATGAAAGGAATTTGCATTAAGCTTGAAGAAATAAATGGTACGGTAAGCATTCTCTCAATTTCTTGTTGTACACGAGAAAGAAAACCACAGCTTGTCGTTATGACGGTTGCTCCTCTTCCTTCTAACCGCTTTGCTGCTTCTATAAATGGTTGTAACAACTGATCATCATAATGATGGACCACTTTTGAAACAACGGCTCCTGTCACCGTTTCATAGATTACTGGAAATGAGAATGTATCTGGATTCCCAATGTCACCTACGATTCTATCAAAGGTGGTATCTAGCATAACCACTCCAAGCTTAGGTGTTAAATGAACCATGCGATTAACCCAACAAGTAGGAAGTAAAGTGAGTTTGGCAATGCGAGAATCATGACTTTAATAGGGTCAACTTTTGCATTCATCGCCCCGCCACAATACCGCAAACAACAAAAGCTGTTAGTCCGACAGGTGGAAAGTTTTGTCCTGCTGCAGCAATATGTGATGCTCCTAATGCAATGTTCGTTGTATGTACACCTAAAGACTCTAGCGCTGGTGCAATAAACGTAACCATGACTGTTTGAGCAGTCGTCTGTGAGCCTGTAATCATTCCAATTAATACAATTCCGAGCGTACCGCCAATTTTTAAAGCTGAGCTTTCGAGTGTTGCTGCGTACACCGCTACCGCATCAATCGTTCCTGATGCATAGAACACACCGACATAACCCCTGCACACAATTGAATTTGAACGGTTTTACTTACTTTAGTAAGTCCAGTCTTTACGACATCCCCACCATTTGACCGGACAGACGAGAAAAGAAAACTTACAAACAAGGCAACAACAATGGCTAATACGACTGGAAACGCTAATCCCTGAATGATTGGAACTTCTTGAATCCAGGCGATCATCGGTGCGATTAATGGCAACTCAAAAATGTTATAAGAAAAACCGGTATTCAATATGACAATAATCGCAAGTGTTACTAACGGAATCATCGTGTGCCATCGCTTTACAATAATTGAACCGAGTGTTTCCTTTGTCCTTAAATGCTCAGGTAACTTTTTACCTTTAACAAATCGAAAAGACTCGACAATCGCGAATAGTGAACCAATTCCAACTGTAATGTACGCCACATTTAATACATTTGTCGGTTCAATCCCGACAAGAGACGCAGAAAGGAAGACCCCTTGAGAGATCGGGGGCATAATTGAGCCTAGTGATGCGCCAATTAGAATAATCATGCCAATTTGTTCTGGTTTAAGCTTCAACTGGCTAAGTGCTGGAACAACGAGTAAACCGATCACCGTTGCGGCAGCAATGGCATCGCCGAGTAATGAACCTGCCAGAATTAAAGTTAAGAATACTGAAACGAGAAGGCCTTTTGAAGAATTTCCAAAGATTGATCGAAAGCTAGATAACGTCGTCTCCATTGCACCGATTCGTACTTGTGCTTCTGCATAAATACTACCAACCAGGGACAACATGATGACCCAAGCGAGACGATCAATGCCGTCGATCGTTGCTGTCACCATTTCTAATGGGGTAAGCTGGGCAAATAATGCACTCGCTACAGCCGCTGCCAATAAGGCGATTCGCACATCTCCTCCGATTATTGGAATGGCCTTCGTAAGTGCAATGACAAATAGTAAGAGCATCGGTACGAGTAACGCAGCGACTTCCATGAATAAGCCTCCTTATAGCTATGCTAATGCAATGTTTTTTCTTTAAAACGATCCAACGTTAAGTGAGGTAAGAAACGCGATGTTGAGCCCTTTCCATCCAATAAATCTCGAACGAGACAACCTGTAATTGGTGACAGCGCAATGCCATCTCCCTCATGACCTGCTGCGATTACGTAGCCTTGAAGTTGCTTAGATTGATCGATGATCGGTAATCCGTCTCCGGAAAATGGTCGAAACCCTACCATTGAGCGTATAATGCGTATATTCTTAAGAGCCGGGACAACCTGGCATGCGTGATGAGCAATAGCACGAAGCACATCTGAATGTACCTGTTTATTAAATCCTACGAATTCGCGACTTCCCCCAATTAATAGATTGCCAGAATCAGTTTGTCCAAGTGAAAGTCCAATCCCATATTCAGGCTGCTCACCAGACAAGTGTTTTGCTGCGATATACTGCGCGTCAAGTAAACTACCGTGAACAATCGGGCTACTTTTTCTGAGATGAGAATTACACCACGCCTAGGTTCAATATTCATTGGTACACCTGTGAACTGCGCGATTGCTGATGCAAACGGTCCTGTCGCATTAACGACTGTCTCCGTCAAAATGGTTCCTTTTGCTGTTTTAACACCTGTTATTTTTCCGTTCGACTTTTCAATGCCAATGACCTCTGTATGAGTTTGAAATTTCACTCCTATTCGCTTTGCAGCCGCAGCGAATCCTTGGCTTAGTTTCAACGGGTTTACTTCAGCATCATCAGGGCTGTAAGCAGCACCGATCACATCGTCAGCTAAAATTGGCTGACTTTCTTTAGCTTCTTGTTGATCAAGTAATGACACATCAATGCCAGCTTGGTTTTGATTGTTTATAAACTGCTTCATGAACTCCATTTGGGACTCTGTCTGAATGGCAACCGTACCACCCGCACCTTTGAATTCTACCGATTGTCCCAATTCATTTTCTAATGTGTCGTACATCTTCCTACTTTCTCGAGCGAGCTCCATATGAAGACCTGGCCGTTTGGATTGAAGAAAGATGGCTTTATCACAAGCAGATGACGTTGCAGCACCAATGCCATTACGATCAATCATCAGTACTTCTCTCCCGGTTTGAGCTAATCGGTATGCGATTGATGTTCCAATCACACCCGCCCCTATAACGACAACCTCAGCGGACTTCATACGTATCCCTGCTTTCTTGCTGGAATTTGTCCCACAATTGCTTCATTTTTTTACGTCCATCCAATAAATTAGGCATAAACGTTATTGCAGCGTGTTTCCTCACCCGTTCAACTTCATCAATTTGCATTTTGACATCACACATTGCCTGTTCGCTACCTGTCATTTTGTGCTCAATAGACATAGCTGCTAGCTTTCCTTGTTCCATGGCAATCTTTGCACCTTCAATTCCTGTGATGTTGCCACAAACATACAATTTTTCCTTTGAAGTTTCCATCTCTTCACTATGTAGTGGGACATAGCCTCCTAATTCATCAATATTGACCGTTTTACATGAAGAAGCTAATTCAACGAGAGGAAGAAGTCCTCCTGAGATGCATACTGCATCCACTAAAATGGACTCTTCGCTACCCTTAATTATTTTTCCATCACGATGTAGCTTAACCGTTTGAATTGCTTCTACTTGATTTGCTCCCTCAATGGCGATTAGCGCCTGTCTTAATCGAAGCGGTACGCCAAATACTTTCATACCTGCTTTAGGGTAAAAACGTGAACCCATCTTTTGGATTAGCTGGTGCTTGGCCATTGAACCTGCAAGGCGAAGCCAAGGGTTAGGCGCAAGATGCGCCATCGTAGATAAATAGCCAATTGTAGACTGTGGTTTTGCTTTCTCTGTTGCGAACAGTCCTTCTGGAGGTAAAAAAATCCCAACAACTTCAGCACCTGCTAGTTTTAGTTCTTGTGCTACAGTAAACGCCAAAGGATCGACACCCATAATTGCTATCCGCTTCCCCGGCCGGACACGCTCATAATTGTTTAATACTTGAGCGGCACCAATTGCCATCGTTCCTGGTAACGTCCAACCTGGAACAGGGGTCGGTTTTTCTTGCGCACCCGTTGCTAGAATAACGTATGATGCTGTGATATCTTGATGACCAGATGTTTTAATTGTCCAACCTGGTTCAATCGCCCACACTTCTCTTTGCAGCAAAAACGTGACACCTGCCTGTTCAGCTTCTCTTTGCATTTGTTCTGCAATCTGTCTCCCAATCCACCAGCCTTCTTTAGGGTCCTCATGAAGTTGACCAATTAATTTCCCGCCCGCTTTTCTTTGTTCATCAAGTACGACGACTGATCTTTGCTTTTTTGCTAACGTAATCGCAGCACAGAGTCCTGCTGGACCAGAGCCGATAATCGCAACATCAATGTGCATGTGTTTACCCACCTTGTGATTCAATCTTCATACCTTCTTGAATTTCAGTCATACATGCCCGTATACTTCGCTTTGACCCTACTGTTACCCGGCACTCGTAACAATGACCAATACCGCAATAAATGCCTCGCGGCTCGTTCTTTTCTTCCGAATAGCGCAATGTTCGAACACCGTTTGCTAGAAGTGCTGACGCAATAGACTCTCCATTTCTTCCTTCATAGTCCTTGCCGTTAAACTGGAAACGAACCACTTCCGTGTTTAGCGGACCGAGAATCGGATGTTGTTCAACTCTCATGATCTCCTACCTTTCCTTTTGCCAAGTCACCTAATGTAATTGGACGAATTGGCACATTTTGGACAAGTCCCACACGTTTTGGCATTGCTTCATTGCTAATAGATGTAATGATTTGATCAAGCAACGGCCGACACGTCCTACCTTGACAAATTCCCATTCCTGCACGTGTTTTTAACTTAATTTCTCGATGTGTCGAATAACCATCCTCCAATGCCTGAACAATATCTGAAAGCACCACTTCTTCACAACGACATATAACACAATCTGCCACAAAAATCCCTCATTTTTTATCATGATTAAAAGGTTTGGATTGCTCTACAACTACTTATGAAAAAACTCAACCACTATAGGCTGAGCATGTTGTTATTTAGTCATTATAGTTCGACTCATTTTGAACAGCAATACACTCTTATGATGCTTGCACCTGCTCCTTAAATCGCTGAAAGGCCGTTCGCAATGCAACATTAACGGAATTAACGGATGGTGCATAGTAGTTTTCATTAATCTTCTTCATTAGAGGGTCGATGCCTTCATTTAGGTTGTATCCGATGATTAGTCGTTTGAAATAGCTTTGAGCCAATGATGTCACGAGCGTGAGCTCAACATCGATAATTTCATAAGACTTACGATCAATTTCTAGTACAATACCAAAATGCTTATACACTTCATACATTGATGTTCCTTGAGGGGCCTTTGCATAACCCGTAACTAAAATCGTATCCAACAAAAATCCCTTCTTTCGTTAGCCTGTTCGCTAGGCTTGTCTACTTGCCTTACAACTTATTGAATGTTCTTATTATATAATAAAAGTGTCGCTCTTTTGTAAAAGAGCGACACTTTTTTAGGAGATTAGGACTTTAATTGTTATAGTGCTTCGTTATATTGGTGCTCTGAATGGTTTTTCTTTGGCGTAACCCATTTCTGTAAAACAAATACGATCGCGAAGATTGCAAAACCAGCGAGGCTGACGAGGAAGTCTGGTACAACGAGCATAATTGCTGCTACAAACAAAGCAATTCGCTCGTACCAGTACGTGCCTCGTAGCCACCAGCCTTCAATGGCAGCACTTAAGGCAAACACACCTACTAATGCTGTCGTTAATGTTATGACGACTTCTCCAGGTGTACCGATCCAAATGAGTGAGGGTCCGTACACGAACATGAATGGCACGATAAATCCTGCAATTCCTAGCCTTAATGCAACGAGACTCGTTTGCAGCGGATTCGTATTTGCAATTCCAGAAGCAGCAAACGATGCCAATGCAACGGGTGGCGTGATCGCCGATAAAATTGCAAAATAGAAAACGAACAAGTGCGCCGCCATCGGTTCTACTCCAAGCTGAACGAGTGCTGGAATCGTTAGTGGTACTTGAACGATATAAGCGGCAACCGTTGGTAACCCAAGACCGAGTAATAAGGAAGCTACCATCGTAAGCAACAACGTAATAAATAGACTATCACCAGAAATCGCAAGAATCATGCTACTAAATTGTAAGCCAATTCCTGTCATGCTAATAACCCCGATGATAAAACCTGCCGACGCACAAGCGATCGCTGTTTCAAGCGCTGCACGTGCCCCAAGATCTAACGCTTTGAACATCGTTCCAAACGAGAGTCGTGTCGCTGCTTTAAAGGCTGCGACAACGATTACACTCGCAATCGCAAACAATGCCGCACGCATCGGTGAGTAACCCATAACAAGCATGATGACAATAATAAGTAGCGGGAGTGAAAACATTCCACCTTCTTTAAGTACGGTTTTAACCTTTGGAATCATTTCTTTCGGCATACCGTCTAAGCCATCTTTTTTTGCACGTAAATCAACTTGGAAATACACACAAACGTAATACAGAATTGCTGGGATAATGGCAGCAATTGCAACTTCAATGTAAGGAACACCTAAGTAAGACGCAATAATGAATGCCGCCGCACCCATGATCGGAGGAATAATCTGTCCACCAGCCGAAGAGACGGCTTCAACAGCTGCTGCAAATGTTCCTTTATATCCAGTACGCTTCATAAGAGGTATTGTAAATGGTCCAGTCGTAGCTGTATTTGCGACCGCGCTACCTGAGATCGTTCCAAGAATGGCACTCCCGGCAACTGCAGTCTTAGCAGGACCACCGCGATATTTCCCCATTAAACCTACAGACAAGTTAATAAAGAAGTTTCCTGCACCAGATACTTCTAGAAACTTACCAAAAAGAATAAACAAGAAGATAAACGTTGCAGAAACCCCAAGTGGAGTACTGAACACACCCATCGTTGAGTAAAATAAATGATCGAGAATCCACATTAAATCAAACCCACGATGTTCTAATCCTCCAGGCAAATACTGCCCGAAAAACCCATAGCCTAAGAATGCGAGTACAATAATTGTGAACGCCCGTCCAACGACACGCCGCGTTGCTTCAATTAGAAGAATGCTTGCGATCACACCGATCACAATCTCCAAATTAGAGAGTGGTGTTACATACGTTAACCTGGCAGAAATATCAATCGCATTTAATGCAAAATATTGAAAAGAACCGAGAACGAGTAAGATGGCAACGATGTCATACCAAGGAATGCGTTTTCCTTCTTGATTCTTTGTCGGTCGATAAAGGGCAAACACAAGAACGAGTGCAAAAGCTAAGTGAATGGAGCGTTGTGCAATCGATTCAAACACTCCAAAGAAAGCCGTATACAAGTGGAATAATGACATTAAAATTGCAAGGAACGATACGACTTTACCCGTCACACCGACTAAGGTTCGCTGTTTATTTCCGAGCACTTCAGATTGTGCTTCATCCATGTCTTTCACATCTAGATTTAGATCTTTTTGGCTCATTTAAAACACCCCCCTGATCATTTGTAAAGCGTTTTCAATTAATCGTTTAAAACCCCAATCTCTTCGTAGTATCGCTTCGCCCCTGGATGAAGTTCACCAATACTATATTCAATAGAATACTCAGCATCAAAATCAGATAACGTACTAGAAACAGCTCTCCAAGTATCTGCTTTTTCAATAATCATTTTCGTTAATTCATAGCCTACTTCTTCAGAAATCATGTTTTCATTGGCTACAAGTACCGTTTCAGGTGCAAATGTTAAGATGTCCTCATGGTCGCCATAGGTACCGGCTTCAATTGTATAAGGGTTGTACCCTTCATTGATTTCTTTCAATTTCACTTGATCTTCTTCTGTTAATGGAATAACACGTACACCGAGTGTTGTATCAAGCTCTTGGATGAATGATGCTGGGATACCTAATCCACCTACCCAAGCGTCCAAGTGACCGTCACGCATTAAGTCGGCTGCATCAGACGTTCCGATATACTCAATTTGAGCTAAATCATCATAACTCATGTCATAAGCCGTCAATATATCCTTGAACATCACTTCACCACTGTAGCCCCGAATCCCAGGGCTCACCCGCTGACCTGCTAAATCTTCAACAGTATGAATGTTTGAACTGCTCGGCACGACGATGTGTAACACGTTTGGATAGAACGTTGCAATCGTTTTCATATTCGTGATTGGCTCTTCAAAATCGCCAACGGCATTCTCCGCCATAGGGATCGACTCACCATTTGAGAAACCGAGTGCAAAAATGTCGTTATGAATGCCGACTAAGTTGGCAATTGACCCTCCCTCTACAACGGTAGCTGTTGACTCAGGATAGATCTTCCTCATCTCTTCGCTCATGGATGCTGCGAGTGAGTGCCAAAGTCCACCCACGGTTGCAGCACCAAATGTGAAATCTTCAGGAGGTTCTCCTGTCGCCACTTCTGTATCTTCATTTGCACTTGACTCTGATTGCGAGCAACCGCTTACAATCACGAGTAACATCATGAATACGATCATGCTTTTCCAAAACCTCATGTCTTCCACTCCCACTTTAAGTCTTAAAGTGCGACAACAAATGATGCCGCTGTCGTTTCTTCAATGTCTTCAACTGTCACACCATCAGCTACTTCCACTAAATACATTTGATTATTTTTGAATGTAAAGACCGCTTTTTCGGTAATCAATACATCCGCTTTACGATGTCCACTACTCGGATACGTTAATGACTCAACAATTTTCACTTCTCCACTTTTGGATGTGTGTGTCATCGTTAAAATTACTTTTTGTACACCAGCAACAAGGTCCATCGCGCCACCAACTCCGAGAATATCCTTACCTGGAACTGCCCAATTCGCAAGCTCCCCTGTCTGATCAACTTGAAGCGCTCCGATTACAGCCGTGTCCACATGCCCCCCACGAATCATGGCGAACGATAACGCACTATCAAAAATTGCTGATCCTGGTAATTCGGTAACGGGTTGCTTACTTGCATTAATCAAATCGGGATTAATCTCACCATCATCTGGCGCAGGACCTGTACCGAGCAACCCGTTCTCTGAATGCAAAAACACATGCTTGTCTCCTAAATATTCCGGAATAAGTGTAGGAATTCCAACCCCTAAGTTAATGACCTCGCCTTCCCCTAGCTCATCTGCTGCACGTTTTGCAATGTCTTGTCTCATCGTTTTCACATTATTTTGTGCGTTCAACGAAAGTCCCTCCTTCAACTTCATAGTTTGTCTTAACAAGATAGTCGACAAATAAATGTTGAGTTTTAATTTCTTCTGGTTTTAATTCGCCAATTGGAACGATTTCATCCACCTCTGCGATCACAATTTTCCCTGCCATCGCCATCGCTGTATTAAAGTTTTCTTGTGTTTTGCGATACACTAAATTTCCATATTCATCGGCTTTATGTGCTCGTATAAGGCTACATCTCCTGGGATGCTTTTTTCCAACACATATTCTTTGCCATCAAATTCTCGCACTTCTTTATTATCAGAAAGTTTTGTTCCTGCTCCTGTCGGAGTATAAAAGGCAGGAATCCCTGCTCCTGCTGCACGAATCCCTTCAGCCATCGTACCTTGAGGCAACAATTCAATTTCAAGCCAACCTTCATTCCAAGCATTTACTGCCCCACGATGTGTTGTGAAATAAGATCCGATGGCCTTTTTAATCTGACCGTTATCTAGAAGTTTACCTAATCCTTTTTGAGGTTCACCTAAATTATTACTTACAATGGTTAGCTCCTTGACGTCAGTCTTTGCAATCTCGTCGACGATCGTCAATGGGCAGCCAGATAGACCAAAACCACCAACGAGCACTTGGTCACCGTCTTTTATGTACTTTGAAATATCCGTTAATGAGATTTCTTTCTTAGAAGTCATTCTTGTCTCCCCTTTTTCAACAAAATTCCAAAATAAAAACCAAACAATTATCATCGCTTTAAGGCGCACGGACTCCTAGCCTTAAACACTGATGATAGATCGTTTGGTTTATAATGGTTACCCAAGCAAGCGGGAACAAGCTTGGAGCATTATAATAACGCGTCTATCAAGTTCATTACTTAATAACGAAATAGTACCATGAGATGTAGACGCTTTCAATACTTTTTTCGGAAAATTTAAAAGCTTCTTTTCGAAAGTTCCCCTAGCAATAGATTTGCAAAGGGGGGCCTCTTTTCATATGGCAACGTGTTTCTTTTTGATTTGTTCATATGCTTCTTTGACTCGTTTGAATTTGACGATGTCACCTGTCGGCGAGTCAGGGTGATATCGTTTAGCCATTAAACGATATCTGGCCTTTACTTCTTCAAGACTTACTTGCTCATGTTGCTGAAATTCCAGCACTTGCATATGTTCATTAACACAGGAAACGATGCTTTTCTTCGGCAACTTGGTACGTTCAAACAGATAACTTTCTGCACTCTGTTGATGATGCAAAAAGGAACGGCTTACTTCACTAAATTCTAACGCATCTGTAAACACTTCATTAAAACGATTGGTTTTCCTTAGTTTATTATTCGCCATAAGTACACTACAAAGAAATAATAATGCTTTCTGCACATCACTTTCTAGCTCGCTCGCGCTCACAATGTATCGTGTAAATTGGCCTGGCTGATGAGAATATAAATAACGTTGATTGACCGTCATTGATTCAATATATAATTGCTCATACTGTCCACCGCTTGTTTTCGTTAGCTTAGACCCAATATCAAGCTCTAACTTCGTATTCTTACCCTGAATCGAAACCTTACCTTGAGGAACAGAATAATAACGTTGACGTTTGTCTTGACGAAGTTGATAAAACGAGACACCTTTGCCATTAAGAACAGCACCGTCAACTACAAACGAACGATAGGTTGTTAAAAATGATGTTGACTGCGTTTGATTTGAAGAATACAGCCAATAACAAAAACCAAAGCTGCCGATGATAAACAGTAAAACAAACACTTCCATCATCGAAAATCCTCCTTACATTACCTACTTGTCTCTATTCTTATACTATTTTATTCGTAGTATGTAATCAACGACTATGTTCCATTAATTTCAACTTAATCTCATTTGGAATCGTTTGCTTTCCACCTTTTCTAGCAACATTCACGTAAACAGCATGTCCTTTTGTACAACAATGATCGTTTTGATGAATTTCTTCATATAAAGTAAAGCTCGTATTCCCAACTTTCTCGACCCAAATGTTAACGACAACGTCTGAATGGTAGTGAATTTCGCTTACATATTGAATGTCAATTTTTAGTAAGATGCAACGCCAATCATGAAATGCCAAATCAGGATTAAACAACTTAAAAATCTCCTTACGTCCTGCTTCAAGCCATACTGGTATCGTCGTATTGTTAATATGACCAACGCCATCCGTTTCTGAGACTCTTGGTGTAATTGTTGTAGAATACATGAAAACGCCTCCAGTAAATCTTTTATATTTTTTTATGGATTTCGCTAGACATCCCTTTGATCTTATTTTAGTATGTTCATTCGTGATTAAAAAACAAAATCGAAGGGAGCGGTTTATGATGCGCCTTAACTTCTCTAGAAAAACAATCCTAGCTGTCTTTATGCTTGGGACATTTGCTGTTGGAATGACAGAATATGTCGTCACCGGATTGTTAACGCAATTTGCACGTGATTTGAACGTTGATGTATCGACGACCGGCTTGCTTCTTACTGTATACGCCATTAGTGTTGCGATCTTCGGACCACTATTACGAATTGCAACGCTCAAAGCTTCTCCAAAACCATTACTCGTTGCGTTTGTTGCACTTTTTATCATTAGTAATATCATCGCCGCAACCGCACCCAACTTCGAAGTGTTGCTCTTATCAAGGCTATTGTCAGCTGCGATGCATGCACCGTACTTTGGCTTATGTATGTTTGTCGCAGTTAGTATTTCAGAAGCGTCTAAAAAAACGAGCGCCATTGCCGCAGTTCAAGGTGGTTTAACCATTGCAATCATGCTAGGAGTACCCTTTGGCTCTTATTTAGGCGGAATCTTTGACTGGCGAATCGTCTTTTGGTTCATGGCTGTCTTAGGTGTTGTGACACTCATCGGTTTAATTGTCGTTACACCGAACGTAAAACCTACCGAAATTCCTAAAATCAAAACAGAGCTATCGATGCTCAAAAATAAAAACGTCTTGCTTACAATGGCGATTATCGTATTCGGATTTTCAGGTGTATTCACAGCTTACACGTTTAAAGAACCGATGTACCGGGAGTTTGCTGGATTTGATGTAGCCGGCATTACGATCGGCCTGTTCTTCTTCGGCCTTGGAGCAGTACTCGGAAATTTTGCATCTGGAACCGTACAACCATCTAAACTGACGACACGATTGATTTATGCCCTGCTAGCACTTGCACTTGTTCTTGCAACGTACGCTTATTTCTTACAATTTGCCCCGATGGCTATATTAATGAGTTTCTTATTCGGAGCGGGTACATTCGGCACGACGCCACTTCTTAATTCAAAGATCATTCTCGCAGCAAAAGAAGCTCCGAACTTATCAGGTACACTGGCTGCATCCGTCTTTAACCTTGCGAATGCGATTGGTGCGGCACTAGGATCGTTTTTACTGAGCATCGGATTTGGTTATCAAGCGATTACTTGGGTCGCAGCGAGTATGATTACGATTGGTCTCATCATTAGTATATTAACTAGAAAAATTGAAGATCCGATTCATGAATAGACCTAAAAGCAACGTCCAAAAGATGGACGTTGCTTTTCTTCGACAAAACTAATGGAACTCCTCTTTTTAAAGCCTTAAACAATTATCAGTGAGAAGAAATGCAAGCTCTTGACATTTCATTTATTTGTCGTTATTCTATAAATCGTAATCATTACGAATCGTAACCGTTACGGTTATTACTAAAGGAGTTACTTACATGCATAAATTTCGATTAGTGCCTTTATCAATAGTTCTTCCTTTCTTGTTAATCGCATGTTCTGATGACCAAACACCATCTGAGAATGGTGCTACTGACCAAGAAACAACAGAACCTTTACAAATATCTACAACTTTGTTTGCTCTTGAAGATTTCACATCACGAATTGGCGGTGAACATGTCGAGGTAGAAAGTGTCTACCCCCCTAATGCCGATGCACATACATTTGAACCTTCATCTAGTACGTACGTAAAAATTGCTGAAGATGATGCTTTTATTTATTCTGGCGTTGGCATGGAACCCTTTGCCGATACCATTCATGACCTACTCGATGAAGAAACAGTAGAAATTATTCCAGCAGGTGAACACCTCTCTTTACGAGGTGAGCACGGTCATGACAGCGAAAGTGACCATTCCCATAACCACGAGCACAATCATGATCATGATCATAATGAAGATCAGACGAGTGCAGTAGAACTTGAAGGCATCAACGATCATTACCATACCGGTGATACGATTGCCCTTACTGCTACCGCAGACGAAGACGTTCAAGGAGACGTTACCTGGTACACAAGAGATTCTGAATCTGATGACTGGATTGAAGCTTCAACAGGTGAATCTTTTGAAGACACTGCAGATACAGACGGACAACAAGTGTATGCAGCGTTTATTGACGACGAAGAGCAAACCGTCGCTGAATCACAAGTCGCAACGGTACACATCGATGATCATGATGGGGAGTCTGGTGCAATTGACCCTCACGTTTTCCTTGATCCCATTTATAGCATTGAACTAGCAGAAAACATTATGAATCAGTTAAGTGAATTACGTCCTGAACACGAAGAATACTTCGTACAAAACTACGAGTCATTAAAAGCTGATTTGGAACAACTAGACGCGTCACTTCAAAGTACGATTGACAGTGCAGATCATAATCAAATTATTGTTTCACATGCTGCTTATGGTTATTGGGAAGATCGCTATGGCATTGAACAATTAAGTATTCACGGATTGTCGTCTACTCAAGAACCTTCACAATCAGAGTTAACTTCAATTGTAGAAGCTGCACGAGAAAACAACCTTAGCTATGTAGTGTTTGAAAACAACGTTAGCAGTACCATTAGTGAAGTTATACAATCTGAGATTGGTGCAGAAAGTCTTGTTCTTCGTAATATGGAGAGCATTTCCCAAGAGGACTATGATGCCGGAGAAGACTACGTTAGCATGATGGAAATGAACATTGAAACACTTGAAACTGCATTAAATCACTAATCAAATGAAAAAGGGCGTAATCATGCGTCCTTTTTTTCGTACACTTGTCGATTTCCCGGGAAATAATTGACGTTTATTGTCCTATTGTATCGTTTGATGTACACGATCACTTCCTCTTCTCTAAAACCTATAAAAAAATAGACAAAATACATATGGTTAGTGAAGTATTTAAGAAAACAAGGTATACTTAAAAAAAGGGGACCCGAGGTGAATGCAATGAAAACAATACCCGAATTTATGGAAGAGTACCGAAAGCTCCCGGATGATGTTAAAGAAGTAGCGTTCCTATACGCGATGGCTAGTATCAAAAAGCGAGACCCTGTCGTCTACGACAAAACAACCGAAAAGATTGAACGTCTCATAAATCAATATAACCTCTAGAATAACTACATCCGTGTCGGTTTGAATCGACATGGATTTTTCTGGGGAGATCTGAATTGGAGCGTGATCTTCATGAAATTCGATACGATCGTTGTTGGTTCTGGCCTTTCAGGACTTGTTGCAGCAACTGAAATTGCTGAGCGAAAGAAACGTGTTCTATTAATTGATCAAGAAGGTAGGCAATCGTTAGGTGGACAAGCGTATTGGTCATTCGGAGGGCTCTTTCTTATTGATTCTCCCGAACAAAGAAAACTGAATATTCAAGACTCTGTCAATCTTGGTTGGCAAGATTGGCAAGGAAGTGCGAATTGGGATCGCTTAGCGGACCCTTATGATGAAGATATTTGGGCAAAAAAATGGGCGGAAGCTTATGTCAATTTCGCTGCAGGTCGAAAGCGCGAGTGGCTTCAATCTCTCGGCATTCGATTTTTCCCTATTGTTGGGTGGGCTGAACGAGGTGGATCTTTAGCGCACGAACATGGCAATAGCGTTCCTCGTTTCCATATTGCTTGGGGTACCGGCCCTGCGATTCTACAACCTTTTATCACAAAGCTGAACGATTTACAAAACCTTACTTACTTGCCAAGGCATCAAGTTGAACAATTGATTATGTCAGGCGGAAAAATCGTTGGGGTTGAAGGTTATCGGTTAGAAGAAACCAACGCGATGCGAGGTCGCGCAACAGGCAAGACTGCAATCGGTGAGTTCCGTTATCTAGCAGACACAGTCGTCATCGCAAGTGGAGGGATTGGTGGCAATCTCGATCTCGTTCGTAAAAATTGGCCTACTTGGCTCGGAAAAGCACCCAAAAAGATGATTGCCGGTGTTCCTGAATATGTGAACGGTCGCTTACTACAAGTTAGTGAACAAGTTGGAGCCCGAACTGTCAATAAAGATCGGATGTGGCATTACACAGAAGGGATTCGAAACTGGTACCCGGTGTGGAAATCTCATGGCATACGAATTCTACCCGGTCCTTCTTCCATTTGGTTAAGTGCAACAGGAGATCGCTTTTCCGCTCCAAACTTCCCTGGGTTTGATACACTCTCAACACTAAAAGCCATTCAAGACACCGGGTATGACTATTCTTGGTTTATTACGACGAAAGAGATTGTAGAACGGGAGTTTGCATTATCAGGATCAGAGCAAAATCCCGATCTTACGGGAAAAAATTTAAAACTTGTTTTAAAGCGCGCACTCCCTGGCCCTACTACTGCGGTTCAAAGCTTTTTAGACTTTGGAGAGGACTTCGTTACCGCTCAGACCTTACCAGAACTCGTTAACAAAATGAACACCCTTACTGACGAGTCGTTACTTAACCTCGACACTATCAAAGATACAATCGTAGCTCGAGATCGTGAGTTAAACAACACGTTTACGAAAGACGCACAAATGCAAGCAATTCATAACGCTAGACAATACATCGGAGACCAAAAAATTCGCGTCGCAAAACCTCATCAAATTCTTGATCAGAACCACGGACCACTTATTGCAGTCAAGCTCCATATTCTTAGTCGCAAAACCCTCGGAGGATTGCAAACGAACCTAGATGGTGCTGTTCTAAAAGACGGAATACAACCGCTGCCAGGACTTTATGCGGCAGGTGAAGCAGCTGGGTTTGGAGGGGGTGGCGTTCACGGCTACCGCTCTCTCGAAGGAACATTTCTAGGAGGCTGCTTGTTTAGCGGCCTACAAGTCGGCCACACACTCGGATCGAGCTAACAGACTTGCTTTCTACTCCTAAAACGCCTGCGAGTCACTCTCACAGGCGTTTTATCTTTAATATTCCTTACGATTGTAAATGCCCATTGTTACGAAGTAAGAGGTTACAAAGAGTACAAGACCGATGACTAGAAAGCTCCCATTAAATACGAGACTTCCATTCATTGACGCTACCGTTTCACTACTCATTTGTTCCAATAATCTCGCAAACCCTTGCTGTGCAAGTAGGAAAAGGCCGACACTACTTAGTGTTGCAACAAGAACAATCGTATCTGATTTTTCCGTACCAAACACATACGTTGCAGGATAACTTATCGCACCCATAATAAATGCTATGCCAATCCCCGTCATCATCGTGTACATTAATTCTTGGTTCATGGTACTTCCAAGCACCCATTCCGCAACGACAAAAGCCATAATTGTAATTGCGACGCCAATACTCATTAAGAATAGAAAGAATAGATATTGGCTTTGAACGATATTGCCTCGATTTACGGGCAATGTTAACACAAACTTATTCCAACCTGATTGTGATTCATGCTTTAATACTTCAAAAGCAGGGGACACGAGGAAAATAATCGGCATGTACATGGCGAAGAAGACAAGAAGTTCATTACCAATTCCAATTACGACAAGAACTAGAACAAATGCAGCCACTGCATAACTAAGAATCGTTTTAGAAACTGAGTAGTATTGATTTAGGAGTAATCCAACCATTATATGTCACCCCTCATAAGTAATAAACTAATGTCATCAATCGTACGATTTAGAATCAACTGATCTTCGCTTACTTCAGAACGGTCTGTAAGCAACACTTCAACATACTCCCCGTCAGCTTTTTTTGCGACGATGGTTGTTTTTGTTAATTGATGTACTTCTTCATTACGTATCCTTGCCACAACATACTCGTTTAACAACACCTGCTTACTTACACTTAAACGAATCTTTCCACCTTTAATGAATACTAACTGATCCGCAATTTTCTCTATATCGCTCGTAATGTGTGATGACATTAAAATCCCTCGATCTTGATCTTTAACAAACGCTTGTAATACTTCAAGTAGCTCCGTACGCCCTGTCGGATCGAGTCCTGCTGTGGCTTCATCCAAAATGAGTAGCTTTGCTTGATGAGACAGTGCGACTGCAACACTTAACTTCATTGACATACCTCTTGAAAAATGCCCCACAGCCTTATCCTTAGGCAATTGAAAGAAATCAACATAATGGAAAAATGTTTCTTCACTCCAATTTTTGTACACATGATTTAGTACTCGGTTGAGCTTCTTGACTGTTAGTCGCTTCGGTAGCTTTAAATCATCAAAAACGACGCCTATGTCCTCTTTTTCTGCTTTGTTCTTATGATCTACGTCTCTCTCAAACAGTTGAATTGAACCTGTATCAACGCGAAGCTTCCGAGAATGGATCCCATCGTAGTTGATTTGCCAGCTCCATTTTCTCCAATGAATCCGACAATTGAACCGTAAGGAATTGTTAAGGAAACATCCTCTAGTGAAAATGAAGAGTCTTTGTATGATTTATTTAGGCCAGTAACTTCTAAAATTGCTGCCATCGTCATCCACCCTTTTCGTTGTTTCATGTTAAAATTATCGACTGATCTTATCTTCTTAAAGCTAGTGTACGCCTTAATACCTCTTATCTCGGTACTTTTGATGCAAAAGGGCGTAAACCGGACTGTTTACGGAAATGATGTCATGAAACGGGAGAACACCGTCATAAAACGACCAGCGCTTCGATGAGAATTTTGGTTGTACACAAATCTTCCCAACAAAAAGCCGCTAATCAATTGATCAGCGGCTTGTACTATTTATCCTTCTGTATCGTCAGGGTCGATATCCATGTCTTCAACTTCCGCTAGTTCTGGTGCTTGGTGACTTTCTTTTTGTTCAAAGAAAATCTCCATTGCTTCTCTGGCAATATTATTCGCAATTCCTGCAAATTCTCGGTTACGACTAATGGTTACGTTTGGTACAACAACCGCTACGGCAACCTCTGGATTATCATAAGGAGCATAAGCAACCATCGTTTGGTTGTTAAGGCGAATGCCATTTTTTTGCACTTGGGCAGTTCCTGTTTTCCCAGCTGCTTGGTATTCGAAACTACCGAGCTCACGGTTTGCTGTTCCTCCACCTTGCCCTGAGACGCTAACCACTTGTCTCATCGCGGTTTGCATACGATTAATGTCACCGATCGGGTTATCGACCGTATTCAGCACTTCCGGTTCATAATAGCGTATGCTCCCACCTGCTTCTCCTGGAACTTCTCCTGGCTCAAGTACATCTCGGACGAGGCGAGTCCGCATCCGAACTCCGTCGTTTGCAAGCGTTGCCGTATACTGACCAAGTTGTAAAGGGGTGTAATCATCATATTGACCAAAACTTAGCAATAACACCATACCTGCAGTATTCGGCCCCGTAATACCTTCAGACTCAAATGGTAAATCAATTCCTGTACTCGCCCCTAATCCAAATTGAGCATAATGTTCACGTAACATATTGTAGGATTCAGAAAGAGTGTTCCACGTATTGTTGCTACGGTTGTAACCTGCAAGGCGCATCGCGATTTCTGCCATATACACGTTGGATGAGCGTCGAATCGCATCTATATCATTCACATAGCCCATATTCACAACGGATGAAATGGAGGGTGTATTCGGTAAATGAGTGATCGGGGAATCATGAATCACTGAACCATGTCCAATTGCGCCATGACGATAACCTGCTAACACCGTCGCCGGCTTAATTGAAGATCCTACGGTATAACTATTGTTTACTGTACCGAGGTGGCCTTGATACCCGACAAGCGCTAAGATGTCACCGGTTGATGGTTCAATCATGACGACATACGCATCACGCCCGGCAGGAAACGCATACCCACCGTACCCATCGATTCTGCGTGTTACCATCGCATCAACCTCTTGTTGCAAACGCATATCTAGTGTGAGTCGTAAATCATTTCCTCTGCGACCTTCTTGCATTTCTACATCACCACTTGGCAATGTCGTCATGATCGCTTTCTCACCACGCAACAGATCTTCATACTCTTGCTCTAGGTATGACGTTCCCACAGCATCACTACGTTCGTAACCTTTCCCTAAGTACCCATCAACAAGCTCTGCTGGGATCGATCCTACGCTTCCAAAAAACGATGCAAATTGTTCACCGTACGGATAAACTCGTTCAGCATCTCTCATTAAATCTGTCCCAGGCATTGTATGTAAGACTTCACCAATATGATGTGCTTGTTCTTCACTTAATCCACGAGCAATCCGGTTTGGTGAATGATTGTAACCGCTGAGCATCTCCCGCCAGATTACAACAGCTTGCTGTTCTTCCAGACTATAACTCTCGCGTATTTCCTCCGCATCTAAGCGACTAAGTTGTCTTGTATAAATATCACTTTGACTTAGGTCGTCTGTAGAAATCTCTTCGCTCGTCACGAGTTCATCTACAAATGCTGCCATCGGCGAGTGTACCATCTTCCTCACGCTCTTCAATCGAAGCTTCATATAAGAAATAGTCTTGCCACTCTCGGTCGTTAATTTCTTCTACGTCTTCTTCATCAACTTCTAAGTAATTGACAAGTTGATGCGCAATCTCATAACGCTCTTGTTCGTTGCCTGGGCGATTCGTATACGTAAGCGAGAGCTGCATGTCATTATCAACTAAAACATAATTATTGCGATCAAACATAATTCCACGCGGAGCATCTACAGTCGCAGTCTGCTCTTCTTCTTGACTTAACATTAAATCGTAAGAATCTCCTTGAACGATTTGCACGTACCCAAGACGCAATATAAGAATAGAAAATAAGACAAATACCCCAAAAAACAGTACGTTAAGACGATAAGGAATATGATTCTTACGTTTTGGCTGCCCCATCGAACTCTCCCCAATCTTGTGAAAATCGATTTACGAAATAATCTAAAACAGCAAAATCATCAGTTATCAATTCATCCTAATTGACTAGATCTAGATGCGTCCATCGTAACACAAGAAAAGGACATACACATCGTTCTTAATAAAACAGAAACGAAGAAAGTCGATCATCATTTACAGTATCAATTAAACCTAGTCTTTAAGTAAAGTGGCTTTGAGATGGAGTTAGGCGCAGTGAATCGTTTGGGTAACAACCGTAGTAAGTGAAGTCACTTAACTCATTTCTAGGTACCTCCGTTTATTCTTTTCACCGTTGCCTAGCAGCTTGTCTACTTAATAAATGATAAGATGTGTTGATTTACAAGTTCTGGCTGTTCAAGATGAACCCAATGAGTAGCTCCACCGATAAACACACCTTCACCGTTTCTTAGAAGTGATTGGCTTTCCTTTGCAAGTTTCGTTGATAGAAAATGGTCGCCGACTCCCCAGATCATTTTCGTTGGTACGGTCACCTCTACAACAAGGTCCATCGATTTAATGCTTTGTGGCATCCCACGATACCAGTTCAACATTGCTGTCATTGCTCCTGGTTGACGCCAGCTTGCTTCATACACCTCAAGGTCCGACTCTGTAAAAGTCCCCGGGTTACTCGACATTTTAAGTGCCTCACTCATGTACGAAAAATCACCTGCTTCTAGAAACCGTTCTGGTATTTCAGGCAATTGAAAGAAAGCCATATAGGAACTACGTAACCATTGCATCGGTGAGGTGAGTAGTACTTTTGGAAAGACCGCTGGATGAGGAATATTGATGGTAATTAAACGTTTGATTAACTCAGGATGAGTCGTTGCAAGATGCCAAGCAACAGCACCTCCCCAATCATGTCCAATTACAGTCACTTTCCCTTTCCCTATGCTCTTAATTAAACCAACAAGGTCGTTTCGTAGTTCATCCAGTTGATAGGCTCTACGTCCAGTCGGTTTATCACTTTCGTTATACCCTCTTTGGTCTGGGATAATGACGTGATAACCTGCCTTTGCTAACGGTTCAATCTGCTTTCTCCAGCCATACCAAAATTCAGGAAATCCGTGCAATAAAATAATCGGTTTACCATCTAGGTCTCCAGCACTTGCCACATTCAAGTTAATCTCATTTACTGTGATTGACTGAAACTGAATGTTCATTATGACTCCCCTTTCGGTTCATTTGGTAAACACCAATAACACTAAAGATTACACCTGCTCCACCACAAACAATGAGTAATTGCCAATTCGGTAGCCAAATTACACCTGACGATGAAACGACCCAAAAAGACAGTGTAGAAAACAACGTTAGCGCAATCCCAGAAGCCAGCGTTCGTACTGGCTCGTACTGATTCATTGCGTTATATAGCCATATGCTCACGAACATAAGATAAGGAAGTATACTTAACACTTGAACGATTAGAACGATAAGGCACTCATCCTCTCTATTTGAAACGCCTTTTGTCTATATTATTACACAAATTCCAAATATAAGGAGTTATTTTTCGAGTCAATCAAGAAAATCTCGCTCGAATCTTTTTCGCTTCTTCTGCTGTAATTGCTAAACGTTTGTTACCTTCTCTGCCGGTCATTGAATCCGCAGCAAACAACGAGTTCCATATCGCTTCTTCTGTGGCGCTCGCGGTCGCATCAAAAATTTCATTCATGATTGCATCGTTGTCTCTAAGAAAAGAATAGGTGTCTACTTGTTTGGATTGATCATGTGCCGTTCGGTGCGCTGTTGAAAAAGCAATTGCAATGTCACCGCTCCCATGATGTGCCGTCGATCCGGTTCGTGCAAGTCCAAATGCGGTTCGCTTCGCAATTCGTTTTAACTGCCTTTCATTTACTCGTAAATCTGTTGCAACGATCATCATGATTGAACCCGGAGGCTCCTGTTGATCGAATGATTGCGAGAAGTTTGAGACAACAAGCACGCCTAACGTACCGTCCCCAACCTTTCTTGAGCTTGTTCCAATCCCACCTTTGTATCCCATACAACTCATGCCTGTTCCTGCACCCACGCACCCTTCAGCGACTTCGAAACTTGCATTTTGAATGGCTCCTTTCGCATGATGAGATCTTACGTGCATTCCTCTTATATCATTTAGATACCCGTCATTACATTCTCCTACAACGACATTCACTGTCCCTGTCGACGTTCCAATGTCTTCATTACGTTCCAATAACCATTGAATTGTCCCTTCTGTTACGGCAGGCACACTAAATGTATTCGTTAGCATAATCGGACTTTCTAACGTACCAAGTTCTTGTAATTGGACGAGTCCCGTCGTTTTTCCGAAACCATTGATGACCGCAGAGCTCGCTAGAACTTTATGTTTGAACAGATTTTCTTGATGAGGCAATATCGCTGTGACTCCCGTTCGAATTGCCGCTCCTTCGACTAACGTTACGTGCCCAACTTTTACGCCTGGTACGTCTGTAATTGAATTTCGCGACCCCTTTGGCATTAAACCAAACTGCAAATAATGACTTGCACGTTTTTGCATGATTTTTCATCTCCATTTCTTGATCGATGACATACGTTATCTTAGGAGGGATACGATGTCATTAAATGAACAGTTACCACTCAGTGTCTCGTCACATCATATTGTACAGCCTCGAGTGAATGTCTACTACCCAACGATTCGGGAACATACCAACAAAAAAGCTGAAACGAGGATTAATCAAACGATCAAACAAACGGTGTGGCGTATGATGAAAGACCAAGGATACGGTCAAAAAGAAACCGAGCTAACAGGAACGTATGATATTAAAACAAATCAACCACACCTCTTAAGCTTAACTCTTTCGATTTATCAATTTTCTGGTGGTGCACACGGAACAACGCTTGAGAAGGGCTTAACGTTCAACACAGAAACCGGGCAACTTCTTGCTTTTAAAGATCTGTTCTTAACTACAAATGAAGATCGTTCGATCATAAATGAGCACATCAAAAGTCAACTCGATGAGCGCCATTTAACGAGTGATTTACTCGTCCCCTTTTCAGGAGTAAATGATGATACGAACTTTTACATTGCTGACCAAACACTCGTGATTTTTTTTAATCAATATGAACTATTACCTTACGTGTACGGGATTACCTACTTCCCGATTCCACTGTATTTGTTCCCTGACGTTTCATTGCCTTAAATTAAAAAAGTGAGTCGCAATGAACAATTGCTGACTCACTTTACATTAGAAAGAATAATATAATCGTTAAAATGACGAGTATGATTGGAACAATAATTAAATAATGGAGCGATAACAGATTAAAGCTACTTTCACTGCTATACTTCTCCGAACCAGGATTCTTAGCGATCGCTAACGTCCAAACAATTCCAATCGTTGTCCCAATTAAGAGCAACAAGAACAAGCCTAAGTTCATAAAATCCTCCCGAGTCATTCAAAGGTCATTCAATACAAATTAAGTTTAACATAGTTGTATCTTCTTTCATTTGTAAACGACTGATACATCGTTAGTTTCGTGAAATGTTGATAAGGTAAGAAGCAATTTCCCTCTCTTTTTCTTCATTTCGTAGCTGTTCATTCTCAATTGCTTCAATCTGTCTTTTTAGTTGAAGCACGTAGGACGGATAGAAAATTAAAGGCTCTCCGTGTAAATCACACCCTCGTATGATTACGTGAACGTGTGAATCACTTGATTCACAATGAACCATTGCAATCCAATCGAAATCTATCCTCAATTGACGTTCCAACCGCCACATCGCTGCTTGAATAACCTGTTTAAAGTCAAGTTCAAGATAACTAAATGAAATCTGCAACCGAAACGCCGGTTCAATTGCTGAAGTTTGTCTATCAATTTTTTGAACGAATGCTCGACGATCTGTTAACGATTTCCCAAAGAAACGCTGCTGTGGCTCTTTGTGTTCAATATAATTCAAATGATTGGCGATTGCAGTTATTGGTGGTGTGAGCCCATTTCTAAAATGCGACAATTGAACTTTTGCCATCTACATACACTCCTTATCCAATAAAAAAAAGGAGCCTGCCACCGAGACATAATTGTCCCTTAGTGGCAGGCTCCTCCTAAAAATCTCCGTATCTGATTAACTTCAGTGTATCATTTAGTCGTTACTTTTCAAGTAATAATTCGGTTTATGTTCTAAATTGTGAACCGTCTTGATGTAACGAACGGTTTTCGTTTTCGCACGCATAACAATTGAATCTGTTTCTACAAGACCGCCTCCTAGAAACTTCGCTTCATTTAGAAATGTTCCAGAAGTTACACCTGTTGCCGAGAAAATTGCATCGTCTCCAGCAACGAGATCGTTCAACATAAGAATACGATGTGGATCTTCAATTCCCATCTCTTTACAACGAGCAATTTCTCCATCGTTTTGTGGAACAAGGCGACCTTGCATATCTCCACCGAGGCACTTCAGTCCTGCAGCAGCAACAACTCCTTCCGGAGCCCCCCCAGTTCCTAAGAATAAGTCAACACCTGTTCCAGGAAGGGACGTTGCGATTGCCGCACTAATATCATTATCTGAGAAAAGCTTTACACGTGCACCTTTCTCACGAATTCGGTCAATTGTATCTTGATGACGTTCACGTTCTAAAACCATCACCGTAACGTCTTCAATCGCTTTATTATTCGCTTTTGCTACAATTTCAATTGTCTTTTCGACAGGGTCGTCAATGCTTACCTTACCCGCTGCGTTTGGTCCTACTGCTAATTTCTCCATATACATATCTGGAGCGTGGAGTAAGTTCCCGCGATCAGCAATTGCAAGAACAGTAATTGCGTTCGTATATCCTTTAGCAACAATTGTTGTACCTTCTATTGGATCGACCGCGATATCAACTTCAGGGCCATTACCTGTTCCTAGTTCTTCACCGATATAAAGCATCGGTGCTTCATCCATTTCCCCTTCACCGATCACGACGCGACCTTTCATGTTCACGGAGTCAAAAATCTCTCTCATCGCATTAGTTGCAGCTCCATCAGCTTGATTCTTATCGCCTCTACCTAACCATTTAGCGGCTGCAAGTGCGGCTCCTTCGGTTACTCTCGTTACTTCTAATGCAAGTTCTCTATCCATTTCATACCTCCGCATTTTCTTCAATCGATAGAATAAGTATATCACATTTTATATTTGTATAGCCTAATAATATTTTTACGAATACACATAGGCCCTTTTTCGTTTTATCCTGTGATTGTCGTTACCGTTTTTATGACATTGCATAAGGTAACTGTAAGGAGGGCGAATGCCATGGTAACGGTAACGGGTAAAGAGTATTTACATCGAATATCCAAGCTAAAAACTGAAATATGGCTTGAGGGATCACTGTTACATGGTCCTGTAACAGAGCATCCCGCATTCAAAGCGGTACTTCAAAGCAAAGCGAAACTTTATGATCTTGTGCATGAGAAGCAATACGAAGATATCTTGAGTGCCAAAGATCATCAAAGCAATTTCTCATATGAACCAATGAAAACAAAAGAAGACTTAGAGAAACACCGACTCGCGACACAAGTTTGGGCAAATCAGAATGCGGGATTACTCGGCAGATCCCCAGAATATGGCAACACGATCATTACAACGTTGGCGAACGCGAAAGATTATTTTGCAATGGAAGGAAGTGAATATGGTGAGCGGATTGAACGGATTCATAAAGAAGCACTCGAACATGATCTCACATTTACGCATACGTTTGTGAATCCAAAAGCAAGAAAACGATCGTCTTTCTTTTCTGAAGAAGAGGAACTGCCTATCGCTGCTAAAATTGTAGACGAAATTGACGAAGGAATCGTCATCGATGGTGCACGACTCCTCGCAACTCAAGGAGGCATCACCGATGAGGTCATCGTCTTGCCCGCAGGTTTTGAGAAAGACTCCTTATTTGCTTTCTCCATTCCTTCAGCCACACCAGGTCTAAAGTTTCTCGCCAGACCTTCCTACGCAAATGATTCCCTTTACGACGAACCGTATTCTTCTCAATTTGAAGAAGGCGATGCAATCGTTGTTTTCGATAACGTCCTTGTGCCGTGGGATCGGGTGTTTCTTTACAAAAGTGAACGTTTATCACAAGGCTTGTTCTTTGAGACAGGTCTAGAACCTGCACTATTGTTCCACGCATCAAACCGGCAAATTGTTAAAACGGAATGGCTCATCGGTATCGCTGAAGAGATGGTTGAAACGCTTAAGATCAGCCAGTTTCAACACATTCAACAAAAGCTTGCGGAAATGATCACAGCGCTAGAAGCGATGCGCGCGTTCGTGTATTCTTCCGAAGCGCAAGCAGGCGTCAATGAGTACGGCATGATGGTACCATTTGCACCACCACTTAAAGCGGCCGTGTCTTATTACCAAACGACGTACCCACGACTTGTCGAGATCATTCAATTAATCGGAGCGAGTAATTTCATTGCCGCACCGAACGAAAAAGACTTTCAATCTCCAATTGCTCCGTTGCTCGAACGCTTTATCGGTGGTTATGACACTTCAGCAAAAGAAAAAGTACAATTATTACGACTTGCCAAAGATTTGACGATGGGTGATTTTGGTTCAAGGCAAACGCAATTTGAACGCTATTTCTATGGAGATCCTGTTCGACTATCAACAAACTTATACAATCATTACGACACTCGTCCGTACCGCGACCGTGTAAAAACCTTTTTAGAAACACTAAGAAAGAATGACAATAGTCAAGCTCCTATCAACTAAAATCGTAGGACTCACTACACTGAACTTGTTACTGAACGGCCGATTCTGATTCTGAGCTTTGTACTGAGTCAGAATCGGCGCGCTTACCGATAAACTCTGTCTGTAATAATCCCATCTGTATGATATCGTGATAACACCCGTCTCGAAAGACTGCTTCCCGACTTCTTCCTTCTTGTTGGAACCCTATACGTTCATAAAGACGAATTGCTCGTTCATTAAAAGCAAAAACATTCAGAGATATGCGATGGAAATTCTGTTCTAAAAACGCGTATGTAAGCAGCACATTCACAGCTTCAAATCCGTAACCACTTCCCCAATAGTCTTTTTCACCGATATCGATAATCATTTCTGCATTGCGATTTTTTGTATCAATATGAATAAGTGATATGACGCCAATTGGCTTGTTCGATTTTGTATTAACGATCATATACGTCTTTGAATGCGAGTCACCAACAAGTACTTCTTGGACAAACTGCTTCGTCTCTTCAATTGTGAAATCGTCTAAGGATAAGCTCGTCGTTTTCATCACTTGCTCATCTGTACGCCATGCATGATAAATTTCTGCATCTTGGACTGTAAATTTTCTTAAGTGCAAACGTTCTGAATATAACATGTATACGCTCCTCTCCTAATCAATCAAATGATTTACGAAACCGTTCGATTAAACGTTTCACCAGAGAAAAGCCATTTGAACATACACCGTTCAAATGGCCTTAGATCTATTTCTTTTTCTTCTTGTTGTTTGAGCGGAAACCTTTATTGCGTGGGTTCTTTTGACCTTTACCACCCTTGCCTTTGGTTCCTCCGCTTTGACGGTTCTTTCCACGATTTTCGCGTTTGTCGCCAGGCTTCTTGCCTCGTTCACCTTGAATGACCTTTTGCTTTTGCGTGTCACGTCGCTTACGCTTTGGCATGCCGACAACTTCAAAATCAATGGTCGTTTCATCCAAGTTTACTTCAAGAACTTTCACTTCTACTTGGTCTCCAATGCGGAACATGTTCCCGCTGCGTTCACCAATGAGTGCGTACTGACGATCGTCATAATGGTAATAGTCATCGGTAAGGTGACTAACGTGGACCATTCCTTCAATCGTATTCTCTAAGCGAATAAACAAGCCGAAGTTTGCAGCACCGCTAACAAAACCAGTGAACTCTTCACCGATCTTATCTTTCATATACTCTGCTTTCTTGAGGTCATCCACATCACGCTCTGCGTCGACCGCACGCCTCTCCATTTCAGAAGAATGGGATGTAATCTCAGGAAGCTTCCCTTGCCAGTAATCAGTCGTTTTCTTACCTGTTTGCCCACTCACTAAATACGTTCGAATCAAACGATGAACGATCAAGTCAGGGTAACGACGAATTGGCGAGGTGAAATGAGTATAGAAGTCAGCCGCAAGTCCGAAGTGGCCAACATTCGATGGATCGTATTTTGCTTGTTGCATCGATCGCAATAGAACCGTTGAAATGACCGTTTCTTCCGCTTCACCTTTTACAGAAGCTAAGATCTCTTGCAATGCACGTGGGTGAATGGCGTCACCACGTCCTTTTACGACATAACCGAAGCTCGTAATGAACTCAAGAAACTTTTGCAACTTATCGTCATCAGGGTCTTCATGAATTCGGTAGACGAAAGGCAATTTCAACCAGTGAAAATGCTCTGCAACTGTTTCATTTGCACAAAGCATGAATTCTTCAATGAGCTTCTCACCAACAGAACGTTCTCGTATCTTCACGTCCGTAGGTTTCCCTTGCTCATCCATGACGACTTGGGCTTCTTTAAAGTCAAAGTCAATGGCCCCACGATCAAAACGTTTCTTACGTAAAATTGCAGCTAACTTCTCCATTCGCTCAAAAAACGGCACGAGCGATTCGTATTGCTTTCTCGTATCTTCATTGTGGTCAGCAAGAATTTCGTTCACGGCTTGATACGTCATTCTCTCCGTCGTACGAATTACACTCTCGAAAATCTCGTGATTTACGACTTCACCCGAAGGGCTAATTTCCATCTCACAAGAAAGTGTTAATCGATCTACTTTTGGGTTTAATGAGCATATACCATTTGATAATCGGTGTGGAATCATTGGAATTACACGGTCAACGAGGTATGAGCTCGTCCCACGCTCTTCCGCTTCCACATCGATTGGTGAACCTTCCGTTACGTAATGGCTTACATCCGCAATATGAACGCCTAATTTGTAGTTGCCGTTTTCAAGTTCTTCAACATTCACCGCATCGTCCAAATCTTTCGCGTCTGCGCCATCAATCGTTACGATTGTATCGTTACGTAGATCTCGTCTACGCTCAATTTCTTCTGGTTTAATGTGATCTGCAGTATCTGCAGCTTGTTGTTGCACTTCGTCAGAGAATTCACCCGGCAGTCCGTGCTTGTGAATAATCGCCAGGATATCTGTTCCAGGATCGTTTTTGTGCCCTAGAATGTGAACGACTTCTCCTTCAGCACCTTGACGACCTTCTGGATACTTCGTAATTTCAATGACGACTTTATGTCCTTCAGCAGCGCCGTGATTACGTCCTTCTGGAATAAAAACGTCACTCGACAAGTGTTTATCGTCTGGAATTACAAATCCGTATCGCTCGTAGTCTTCGTACGTACCCACAACTCTCGTCATTCCACGCTCTAGAATTCTCACGACCGTACCTTCGGCACGATCGCCTTGATTCCCGCCTTTACGTGACGATACTCGAACAAATACGATGTCCTTGTGCATGGCCCCTGCTAAATCACCAGGCGCTACATACACATCTTCTAGACCTTCATCTTCAGGAATAATAAACGCAAAGCCCTTTTGATGAGCTTGTACTCTTCCTTTAATTAAATTCATTTTGTCTGGAAGTCCGTAACGGTTATTCCGTGTACGAATTAATTCTCCAGCCTCTTCAAGCGTATTTAACGTCTTCATTAAATCTTTATGATTTTCTGCGTTATCTTCTAATTGTAATGCTTCTTGAAGCTCACTTACACTTAGTGGCTTCGTTGCTTCTTCTCGTATATAAGTTAGTATTTCGTCTCTCATACTAATCTCCTTTCTTATTGCTATCTAGCTTCAATTTCTTTTATAAATGATAGGATTCTTTCGTGAACACGCTCTTTATCTTTCCAAAGCGTAATAATATGCGGAGCATCTTCGTAGAGCTCTTTAGTTTTAGGTTCGGCTTGTATTTCATCATAAATAACATCTGCATTCTCAGGCGGAACAAGTTCGTCTTTTCCTGCTTGAATAACGAGGGTTGGTTGTTTAATTTCATGCAAATGGTCTCTTGCAGTAAAAATCAATTCATCAATTGAATAAAGCGTAGAAAGTGGAAGTGTTTCAAACTCATCCATTTCGTCTTCAATCGTTTCTTCGTCCTTTTTTTCAAATTGTTTATATTGTCTTGCATACTGACGTACACCATTATATAAGCGGTCATTCATCCCTTGTTGCATAATTGGAGCACACATCGGAATAACCCCTCTTACATCAAAAGTATAACCGACTTTTAAACTGAGCAAACCGCCTAGGGAAAGCCCACAAACGATAATTTTCTCGTAACCAAGGTCCATAAGGTGTTGGTAGCCTTCCTCGACGGCCCCCCACCAATCCTGCCAAGACGTCTCCATAAGTTGTTCTGGTGGAACACCGTGACCAGGAAACATTGGCGCATGCGACGTATAACCATGCTTTTGTAAAAATCGACCAAGCATTCTTACATCACTTGATGAGCCGGTAAATCCATGTAATAAGAGAACCGCGTGATCGTTCTCTCCCTCAAAGGTAAACGGTTGCGCTGGTTTGATTTTCATGGTGAAACTACCCTTTCAAAAAATGCTCAACATCTCGAATGACTAGTTCTTGTTCAACATCATGACATAGAAAATGATTCGAGTGTTCATACATCCTTAACGTTTTATTCTTAGAACCAATTTGCTCAAACAAATAGGTGGCACTTTTTTCAGGAACGAGAATATCCTTCATCCCTTGCCCAATCATCACAGGTGATGTAACACCTTCAACGAACGGACGCATGAGTCGGATCGTCTTAATAAATTGGTAAAAAGCCGTCATTGGGGTCTCCTTACGCTTGTCAATTACAAGATCAAGCCAAGGGTTCTCAGATCCTCGATAACTCGCCACTAAATCTTGAACCATTTGTGGTCTATTCACATAATAAGCCGCAGCATTTAAGAGAACGAGCTTCTTCACTGGGTACTTTGCTGCTAAGTAACAAGCAAGCATCCCTCCCATTGAAAAGCCGATCACATACAATTCATCCACGTGTTTTAGCATTTCTTTTGCGGCACGGTCAGCCGTATAAATCCATTTTGCCCCTTCTGCTTCGCCTATATCTTCCCCTACACCATGACCTGGGAGTACTGGTGTATATACGAGCCAACCTTTCTTTCTTTGCAGTCGCTCTGTAAGGGGCTGCAACTCTTCTGGGGAACCAGTAAACCCGTGCAAACATAAACATCCGATCATACTGTTACCCCTCCGTTCAATGCTAACGCTCGTAGAATTCCCTAATTTAATGTAATTCAAACAAAAAAACAGCTGGGAGAATACGCTCCCTAGCTGTTTAAATGAAGTACGCTAATAATATCGTTAGCACGAAGAAAAGTACAGCCAGTATAACTGTCGCTTTTGAGAGAAAAGCCTCGATACCCCGTGCTTTTTGCTTACCCATCAATTGTTCTGCACCACCGGAAATCGCTCCAGATAGCCCAGCACTACGCCCTGATTGTAATAAAACAACTGTGATTAAAGCGATCGCAGTTAAAATCAATAATACGATTAAAATGGTAGTCATCGTGTGCGCACCTCCCAAGTACGACAAAGGAAGCCGTCGGACTGCCCCTGTTTCACGTAATTATCCTTATTTTATCTTAGCACAAAAGGACAACATTAGGCAAACTGACCTTTTAGACATAGAAAAGGGGCTGAACCGATTGGACAGCCCCTTTAGAATTAGTCTAAGTTATAGAACGTTTCTTTACCTGGGTAAACACCACGTCCACCGAGTTGATCATGAATACGAAGCAACTGATTGTACTTCGCTACACGGTCTGTACGTGACGGTGCACCTGTTTTAATTTGACCAGCATTTACGGCTACAGCGATATCCGCAATTGTAGCATCTTCTGTTTCACCTGAACGGTGAGAGATGACAGCTGTATAGCCTGCACGCTTCGCCGTCTCAATTGCATCGAACGTCTCAGTCAGTGTACCGATTTGGTTCACTTTAATTAAGATCGAGTTGCCGACACCTTTCTCAATGCCTTCAGCAAGCTTTACTGTGTTTGTGACAAACAAATCATCACCGACGAGTTGCACGCGGTCACCGATGCGCTCAGTAAGCTTCTTCCATCCATCCCAATCGTTTTCATCAAGTCCATCTTCAATAGAGACAATTGGGTATTTGTTGACGAGGTTCTCATAGAAGTCGATCATTTCATCAACAGTCTTAACGACCCCTTCGCCTTTTAAATTGTACTTACCGTCTTCATACATTTCAGAAGCTGCAGCATCCATTGCAAGGACGACATCTTCTCCTGGCTTGTATCCAGCGCGCTCAATTGCTTCCATAATTGTACTTAGCGCTTCTTCGTTTGAATCAAGATCTGGTGCAAAACCACCTTCATCACCGACTGCTGTATTCAAACCTTTTTCTTGAAGTACTTTCTTCAATGTATGGAAGATTTCTGTTCCGATCATCATCGCAGAACGGAAATCGTCTGCACCAACCGGCATAACCATAAATTCTTGCAAATCAACAGAGTTGTCCGCATGCTCGCCACCGTTTAAGATGTTCATCATTGGAACTGGTAACGTTTTTGCGTTGATCCCGCCAAGGTATTCGTAAAGCTCAACACCTTGCTCTTGTGCTGCAGCATAAGCACAAGCGATTGAGACACCAAGAATAGCATTTGCTCCCAAGTTTCCTTTGTTCGTCGTTCCATCTAGTTCAATCATTAACTGGTCAATGCCGATTTGATCACTTACATCGACGCCAACAAGTTGTGGTGCAATCGTTTCATTCACATTCTCAACGGCTTTAAGAACACCTTTACCCATGTAACGAGTACCACCGTCACGAAGCTCAACAGCTTCATGCTCACCTGTGGAAGCTCCACTTGGTACGAGGGCACGTCCTAAGATGCCGTCTTCTGTTACGACTTCAACCTCAACTGTAGGGTTCCCTCTTGAATCCAATACTTCACGTGCCAATACATCTGCAATCATTGTCATGGCTCAACCAATCTCCTTTATCGCTTTAATAGGCTCTTGCCTGTCATTTCTTTCGGTTGCTCAATGTCCATCAGTTCTAACATCGTAGGTGCTAAATCTGCAAGAATACCGTCTTCACGAAGGGTGTACGAATCATTCGTAACAATGACCGGAACTGGATTTGTCGTATGCGCTGTCATTGCTTCTCCAGAAGTTGTCACTACTTCATCTGCATTCCCATGGTCAGCCGTCACAATTAGTGTACCACCTTTTGCGTGAATGGCGTCAGCGATTTTCCCTAATCCTTCATCTACCGTTTCAATTGCCTTGATTGTTGGTTCTAGTAATCCTGAATGTCCAACCATGTCAGGGTTGGCGTAGTTCAACACAATGGCATCGTGTTGGTCGTTTTCGATTGTTTTAAGAAGAGCATCTGTCACTTCAGGAGCGCTCATCTCTGGCTTTAAGTCATACGTCGCAACTTTTGGAGAGTCAATTAAAATCCGCTCTTCTAAAGGAAAGACATTATTTTGACCACCGTTTAAGAAAAACGTGACGTGAGGGTATTTCTCCGTTTCTGCAATACGAAGTTGTGAGAACCCTGCTTCACTAATCGTCTCACCCAGTGTATTCACTGGCCTCGTTGGTGGAAAAGCAATCTCTCCTACAACATCGTCATGATACTTAGTCATCGTCGCGTAGAAGATTTCTGGGTGTTTGCCCCCACGTTCGAATTCTTTAAAGCTCGGATCAGTCATTACTTTAGAAATCTGAATCGCACGGTCAGGTCTGAAGTTGTAACTAATGATCGCATCTCCCGATTGAATCGGCTTCGCGCCTGGCAATACCGTAGGTTCAACAAATTCATCAAACGTTCCTGCTTCATACGACTGATCAATCAAAGCAAGTGGGTCTTCTGCGACGTTTCCTTCATTGTGAACGAGCACACGGTAAGACTTCTCAATTCGTTCCCAACGATTATCCCGATCCATTGCATAATACCGACCGTGAAGCGTACTTAGTGTCCCTATACCTAATTCCTCAAGTTTCTCTTGTAACGCTTTAATGTAGATTTTAGCGCTTTTCTGACCTACGTCACGCCCATCGAGAAAACCGTGAATGAAGACGTTTAATACGTCATTCTCCTTAGCCATCTCGAGTAGTGCAAATAGGTGTTCAATATGACTATGAACGCCTCCATCAGAGAGAAGCCCATAAATGTGCAAATTAGATTTTTTCGCTTTGACGTGATCAATTGCCTCTTGGAAAACCGCGTTCTCAAAAAATGTTCCCGCTGCAATACCTTTATTAATGAGCGATAAGTTTTGATGAATTACTCGTCCAGCACCGATGTTCATGTGACCAACTTCAGAATTTCCCATCTGACCAGCTGGAAGACCAACATCCTCACCTGCAGCGATTAACGTCGCATGAGGGTACTCCTTCCACAATCGATCAAAATTAGGGGTATTTGCCTTCGCAACTGCATTGCCTTCTACTTCATCTCGAAGAGCAAATCCGTCTAAAATGATGAGAGCAACTGGCGGTTGCTGTCTCATCGTACTGTCTCCTCGATCAATGCAAGGTATGAATCAACATCTACGCTCGCACCACCAACGAGGGCACCGTCGATGTTGTCTTGAGCCATGTAGCTCGCGATATTCTCTGGCTTCACACTGCCACCGTATTGAATTCGAATTGCATTTGCCGTCTCCGGTCCGTACGTGTCAAAAAGAAACTCACGAATCGTTTTGCACATCGCTTCTGCATCTTCTGGCGTTGAAGATTTTCCAGTTCCGATTGCCCATACCGGTTCATACGCAACAACAACCTCAGCAGCTCGTGCAGATTCAATCCCCGTTAATGCTTGTTCTAATTGCGCCTTCACAACAGTATCAGCGCTTCCTGATTCTCGGTCTTCAAGTAATTCTCCAACACAGAGAATCGGTGTAATTCCGTGATTGAGGGCTGTTTTGACTTTGGCATTCACACGCTCATCTGTATCGTTGAACATTTCTCTACGTTCAGAATGACCAATAATCGCAAGCTTCACACCGATGGAAGTGAGTGCCGCGGCACTAATCTCACCAGTAAACGCACCCTTTTCTTCCTCATGAAGATTTTGAGCACCGATTTGTAAATCTGTGCCGACCGCTTTTTCCTTCATTCCCTTTAAGGAAATCGCTTGAGCACAAAGTGCATACTCCACTTTGTCTGATGAAGGCAATTTCTCTGTCACTTGTTTCACGAATTGAAGGGCTTCTTCATCCGTTACGTTCATTTTCCAATTTCCTGCAATAAATGGTTTTCTCATTGATTATCACCCTTTATTTATCTTGAAGTGCTGTCACACCGGGGAGGTCTTTTCCTTCCATAAACTCAAGGGAAGCTCCTCCACCTGTAGAAATATGGCTCATTTGATCCGCATAGTTAAACTTCTCAACTGCTGCAGCTGAGTCGCCACCACCAATTACAGAATACGTATCACTCTCTGCCATCGCTTCTGCAACACCTTTTGTTCCATCAGCAAACGTGTCCATTTCAAATACACCCATCGGTCCGTTCCAAACGGTAAGTTTCGCATCTTTTACAGCGGCCTTGAATTGTTCAATCGTTTTCGGTCCAATATCAAGCGCTTGCCAGTCATCTGGAATCGCATCGACCGTTACAATTTCAGTATTTGCATCATCACTGAATGCGTCTGCTACTTTCACATCAACAGGAAGTAACAATTGAACTCCGTTATCCTTTGCCTTTTGCATGAACGTTTTTGCCATGTCAATTTTATCATGTTCAAGAAGTGACTTGCCGACGCTATATCCTTGTGCACGAATAAACGTATAAGCTAAACCCCCACCTAAAATCAACGTATCAACTTTATCTAATAAGTGATCAATAACACCGATTTTATCTTTCACTTTCGCACCGCCAATGATCGCAACAAACGGTCGATTCGGATTTTCTAGTGCTTTTCCGAGTACATCCAGTTCCTTTTCAAGGAGAAGTCCTGCAGCTGACGGTAAATGATGTGCAATGCCTTCTGTAGAAGCGTGAGCACGGTGAGCAGCACCAAACGCGTCATTAATATAGACGTCCGCAAGCTTCGCCAGTTGCTCAGCAAGTGCAGCGTCGTTTTTCTCTTCGCCTGCTTCAAATCGCAAATTCTCAAGTAATAGAATTCCTTGTTCTTGCAACTGATCAACAGCTATTGTTACATCATCGCCAACGACATTGTCTGCTTTATGTACCGTTGTACCAAGCAGTTGTTCTAAACGCTTAGCGACCGGGTCTAATCGCAATTTCTCAACGACTTCGCCTTTTGGACGTCCGAGATGACTTGCCAAGATCACTTTCGCACCTTTTTGTTGTAAAAGTTGAATTGTAGGGATTGCTGCGCGAATGCGCGTATCATCAGTGACGGTCTCACCGTCGAGGGGTACGTTAAAATCAACACGGCAGAATACCGTTTGACCTGCTAGATCTACATCGTGGATTGTTCGTTTATTCATGGAAAAGGTCCTCCTTAACGCATTTATACGTTAATTTTCATAAGAAAGAAGGGAGCGAACGCGTACGTCTCTCCCTTTTCCTTTTTCATATCTTATTATAACCCAACTCTAGCCATGTGAGCGACTAAGTCGACAACACGATTTGAATATCCGTATTCGTTATCATACCAAGAAATAACTTTTACCATGTTTCCTTCCATAACCATCGTCGATTTCGCATCGATCGTAGAAGAAAGCGTACTACCGTTATAATCGCTAGAAACAAGCTCTTCTTCGCTATAACCGAGAATACCTTTCATTTCACCTTCAGAAAGCTCTTTAAGCTTTGCGTTTACTTGCTCGTCCGTTACATCTTGATTAAGTTCAACAACGAAGTCAACGAGTGACACGTTCGGTGTTGGCACACGCATCGCAGCTCCATTAAGCTTGCCTTCAAGTTCAGGAAGCACGAGTGCTACAGCTTTTGCAGCCCCAGTTGACGTAGGAATAATGTTCTCCGCAGCTGCACGCGCACGACGGTAATCTTTGTGCGGAAGATCAAGAATTTGTTGGTCGTTCGTGTACGAATGTACTGTGTTCATAATTCCACGGCGAATTCCAAACTCATCGTGTAGTGCCTTTGCTAATGGCGCAAGACAGTTTGTCGTACAAGATGCATTAGAAACAACCGTATGCTCTTCTGGGTTGTACGTCTCATGGTTTACTCCCATTACGAACGTTGCGTCTACATCTTTACCAGGTGCTGAAATAATGACGCGTTTTGCGCCACCTTCAATGTGCTTGCTTGCATCTTCTTTAGAAGCAAAACGACCTGTCGCTTCGACTACGACGTCAACGCCATATTGATCCCAACCAATTTGTGCTGGATCGCGCTCAGAAGAGATCGCAATCTTCTTCCCACCAATAAGAAGATTGTCGCCGTCTACTTCAATTTCTGAAGGGAACGTTCCATGTACAGTATCATATTTCAAGAGGTGTGCTAACATCTCTGCGTCTGTAAGGTCATTGATTGCTACGACTTCTACCTCTGGGTTGTTTAAAGATGCACGATACACCAAGCGTCCAATTCGTCCAAAACCGTTAATACCAATCTTCGTTGTCATTTATAAATCCTCCTCTAGAGTATCTAAAACAGCTTTCGCTGCTGCTTCGTCTGTAATCAATAAATCACTCGGTCGATGCGTCATATAGGATGCAATTGCTTTAGCTTTAGAAGCACCACCTGCAACCGTAATGACCATTTGTTCTTCATTCAAATCCGAGAGCTGTAATCCAATCGTTCGTTCTTTATGAACGATCTTCCCGTGATGATCGAAGTAATACCCAAATGCTTCAGATTGAGCACTTTTCGTTTCTAAACCTTTAAGGTGTTCTTCCGTTGATCCTCTTCGTGTCGCCATTGATAATGCATCACCAACACTATGAATGACCATACGAGGGTGACGGATTAGCTGTAGTAGTTCTCGTATACCCGGTTCTTCAATCAATGAATCATAGGCTGTTTCACTTAATTGATCTGGTACGTGAAGCAATCGATAGTTCGCTTCTGCTTGTTTCGCTAAATCAGCGCTAATCGTATTTGCTTGCAATTCCACGTCTTCTCCAAGTCCCCCACGGGCAGGAACAAATGTGACATTGCTAAGCCTGGCATGAGGATACACAGCAGCGGCCAAAGCGGCCAGCGTTGTTCCACCTGCAACTGCAACAACGTCTCCTTCACCAAGTGTTTGGATCATCTCGTCCACACATGCGCGACTCATCTCTTTTTTCACCCAGTCTTGTTCATCACTATTTCCTGGAGCGACGATGACTCGCTTCACATGAAGCGCGCGTTCAAGTTTCGCCTGCAAAGATGTTCGACCCGTAAGCACTTGAATTGAAGATTCTAATGCCTCGAGCAAATTCTTTCCATCTTCAGTAAGGCGCATACCTTGCGTCTCAATTAAAAGTAACTGTTCATTTTTAAACAGTTCAACTTCCCTTCTCAACACGCGTTCCGAAATGTCCATTTCTTGTGCCAATGCTCTTCGACCAACCGGTTCACTCACACGAATGTAACGTAAAAGATGATACCTCCTTATAAGGTTATCCATCAGATCTGGCTGCAATTTCTGCTGCCATTTTAGTAATGTTTCATCCATGATCTACTCAGCTCATCTTTCCGGGAACGAAAAAGTCCCGCGTTGACTTTTCCGTTCCCACTAACTTAATTATCATTATAAATTAAGATTGACGTTTTTGCAATTGATTCATCATTACTTTGACAGATAGAGTAATTAACGCTATGATTACTCTATCAGATAGAATACACAGAAAGGACCGTGCGTTGTGGTACGAAGTGACTTGTTACGAGGACACCTAGATAGTATTATTTTGACACTCATCCTCGAAAAAGATCGTTACGGTTATGAAATTTCTAAAGAGATTAGCTTGAGAACAAATGAACGATTCATGATTAAAGAAGCAACCCTCTATGCTGCCTTTCAACGGTTAGAACGAAAAGAGTTGATTCATTCTTACTTTGGTACTGAGTCACACGGTGGGAAACGCAAATATTATGCCATTACGATTCTTGGGAAAGCATACTTACAAGAATTGAAACATGAATGGCTCGAAATGAAAGAAATTGTAGATGTATTTTTGGAGGGAAACAAATGAAAGACATACGTGCGCATGTCGAACATCTTTTTCGTGACATCCCTAACAGCGAAGAAAAAGAAGCCATGCTTCATGACTTATGCTGGAACTTAGAAGAAAAGGTACGCGACTTAATGGAGACGGGTAAGTCAGAAGAAGATGCAATCAATAAAGCCATTGTGGAATTTGGAGATGCCGAAGAATTAAAAGCCGAATTACGTGAATCATACCCGACCAATCCATCACTTACAAAAAAGAAAAAAGCGAAATTGAATTTGCACTTTTCCTTATGGGGAAGCTCGCTTGTAATCTTGCTATTTCTTTTTATCAACTTTTACTACACACCAGACACGATTTGGTTCATCTACCCGACGTTCGCGATTCTTTGGTGGCCACTAGCGATGACGTTCGTTTACAAACGCACGGAGGACAAGTAACGTGAGCCGACGATCCGAATTGACTGCGGTACTACTCGCAACATCAATCATTGCTATCGTCTTTATCACGCTTGATTTATTGCTAAACCCTAACGTGAGTTGGTCCATTTATGTGACTTTGTTTTTACTACTCTGGCCTTTCTCTTTGTTGCCACATCCGGTTTACAGTACGATCGGGGCGATATGGATTGCAGGGTTGTTAACTGCAATAAATGTCATTGAGACACCGGAATATTTATGGGTTCTCTATACTGTTCCACTCATTTGGTGGCCTTTATCCGCTTGGTATCCTCATCAATTTAAAACAAAACCGTTTGCATGGATTAGCTTTCTAATTTTGGGTGGCTATTATGTAACGCTCAATTTTATTTACGATGATCGTTTTCCTTGGAGCATCTTTCTACTCTTCGCATTGATTTGGTGGCCATTTACGAGACAATGGATTGATCGCCCTATTCGTTATTCTTATCTAATGGCAACGACGACGAGTATCTTTTTTATTACGATCAATATCATCACAAGCCCCTATGAAATTTGGGCTGTCTACCCAATCTTTGCTGTGCTTTGGTGGCCGCTTTCAATGACTTACTTTTATAGACGAAACAAAGAAACGCACCTTTAGGTAGTGACCCCAAAAAGTTAGAGTTTGTTAAACAGCTGATTGGCTGGTTGATGTTCGATATTGAATCGGACTTTGACCAGCCAGTTTTAGTTTTATACGTTCGTGATTGTAGTAGTGGATGTACTCCTCAATTCGTTTCTTTAACTCTTCATAGGAAACCAAGGGGTCTCCATAGTACATTTCTTGTTTTAATAGACCAAAGAAGTTCTCCATTGGTGCGTTATCTGCACACGTAGCC
>NZ_BAXA01000006.1 GCF_000698125.1 Geomicrobium sp. JCM 19038 | reverse complement strand
GCCGGTCCCCGGTGGTCCTGTCGCTCCAGTAGCGCCAGTAGCCCCAGCAGGTCCTGTCGCACCGGTCCCAGGTCCTGTCGCCCCAGTAGCGCCAGTAGCCCCAGCCGGTCCCGTAGGTCCAGTTGGGCAAGATGGACAAGTTGCCCAAGTCGAACCGTTAATTAAATTATTATTAATATAGATTGAACACGGCCCGCAACCGCAATTTTTCTTTCGGTTTGGTCCGAGGTGGTGTTTACCTTTTGGTCCGCATGCACAGTTAATGTTCGTTGGAGTGCTGTGTCCTGAATCTTTTTTATGCTCCAATTCTATTCCCCCTATAGATTTCTCCTTTAACGTTACTGTACGAACATAAGGTCAAAAAGGTTCGTGATTGAATGCATTAAGTTGTGAACATCTGCACCCATCTTTTGTAATCAGCTATAAAATAGTTACTCCGACTAACACGGGCGAGAGGTACCTGTACATAAGCTATATAGATACTAGAGAAAGGAGCGATTATATGGATGATTGTTGTAAAAGAATTGAAATTAATAACAACCTTATCAACGGTCCGGCTAATGTTATTCCGCCGACTGCTCCTACGGCACCAACGCAACCGACAATTCCTCCAGCACCGACCGCACCTACAGGTTTAAATAAGGTATATGGTCTACAGTCATTACCAGGAAATACAGCAGTTTTTGATGGATTTACAAATGAACAAATTGGTACGTTGCCAACTTTTCCTCTCTCATTTGCGTTTGCGATTGCTGTTGATCCTTACCGAAATTATGTGTATATTGCAGCTGCAAATGAGCCCGGAACGGTGTATGTATATAGTGCAGTAGATGAAAGTCTAATCACACAATTTGGACTTTCAACTCCAGGACCTAATCCAGAGGCCATTGAAATCAACTTCACAACAAATAAACTTTATGTGGCAACACTAACGGGCAGATTATTTGTCGTTGACGGGGAAACGTTTACCGTGGAAGCTGTTATTGGTGAAGGAGTCTTTCCTTCAGCGTTAAATGCACTTGCAGTGAATTCACTAACTAATTTAATTTATATTGTAAGCGGTGGGTTACTCGCCAATGAAATGAACGTTGTAAATGGTGCGACAAATGAAATTATCGGACCGTTTACAGAGGGATTAGTTGACCCAAGCGATGTGATTGTTGATGAGCGAACGAACCTTGTTTATGTTACGAATAATGGTGGAGGTACAGTGACGGTTTATGACGGAAGTACGTTGGCGTTAGTTAACACGATTGTCGTAAACGGTAGTCCTAACCGTGTTGAAATCGACCCTTTATTTAATGAACTATATGTTACTAATGGGGATGGGTACGTTACGGTAATCGACGAAACAACGTCAGCGATCATTGCTGAAATTCCGGTTGCTGATCCAGGCGCAAACCCTGTTACGATTGGGTTGAACCCGTATACTCGTCGAGCATATGTTGGTTTTTCAAATCGACAATTAATTTCTATTATTGATATGGATACGAAAACTGAGATTGGCTCTTTGCCTAAACAATCAAGTGCGTTTCGAGTAGTAACACTGCCATAGCTAAGCTAAAAAGGGTGAAAAAGATCATTAACGAAACGGTTTATGGTCTTTTTTGTACGTGAAAATAGGAGGTTTGAAGGAATTTACTTACATTTTAGTCGATTTTGTGTAGTCTTGAACGTTGTTCATGATATTATAATGATAATGATTATCATTATCGGTGGTGAGAGGCGATGAACCAATGTACGTTCACTCAATATGTGGATGAACGAATGTTTGAATTTGTACGAGCGATTGAAGGAGATAACGATACGATCGATGGGGAATGTCTATACATCGCACAGAAGAATGAGAGACAAGTGATCGCAACGAAAGATTGTCTAGCCGACGAGAAAGTTTTGTTTCAGTTGGTTTGTAATGCATACAAAAAAGATCAGGACGAGAATGTTCTCATTCTTGAAACGATGTACAACGTGTATGTGGAATTCTCAATGAATGAAATTATTACACGTAAAGTAGAGCAACTTGTTTCTGATTCGCAAGATTCAGAAGCGTCTTCGTTTACGTTAACGTACCGGTTTTATGAATTTCTCGATCTTGTTATGCAAGTATTACAAGATCAAAAGAAAGATTCATTGCATACACGTTTAGCTGATACAAAGACGTACATGGATCATTTTTATAATGCGCCTCTAACACGTAGTGATTTAGCACAGCGAGCAGGAGTCAACGTTGACTACTTTTCTCGTTCATTTAAAGCGCGCTATAAGGAAAGTCCGATGTCTTATTTAAATCGTGTACGTATTACTCATGCCAAGAGCCTTCTACTAAACAAAAACAAAACGATACGTGAAGTAGCTTTTGATGTTGGTTTCAAAGATGAGTTTTATTTTAGTCGCCAGTTTAAACGACAGATGGGACGTTCACCACAGAGCTATGTGAAGCGCTCGATCGTTTCAATAAAAGTAGCCTCATTACATCATCTTGTTACTGGTCATTTGTATGCGCTAAATCATCTGCCCATTCAGCAATTATGAATCATTCGTATCCTCTATCTTTGAAAGAAGCGGGTGTTGAAGAAATTGGGCAAGAAAGTGTAGATGTGGATAAGTTATTCACAATTCAACCGGATGTAGTCATTCAAAAGGCCCCGATGAGTGACGCAGTACAGATAAAGTCAACGATCATTAATCAGATTGCGCCCGTTGTGAATCTTGCATATGACGGAACGTGGCGAGAACACTTCACACAAATTGCATCGGTAATCGATCGCGAAAAAGAAGCACAACAATGGCTAGAACAGTATGAACAAAAGGCTAGCAGTTTAAGAGATTCCCTCAGAAAGTACATAGGGAAAGAGACAGTGATTGTCGTAGGTATAGGAGAAATAGGCTACTGTCTTTATGGTATGAGAAATATGGGAGCGGTCATGTATGATGACTTGCGGATGGAAGTACCTAAGAGCATTCAGAATATCGCTCATATTAAAGAAGTTACGCTAGAAGAGATTATGGAAATCAATGCGGATCGCATCATCCTAACGTTATATAGAAGTCACAAGCGATTGCCGAGTGTGAAGAAGGTTACTCAGCATTTGCAGCAATTAAATCAAGATCATCGATGGCAATCATTAAAAGCGGTGAAAAACAAACAATTGTACGGGTTGTATGACACGAATCATTTGTATACGAGCTATAATGCCTATTCGCATAATCTTTTATTAGATAAACTATCAGAGTTCTTTGTTAAATAATGTCTGAAATCTTAAGGTTGATGTCGTTATTGTCTATGTTGGTCACGTCCGAATAGGCATATAATCAACAATGAGAATCATTATCAACAAATGGAGGTTGCCATGAAGATCATACGTTTAATTCCGCTTGCATCAATTCTTGTATTAATTGGTTGTGGTAGTGACGAACCGACGACAAGTGATGCGGGTCAAGATACAGAAGAGAACACAGAATCATATACAGTGGAACATAGCTTAGGGGTCGCTGAATTCGAAGAACCTCCTGAGAAGGTTGTCACGTTATTCCAAGGAGCGAACGACACAGCTGCAGCTCTTGGTTATGAACCGGTGGGGATTGTGGAGTCATGGTTAGAACCACCGGTATATGAATACTTACGAGAAGATTTAGGTGAAAGTACGGTTGTAGGTGACGAAATTCAACCGAATCTAGAAGAAATCGCAGCGCTTGAACCAGACGTCATCATTGCAACCCAGTCACGTCACGAAGAAATCTATGAGCAACTGTCTGGCATTGCACCAACGGTTGTTGTTGATGAACTGAATGATTTTAAGATGACGTTAGACATGATGGGCGAAGCGCTCGCTGTTGAAGATGAAGCCGAATCGCTATTAACGGCGTGGGATGAAAGAATCGAACATTTTAAATCAGAAATGGAACAAGTCGAAGAGTACCCTATGACGCGTTCGATTATTAATTTCAGATCGGATTCATTGCGTCTATTTGTAGGTGGGTTCCCTGGAAGTATTCTTGAAGATGCAGGGTTTGAGATGCCTGAGAATCAACAAGAAGCCTATGATGCTGAAGAGGCATTTATTGAGTTAACGAATACAGAGAGCATCCCTGAACTTAACAGTGATCAGTTCTTTATTTATCTTCAAGGCAACCAAGATGAAGATGAATTGGATGAGTCTTGGGATCTTTGGACAGAGCATCCGCTATGGGAAGAATTAGATGCGGTTGAGAATGATCAAGTCGAGATGGTCGACGAAGTGACGTGGAGCATGGGCGCGGGTTATATCGCAGCCAACGAAATGCTAGATGATTTATACGAAATGTATGGTATCGAAAAGGAATAAGTCATGCGTGAGCGACTACTAACGACGAGGTCAAAAATCATTGGCCTCATTCTCTTAATTCTACTGTTTATTCTATCTCTCTACATGAGCATTCAAGTAGGCCAACAACAGGTTGCTTGGTATGTAATGTTTGACGCACTAATGGAGTATGACCCTACAAATGCTGATCACGTCGTTTTGTATCATCGCTTATCGCGCGCGGCGTCAGCCATTTTAATTGGATTAAGTCTTGCTGTCTCAGGTGCTATGTTGCAGGCGTTAACGCGCAACCCATTAGCGTCCCCAGGTGTATTTGGAATTAACGCGGGGGCACTGTTTTTTGTCGTTGTTGCGATTTCATTCTTCTCAATTCAGGCATTAACGTCACTGTTTTGGTTTGCATTTGCAGGGGCATTGCTTGCGGCGGTGCTCGTCTACGTTCTTGGTACTGTTGGTGACGAAGGGTTTTCTCCGGTGCGTGTCGTGTTAGCTGGAACGGCGATTAATGCATTGTTCGTTTCGTTTACGCAAGGGTTGCTCGTTACAAATGAAGCGAATCTTGATCGCGTATTGCTGTGGATGGCAGGTACAGTTGCTAACCGTCCAATTGAAGTTTTGCTGCCTGTCATTCCAATCGTTATGGTCGCTTTGATTATTGCGGCTTTAATTGCAAAACCTATGGATTTGTTGCATACAGGAGATGAGATTGCGAAAGGTCTTGGGCAGAGAGTACTTGCTTTAAAGATGTTGATCATACTCGTGGCAGTCATGTTAGCGGGTGGAGCGGTAGCGGTTGGGGGAATGATCGGATTTGTCGGATTAATCGTTCCTCACATTGCTCGTTTCTTCGTCGGTCATCAACACCTTTGGTTAATTCTATACTGTGTGTTCATTGGGGCAATACTGATGTTGAATGCCGATGTTGTTGGACGAATTGCTATACAACCTAGAGAAATTCCGATTGGTGTTGTAACGGCTTTAATCGGTACACCGTTTTTCATTTACATTGCTAGAAAAGGGTTTAAACAATCATGAAAAAAGTGTTCACACTACGTCCCCAGTCTGGTGCATTTTCCCTTCAATTACCGATCGTTCCGATCGTGTTCACATTGTGCTTGTTTCTCATGATGGTTGTGCTCATGATCGTCGGTTTGTCTCTTGGAAGTACGTGGGTGTCTCCATTGGCGATCCTGCAATATTTTATCGGCATTGATGTAGGTGCAAATACATTTATCATTGAGAGCTTGCGGTTACCTAGAATGTTAGTGGCATTACTCGCAGGAGCTGCGCTCGGTGTATCGGGATTGATTCTGCAAGAGATGGTTCGTAATCCACTTGCCTCCCCAGACATCATTGGTATTACAGGCGGTGGGGCTGTTGCAGCGGTCTTCTTTATTACAACGTTTAGCGGAGTATTGCCGATGAGCCTCCTACCGTTAGCTGCAATGCTCGGATCAGCAATCGTTTCTGTACTCATTTACGCTTTAGCATGGAAACAAGGTATCTCACCTCTACGATTAGTGCTAATTGGGATTGGGATTAATGCAGCGATGAGTGCTTTAACAACACTCATGATTATCTTTAGCCCCATTAATAGCAGTAGTCAGGCTTATGTGTGGATGACTGGGAGTGTGTATGGATCGTCTTGGAGTGCAGTTCAACAGATGTTTCCGTGGATTGGTTGTGCGATGATTTTGGCGCTTCTTTGTGCAAGAGCTGTGCATGTGCAACAACTAGGAGAAGATGTTGCAAAAAGTCTAGGTGCGCGCATTCAATGGCAACGATTAGGCATGATTACAGTAAGTGTCATCTTAGCGGGCGTCGCCGTTGCGTTCGCCGGAGGTATTAGTTTCGTCGGATTAATGGCACCGCATATTGCTCGTTTCGTAATCGGTCGATCCTTTGCGTTACTCGTTCCAACGGCTGCGATTATCGGTGGAACGATGGTGTTTGTCGCTGATGTAATAGGAAGGACGGCATTTTTGCCACTTGATGTTCCGGTGGGTGTACTCGTTTCAGGAATTGGTGCCCCGTTCTTTTTATATTTGTTGTATCGCAATCGAAAGGGTTGAAAAAAGTGATGGATGAAATGTTACGGACGAATTCACTTACACTCGGATTTAAAGATCGAATTGTCATTGATGAGCTAGACTTAGACATTCCAAAAGGAAAAGTAACGATTTTGGTTGGGGCAAATGGGTGTGGAAAATCGACGTTACTACGTTCGATTGCACGGTTGCTCAAACCGAAAAGTGGATCGATCGAATTAGATGGGTTGGATATGGATCAGCTCTCAACGAAGGAGATTGCAAAGCGTCTCGCTGTTCTCCCTCAAAGTACGAGTAGTCCAGAAGGCCTCACCGTCTCCCAACTCGTTAAACAAGGTCGTTATCCACACCAAACCCTACTAAAACAATGGTCGGTAGAAGACGAGGAAATCGTCAATGAAGCAATGACTTCAACGGGTGTGTTTGAGATGGCAGACCGCCCAGTAACTTCTTTATCTGGAGGTCAACGTCAGCGAGTGTGGATTGCGATGACGTTAGCACAACGTACAGAAACGTTACTTCTAGATGAACCGACGACGTTTTTAGACGTCGCTCACCAAATTGAAATTTTAGATCTTTGCCATATGTTAAATGAAGTGGAAGGTAAAACGATTGTCATCGTCTTGCACGATTTAAATTTAGCTGCCCGCTACGCGCATCACATGATTGCGCTTAAGAACAAAACGATCTATGCACAAGGCAGTCCGGAAGAAGTCGTCACGACCGAAATGATGAAGCAAGTCTTTGCATTAGATTGTGAAGTGATTGAAGACCCGATTACATTAACACCGATGACGATCCCTTACAGCAAGAAAGCGGCTCGTCGTGTAAAAGAGAGCCTTTGCATTATAGAAGCTTGAAAGGAGAAGGTAAGATGCGAGAATCTGCAACGATTGAACGCTTAGCTTCATTTGGAATTGAGCGTTACACATCGAACACAACAGGATTCCGTATGGACCACTTATTGGATCCATTGAAATGTCGAGATTTCTTGACGAGTTACATGGAAAAGATTGAAGCACCGAACATTAAAGTCGCAGCATCATTGTTTATTAAGTACTATGCTCGTGTGACCGTAGGCTCGTTATTGTATAGCTTAGGCAATTACAATCAGGCACTCTCGATGCCGTTAACTGGCTGTGTTTTTAATGAGGAACGCAAAAAGCTATGTATTCAAGAGCGGGAATGCCCATGGGATACGTGTCCAGCCGAGAATCGGATTGAGTGGCGTGATCGCACGTTACAGACGTTCTTTACGGAACATATGACGCCGCTTATTCGCGCGATTTCAACTGTGAGAATTTCTACGAGAATTCTTTGGGAGAATATCGCGATTCGCATTCATTCGGTTTATCGAAGCCTTCTTCAATCAACGGAATCGTGGATACAACGTGAACAATTATTGTCAGACTTTCAATGTTTACAACGAGCAGATGGTTCACTATTCGGATTGGATACCAATCCATTACAACCCTTTTTGCAAGAAGAAGCCGTTTTAGGCTCAGCGTGCACAAGAAAAACATGCTGCCTATTCCATCGAATTGAGAATAAAAAAGAAGACTTAGACTATTGTAAGATTTGCCCTTTGGAACGATCGTCATGATCGTTTCATTTTAGGTTTTACAACTTTATTATTAAGGTCACTGCGCTAAACTATTAGAATTTAGATAGTCATGAGTGAAGACTTGTTCAACATGGTTGCATTAGCATTAATGAATATTCTCAATTGACTCCTGTTACTTAAATAGTTATTAATAAATAATAATCGTGAACATGAAGGGAGATGACCTTCGTGTTTTTTGGTATGTCTGGGGTGCTTGGCAGATCTATAGGGTGGTTAAAGCAGTGTGGATTAAAAAAAATGCAATGAAAATCTCAGAATCAAGCAAATGAATAAACGGATAAAAGGCATACTAGATCATGCAATTATTCCAACTTTTTCAATCGAAATGCTCACTAAACTGAAACTTTGTAAGCAATTATCACGTATTAAAGATAAACATAACAATTCTATAAACTATATTTTCATCTTGCACTAACGTGGTAAAGTGTTTGTATAGAGAGAGAACCGAGGAGGATGATTGAAATGGAAGAAATTAAGATTCGTGAGATTACTAAAGTCGACGAGCATAATGGCGAAGTTAAGGTTATTCTTCTAGATCAGAATGTAAGTCGAGCGGTAGATGTTGTGATTGAAGATGGTCAACCATTGTTTAAACACTTTGACTTGAGAGTGGTTGTTCGTACTAGAATTGTTGATGAGATTCGTAAGCACTGGGACATTCAGTGTATTGTGTAGCACATAATATGTATCATAATTGACGTTTACGACTAATAGATATAGAACAACAATGGTAGGATTGGATTGATGTTTGTGTATATTCGTTTAGGTTTTTCAGTAGCGAGCTGGTTAGTTGCAATGATAATGGTGATTATGGTAGCTTCGCAGTCGCTTAGTGTGATGCATCTTTCGTTTACTTCTATCGGTGAAGTGATTGTAGCAATGGCTTATGTGAGTGTGTTCTTTGCGGTGCCGATTGCACTTGCGTTCTCTAATCGGATGGTTTTACGAGTTGTGTCAGGAATTTATCAACTTTTTGGTTTTTTTACGTTCTTCGTCGTGACGTTAACGATGATGGCATTTTCAAACGGAACGTTACTCAGTGGCTGGGCAATTTTCGGTACAGTACTTTGTTTGACGAGTGCGTTGATGACCATTTCTGTTAGTGAGCAAAAAAGAAGAGCGTATCAACTGCAATTTAATTGAGCGATTGAACGTATATCTTAGGACAAGGTATGCGTTTCTTTCATTTTTATAGACTGCATCGTTCTCACAAATAAAATCGAGTAGGTGATAATAATGAATCTGAGCGATGAATACATTGTTGAACGTATGAAACAGTACAATATCCAAGGTTTGAGTGTAACGGCAATTGACGGTGGAAATCAACGACTGTCACGACAATACGGAGTGGTTCAAGCAGGTAGTCATCGAAAGATAAAAACAGACACATTATTTAACGCATGTTCAGTGAGTAAATTCGTAACAGCTCTTACGGTATTAAAACTAGTGGAGCAAGGATTGCTTCACTTAGATCAACCGGTGAATGACAAGCTTATTCGTTGGAAAATTCCATCTAATAACAAAAAAGCCGTTACATTAAGGCATTTGCTTAGTCACCAAGCAGGTATCATTGATCCTAAAGAAAGCTTTCAAACGTATGAATCTCGTTTTGGAGTTCCTACGATGCCTGACATTTTAAATGGCAAAACAGCATATTGTTCAGTGCCGATCACAGTGGAGGTTGAGCCAGAACATGAATTTCACTATTCAGATGCGGGGTACTGCATTATTCAGCTTCTCATTGAGGATATAACGCGACAAACATTTGAGCGGGTAGTAAACAACCATGTATTTACGCCTCTTCAGTTACAAGCTCGTTATGTGACGCCAACGTCGCTTGCATACATTAGTGATGATTTGGCAAGGGGACATTCCAAACAAGGACAAGCCACATGCTTTACGGAAACGATTTATCCATATCCTGCAGCTTCTGGATTATGGGCGAGCTCAATAACACTTGCAAAGATCTTGCAAGAATTGTTAGATGCCCGACTCGGCAAGAGCACAATCGGTCTTTCAAAGAAACTAGCCAAAGAAATGCTGGCTCCTCAGTTTGGAAAAGCATGGTCAGGATTCGGTGTTTTTATTGAAGACTCTAAAGCAGGGAAAGAAATCGTAACATGGGGCTGGGGCAAGGGGTATCAATGTATGGGGTTTTTACATCCTGAATTCAACCGCGCAGCAGTCATTATGACCAATGGTGAACTAGGTGTCCATCAAATGGAAGGTTTGATTGGTGAAGTGTATCAATGTCTTACATATGAGAAGTGAGGGGATGTGTTGAAGAGATTTTAGAAAGATGCGCATGTAAAAGTTATCTTTAAGCTATAATAGGTGCCATTATATTTTCTTCTATGTATTCTCACCCTAAAAGGAGAACCCAATGCGATCAAGTGACGAAATGATGCAGTTAATTTTATCTGTAGCCAAACGAGATGAGCGTGTTCGAGCGGTCTACATGAATGGATCGCGGACGAATCCGAATGTCAGACCGGACTCTTTACAAGATTATGACATTGTCTATGTTGTTTCTGACATTGATTCGTTTCGCAAAGACAAGGAATGGATTCGTGTTTTTGGAGAGCTAATTATGGTTCAACAGCCTGAAGAGAATGACCTTTCGATTGGAATTGACCTTGATGTGACTGAATCGTATGCGTATTTGATGTTGTTTGAGGATGGCAATCGCGTTGATTTACGTCTCATTACTGTAGCTAAAATGCTCGAACAATATGGGAATGATACGTTAACGATTCCATTGCTTGATAAAGACCTTCAATTTCGAGAGATCCCGTTGGCATCCGATGAAAGTTATTGGGTAAAAGAACCTTCAGAAGCTGAGTACGTTAGTTGCTGCAACAATTTTCTTTGGTGTATCCAGAACGTCGCAAAAGGTCTTTGTCGGGCTGAGCTTTCGTATGCAAAGCAAATGTATGAAGTGATTGTTCGAGCGGATCTGCACCAAATGATTGACTGGTGGGTTGGCAGTCAACATTCGTATCGTGTCTCAACTGGAATGTTCGGGAAACATTATAATAAATTGCTTCCAATCGCACATTGGGAGCAGTATAAAAAGACGTATGCGAGTGCAAATCTTGAAGCTTCTTGGGATGCGTTGTTCACTGCTTGTCAACTGTTCAAGGCATTAGCCCAAGATGTTGCTGCAATACACCAATTCTCTTTCCTTGAAGAAGAACATCAGAAGATGTTGATGTACCTAAACGAACTAAACGAGAAGTAAATGCTACTCCTCGTTTAGTTCATGTTATTCAGAGTCATTTTTAGTTCGTCCACATGCTCACGCTGTTTGGAAAGAATGGTGTGGATGAGTTGTTGATTGTGCTCATCTAATTCTTCACTGGCAATTTTTTCGGTCATTTTGTTGCCATAAATGTTCTCCCCTTTTATGGCATGTTTGACAATCTCTTTTTCGTCGTGTGGACGATCGAACAGTTCACTCATAAAAAGTTCCATCTTGCCAACGATGCCTTCACTTTTCTTTGGTGTGCCTTCAAGTTCTAAAATGCGTGTGCTAAGTAAATTTGCATGGTCACGTAAATCAGATTGAATGGCGATAAATGGTTCTTTTAGTGGTGAAGATGGTGACAGCTTCTCAAGGTAACTTTCGTAAGCATCGACCCCATATGTTGGCCTTGTAACAATTTGTTTAGAGTTTCTACTTGATGATCTTTGCTCAATTGTGAACCCTCCTTACGTGTATCATGTGTAAATGAGGTTGTTTCCAAACTTAGAAATAATAGGAAATCAAAAATCGTGTTCAGTGAGCATAGCCTTTGCTCTTTATCCAATGCTTTACGACCAACGTAGTAGAGAAGAAAAGACAAATGTCGATCGCTGATTCTTTCAATATGTAGGAAACTTAATGTGCAAATGATACGATAGAAAGTAGGGACATCATATGAAGTTTAATGATTTTGTTGCGGCACAAGTACGAATTGCAAGGCCAACTGATCAATTCGAGCGGGTAATCGATTTCTATGTGAACGGTTTAGGACTCGTCGAGATTGAACGTTTTAAAGGTCAGCGTGGATATGAAGGTGTCATCGTCGGGTTGCCGAGTTCTGATTATCATTTAGAGTTCACCCGTCATCGTGACGGAAGCCCGTGTCCTGCTCCAACTCGAGACAATCTACTCGTCTTTTATATAGAGGACTACGAACAGGTTAGAAAGGTTGCTTCTCGGCTAGTAGAAATGGGCTACCCAGAAGTGGCGCCAGAAAATGAGTATTGGAAGGAAAAAGGAGTGACAATTGAGGACCCCGATGGTTGGAGAGTAGTGCTAATGAATCGCACGTATGGATGAAAAAACATAGAGGATTATGAAAGAACGGATGAAAAGATGAAAACAACCATTCTAATTTTGCATGAGATATATGGCGTTAATGCACATAGTAAAGATTACTGTGAAGCATTACGTAATGAGGGGTTTCACGTAGAAGTCATCAATTTTCTGCAAAGAGTCCATCCGTTTCGTTATGAAAAAGAAAATGAAGCCTATCGTTCATTTATGGAAGATGTCGGTTTTCAACAAGCTGTGCACACTGTAAACAAACGGATTAGAAATCTTCATGACGAGAATCGAAACGTTATCCTTATTGGGTTTAGCATAGGGGCAACGGTCGCTTGGCTTTGTGGAAAAGAAGATAATGTAATCGGAATCATAGGTTATTACGGTTCACGCATACGCGATTATGTTCATCAAATACCTAAAGCAGAATGTTTGTTATTTTATCCACATGTGGAGAAGTCATTTTCTGTAGATGCACTTGTGGACAAGCTAAAGGCAAAAGGAATCATCACCATTACATATCCAGTAACGCATGGATTTAGTGATCCTTATTCTGAGTATTTTGATAAAGCATCTGCGAAAGAAGCGTTTAAGGAGACGATTGCATTTATTAATCGCAATCGATTGTGATCGAAATGGCAATACAGTCTATAATAATAGGTGTCTGAATTAATAGTATAAAATTAAGCGGTGAGCATTTGCAGTATGAATCAATTACCAAGGGGTTACGCTATTATTACTTATAAAGGTGAGGTGTTGTGATGACAAGGGTGTTTGTTAATTTCCCAATTCGCGATTTGCAGAAATCAACACATTTTTATGAACAACTTGGCTTTAAAAAGAATGAGTTGTTCTCCAATGAACATTCAAGTGCGATGATGTGGAATGACCATTTTTGGATTATGATTTTAACTCATGACTTCTACAAGCAATTTCTTAAGAATAAAACCATTGCGGACACTCAAACAACAAGTGGGACCTTAATTGCCATTGAAATGGAGAGCGTTGAAGCTGTGAAGCAATTTGCTGAAACGGCAAAAGAACATGGTGGCGATTACTATCATTTAGATCACGGAATTCCAGAAGATCAAATGTATGGTCTAGAAGTCCAAGACCCAGATGGAAATATGCTCGAGCCAACATGGATGGCGCCAACTTCGTAGAAAATAAAATGGCGAGTAGAGGTGGCTATGTGGTAGCGAAGGTCTTATCGATGATAAGGCCTTTTTTGCATCAAGCAAGTAAGTATTGGGCTCAAAAACTACTTCATATTGCTGTACTTTAATGTTCATATGGATGTTGACATGGCATTTACTAAAAGGAAATCTTTAATAAATGAAGAAGAATTTAAAGGCATGTTACTTCGGATCTAAAACAATGAGAACCAGAGGCTTAAAGTGAGCTCGAAAATGGCTAAACGGTTTATAAATAAAGAAAAATTCAAATGATGTTGCGCTGTTCGATGGGTGATTACATTGTATCCCTCAAGTATGAAGTTTAAGTTGAAATAAAACGAGGAGCCGGAAATAAATGAGTATAGGTGTTTGGGTTGCTATCGGTGTTGCCTTATTAACTGCATTGGGCATTTTCGGTAAATCAAAAAAGAAATGAGGATGTATACAGTCGTGTATCTAAAGGAATAAAAGAAGAAAAGTATCTTGCGAGCTGCTTTGCTTCTTTTAAATGGGTTGGGACTGTTCCATTTAGTATAGCAAGTGAATAGTAAACGATATGTTGTGTGAGTATGGTGTTTATCATTTATACATAGGTGGCGAAGAGTATGAAAGCAGATACATTTCAAGAATGGGTAGATAACTTCTATGGAAGAAGAGGATGGCTGGAGTTAGATATATTTATGCGAATCGGCTTCTTATCCGAAGAAACTGGAGAAGTTGCAAGGGCGGTAAGGGCGCTAGAAATAGGTAGAGATCGACCAGACGAAGAAGCACAATCATCGGAAATGAATAAGCAAGCGTTAGTTGAAGAATTAGGAGATTTAATGGGTAACGTCGCAGTCATTGCTAATAAGTATGACATAGAATTGGAAAAAGTATTTTTAGAACATCAAAGAAAATTAGAGCAACGTTTTACTTAACTTATTTTGTGTAGTTGCAAATGAGACTTAGAAGGTTACAAAAGTCGATTTCAGAGCGTGAAGGAAATCGACTTTTTTGAATTGAGCTGAAAAAGTTGTGGACTATCCAGTTCAACTGTATTATGTTATTACTAAGTGAGACTATATAGTTGAACTGAATAGAGGTTAAGAGTATGAAGCATAAATTATTACCGTTGTCTGAAACCATGCACTATATTTTATTAGCTCTACGTGAACCATTCCACGGTTATGCTGTTATGCAGGAGATAGAAGAAATGAGCAATGGTTCTGTCATTTTAGCTGCGGGTACATTATATGGTGCTATTGAAAATTTAAATAAACATGGTTGGATTGAAGTAGTAGGAAATTCAGGTCGGAGAAAAGTATATAAAATTACTGCAGAAGGAAGTACCGTTTTGAAACTGGAACAACAAAGGCTATTGCATATTCTATCCTTGTATGAAGGAAGTGAATGACATGAAGAAGGTTAAATGGTTCTTTAATATTGAAAAAGAAGAGCAATGGCTGAATGAACAATTACAAAAAGGCTTTCACTGTACAGGTGTTAGCGGATTTGGCATATATACTTTCGACAAAACTGAGAAGCAGTATGTTATGCGACTTGATTACCAAGATAATTTACCAAAAGATAAATTGCAGGAATACAAAGGAATATACGAAGATTTCGGTTGGAACTATGTAAAGGGATCTTGGCTTAGTGGAATACGGTATTGGCAAAAAGAAGAAGGTATTCAAAATGAAATCTTCTCAGATCGTGAATCAAAGGGTAAGTATTATAAACGACTAATGGGTTATTCATTTTGGATGGGGATGCTGTGCTTCGCTCTTTCTTATATGGTTTACAAGGACCTTTCTGGCTTCTACCATGATGGGCTTTGGAATATGGAAGGTGCATTATTTTGGTATGCGTTATTATTTGAAACTCCATTTGTACTAGTGAAGTTGTCTCCTGTAATGCTAGCTATCTTATTTGCTAGCAGCTTTTATAGTGGGTATCGCAATTATTCAGTGTTGGCAGAAAAATAAGTTGAATTACTAAGAAAACAATTGACAATGTATAATAAAGTTGCCTATACTGCTAATATTCAACATTGACTATTCAAAGGTGATTATATGACGACAAAGTTAATGGTTCTTGCGCTGTTAGGGATTAAACCGATGTCTGGTTATGACATTAAAGAAATGCTCAAGTTAACGGATGCCGAACGTTGGAGTGGGATTTTAATTGGGTCAATTTATAATGCGATCCATAAACTGGAGCGGGACGGTTACATTGAAGTGAGTAAGATTGAGCATACGGGTCATCGCCAAAAAGCAATTTATACGATCACGAAACGCGGGCAAGAATATGAAAAAGAGTTAATAAGACAAAGTTTAGAGAAGCCGTTTAATTCTTATCCGACACAACTTTACTCTGGTCTTTCGTTTGTTGATCGTATTGATAAGCTCGAAGCGATAGATGCACTTAATGACCAGAAGGCACACTTGGACGCAGAATATTCTGCCGTTACGATAGGCTTCAACGCAAAAGAAGAGGCGGCAAGCGGGACATTATCCCCGTTAACGCGACTGGTCTTTGACCACATGTATAAAACGATTGAGTTACAACAAGCGTTTGTCCAAGAAGCGATTGATTTATTGAAATCAAAGGAGTCGTAGAAATTGCTCCCAAGTTAAGGGAGTAATTTTATAATCATTTAGTCAAAGTTGAATATACAAATTTGAACAAAAGAGGTGACTTATTTGAATGTGCTTATTCAGGCTACCGTTTTAAGAAAAGCGTTTCGAGAGCGTCAAGTCGTGAAGGATGTGACACTTGAAATTAAGGAAGGAGAGGTTATCGCATTAATGGGACCGAATGGTGCAGGAAAATCTACAATTATTGGAATGCTGCTTGATACGATTCGCGTAGACGCTGGTGAGATTACGTATTGGCGTTCAGACTTTAAGAAAGCAACGGGTATCCAATTACAATCAACTCCTTTTTTTGAAGGATACACGGTTTTGGAAAATGTTAAGTTATTCGCCTCGATCTACGGAGTGAAAGTGTCTGAACCGGAAATTCAACAACAGCTCGAAGCGTACCAATTAGAAGAAATGAAGAAGGTGATTGCTTCTAAATTGTCGATTGGTCAACAGAAGCGCTTGGCTATTGCCCTTGCCACATTACACAATCCAAAACTTGTGTTTTTAGATGAGCCATCAGCAGGACTGGACCCGAAAGGACAAAAGAAAATCAGAAAATTAATTGAGTACTTAAAGGAAAAGAATGTGACAGTAGTATTTGCTTCACATGACATGCTTGAAGTGAATCACATTGCAGATCGATTAATGTTCATAAATGCTGGTGAACTTGTGGCGAACGGAACCCCATGTGAACTATATAAGCGTTATGGAGTAAAAACCATGGAAGACTTATATGATATGGTAAACCATCATGAGGGGGACGAGAGGTGAGTACTATATTTTTGTTGCAAGCGAAATCATCGATGAAAGACTTGTATTTAGTCATTTGGTCAATCGTAATCCCCATAACGGCTCTTTTATCGCTTGCTCATTTCTTTCCTAATTACTTAAGCTATAGTCTTGCTGGAATTATTGCTGTTAGTTTGATGTTTTATGCTTTTGTCACGTTTTCATTCACAGCATTGTCGCAACGAAGAAGAGGGGTATATGATTTACTCCATGCAACGCCTATGCCTTTGTATCAATACATTCTTAGCATTTCGATTGCGAATGCGTTAGTTGCTGTAGCTGTAAGTAGTTTCGTTTTGATGATTGGTCTATTCATCAGTGATGTTTCCAATTCAATCATGGGTATTGTATTGTCCCTCCCAGTCTTATTTGTATCTGCTGTAATGTATTTATTTCTAAGTTTTATTGTGTCGAGTATCGTGAAAACTGAGGGGCATTTAAGCATGACAACAAATCTTATTATGTTGCCGATGATTCTAGGAAGTAGTGCATTTTATTCTTTAAGTGATGCGCATGCTATTGTTCAGTGGCTTCAGGTGCTAAACCCGTTTGAATGGTTTCTAAGTGGGATACGAGCTGCGTTCACGATGGATTTCGCACTTTGGGGCCAAAGCTTACTTTTTCTTTTCGTATTTTTCAGTTTGTTTTTTATTGGCTCCATCAAAACATTTTCATATGGACGTAGGTGAAGCCTGATTGGGGGAGTTTCTATTGCTTAATTTAAGTAATAAAAAGACCACTTCTCAACAGAAGTGGTCTTTCCTTTAACTTATTAAGTTTAATAATTCGACGTGTAGTTTCTGTACGTTTTTCCCCTCCATAACGTGATTAACGCAATGAGTAATCCAATCAGTGAAAAGGACAAGATGACCAGTTGAATATCGATGCCTCTGGCAACTAGTAAAGTTACACCTGCATAAGCGAGTGGGTCGAATCCGTTCATTGCTAAGAAAACGATGCTCATGACGCGACCCATAATTCGGGGGTCTGTATCTTCTTGAGCTGAAGTGAAGAATGGAATGGAAACAAAAGTCATCGTAAATCCGATTAAAAACGCAAGTGCAGTCAAGATCGACAAACTAGGGATTTGGCTAAATGCAATTGCGACAAGTAAAGTTGCAATGAGACCTAGAATTGAGGTCAATCCTCTGCGGCGGATTTTTACCGTACCGATAATGGCTGTACTTATTAACATCCCAATTCCTAACGCAGCTTCAATGTAACTCAAGTTAATTGGAGAACCACCGTACGTTTCTACGAGTATCGGAATGGCAATGGAAATGGCTCCGAAAGCAAAGAAGTTTAGTGTGATCAAGATTAGAATTCCGGTGATTAAGAACTTACTTGCTTTCACATAGTTAAATCCTTCAATCAAATCTTTAAGTGGTGTTTGCTTAATTGTATTGTCTACAGGACCTTCTTTTAAGAATGGAGGGAACATAAAGAAGGCTGATAGCAGTACAATGATTGCCGCGACAAAGTAACCGGTTGTGACCCCAGCGAACTCCATCACACTTCCAGAAATGACAGGACCAATTACAAAACCAATTTGACCCAATCCTTGAATCATTGCATTGGCTTGCTTAATTTGACTTTTTTCTACTAATTTCGGAATTAATGACGTTCCTGCAGGACCAGAAAAAGCGTCTAACGTTCCGAAAAGCAGACCTAAAATAATTAAATATCCAAACGTTAATTGATCAGCATTATTTAATAAGAAAATAATGACGAGTAGAATCCCTTGAATTAAGCTCGTGGTGAACATGATGGTCGTCTTTTTAAATTTATCAGCGAGAACTCCGCCAAATGCCATCATTAGTATACGTGGTACGGTAATGGCAATGAGTATAATGCCTAATGAACTAGCTGAACCTAAATCAGATATGACAAACCAGGTGGTTGTCATAAAAAACATCGTGAAGCCGATAATTGCTAAAAAGCTACCTAGAAAAAGGAATATAAACGCACGATTCTTTAGTAATGATTGTGGTTGTTTTTCCTGTTCTTCCATAATCAATCCTTCCTTTCATAATGAATCTATGACCTATATTAGATTGTGACGTAACGTCACAATCAAGTACTTTTTTTAGGGGAATTCATCTTTAGTGAACAAAAAGTGAAAAGGATTGCCTATAACGTTACGTAACAGTATAAAATGTAGTGAGGAGGTCTTTACTATGGAAGTAACCATCGGTTCATTTGCAAAAATCGTAGGGACAACCGTACGAACATTACGTTATTACGATAAGATTGGTTTGTTAAGTCCCAAAAAACATAATGACCATGGAAATAAAGTGTACACCCGTAAAGAATGGGAGTCTTACCAACAAATCAACATCTACAAACATCTCGGATTAACGTTGAATGATATTAAAGAACAAATGACGGATCATAAGATGAGTAATCGTGAGTTATTACGAATCCAGAAGACGTTAATCGAAGAAAAGCAAGAGCAATTACATGAGTTGAAAGGCGTTATAACTAGAATGGAACGTCTCTACAATTTTGAAGATCCGTCTGAAGGTGAACTCGATCAATTTGCATTCATAATGCTCGATTTATTTATGCGGGAGAAGAAACAAATGCAAGCATTTGAACAGCACTTTAACGAGGATGAACAGCTTATGCAACACATAAAGTCCTATAATAAACCAGAAACTCAAGATCTTATGGACCAAGTAACGTGGGAGTTATTTCAAGCGATTAAAGATTCAATTGAGCTGAATGACGCTACAAGTAAAAAGAAAGTCCATGAAACGCTAGAGAGAATGGATTCGTTATTTCCAGATAATGAAAAATTCCTATTCCGCGTTATTGATGACGATAGCTTTTTTGAAAAGCATAGCTCGGATTTTAATAATTACTTTCCTGAAGAAATCGGCAATTATATGTACAAAGAAATGAAAGCTTATTATCAAGAAAAGCAAGCTCGCGCTACTAAAAGTGATCAACTTGATACTAAAAAAGATAAGTAAAGAAATAGGTACTTGACATTTCCATCTAGCGGTCAATCCACCATTCCGAGGTCAAAAAGTGGTCAAACTCTGATGAATGATTGCGGTTTTGGCCGCTGGCTTTGTAAAGTGAACTTGCTGATTGAGTGCGATAAAACAAATACGCAAGGGTTTTATGAAACACTCGGTTGGTGATATGAATAGTTCCTAGCTAGTACGTTTAGCAAGGAGTTATTTACTTATTGTTCTAAAAAATGTAGTCTAACAGTGCAAGACTACATCATTAGTGCTCGAAACATTCGTATAATTGTTTAAGTTAGTTGTGTATAGAGGGACGTTGCCCCCTTCTTCAAAAAACGAGACATTCTGTCATACTAGGGTATAGCAGTAAATATATACTTATAGAAGAAAGGTGTTTCTCACTTGGAAGCCATAGTATTTACGTTATACATGATTGGCGCATTAGGGCTATTCGTGTTTGTGTTTCGGTCTAAAACAAAACGAGCGAAGATGATGTCTTGGGGACTATTAATTGTTTTCGTCGTCTCGCCGATGATTAGCTATGTCGTTGTAATTATTGCCTCCGTGATCGCCGGAGTTGGTGTGTTGTTATTTGTGACACCGTTGGTTGCAATTGTGGGATTAATTGTTTTTATTATCGCATTTATCCCGTTTGTCAAAGAAAAAGTTCAAAAAACGCAACAGAGGTAAGTGTTTGTTCTTACTATCATTTATAGGGGGAATGAAATGTTAAATCAAAGCGGCTTGATTTATGGGCAGATGGGTATGATCAGTCGGTACAGGTTAGTGAAGAAAGTGATCATTATCCTTTTGCGGGTTATAAGCAAATTCTAAATGCAATTTACAATGAAGTGATGACAAAGGAATCACTCAACATCCTAGACATTGGATTTGGAACAGGAGTACTAACGGGGAAGTTATATGATGCAGGTCACCACATTACAGGTCTGGACTTCTCGGACAAGATGATTCAGATTGCCGAAGAGAAGATGCCGAATGCGAGGCTCATTCAATGGGATCTAACGAACGGGTTCCCAGACCAAATCCTTGCTGCAAAATATGATTATATTGTCAGTACATATGCATTGCATCATTTTACGGATGCGTACAAAGTTCAGTTATTGGAGCAGGTGCTACCTACTTTAAAGAAGGAAGGTAAACTATTAATCGGTGATGTCTCGTTTCAAACTGAAGAAGATCACAACCGCTGTCGTGATCGATACAAAGATGTGTGGGATTACGATGAATATTATTTTGTGTTTGAAGAAATCAAGAAGAGGTTAGCTGGCAATAAACAGATCGAATATACGCAGCTTTCCCATTGTGGAGGCGTATTTGCATTAACGCCACAAACATAGACAAGTGAAGCATAGGAGGAAGATCCATATGCTTCTTCTTTTTTATTATCTTAACTAGGGAGGTGATTTTGTGTTTTCGAACTCTAGACCTCTCGAAGTCATTGTGATCATCGTGTTGGCAGTCATCGCTTCAATGACAGGTGAATTTGTAACCTTTATTATGCTCGGTCTTATTTTATTGCAACTACATAATATCCAACGAACCATTAAGCAATCAAATGACAAGAATACATCTGAAGAAGGTTCAGATGTTTAGAGATGGAAAGCGGCGGTCATACGTGACCGCCGTTTTCCTTGATTAAGCGAAAGTTGGGTTGTTTAACCGTTCTTTTAATTCTTTTTCTAGTTGAGTATAACCTTCATAATTTCTAGTCATGTGAGAGATTTTCTCAAGGTGTGTATAGAAGTCTTTTTCGTGGTAAGCGAAGGCAAAGGGAGCTTGATATCCTCTTGCGACCATCATCGCAAACATCCATACGCTTTTATGATTGGCAGTAGAAGTTGAGCTCGCTAATAAGCTTACGGCATGCAAAATATCATTTGTTATTACTGGGTCTTCTTTTGCATAAATACTAATGTGTGAGAACGAGGAGTACAGGTAATAGTCAAACGTCTCTTCGTTAATAATTAGGCGAAGGTTGCCTTCTTGGTCGGTAAGGTACGGCGTGAAGTGTGTGATTTCAGAAATGGATAGTAATAAGTCAGAGAGTTGTAGAATCGCATTTTTTACCGTATTCGGATCATCGTTTCCGATGGATTTTATCGCTATTTCTTTCAATTTATTGACGCCAAATTCAATGTCCTGAACTTCTGTTTGTTTTCGTCCAACGAACAGTTTGCTACAAATAAACGCCTCGTTTACATCACAATCTTCTCGTTTCCAATACGTGAGAAGGGGGATGTCTTTTAAGACAAATTCGCCAATTCGTTTTTCTAAGCGAATGATAAGCCCTTTTTTCTCTGCATATTGAAAGAGGCTTTTGAAATCAATGACTTGAATAAATCCAGAATCCTTGGCATAAAGAATAGTGCCTTCATCTTCGTTTAACTCCATTTCTTCTTTCTTTGGCTCTTGTGTTCGATAAGGTTCAAGGTCTTCAACGAGTGTAGTAAGGATTTGTTTTTCTGACTCGTTCTTCATATTGAACGTTAAGTTAGGTACTTGCATCCATTTCACAGCATGATTAATGAAGAAGACGAAAGTAGCGAGTGCAAAGAACATAAGTAAAATGGTAAGCGTTGGAAAGGCGGCGTAATATTCTGCTGTTCCATCATTAATCATGAAAAAGGAAAACAGAATAAAGACAAACACCATATTAAAGATACCGACGGCGTGTTGGGTTTTACGGTCCGCAATGAACGTAAGTAGCATTCGCGGGGTGAATTGCCCAGAGAAGTTCGTTAATACGACGAGGATCGAGTTTAGTGTAAATGCGTTTAACGTAATAATTCCGGCAACGAGCGAGCTAATAATTTGTCTCGTTAATTCATAATCTACTTGAAAAAAAAGAAGCGTGTTCCCCTATAAATAATCGCATGTCCAATACATACGCGATTCCTACAATTAAGAACCCGAGCAGTCCGTAATAGAGACTGATAAGCCATACGTTTGCTTGCGTTTCAAAACGAATCTGCCTTCGTGACATACTAAGGAGACGTTGACCCGTTTTGGGCATCCATTTGCGGACACTCATCGACGTTCACCCCTTTGGATAACTGAGCATAGTGGGGTGTTCCCGAATATCGACAAGGAATAACTGTTTTCGTATAAAAGAGGACTTTAGGTAAGAGATAGAACGTCCAATTGAAAATGTAAAAGGAATAAAGTGCCAATTTGTTGAAATAAAGGGAAAGCACGATTGAGAAATGGGGGCTATTTATGGAAATTCGTCTGGCGACGAAGAGTGACGGGAAACCGATGAGTCGATTGCTCACTCAACTTGGTTATCCTACGTCAGTGGAGCAAATGGAAGGGCGATTTGAACAAATTAGATCGCATCGTGACTATCGGACTTGGATAGCGGTAATAAATGGAGAAGTTGTTGGCATGATTGGTGCAATAAAGAGTTACTTCTATGAAAAAAACGGTCAGTACGTAAGGATTGTCGCATTTGTCGTTGATGAAAAACACCGAGGACAAGGCGTTGGTCAGAGGCTTATGCAAAAGTCGGAGGAATGGGCAACCAGAATAGGTGTAACGACAATTGCGTTAAATAGTGGAGCGAAAGAAGAGAGAACAAATGCTCACGAATTTTATAAAAACGCTGGGTTTCAAGAAACGAATGTGGGCTTTACGAAAAGCCTAAAATGAAGGCCAACGATGAACGACGTCGCTACTGTTCGTAGCGACGTCGTTCATGACTGTTTAATCGTCGTAACGGTATTGCAGTGCACCACTAGGCATAATTTCACGGTACGTTCTACCTTTAATGCAGAAGCTTCGTCAGGTGTAATCCAAGGTCTCTTCTTCGTGTCAAACACTTCCGGAGCATTGCCGACACATTCAGCTGCATGTGCACAAAGTTCTTTGTTGAAATAGACGTTGATTTCTTCACCATAATATCGCTTGAACCCTCGCTCTAGTAACTGTTCTTCGCTCATCAAATCACCCTTTTTTTGAATATTATAGTAACATGAATGCTAGATATAACCAACTAAAACGCAAAAGGACTTAACGTTGAACTGGAACGGATCAGGCTTGTATGATATGACATAGATGGATTGAGGGTGATTGATATGAAGTCGTTTAAGAAGGATGTTTCAGATCAATGGGTGAGAGCAATTGTAAAGGGACATTATCCGGACGCAGAACAATTCAAGAGAATTGATATCGGTGAGCTCAGTCGTGTTGATCAATTTATGACGAAAGAGAAGGCTTATGTTGCTCACATTCGTGAACATCCGGAGAGTTTTTACACAGCGCGGGACGTGTACAATCGTTTTGGAGCAAGGCTGCCGATCCCAAAAGTTGTTGCGATTCATGAACATCAAGGAACATACTTGATGGTTAGTGAGAAGTAGATGGTGATCCAGTGTCTGCTTATCCACAACCTGCGCAAGCTGATCTTGCTTCTCATCTAGTTACGACCATAGAATCAATGATTACGATTCGCGACAATGACACGTTTGGTTGGGTGAACCGAGGAGAAAACAAGCGTTATCAAACGTGGCAGGACATGCTTGAAAGTTTTTTCGTAGAAGAGAGCGAAGGGTTTTTTGCTCATTGGCGCACGATGTTCACAGAAGGAATGCTAGAAAAAGTAGTATTTGAAGCAGGTTACGATCAGATGCTCGAACTAGCAAGTTATGCACCGAAACGACCGTTCCTCGTACACGGTGATTTTCATTTAGGTAATGTGTTAGCGGATCGTACCATTGTTACTGGTATTGTAGATTGGGAGATGGCGATGTATGGAGACTTTATGTATGATGTAGCGAATCTTAACTTATGGTCACCGAACTTAGAATTTCCAACAAAAGTAAAACGGCACCTTAATGAGAAAAGCATCGATATTCCGTATTTTCGAGAAAGACTTTATGCAAGTCTATTAAGTCGATTATTGAATGGACTTCGGTTTTATGCGAAGCAAGAAAACAAAAGCGGGTACCAGCTTATGAAAAACTCTTTAATAGAAACGTTAGACGAGGTGTAGCTCTATGAGTAAAGGTTGTTCAGTCACGTTTCGTACTCGTACGTCTTACTCCCTAGTCTTGATGGGTATTATAGGCATATCCGTGTTTTTGCCGTTAATTCATTTAGTGATTAACTTTGAATTTGTTGCAGCGATTGTCATTACAGCAATCATTTTACCAATCGTTCCTTTATTTATTATTCATTACGAAGTTTGCGATGATACATTACGCATTCGATTTGGGTTTGTGATCAGAGCAATGACGATTCCAATTAACGACATCACAACGATTCAACCGACGAATAGTCTGTTAAGTTCACCTGCCGCTTCACTTACGGTCGAATTGAATTGTCGAGGAAAAATGGAGAGATGCCTGTCATCATTTCTCCCAAAGATCGAGATGGACTTTTAGAGCAGCTCATTCAAATCCATTCAAAAATCGAATTAGATTCAAGCCTAATTACGGATAAAAGGCAATAATGTAAGCGTTTGGATGATCACATGAGCCTACTAAGGATCGTACGATTGAGAAGCGTAAGAATAAGACATTCGTAATGAATTCACTGAAAATTGTTTTTGCATCTTGTATTTAGGGTATCGGGTAGTACACAAAAAAATACTGAAGGTGTTGCCTATGACGAATCAAGAGGCAGTACTCGTTAAGAAGCACCTTAACGACCTCATTACATTCAGAGACAGTCAAACCTTTCAAGATGAATGCACTTATTTATCTATTCTAATCCAAGAAATTGAAGAGACACAGCGAGTACTCACTGAGCATGGTTTCATATGAAGCCATGCTTTTTATGATTGTTCTACTTGACCTAAAGATGTATAAATCTAGTGAGGATGGATAAATTAGGTAAAAATACGTAAGGAGGTACGCATGGCAAGAAGTAAGCAAGTTCCAATCCTTAAGTTACTCCCACAATCGATACCTGTGTTTTTTATTGTTGTCTGTTTTTGCATGGCATTTGTACTTGCATATCCGGTTACTACAATTGCAATTGTGCTGCTTGTAATCATAACAGTAGCTTCATTGATCGCTTGGCGATTAAAACAAGACCGAGCATTGGAAGAGCGGTATTTAAGAAGTGGCATTGAGCAGATTGATCAAATGAGCGGGAAGGAGTTTGAAAGACGACTAGCGGTCCATTTTTCATATTGTGGTTGGCACGTTCAGTTGACTTCAGACACGGGGGACTACGGAGCTGACCTTGTCGGAGAGAACGATCATGGTGGAACCGTCGTTATTCAAGCTAAGCGTTATAAAAAAAATATCGGTGTTCGAGCGGTACAAGAAGTGAACAGTGCCAAAACGTATTACGGTGCAGAACAAGCAATTGTTATAACGAATCAATATTTCTCGAAAAATGCGAAAGAGCTTGCTCGCCGATGTAGTGTCGAGCTTTGGGACCGTGAGCGTTTAATCCGAGCGTTAGTAGAAGTAAATAACCGTCTGCCAAGTTGAAAAGTAAATCCAATAATGTTAGCCTCCCATCTCAACATGTGACATGGGATTTTTCGTGCTGAAAGAGAATGGTGGTAAAATAAATCGTAAGAAAGTGACAAGGGGGCAAATGGTTTGCAAATTTTAATCGTAGAAGATGACAAGACAATTGCTCTAGGGTTGAACTATTCATTGCAACAAGAAGGTACAAGACAACGCATAAAGCTGATTTTGTGTCCGCTCAAGAATACATTGAATCATCACTTGAAGACATTCAATTATGCGTATTTGATTTGAATTTACCAGATGGATCAGGTTATGAGCTGTGCAAGCTCGTAAAACAGAAAGAAGACATTCCTGTTATCTTCTTAACAGTTGTTGATGATGAAGTGAACGTTGTGATGGGCTTAGATATGGGTGCTGATGATTATATTACGAAGCCATTTCGAATCCGGGAATTGATGTCTAGAATTAAATCGGTCCTTCGTCGCTACGAAAAACAACAGCATGGTCAAGTGAGTGAACGAATTGAATTTAGCACGGTTACAATTTCAACAGCAGAAGCGAAAGTTTGGAAATCCGGGCATGAGGTTTCGTTAACGGCTCTAGAATATCGCCTCCTTTTAATTTTCTCTCAACATCAAGGTCAAGTGTTAACACGTGCGCAGCTGTTAGAACAGATTTGGGATGTTGCTGGAGATTTCGTGAATGACAACACACTGACGGTTTACATTAAGCGTCTACGTGAAAAGCTAGAAGAAGATCCGCAAAAGCCTACTATTATTCAGACCGTAAGAGGGTTAGGTTATCGGCAGGTGATTAACATGTATCGCAATCGCGAATTTCGCTTATTTATAAGTTGGCAAATTGTAATCGGTAGTATAGCAATTGGGGCAAGTCTTCTAGTGCCTAATTTTTCGTTATTTATTGTGATTGCACTTGTAATCGTAATGCTCGTTTCTTTTATTGTTTTTACAACAAAGCGGTATCGTAAGATCGAGCAGCTATCAACATACTTAAAAGAAATAAATGCTGGATCTTACCGTTTAGACGTTCGTGACAATGAAGAAGGCGAACTTAGCATTCTAAAAAATGATATCTATAAAGTAACGTCTCGTTTAGCAGAATACAATGTGGAACTTGAAGGAGATCGCAAGAAGTTGACGGAGGCCATTTCAGATATCTCTCATCAATTGAAAACACCAATCACGTCAATGACGGTGATGGCAGATTTATTGCAAGGAAGTGAATTAACGCCCGAGCGGAGAGTGACGTTTACGAAAACGATTCAACACCAGCTGGAACGAATGGACTGGCTCGTCACATCCTTACTAAAACTGTCCAAAATTGATGCAGGTACAATTGAATTTAAACGTGAAAAAGTTCCCGTCAAAAGCATCATTACTGATGCTTTAAATCCGCTACTTATTCCAATTGAAGTGAAGGGCATTACACTAGACGTTGAAGGGTAGAAGAGCGTGTTCTTATTGCCGACTACAATTGGACGAAAGAAGCACTTATTAATCTTTTAAAAAATGCAGTGGAACATACAGGTGATGGAGGAATTGTATCAATTCAATACAATGAGAACGCCATTTATCATGAGCTTCGTATTCGAGATTCAGGTGAGGGAATCTCCGCTAAAGATATACCTTACATTTTCAAACGGTTCTATAAAGGGCGTAATGCTGGGGAGAATAGCGTCGGCATCGGACTCGCAATGGCTCAAAACATTGTAACGAAACAACATGGTGATATTGAGGTAACAAGTGAAGAAGGGTCGGAACAACGTTTTCGCTTAAGTTCTATAAACGAGTCGTATAAGTTGTTGCGACTAAAGCTAGCTCATACGACTCGTTACTGCAAGTGACTAAACTGTCATTCTACGAGTCACGAAACCGTCATGTTAGATGCTTACACTAAATGTAGCAAGAAACTAGTGGGGGTAGAAACGATGGATATAGTAACGATTGATAAGCTAACGAAAGTGTATGGCAAAGGTGACACGGCGGTAAAAGCGTTAGATGACGTTTCATTTTCAGTGAAAAAAGGGGAATTTATCGCAATTATTGGACCTTCAGGTTCAGGTAAGTCAACGCTTCTTCATTTGTTAGGTGGCGTTGATCAGCCGAGTAGTGGGAAAGTACTCGTTGATAATACCGATATTTATGAGTTAAATGAAACGAACTTAGCTATTTTTAGAAGAAGGCAAATTGGACTTATTTATCAATTTTATAATTTATTACCGATTCTCTCCGTCGAAGAGAATATAACTTTACCTGTCTTGTTAGACGGTCATAAAGTAAATGACAAACACTTTAATGAAACGGTCGAATTGTTGGGCTTAAAAGAACGTTTAACGCATTTGCCAAATCAATTGTCAGGCGGTCAACAGCAACGTGTCTCGATCGGTCGTGCACTCATTAGTAATCCTGCGATCATGTTGCCGATGAGCCGACAGGGAACTTGGATAGTAAGAACAGTAAAGAAATCATTGACCTACTAAAGATGTTCAATAAGACGTATAACCAGACGCTCATTGTCATTACTCATGATGACCGCATTGCTTTACAAGCGGATCGCGTCATTTCAATTGAAGATGGGAAAGTGGCGAGCGATGAGGTGATTCGTCCATGAATATCGTGAACAAAGTGACGATCCGTCACTTGAAGGAAAACAAAAAGCGTACGCTGATTACGTTAATCGGTACGATTATTTCTGTAGCGATGATTATGGCGGTTGCTACGTTAGGTTCCACGTTTTTAGATCTTATGAAACGAGAAGCTGTGACGAGCTCAGGGGATTGGCATGTCGGTTTTGAAGAAGTTCAACATGAACATTTGCGAGCACTTGAAGAAAGTGACTGGCTAGGTGATGTGGCGTTAATGCGGGAGCATGGGTATGCAGAGTTTGAAGAAAGCCCCGACTCAGCAAAACCGTACTTATATGTGCGAGACTTAAACCCAGTGGCCTTTGAAACGATGCAAATCGAACTTCTCGATGGGCGCTTGCCACATGCCCCTGATGAAGTCGTCATCTCTGAAGATCTTCGGGCATTGAATCAGTTTAATTACGCAATTGGTGATACTGTAACTGTCGCAATTGGTGATCGAACGAGTGAATACATCGCAAGTGAAGAAACACGAACGAGCTCGTACTCACTGCAAATGATTGACGGCGAGCGTGAAGAATCGTTAACGAACGTACAAGATGAGACCTACACAATTGTTGGAGTCACGAAGAAGCCATTATGGGAATCATCATGGTCACCTGGATACTCAATGATTCGCCTCCTCACTGACAACACTCATGATGCACATAACGATGTTGCTGCGTTCATGTCAGTGCCAAACGTGGACCGAGGCGTTTATGACGACCTAACAACCTTCGGGGAAGAAATCGGACTTGACCGACCATTCTTTAACGATGATCTATTACGAGCGAGTGGGATTACTGCGAGTGATTCAATGCAATCGGTTCTTTACGGATTGATCTCTATTATTATGGCGATCATCGTTGTCGGCTCTGTTGCACTAATCTTTAATTCCTTTGCGATTTCCGTTTCGGAACGTTCTCGTTATTTGGGAATGTTATCAAGCGTGGGAGCGACGAAACGACAAAAGCGTAATTCGGTTTATTTTGAAGGCATTATTATTGGCTTACTTGCGATCCCATTAGGAATGGTTGCAGGGATACTAGGAATTGGTGTAACGCTTTCGATTATCGGTTCAATCATGGAAGACATGGGTGTTGAAACAGAGTTATTGATGGTGGTGTCTCCGGAAGCACTCATTATTTCAGCAGTAATTGCTGCGCTTACGATTTTTATTTCAACGTATATTCCAGCTAAGCGCGCATCACGGATTACGGCGATCGATGCAATTCGACAATCACACGATGTGAAATTAACGAAAAGTAAAGTAAAGACGAATCGCCTCGTACGTTCTCTTTTTGGCGTAGAAGGTGAGATTGCACTAAAAAATCAAAAACGAAATAAGAAACGTTCCATGGTCACTGTATTCTCATTAGTCGTAAGCATCATCTTGTTCTTGTCTGTATCTTACTTTGGTTCAGCGTTTACAAAATCCTTGGAATTATCAACTGCTCAACAGAACTTTGATATTAGTGTTCAGCTAGAGTCAGATGAAAATGAAGAGGAACATCTCGTACAAGAATTGACGAGCTTAGATGAGGTTGAGCGTTTTAGCATGAATCGCGCTCAAATGTTTCGAACAATCGTTGAGGAAGAGAAGTTACCCGAAGCATTATTGGATGACATGAGTCCTGAGTTTAAAGAAGACGGTGGCTATCCGTACTATGTGCGAGTGTTCGGTCTGTCTGACTCAAGCTTATCGGAGTATGTTTCAGACATCGGTGTCGATCAAGCGCCTTTCTTGGATACAGATAATCCTCAAGCGATTCTCATTAATCATCTACAATACGAAGATGGTGATGCTGGAAAGTTTGTTGAAGCTGAAAGTATCAAAGCAGATGTTGGTGATGAGTTTGCCGTTGATATTGAAGTGTATGAAGAGAGCACGAATGAATGGGCGTTTGACGAAGTCGGCTCTATCGAAATTGGAGCACTAACTTCGGAACACCCTATAGGGTACATTGAACAATGGCCCGGTTCAATGACGCTCATCGTCTCAGCAGATGTGTTTGATACGTTAACAGAACAAGTAACAGATCCGTTTCATTACAGACTCTATTTGCAGTCGGATGATCCAGAGCGCGTTCAAGAACAGATTGATCAATTGGATCAGGTTTCTGATTCAGCCGTGATGAATATGCATGAAGCGCAACAACGAGATCAACAAATGGTCATGATTATTTCCATCTTTTTGTATGGATTTATCACGCTCATTACGTTAATTTCTATTGCGAATATCTTAAACACCATTTCAACGAGTATCGCACTTCGCAAACGCGAATTCGCCATGCTTAAATCAATGGGAATGACCCCTCGGTCATTTAACAAAATGATCTACTTTGAAAGTATCTTTTACGGCATAAAAGCTTTAGCGTATGGATTGCCAATAAGCGGGATCATCATGTATGGCATCTATTACACCAATCAAAATGCCTACTCCTACGCATTTGAGCTGCCTTGGATTGAAATTAGCGTCGTTATCATTGGTGTGTTTATCATCGTCGCTATGGCAATGGCCTACTCCATGTCCAAAGTGAAGAAAAACAACATTATTGAAACGTTAAAACAGGAGAATCTGTAGTAAAAGCTTTCGTACCAGTTGGTACGAGGGCTTTTTAGATGTTCGGCAAGGTTTGGTCGATTAAGAGATGGCTAGACTTAGGTGATGTGAATTAAAGAGTGTTGCGATTTGAGCCTTTCATATGAAAAGTCCCTGTTAAGTTTCGTGAAGATCAATCGCTGCACTTTTTATTCTACGTAGACAAAGATAAAATAGTCATCATGACGGCCATTATAGCGCCGATTCCAAAGGAGCCTACGACGAGCCATTGCGGTGTTTTCTCTTGTCGCCTCTTTACGATGAATTCTATGATTCTTACGGAGGCATAAATTGCTACAATTGGAAGTAGTAAGTTATCCAAGGTGATTGAACCACCGGTTGCAACCATTAAAGTGACAAAGAGCATGCCGTAGATCAGGACTGACAAGAACGCGTGGCTTCTTGGGCCGAATACGCCCTCTCTTGTTTTAGTTGTAGTTTGAGAGTTCATCAATTCTCACCTCTTACCTATAGTGTATCTGATTTCATATCTTCTGAAAATTGGAGGAATACAGTCATGAGTATTCGAATGGCAACGTCATCTGATGCGATGTCCATTTATTCTATTCAAACTTCAGTTATTAAAGAAGACATTGGTCTGATTACGAGTCCGGCAGAGTGGGCAAAACAAGCAGACGATGTGGAAAAAGAGATGAATCAGACGATCATGAATGATCGTGAAGTGTTGTTTGTAGCTGTAGAAAATGAAGCTGTGGTTGGGTATATTTGGTGTCATTCACCAAAGCCGATTCGATTGCAGCATACTGCATCATTCGAAATGATGATCAGCAAAGAAAATCGAGGAAAAGGGTACGGTGAATTGTTAATTCTGCAGTTGCTTTCTTGGGCAAAAGAAAATCCTTACCTAGAAAAAATCAGTTTAGGGGTACTCTCGTCTAATGAGCAGGCGATTCACTTGTATGAACGGTTCGGATTTATTGAAGAGGGTCGCAAACGAAACGAATGGAAGCGTGGTCCGAATGATTATGCGGACGATGTCCTGATGTATGTGTTCGTATAGTGTAAATGTGAAGAGGCTACGAATTCTTTGTTCGTAACGTCATACCTAGCCTTTAACGCATTTAGCGTTACAGGGAATAAACAATGCATACAAAAAACGAGCCCAATCTAGCTCGTTCTAATAAATAATATGAGTGCTGTTATCTTCTTCCAGTTAATAATTGAATAATAACGATAACCAATGCTACGACTAGTAAGAGGTGAACGAGTCCACCACCGACACCGCCGATAAAACCAAGTAACCATAAAATTAAAATGATACCAATAATTGTCCAAAGCATGTGATTGGCTCCTTTGAGTTCGTGATATAACGTCACATTCCCTAGAGTTTGCCTAGTGAAACATCTAGTCTTTTTCCACTTTAAAAATAGGAGTTTTAGAGTAGAACTAGCGGGAATGTTGTAGGTGAGTAAAGTTATTAGGGAGTGAGATCATGATAACAGCTAAGGATTCAGACATAACTGCAATTCATGAAGAAATTGAAAACAGTTGGCATGATCAACTAGAGTTTCTAAAAGAGTTAATTCGATATAAATCAATAAGTGGTGAAGAACGACCGATTCAACAATATATTGCCCATTACTTGCAAAATCATTTATACATGCATGTGGATCGTTTTCAACCAGACATCGAAGCAATTGCAAAGCATCCTGGTTTTTCCCCGGTGGAATGGGATTATGAGAATAGTGATGTTGTCGTAGGGAGTCACTATGGATCAGAAGGCGAGAAAAATGCCTTAATTTTCCAAGGACATACCGATGTGGTGAGTCCTGAACCGGTTTCACTCTGGAATACAGACCCTTATGAACCGACGGAGAAAGACGGTCGTTTATACGGACGTGGCGCGGCAGATATGAAAGCTGGGTTAGCGGCGATGGTCTTCGCGTATCGTGCCATCCAAAAAGCCGGCTATCAGCCGAAGTCGAATGTGATGCTACAATTTGTTCCGGATGAAGAACGAACAGGTAATGGAGCGCTAGCTGCTTTAGAGGCGGGTTTTACAGGAAAAGCAGCACTCATACCTGAACCATTTGGCTTAAAAGCGGCTTATGCTCAGGTTGGGAGTATATGGTTCAGAGTTCGCTATGATACGGTTCGGCATACACAAGATGGCATATTCAATGCAATGCGATTGAAAAAGGGCAAGTAATCATTGATGCCTTAAAGCAGTATGTTCGACACTTAAACGAACAAGTCACTCATCCAGCTTTTAAAGATCAAGAGGAACCCATTGAAATGAACATCGGCAAATTTCATTCTGGAGACTTTGAATCGAATGAACCTGTCGTTGGAACGATTGAAGGGCGAATTGGTCTCGTTCCAGGAGAAACAGTCAAAGAGCGTAAAGAGCAAATGCGTGCCTATTTACGCGAAGCGTTGCAATCTGATGAATGGTTTCGAGATCATCTACCGCATATTGAATTTTATGGTTTTCACGCTGAGCCGACAGAAAGTGATGATCAGTCGCTGTTGTTCCAAGCGCTAGATCATGCTCATGAAGAAGTAATCGGAGGACAGCCGAAGCGACGTACACTGCCTTCGACGACTGATGCCCGTTTCTTCCAGTTGTATTACGACAGTGATGCGATTTGCTATGGTCCAGAAGGAGCGAACTTCCACGAAATCAATGAATGGGTTGATTTAGAGAGTGTGAAGCAAGTGACGAAGGTTTATGCAAATTTATTAAGTTCATGGTGTGGATTGGAGAAGGTTAGTGAGGCGACTGCTGAACAAGTCAAGACAAGCAAGTAAGACGGGCCATTTCGGTTCGTCTTTTTTCATCGTTTTGTTTACTGCCCATTAACATAATTAACATTCGAGATGACCATTGTACTAGTTGACTTCGTTTAAATGTATAGCAATCGACTGATCGTTAAGGAAGAGCAGTGTCAGGAAAGTCTCATTTTAAATGGTCCACCGAATATTTATCTTTCTCCAATATGTGATTAACGTTCGCTTGTTACGCTAACGGTGACAACACAAACATTGGAGGAATTGGGATGAAAAAGTGGATCGTTCGTTCCGTTGTGGCAACAGCTGTTTTAGCAGGGTTTGGTGATGTGAGTGAGCAAGCCGAAGCACAAGGCGAAGCGAAAAATGTAATTTTTATGATTCCTGATGGGTACTCATCTGGCTATGCGAGCGTGTACCGAGCATTTAAAGAAGATGGGTTGCCAGCCTGGGATGAACACCAAGTTGGCCACATGATGACACATTCTGCGAACAACCGTGTCACAGATTCTGCAGCAGCGGGTACAGCGATGGCAAGTGGAGTGAAAACGAACAACGGTGTCATTGGTTTGAACCCAGAAGGAGAGCGTGTGCAGACGGTTCTTGAAGCGGCGAAAGACTCTGGAAGGTCTACTGGCTAGTGGCGACATCGACAATTACACATGCGACACCAGCCGCGTTTGCCTCCCATGTTTCAAACCGAAACAATGAAATGGAAATTGCCAATCAGTTTTACAATCAAGATATTGATGTGTTACTCGGTGGAGGAGAAAGCTATTTCTTGCCGAAAAGTGAAGGTGGTCACCAATACTTAATGAATTACATGAAACGTTTTGAACGGGACGGTTATGAGATTGCTCGAAATGCAGAGCAGTTACATTCTGCGAATAGTGATCGAATTGTCGGGTTGTTCGCAAACAACGCAATGGCTCCTGAACAGGATCGTCATGAAACGGATGAACCTTCTCTTCAAGAGATGACTGGGGCTGCGCTAAGTGCGCTTGATCAGAACGACGAGGGCTTCTTCCTCATGGTAGAAGGAAGCCAAATTGACTGGGCAGGTCATGCAAACGATTATGATTGGGCGATGACTGATACAGAAGCATTTGAAGCGGCGTATATCGAGGCAATTGAATTTGCGATAGAAGATGAAGAAACGCTTGTTGTGATGGCGAGTGACCATGATACGGGTGGTTTAGCACTTGATGGCAATGACAACCCGGTGTGGAGCACAACGAACCATACAGGTGTTGATGTTCCGGTCTACAGTTTCGGACCAGGCAGTGAACAATTCGGTGGATTAATGGACAATACCGATTTACCTAAACGAATCGCAAATGCGTTAGATATAGAATTATAAGTTCATCTAAAAAAAGTCGTGTGGACGGGCATTGAGAATCCACATGGCTTTTTGTCGTTGTTCAGCTCATTCGCCGTAAAAAACAGGAAAATTACAGATAAATGGATAATAAGTTAAAGAATAGAAATCTAGTTGGGAGGATTACGAAGATGTCAGAACAAACGTGTCAGACAGATTATGACGTTCTTGTTGTAGGAGCAGGGTTTTCAGGATTGTATGCGGTATATCGTTTTCACGAGGCTGGGTTCACAGTACAAGGGTTTGAGCGAGCGGATGATGTTGGTGGGGTGTGGCATTGGAATCGTTACCCAGGAGCAAAATGTGATTCCGAAAGCATCTACTACAATTTTACATTTTCAGAAGAACTCTATCAGAAGTGGACATGGTCATCACGGTTTGCTTCTCAAAAAGAAATATTACGTTACTTACACTTTGTTGCAGAAGAACTAGACGTAAAAAAGCATTTCCAGTTTCAACGAGAAGTAGTGGCTGCATTTTATGAAGATGAGAACGAGTTGTGGAAAGTTCATTTTAGTGACGGTGAAATTGTAACAGCGAAGTATTTCATTGCGGCAACAGGATGTTTATCCAAAGCGAATGTTCCACCGATTCCAGGGTTTGAACAATTTGAGGGAGAATGGTATCACACCGGCGATTGGCCAGTCGAAGAGGTGGATTTTCAAGATCAAAACGTAGCAGTCATTGGGACGGGGTCGAGCGGTGTACAAGCGATTCCGGTGATTGCAAAAGAGGCCAAATCGTTGACGGTGTTCCAACGTACGCCGCAGTATGCAGTGCCAGCGAACAATTACGTGTATGAGCATGACTATATCGATGGCGTAAAGAACGATAGAAGTTCAATCCGTGAATTGATGTATTCGACTCGTCTTGGCATGCCTACGGATCGGCGCGAAGTGTCCGCGCTTGATGAAACAAAAGAACAGCGTGAAATAATCTATGAACATGCATGGAATAAAGGTGGGTTTGTTTTTCCAACCGCGTATAATGATTTACTAATAAGCGAAGAATCCAACGCAACGGCAGCGAGTTTTATTCGGAAAAAAATTCGCTCGACTGTTCGAGATGAAGATGTCGCAGAGCAGTTATGTCCGGAGTATTATTACGCTGCAAAGCGGCCGATTTTTGATAGTGGATATTATGAAACGTTTAATGAACCACACGTTTCGCTCGTGGATGTGAAGCAAGAACCAATTGAAGTGCTCACAAAAACGGGGATCCAGACGACAAAGACGCTTTATGACTTTGATAAGATTGTGTTTGCCACAGGGTACGACGGGATCACAGGGTCTTTGTTTAAGATGAATATTCACGGGCGTAACGGTCAATCACTTCAAGAGCATTGGCAAAACGGTGAGGCCGTGCAAACGTATTTAGGAGTCGCAACGGATGATTTTCCTAATTTCTTCATGATTACGGGACCTCAAAGCCCTTCGGTTCTTATGAACATGCCGGTTGCTATTGAGCAACATGTCGACTTTATTACGGACTTGATTATGAATGCGAGGAAAAAAGGGAGTACGAATGTTGAAGTCGTTCAAGCAGCGGTGTCGAATTGGAGTAAAGAATGCAAGACGATTGCGGACTACACGTTATACGTAAAAACGGATTCTTGGTATACGGGTACGAATATTGAAAACCGCAAAAGCCGCTTTCCGATTTTTGTCGGTGGCTTTCCGATGTTCAAACAGATCTGTGATCACGTCATTCAAAACGATTTCGAAGGATTCGTGGTGAGTTAAGCAGACAAGATCTGGGACAACGACCTCTGCGATCTGTTCGGTTGCAGAGGTTCAGTTGTGCGTGTAGACGAACGAGGGGTGATGAAATGATTGTTGTGAGTGCTTGTTTAGCTGGGATGCCGGTTCGCTATGATGGCCAACATAAAGGTCATAAGTTGATTCAACGGTGGCTTAGTGAGAAGAAAGCGATCCCGGTTTGCCCGGAATTACTTGGGGGATTACAGACGCCAAGGGAACCTGCGGAAATCGTAGGTGGTACTGGGGATGACGTGCTCGAGGGATGTGCACAAGTCATCGACAGAAAAGGAAATGATGTGAGTGATCAATTTATAGCAGGTGCTTACAAAACGTTAAGAAGAATTCAAGAACTAGATGCAAGCCTTGTTGTTCTAAAAGAAGACAGCCCGTCGTGCGGGAGTCGGTCGATCTATAGCGGATCATTTAACGGCGAGAAAATTCAAGGCAATGGTGTCACTGCAGCTCTTTTGAAAAAGCATGGGATCGAAGTATGTTCTGAACATGAGCTGATAAATCAAAGATGATTAGCATGCTGACCATAAAGTGTTCCAGATAATACCTTTTAAGTTAAAGTTAAGCTGATGACGGGTATAGGTACAAAAGCAGAAATTAGCATGGGATTCGAGTGGATCGGTTTGTTTGTAATCGTGTTGAACATCGCTTTTTTTGCCGCTGGTGTAGTTGTTACTTACTTTGTCATTCGTATTGCAGTGAAACATGGCGTGAGAGATGCCCAGCATGAATTGAAGAAACAACCGCCAGGAGTTTAGTTTGATAGAAGATTCCATAGGAGTGTTCACATTGATCAGTGTTGCAATCGTTATAGGGGTTAGTTTAGTTGTGGCGACGATCATGTCGATAATCTTTAAAGACAAAGAGAAAGTTGATCAAGGATTTACGATGTTGTATTATCGGTTATCGTATCGAAGGAAGTTTAAACGGACACTATGGATGTTACCGGCTTTATTCATAGCTGGAGCGATTATTTTTTGGCTTTCGAACTGGAGTACAGCATTTAATAGTTTAATTATTTCTTTATTAATCGTTGTTTACACGAGTCAATTAATCTACACGTACATCAAATGGAAAAGATCCGAATCTGAAGAGCATGAGTTACATCATGAATGACCTGGAGCTTCGCAATTGCGAGGCTTATTTTTTTGACAATTTATTGAAATTATCGAATTGGACAAGGACATTCGGATTCATTAACGGAAAGAAGTATCAACTGAAACGGTAAGGTGGGATGTTTTTGCAAAGAGATGACTGGAAACCACGTTTTTTGTTGCTATCTACGTTAGGCATTTCAAGTGTTGGTGACTTTATTTACCTTGTGGCAATTAATCTATTCGTCTTTCAACTAACGGGTTCTGCAGCGTCTGTTGCAACGCTTTGGTTAATCGGACCTTTAACGAATATGGTTGCGAAGTTCTGGACGGGCAGTTTTATTGACGATCGTAGTAAACGGAAAGTGATGATGGTTACATACGTATGCCGAGCGGTTTTTGTGGCGTGTATTCCGCTAGCGCCTAATCTTTTTGTCGTTTATTTGATCTTGGTTTTACTTAGTGTTGCACGTGCGTTTTATCACCCTGCTTCAATGACATTTGTCACGATGACAGTACCTATAGAGAAACGCAAAACGTTCAACTCGTTACGATCTCTGTTCACATCAAGCGCAGGCATTATTGGACCGGCAATTGGTGGAGCGTTAATTATGCTTACGACGGTACAACTTACGTTTTGGATAAATGTCTCTTTTTTCCTCATGGCTGCATTTCTTCTCTGGCTAATGCCAGACAAAGAGAAGCGAGAGAAAGAGAAGATTCCTACACTAACCATTGCGCAAGTCATTCAAGATTTTCGAGTCGTACAGTCGTTTATGAAACAACAACGTTATGTGGCGCTCATTTACATGAGTTTTATTTTGTTAATGACAGTTACGTTTGCGATGGATGCACAAGAAGTCGTGTTCACACAACAAGTCATTGGGTTGAGTGAATTTGAATACAGTCTATTAATTAGCTTAACAGGCATTGGTGCAATTGCTGGTGGTCTAGTATTAACGATGATTTCAAAACACCTCTCCATTCGGGTAATGATTGTTATGGGACTCCTGTTGACGATTAGCGGGTACGGTATTTACGCGTTGTCGTGGTCGTTCTTGTCGATCACTGTAGGCTTTATGATTCTCGGATTTTTTAATGCATTTCTATATGCTGGGATGACAACGTTTTATCAAAACAATGTACCCGTCGAGATGATGGGGAGGGTGACGAGCATTTATGATTTGATTCAAAGTGCTAGCCAGATTTTGCTCATTTTTATGCTCGGGTTGTTTGCGGATTTGTTTTCATTACGAGCCACATTAATCGTTTTCGTGAGTATCATGGCAATCGGTGCAATTGGCTTCTCCATTGCAATCTTGAACAAGCAAAAAGATCCCCTATTTTTTGAACAAGAAGATCATCGCTCAGCATAACTTATGATAGAATAAAGGGGGTCTAAAGTTCTAATTATCATTAATTTTCAATGAATGAGGAGATTATGAGAAAGATAAAGATCTTTGCGATGATTGTTACGGTAGGTTTCATTGTCATCATCGTTGGAATTCGATTGTTACACCTCGTAGCGAGTGACAATGAAAGAGAACGTTTCCCTGCTCCAGGTGACGTTGTGCATATCAATGATGCTAACATGCACGTGTATAGCGAAGGAAAAGGCGAGAACACAATTGTCTTTATGAGTGGTGGCGGAACGCAAGCACCTACGATTGATTTCAAGCCATTATGGTCGCTTCTTACAGATGAGTATCGTATTGCTGTGGTGGAAAAGCCAGGATACGGTTGGAGTGAAGAATCAGACAGTCCTCGGACTGTGGAAAATATGGTGGCGGAGATGAGAGAAGCACTTCGACTTTCCGGCCATACACCGCCCTATGTGTTGGCACCCCACTCCATGTCTGGACTTGAAGCACTTTATTTTGCATCCGTATATCCTGAAGAAGTGCAAGCGATTGTCGGTCTTGATCCTGCCGTACCGAAAAGCTATGAGCAATTGCAGGTTCCGAGTTCTTTAAAAATCGCTGGATCTGGTGCCTTAAGTGACTTTGGCGGATTGCGCATTTTGCCTTTGTTTGTGAAAGAAGCGGATATTTTCTCGACGGAGTACTTATCTACAGAGGATACTGAAGCTTATAAATCCTTCATTCATCGTGGAACGATGACGAAGAATATGCGTGAGGAAATCGAGCGAGTGCATGAGAATGCTGCCGTTGTGAGTAAGCATATTCCAAAGGAGACGCCGATGTTGTTTTTTGCTTCGAACGGTCAAGGGACGGGAATCGATGATTGGCGAGAAACATTGAATGAGTACTTACATGAAATTACAATCAATGAATTTATAGAAATTGATCGTAGTCACTATATTCACGTGTATGAACCTGAACAAATTGCAGAAGAAATGAAACGCTTTTTGCATCGATTAGACGAAGAGTCTTAGACAATGTTTTTAGGAGATGATTAGCTTATGAACATCTTTTTCGGAGTGTTGTTCTTTCTTTGGGGAATTGTTGTCATTCTACTCGGTCTAAAAAAGCTAAGTGAAGCGGATTTGAAGTCTAAAGGGAAAATTAGTAGCCCGTATTTTGAAGTGGAGTGGTTGACGAGGTGGATTCAGAACCTCCCAACAGCACTCATTCGTGCCTTTGTGATTTTCATTGGTGTTAGTTTTTCTGGATTTGGTTTGTTTCTGCTCGTATGGTAAACGGTTCATTTGAAAGTGGGGAGTTTCATTACAATGATTGAACAGAAGATAAGAATTGAAATTCATGAAGAGAGTACGTTAGTTACAGAGAGTTTCTCGTTACAGATCGAGACAGGAGAAGCGAATAAGTTCTTTCGCATAGCAATCTCAACGAAGGACGACCGAGGTCGTACATTCATTGCATCGAGCGATGCGCTCGCTGATGAACACGGTACGATTAAGATGCAAAACGATTTGATGAGGCTTATTGAGTCCATGAAAAGTAAAGATGGAAAAGAAAGAATGTTCGTGAAGCACTCAGATGCACCGGTAATGTTTGAACTGGAACTAATGGATGACGATAAAGTGATAGCTAAAGCAACGGTGACGAGAACATTTTTAAAAGATGATATCCAAAAAGAAGTCATTGAAGACAAAGGACTTGTCGGTACAGTGTATTATCCTCATACCTACGATCCATTGCCTGCAATTGTGGTCGTTGGAGGATCAGATGGAGCACACCATGAGTCCGCCGCAGCTTTACTCGCCTCAAAAGGATACGTGGTGATGGCGCTCGCCTACTTTGGTAAGGCAGGATTGCCGAAAGGAATTGTGAACATTCCGCTAGAGTATGTTGACCATGCGTTTACATATTTGAAAGAAAAGACGATCGTGGACAACGAAAGACTTGCAATAATCGGACATTCACGAGGTTCTGAACTTGCGTTATTGTATGCATCCTCTCATTCGAGCTTAAAAGCAGTGGTTGGTGTTGCACCGAGCGCAGTGCAATTTTCTGGAATTCAGAACTTCCAACCCGTAGCAAAGCCTGCGTGGACATACAATGGTGATCCGCTTTCTTATTTTGCAGCGAAGCAAACATTCTCAGATATGTTATCGTTCTTCGGTCATATGATTAAGAGAAAGCCATTTTCAGGCTTAGAAGCGATAGAAAGAAACTTAGCGGATAAAAAGCAGTACGAAGAACATCTCATTCCTGTAGAGAAAATTGATGCATCAGTGATGCTCGTAGCGGGTACGGGTGATCAAGTTCAACCTGCAGTATTTTTCTCAGAGTTAATGGAAAAGAAACTTCAACATCATAATAAATCGAAAGTCCGTGTGGTCATACAAGAAGGTGCGGGGCACTTCTCTGCATTTCCAAGTCATTTACCGCATCTTCCGCAGACACTTGGCGATACAAATGGTGCGATGACGATGTTATTCGGAGGAACGAGAGAAGCAAATGCAGAAGCGACGATCAACTCTTGGGAAGAGACGCTTACGTTTTTAGAGGAAAGTTTATAGAGGTATGGAAAACACCTTTAATGATTAAAGGTGTTTTTCATACGCTCATGGAGAAGCAACTGTCACGAACCATTGCATACAATCATAAATAATTAAGTAAAGCACTTACGGATCTTCTGGGATTGTTTTTAGAAGAGAGAGGGTGATCACTGATTATGGACACGATGTTAAGTGTATTCTTCTTAGTTGTCCTCATTGGTCCTCTAGTTATATTTGGACCTTCCCAAGTCATTCATGTTGCAGAATCAACCATCACACCTAACGAAAAACGTAGGTTCTTTAACATTATTGTGATGAATTCTGGCATTATGCTCATGGCTATTGTCATTGGTCTTGGAACGGGGACTTGGATTCCTGTCTTAGCTTCTGCTCTCGTTTATTATCATCTGATGATCTTATTGTGTGTATATCTCATAAAAGTACGAAAAGAAATGAAGAGAGCATGATAATGCCGTAAACAACAGCCTTTTTGACTTCTGTCAAAGGGGCTGTTGTTTACTTACTATTGAATAGGGGACGTACCCTATACGATCTCGACTTACATGACGTAATTAACGATCTTTTCTTGGAAAGATGTCAAAGATCAGTTGACATGTATACTAGTATGCTTTTAGAATTATCTTAATTCAGAATACGAGCAGGTGAGCTATGACGCACTTAACATTTCCACGAAAGACGTTAGGCACTGAGATCTATCGTTATTTGTATAACGAAGTAATTACATTGAAGTACAAGCCAGGACAAATGATTTCAGAGAATGAACTTGCACAGCAACTTGGAGTGAGCAGAACGCCAATTCGAGAGGCGATTCGTTTGTTGTCATCGGAAGGTTTTTTGCGAGTCATTCCACAAAAGGGAATTCAAGTTGAATACATCTCATTAAACAAAGTAAAAGAAGCGTTTCAAGTACGCGAGAGCTTGGAACGGACGGCGTTTCGGCAAGTGGCTGAGTCATGGAATCACGAAGCCGAAGAAGCAATCCATCATAAAACTGCTGTACTCGATGTCATTAAACAACAGAAAGAAGCCGCCAATGACGGTGATTTGGAACAATTTTATCACTATGATGAAGTGTTTCACGATAAAATACTCGGAATGTGTGGCAATGAAACATTAAGCGCGTATGTGAGACAAGTGCGCGGACATGTGAATCGTATGAGGTATCTCGAATTCTATGAAACTCAAGAGACGGATCGTATTATTGAAGACCATGAACAGATGCTTAAATTGATTGAGTGTAACGATGCGGCAGCATTAGACAAGAAGTTAACGGAACATCTTCATAATGTCTGGTCGTTTTATGACTACATTTTTGAGCGATATCCGGAATATTTTTCATCAAGGCAGTAAGCAAATATGGTTTACTGTCTTTTGCTTAGCTTAACTTGTATACTAGTATCTCGTTGGGGGAGGGTTTAAAACGAATGCTTATTTTCTAGGGAAGTATCGCGATCGTTTCCTTGCGATATTCAGAAAATGACGACTTTACCTTAAATTCTTATTCATTTCGATCGTGGAGAAATGTAATGCACTGAATTCTGAAGAGAAAACATTAAAGAGTAGAAGAAGACATGAACACTGAATTTACTGTGAGAAACACACATCGTTACGTGAGCAGAGAAAGCTAAGATCAGTGATTGAGGCGACATTACATCAGCAATAAGAAAGGAGTGGCTCAAATGAGCTACACGTATTCACTCGCACATTTAACCGCACTAGATTTAGCACCACCTGAATTGACCTATACTGCTGCAAAAGCAGGGTATGACTACGTAAGTATTCGCCCGATTTATATGGGGCTGCCTAACGAGCCGAATTATGACCTTGCAAACAAGAAAGAGATGTTTAGAGCTACACGTAAAGCTTTGCAGGAGACAGAGATCGAGCTATTGGACATAGAACTTGCAAAAATTAGTGATGGTACGAACCCATCAGACTATGAGCCTGCTTTTCACGTAGCGGCAGAGCTTGGTGGAAAGCATGTGCTAAGTAGTATATGGACGGATGATTTCGTGTTCGCAAAAGAGTGTTTTGCAGAGCTTTGTGATTTAGCAAAACCTTATGGTTTAACGGTGGAATTAGAATTTGTGCCAATCGCCTCCGTCTCTACGTTACAAGGAGCTGTTGAAGTACTTAAATCGGCAAATCGCTCAAATGCTGGATTAATGATCGATGCACACCACTTCCATCGTTCAAGAGATCGTGTTGAGGACTTAGATTCAATCCCTAAAGAATGGTTTCGTTACTTCCATTTGTGCGATGCTATTGGACAAATTCCAGAAGACCGTGAAGAAATGACTCGGATTGTACGTGAAGAGCGGTTATATATCGGGGAAGGTGGCACTAATGTGGGCGAAATTCTAAAGCGAATTCCAGAAGTTCCTTTGTCACTTGAAATGCCTCATAAAGCACGTTCAAAAGAACTTGGAAATGAAGAGTTTGTACGGCGATGTTTGCAATCGGCAAAAGCGTTTATCGCATCCATAAAAACAGAAGCTCACAAAAATTAAAGCGTTTTCAAATTGACACGTTATCCGTCCCGTTTTACAATGGTAGTACCATTTAACGAAATCGTGTTCTATTTAATGGAACAACAAAAGGGCGGGTTATGATTGGAAAAGAAAGATTCTTTACGAACTGTACAACGAGCGTTAGACATTCTGGATTGTTTTTCAATGGAACGACAAGAGTTAACGTTAACAGAAATATCAAACATGATTGAATTAGCCAAATCTACCACGACAAGAATGCTCGCGACATTGGAAGCAAACGGCATGATTATGAAAAATGAGAGTACGATGAAGTACAAACTTGGACATAAATTATACTATATGGGTTCAATCGCTGGAAAATCATTTGATATAAAAGAAGTAGCCAAGCCTGTCATGTCCAAATTGCGTGAACTAACTTCTGAAACTGTGAACTTGTATACGATTGCCAATGATCGCAGAATTTGTATCGAGCAATTTGAAGGGTTGCGACCTCTGCGCCACCTTGTATCGTTAGGACAACCATTGCCATTGTTTGCCGGCGCTGGAGGGAAGGTGTTATTAGCCTATCAAAGTCCTGAATTTCAGGAACGCATTTTTAAACAGATGAATAACCCAGAACGATTAGAAGTCCTAAAAGCGGACTTGTTACAAATTAAAGAGCAAGGTTATGCGATAACGCATGAAGATCGAGAGCAAGGATTGTCAGCAATTTCAGCCCCGATCTTTAATCAAGCGGGAGAGGTCAATTATTGCATCTCCATTAGCGGGCTAACGCAAAGATTCACGGAAGAGAATGTTAATAACTACTTAGTAAGTCTAAAAGAACTTGTGCATCAGCTATTAAGCTAGAAAGTGGGGATGTTTATGAGTCGAAGTGCATTGGAAGCTTATTCAACTGGCGGTGCATGGTGGGAAACGGAAATTAGTCATATTAAGAAAAACGAAATTATTATACGAGGAGAGCGTGTTGAAGATTTAATTGGTAATGTTTCCTATACACAAATGCTATTTTTCTTACTTTGCGGAAAGCATTTGACAGAGGCGCAAGCCAAGTTGTTTGAAAGCGTTCTCGTCGCTGGTTCTGATCATGGACCTCGAGCGCCATCGATTGCAGCAGCCCGCATGGCAGCGACATGTGGGGTCTCCTTTAATTCTGCAGTTGCAACCGGCGTAAATATGCTCGGTGATGTCCATGGAGGAGCGGTTGAGGAAGCGATGAGCATCCTCTACAAAACGAAAGAAAATCTCGCAAACCATGAAAATGCTGTCGATGATAAACTCACGGAAATCTTTAATAGAAAAGGAAAGCTACCTGGATTTGGGCATCAGCTGCACGATGACGATCCACGTGTCAGTCGGCTTTATGAATTGTCGGAAGAATTGATTGCTAGTGGGGAAATTAGTGGCACTTACTTAGAAATTCTAGCAAGCTATCGAGATCGTCTTTCAGAAAGAAAGGGCCGCAACATGACGATTAATGTGGACGGTATTTCAGCTGCTATCCAATGTGAACTTGAAATTCCTGCTGAAGCTGCGAAAGGAATTTTTGCTCTCTCAAGAGGGATGGGTATTGTTGCTCACGCGTATGAAGAGTTAATGAGTGGAGTTCGAATCAAAGGGCCATGCCCGAATGAAGAGCATCTTGTTCGCTACACAGGTGTCCAAAAACAGACTGGGGGAGAAGAATCATGAGAAAAGCACGATCGTTTATTCAAGGACAATGGATCGAAAAAAAAACCGAAGGATTAGAGATAACCAACCCCTATAACGGTGAAGTGATTGGAAAACAGTGGGAAGCGGAGCAAGAAGATGTTGAGCAAGCATTAATTTTAGCCCATAAAGGTAAGAAATTAGTCGCTGGACTCTCGGCTGCTGAACGAGCAGCTATATTAAAAAAGTCTGCGCAACTATTAGAAGAGCAGAAGGAGACTTTTGCCAAACTTATTTCTTTAGAAGTAGGAAAAGCCTTAAAGAATACACGCGATGAAGTTTCACGTTCCATTGAAACGCTTGAACAATCAGCAGAAGAGGCTAAACGTTTAATTGGTGAAACGATTCCGGGAAGTGCGTCTGAGCGTGGGAAGCATTCTATGGCCCTGACGTTTCGAGTACCTGCAGGCGTAATTGCCGCTATAACTCCATTTAATGCCCCACTAAATCTAGTATGTCATAAGGTCGGACCAGCTTTTGCTGCTGGAAACGTCACGATATTGAAACCGGCACCGCAGACGACACTCATTGCGACTGCTTTTGTAGAATTAATGATGGAAGCAGGGATGCCAAAAGAAGCGCTTCACATGGTTCTTGGGGGCAGAGAAGTCGGAGAGCAAATTGTTGCAGATGATCGTACGAATATTATTTCATTTACGGGTGGTGTCCCCGCAGGTCGACAAATTTCTAAAATTTCAGGAATGAAGAAAGTGCTACTTGAACTTGGGGGCAATTCGGCAACGATTGTGCACGCTGATGCAGATCTCGAGCGAGCGGCGACATTAAGCGTGAAAACCGGATTTAGCAATTCTGGTCAAAGCTGCATTTCGGTTCAACGCATTTATGTGCATGAGGAAGTCGTGGATCATTTTCTTCAAAAAGTAAAAGAAAAAGTAAGCCAACTTAAACAAGGAGACCCTCTTGATGAGACAACAGATGTAGGATGTGTCGTTGACGCGAATACAGGCAAAAGAATTGCATCTTGGATCGAAGAAGCTGTCTCTGAAGGTGCAGAATTAATTGCAGGAGGAGGCGTCGATGCTGCTTCTGTTCAGCCATCTGTTCTTTACCGGCCCAAACCGACGAGTAAGGTCGTTTGTAATGAAGTGTTTGGGCCACTCATCAGCATACTGCCGTATCATGACTTGGACGATGTCATTGAAGAAGTAAATGATTCGGAATTTGGCCTACAGGCCGGTGTTTTCTCCAATTCAATGGATGTGATTAGAAAAGCTGCAATCGAATTGGATATGGGCGGTGTTGTCGTAAACGGAACGTCGAACTACCGTCTTGATCATTGGCCGTACGGAGGAATCAAAAATAGTGGCCTGGGGCGTGAGGGTGCACGCTTTGCTGTCGAAGAAATGACAGAAATGAAAATGATCGTTCTACAAGACTTAATGTAAAGGGAGTCGTAAAGCATGAAGAAACAAGTAAACTTAACGTTACGTCATGAAAATAAACAGAATCGTCCGCTCATTTGCACACCACTAACAGGAGTCGATCGCAATTCATTAATGACGCAACTTGAAGATATCGTAAAAAAGAATCCGGACATCATTGAATGGCGAGTCGATTTCTTCTTAAAGCTTGATGACTTGCAAGCTGTTAAATCAGTAGCTGAAGAAATCCACAAGCGATCGGCTCATATCCCTATCTTATTTACTCGCAGATCGACTAGAGAAGGTGGGGAACAGATTTCAATTAGCGAAAAGCAAGTGTTTGATCTGTATGAGACGGTGATTAAAAGCAAGGCTGTAGACTTCATCGATGTTGAGCTAAGTGCAGATCAAGCGGATATTAACAGAGTAAAGAGATTGGCGGAAGATCATCAAGTGCAAGTACTAATGTCGTATCATAACTTTTCTGAGACACCTCACGAAGAAGAAATCTACAATAAATTAAAAGAAGCTGAAGAACAAGGTGCAGATGTTGGAAAAGTTGCCGTTATGCCACAAACAATTGATGACGTTTTGGTTCTTATGAAAGCAACTGCAAAAGCATCTGAACACCTATCCATTCCAGTTGTCACGATGTCAATGGGACGCCTAGGTGCACTATCTCGCATGATGGGTGGAGCTTGTGGGTCAGCCATGACCTTTGCTGTTGGTAGTGCAAGTTCGGCACCAGGGCAAATGCCCATTGAGCAGCTGGACGTGGTGTTACGAGTGATTGAGGATGTAATGGGGGAATGACATTGTGAGTGAATTATTTATAGCTGAACCGAATTCTCTCGTTCTTAGAGATTCTGCACCATTAGAGAGCTTAAGAGCGAATGAAGTGAAAATCCGCGTGACTTATGGTGGAATTTGTGGCTCTGATCTTTCCGTGTATCGAGGGAAAATTCAGCATGCGACATATCCTGTAAGGCCTGGTCATGAGCTCGTCGGTGTTGTTGAAGAATCAGGGAGTGTAGCGAACATTCCTGAAGGAACGCGGGTTGTTGTTACACCGAATACATTTTGCGGGGAATGTGAGTATTGTTTGCGGGAACAAGAAAATATATGTCCGCACAAAAAGTCAATTGGCATTAATGCAGATGGTGGATTTTCTCATGAATTTAGTATTGATGCTCGCTATGTTATTCCGATTCCAGATGAGGTTTCTGATGAAAAAGCCGTATTAATTGAACCTCTAGCGGTCATCGTTCACGGTCTCAAAAAGCTCAATCTAAGAAAAGGGGATTCAGTACTCGTTATCGGTTGTGGTACTGAAGGGCTGTTAACAGTCGCACTTGCCGATTATTTAGGGGCTGACGTCACAGCGGTCGATATTAATGAAGAAAAACTGAAAATGCTAGAATCTTTTCCGCACATTCAAGCAACTCATCCGGATGCCATTGATCCTGACACGTTTGATTACGTTGTTGAAGCGGCGGGAACTCCTCAGTCAGTACAATCATGTTTTCGTTGGCTAAAGCAGGGGGATCTGTGCTTTTAATTGGTATCACAAACGCATCCGAACTGCCAGTAGGCCAAATTGTACGAAAAGAACAGACAATCTATGGAAGTATCATCTACCGCTTTCCTAAAGATTTTGCAGAAAGTATTGAATACCTCTCAGATAAACGATTTGATCCAACCGTGTTTATATCAAAAATTCTACCGTTACAAGACTATGAAAAGGCGTACGAACTTGCACTTTCTGGTAACTTTGCAAAAATTCTCATTGATTTTCAAAACAAGGAGGAACAATCATGAAGAAACTCATCTCGACTCAGTTGGTCAAATACTTAGAAGATCGGAATGTTGAGCATCTATTTGGGTTATGCGGACACACGAACATTGCTGTGTTATCTGAGCTCGATAAAAGCTCCATCAAATTCATTAATGTACGCCACGAACAAATTGCGTCGCACGCTGCAGATGGATACGCCCGCGCCAAAAAAGAAACTGCAGTTGTATTAAGTCACTTAGGACCTGGCTTGACTAATGCCGCTACTGGAGTTGCGAATGCAGCACTCGATTCAATTCCGATGGTTGTGATTGCAGGTGATGTGCCGAGTCATTATTACGGGAAGCATCCTCATCAAGAAGTAAACCTACATGCAGATGGTGCTCAATACGAAATTTATCGTCCATTTGTTAAACGTGCTTGGCGTGTCGATCGTCCAGATTTATTTCCAGAAATTCTCCAGAAGGCGTTCCAAGTTGCAGAGAGTGGCCGTCCCGGGCCTGTTCTCGTATCCGTTCCGATGGATATCTTCTCTAAAGAGGTAGATACCAGTCTTTTCGAAAAACTTCAGCATCATATACGTGTTATTGAAAAGCCATCGCTCGATGAAGAAACTGCGGAGCAAATTGTTAAGACTTTGGCGGAGGCGAATCGTCCTGTTATTTATGCGGGTGGCGGTGTCGTTTTAGCAGATGCAACGAATGAACTTCGTGAGTTCGTTGATCATATGAACATTCCCGTTGCCCATTCTTTGATGGGGAAAGGTGTTTTACCAGATGATCACCCACTTACTCTTGGAATGACAGGTTTTTGGGGTACGAAATTTATCAATGATCAGACGAAGAATGCAGACTTTCTTTTTGGGTTAGGAACTAGCTTTAAAGAAGCAGACAGCAGTTCATGGTATCCAGGCGTGACGTTTGAGATTCCAAAAACAAAACTTATTCAAATTGATATCGATTCGAATGAAATTGGACGCAATTATCCGGTGGAAATCGGAGCCATTGCAGACTTGAAGAGAGCGTTAACGGCGTTAAATCGAGTTGCCAAACGTCTCTACCCAGAAGGCATCATACGAAACGAACAGTTGAAAGAAGATATTCAAACGTATCGCAAAGACTTGCGTGAACGGATTAGCGACAACGTAAACAGCGATGCATTCCCGATGAAACCTGAGAGAATTTTAGCTGATGTACGGGAAGTATTGCCTCGTGATGCGATGATTACAACGGACGTCGGTTGGAACAAGAATGGCGTAGGTCAACAGTTTCCGATTTACACACCAGGCTCTATTCTTACACCAGGTGGGTTTGCCACGATGGGATTTGGCTCAAGTGCAGCACTCGGAGCGAAACTAGCCTGCCAGATCGTGTTGTTGTCTCTCTCATTGGCGACGGTGGCTTCGGTCAGAACCCTGCTGTTTTGGCTACGGCAGTTGAAGAGAACATCCCAGTCGTATGGGTCGTCATGAATAATAGTGCATATGGTACGATTGCCGGCTTAGAAATGGCTCATTATGATACGACGTACGGAACATTATTCAAGAAAGACGGCGAATCGTATACGCCTGATTTTGCAGCGATTGCTCAAGGGTTTGGAGTTAGAGGAGTTAAAGTAAAGAGTGCAGAAGAGTTCAAAGATGCTGTTGATGAAGCGATTAAGTCAAATGAGCCAGTCGTCATTGATGTTGCCATGCGAAACGAGCCTGTTCCAACAGATGGTCAATGGAATATTAATGATATCTATTCTCCAAACAGCACGAAATCACACGTTAGCATTCCGTAATTGTTCGTTTTATAGAAAGGGGCTAATAAGTTCATGGCTAAGACACCATTAGAAGGAGTTACTATTCTCGATGTTTCTACAATGATTGCAGCGCCTTATGGTACGGCGCTCCTTGGCGATTTTGGAGCGGATGTAATTAAGGTTGAAATTCCAGGAAGGGGAGACACCTCACGCAGTGTAGGGCCATTTTCGGAAGACGGGGAACCGCTTCGATGGCCAGGGCTTTCAAGAAACAAACGCTCATTAACACTGGACCTTCATCAATCAGAAGGGATAGAGATCTTAAAGAAACTCGCAAAAAAGGCAGATATTCTCGTTGAAAATTTCGCCCAGGAACGCTCGAAAAGTGGGGTGTCGGTTATGACGTACTTAAGGAAGAAAACCCAGATTTAATCATGATTCGTGTTTCTGGTTATGGACAGACAGGACCATACAAAGAAAAAGCTGGGTTTGGCACCCCAGCGACGGCATTTAGCGGGTACACATATCTTCAAGGATTTACGGATCGTCATCCGGTGAGTCCACCTTTTTCATTAACGGATTACATTTGTGGCATTTATGTTGCGTTTGCCGCGGTTACTGCGTTGTACAATCGTGATACATCTGAAGAAGGTAGCGGTCAAATGGTCGATATTGCCTTATACGAATCGGTATTCCGAATGATGGAATTTCTTGTCGCAGAGTATGATCAGCTACAGAAGATACGCGAACGTGCCCCTGGTCTTCATGGCCATTCCTCGCCATCGGGGACGTTTAAGACGAAAGACGGGCATTGGGTAGTACTCGTAACAAGCACTGATACGACGTTTAATCGTTTAGCAGATGCAATGGACAGAAAAGATATGTTGGAAGACCCGCGCTATTATACAAATTCTAAGCGACTTGAGAATAACGATGAGACGAATCGAATAGTAGAGGAGTGGATTGCAACAAAAGAACGTAAAGGTCTCCTTGAACAATTAGATCAATACGGTGTTCCAGTCAGTCCTGTTATGAGTATTGAAGACATATTTAATGATGAGCACTACAAGGCGAGAGAGAATATCGTTCAAGTTCACCATCCTCGACTTGGAGCTATAAAAGTACCAGGGATTGTTCCTAAATTTGAGAAGACACCGGGCAGCATTCGCAGCATCGCGCCTGATCTTGGTGAAAATAATGAAGAAATTCTTTCAGGTATAGGATTAACCGCAGATGAAATTGTGCAGTTAAGAACAAAACAAGTGATTTAAGCACGATTTAAAGTATAGTGAGGCACAATGACCACGTCTGATACGAATGTATTGTAATGAACCATCCTGATGGATCTGGGAGCGATTAGCAAGTTAACGAACATCTCATCATCGATGACAACAAAAAAGAATTACCAAAGTCAGCCTTTTCAATGGGCTGACTTCTTTTTAATTTATATAGGATAGTGAGTTCGTTCATTTTAAATTTATAAATTTCACCGACGATCGATTTAATAGAAAACGCTTCAGATTCATCATGTTAGCACTCAGCTGTCCAATAACTCATTCGAAAAAGAGAAACTGAATACGTAAAGCCAAGAAGATTAAGGTGTTAATCTACAACGAATACTCGTCTATCTTTTTCAGAGGCTAGTTTAGCAACACAAAAGGTATTTATTTTTGATTAAGATAAAGTGTAACGGAATTGATATTGGGGTATAACTTGAAATGAGAAATTGAGTCGTTGCGATGTTAACGAATTGTAGGATTCAGGTGGAAGGTTATTATCTCTTAGTTAAAAATAACACTGACCGATCATGTAACTCCATAATCGGTCAGTGTTATTCAAAGGGCTAAAAAGATTTTAAGTTTGTTGCTTTTTAGGTAAGATCTTTTGCTTAACCTTTTTGTAGATTGGTGTTTGAGAAAAGATTGTAAAAGCGATTACGATGGTGAGTATGAGGCTGATCGGGTTCGTCACAAATCCTGTCAGGAAGTCAGGCATGGAACCGTTGGCGGACATATACGCTCGCCTAAATGACGTGTCGATTAATGGGCCGAGTATTATCCCCAATACGAGTGGTGCTACAGAAAAGTTATGCACCTTCATAAAAAAGCCGATGAGTCCGAACCCAAGCATCCAATAAACGTCAGTTAGACTATAATTCATTGCATACGAGCCAATGACCGTAATGACAGCAATAATTGGCAGTAAGATTTGTTTTGGAACCGTGACAATTCGTATAAATATGGAGACGACCATTAATCCGAAAATGAGCAAGAATATGTTTGCAAGTATAGAGGATCCGACCATGACCCAAAATAGATCCCCGCTTTGAGCCATCAACATTGGTCCAGGCTGTAGTCCGTGTATAAATAGTGCGCCGATAAAGATTGCAGTAACAGCATCCCCTGGAATTCCAAGCGTAAGCATTGGAATCATAGCGCCTCCAATGGCTGCACTGTTTCCTGCTTCTGGAGCGATTACCCCTGCATGCGCACCTTCTCCAAACGGGCGATTTGGATTCTTTGTCGATCGCTTTGCATGATCGTAAGACAATAGTGCGGCAATCTCGCCCCCTGCACCAGGCAACGCCCCAGTAAGTACCCCCAAGATTGAAACTCGCATGGAGAGAGGTAAAAATTTTAAGATAAAGCGCAAAGGCGGAATAATCATTTTTTTGAACTCGACCGGCTTGCCCTGACGTTTTAGTTCTCGCATCTGATAGAGGATCTCTGACATTCCGAAAAGACCGAGTAGTGCAATAATAAAGTCAACACCGTTCATTAATTGCAATGACCCAAACGTAAAGCGTGAACCCCCACCAATTGGGTCCATTCCAATTAGTCCTATGACGATTCCTGCCCCAGCTGAGAACAGCCCTTTTGCAACGGTTCCATTACTTAAATTACCGACTAGTAGCAGTCCGAGCATTGCGAGTAAGAAATAATCTCGATTTGCAAACTGCACGGCAAATGAAGCAACAACAGGAGCTGCACTCGCGAGTACGAGTACACCAACAAGTCCTCCAACAAATGAAAAGATTGTCGTTAGAAAGAGCGCAAGCCCAGCTTCACCTTTCTGTGACATCGGAAACCCGTCCAGTGAGGTAGCAACAGAAGCAGGGGAACCAGGGATGTTAACGAGAATAGCTGCTCTTGAACCTCCGTACACGCCTCCATAATAGACACCGAGCATGAGTGCGAGAGCTGGAAGCATGTCCCAAGAATAGGTAAGAGAAAGTAACAAAGCGACGGCCATGGTGACAGATAGTCCGGGAATTGCGCCGATAAAAATTCCTGCTAATGTACCTGCAGCTACAAGTATGAGCAGTTCCCAATCAAAAAAAGGAATTAAAATTTGTTGTAAAAATTCCATTATGCTGGCTCCTTAAGGAAAAACAATGTTAAATAGTTGTGAAAATAAGAAATAAATGATTGTTACAGTAACAATTGAAACAATAACATTCGTGTACCACTTAATTCCTTTAAGCAAAAAGATGCTAATGATTAAGAACAAGGTTGTGCTAATGAGGAATGGCAAAAAGGATAGTGACAACACATAAAAAACAATAAAGATAAAGTAAGAGAAGATCAGGAAGTAATCACTTTTAGAAAAGGCTTGTTCTTTTTGTTCGTCAGTCTTTTCGACTACTTGTTTTTTCAAGTCGTTGATTAACGTGACGATCCCACAGATGATAAGCACTATGGCAATAATTCCAGGTAGGAAACCACCACCTGCTGGGTTGAGCTGTTCCGTCCCCTGAATTAAAAGAGACTGGTATAAGATGACCAAACTGACGATAATCATCACCATGCCAGGTAGGGTTCGTCGTAATGTAAGCATGTGTTCTCGCGTCCTCACTTTGTTAATGATTTAGAAGTTAATTGAAAGAGAGGGCGCACAGTGCACCCTCATCTTTTAAAACTTAATCAAGATCCTCAACTCTAGGAATGCCAAATTCTTCAGGTGAACTTTCAGTAGCACCTGCATCATAGAGTAGCCAAGCAGAGACTGCTTGTGTCTGTTTCATCCACTCAACAGCTTCATCACCACTAATGTTAATAGGCTCAGCGCCTAGAGAAGAGAGAAGTTCCTGAAATGATTCCTCGTCTACCGCTTCATTAAATGCATCTACGAGTGTTGATTTAATATCATCTGGTGTGTCAGGGTGAACAAATGCTCCGTAGAACGGCCCCCACGGTAGGTATTTGTCAAATTCAGGGTAAATATCACTTAATGCTGGAGCATCCCAAGCGTCCACCTCTTCATTATGAACAATAGAAAGCATCCGGATATCGCCAGCTTCAACATATTCTTGCGCACCTGCAACACCAACAACCGTCGCATCAATTTGATTTCCTAGCATTGCTGTAAACAGCGGACCATCACCGTCGTAAGGGACTTGATTGAATTCAGTACCGAGCTCTGCGGAAAGCATGGAAGCAACAACGTGTGGCAAGCCGCCTTCCCCACTCGTTCCTAACGTTAAATCACCAGGATTTTCTTGGGCATACTCAACGAGATCTTCTAATGTTTCAAATTCTGAATCATCTTTCACTACAATTCCTGCAAGACCTTGTCCAATAATATTGACGGGATAGAAGTCTTCAATGTAATCCCTTTCAGATATACCCAGAACATTATAAATGAGTGGATTTTCTGCTCCGAACAACACACTGTATCCGTCTGCAGGCTGATCATACACATACTGTGTTGCAATTGCACCCGTTGCACCTTCGCGATTTTGCATTACAAACGATGCATCCAAAGCATCCTCGGCTTGAATAGCGAGACTACGTGCAACATTATCCGTTGCTCCACCTTCACCCCACTGAATAATCCCATTAATGTCTCGAGATGGGTAGTTACTTTCACCTGAAGTCTCAGAGGATTCACACGCACCAAGTATACCGACTACGACTACCCCCGTTAACAGACCTAACTTCTTCATTTATATGCCCCCTTCGTATATAAAAGCGCTTACATATAACACTAATTGTTCCATTGAATGGAATTAAACATTATATAATGGAACAAATGATTAACAGAATTGTAGCACTGTTTTTACATCATGTCACGTACTTTTTTTTGAAAACTTACACTAAAGAATGGGCATATAGGGAAGGGGACTTAAAAGAGTCCTCCGATAGATTTTCAAAACGCTGTTCTTAGCAATCTGAAAAGGAAAACTCTCAAAATAATAAGTAATATCTCTATAAAGGTATAACAAAAATGACCGTAACACCACCACAACTAATTTAGAAACTAAAGTATTTATTGAGGATTCTTAATAAATAATTCCAGCTTTATAAAAATCTTGAAAACGATATACAAATATTTGAAATTTAGTTAGTCTAATGACTTTGAACACGTAAAGCCGTGTGAGCGTTTCAGTATTTCTTTACACAGTGAACGTCTTTGATTTTGATTTACGTAACTTTCTTACGAGCAATAACACAATCATAATTGCGATACAACCATAAATCATCGTATCAATCATCACATTGGCACCGAAATTCAGTTCATAGGCGCTTTCATAAGAAACAATCGGCGGTGCGCCGTATTCTATAGGCATAATTAAGAATCGTGCCATCAGTAAATAGCCTAAATGAAAGCCAATCGCTGCCCAAAGGCTTCCGGTAAAAATTCGAATAAGCGCTAAGGCAATACCGAAAACAAAAAGAAGGATCAGTTGTGGCAGTTGCATGAAAAACAGCTCAAACGAAGACATTCCCACAAGTACCTGCAAGAAATTCACAGCAAGTGCCATACCCATAAATGCAAAAGTCTGCAAAAGAACGGCTAGATAGATGGCATAGTGATGGTTGAAAGCGTCAAAAACCAACCCCCTTAACGCCAATTCTTCTGGCAATGCTTCATAGAAAAAAGCAATCAATAAATTTACGAGTAATGCTCCCAACCACGCACTTGGTACATTCCATTGATGAATTTCAATAAGGTTTAACGCACTCGCAAGAAACAAACCGATAATTGCTAACCCTGTTGCTAGTATAAATCCACTAAAAAAGTGATGGGCTCGTTTCATTGAATACGCTGTCGGTCTTGGAGTAGGTAAGGTTTTGTTCATTTTTTTGTATAAGATAAGAATCGTTGGTACGACAACTCCACTCATAACCACTGCATGGATTACTTGTCGTCCGTTACCTGTAATCCCGAATTGCTCTGATGCAATCGATCCGAAAAAAGAAGCTAAAAACAGTCCAACCGTTACGGTTGCCCACCCTGTTAAAACGTAAAACCATGCATTTTTCATTTGAAAGACCGCTCCTTATTAGTAAAGTTTTATTGAGATTAAGAACATAAGTACACGGTTAGTATGAGGGACGTTGTCAGACTAATCGATAAGGTCGTCATAAGACGTGTACATAGCGGTATGAAAAGAGATCAATGTTGTAAAGCAGGTGTTTTCGGTTGCGAAGAGAACCGAAAGAGGTTTTAGCAACTTAATAAAGTGGTCTACAATAACAAAGGAAGCATAAGCATACAGAGTTGAGGTTCGTTACGGTGGGTATACAACTAGATAGGAAAGTCCCTAAAATTGTGGTCATCCAACACGCACTTATTGTTAAACAATTTATAATTTACGATTTATTTATGAGCGATCTATGTTACACTGCCCGTTCAGCCTTTTTCTGGTGGTGAGAAAAATGATTCATGTTGGATAGTCTTCCATACTGCTAATAATAGTGATTGTCGGTCTAGTCATTTTGGGGGTCTATGGCCTTCTTAAAATGAGTAGAAATCCACGAATAAAATAACTTCCTCAAGTTTGGTAAACAAGTTACATCGCTGGATGAGGGGTGTCGTGTGTATATCATTTGTCGTGAACACAAAGGGAAAATCGAAGTATTGACGCACGCCAATCGAACAGACCAAAAACAGTATGAAACGAAACAAGAAGCAGAGCAGATGATGCATACGTTAAATGCATACCGGTTAAGACATTTTGCGCCTTGGTTTTTACAAATCGTTTCGAACAGAGTAGAAAAAAAGGTCGATGCGCCATCCGCCCAAGGTATCAAAATGGTACGCAGAATACCGCCCAAGTTTATGTGAAAAATTATAGAAGGATTAAAGTATAAGGGCGTAAGTAATATTAAACTTTATATTTATTAAAGGAGTAGGATAGTGGCATAAGGCTTGTGGATTGAGAGCTGAGGTTTAAATAGTTCCTGATATTTTATAAAGTAAAGGATAGTACTATTAAGAACTTTTTATACTGAAATCATTTAGATGAGTTATCTCTGATACAAGAATTCATTCGAATAAATAAAGGTGCCGTAGGTGAATACGATGGCACCTTTATTTTTAGTTAACACTTGTTTTCAGTGATTTCTTTGCAATCTTATTAACTGAGATGAAGATCATTAAAGCAACAAATACGAGAACCCCACTGCTAATTCCCACATAGTTTATTGAACTTAAACTTATGACTCCACCGCCTAAAAAAGCTCCTAAACCGATCCCCATATAAAGTGCAGATGCACTAAAAGATAGTATCATTGATGCTTGTTTAGGGTTTAACGAAAGCAGGTATGCATTCAGTGCTGGGTTCATTCCAAAACCAGGAATCCCCCATAATAGGCAAACCAAACCCACAAGAATAGTTGCTAATGTAGAAGGATTTAATATGGAAAGCAAAGAAAAAGCAGTTAATAAAATAGCGAAACCAAAAAGTGATAATGTAAGTGTTGTTGGAGCACCAATACGGTCCGTTAAGTACCCACCAACTAGGTTGCCTAATAAAGATCCAATACCAAGTATTAGCAGGAAAACACCTATATTCTCGATCGTTGTGATCCCAGTAATAATTGGAGCGATGTAGGTATACGTCATAAACCCGCCTGTTGTACCGATAATGCTGACACATAATGTTAAGAAGATGATTTTGTTGAAACCTTTGAGTCTCTCTTTGATACTCACAGAAGCTTCTCGTTCAATTTTTGGTAAGAATAGTAAAACCCCAATTACAGTTACTAAAGATACCAAAGCTACGAAAACAAAAGAATAACGCCAGGTCATGGCATTTCCAATCCATGTACCAATAGGGGCACCAAGAATTAACCCAATGGTTATGCCAGCTATTACAAAGGACAAAGCTTTTCCACGCATTGTATCGGCAACTAAACTTGTTGATGCAGCCATTGCCAAAGGGGTAAACACGGCTGCGGCTAACGCAGCAATTATTCTTGTGATAAACAATAATTCAAATGATGTAACAACTGCAGAAAGGCCATTGGCAATGGTAAACACAAACATAGATAATATTAATAGCGCTTTAACTGGCATATTAAACAGTAATGTACCTAAAACAGGGGCTCCAATTGCATAGGCAACGGCAAAGGCTGTTACTAATTGTCCAGCTGCTGCAATGGTGACTCCCATATCATTAGCAATTCTCGGTAATAAACCAGCAATAACAAAATCATCTGTCCCAATAATAAAAGTTCCTAACACTAATATGAAGAGGCGATAATTCATTGTTCATTAATCCTGTTCTGGCGCTCTTTAACCGTATGCCAGAATTCAATTAATTCTTGCAAATGTCTTTTAGAATTTTCTAATTGCTCAATTTGTTGCCTAGTTTTGAGCAATTGCTCTTCGTATAAGGTTATTGCTGAATCTGCACAATCCCAATTGCCATCCATGGGTTCGATAGAACCACAAGCTATAACAGGCCGGATTTCATCCGTTTTAAGCCCGATATCTAGAAATAATTGAATGGCTTTTACACGTTCAATGTCTTGCTCTTCATAAACCCTATAACCATTTTCTTCCCGAGAAGGTTGGATTAACTTTTTTTTGCTCATAATAACGAATTGAACGAATGCTAACACCTGTTTGATTAGAAAGTTCACTGATCTTCATTATAAAACCCTCCTTTCCAACAATATAAAGTATGACACGATGTCAATGTAAAGAGGAAATATTAGGACAGTTTTTGTCAAAGAGCGCGATAGTTGAAAAGAATTAAAAAAGACGAGTCTTTATCGTAAAGGGAATCGACATATTGGTTGGAACTATGCTTTAACTTATTTTTTTGCAAAGTTAATGGTACTTCTTCAAGTAGGAATGAGTATGAGTGTAACTATAAATAATAGTATATTAAGATATATTGGGTGTTCTTAATCAAGAATGCTTTTTTCTTATGGTACGAACGGGGCAGGTCAATAAATTAATATGTATAGAGTTATGGCATTGGTATTATTGGAGAATTCAGGTAGAATTATTTATAATTACTTATTTCATTAACTACATAAATAAAATTTTAGGGGATTGAACTAGATGGATTTGAGATATCCAATTGGCACCTTTGAATTTGATGAAGAAATTACTAATAACATTACTAGTAAGTGGATATGTGAAATTGAGGAATTACCAACAATATTGCGGGATACTGTAAAAAGGTTAGATGATGAACAACTTGATACAGCTTATCGAAAGGGTGGCTGGACTATTCGTCAGGTCATACATCATGTTGCAGATAGTCATATAAACGCCTACACTCGTTTTAAAGTGGCACTAACAGAAGAAAATCCAGTAATTAAACCATATAACGAAACAAAGTGGGCAGAACTAGCAGATTATAATTTACCAATTGATACTTCACTTTCACTCCTTGAAACATTGCACAAACGCTGGACTATCCTTTTACGTAGTTTAACTCCTGCAGATATGGAAAGAACTTTTATTCCTCCGGATTCAGGTGAAATATCATTAGGTAAGAATATAGGAATCTATGCTTGGCATGGAAAACATCATCTTGCACATATTACATCTTTGTGTAATCGTAAAGGCTGGTAAAGGTATTAAAAACAAACATTTACTTAAATAAACGAGGGTGTTCCTGTTAGAAGGGACGCTTTTTTACTATAGCGACGTAGGTTAGCTTAGCTTATTGATCAATAGTTATTTCACTAATTAAATTTTATCGATGAGGAACGTCCAAAAAGGAGATGAAATATTTGAAGATTATAGAAGGAAAGAGAAGTTTTGATTTAGATAAAATGTTAATGAAACCGTTATTTGCCCATTTATCAACGGCATCCCCAGAAGGTCCTAGAGATTCACCAGTATGGTTTATTTGGGAAGATAGTTGCCTTTGGATTATAGGAACACCAGAAGATACTTTTCCATCTAGAATACAGAACACCCCATCTTGTGCAATTGGTATTGTTGATTTTGAGCCCGATTCCGGGAAAGTCTACCATGCAGGCTTTAGGGGAAAAGCCAGTGTAGAACTATTTAACTTTAAATTAGCACATAAGCTATTCACAAAATACCTAGGATCAAACGATAAGAATTGGGATTTGAGGTTCAAAACTCAAAATTCTCATAATGTTTTTATACGTTTTGTACCTGAGACTGTTGTGGTTAGAGATCAATCTTATAATGTGTAAATATATTTTATGTATAAATGAATTTAAGTATATCTCAGAAAAAACTCTAGGCTAATGGGGCAAGCTTTATCGAGTGGAATTAGTTTTTGATTCTTTTATACTAACGGGGTTATCCAAAGCTATCAATATCCTTAATTTCCCCAGTGTTCTTAATATAGACAAATGTTACAAGGTACTTATTCGGGGCTTCAAATACTGATGCAATGAGCACAATCTCTTTTAGTTTTCTTTATTACGAATAGCCTGATGTAATACTAGAATACTACCCAAAGATAAACCACAAAGTATGTAAGGTTCATCGAACTGAAGATCAGCGTTTTGCTCAATCAAATACTGTGCTGTGTAGTGACGACAAGTGTGTGCCGTAATAGGGTCTTTACGTGTTCGAACAAAACCGAAAGGCGATTCATAGAGCAAGTGTTTAAAGTCGCTACTCAAATAAGTAGGTGAATACCGTTTGCCATTGGTTTTAGTAAAAAGGCCTGCTTTGCTATCCTCTGAAATCCCTTGTTGTCTGCGGAGTTCTTTTATCATGGACAACACATCTTCATAGATCACAATGGGTCGTTGCTTCTTGCCTTTACCTTCGACATCTAGAAAATTCGCTTGTTCTTACGAGCGCCATACCAAACGCTCCATATCGGCATTGGCTAACTCCGCAATTCGCATCCCGGTTGATAGGAGAATTGAAAGAAGAGCGTACGTGAAAAAGTCATGCCCTTTAAAATGCTGCAGGAGTTGCTTCGCCTCGTCTTCATGTAAATCACGATCGACGAGTTGGTCTTTCGGTTTGGCCACTTTAATCATTTTCGTGGTAATGTCACGATCAATCATCTCTTCCTTATACAAAAACTGTAGAAATTACTTATTTCTTTAGGTTTTTATTGTAATTATATTCAAGAGGTATTGGATGACTCTCATGCCTAAGTCACATTAAGTCCCACTGAAGCGGTTATGCATTGGAACGATACGTTTAGAATACGAGTCGTTAACGAAGGGTGAGCAGATTGCCTATTTACAACAGATTGATCAAAGCATCCTTGACGGTACCTATAATCATCCAGCATTAAAGGTGATGCGTAATGTGGTACGGTTGTTTGTGGAAGAATTTCAAAGTGATTTTTATTTATTAGACCTTCAGATACTTGCTTGTTCAACACTCTCAGAAGGTTAATGAACCTTTTTTTTATATGCAATTTTAATTTCTTGGCGTACGATAATAGAAAAGAAACGTTGTAAAGGATGGGGAAAACGATGGACTATTACGTTGTCGATGCGTTTGCAGAGAAGGTGTTTGAAGGAAATCCAGCGGGCGTTTGTGTGATGGACCGTTGGTTAGACGATGAGACGATGCAAAAGATTGCGGTTGAGAATAATCTTTCTGAAACGGCTTTTACAGTAAAAGCAGGAGACGTTTATCATCTGCGGTGGTTCACACCAGGTGGGGAGATTGATCTTTGTGGACATGCAACGCTTGGAACTGCTTATGTGGTCTGTAATTACTATGAGCTAGAAACAACAGATCTCACGTTTCATACGATGAGTGGGGAACTGCTTGTGAAGCGAAAGGGAGACCTTTATGAGATGGATTTTCCGAGTCGCATTCCAGAGATCATCTCATCAACTGCTGAGTTGGAAGACGTTCTTGGATTTACGCCACTTGAAGTGTACTTAGGAAGGGACGTAATGGTTGTCGCTCCTAATGAAGAACTTGTTGAACAGTTCAGTCCAAACTTTGAGAAAATCAAGCAATTGCAAGACGGAATCGGGTTAACGATTACAGCATCAAGCACAACATACGATTTTGTTTCACGGTGTTTTTTCCCGAAATTACAAGTGAATGAAGACCCTGTATGTGGCTCCGCACATTGCAATTTCATTCCCTATTGGGAACAGAAACTCGGTAAGTCAGAACTTGTCGCTCGTCAATTGTCAGCACGCGGAGGCACGCTCTACTGCAAATCAGAAGGAGACAGAGTTAAAATTAGTGGCTACGTTACCTTGTACTCAAAAGCTACGCTCTTCATAGGGAAATGAGTATGCCAACATGTTGGAAGTGTGAAGCGGCAATGAGTTGGCGCCAGTGCATCGGGTTGTATCACCGGATTGATTGCTCGGTGTGTGGAACAAGAAACTATATTTCGTCTAAAGCACAATGGAACATAGGAACACCGTATTTCATCATACTTATTTTGCAGACGGTTCTTCATCCATGGCTAGATATTTCTTTTATAAGCAGTCTTATTTTTATTGTACTATATGCCGTGTTGATCCATCTATTTATTCAGCCTTTCTTGCTAGAATACAAGGAAGACAAACAGTATTTAATTGATGGGTTTAACTAATTGTTGACGTTTAGGGCTCGTTTTTGTGAATACAGAAGATAGGCGAACGTTTAAGCCGATGGCTACTTCGGTTTTTCTTTTCTTTGGGAAGAGTGTTGACGATTTAGCATGCATAGTGAACATCTCCTCTAAATAGTGATATATTCAGTTTAACTGGGGCATCTGTATTTGCGATGTGGCTTTTGTAAAGATTCTATGAATGACGCGTAAAGAAATCCGATTTGATCAGTCTCAAATCGGGTTTCTTTGTGTCTAATCAATTAGTGTAGTGGGGGTGGTAGATCGAAGAATGTGAGCGATGAATTGAGATAGCGCGGGACTCGGATTTAAATTAGTCGTTTTTGTCATTATTCCAATAGGGAGCTGTCCATTGAAGTCTGTTATAGGTAAGTATTGTGTTCTAGTAAAAGGTGGCTTTGCAATGATTTCTGGAATGACTGCAATGCCAATACCGGATTCTACGTATGGTTTTAAAGCTAAGAGATTACTAATTTCAATGTTTTTGCTTACTTTAATATTGTTTTCTAGTAGGGCTTGGTCGAGTGTCGCTCGAAACGGGCACGACGGGGTCGTTTGCAACAATGAATGTCCGTGTAGATCATGCAGTGACACCGTATCTTTCGTTGTGAGGGTATGAAAAGTAGGTGCTAATAGCCCAAACTCTTCATTAAATAACCACGAAAATGAAACGTCATCATGATATACCGTTGGTGTGGTTCCAATTGCTAAGTCAAGCTCTCCAGACTGTACGAGTTGTTCAAGTGCATTGGCGTTATGCACTTGAATAGAAAGCTTCATTAGAGGATGCTCTTTTTGAAACGTAGCGAGAAGCTGCGGTAATCGAAAGCTGGCAGTCGGTTCCATTACCCCGATCGTAATAAATCCGCTTTTCCCACTTTGTAAACTCGTCATCATCTCTTTCAACATATCAAAGTCTCGAAGTAGCACATCACTTTGTTCGTACAACAGTTTTCCGGAACTCGTAAGCTTTAGTTTTGGGAGGCGTTCCAATAACGTGACACCGAGTTCTTCTTCTAAATTCTTAATGTGCATCGTAACCGTGGACGGTGCGTAATTCAACGTTTCGGCAGCGGCATGGAAGCTCCCTAACTTCACGATGGATTGAAATGTAATAATATTGCGAAGGTCCAAATGATATCACCTCACTGTATTCCTTGTTGTAAGCGTATTCGAATGAGCCGTTCAGTAAAACTGAATTCCGAGTTTACTTATTTGAAATTGATTGTACAGCACTATTAACGTATATTCAATAAAACAGATCAAATTAATAAGAATTATATGAAAGGTGGACTTAGATTGACGATTCTTGCTGCAGCACTTAAGGGAGAAGAAATTGTTCCAATTGTTGAAGGCGATTGGGTTCGAATTTATAACACGGAAACAAATGGGTTTGAAGATCACCGTAACCCTGCATTATCTGTAGAAGAAGGACGACGTGGAGAAGTATTAAAGTTTGTTAATAACTTCGCAGTGACTGTCTTTTTAGCGCCACCTAATACGTTTTGTGAACGTTCTTATGATAAAGCGAAAGAACAAGACATTCAGTTTGTTCAATTAAAGCCGGGCACGTTGTTTCAGCAATTTTTAGAGTCATCGTATCAATTTAGCACGGAGCTTCCGCAAAAAGAGATCGTCCCTAGCTAAGAAAGGAGAATGAAGATGACCAACCAACAAAATGGCGTGCAATTACGTATTGAAAATATGAAAAAGAACTTTGGTAAAACAGAAGTGATTAAGGGGATTGACTTGCAAATTGACGCTGGTGAGTTTGTCGCAATTGTTGGGAAAAGTGGTTGTGGAAAAAGCACATTACTTCGCCTAATTGCAGGGCTTGATGAGAAAACAGAAGGCACCATCTATCAAAATGACACAATTTTATCTAAACAAAATAATGATGCTCGTGTCATGTTCCAAGAAGATCGTCTACTTCCGTGGCAAGATGTTCTCACAAACGTTGGGTTTGGTCTTCAACTCCAAAATGATTGGCAAAAAGGGGCAAAACAATTGCTTCAAGAGGTGGGTCTCGAAAACCATGCTTCTAAATGGCCTTCTCTTTTATCTGGTGGTCAAAAGCAACGTGTGGCATTGGCGAGAGCACTTGCAGCCAACCCGAGATTATTGTTGCTTGATGAACCACTCGGAGCGTTAGATGCGTTAACGCGTATTGAGATGCAAGGTCTCATTGAAGAGATCTGGAAACGTAATCAATTCACAGCGTTACTTGTGACACATGATGTGAGTGAAGCCATCATGCTTGCTGATCGGATTATCGTCATTTCAGAAGGTATGATTTCTTATGATCGAGACGTACCATTATCAAGACCGCGGGAGCGGAGTCATCCAGTGTTTAAAGAAATTGAACGTGAACTTTATGCAGAACTATTAGAAGAAAGCCATAAACAACAGACGTTTGCTATGTAGTCGTAAGTGGCAACGAAGGAGGAACTAGAATGGTTGAATTTATAACAATGGCGCCTACTTCCGGTGATGGGCGAGTCATTGCAACAGGGAATGCCGGCTGGACGGATGGCAAAGGTAAGACCGAACGTGAACCGACCTTTGAATACATTCGAGCTATTGCATTAGCAGCTGAACGTGGTGGTTTTTCTTCACTACTCTTGCCTACTGGTGCAGGTTGCTTAGATTCCCTTGCGGTTGCCGCAAGCTTGAGTACTCAAACGGAGTCGTTGAAATTTCTTTTCGCAGCAAGGCCAGGTGTGATGTCGCCGTTTACGTTTGCGAAGCAATTTGCAACGGTCGATCACTGGTCTGGTGGTCGTGCGCTCGTGAACATTGTGACTGGGGGCTCTCCAACAGAGCTAGCTGCTTACGGTGATTTCCAACCGCACGACGTTCGCTATCGTCGTACCGAAGAATACATTCATGTGTTAAAACGCCTTTTCACAGAAGAAAATGTCACGCATAGCGGAGAATTTTATGAGTTGAACAATGCGACTCTTTTTCCAGAACTCGGCCAGTCTAAAGCGCCAGAGATTTACTTTGGTGGTGCATCTGAAACAGGAAGAAATGTCGCTGCCAAACAAGCGGACGTGTACATGACGTGGGGTGAGACGCTCGATAACACAAGGGAAACGATCACAGATGTGAAAGCAAGAGCATCAAAGGAAAACCGAGAGCTTTCGTATAGTGTTTCATTCCAAGTGATTCTAGGCGAAACCGAAGAGCAGGCGTTTGAAAATGCCGAGCAATTGATTAAAGATTTATCGCCAGAAGCGTTGGAGCAAAAGCAAACGGATCGCAAGAAAGGTGATTCTGAAGGGGTACGTCGTCTTCACGATCTAATGGAGAATAGTCGAGAAAGCAACTTCTTACTCGCTCCAAACCTTTGGGCGGGGTTAACACAAGTGTTATCAGGCAATTCCGTTGCTCTTGTCGGCACACCAGAACAAGTGGCAGCAAGAATTGTGGAGTATGTTGAGCTTGGCTTCGATAAAGTGTTGCTACGGGGTTTCCCTCATTTAGAAGTAATTGAACAAATCGGAAACGAAGTTCTGCCCCTTGTACGAGAACAACTAAAGAAACCTGTATAGAGACGAAGCGAAGGTCGGAGAGGATGAGAAGATGCGAAAAGCAACAGTTGCTTTACTTGGAATGATTACGTCAGTAGGTGTGCTTTTTGCATGTAGTCATGAAGCCACGACGCACTCGCAAGAAATGAACGAAGTCACGATTGGATATCAAAAAAACGCGATTACACTCATGCTTCGTGAAGATGAACAATTCCACACAGACATGGAGGCGTTAGGCTACTCTGTAGATTGGGCAGAGTTTAATACAGGGAGTTCTACACTTGAGGCGCTCGGAACAGAAAGCGTGGACATTGCAAATGCTGGCGACATTCCTTCACTTTACTCTATTGCGAACAATCATCCGATCCGATATATCGCGTCAACAGAATCTGCACCACATAGTCAAGGGATTTTAGTGCAAAGGGATACTGGGATAGATGAGATTAGTGACCTTGAAGGAAAACGGATTGCCTTTAATCGTGCATCGATAGCTCATTATTTAACACTGAAGACGCTTGAACAAGAAGGTCTCGATTTAGATGATGTGAGACCTGTGTACCTGGATCCTCCTGATGCTATTTTAGCGATGGAACGCGGGGAGATTGATGCGTGGGTCGTCTGGGACCCTTATTTGGCAGCTGGTGAAGAGCGGGGGCATGAAGTCATTTCAACATCCGAAGATGTCGTTGCTTATCGGTCGTTTTATTTTACGAATGAAGCCTTTCTGACGGATCATCCTGAAGCGTTAGAAGTGTATGTGGATGCCGTTATTCGGATCGGTGAAGAAGTTGAAAACGATCCTTCCATTGCAACGCCGCTATTGTTTGAGGAAACGGGGCTGTCTGAAGAGACGTGGCACCGAATCTTAGAACGGGGCATTAACATGGCTGATTACAATGGACCGGGTGTGGAGGAAGATCTGCAACAACAAGCGGATGACTTAGTAGAATTAGGATTTATTGATGATCCTTTAGAAATGGAATCTTACATTGTAGAAGGGAAGGAGCTGTCAAATGACGAATAAAGCAATACGTCATCACGGTCTTAAGAATGTATATCAAAACTCCATTGCTCCTTGGGTTCTACCAGTAATCTTGCTCGTTGTTTGGCAAGTTTCTGTTTCTACTGGAGCGATGCAGTTAATTGCTAGTCCATATGAAGTTCTGACAACAGCAATTACGTATACCCTAAGTGGAGAGATTTTTGAACACATCGGTGTAAGTTTCTTCCGGGCAGCTGTCGGGTTCTTGATTGGCGGGGGACTTGGTTTCATTCTTGGAGTGCTAAATGGAATGTCCAACTCTTCGCAGCGCTATACTGACACGACCATTCAAATGTTCCGTAACATCCCGATTCTTGCAATGATCCCACTTGTAATTATTTGGTTTGGTGTCGGAGAGACGGCGAAGATTTTTCTCGTAACGGCAGGGGTTATGTTCCCAGTCTATATTAATACGTTCCATGGCATTCGCTCTGTTGATCGTGGCTTACTTGAAATGAGCCGTATTTATGGCATTTCGAAGTGGCACTTATTTACGAAAGTCATTTTACCAGGTGCGATGCCTTCCATTCTCGTTGGTGTTCGTTATGCATTAGGCGTAATGTGGGTCACTTTAATTGTGGCAGAAACGATTGCTGCAACATCGGGCATCGGTTACATGTCAATGAATGCAAGAGAGTTCATGCAGATTGATGTCATCATTCTTGCGATTTTACTTTATTCGGTATTAGGAAAAATTGCCGACACTTTGGCGAAGCTATTGGAAAAACGACTTCTTAATTGGCACCCAACCTATCAAAATTTACGAAACTCTTAACTTCTGAAAGGTAGGAACTTGTACTATGGATCGTAAAATGAACATCGGTGTTTTTTTGATGGGATTTGGTCATCATATCGCTTCATGGAGGCAACCGAACACACCAGCAGACAGTCCTGAAAACCTTGATTTTTACCGCGATGTTGCTCAAATTGCTGAGCAGGGGAAACTTGATATGCTCTTCGTATCAGACGGATTATCATTCAATCACTTGTCACATCCGTCAGAGTTAGTGCGCTTTGAACCGTTCACGTTGCTCGGTGCGCTAAGCGCCATGACGACTAAGATTGGTTTGGCAGCTACCGCAACAACGACGTATAACGAGCCCTTTCATATCGCGAGAAAGTTTCTCTCGCTTGATCATCTAAATCGTGGACGTACAGGGTGGAACGTTGTGACGTCGTATTATACAGGTGAAGCAGCGAACTTCAGTCAGAACATTCATATGGAACATGATGAGCGTTACACGCGCGCCGATGAATTTCTTGATGTTGTGAAGAAGCTTTGGGGAAGTTGGGAAGAAGGCTCGCTCGTTCGTGATAAGGAAGCAGGCACCTACTTCGATTCAGAGCGCCTACATGAAACAAACCATGACGGTCATTATTTTAACGTCAAAGGTCCCGTAAATGCTTCAAGCTCTCCACAAGGTGAACCCGTAATTATTCAAGCAGGGTCTTCACCGCAAGGGAAGGCATTCGCAGCCAAGCATGCTGAAGTTATTTTTACTGCCCAATTGACGTTAGAAGAAGGAAAGCGTTTCTACGATGAAGTGAAGAAGCTTGCAAAAGAAAACGGACGCAATCCTAATGAAGTGAAAGTCTTACCTGGTGTGTCCATCTACGTAGCGGAAACAGAAGAAGAAGCGCAAGCGAAGTATGATGAATTACAAGAACTGATCGTCCCAGAAGTGGGCTTGGAGTTGTTATCTGAGTATATGGGTGGCTTTGATTTCACAGATTATGATTTAGATTCTCCATTGCCTGAATCGTTACCTGAATACAACGGCAACCAGAGTCGTCGCCAACTCATTCTTGATCTCGCTAAGCGTGAAAATATGAGTGTTCGCCAGCTTTATAAGCACGTCGCTGGTTCAAGAGGACACCGAATCTTGATTGGGAATCCTGAACAAGTTGCTGACGACCTTGAACGATGGTTCAAGGAAGGGGCTGTGACGGATTCAACCTTTGTCCAGGTAATTATCCAGACGGATTGTCAAGCTTTGTAGAACTCGTCGTGCCAGAGCTCCAAAAACGAGGGATCTTTAGAGAAGGATACGAAGGAACAACGCTTCGTGACCACCTCGGTCTAGAGAAACCGAAGCCATCGGTAGTTGTTAATGCATAAAGCGCAAATTTTGGGAGACAGTACCTTGACTAGGGTGCTGTCTTATTAATGTTAAGAAACATCACTTCACTGTAAAGCTCGTCTCGACTAAAGTTTTTATCTGACTGATTTGAAAATTCCGCTTGTTCGTGTTACATTACGTTTACTCTGATTAGATTGGGTGGTTGTGTTGTCTGGCATTCAAGCGGGCGTTGCACTTATGCTTATAATCGCTGTGATTGCACTGTTTTTTGCAGGAGTGCGGATTGTTGTGGATCGAACCTTAGGTACGTTTTATGACAACCTTTTTCGTGGATGTTATCAATTGTATCGAACCATCGTGGAGCGCCTTAGGTGAAGAAATCGGCGCGCCAACGAACGACTCTACAAACTTATACTTTCGGGAGGCTTGAAGATGAGCTTAAAAGCTACGGTCGTACTCAAACAAGTCATGCGTTTATTCGTCTTAGTTTTAGGTTTGTTTATCTTCATTGTCTCACTTGTTCAATTAATGGGAGTTTCATTGTTGCCAGCCGTTCATTACATGGTAAATGGTTCAACGATCTTGATGGTTCTAAGTCTATTTTTGTTTCTCATGTTTGAAAAGCATGAGAAACTGAAACAACAAAACCAAGTTCCCTTGTAAAATTTATGGACGTGTAGCTAGGTGAATATAGACAGGCTCGTTTGCAATCGTTAAATCTGGAAATAAAGTTTGACTCATCACAAAGCCCGCTTCTTCAAGTGCTGCCGACATATCTTTAGAAGAAACTCTTGGACCCCGTGACTTTTCTGTGGCTTCAAGTTCAACGACTTGAATCATTCCACCTGGTTTTACTACGCGGAAGGCTTCAGCTAACGCGCTTGAAAGTGGTTTAATTTCATGAAGCGCAATGGATGCGACCACAAGATCAACATGCTGATCTTGAAGTGGAATGGATGTAAAGTCTGCTTCAAGCGTTGTGATGTTCGTTAATTGTTGCTCACTCGCAGATTGCTCTAGATAGTTTAATATGTTCAAATCCCGGTCAAGTGCGTACACATCACCTGAGGTTTGTTTTGCAGCAGGCAGTGTTACATAGCCCGTCCCAGCACCTAAATCCAGAATGGTACTTTCAGTTGATAATGGGAGTAAGTCAAGTAACGTACTTGCTGGAAAATGAGTGTGGCGATGCTCATTTTCTAATGCTTGGATTTTCTTTACGTGCTTTTCGTTAGTCATCGTATCATCCTTTTCGTATTACAGATATAACATATCTTTAATAACTTTAATACAGGAGGTTTAATAAGTAAACGGAAAAATGTAGATTGGTTTCCAGTATATTGAAAATGGGTAAAGAATTACAAAGGGGGAAGTCAATGCGTAGTATAGTTATTTCTTTGTTTGTGATTTTTATGGTCGCTTGTTCCAATGGTGCTGTTTCTGAGGCACAACTACAAGTGGATGAGACGTCGTATAATGTGAACATTCCTGAACATACGAGTTATGAGATTTTATCGATTTGGCAAAACGAGTCAATGTCCTTAGATTCGCTTATCGTAAATTACGGTCACCGAGAATCTTCTGAACCGAATTTAGAGATTGCAGAACTTGCGGATTTTGAATATGTCTATGGGGGTTATGATGGCGAACCAGAAATAAACCTTGAAATTCATGTGTCGCCAACGACTCCGACCCATTCAGAAGAAGTATCCATTGGTGGACATTATGTCGAAGCCACTCAATTTGGAGAGGACATTGAGAACGTCTCCCACCATTTTCCTCACGGTGATTATTTCTATTCGATCTATTATTTAGGTGATGAAGTAACGGTTGAAGATGCGGAAGCGTTCACGAAGCAAGTTCTTGATGAAGACGTTGAGTAGAATTAATTTTCAGTCATGGTATATTAAAGTTAGTAAACTCTTGGGGAGGTCAATATGTTGGCGAAAGTTGAACGGAATCAACCACGTAACAGAGATCCACTACTCTCATCTTGGGTTGGAGCCTTTGGAGACGTTTTGTTGTACGTGCCAAGGATGTTTGCCTCTTTCTTTAAAAATGGTTTGTAATCAATAAAAGCGACCTTGTTCTCTAACAAAAGAACAAGGTCGCTTTTATCATTTTATTTACGGTGTTCTGGCTTTAATTGATGGTTCTCATCAAAGTGATCATTCGGGTGATAATGAATCAATGATCGTTCATCGATGGCTTTTACATGTTGTCTAAAGCTAGCCAACATGGCTTTACGTTCATCGACGCTCGCGCGAGCAGGCTGGTAGGTAATATAAGGTTCAACAGGCTGCATGCCGCTAAAGTAAAGCATCCCGTGGTTAATGTGATAAAGAATGGTCGTCATGTCTCCATCAATTCCAGTCGGGCTAAAGCCTTTTTCAGCAGACCCAACCGTAACTGATAGCATCGCTTTACGACCACGTAAAGCTCCTTCACTATACCTGCCTAGCCCTCCACCATAAATGGTTCCAGCAGCAAACACCCGATCGAACCACCCTTTTAGAATTGCAGGCACACTGTACCACCACAATGGGAATTGAAAAATCACAAAGTCCGCCCAAAACAAGCGATCAAGTTCAGCCTGAATTTCAGGATGGAATCCATGCTCCTCAGAAGCAAGTGCTTGTTCAGCTTGGTATTTAAAAAAATCTGGATTGCTTTGTTGTTCAAAATCACCACGGTCCGCTATCGCTTTGAAGTTTGCCTGATACAAATCCGACACACGTACCGTGTGACCTTGTGATTCTAATTCTTCGACAGCCGCATCCTTTAAAGCACCGTTAAATGATTTCGGTTCAGGATGAGCATAAACAATCAATATGTTCACGATAAGGTGCCTCCGTTAAGCTTCTTTTTGATAAACAAGTTTTCCGCGGTGAAAGCTGTACAGCACAGGGTTTTGTCTTGCAACAAACTCTGCAGCTGATGAACTATCAACGAGAATGAAATCTGCCTCCATCCCCTCGACCAACCAAGGCTGTCCTTTAGCTAAAGAAAAAGGTTTGTCAGTAATGAGACTCAATGCATCTGTTAAGTCTTCTTGGCTTCTCATTCGATAGACTTCTAAATAGCGGTTAAGCTTTTCAATTACATTCCCAGTGCCAAGAGGTGACCAGGAATCGTACACATTATCGCAACCAAGTGATACGTGTACCCCCGCTTTATGTAATTCTTCAAGAGGTGGGAATACCCCGTTTAAAGGTAGGCTAGAAATAATGTGAACGCCAGTGTCGGCGAGTTCTTTAAATACTTCTTTTCGCTCCTCGCCAATAAAGTCGTTTAAGCCAAATGCATGACTAATGGCAACCTTGTTTTGCCACTTGGCTTCTTTCGTTAAGCGTAATAACTCACGTACGGTATTTCTTCCGTGATCGTCACGATCATGAACGTGGATGTCAATCGGTGCATTAAATTGTGTAGCCAGTTCAAACGTTTGATGTAACGACCGCTCTAAATCACCATCGAGTGAGGAGGGGTCAACACCACCAACGAGGGTAGCGCCCGATTGGAGTGCGGTTAATACATCGTTGTATGCGTTTGAGCGAAGTAACCCGTGTTGAGGGAACGCAACAAGCTCATATTCAAAGGTTCCCTTATATTCGTGAAGTAATTCAATGGTTTCTTCTAAGTAACGTTGACCAACTTTAGGGTGAACATCAATGTGCGATCGAAAGAAGGTCACTCCATGTGAGCGTTCAAGTTCAATTAAGTTTCTTGCCCGCTCTTTAAGAGGGAGGTCGAGGGCATCAAGTTCATCGATTTCTTTCGTGAATCGTTCGACAAGGTTACTTGCTGGTGTAACCGGTCGCCATGGCACTCCTAACTTACTCTTATCTAAGTGACAATGCATTTCGCGAATGGCTGGAAGGAGCAACAATTCCTTTCCATCAAACGCATCAGTGTCGGTTGGTTCCTCTGAGGCGGGAGTAATGTTTGAGACATTCCCATTTTTAATTTGAATATCTACGAGCGATGTCGCACTTCCATAGATGAATTCATTTTCTTCTAAGTATCCTGTTTCGAGGCGTACGCGTTTAATGGTTGTCATGTAATCCGTCCTTTGTTGTTTAGTCATCAATCTACCTGTTAAAAGTCAACATCGGTCCCTGTGTTTGTATCTATGGCCTTTTCGTAAAAATAATTCGCAACGACAATATCAACGATGGCAAGGCCAACGGATTTGAAGACGGTAATTTCTTCATCATGTTCACGGCAGCTAAGTTCACCAGAAACAATTTTTCCGAGTTCCCCGTGGATTTGATTCACTTGATAATCGCCATTCTCAATCGGAGTAATAAGGTCCCCTGTCTCTTCAAGTGCAGCATCGACAGCTTCAACAACAACTTTATGTGCATCTGTCACGGTATGTGTCGGTAGTTCTTGCATCGTAGGTCGAAACGATCCGACTGCATTGACGTGAGTGCCAGGTTGTAGTGAAGCGTTGTACACGGGTGTTGATGAATTTGTTGCGGTTACGATAATTTCGGCATGTGTAACAGCATCATCGGCCTGATCATGGAAGTGGACGTTCGCGGGCTGACTTAAATCATGCTGTAGTTTATGAGCAAAAGCCTCAGCTTTTTCTTTGGAGCGATTGTAAAGGTGAACGTCTGTAATGTCTCTCGTAGCAAACACGGCAGCGGCGAGGCCGAAGGCTTGTTCACCAGTTCCAATGATGGCGAGTGTCGTTGCGTTCTGCTTTGCTAAATATTTCGTTGCAACTCCTGAGATAGCCCCCGTTCTAATCATCGTTAAGTAGGAACCTTCTAATATGGCAACGGGTTCGCCCGTTTTGTAATCGGAAAGAGCGACAAACCCATTAATGAGTTTCTTGCCAAGATCTTTGTTGTTCGGAGCAACGGTGACGACTTTCACGCCGATCTTTTGGAGACCGTCAGCTACAGATGGCATAAACAAGGCAGTGTTTTGTTCGTCATCGTAAGGAAGAGCTGTGCGAATTGGAGTGTTGGTCCTCCCCGAAGAATACTCTTCTAAAGCAACTTCCACTCGCTGAATAATTTCTTTCATGTCCATAAGTGATGTTAATTGCTTCTCATTTACAATTCTCAACGTAGATCCATCCTTTTAAAGAAGTAGTAGAAAGAACTTTCAGAATAAAAGTGAACTACTATTATAGTATCAAACTTTGTAGTTCCAGGCTTCGGTTTTGAGGGGAGTTCGACCGGTTCAGCTCACAAAGGTGATTGTTTGTGGGCAGAAGCGATAAAAATCGCAATGATGGTCAAGTTCTACTCACATGATTTGAAGTAGAGCATAACGTCGAACAACAAAAAAACTCCTTGCAAAGCCTTTGCTTTGCAAGGAGTTAATCAATGGTTACGCAAGGTTAAGTGCGATATCCATCATTTTCGTAAATGAATTTTGGCGTTCATCAGCAGTTGTTTCTTCTTGCTTGAATACGTGGTCACTTACAGTAAGGATTGTCAGTGCATTTACGCCAGCGGCAGCTGCGTTCATGTAAAGAGCAGCAGCTTCCATTTCAATACCGAGAATGCCCATGTCACTCCACTTTTTAGCGGCAGTTTCGTCGGCATTGTAGAACGTGTCACTTGTTAGGACGTTTCCTACGTGAACCGTCTGACCTTGCTCGTCAGCGATGTTCTTCGCTTTCTCAAGAAGCTCGTACGATGCAACCGGCGCATAGTGGCCTGGTAAGTTGTACTGGCTAACATAGTTCGAGTTCGTAGAAGCACCCATAGCGAAAATAATGTCGTAAAGGTTCAAGTCGTCTTGAAGCGCTCCACATGAACCGACGCGAATTAAATTTTTCACTCCGAAAATGTTAATGAGTTCCCATGAGTAAATGCCGATACTCGGTACACCCATGCCTGTCCCCATTACTGAGATTTTCTTTCCGTTATACGTTCCTGTATAGCCAAACATGTTGCGAACGCTATTAAATTGAACAACGTCTTCTAAATAGTTATCTGCAATAAATTTCGCACGTAATGGATCTCCTGGTAGAAGAACCGTTTCCGCGATTTCTTTACCTTCTGGATTAATGTGAGCGGTTTGTTTATGTTCTGTCATGAGTATGTCTCCTTTACTGATGGTATCAAGAGTTCCCCTCCACTATCCTACATGAGACAGGGCTATATTGTCCATTTCCATTAGGATTCGTGTGAAGTCGTATTTTCTTTCTTAAGGCGGTGTGCGTGGTGTTTCGTTCCCCACTCATGCATTGCTTCAAGGATCGGTTGAAGCGTACGTCCATAATCTGTGATGGAATACTCGACTTTCGGTGGAACTTGAGGATAGACTTTTCGTGAAACGATGTCTTCTTCTTCAAGTTCACGCAACTGCTTCGTGAGCATTTTCTGGGTAATACCAGGCATTTGACTTCGTAACTCAGAGAAGCGTTGAGTTCCGTGATTAAGCAGGTGAAGGAGAATAATTGGTTTCCACTTGCCGACAATAATTGTTAATGCGTCATCTATTTTACAAAAGTCGGGTTCATACTTCATCGAGATCCCTCCTAAGTATCATTTAGTATACTATGGTTCCTAAAAGTGCGTACTTCCTAAAATAATCTGTTTCGTTCATACTATCATTAGTTACACTCACAGAAAAGACAAGATTCCGAAAGGGTGTTGAAATAAAATGGACAAAGGTCGTTTTAAATCAGGACAAGGATTAGAATTCGGATTGTATACGTTAGGGGATCATCTGCACATCCAGAAACGGGAGATCGAATCTCAGCAAAGCAAAGAATTCAAGAAATTATAGAAGTCGCAAAGCTTGCCGAACAAGCAGGCATTGATTTTATAAGCGTTGGGGAGAGCCATCAAGACTATTTCGCAACACAAGCTCATACCGTCGTTTTAGGTGCAATTGCTCAAGCGACAGAAAAAATTAAGATTGGAAGCTCATCGACCATTATCAGTACGTTAGATCCTGTACGCGTGTATGAGGATTTTTCTACGATTGATTTAATTTCTGAAGGACGAACAGAAATTATTGCAGGAAGAGCATCAAGAGTAGGTCTTTATGATCTGTTAGGGTATGACTTGCATGATTATGAGGAGTTGTATGAGGAGAAGTTCAATCTTCTTCGTAAAATAAACGAAGAAGAAGTCGTCAATTGGAGTGGTAAATTCCGCAAGTCGCTAAAAGATGCCAGAGTCATTCCGAGACCAGTAGAAGCAAATTGCCGATCTGGAGAGCAGTTGGCGGTACACCTGCCAGTGCGATGAAAGCAGGCCACGCTGGCGTCCCGATGTTCCTTGCTCACCTTGGCGGTGCGGCTAGTCACTTTAAAGGAACGATTGATGCATATCGCGAAACAGCTAAAGCGAATGGACATGACCCAGACTCATTACCGATTGCAACGGCTGGGTTCTTCTATACTGCAGAAACGACTCAACAAGCTCAGCGAGAGTATTATCCGCACATTAATGAAGGCATGAAGCTAACCAACGGTCGTGGATTTCCGAAACAACAGTTTGCACAAAGTGCGGATATTCGCAGTGTCGTCAATGTAGGAAGTCCACAACAAATCATTGAGAAGATTCTCTATCAACATGAGCTCTTCGGACACCAGCGCTATATTGGTCAGATGGATTTCGGGGGGGTTACGATGGCGCAACTTCGTAATAACATCGAGTTGATCGGGACAGAGATCTTACCCGCCATTCGAAAATATACGTCTAAAGGATCGTGAAGAAAATGAATGTTGTTGTTCTGTCAGGTTCAACCGTCGGTTCAAAGACACGTACGGCGATGAACCAAGTGATGGACAAGCTTGATAAGCATACGGTCGATGCAACGTTACTTGATCTAGCGGATTACACGCTGCAATGGAGTGATGGACGTCATTACCTCGATTACGATGGAGATACAAAGTATATGACTCAAACGATTATGGATGCGGACGTTCTAGTTATTGGTACTCCGGTGTTTCAAGCATCTATTCCAGGAACATTAAAAAACGTTTTTGACTTGCTTCCAGAACGTGCATTTGAGCATAAAACCGTTAGCATTGTGATGACAGCAGGATCCGCGAAACATTACCTGATCGTCGACCAACAGTTAAAGCCGATCTTAAATTATATGAAAGCTCATATTACGCAAAGCTTCGTGTTCATTGAAGAAAAAGATTTTCTAAATAAACAAATCATCAATGATGATATCCACTTTAGACTTCAAGATTTAGTGGACGATACGTTGCTTTTGTCAGAAACGTTAAAGCAGCTTCGTGAACAAAAAGAAGCTGAGTTTGATTTTTGATGAAGTAAGTAAGGTTCATGATGAATGGCATTGCTCGTTAAGGGTGATGTCATTTTTAGTGTTGTTATAGTTGATTCGTCAATCAAAGAAGCACTCAAAAAATGATTTCACTTGAATTATATCTTCAACTTCTCTATATAGAATGAAAAATGAATTTGTTGATTCAGAGCATATACAATTACGATCTGCATGAATAATTGAGTTCTTAAAACGAATATCAATGATTGGAACGTAAGGCGGTGACGCCTGCGGAAGAAGGAGCTCGGCAGTTCCTCCGCGGCATAGAAAACACGGTGACTGCGAAACAGGAGCCGATGTTGCTCTTGTGCCAAGGGTGCAATCATCCGCCTGTAGTAGGAAATCATGGGATAATGTTTTGTTCAACTTATTTAAATAAGCACCTATTCAACTAAAGGGCGCGATGAAGGCATTATCGTTTGTCTATACTCTTATTAGTCCATTTTGAAATTGAACGAATAACTACTTTGTATAAAAGTGTGATAAAAAATTGAAACAAAATAGACTCTCAATTTTATTAAGAAGCGTTAGGTTTGACTTAACAGAAAAACACTTTTTAGTAACCACGTCAAAAACATTGAAAAAGCAGGTATTCTCAAAGTACCTGCTTCTTCAGTGTTCATATCATTACGTATGACGATGATGTCTTCCGATCGGAACAACGAGTGGGGTCTTTGATACTGGATCTAGAATCACTTCGCTTTTCATATCAAAGATTTCTTCCACGCGTTTACTCGTGATTACATCAGTTGGTGTTCCTTCTGCAATTAGCTGGCCGGAGCGTAATGCGAAAATATAATCCGCATAACGTGCCGTTAGGTTAATGTCATGTAACACCATCACGATCGTTGTTCCGTACTTTTTATTTAGATCAGTCAGTAGATCAAGAATCTCGATTGATACGTAATGTCCAGATACGTTGTTGGTTCATCGAGAAAGAGGATGTCCGTTTGTTGCGTAAGTGCCATCGCAATCCAGACCCGTTGGCGTTGCCCGCCAGACAACTCATCGATATTCCGATTTGCAAGTTCTGTAATTTGCATCATATCCATCGCTTCAGCGACTGCGGTATAATCTTCTTTTGACCAGCCTTTAAAAAACGATTGATGAGGGTAACGGCCTCTGCCTACAAGGTCTGTTACCGTAATCCCTTCAGGAACAATCGGAGATTGCGGCAGTAAGCCTAGCAGTTTCGCGAGTTTTTTAGATGGCATTTGGTGAATGGACTTCCCATCTAACGTAACCGCTCCGGCGTCCGGTTTTAATAGTCTGGCCATCGTTTTTAATAGTGTCGACTTTCCGCACGCATTTGCACCGATAATTACGTTAATCTTGTGACTTGGAATTGAAATACTTACGTTGTTCAAAATGGTCTTCTGATCGTAGCCTGCGACAACTTCTTCTGCTTGAAAAGTATGCTTCGGTTTTATCATAAACTTCCCCTTCGGTTCATGCGAATCAATAAATAAAGCAAGAATGCGCGCCAAGAATTCCCGTGATAATCCCAACTGGAAAGCGTACGTCAAACGCAAATTGGCCAATTAAGTCAGCGGCAAGAACTAAATTCGCACCCACAAGTCCAGCAGGTAGAACATTGGAATACCCAACGCCTGCGATCCGTTTCGCAATTGGACCTGCCAAGAAAGCAACGAAAGCAATCGGTCCTGTCACAGACGTAGCAAACGCAATCATGCATACGGAACTAACAATCAATAGTATTCGCGTTAAATCCGTTCGAAGCCCTAATGAAATGGCTGCTTGTTCGCCAAGCTCTAACAATTGAAGGTGTCGTCCTAAGAAGACAATGATCGGTAAAAAGATCATAACAACAAGCACTAATGGGGCAAGGCTATTCATCTGTACACCGTTAAGACTTCCGCTTAGCCAGCGAAGAGCAGAGGGAAGATCTTGATGACCCCCAACCATAAGTAAATAAGAGATAACAGCACTTAACATCGCTTGAATCCCAATTCCGACTAGAATGAGCCGACCGATGGAAAACGCACCACTTCGTGAAAGAAAATAAATAACGATAACGGTAAGTAACCCTGCGATAACAGCACTGAACGATGTAACGGCTTGGCTCGTTTGTAGGATTAAAATGCAAAACAGTGCAGCGACACTTGATCCCGCTGTAATTCCCAAGATTTCAGGGTTTGCTAGCGGATTACGTAACATCGTTTGGAACGTGTTACCAGCAATGCCGAATGCAATTCCGGCAAGCAATCCAGCAAGCATTCGTGGGAAGCGAATGTTGTTTACAGCAAATGAGACACCTTCAACAGTTTCACCAGTGAGGGCTCGAAATACATCAGCCGGGTGATGAAACGTATTACCAAGTAGCAACATGGCAACACAAAGGACCATAGCGGTAATGATTAATAGAAAGTTAACGAGTAACCAGCGACGTTGTCTTTTTTGACGACCGTGTTTAATTGTAATGAGAGAATTTGTAGTCATAGTGAACGCACTTTCAATTTAATTGCTAAGTAGATTAGTAATGGGGCGCCAATTAAGGCAGTAACAACGCCAACTTCAAGTTCGCCCGGACTACCAATTACACGACCAACAACGTCAGCAAACGTTAAAACCACCGCACCAGCAATGGCGGCCATCGGGATGACGATGCGTAAATCGGGTCCGAGCAATAATCGAACAAGGTGGGTAGCAAGTAACCCAATAAAGCCAATTGGACCGGCCAAGGCCGTTGCGACTGCACATAACACAACACCAGCAAAGGCAGAGAAAATGCGCAACGTCGTGAGCTGAACACCTTGACTCTTAGCTAAATCATCACCGAGTGCAAGTGCATTTAACGCAGGTGCAGTACAGATTGCCAGTATCACCCCAGCAATAAGAAACGGCAAAAACGTCAAGATTGCATTCCAGCTTGCTGATCCTAAACTTCCTACTTGCCAGAAACGAAATTGATCCATCACATCGGTTCGAGGAATTAAGACGGCACTTACGAGCGACGACAGCGCCGCACTCGTGGCTGCACCAGCCAAAACGAGCTTTAACGGTGTTGCTCCAGTCCGTCCAAGAGATCCTATTGCATAGACAAAGATGGCAGTTAGCATCGCTCCAGCAATAGCAAACCAAATGTATTCACTGGCTGTACTAATATTAAAAAAAGCTAAACCACTAACAACAAATAGTGCAGCACCTGTATTGACGCCTAGAATACTAGGGTCAGCGATCGGATTGCGAGTGATCGCTTGCATAAGTGCACCTGACACCCCCAGTGCAGCACCACAAAAAAGAGCAAAAACCGTACGGGGAATGCGCTCACGAACAACGCTTGCCCCGTACGAATCTTGTTCAGGATAAAAGAGCCCTGTCATCAGTTCATTCCAAGTAACGAATCGAGAACCAAAAGCAAGGGAGAGAACACTGACAATGAAAAGCAATACAACGGAAATCACGATTGTTTTTGTTACTGTTTTTGGAACAAATACGTGATTTTCTTGCGATGAAATGCGGGAATTACTCATCTAGTTTTGCGACTGCGTCTCCAATAAGTTCTACATACTCTTCAATCGTGTATTCAATTGAAAGTGGATTCGGAGTACCAGCGGCAGCGAGTGGCGTTGCATTGCCGACCATTACGACAGATCCGCGCTCAATAGCAGGGATTTGACCGAGTCTAGAATCGGCTTTTACAGCTTCGTACAATTCCTCATCACCGTATCCGATAATAATGTCAGCATCATTTAGTACGTCGGCATTTTCTGCACTTAGACTTAGGAAAAATTCATCTTTATTTTCAATCATTGCTTCAACGTCTTCAGGCGTACTTAACCCTAATTCTTCTTTTAGGAACGAAACGCGCGTATCAACAGGTGTATACAAGTGTAGGTTCGACATATCATCTGCAGAGAAGTTTACCCAGACAACGCTTTTCCCTTCAATTTCTGGATAATCTTCAAGTGCTTCATCGATGGTCGCTTCGGTATCTTCAATCAATTGTTCACCTTCAGCTTTCATTCCCATCCCTTCAGCATTCATGAGTACTTGCTCTCGCCAAGGTGTCGTCCAAGGCGTCGTAGGGTAGGCAACGACTGGAGCAATTTGTGTTAGTAAATCATAATCTTCTTGTGTAATTCCAGAATAACTGGCAAGAATGACATCAGGGTTGGAGTCAGAGATCGCCTCAAAGTCTAAACCATCCGTATCTTGGTAAATATTCGGATCTGTAACACCGAGTTCATCAAGCTGATCTTTCGTCCATGGCAGAAGACCACTGTCATCTTGTACACCATAATTCGCGGCTGAGAAACCAACCGGCTCAACTCCTAGTGCAAGGGCAATGTCTTGATTTCCCCATTGAACGGTAGCGACTCGTTCAGGTATGTCGTCTAAAACCGTCTCTCCAAAGGCGTGCTCGATCACAATTTGTTCGTCTGCGCTTTCGTCAGGTGTAGCGGTTTCTTCCCCATCCCCATCACCTTCAGGTGTTGTTGCAGAAGTTGTATCGCTAGATTCATCTGAACAAGCGACCAAAGCTAGTGAGAGTAAAGCGGATGAGAATAAAAGATGAGAACGTTTCATATTAATCGAAACCCCTTTTTGTATGTAATTGCGAATGACAGCAATGAATTCGAAAATGATAATCATTCTCAGCCAGTGTATAGCGACTGATAACGATTGTCAATTAAATTTTTTCACTATTGTTAAAAGGTTGTCATGGTTTGTTACCTCGTAAATGAGTTAGTGAAATCCTGGATCCCGTATGAAATAAGCCTCTAGGAGAATGTAACTATGAAAAATGAAGCGCTAAAATAAAATTTATGTAGAAGAATAATTTGTACGATTTTTTCATAACAAATTAAAAACGCCAAATTGAGTTTTGGCGTTAAGTAAAAATCATTTGAGAAATGGTAATACCGATGAGTGCCCCAATGAATGCGAGTCCGAAGTAAAGCATGTATTTTTTCTTAATGTATACCACCTCCATCTCGTGAATGTAATAGCGTTCAGCCTTTAGAGTCAGCAGATTGCTTACCATTAAATGAAACGAAGAAGACGATTAAACCAACGATGAATGCAGCGAGTGCAAACCAAGCTAGCGTATTGGAGACTGGTATGACATCAAGGAAACCTAGTACAGCAATCACTGGCATTGCCGTAATACTTAACAGTACTGTACGATATCTTGAATGCCTCATTCCTTTTTTAAAATTACTCATCTGTACACCTCCGAAATGTATAGAGAAGATTCCATCAATCAAGGGTAAACGATTCTTCGAATTCATCACCTTCAGCAGTTAACCAACGAATATCGACCTCAATCGGTTGATCAGGGGTTTGCATACACCCTGAGCACTCGCTTCCGGATGTGAACGTCCCGCTTCCATGTAAGGAAGCGCCATGAACCGCACTACCCGTACTTGAGTCAAAGCTAAATTCCACAACGTCTTCAGGGTCCTCTAAATACGTTAACGTAATGGTACTAGTCTCTTCGGCATCAACCGTTTGGTCCGCATGAAACGCCACTTCCCAAAACTCTCCTTCATCACTTTTCTTTAAAATTTGAGAACAGCCAGCCAGTAGTGCAACGACGACGATTGAAAGAATAAAACGTCTTTGCATGTGCTAACCTCCCCAATGAGACGCCTTATATTGAATAATAAGAATTATCCAAAGCTGTTCATAGTTCGTAATACCCTTATTCCATTAATTGGGGAAACTTAAACGTAGAAACGTAGCAACACGAATTGTTCAATATGTGCATCTTTGATATGAGTGGCTAGTAAAAAAGTGCAGCTTTCATGATAAAAATGTAGTGCTACATTTTAAACATTTTTAGTTTAATTTCACTATAAATAGGGTAAATAGTCATTGTCTTAATCTTAATTCTACCAATTGATCTACTCTTATATGAAAACGGATACGCTCTCACCTTAAAACGAAGGCTAGATTAAGGCTATAGATATAAAAGGAGGGGATGACGATGTCAGAAGAAAAGAAGTCAGAAGGGCTCACGAGACGAGAGTTTATTCGAAACGGTAGTTTCGCAGTCGGTGGATTAGTTGGCGGTACGTTGCTCGGAAGTTTTCTCATAAACCCATCGTCAAGCACACAGACAGCATCAGAGAACGGTAATGGTGATCATGATCACGGTTCAAGTGACGATTATATGAGAGCCCGAATGTTTTTTAAGCGACAAGAAGATTTTCGAGTACTTAGTGCAGCAGTCGAGCGAATTTTCCCTGAAGATGAGATTGGTCCAGGAGCTGTATCTTTAGCAGTTCCGTATTTTATTGATCGGCAACTAGCTGGCTCATGGGGATTCAATGCACGTGAATATATGGATGGTCCGTTTGAAGATGGTGCAGAGACGCAAGGAAACCAGTCGGCTCTTAATCGTCGCGATGCATTTTTGAAAGGCGTTCGTCTCATTCAAAATCAAGCGAAAGCGAACTTTGAAGGCGAAGCTTATTACGATTTAACGGACGAGCAACAAGATGAGATTCTTGAGAGCTTTGAATCTGGAGATGTAGAAATGAGAGGCATGAGTTCTTCTCAGTTTTTTGAGCTTCTAAGAAAGGCAACGCTTCGTGGTGTTTATTCTGACCCAGTATATGGCGGAAACTTAAACATGGACGGGTGGAGAATGAAACAGTACCCAGGTGGGTTGATGAATAACATGGACATCATTGAGGACGAAGAATTCCATGATATTGAACCAGTAAGCTTACACGACCATCATACGTAAAAAGGACTGAGACATATGGCGATAGAATTACCTAAAAAACAAGCGGTTGTTGTTGGCGTCGGTTGGGCAGGAGGAATTATTGCTTCAGAGCTTACGAAAGCTGGGATTGAAGTCATTGGCCTTGAGCGCGGTGGAGAACGTACACCTGATGATTTTATCATGCAAAAAGACGAACTGCGATACGCACTTGATCATGAATTAATGCAAGATCTCTCAAGAGAAACGCAAACGATTCGTAACACAACAGACATGACTGCATTACCGATGAGACAACTCGGTTCATACTTGCTCGGTACAGACGTTGGAGGCGCTGGAATCCACTGGAATGGACAAGCACCACGGTTCTTCCCATATGATTTCCAAATCCAGACGATGACGTTAGAGCAATACGGTGAAGGAAAAGTAGACGAAGACATTACGATTCAAGATTGGGGCATTACATACGAGGAGATCGAACCTTACTATACGAAGTGGGAGAAGATGGCGGGTATTTCCGGAGAACAAAACGAAATGACTCCTGAAATGTCAGAAGAGTACCCAACGCCACCAATGAAAGAATCCCCAGCCATTCGATTGTTCAAAGAAGCATCTAGTGAGCTTGGCTTGCATCCACATCAACGACCATCAGCAAATCTTTCAGAGAATTATACGAACCCTGATGGACAGACGATTTATCAATGTCAATATTGCTCATTTTGTGAACGGTTCGGCTGTGATTATCAAGCGAAGTCTGATCCATTGATTACGGTAATCCCAACGGCTTTAAAGACAGGGAACTTTGAGATTAAGACCCATGCTAACGTACGAGAGATCGGCCATGAAGATGGTGTTGCGACAGGTGTTTATTATATTGATGGAACCGACGATCAAGAGTATTTTCAACCTGCGGATATCGTTATTATTACGACTTACGTGATGAACAATACGCGCTTGCTGTTGCAATCAGGAATTGGTCAACCGTATGACCCTGAAACAGAAGAAGGCGTGGTAGGGAAGCATTATTGTTATCAGATCATTTCAGGAGCAGATGGTTTTTTCGAAGATAAGAAGTTTAATCTTTATGCGGGAGCAGGTGCTCTCGGTGGTGGAGTAGAGGACTATAATGCGGACAACTTTGATCATTCTGATCTAGACTTTATCCACGGTGGGGTCTTAGGGTTGCACCAAACGGGGAATCGTCCGATTGATACGAACCCGGTTCCAGAAGGGACGAAGTCTTGGGGCAAAGAGTTCAAAGAAGCATCAACACACTACTTTTACCGACAATTGCACATACAAAGTCAAGGTGCGAGCTTACCATATCGATACAATTATTTAGATTTAGATCCGACATATACGGATGAGAACGGTGATCCGTTGCTTCGAGTTACGTACAATTTCACAGATCAAGATCGTAATCTAGCAAAATATCAAGCTGAACGAGCGATGGAAATTATGGAGCAGATGGGTGCGGACATCGTTGAAGAAGTAAACCATGCGACAGGAGATTATGATATTGTCCCGTATCAGACGACTCATAATACCGGGGGTACGATTATGGGAGCGTCTAGTGAAACATCTGTTGTGAACAACTATTCTCAAGTATGGGATTGTGAGAATTTGTTCGTGGCAGGAGCGTCTACGTTTTCACATAACGGAGGAAACAACCCGACCCCAACCGTTGCAGCGCTTGCCTACAGAGCAGCTGAAGGCATTCTTGATTATATCGATGACCCTAGACAATTAGTAGTAGACGGTAACTAAGGAGGGAACGAGTATGAGTCCATTAAACATCGGAATCCCGAGTTTGATTCTTATTCTACTATTAGCATTGTTAATCTTTGGACCGAAGAAGTTACCAGAGATTGGTGGAGCGTTTGGACAAACGATCTCAGAATTTAAGAAGACGACCAACAAGTTAATGGATGATGAAGACACTAAGGCTGATCAGGACGTACCGAAAGCAGCTCAAGTTACGACGATTGCGAATGTTGATCAAAAGAAAGATTAATTGCTGAGAACCTTGTTCTCAGCTTTTCTCGTATTTAGCATGAAATTAAAGAATATAAGTATAGACAGATGGCTGGAGTATCGCTATATTTAATAGTTGTGGTTCATGTTCGATTTAATATAGTTTCATAGCTTGTAAACTTAGTAAAACTTCTTCATTTGAACGAATACATACAACTAAATTAAGGGGTCGGTCACTAGAGTTTGATTTTGACTTTCTCCAATAAGAAACGATACGAGTGAATGATAAGCATTGGTCAGAAGCATGATAGAATAATTGGACGTGGTTTGAACCTAAATGGATGCTCGTGCTTAAGGGGAAACGTCTTTGTGGAACCTATCAAAATAGTGCTCGTAATGATTAACATAGGAAAGCGAGGTGAAACTGTTACTAGTAACAGTTTTTTATAATGAGGAATGTCTCTTTAGAATCACTAAAGAGATGTTTTGCGTGTTGTTAGTAACAGGTCTGTTGCCATGAGTGGAACAACAACTGAGGAAATGAATCGACAGCCAACATTGGATCATATATCCGTGTTACGAGGAGCTGTCATTCGAACACTGATCATTTTTTCATTACTTTTTATTACCATGTTTATATTGTTACGGTTTTATATGGATATCTTAGTCGGTGACTTTGAGCTCGTTATGCTCGGTCCGCTAGATGCCATTAAATTGTATTTTTATTTGTCTGGGATACTTAGTGTCGGCTTATCACTGCCGTATATCGTGTTTGAAGCGTGGCGATTTGTTAAACCTGCGTTAAGTGCACGTGAGTCTAAACTGATGTTCAACTACATACCTGCTGTATTTCTCTGTTTCGTCTTAGGGCTCTCGTTTGGTTATTTTGTCATCCATCCAATTGCATTTATGTTCTTTATTGAGCTAGGTGAAATGCATTTTAACATGATGATTACAGCGTCTGAGTACTTCTCTTTCCTCATGATGACGACGATACCGATTGGATTTGTCTTCCAACTGCCGCTCGTTATTATGGCTTTAACATCACTTGGAATTGTTGAACCAGAGACGTTTGCAAAATCAAGAAAGTATGCGTACTTCTTTCTTTTAGTCATTTCAACGTTAATTACACCACCTGACTTCTTTACACCATTCCTTGTTGTCATTCCATTTATTATCTTGTACGAAGTTGGAATTTACGTATCCAAAAAAGTGATTAAGAGAAAAGCAAGCAAAGAAGCAAACAAGGAAGAAAGCACAGAGGCATAAGTGAAAAAGCCAGAATCGACAAACCATCGATTCTGGTTTTTTATTGGACTTGAAAAATATGGATTGTTATGTTTATATTTAAGTAATTACTTAAATACTTAAATAGATGAACGTTAGTAGGAGAGAACGATGCTAAACAACGATGTGTATAAGGCGCTTTCAGATGAGAATCGAAGGAGAATATTGGATATTCTTCATGAGAAAGATCATACAGCAGGAGAGATTGCCGATCAATTTACGATGAGTAAAGCGGGCATTTCACAACATCTCAATATCTTAAAGCAAGCGGAGTTAGTGTATGCCAAAAAGCAAGGGCAGTATGTGTTGTATTCACTGAATACGTCCGTGTTCCAAGAAGTCGTTAGGTGGTTGATGAAATTTAATAAGGAGGAATAGTTAAGATGTTCGTAATGGTTTTGCTAACGATTGCTGGTGTTGTAAGTAGCGTGATTTATTACAGTTTGCACGGTGGCGGAGTCGATGCATTTGTTTATCCGGTGACTATGATCGGAGTTGTTGGGTTGCATGTCTTGACAAATCGATTGAATGCACACCAAGAACAGTACAATCGCTATCGTTCAGGCTTAACTATAGTGATTGCGAGCGTTGTTTTCGTACTATTCGTTCTTCTTCACGTAATGAACTTGTATGTACTTGGGTTATGGCTTGATCCGCTAGTTATCGGTCCATTCAGTGTTGGACTCGTATTCTGCGTGATGGGAAATCAATTGCATCGGTTTAAAATTCATGAAGAGACACTTTCCGCCAAAGTGTGGAATAACAGTATTCGCCCATTTTCTTTTGCATTTGTCATTAGCGGACTCCTTATGATTGGGGCGATCTTTGCGCCATACACAATAACGTTGTTTTTTATCGTACTCGGACTTACGATTTTATTTTTAGTGATCCGTTTTGCATCGGAGCTGCGATTCGTTTCTTAGCTCTCTTTCATCATCACATGAGCTCTCTGAAATAAATGATGAACAGATGGACCGTATACGTAACGGTAACAACAAAGACGATCGTGGGAAAAGCAAGTGTGTACTGAACCTTTTTCTGAAGAACATGACGGACGTGAAGAAGGCAGACAAACGTTAGGAGAAAAGGGGTTAGATAAAAGATCCATACGTGATAGGGTGTAACGAACAACGATGAGAGCAAGGTGCTACATGTTGCTAACCAAAGGCTTATGAAGAGCAACGTAACATGGAAGTTGCGAGTCCTCAGCTCTTCAAGCACATCGGATTCTGGCATGTGCCGACGGAAATAAGAGTTGAACGTCAAAAAGGACATGATGAGTGCAGCGCTTAAGGCGATGACGAGTTGAAATGGCGTTAACGAACCTGCAAACCCTAAGGCGAGGAGGAACACGCCGGATACAACACTAAGTAACAATAAGACGATGAGGTAAGAAGCAATAAGTAACATAAATTCTCCTTAGTGAGCAAGGTTGGTAAGACCAGTCGACGAATAAACGGTGCAGACGACATTCATTTATGTCTGCACCTCTATTGAAGGCAACGCGTTTATTTTGGTTAAAACGCTGATAAACCAGTGCTTTCTTGAACACGATATAGCCAATATTTCCATTGGGGTTGTTCACCGTAATGCGCGTAAGGCAAGGTGTATTCTCGGTCTTCTTCGTTATTCCATAAACGAACGAAGTACTCATCTAGTTGTTGCATCATCTCATGGTCAGTAGATCCTGCAAACATCACGTTTGTTTCTAAGTTGTAGTCATCTAAGTTTCGCCTCGTAAAGTTAGCTGAACCACCAGTAACGACGGCTTGATTCCCATTTTTAATGTACATCATTTTTGTATGGTATTGTTCACCGTCCGTATTGTACCAGCGAACTTGAATGTTCGAATGGGCCCGCTCAAGCTCATCTGCAACAGGACGGTTGGGTACCCCGTTTTTCTCATGCCCAAACGCTTCGCTATTCCCATCTAAAATTAATCGAACGATGGCGCCTCGCTCTGCAGCATCCTTCAATTCATTAATCACATCTCGATCGGAGAGATAGAACAAGCCAAGCCAGACTTCGCTTCCTTCTCCACTTTCTTGAAGGGTGTGCAAAATTTCCGTTTTAATGGCATACTCTGTGACGACTTTGCCTTGAATAGTTTCGTCTGAACTCTGATTTGTTGGGTTGGCCTCTAACGTTTCTAACACGTGTTCTGCTCTAGAGAAACGAGCGACTGCTTTTTCTGTTTCTAATAAATGGTGAACAAGCTCCCCTTCTACATAAAAGGCGACGTTTGAATGATAAGCACTTGCATCGTGTGCGTTTGCGGATGTGACGAGTCCACTTTGTTCAGTGAGCACGACTTTACGATGATTTGCTTTTGAATTAAACAGATCAAGGTACCCTCGTAACGTAACGGGTTCGGCTTCCGAGCTAAATGGACTCGGCAAATACCCACCCGCCGGTGTCCCAAACCATTGCATAAACGCACGCCAAGCTCCGGAGTAAATCGGGTTAGAGTCAGGAGCTTTTGACATGTCCGTCCAGACAACATGAATACCGACACTTCTCATAAACTCTATATGCTCTGGAACACGACTGCCGTAAAAGCTATTGATGCGATCTGTCGTAACAACAATGGTCATATCGGGGTTTTGTTCTTTCTTTAAAGCTAAATGACTACTAAGCCAACTCGAAAGTTCAGGAAAGTCCATGTCAGCTGGGTATTCGTCATTAAACAAAAACATATCAACGAGAATAAATGATTCTGCCTCATGAATCATATCTTCGACTTTCTCAAAAATCACATGGTCATGAACGGCCGCCCCGTGATCCGTATACGTTTCATCCAGCAAAAGTTGTGCAGAGGATACATCGTGCCACCCACTATCATAGCTTAATGACTCGTCTGGCAAAGGTTTGTAAATGCCATAAATCATAAACACAATGTAAAACGGAAGCAAAAGCAATAGAAATTTGCCAACGGTATATCGTTTAAGGGGTCGCTGTTTTAAGGATCTCAAAACAAAAGCACCTCGTTTCATGATCTTTAGATCAACTCTTGTGAATTATCTAATAATGTGAAATGCTTGTAGCTAAAAAGGAGTACTAGTGATGACGAAACCAGTAATTGGAGTTACGCCACTTTATGATTATGAAAAGAATAGCTATTGGATGCTTCCAGGGTACATGGAAGCCATTGAACTTGCAGGTGGAATCCCTGTCGTCTTACCTTTTATGAATGATCAGGCTTCGATCCAGCAATTAACGAGTATGTATGACGGTTTTCTATTTACCGGCGGTCACGATGTGAACCCGGCGTTATATGGAGAAGTGAAAAGCAATCTGTGTGGTGAAGTATGTAAAGAGAAAGATGAATTAGAGTATGCGCTATTCCATGAAGTGTTAAACATGAATAAGCCTGCCTTCGGTATTTGTCGTGGTCTACAGCTGATGAATGTTGCTTTAGGTGGGAGCCTTTATCAAGACCTCCCAACCGAAATTGCGCAAGATGAACCCATTTTACATAAGCAAGAGCCACCGTATGACCGTCCAATCCATCAAGTGTCTATTCATCCTAATTCTTCCCTATATGATATCGTTCAAACGACCACATTAAAGGTTAATAGTTATCATCATCAAGGCATTAAGAACTTAGCAGAAGGCTTTGAGCCTTATGCGGTCGCAGACGATGGACTTGTTGAAGCGATTGGTCATCGAGATTACGAATTTGTGCTAGCGGTGCAATGGCATCCTGAATTCCATGTGCAAAGTCCTTCCAGCCAAGCGTTATTCCGTGCTTTTGTGGATCATGCGAAAGTGAACATGCCGGTCTAAGACTTTTCTATACAAAGGTGGAAGCGTTCAATGATCATCTCAGTTTCTAAGCTATCATTCGTGAATGTTATTGGTGTTGTTTGTATATCGATTATTTTCACCGATTGATCTTGAAAGAAAGCGAGATCCCATTCAGGTCGCTCGACTGAACTTAGAGGCTGATGCCGTGCAATTTCCTCAATGATATTCGTATTAATTCCTTCAAGGTGTACCGTTTGATGAGGATCGTCGTACGCCTTTGATTTACGAAAATTCGCATAGCGATTATCGAAAAGGTGCAAATAATGGTTACCATCAAAGTTAAGCAAGCGACCGCCAGGTTTCAATACACGTAACCATTCATCGTATGCTTGTTCCGGTGAAGAAAGGTTCCACGTCACGTTTCTAGTGACAATGAAGTCAAACGTGTCCGAGACAAATTGCAACAACTGTGCGTCCATAACAGAGAAATCAATTGTTAATCCTTTTGTCGCCGCATTTGCGTTGGCATGTTCGATCATCGATTCAGACGTGTCAACACCATAAACCGTATGGCCCATCTCTTGAAGCAAGAGGGCAAGAAAACCAGGTCCACAACCGAGATCGAGACATTTCAATTGCTGGCCGGCAGGGATGTAGTGTAGTAAATACTGTTGCCATTTGTGTTTCGTTTCATCGGATAGTTCTTCAACACTCGATTTAGAGTAGCCAAGTGCCCGCTCGTCCCAATACGCTGTGATGTTATTCATCGGTGGTCATCCTTTTCTACTATGTAAAATTACTTTGCAGGTTTTGCGCCAAACAAGACAGCAAGCCCTACAATGATGGCAAGAAGTAGCCAATGTTCAAGGGTCGTAAGCTCAACTGAGAAATAACGCAGAATTATAAATGTGAGTAGTGTACTCACTCCAGCTAAAAGTGCAACGACAATTCGTCTAGACATAAAATCACCTAATCCAATCGTTCAGTCAAGCGTATCGTACCATGTACACGTTGAAAAGAGAACGTTCTTAGATGAGCGAGGAATTCCTTGGTCTGAGAAACAGAGTAGTCCAGGGGGTTTATGTAGGGGATTTCAATAAATTTTGGTCAACATAAGCGAGAAATTCTACCATAAGACCAGCTATGTGGTGATTGTTATGTTTTATGATGGGATCTTACTTGTTTGAGCTCGATTAACAGTAAAAGAACGTTGTCAAAGGAGACAACGTTCTTTTTGAGTTCTTACTTTGCCGTTACGCCGCCATCTACGGGCAGTTCAATACCGGTGATGTGATTCGCTTCATCAGAAGCGAGGAAGAGGACAGCATTTGCGACTTCTTCAGCATTTCCAAGTTGCGGTAATGCGACTTGCGTTAAGAAATAATCTTTATATTGTTCCATAGAAGGAGCGCTCATCGGTGTAATGATGTACCCTGGATGAACGGAATTGACGCGGATGTTCTTCTTTCCATAATCAACAGCTGCAGCCTTTGTAATTGAGCGAACAGCCCCTTTGGATGCTGTGTACGCTCCGGCGCCAGCCATTCCTGTTAATGCAGAGATGGAGGAGATGTTCACGATCGAACCCCCATTTCCCTCCATGAGTGGGATAGCTTGTTGCATCCCAAACATGACGCCGTTGATGTTAATTCCGTACGTTCTTGACCAATCTTCTTCCGTTTGTTGCTCAAAAGGTGTAGGTAATGAAATTCCAGCGTTATTAACGAGAATATCAAGGCGACCAAATTGATCTTTAACATCAGCCATGATCTGCTTCCAATCTTCATTTGAAGCGACGTTATGTTTATAAGCAGTAGCTTGTCCACCTGCTGAAGTGATTGTTTTTACAACTTGTTGTACAGCTTCTTCATTAATGTCTGTGGCAATGACTGTTGCACCTTCTTTAGCAAAACGAAGGGCTTCTGCTTGACCCATTCCGCTACCGGCACCTGTAATCAAAGCAATTTTATTTTGAAGTCTCATTTGAAAAAGCCTCCCTATTCACAATTATGATAGATGAACTATCATTTTTAATTATACCCTTCGCTTTCCCTGCAGGCAATAATTTTGTACTCTACAATAAGGTATCGTTTGTAGTAAAGGAGATTATTATGACCACTAACGGAAAACGCATGCAAAATAAAACGAGACGTTATGAAAGCATCGTTCAAGCGGCTGAGCAGCTTTTTCTTGAGCGAGGATTTGATCGGGTGCAAATGCAAGAAGTTGCCGATAAAGCAGAAATAGGGGTTGCAACGCTATTTCGTTATTTTCCGAAGAAAGATCGCTTAATTGTTACTGTTGCAAGTTACAACCTTGAAAAGCACATTCACTCGTTTGAGTTCGTGGTGAACCAACAGACGACAGCTTTCGAGCGACTCGTAAAGATTTTTGATTTATTAACGATTCGAGAAGATGATACACTCACTCAGAGTGCCACGTTTCGTGAAGCATTTGAAAGCTATGCCTCGTTCTCAGACGAGCCTCTCGACACGATTGAGGAGTATATAGAGACGCAAAAACGCATCGCCAACCTCGTTATGCATCTTGTTGACGACGGGACAGAAGACGGTTCTTTTCGCCGTGACATTCCGATAAAAGAGGCGATTATTACCGCGGTTAACAGTTATGGAACGTTCGGAAGCAACATTACATTAAAGTCACCGATTACGTTTTTAGAAGAAGACATTGCCCCACACAAGCAACAAGAAATGCTCAAAGAAATGATACTTTCTTATGTACGTAGCGATTCATCCCCAATTTAGCCGACAGGATCAGGTTCCTGTCGGTTTTTTACGTGTTTTTCTCTGGAAAAACGGGAATCATAAACTGTGCTTGTGTTGATTTTGTGAAAGTAGGTTGTTTTATGCTGAAAAACTATGTGTTTCTCGTTACCGGAATTTTATTTTTCTCTTTATCTGTCACTTTGTTTGCGATGCCGAACAACCTTGCTGAGGGGGGAGTTCCAGGGTTGGCGCTTTTGCTTTACCATGGTTTCGGTCTCTCACCAGCGCTCGTAACGCTCGTTGCAAATGGAGTCACGCTATTAATTGGCTATCGCTATTTACCAAGGGATATGATTATTAAATCGCTCGTCACAATCCCGCTTTTCTCTTTATTCATTTACATATTTGAAGGTACAGGTCAGAGCATTCCGGATCCTATGCTTGCGGCGTTGTTCACAGGTCTCTTTTCTGGAATCGGTTTTGGATTTATCTTTCGATCTGGAAGTACGACTGGAGGCACCTCCACGATTGCTCGTATGCTCAATTACAAGTTCGGCTGGGAACTAACGGGGACAAATTTCGTATTAGATGCGCTCATTGTACTTTCAGGGGTATTTATCATCGGACCGTTAATGACGATGTATACGGTACTTGCATTGTTCGTCGGAAAAAAAGTGACAGATTACGTGCTTGAAGGCTTTGAGTCAAAGAAGGTTGTTCACATTTTCACGCCGAAAACGGTGGAAGTTGCGGAAGCGATTCGAACAAGCCTCGGATCGCATACGACAATTTTGAAAGGGACGAACGACCATGATAATTCAGAAGAAAACTTAATCTATGTTGCCATTCCTAAGCAACGTCTGTTTTACTTAAAGAAAATCGTTCGACAAGTAGATGAGAACGCGTTTACAGTCGTGCATACGGTTAAAGATGTGAGTGGGGGGAGTTTTAATGAAGCGCATGACCCTTCACAGAAAACGTTTCGAACGGAGCAAAAAGAACAACGATATTATGAAAAACAAGCGGGTCGAACGAACGTCTTTAAAGGGCGCTAGAGTTTCACTTGTTTTAGGTGGAGGTGCAATATGAAACAAGCCATATTCGTATTATTTGGGACGGCGCTTTGTGCGCTCTCTGTCACGGTGTTTGCCATGCCAAACCAAATCGCAGATGGCGGGATTTTGGGTATTGCTTTACTTTTGTTTTACGCATTTGGATGGTCTCCAGGTGTCATAACGTTTATTTCATTTATTTTGCTACAGCTTGTGAGTTTTAAGTTTTTACCGCGTAACATGTTCATGAAGACGATGATTAATGTTCCGCTGCTATCATTGTTTATTTTTATAACAGAGGGAATGGTAACAACCCCACTCGGTGATCCTCTGGTTGCTGCGATATTTGCCGGGCTTACGATGGGGATCGGATTCGGATTTATCATTCAAGCTGGGAGCTCAATTGGTGGTACGTCAACGATTGCCAGGTTACTCGCCCAACGTTACGAGTGGAATGTAATTTTAACGACGTTTATTATGGATGCAGTCATAGTGTTTGCCGGTGTGTTCATTATCGGCCCATTGTATACGCTCTATACGATCATTGCTTTGTTTATCGGTAAAGTCGCAAGTGACTATGTGATTGGTGGTTTTGACGCGAAGAAAGCCGTCACGATTGTTTCACCAGAGTATCGAGAAATTGCAAAGCGTGTCACCGTCAATATGACTTCTAGTGCGACGTATTTCAACGGTTCAGGGACGTTTACAGAAAAAGAACATTACATTTTGTATGTCGTTGTACCGAGCTACCGATTGCTCATGTTAAAGCGCCTCATCCGAGAAGTGGATCCGAATTCATTTGTTGTCGTTCACAACGTGAAAGACGTATCAGGCGGAACTTTCTTCGCTCCACCGGTAGAGACGACTGAAGAAGAGATCGAAGAAGAAGTCGAAGCATTGAGCGAAGACGAAAACTACGAAGAAACCAGAACATACCAGGGGGACAGACCCCCGGTAGAGTAAAGCGTTACCGCACTGGGGGACAGACCCCTGGTAGAGTAAAGCGTTGCCGCGCAGGGGGACAGACCCCCGGTGTAGTAAAGCATCACCGCGCAGGGGGACAGTCCCCGCGCGAATGTAAATTGTTTCAATTTTTTGTTTAGTGTTCGTTAATTCTATTGTATCTATGGGGGAATTTTTGTACTGTGAAGAAGACCCCTTTAGATCTATATAAAAATCCCACATGCCTTTGGGTGAAAGGAAGACAGCCTCTTTGGTACGAGAGGCTGTTTTTCTTTGTGTATACATGACACGTCATGTATGATTAAGTGACGTGTCATGTAAAAGGGAGTGAGATCATTTGAACGTACATATCATGCATACAGGGAAAGTGCAGATTGATCGAGCGTTAGCACTCAAAGAAAAGGGATGGCATCCAGCACCGTATACAGGTTGGTTGAGAAGTTCTAAGAAAATATGGGTACCTGTTTCTACATACTTAATTGAACATCAAAAAGGCCTTCTACTACTTGATACGGGGTGGCATGAAGCGATCCGAACGAATCAGCGAAAGCATTTAGGCACGTTAGCACATTCTATGTTTAAAGGTGTCTTGCCAGAAGGTGAGTCGATTCGAGAGTTATTGCAAACTCGAGGATACCGTGCGGAAGACCTCGACTACGTACTACTTAGTCATCTTGATGCAGACCATGTCAGCGGTCTAGGTCACGTGCAAGACGCATCATCTATTCTCGTTAGCACAGAGGAATGGACGGTTGCAAATCGAGGAATGCGTTATAATAAAACGATGTGGAAAGGCGCATCGCTCATTACGTTTGATTTTGAAGAGAGTGGTCTAGGACCTGTCGGTAGAAGTTATGATCTGTTTGGTGACGGCAGCGTTACACTCATCCATACGCCGGGTCATAGCCGAGGCATGTTCAGCGTTTTACTGAAAACGAGTCGTGCATCGATGCTGCTCGTGAATGATACAGGCTATTGTCCTCAGTCGTGGGAAGAATTGATCGTACCGGGGATTACGGTTGATGATCTGCAAGCAAAACAGTCATTGCGCTGGGTTCAGCAACAAGCAAGCGAAGTCGATTATGTATTTGCAAATCACGACACTACTATAAAGCCGATGACGATAACGTTGTAACGAAAGTGAGGAATTCGGTGCATTATCAACAAGAAGAACAATTTCGCTATCAGATTTTAGCGATGCAACGGGCGGGCAATCGTGAACTAACCGTTCAATTGAAAGAGTTAGATTTAACACCATCTCAAGCAGAAGTATTGACTGTGTTAAATGAACGCTCAATGCTTACACTAAAAGAAATTGGACAACATTTAATTTGTGAAACGGGCAGTCCTTCACGATTGGTAAATACGTTAGTGAAAAACGGGCTCGTTGAAGGCAAGACCGATGAACAAGATAAAAGGGCAAGAAGATATCGTCTTAGCAATCAAGGAAGACAAAAATGCACAGCAGTAAAACAGATTGAAGACCGGTTGTATAAACACATTCAATCAATTTACACAGAAGAAGAGTTGAACATCATGAATCAATTATTTACAAAATACATTGAGCAAACCGATTTTCATTCTGTCTTTAGAAAACGTTCGTTACATGAGGGTGATCCCGATTCGGGGGAATTATGATTTTAGCTACACTGTTACAAATCATTAGTTGGTGTTGTCTTTTATTAAGTGTGTATTTTTTCTTTCTGTTGTTGGCATATCCAGACGTAGCACTTTTACCATTCATCGCATTTTTTATGCTCGGCTTACTATCTCGCATTATCGTAAAAATCATTAAAAACGCAAAACATCGAGAGAGACCTTAATGTGGGTCTCTCTCGATTTGAATTGTACTTTTAGCAATGTGTAGAGAATCGTGAACGTACGTTTTTGCTTTATGGAGGACGTCGTCGTGAGTTGAGGGTTGATCTGAGTTGATTTTTAAATGGACAGTTAATTTCTCGATTCCAGAAGTAATCGTCCAAATGTGCAGATCACTGACAGTTGCAACCCCTTCAATCGAAAGCAATTCATTCTTAATCTCGCCGACATCAAGGTGAGCTGGCGTTCCTTCAAGTAAAACGTGAACGGTATCTTTTAATAATCGAAATGCTGATAGAGAAATCATCAGTGCTATAACAATACTTAAGATTGGGTCTGCGAAGTACCACCCTGTCGTTAAAATAATAATTCCGGCTACGACTGCAGCGACCGATCCGAGTGTATCAGACAACACATGTAAGTAAGCGCCGCGCATATTTAAATTGTTTTTCACATCTCCACGCATTAAAACAAACAACGCAGCAATGTTTGCAATAAGTCCGATAAAGGCAATCACAATCATTGCGCCACCCATGACGGCTTGTGGTTCAATAAATCGTTGTATTGCTTCACGGATTATAAAAAATGCAATAACGAGAAGCATGACGCTATTGAAGAGAGAGGAGAGCACTTCATAACGATGGTTACCAAATGTTCGTGTTGCCGTTGCCGCTTTACTGGCAAGTACGATCGCAAAGAAGCTGATAAGTAAATTGGAGAAATCGTTGAACATGTGCACGGCATCAGCAAGTAAAGCCAAGCTTCCCGTCCAAAGACCTCCAAAGAGTTGAATGATCATCCAACTACCTATAATGATCATGGCAAAGACTAAGTTTTTCTTATTTGCCTCACCGGTGGCATGATGATGATGGTGGTGATGTCCGTGACCGTGATGGTGATGATGGTGTCCCATAAGTGTAGCTCCTTTCTTAGTGTATTATATGATCATGTGTGCATGTAATGGGTATTGTGAAACGACGCAGAGGAAAAGAGCTTAGTCGTGCGTCGCATGCTGAATTGTTTTCTCGAGAATTTTTAATACATGTTCATCTTCTGGCGAGTAATAAATTGATGTTCCTGCCCGTCTGGATTTCACGAGCCGAAGGTTTTTTAGAAAGCGCAGTTGATGAGAAACCGTAGATTGACCGAGAGATAGATGTTCCACTATTTCGCCGACTGAGCATTCTTTTTCCGCTAATAAATGCAAAATCCTTATTCTCGTCGGATCGCCGAGTGCTTTGAACGTTTGAGATACGATAAATAGTGTTTCCTCATCAAGGTCTATGTATGAATGATCCATAAATCCACTCCCTTTATATGAGCATATGCTCATATTAGCATCTTCGGAATGTAAGTTCAAGACAAAATTATGGGGACAGTCCCCCAGTGCTTTAACGCAGTGGGGGACTGTCCCCGTCAATTATTGATAGTGCCTTGGTATTTCTTTTTTCCATGTTTTTTCGAAAACTAAGTCGTCGTTCAAAAATGCTTTCAGCGTATTTATTAAATAAAAGTATTGATCATCACAAGTCATGCTGCTGTCTGTATGAATTTCTGTTTGCCAATTTTCTCGACCAAGTGTTAATGCCCATGTACAATGTGCACTCGCAGATTGTGGGTCACCTTCACGTATCGTGTAGACATTTCGGTTCGTGCTCCCGTACTCAAGACCATTCGTGGGCAATTTTCGTTTTCCTTCATCAGAGAAATCGTCCAATGTCCAACGCTCCTCTAGGAGGTTGTAATCAACACGACGATCGCGTGATTCTTCTCGAAGAATTTCTTTAGGTAATACAGGAGCTGCTTCAGGCTTATCAAAAGGCCAGTCACCATCGGCTTTATGAGCGCCTCTGACCGCACAGGTAAATGTAGTTGCGTTCCTTTTCCTGTGTGAATCGTCACAACGGCTTCTTCTTTTGACGGCCAAGCATGAGGCCAATACGTTGGCGCAAGCGAGAGTTGTAGACGGTGACCTTTAGGAATCGTAATCCCTATTGCATTCAATTGAAGGTTAACTTGATACTCTTTTGCAGGTTCAAGTGCTACTGGATGTTCGTGGTCGTTAACATGATTTAAATTAAGCATGCCAAAACTAATCAACGTAGAGGAACCATCTGGAGCAACATCACAAAGCCGTGCTGCAAGAAGTGCATCTGGCTTTGTGCATGAAAATCGCACATCTACACTTGGTAAGCCTAATAATGACATTGGTTTAGTAAGAATATCAGTAGTAAAAGTAGTACTCAAGCCATTCTCCATCCGTTGATCTGAAGGCATATCTCCTGGTTGTCCGAATGGACACCAAACACCACTGTACAATCCATGCTGCTGAACGCTAGTCAAGGCAATGGGAGCTTCTTGAGTGTTCTCTCTTGTCAAATGGCCGCTTTTCGTCAATGAGAGGTGCTTCGTATTTGTACTGTTATGGTTCCAAGAATCTTCAAAGACCCATTTCCCAGGGCGCTCTTCGTAGTGAACGGCGGGTTCAACACTTTCTTGTAGCCAAGCAGTAAGCATCGGTTCATCCATCATGCCAGTATCGACACCTTTTAACCAATGATCCCACCAACGCACACATTTTTGTAAAAAACCAATTGAAGGACCTGGAATCGCGACTTCAGGATATTCATGAACCCATGGACCGATCAGTCCTTTTTTGGGCCCAGTGAAGTGCTCAAGTATTCGGAAGATGGCATTGGTGTAACCATCAGCCCAACCACCAACTGCAAAAACAGGAACAGTCATAGACTCGTAACTTTCATTTACAGAGCCTTGCTTCCAATAGTCAGTCCGATGTTGGTGAGTAAGCCAAGTTTCGACATAAGGAGGAGTCTTTTCAAGACGCTCAAGCCATTGTTCAAACCATGAATCTCCTACAACAGAAGGGTCTTGAGGTCTAGCATTGTAAGCAAACATTGTCGATGACCACCACAACATGTCGGAAGCTAAAATATTGCCTCCCATGTAATGAACATCATCTGCATAACGATCATCTGTCGAACAAAGTGAAATAACCGCTTTTAATTGCTTAGGCTGGTGTTTTGCAACTTGTAATCCATTAAAGCCACCCCATGACTTCCCAATCATTCCTACGTTGCCTGTACACCAAGTCTGCTGTTCAAGCCAATTCAAAATCTCAATCGCATCTTCTTGTTCTTGTGGTAAATATTCGTCATAGAGTATACCTTCTGAGTCACCAGTCCCACGAATATCAACACGAATACTGGCATACCCATGACCTGCGAAGTATGGATGTCGAATTGAGTCACGTATAGCGGTAAAGTCATTCTTGCGATACGGGAGGTATTCAAGGACTGCTGGGACAGGTTGATCGTAAGCATCTTTAGGCAACCAGATTTTTGCTGATAGTCTAATGCCATCTTTCATAGGAATCCAAATGTGCTCGATTACCTCAACTTCATGTGGATAGTTTTCTCTGATCGTAAGCTTAGAATCTCTTACGTTAAATACCATGATTAGCCTCCTTTAGGGAAATCTTTTTTTAATGAGCGAATGAGTGAAATTGTAAACAATAGATAAAGTACGACGACTGGAACAGCTACAATAACAGCTGAAGTTTGTACGACACGAAGCGCACCGACACTAATTAATGAGATTGCAAGTATAGAAAGAATGAATCCCCACACTACACGATGCCATCTTGCAGGTTCTTCCTCGTCTTTAAGTTCTTTGGTTGCGATTGAAGCGAGGACGTAGCTTGCTGAGTCCAAAGAAGTTGCCAAGAAAATAAAAGCTAGCACTACAAAGAAAATCATAACGATTGTACTTATAGGAAGTGATCGCAAGAGTTCTACGATAACGGCTTGTTCACCGTCATTCGCTAGTATGTTTGTAAGTGATAAGACATTGTTCGTTTCAAGGTGAATGGCATAGCCACCAAACACAGCAAAGTAAATCCAACTTCCAACGGTACCCCATAAAAGAATCGATAGGATGAGCTGTCTTATGGAACGTCCTCTAGAAATCCGTGCCACGAACAAGCCAATAAACGGTGCAGTTGCCGCAAACCATGCCCAATAGAATACCGTCCACATTTGTGGAAAACCACTTCCGCCATTTGGATCAGTATAAAAACTCATGTGGATAAAATTCTGGAACATGAGACCAAGACTATTTGTGAAATTTGAAAGAATAAATAATGTTGGACCCGCTATTAATATGAAAATGGCGAGAGCTAATGCTAGGTATACATTGATATCGCTTAATTTTCGAATGCCTTTGTATAACCCGAGTAGGCGCTGGCTGTAAATATAATGGTCCAAAATACAATGATTAAAATGCTCAATCCTAGTGATTGCTCGATGCCTAATAAATCACCGATTACCGCGGATACCATCGGTACCCCAAGTCCAAGTGAAGTACCTAGACCTCCTACAAGACTCCAAATCACGAGAATATCAATGATTTTTCCGAGCAAACCATATGAATGTTTGCCAAGGACTCCTTCGAGGGATGTGCTAATTTTCAATGAAGGTCTTTTTGAAACATAGAAGGAGTAAGCAATGGCAACAGTCGGTAATGCATAAAGTGCCCAGGCGGATAACCCCCAATGAAAGAGACCATATGTAACAGCCCAGTCTGCCGCTTCAGTACTTTCTGGAGTGATTCCAAATGGAGGACCTGTGTAATAGTAAATGGGTTCTAATACAGACCAAAACATAATGCTTGTTCCCATCCCCGAACAAAAAAGCATTGCCCCCCAACTAAACGTAGAAAACTCGGGTTTTCCTTCACCAAGCTTTACACTTCCATAAGGTCCGAAAGCAAGCCACCCTAAAACTATGAATAATCCGAAAGTTATAAACTGGAAAACCCAATCCATACGTGTTGTAATACCGTCCATTACTTCATTTAAGAAAGGTTCGGCTACGTCTTGGTTTAACACAAGAAGTAGTGAGGCGAGAACGATTACTACAATTGATGACCAAAAAATTAATGGATCAATTTTACTTCGATTCATCTAAACACCCTTTCAAGGAAAAATAATAGAGTCATTATATCGATTAATGTTATCATGATTATAATTTAATCATGATTATTATATGACCATGATTATATATGTGCTGATCTAGCTGGTCAACTGACAAGCTTCGTAAGTTTCGATTAAACTAGAGGTAGTGATGACTTCAGTAAGGGGTTTTGCATATGGATAAGAAAAATATTAAACGAAGAAGAATGTGGAAATATTTCATTGAAGCAACTGCTGAAATTATTGAAGATGAAGGTTATGACAATATAACAATTCGTAAGATTGCTGATAAAGCGGGATATAATAGTGCAACGATTTACAATTATTTTTCCGAATTGTCCCATCTGATCTTTTTTGCTTCAATGCGATTTATGAAGCCGTACACGACGTCATTTCTAGAAGCAATCAAAAAAGATGATACAGCAATTGGGCAATATTTACTTGGGTGGGAGTGTTTTTGTGATTATTCTTACCGTGAGCCGAGGTTGTTTCATACGGTTTTTATGATGAATATTGGAAGAGAACCTCAAGATTTATTTGAACAATATTATGACCTTTACGAAGCAGATATCATAGATTTCCCTGAAACGTTGAAACCAGCTCTTTACGAGAGGAACGTAGCAACAAGAGGAGAGGTTCTACTTGAGGCTGCTGCCAAAGAAGGGCATATTCATAAAGATCATATCGAAGCAATGACTCAAATGACGACGCTAATCTGGCAAGGAATGCTCATGAATATCTTAAATCAACGTACGAAGATGACAGCAGAAGAAGCGAAGCATGAAACAATGATTTATATAAGGAATGTCATCAATCAAAGCCATCATTTTGAAGGATAGACCCCCAGTGCTTTATTGCAGTTGGGGTCTGTCTCCAGTGCTTATGAGGGCATTGCTTGAATGAGTTGGTTGGCAGAGGTTGTCCAACCGAAAATTCCACCTTGTTGTGTAATCATATGCAATGCAGAGTGATGATCTTGGAGGTCGAATGCAGCTGTACCATCAGTAATAATGAGACAATTAAACCCTCGATCATTGGCTTCTCTAACGGTAGAATGCACGCATACATGGGTTGTCACTCCGGTTACTATAAGGTGAGTTATGTTATTTTCTCTTAGGGTTTCTTCAAGGTTTGTATTATAGAAGGCACCTTTACCAGGCTTTTGTATCACCCATTCAGATTCAATAGGCTTGAGTTTGTCGATGATCTCGTTCCCATACTCTCCAGCGATGAGAAGACGACCTAAAGGACCCTCACCCCCTATTTCGGCACCTTGTAAACGACTACGCTCTAGTTTAGATTTGTTACAGTCAGAAAGATCAGTAGAATGTCCTTCTTTGGTGTGGATTACCATTCCATTTAGTCTTCTGTAGCTTTGTAAGATTGCTTGAATGGGTTCGATACAAGACTGGATATTTGCTAGAGAGTTCCCCAACCTTTCTCCAAAACCTCCGGGCAACAAAAACTCATTTTGCATATCGATGATTAGTAGTGCAGACTTTTCAAACTCAAACTGGATTGAGTGGGGCTCGCTTTTCTTTACAACAATTTCAGACACTCGTTTCAGACTCCACAAGTACGGTATCAAAGAAAGAGTTATCTGTCGTGTTGTCTTCTACAGGCAGAAAAACGCTTATTTGTTCTGATGGTTTATTTCCAACGTTTCTAACTGAATGAACAACTTCTTTTGGAATAATAAAGGTGTCTCCTGCTTTATAAGGCACCCATTCACCATTTTTTAGAAGCTCAACTTCACCTGTTGTAATATGAATCACTTCTGCAACACTGTGATAATGCGGAACAACTTGTCCGCCGGGCTTTAAATGTTCTCGTAAAATAGAACTAACATTGACTTGAATGTTGTTTGCTTCTTCTGCAGAAAAAATTTCTTGATTGTACACGTCGATATGTTCTGTGAATTTGTTCCACTCTAGTGATTCATAAGTGTTTACTGATGCTTGTTTCATAGACTTATTGCCTCCTGTTTATTGGAATTTAATACTTTTATGACATGATCAGAATGACTTATACTGCCAAATACCCCACCTTGCATTTTGACCATATCAATAGCCGCATCATGATTGGATTTTTTGGTAGCACCTGTGCAATCTTCTAAAATGAGACACTCAAACCCTCGATCATTGGCTTCGCGCATCGTTGTGTGGACACAAACATCTGTCGTAATTCCTGTTAATATTAAATTTTTTATGCCACGGGTACGTAACACTAAATCAAGGTCTGTAGCATAAAAGCTTCCTTTACCAGGTTTATCGATAATTATTTCGCCTTGTAGAGGTTCAAGTTCAGGGATAATTCCCCAGCCTTTCTCACCTCGAACGAGAATCTTTCCTGCCGGTCCATGACTTCCAATTTCTGCTCCAATGTTTTTGCTTCTCCAACGTTTATTGTCGGGTAAGTCAGATAAATCTGGGCGGTGACCTTCACGAGTGTGAATAATCGTTAAGTCTTGTTCTCGATAAGCAGATAGCAAGCTTTTAATTGGTTGAATTGCTTTTCTTGTAAGAGAAAGATCATAGCCCATACGGTCAACATAACCACCTTCTCCACAAAAATCAATTTGCATATCAATAATAATGAGAGCCGTTTCTTCGAATGATAATTGACCATGATACGGCCAATTGTAAGGTTGAGCGTCGATGGTCATGTTCATCCTCCTAATTGTGTTAGTTCTTGTAAAATAACTTGTTTTGTATTCATTAAATGTTGGTATAACAAGTCAACAGATTGCGCTGCTTCTTTACGGTAGACTAAATAAATTAACTCGAGGTGTTCCTTATGAGAAATATCCAGAGTATGGTCAGTAGAACGTGAAACAACATAAAGGTGCATGTAGGCTTCAACTGATGACCATAAATTCTCTAAAGTTGACTGTAAGATTTTCGAATTTGCATATCGATATAATTGTAAGTGAAATTGTTTGTTAAGCTTTTGCCATTCTGTAGGTTGTTGACGCATACGATCCATGGCTGCAATAGTATTTAGCAATTCATCTTTCTCCTGATCACCAATATTGAACATGGCTTTTTCTACAGCCATAGCTTCAAGCTTGAATCGCATTTGAAAAATGTCCTCAACTTCTGAAGCTGTTAATTTTTTAATACGGATTGTTTTTTTATTGATAGTGATAAGGTCTTGAACGTGTAAGCGTGTCATCGCTTCACGTACAGGCATCATACTTACATTGTAGTTATGCGCAACCTTTCGAAATGAAAGTTTTTCTCCAGGTGTTAAGACACCGGTGATAATATCTTCTTTAAGCTTCGAATAAATTTCGTCGGACTTTCTTTTGCTTATCTTTTCCATGCCCACTCCTTTTGTGATCACATTTTAAGTTAGTTTATAGTCAGTTTTACAGGTTCTCAATTGATTTGTGACATTCTCTAACATGGATTTTTGGTGATAGTTTGTAGTCTGATCAATAGTATGATAAAAAAACTGTTAGACAAACTTACACAATTAAACAGAAGAATTAACGAAGATGCTATAGTCAGTCTCATAAATTGTGATCACAAAATAGGAGGCTACAATGGCTGAAAAAGCAGAAGAAAGACATGATCAAGCAGTTCCGAAAGACCAACGTGAACCTCTGTACAAACCGTCACTCATATGGCTAGGCTTTGCTGTAAGTTTCATGAGTTTTTGGGTTGGAGGAGAAATTGAACAAGCCTTAGGGATGCCGAATGCACTTTTTGCTATTCTTGCAGGAAGCATTGTGCTAGTCATTTTTTCTGGTTTTATTGCAGTTATTGCAGCCCGGACAGGTTTTTCTTTTCCTATGATGGTAAAAGCAACTTTCGGAGTTAAAGGGGCATGGATTCCAATATTAATTATGGCGCTAATCGTAAACGGCTGGTTTGCATATCAGCCTTGGTTAATGGCAGATCTTATTGGAGTGCTTTGGAATGGTATTACTTTTATATGGGGGCTTATATTTGGATTATTATTCTTATTATCGGCCTTGTCTTATCGACTTATGTTGTATCTGCGTTATTTAGCTTTACCGGCAATTGCATTGCTTGCGCTTTACTTAATTTTTGTCATTGTTGTACCTGCTGGAGCGGATGCTTGGACGAGTACACCAGCAGTAGAACAACCATTTAGTGTTGGAATGAGTATAGCTCTAGGGTTGTTTATTGTTAGTGGAACGATGACAGGTGATATTGTTCGTTATGCTAAAAATAGTCGACATGCAATTATAGTTACATGTATTGCGTTTTTCTTAGGGAATTGTGGTGCTTTATCTTTAGGAGCGCTCGCAAGTTCTGCAGCCCCTGGAATTGATACGTATTTCGGTATGACAGCGATACTTGGTGGAGTTCCGGTTGTAATTGCAGTATGTCTGAGTAACTGGTCGACGTCTGATAGTTGTCTGTATAATGCGACAATGGGGTATGCGAATTTGAGTAGCAAAATAAAATGGAAGCATTCTGTGATTTTCGGTGGAGTACTAGGGGCGTTTGTTGCTGCTACGGGTGTTATATCTAATTTGCAAGCATGGATGGATTTATTAGGGATCATCGTCCCGCCAATTGGTGCTGTAATTATTGCAGAGTATTATTTAAATTCACGATTAACTGGTTCATACAATCCAATGCGTTCTGGAGTCAATGTCGCTGCATTAAGTTCTGCAGGTGCTGGAGCGGTATTGTCATTACTTTCACTCCAGTTTTATCCGTTTATACCAAATGCGGTTGTAGGAATCGTTTCCGCATTCTTCATCTACGCATTATATTCTAAGGTAACGTTAACAAAAGCAATTCCAGAAGGGGACAGTCCCCCGGCACTTTAACGCAGTGGGGGACTGTCCCCTGAGATTTCCTCCGAAAGTATTTGAAGCCCTGATCGTAGTTGATCGTTGGTACAGTAAGCGAATGAAATTCGTAAACTATAGTATCTCGAGGACTGTACACGTAACCAGGATTGATTAGGACGTTACGTTTGAGCAATCTAAGAAAAAGCGATTTAGTCACGATTGGCTCTTTAAATGTTACCCAAATATAGAATCCTCCTTTTGGACTTTTCCACTGGGCATCATTTGATAAATAGGTCTTCAATAATTGTTCTGTATAAGCGGCTCTCTTACTTAGTTGGTTGCGTAGTTGTTGAATATGATCGTCATAGTCATCTGATGAAAGCAGTCTTGTTACGATGTGTTGTGAAAGTGCGTTGCTACCATAATCAAGCTGCATCTTCACATCAGCGAGACGCTCGATAACTGGTGTTGGTGCAACTACCCAGCCGATGCGTAATCCTGGGCTTATAGTCTTTGAAATACTACTTATGTAGATAACTTGGCCTGTAGTGTCCATGGATTTTAATGCTTTTGGAGACGGTTCAAATGAAAGGTCATGATACACATCGTCTTCAATGATCGGAATTCCTCGTTTGCTTGCATCTTGAAGAAGTTGTATGCGTTCATGTTCATTCATCGTTTGCCCAGTAGGATTATTTAACGTTGGAATTGTGTATAAAATCCCATTCTTTAACCGATTTATAGGGGTTTCTAAAGGTGTTGCCTGCAGCGACGGAATTGAAGGAATGTAAGAAGGGGCACCAAAATAAAGATGAGAGCCTTGTTCTAACAATCCTAATGAAATGAGCTGTAATGCTTGCAGCGCTCCAGAAACAATTAAAACCCCATCTTTAGACGTTACAATCCCACGCTTTTTTAACCTCTGAACGATCGTTTCACGCAATGCTTCATTTCCTTTTGGTTCTGAATAGCCGAAGTCAATGTTTGTTAAGTAAGATGTATGCATCAGTCGTTGCAATCGTGCTGTGGGAATTAGTTCAGGTGACAATTCCCCTGTACCAAGACGGATGACATGTTTCTTTGATTCATACTCGTTAATGAGTTGAATCGTATGTACATTGGCTTCTACATGCGAATTTGTCATGCGACCACGCCAATCCACTGGTCGGTTGTGATAAATGGTCGAAAACGGTTGCTTTACAAAAACGCCACTTCCTTGACGACTTTCTAATACGTCTTCAGCTTTCAATTCATCAAGAGCTTCGACTACGGTCGATCGGTTAACATGAAGCAATTCTGCGAGTGCCCGTTGTGAGGGCAGTTTTGTACCTGCTGGCCATTCATTCTGATCTATTTTTCTTAGAATCCAAGCCATCAATTGTTCAACAAGAGTTTTACTTGAATGTTTTGATATCTTATCGCTCATCGTTATCTCCTCAAAAGAATTGGTTGGCTAAAATACACTTGGAATTGGTCCTACAGTTCATGGTAGGAACAAGTTACTGTTAAGTCAAAAGGGGGTGGCATGAGTTGCTACAAGCGTTTCTGCACGGACTTATATTATCAATTGGATTGATCTTGCCGATGGGTCCACAAAATTTATTTATATTTAGCCAAGGTGCAAATCAACCTCGATTTAAACAAGCCATACCTGTCGTTGTAACCGCTGGGATTTGTGACTTAATTTTAATTAGTCTAGCGATCATAGGAATATCTGTGATGATTATGGCTATTCCGATTTTACAAGGATTATTGTATCTCGTAGGGTTTGTCTTTCTACTTCTAATTGGAAGATCGATCTGGCGTACTCCACGTGTGAAAGATCAAGAAGTGAAGGCGTTATCCAAGCGTAAACAAATCACCTTTGCCATTTCAGTATCGTTATTAAATCCTCACGCCATTATGGACACTGTAGGTGTGATTGGAACGAATGCGGTTGTTTACGAATTATCATCTGAGCGTTGGGCTTTTTGGTTTTCTTGCGTACTCGTCTCTTGGGTTGCATTTTTTGCCTTAGCTGTTGCGGGACGGTTGCTAAGACGACTCGATCAAAGCGGGAAAGCATTACATATCATTTATAAACTGTCTGCACTGTTCATTTGGAGTGTAGCGATCTACTTGCTCGTTAACGGCTTTCGTGCACTATCGTGACGGGGGACAGTCCCCTGGCGCTCTAACGCAGTGGGGGACTGTCCCCGATGAGGCCGTGGTTTGTGAATTGGTGGATGAGGGCGGCGATTTGTTCTGGTGTTTCTTGTCTGCCGTTCTCAAGCCAACGTTCAATGACAGCGATACTCCCGCTAATTACGAGCAGTGGGATGTACTCTGATAGTTGCCCTTTTAGGTGAAGTTCGTCATTAAATTTATCTAATATAACAGGCAATAGTAAATCCATCACACGCTTTTTAAAATTCATATCCCCATGCGAGCTCAATAAAACCTCACACACATCGAATTTCTCTTCAATGTACTGCAAAGCCCGCTCTGTCATTTGCAGCGATTCTCGTTCAGTCCCGAAATTAAACTCTGTTAGTGTATGCTCCATGTCAAAGATGATATCCTCACCGATTTTCTCAAGTAAGTCGAAGTGGTTGTCATAATGACTATAAAACGTCGACCGATTTACATCCGCCGCCTCACACAATTCTTTGACAGTAATCGAAGTAATCGGTTTTTGTTTGAGTAGTTCAACTAAACATCCTTTTAACGTCGATTGCGTATATTTCTTTCGTCGATCCATTTTCTGTTCTCCTTATTAAATCGTTAACCAACACGATAGCTATAATTGTTGAAAAACTAACAAATAGTAAGCAACTGTGTGTTGTTTTCCCAACACCGTGTTTATATAATGATAAAGATATTTTTTGTAACGTCAACAGAAATAAGGTGGATGGGATGTTTAACGAGAAGATTATACAACATCGTCGGGCGATCGTCATTGTGTTTGCGATTCTAACTGTATTGTCAGTAATCGCACAATTTTTTGTGTCGGTTAATTACAATATGGCAGATTACATGCCAGACGAAGCGCCATCAACAAAGAGCCAAGAAGTAATGGAAGAAGAATTCACGGCCTCAATCCCTAATACGAACGTACTCGTGCAAGATGTAACGTTACAAGAAGCACTTCACTATAAAGAGCGTTTACATACCATTGAAGGGGTCACCGACGTCATGTGGTTAGATGACGTTTTAGACGTTGTCATTCCTCTTGAATTTATTGATGACAGTATCGTGGAGACGTATTATAAAAATCACGATGCGCTTTACTCACTAACGATTGAGCTTGGTTATGAAGTCGATGCAATCGAAGAGATTTATGAGGTGATTGGAGAGGGAAACGCCGTATCAGGTGAGGCGGCCAATACCGCAACGTCTCAAACGATGGCAACGACTGAGACGGTATTTGCTGCGTCATTTCTAATTCCAATTATTTTGCTGTTTCTCATTGTGTCGACCAAATCATGGATTGAACCGGTCTTTTTCTTAACTGCGATTGGTGTCTCAGTCCTAATGAATCTTGGTACGAACATTTTTATCGGTGAAATCTCGTACGTAACCCAGTCCGTAGCTCCCATTTTACAACTTGCTGTGTCTTTAGATTATGCGATCTTTTTACTCCACAATTTCTCTGATGAATTAAAGCGCGGTCATAAGCCGGAGACGGCGATGTCAAAAGCAATGAAATCATCGTTCCCAGTCATTACGATGAGCGCACTAACGACGTTCTTCGGGTTTATGACGTTAATGCTGATGGATTTTGAAATTGGTTCAGACCTCGGTTTTAATTTAGTAAAAGGAATTGCCTTTAGTTACTTAGCAGTCATTGTGTTCTTACCAGCATTAACGTTAATCGGTTACCGGTGGATGAAGAAGACGGAGCATCGTAACTTCGTGCCGAGCTTTGAAGGAATCGGCGCTAAAATTCTGAAGCTTAGAATCCCTGCTCTTATCCTCGTTTTAGCGTTAATCGTACCAAGCTTCCTTGCACAAAGTAGCACATCATTTACGTATGGATTAGGTGAATTGCCTCTTGATACCCGTGCAGGTGCGGATGCAAAACAAATCGAGGAAACGTTTGGAGAGTCGACACCGATGGTTGTGCTCGTGCCAAACGATGATATTGCAAAAGAGGAAGCCCTTGCGAAGTCATTGGAACAGTTGCCCCATGTGGATTCCGTCATGTCGTATGCAACAGCCGTTGGAAGCTTAATCCCGTCTGAATTTCTTAGTGAACAAGTGACAAGTGATTTCTTCTCGGAAAATTACAGTCGGATCATGGTGTTCACCAATGCAGGTGTTGAAGGGGAAGCGGCATTTGAGCTCGTTGAACAAACGAGAGAACTTGCTACTGCCTATTACGGTGACAATGTTCATACGCTTGGGGAAAGTGTCGCGCTCTACGACATGAAAGATGTTGTAACAGACGACAACACGATTGTAATGACGATGACAGTGGCAACGATCGCACTAATTTTAATGATCGCCTTTCGATCTTTTTCTATCCCGATCGTACTTCTCGTAACGATTCAAGCATCGGTATGGATCAATTTATCGATTCCGTATTTTACGAACGATTCGCTCGTATTTATCGGATATTTGATTGTAAGTACGGTTCAACTCGCGGCAACGATTGACTATGCAATCTTAATTATGGAGACGTACAAACATCACCGGACGACAATGCCGAAAGTACCAGCGATGAAGAAGTCATTAGATGAAAAGGTGTTTCCAGTCACCATTTCAGCAGGGATTTTATCAAGTGTTGGGTTTGTGCTGTGGTTCGTTTCCTCAAATCCAACGGTCGCTTCAATTGGCTTATTACTCGGACGCGGGGCTGCCATTGCATTTTTACTCGTGATTTTCTTCTTGCCAGCCATCACATTGTTAAGTGATCGCTTTATAAAAAAGACAACGTACCGAGCGAACTTTTATGAGGGGGAAAAAGAATGAAACGAATGCTAGCTGTGTCACTTGCAACCGTGCTTGTCATGCATCCACCATTATTATGTCAGCAAGCAGTATTGACGAAGGTGTTACGTCAACTGTTTCCAGTGAAGGCGTTATTGAGCAAAAAGATGAAGTTGTCTACGCAAATCTTCGTGCAGACGGCGTAGCTCAGGAACTGTATATCGTTAATGCCTTGCATCTCGAGACACCGGGTGAGGTAACTGATTATGGGGCGTATGATGAATTAATCAACTTAACGGATACGAGTACCATCCAACAACTTGCAAACGAAACGATCCAGATTGAGGCCACAGACGAGACGTTTTATTATCAAGGCAATTTAAAGCAAAACGTTGCTCTACCTTGGGAGTTTGAGATCACGTATACATTGAATGATCAACCGATTGACGGTCAATCGCTCATTGGAAAAAGTGGAGACGTAAAGATTCAAATCGATGTAAAACAAAATGAAGATGTAGAGCCTGAGTTCTTTGAAAACTACATGATGCAAATTACCGTTCCGTTTTCTAATGCCCAGTTTAGCGATATTCAAGCAGAAGGGGCGACCATTGCTAATGCGGGGCAAGATAAACAAGTGGTGTTTACCGTGATGCCTGAAACAGAAGAAACAGTTACGGTTCAAGCAACAACGTCACAATTTGAATTAGAAGGCATTCAAATGAGTGGTATGCCTTCATCCGTTGCCATTGATCCGCCTGACACAGAGGAGCTAACTGGAGAGTTCGAATCGTTAACGGGTGCGTTAGTGCAGTTGAACGACGGGATTGGTGATGTACATTCTGGGCTTGTTGAATTTACAGACGGATTAAATCAACTGGAATCGGGTTCAAGTGAGTATGCTTCGGGAATTCAAGAAACAGCAAATGCTGGCTCAGAGTTGAGAGCGGCGTCTTCAGAAATTAATGATGGACTTCAAACGCTACAAAGCGGACTCTCGGGGCAATCAGATCTAGAAATCGATATTGATGGGAATATGTTTGGAGCGTTAGAAGAACTAGCGGACGGGTTGTCAGAAATTAATGGGGCGCTTTCAACTGTACGTACGGGTTATGATGGCATGAATGATGCACTTAACACCGCAGTTCAGTCGATTCCAGACGAGGGAATTCCAGAAGAGGAGCTTGGTCAATTAATGCAAGAGAACCCTGATTCACAAGCGCTTGGGCAATTGGTTCAATTCTACGAAGGTGCCCAACGTGTAAAGGGAACTTATGCGGAAATTGAATCTGGACTTTCTTCGACCTCACAAGCGCTTCAAGAACTTGAAAGATCTGTTGAAGACGTGGAGTCAGGACTGCGACAATTCGCAAAGGCTGCTTCAAGTGAGCTTGGAAACATCGATGTAGGAGACGGGCTACAATCGCTAACTGATGGGATTGATCAATTGGCAAATCAGTATGGAATGTTCCACGAAGGCTTAGTGATTATACGAGTGGTGTTGAACAATTATCGAGTGCGTATGGTGAGTTGAACAGCGGAATAGCCGAATCTTCTTCGGGTGCTAAGGAACTTGCAACCGGTACGGAAAGCTTATCCAATGGCATGACAGAGTTAACGAATGCGACCGAAGAAATTCCAGAGCAAATGCAAGAAGAAATCGATGAGATGATCTCTCAATATGATAAATCGGATTACGAGGCCATTTCTTTTAGTTCAGAGCAGAACAACGAGTACATCAATAGCGTTCAATTTGTTGTGCAAACAGAGAGTTTACACATTCCTGATGATGAACAAGAAGAGGCAGTTGAACAAGAGCCGAGCATGTGGCAACGCTTTTTACAATTGATCGGATTGTAAGGACTGTAAGGACGAATTCTTTGAATTCGTCCTTTTTACTTGTAAATAAAAGAATAATGAATGACAAGATGCAAGAACGGGAATAGAACTAATGAAAGGAATGATTCATATGTTTCGTAGAATTTTTGCCTCAGTCGTCACAACGGTTGTCATCGCGGTCGTCAATCGTTTAGTGAACAAATTCATTCTTAAAAAGATGTAATAAAAGCCCATGAGAATGGCTTTTATTATTACTCAATAATAAATAATGAGACGCCGGTGTCAGTTACTGAACGATGAGAGTTTTGTTCATCACTCACATGAAGCGTCTGACCAGCTTCTACCTCTCGGCGTTTGCCGTCTTTTGTTTCCATAATATAAGTTCCTTCAAGAACATGAATAATATGTCCTTTTTCACACCAGTGATCAGCGATGTAGCCTTTGGAATAGGTCACCTTGGCTAAGGTAATTTTGTTTAATTGAATGTCTTTACGTGTGCCGTGCCTTTGGTACCTTGAATGGTCTCCTCAGTAATGGAAGCCCAGTCTACGACATCGAAAGGAATTTCTTGAATAATCATCGTGTCACCTCGTCAGAATTTTTTGTTAATAAAACAAGTATAAGTTGAACTCGCGCTACTGTCCAAATATAGATGCTAGATAGGCATTCATTCCTAGTTCGAACTGACGTAATCCTCTACTTTCATCGGTGTCGAATTGTGTTGTGTGAATGCGTACGCTATGGTTGAGTTGGTCATAAAGAAGGGGGTACATATGCTTCAAGAACAAGACATCAAGAATGTAAAAGAGACGGCTTTTGTATTTAAAGAGTATGGAAGAGAAATTGGTGAGCGTTTCTATGAAACGCTGTTTGAACAACATCCAGAACTGCATAACTTTTTTAATGAAGCGAATCAAAAACGAGGCATTCAACAAAGAGCACTTATGGACAGTGTGTACAAAGCGGGTATTCACATCGATGAATTAGAATCACTAGGACCAATGATTACACACGTTGCAGAGAAGCACCGAGCGTTAGGTGTGCAACCTGAACATTATGAAGTTGTCGGTACCATTCTTTTGCAAACGGTTCGTGATGTACTCGGCACGAATGTGACAGGCGACGTACTCGAGAGCTGGGGAAAAGCTTATGCGAGTATTGCAGCCCTTTTTATTGAGGCAGAGCGACAGTCGTATGAACAAGTTGCAGAAGCTAGAGGCGGTTGGACAGGGAATCGTGCATTTTACGTAACCAATCGAGTTCAAGAGACAGCTGAAGTGATCTCTCTATATATGAAGCCAGTGGATCACGAACCACTTCCTCCATTTTTGCCTGGTCAATATGTGACACTTGAAATGGAGATTGACGAAGCGTCAAATGTTCATAAACGGCATTACAGTCTCTCTAAGGTTTCTGATGAGAATGAATTTCGAATAACGATTCAACATGAACCTGGAGCTGTATCCTCTCATATCCATAACAATATCGTTAAAGGAAGTCAGTTACAGTTGGCAGCACCAGCTGGAGCATTTTCGGTCGTGAACGCTGAAAGACCAGTTGTATTCATAAGTGAAGGAATTGGGTTAACGCCACTAGTCAGTATGCTTCAATCACAAATTGCCAATAGTCAAGCGGTCACATGGATTCATGCAACAAAAAGTTGTGACACCCACATTCTAAAAGAGGAAATAGAATCAATTCTTTTTGAATCAGAACAGGCAACAAAGCATATTTCTATACAGAAACGGCTGCTCAAGATGCTGAGCCGTTTGTATATGAAGGTGCGATTGATTCTAGTAGGCTTAGGAACATGATTCAATATCATAATAGCGATGTGTACGTTTGCGGATCAACACAATTTTTACGTACAATTTCTCAATCTTTGGAGGAAATCGGGATCCCTAAAGACCAACGTTATTACGAAGGATTTCGCCCACAAGCGATGTCACTCTAACTATGAGACACAGAAGACATTCTGTGTCTTTTCTATTACACTAAATGAAGTGATAGAAGAGGGGGAATTGAACAATGATCCAGTCGTTAGCGGTATTCTGTGGTTCAAGTAATGGCAAAACGGATGTGTACGCGGAGGCAGCAAGAAATTTCGGCAACGTGCTAGCATCTCAACATAAAACGCTCATTTATGGTGGCGCACAAGTAGGATGTATGGGTGCTATTGCTGATGAAGTGAAAGCTTGTGGTGGAAAGGCAATTGGCGTGATCCCTGAAAAATTAACATCTGTAGAAATTGCTCATCGTGGATTAGATGAACTACATGTCGTAGAGACGATGCACGAACGTAAAGCAAAGATGGCGGCGTTATCTGACGGATTTGTTGCGTTGCCAGGAGGAGCAGGAACACTTGAAGAGTGGTTTGAAGTGTTTACATGGGCGCAAATCGGCTACCATGAGAAGCCTTTCGGTCTCTTGAATGTTAACCATTTTTATGATCCGTTGTTAGAGATGATTGATCATACAGTAGAGCAAGAGTTTATGAGACAAGAATACAAAGAGATGATTCTCGTTTCTTCCGATGCTGAGGAACTGCTTTATAAGATGGAACGTTATAAAGGTGGTCACGTTTCAAAATGGTAAGAAGTAAACGATGAAAACGAAGAAGATTACGTTACTTGCTGTACTTATGGCTTTGTGTGTTGTCGGCCGCCTCATTTTTGTTTACATTCCAAACGTTCAACCTGTTAGTGCCATCATTATTATTAGTTCATTTTTTATGGGGCCAGCGTTTGGCATTATTTTGGCAGCTGGAAGCGCGATCTTAACGAATCTTTTTTTAGGGACAGGCATTTGGACGGTGTTCCAAATCCTAGCGTGGGCGTTCATTGGGATTGTAAGTGGCTTGTTAGGAAAAGCCTTTCCGAATATGAAAATCATTGTGATTGCAATCTTTGGCGCGTTGTTCGGTTATTTGTACGGTCTAATCGTCTCATTGAATATCTTGGTCGTGACCGACTATTTTTGGGCGTACTACCTTGCAGGATTGCCTTTTGATACGTATCACGCCATCGGAAATGTAGCGTTTATCTTATTGCTATATCCTTTCTTAAAAAAGCTATTATTAGATTATAAAAAACAGAATTATGACTAGTATATGTATGATAGAATTTCCTAGAGGAGAGGAAAATTATGGGGCAATTTGACGTTATGAAACAAAGTAAGATGCCACAAACGAAAACATCACTCGTTCGTGATTTACGATCGCTAGGTGTTTCGAGTGGGATGACACTCATCGTTCATTCATCACTTAAATCGATTGGCTGGGTTGTTGGGGGCGCAGTTACAGTTGTAGCAGCGTTGCAAGAAGTGCTGACAGAAGAGGGCACGTTAATAATGCCAGCTCATAGCGCTGACGTATCAGATCCTCGTGATTGGCAAAATCCTTCTATTCCAAAAGAGTGGATTGAAGAAGTGATGATCGAAATGCCAGCGTTCGATCCTTTACGTACACCTACGTTTATGATGGGCGCAATTCCGGAGGCGTTTCGAACATCTCCACACGTAATGCGAAGCCATCATCCGATGCATTCCTTTTCAGTGTGGGGCAAGAACAGCGCAGAGGTCATTAAAAATCACGCTTTGAATCACGGTTTAGGTGAGGTATCACCTTTGTCTTACATTTATGATCAAAACGGGTCTGTGCTGATGATTGGGACGGACTATGAAACGAACACATCGATGCATTTAGGAGAACACCGAGCAGGCACACAACAAAAAATCATTGAACGAATGAGTCCAATGATGGAAAACGGCCAAAAGGTCTGGAAAGACTTTCAAGAGCTTGATTATGATGAAGAACGATTCCCAGAGATCGGTGCGAAATTCGAAGATGCTCATGTTGTACGTACTGGGAACGTAGGTGAAGCGACGTCCAAGCTTTTATCACAACGGGCATTGGTTGATTGTACAGCTGTAGAATTAGCTAAGTTAGAGGGTATTGATTAGAATAAATAAATTGACCGCGAATCGGCGCGATGGCAGGTTGAAACTGAATGCGTAATGAAGAGCTGGATTGAAACTCAGGTCCATTGCTCACTTGAAAGTGGATGTGTGCCTCACTTGAATTGCCGGAATTACCGCAGTTTCCGATTTTTTGACCTGCTTTAACCGATTCGCCAACGCGTACTAGAACAGAGAATTGTTGCAAATGGGCAGTGAAACTATATTCGCCATGCTCATGCTCAATCACAACGTAATTACCTAATGGTTGCTGCTCATTCATCTTACCGACAGGTTCATTATCGGAGATGTGAGTAACCGCATCAACGACACGTCCGGCTGCAGAAGCGATTACCGGTTCTCCAAATGCAAGGTAGGAGCGGTTTTTAGCTACAGGTCCATCGTACGACTTGCGACCATTGTGTTTGATGAAGTCGTAGGCATGACGTTGATGTGGGTACGTATAGTGATAATTGACGAGCTCATGATCGCCACCCCAATAGGTAAACCATTCGTCAGTAAAAGGAAGGCTGTAGTTATTTTTTGTCCAAGGTTGAGCAAGTGTGACTTCTTTGGCTAGAGGAAGGACGTACATGCCGGAAATTGTGCCATCATCTTGGAATGATGCGACGACACCTCGAGTTTTTGATTCATCAATCCAGGAATACTCTGTTTCTTGATCATAAATGAAACTTGATTGCAGTGTAAGCGTCGGTTGTTTTTCGAAAAATGTAGTTAAGATCGTGTGGAATTCTTGATTCGACACTTTCTTTTTAAAACTGTTACTCGTTTTTTGATAGAGTTGCTCATAGTCTCCTTTTTGAAGACAGTCACGAAAAATATCAGGGGTCATTCATGCTCATCTCCATTCGTTTTCGTTAGTCTAGATTATGATCGTAGGACTGTTTTTCGTCAATTTTCGTGGTTCGTTGACAGACTTGTTATCAATTCGATCGATTTATACATATTTTTCAATATTATTACAAAACGATGACATGGATTTGCATTTTATAGTAAATATGTTAATTTCAGGACAGAGAGTACATCATTTATGTGCTTTTTTTCATGGGAAATTTTAGCTAAGTACATTTTTTTGCTGAAATTTCACACAATCTAGCAGGGAGGAGTGACGATCGTTATCCGCAACAAAGACAAGTTCATCGTTAACCAAGGTTTACGCAAAACCAAAATCAAGCCCGCAATCGTAGCATTTGCGATGGTATTGAGCGTCGGGATCGTAGATCAGAATGTGCAAGCTGCTGAAGAGGAGCGCGAGGGAATCGTGGAATCTTCGGGCAATTTAAATGTTCGAACAGGTCCTGATACGACATATGATACAATCGGTCAGCTTGAAGAAGGTCATAGCGTAACCGTAGTCAATGAATACGAAGATGAATGGTATGAAATTACTTATGACGAAGAAACAGGGTTTGTACATAACTCTTATATTTCACTAATAGACGAAGCAAATGAAGAAGCAGTCGACGACGCAGCAAATGAAGAACTAGAAGTTATTGAGACACTCGTTGTAAACCACCATTCTTTAGCGGTACGTGCTGAAGCATCAGGCACGTCTGAACGATTAGGGACATTGCATGATGGCGACGAAGTTGACATCTACAACCTTGATCATGCTCCTTGGGTTCTCATTAAGTATGAAGAACAATTTGCGTATACGCATACCGATTACTTAACAGAAGCAACTCAAGAAGAGGAAGAAGAACAGGAAGAAACTGAACCTTCACAAGAAGAAACCGTCGAAACAAAATCGGCAAGTAACGCCTCAGTTTCTGCGATTGGAATTGTCACTCACCACAACTTGGCAATCCGTGAGCGAGCAAGTGGTTCAAGCGCTCGTGTTGGTGGCGCCACTGAGGGCGATGCACTCGAAATTATTGAAACAGTGAACGGTGGTCCGTGGGTTAGTATTCGTTATGATGGAAACATTGCGTATACACATAGTGATTACTTTGTAGAGATCGAACCGGCATCAGCTGACTTACCTGTCGTTGACGAGGGAACAGTCACTCATCGTGCGTTAGCGGTTCGCCAGAATCCTAGCGGTTCAGCTGAACGAATTGGTACGCTTACGGAAGGTACGGACATTCAAATTCACGACTATGTGAACGGGGTCCATGGGTTTCATTTACATTTAAAGGTGGGATTGCATATACGCATATTGACCATATCGATGTCGTAGACAATACACCTCCTGAACCAACTCCAGAGCCTCCTTCTGATGGGGAGCTTGGTGACGTGATTGCGACGGGGATTGTTGACCATCATGGTCGATTGGCAGTCCGTACAACACCAAGCGGCTCTAGTGAATCTCTTGGTCATTTACAAAACGGAGATATTGTTCAGATCTATGAATATATGAACGGTGGACCGTGGGTTAAAATTGATTATGAAGGACAAGTAGCCTACACGCATAGTGATTATTTGAATGTGACACAGATGGGCGAAGTGATTGACACAGCAACCGTTACACATCATCGACTGTCTGTACGTAGTGGCCCAGGTGCAAGCCATGACACCATTGACCGACTCACAACAGGAGATCGCGTTGAGATTATTAAATTTGTTAATGGTGGACCGTGGGTAGAAGTAAACTACAACGGTAAGAGTGGTTACACTCACCTTGATCATTTGAACCTTCACTCTGGTAATACTGGTCCTCTAGCTGGTCGACTTATCGTTGTTGACGCTGGACATGGTGGCCATGATCCAGGGGCACAAGGAAATGGACTTGTTGAAAAAACGCTAAACTTGCAAGTGGCTCGTGAGCTCGCGCAGCGCCTTGAAGGTAGTGGCGCAGAAGTGATCATGACACGTACGAATGATACGTTCATTAGTTTGTCAGAGCGAGCGAACATTGCAAACCGTGCCAACGCAGATTTATTTATTAGCATTCACGCGAATGCATTTAATTCATCTGCTAGAGGAGCGGAAACGTTCCATCACACATCTGCAAATGCAAACAGTGTGCGGTTAGCAAATGTGATGCAAGATCGTCTCGTTAGTGATACAGGCATGAGCTATCGCCGTGTTGCTGGTGAGAACTTTGCTGTACTTCGACAAACGACAATGCCAGCAACGCTCGTTGAACTAGGTTTTGTCACAAACAGTGGAGACGCTGCAATTATGAGACAACCGGGTTACCCAGCAAGAGCGGGTGAAGCATTACATCAAGGATTTTTAGACTATTATCGTTAAACAAAAACCGCGTCTACTGGGCGCGGTTTTTTATTTCAAAATGAAAAAATCTCTCGTACTTCTGTACGAGAGACTATAAGTAGCCGATAACATTAATATAGATGCTTAATATGGTTGCTAACAACACAAGAATATTAAAAACGATGGCTACGATTCCAAAGGCGAACATTTTTCCTTTCGGTTTTGTTTTCATAAATGCAAACATCAAATATAAACTGAGTGATAGTAAGATGAGATTTAGTACATTCATGACAAGATAATCTACATAGCCAAGGACGGCAAAAATTCCTGTAAGGAATACAACAAAAATCAACGATAATAGTGGTGTTCGGATTCGTTTAAGACGTTGAACGTATTGTTCATTACGAATCATTTTTAAAAGCTCTTTTTTAGATTCTTCTTGCTCTCGCTTAATCTCGTCGTTTTGAGAGTCTTTCTTTTGCATACAAAGTTCCTCCAAAGATATCGGTCTTAAGAAATTCCGTCATTCCAATATACCAAGATTTTGAGTATGTACCAAGCAAAATCCATTTAAATAGGATATAACCAGTTTAAAAGTTATTAGTGTATGAATTTATACCGAGTTTTTTTCAATTAATTCAAAAAATAACTATAAATTACTAGTTAAATATTCTCAATAGAGTTATAATTTTAATAGAGACGATGGATTGGAGATATGCATATGGCAGAACACATTCAACAATTGAAAAGTTTAATAAGCCAGTGGTATCACTCCATATTAAAGTATGATACAGAAGAAGCAATTGCATACAAAGAAGAAGTTGATATGTTGCTTCGTCACATTAGCGCAGATGACGAACAGCTCTCTAAATACTATCGATTAGTCGATTTTAGACATAGTATCCTTACCGAAGATTTTATGAAGAATCCTAAGATTGGTCAACAGATTAAACAAGATTCACTAAAGAAGACCGATCAAATGCTAAATTACCTTCACTACTTTATGGAGGGACAATTTGAGTTTGTTAATTCACGTTTTAGTTATGCGCTAGATTATTACCGCAAGGCGGAAGAATATGCGTTTTCAATTAGAAATGAAGATAAAGGGGAGTTATTTCATAATTTAGGTGAGACGCTATATCGAATGAATGAGTATACGTTTGCACTCTGGTATTTAAAGAAAGCAGTTATTTTATACGAAGAAGCCAATCTAGAAGCTCGGAAGTTGAATAGCCTTTCATTTATTGGAGCCATTCATACAGAGTTGCATTTTTATGACGAGGCAGAAGAGGTTTATCAAGAGATACTTCCGAAAATGAGAGATCGTTATCAACTCTCGTTGCTAATTCGAGCCATTGGGTTAAATCGCTTGCGTCAACGAAATTATCCAGAAGCGAAATCTTATTTCTTAGAAGCCTTAAGAGATCACGGAAATCGGGCGGTTAGTATTAAGACGATGACGAATCTAGCTCACGTATGTTTCAAGATGAACAACAATAATGAAGGAATCTATTACCTAGAAGAAGCTCAAGCGTTAGCGTGTGAGCATGGACTTGAGGAATATATTGCAAGGTGTATGGTTCTTAGGGGTCTCTACACGATGGAAGATCTTGCTCTTGTAGAGATGGCAATTCAGCATCTCGAAACGAATAACTTGAATTTTGAAATAAAAGAAATCTGTGAACACGTGTCAGAGCATTATCAAGCCAAGGGTGACTATAAGATTGCATACGAGTATTTAATGAAAGCCAATCAATCGGAAACGATCGAACGTAGAAAGGGGGTGACGATATCATGAAGAAGTTTTTAGTGCTTTCATTCCTTACGCTTCTAATTTTTACAGGCTTTGAGAACAGTGCAGCTGCATATGATCTCATCACCGCACTCGACAAAATTGATGGTATAAGATAATTGTAACCATCAACAAATCGTGAATACGAGTTATTACTCAGAACCCTAGACGTTAGGAGTCACTAACGCCTAGGGTTTTTTGTTTTGATAAAATTAAAATAAACGATTGAAACGAACGTAACGTATGGATTTATGATTAAGATACATAAGGAGGATGACAAAAAATGATAAGTGTACTCGTTAGTACCATGACGTTTGTGTTGTTATTGGTGGCTATGTTTCAACTATTACTTGCAATAGGAAAGCCTTTAGGAGCGTACACGTTAGGTGGATATTATACTGTTTTGCCATTGCCACTCCGCTTCGTCAGCGCTTTGAGTAGTGTCGTAGTACTTCTAATTATTGTGGTGTACTTGAGTCATGTACAATGGATTCCAATTCAATGGCTACCTACAACACCGTTGTTATGGGGAATCGCAATCTTTTTCATACTCAATACGATTGCAAACCTGCTCTCAAAAAGTACAAAAGAAAGAAGGGTGATGACACCGATCGCTGCTTTTCTTGTCGTCGGTACCTTCAGCCTTCTTATTATCACTTAAGCATGAAATTGTTCGTTTGCACGATCGAATACAATCATGGAGGCTGTCATTGTTCCTTCTGTACTGGCTACGAGAAGGGATGATGAAGCGTTTTTAACCATCTCTCCAGCGACGTAAACGCGTGGATGACTCGTCCGTCCGAAACCGTCCGTTGTAATTCCATTTTGTTCATCTACTTCCAAACGAAGTTGCTCAATTAACGTATTGTTACGAACATATTCTGGGACAACGAAGCCGCCGTTACGGGAAGCGAACGAACCATCTGCTAATTCAACTGCCGAGAGTCGTCCGGAATCTCCGTGAAGGTTCTTAATGCTGTCACTATAAATCGGGATATTTTTATCTAAGATTGGCTGTATTAACTCTTGGTCTAGTTTGACGCCATTCGTAAAGATGGCAAGATCCGTTGACCAATTGTACAGCAATTTCGTTAAATGTAAGATGGCTTGTTCATCAGAGGCGAAGATGGCAAGCGCCTTGTCACGTAATTCATAGCCATCACAAAACGGACAATGGAACACGCTTATACCGTAATAGTTGCGTATTGGTTCATAAGAAAAGCGCTCCTGAATTCCAGTAGCTAACAGAATGCGACGACTCGTATACATAGAGCCTCCCTCTGTCGTTACAGTAAAGAATTCACCAGTCTCTTCAATTGTTGCAATGGTCTCTGCTTTTTTCGTGACATACGGATAACGAGAGAGATCTTCATTTGCGATCGCTCTAAATTTCGCTGGAGAAGTTCCATCTCGCGTAATGAAATTGTGTGATTCCTCAGTCACACGATTTCTGTTTGTTTCATTATCAAACAAGGCTACTTGTTGGCGTGAACGGGCAAGTGTAAGGGTTGCTTGCAACCCTGCAGCTCCCCCACCAATAACAATCACATCATAATTCATCGTATCGTCTCCTTTTATCTCTATCATGGATTCTTTATATCTATAATTGGTGTGAAGAGAAGCACCACAATTAATGATGTGGTACGTTTCTTGCGTCCTCTGCAAGATCAGCAATCTTCATTGTGCCTAATTCTTCAAGAAAATTCTTTTCAGCTTTTTGGATGGATTGTTGAATAATGCAACTTGGATTATGGTCTTCGCAGTAATCAAAGATCGGAGGAAGGCCTTCGACAGCTTGAATTACATCAAGTAATGTCGTCTCTTGCCAATTTGCCTTCAACTTGTAACCACCGTTTGCACCGGGAACGGAGACAATTAATCCAGCCTTAACTAACTTTGTTAAGATTTTGGATAAGTATGTCGTTGACACTTGTTGATGACCTGCAAGTTTTGAAACACTCGTATGCCCCTCAGCATGGCTTATTGTTAAATGAAGCATTGTGTGTAGTGCATAATGTGTAGATTTCGAAAGTTTCATTGCGAATCACCTATTAGAGATAATGTGAGTCTATAATAGCAACGTTACATAAGAGAGTCAAGTATTCTCTTTTTCTAGATTCTCACTGATATGCTAAACTAAAAGAGAAATGAACTGTTCGTAAATTCCCTCTTTTTAGAAAGGTGGAGGTGACGTGGAGAAAAGAAACCCAGAGCTTGTTCATCAACCGGTCGCACCTTATGTTCATCAAATTGAAGTGAATGAACCTGGACGGCGATTAATTCTTTCAGGACAACTCGGTATGAAACAAAACGGAGAAGTCCCAGAACAGCCGATGGAGCAATTGCAGATTGCATTACAAAACATCGATTATAATTTACAAGAAGCGAATATGAATCGCTCTCACCTTACAAAGTTAACGTTCTACCTAGTAGGTGAATTTCCATTGTCAGAACGTCGCGATGTGATTCAAGGTTATGTAGGAGATGATTTGCCGTGTACGACATTACTCTATGTTGCTGCACTTGCGGCACCACAATTTAAAGTGGAAATTGACGCTGAAGCATTTGCCCCGAGCGAATGAATCAGCCGACGATTGCTATTATTGGGGCAACTGGAACACTCGGTCAACTCGTTTGTCACCATGTGATGTCTACGTATAATAAAACGTTCAATTATATTGTTACAGACTATAAAGTAGGACGGGGGAAACGGGTTGCTGAGCGATGGAAGAGTCAAGGACTTCATTGCGAATTTATGAAACTAGATGTTACGAGTGAAGATGACATTGCCAATGTCGTATTACATGCGGATCTTGTAATCATTGCTGTTTCACAACGCGAACCCTTCATTCAGAATATCTGTATGAAAGTCAATGTTCCGACCATTGACGTGAATGCATTTAATGCTTTTGCCGAGCGAGTGAGGGAATTAGACAATCCACAGGGTACGACGAATGTAATGATGGCAGGATTACTTCCTGGTTTATCTGTCATCTTGCAATTGAAGCCGCTAAAGGATTAAGCATCGTAGACGAAGTACACGTAGGGTTTTTACAAAGCGCGAATGCTTTGGCAGGTGCACAAGGTGCAGCGGACATGCTCGAGATAGTTTCTTTGAAACTTTCGAATGGGCATCGAGGATTTAAGAAAAAAAGAGTATTCACTAGCGGGAGAACGTCTATAACACTCCGAGAGATTAATCATTCGGAGCAAGCCGTTATGAAGAACGTATTTAATAAGGCGAAGAGTCACTATTGGACGTCTTGGGATATAGCACCATTTAATAAGCTCGTTTCGACGTTAATTGCACTTCGGGCTTTGCCGAAGTACCGTCATTCATTTGTGCGATTTGCAAAGCATCGCCCCGACCAAACAGAAGAAGCGACACTCTTTGTAGAACTAACAGGATTGCGCAATCAAAAACGGACCAAGTCAGAACGGCAGCTGACTGTTACATCAGATTATGAAGCGACATCGCTCGTTGTAACGGGGCTAATTCCTCTCGTTTTAACAAACAAAGCGAACGGTGTCGTCGAGCCTTGGCAAATGGCAACGGTTCAAGATTTGCCTGTTCAGAAGATGAAAGCAAAGTAAGGAGTGGATCAGTTGGACATCTACATAAGTGGTTACGGTGTTGTCGCAAAAGAATTTGTGCAACTAATCCACAATAAAGCAGAAACGATTGAATCTCGGTATACGATCAAACCGAAAATCAAAGGAATTATTATCCGAGAAGGGATCGTTCAAAGTGAAGGTGGCTTAGATCTTCCGCGATTACTTCACTATGGTGTTGGGACGATGGCGGTTAAAGATTATGCGAAAGATTCCCAATACCCAATTCAACCAATTGATCAGATGAGCGGTCATGTGCTGGTCGAAGCGACTTCTACGAATGCAAATGACGGGGAGCCTGCTTACTCGTATATCAAGCAAGCGTTAACGTCGCACATGGATGTCGTTTCAATCTCAAAAGGTGCGCTCGTTCATCATTACGAAGAACTTATGAAGTTAAGTGAATCTGTTAATCGAAGAATTAAATTTAGTGGAGCGACAGCTGCGGCGTTACCAACACTGGATGTTGGAGAATATAGTCTTGCAGGCATGACACTTACTCGTTTTGAAGGGGTATTAAATGGAACAACGAGTTATATCCTTGACGATATGCATGAACAGGAAGTGGACTTTTCAGTGTCTTTGCAACGTGCTCAAGAAGCTGGTATTGCAGAAAAAGACCCAGCTATGGACGTTAGTGGGAAAGATAGTGCGAATAAACTCCTCTTACTAGCGAATCGTTTTTTTAGCCTGAATAACCACATTCAAGACGTTGATGTGACAGGTATTATGGCTGTCACAAAAGAACAAATCGCTGATGCAAAAGCGTCAAATCATAAAATTGTTCTGTTAGCATCTGCCGTTTTGGACAAGCAAACGATTCATATGAACGTTCAACCGACATCCATACCAACGGCTCATCCGCTCGCAAATCTTGCTCCAAAAGAAAAAGGGATTTGCTTTTACACAGAAGAAATGGGGAGAGTAGCCGTTACAGGCGGTGCATCAAGCCCTGTTGGAGCAGCGGGAGCTGCTTTGAAAGACATGATTAATCTAGTACAAGCGAACTTCTAAATTTATTAAAGAGGTGATTGTCATGCGTTTATCAACCATTGCATTGAATGAGAATGAAACACTCGCCATCGTAACAGAGAAAGGTCTAGTCCTCGTCGAAGAAGTGAATGAAAAAGTCGGGGTAGCTTATGCAACAGAATTGCTCGAACTACTACGAAGTGGTAAGCTCGAAGCGTTAACGACTTGGTACAATGAGACGGGCTTAGCGGCCATTGAGCATGGAGAGTATACTTTTGTGACGGATTATGTCGTAAAGCCACTATACCGTCATCCGAGCAAGATTTGGGGCATTGGTCTAAACTATGTGGAACACGCAGCTGATTTAAGTGAAGTAGCTCCGAATACAGAACCTGCGAGTTTTATGAAGCCTGATACGACAATCATCGGCAGTGGGGATACGATTCAGATCCCTTTGCAATCAGAACGTACGACAGCTGAAGCGGAACTTGGTGTGATTATTGGAAAGCCGTGTAAAGATGTCGAAGAAGCGGATGTCCTTGATTATATTGCAGGGTACACGACAATTATCGATATGACCGCAGAAGATATTTTGGAAAAAAACCCACGGTACTTAACTCGTTCTAAAAGCTTTGATACGTTCTTTAGTTTCGGACCACAGTTCGTTACGAAAGATGAAGTCGAAGACGTGATGAAACTAGAAGTTAGCACAGTGATTAACGGGAAGCTACACCGTAAGAACACCGTTGATCATATGACGTTTACACCGTTTAACCTCGTGTCGTTTCACTCCAAAGTCATGTCTCTTTTACCTGGAGATCTTATTTCAACAGGTACGCCAGGTGCGGTACACATTCATGAAGGTGATGAAGTCGAATGCCAGATTAACGGTTTCGCATCGTTGAAAAATAAGTGTCAAGATTTGAAAATTAAAACTCATGCATAAGAGGTGGAACCGATGGATTTGAATTTAACAAACAAAACAGTGATCGTTATGGCTGCAAGCCAAGGATTAGGTAAAGCAACAGCATTAGAATTCGCAAAAGAAGGCGCTAACGTTGTCATTTCAAGTCGCAACGAAGAAGAATTGCAACGTGCCGTTGACCACATTCATGAAGCAGCACCATCTGCAAGTGTCATGTATAAAGTTTGTGACATCACCAAAGGCGACGACATTAAAAACCTCGTTCAGTCAGCGGCCGATCAGTACGGCACGGTTGACGTGCTCATTAATAATGCTGGCGGACCTCCAGCTGGCGGGTTTGATAAATTTTCAGACGAAGAGTGGCAACGTGCATTTGAACTGAACTTATTAAGTTTTGTTCGAGCGATCCGAGAAGTGTTACCGCACATGCGTAAACAAGGCGGCGGACATATTCTTAATTTCGCATCTTCCTCCATTAAACAAACGCTCGATAATCTATTGCTGTCCAACACATTCAGAGCAGGCATCGTCGGACTTGCAAAGAGTCTTTCTCAAGAATTAGCGGAAGACAACATTTTAATTAATACACTTGGTCCAGGACGGATCGCTACAGGTCGAGTTGAGAGTTTAGACAAGATTAAAGCAGATAAAGTTGGCTTATCTTATGATCAAGTGAAAGAGAACTCCGAGAAAAGCATCCCAATGGGTCGCTACGGTCAACCAGAAGAATTCGCAAAACAAGCGGTCTTCCTCTGTTCAGGTGCCAACACGTATGTTACTGGACAATCATTGCTCGTTGATGGTGGCTTAGTTAAAGCCCTTTAATGTCGAACCCCCCCTCTAATCATATTGGAGGGGGGTGTTCATTGAATCGTCTTAGTGCAAATGGCAGATAAGTTTGAAGTTTCAATATGATATAGTGAAACGAACAGAATAAGTTTCAGGGGTGGAGTTCACCTTTATTCCTCTCGTCACGTCTAAGGTTTATTCGTCGGTGCTGACGACTGGGAGGGGGTGAGGCGTTGATGTATCTCACTTACGAAGCTGCCACGTTAATCGTACTTGTGGCAACCTTCGTATATATGATCGCAAAAGACGCGAACAACACAAAAAAGTGACCACCCCTGGCTTCCAAACTAGCGGGTAGTCACCGTCACTGGTGAACATCGCCCCAAAAGGGACTTGTTCTGTAGCACTCTTGGATGTATCAGCATCCAGGAGTGCTTTTAATTATGCGAATTCTCGATTCATTATACGTGTAGTGTAGCAGATGGAACAGATTGTAGCAACTTAGGTAAGGCAGTAAATCATGTAATTTGATAAAGATAAAATCGCAAATGCAGTCGTCAACAGATGAGCGAAAGGAGCTTAGGAAAACGTGCGAATCGTATCCGCGAATCAATTGCCTAGTGGTAAAGTTGAGGAGTTTTTTATTGAACAATGGGGTAGCAAAGAGATGGTGCTATCAACTGGTATATTTGATTGTACGACGTTAGACGGGTTTGCAGTCGTCAATGCTAGTAATCAAATTCTCGCTTATTGTACATATGTCCTTGATAAAAAAGAATGCGAACTCATTTCTATTGACAGCTTGGAAGAAGGGAAAGGCATCGGGTCTTCCTTGCTTAGAAGAGTTGAACAGGTAGCTAAGGAAAGTCGATGCAAAAAAATCAAGCTGATTACAACAAACGACAATTTACATGCATTAGGTTTTTATCAAAAACGGGGGTATTACTTAACAGAGGTTTATCCAGGCGCTGTAAGGATTGCAAGAGAGAGAAAACCTGAAATCCCTTTATTCGGGAGAATGGCATTCCAGTTCATGATGAAATCCTTCTTACAAAGCGATTAGATGAAAGCTTTGAGTAAAAGTGATACTTCGAAGTATGAGACAAGAATTTGAGGTTTAATTTGTCGGAGAGTTCGTATTAATCTTCTCGTTATCCCGCTCTTCTATAGTTGAAGTTACTAAGACTTCATTGGTTTTATAGGAGGGCAAAACATGAGATTTAAACCAAAAGACGTCATCATTACGTTGCTACTTATTGCAACAACCTTAACATTTTTAGTGATTATAAGTGCAAGTTTGACTAGTATACTCTTCGGTCAATCTGAACGTACTGCAGTTATGACAGTAGGAGTTATTGCATTCATCACCTTGATTTTCTCTTACATTTTTATTGATCGAATTATGTTACGAAGAAACAACCAAGGTTGGCAGGCATTAGGTTTTCGAAAGATTTCACTAAGAAAATCAAGCCATTTATTATGGCAAATTCCAGTTTTTTATCTGTTTAGCCTATTAGCACAGGGAATGATCATGGTGATTTATCATGCATTTTTTCCAATCTCGCTGACAAACTTGGAAGGAACAACGAATTCACTACATGTAGATGCATCAATTTTCCAATCGTCTTCTTTTTGATTGTCATCTTTGCGCCTCTTTTTGAAGAGGTTTTCTTAAGAGGCGCTTTGCAAGAGACATTAACGAGGCGATATGGAAAAAACGTTGCGATTTTACTAGGTGCCTGTATTTTTGTATTAATTCATGCGTTATTAATTGTATTAGCTCCAGCCTACTTTTTATTTGGTTTCTTTCTTGGTTTCCTTTATTACCGTTATCAAAGCATCTATGCACCGTTGTTGTTTCATGTGTTTATTAACTTAGTCAACGTGTTAACGGTCTTTTTCGTAACCGTACTTTAATCATGTAAGTCTAAAAAGGCGTTCCTTGTTAATCAAGGTACGCCTTTTTTGGTGAAGGGCGTATCTTTATGAACGTTCCTTTCGTTATAGCAAATAGCAAAGGCTAAATAATTGAAGGAGATGATTTGTCATGAACGTATTAGTACTCGGAGGGTCAAGGTTTATAGGAAAACACATCGTTGATCGATTGCTTCATGAAGGTCATGCCGTTACCGTCTTGAATCGCGGAAATCATTCGTATACATCTTCTAATGTTGAGCAATTAATTGGTGATCGAGACGGTGATTTAGACGCTCTAAAGAATAGAACGTGGGATGCCGCGATTGATGTTTCTGGTTATATTCCGAGGACGGTTGATAAAGCAAGTGCACGTTTAGCTCATGTTGTTGCTCATTACACGTACATTTCTAGTATTTCCGTTTATGAGGACTTCTCAAAGGTGGGCTTAACAGAAGAAGATGCAACAAAGCAACTTTCGGAGGATAAAATCACAGAGTTAACAAAAGGAACGGCAGGCCCCATTTACGGACCGCACTATGGGGGATTAAAAGCAGCGGGTGAGATCGTAGCAACAAGGAATATGCCAGGCCGTACACTAATCATTCGATCTGGCTTAGTCGTTGGGCCGATTGATTATAGCGACCGATTGCCTTATTGGCTTCTGAGAATAAAACAAGGTGGCGATGTGATTGCGCCGGGAAATCCAAAGCAACAAGTGCAGTTTATCGACGTTAGAGACTTGGCAAGGTGGACCGTCAGTAGCGTAGAGCAGCATGTTACTGGGGTCTATAATGTTACCGGCCCATCACATGTGATGACGATGGAAGACGTATTAAAGGCATGCAACCGCGTATGCAACAACAACGCAAATATTGTCTGGATCGATGATGAATTTCTGATCGATAAAGACGTATTGCCGTGGGAAGAGCTGCCCTTTTGGCTGCCATCGTCATTAAGCGGCGCAGCTTCAGTGAATAAGGTGAAAGCGATCAACAAAGGGTTGTCATTTTCACCTTTAAATAAGACCATTCAAGATACGCACGATTGGTTAAGTACCGTTGAAAATATGACACTTTCCAACCTTAAGGCAGGAATGAGTAAAGAAAGAGAACTAGAGGTCATTTCAGCATGGAATGCGAAGTAGTTGTTAATAAATAGGTGCTCGCTGTTTAGCGCTGCTCACAAAAATCAGCCGCTGGTAAATGTCTTAGTCTATGATTGTTGAAGTGATTAGGAGGGCAACCAAATGAAAATTGCTGCGATCTATGATATTCATGGGAATTTTCGGGCGCTAGAGGCCGTCTTACAAGCAATCGAGAAAGAGAAAGTCGATAAAGTGATTGTAGGAGGAGACATAGCATGGGGCCCACAGCCGAAGCAAGTAGTGGAACGGCTTTATGCCAAGAAAGATGAGTACCATTTTGTAATGGGAAATAGTGATCGAGAGATATATGAGCAATACAAACTACCTCCTCAAGCTATTCATACGATGGCAGAAGAAGTTAATCAATGGTGTATTGAGCAATTATCGGATGAGCAATTGGAGTGGTTAGGTTCCTTTAGATTTTCTCATGTTGAAGAAGACGTCCTGTTTGTACACGGTTCGCCGAGAAGCGATGTAGAAGCGATAAGAATCGACACACCTGCTAAAGAAATCGAAAAGATGATAAGTAATACGAAGCAATCGACGATTGTGTGCGGTCATACTCACATCCAATTTAAGCGAATGATCGCTTCGAAAAACATCATTAATACAGGGAGTGTAGGCCTTCAGAGTCGATCACGAGGCGCTTGCTGGTTATGTATAAATTCAAAAGAGATCGAATTGCGAATGACAGAATATGATGTGGAACGTGCAGCAGAAGAACTTCTTCAGGAGAACGCACCGTACAAAGAAGAATTTGCAGCCCATGTCAGAACCCTCCATTTCAGGGACCATAAAAAGTTAAGCGCCTACTATTATTTAGATAGAATTACTGTATGAATCTACGGATTCCATTGCAAAACAAGTAAGTCTGTTAATCGAGAGAAATTAATAAAAAATAAAGGATTTTGCATCGTAGTAAAGAAAGAACTCAGGTGAGTTGTTTAGCTACTGAGGAGGTTTTACGATGCACGATCTATGGTTTTCCGTTCAGGAACTTCATCCGAATACATATGCCATAAGTGAATACGGACATTGGGAAAAGGTGCATTCTTTTTTACTAATTGGAGAGAAGCGAGCAGCATTAATTGATACGGGTCTTGGCATCGATTCGATTAAACGAATGACAGAACAATTAACAGATTTGCCAATCGATGTAATCACCACGCATGTTCACGTTGATCACATTGGAGGTCATGGGGAGTTCGAACGATTGTACGTCCATTCAGAAGAAGCAGATTGGTTGGAAAAAGGAATTAAAGGCTTAACACTCGATCAAATTCGAAAAGATATTGGACGAGATTTAACAAAGAGTCCACCACAATCTTTCAATCCAGACACGTACACGCCCTTTACTGGCAAACCGACAGGACTTCTAGAACACAAAGATCGACTTGATCTTGGCGGTCGCACGCTTGTCGTTCATCATACGCCTGGCCATTCACCAGGTCACCTAGTCGTTGAAGATCTGACAAATGGGTTATTATTTACAGGCGACTTATTGTATATCGACTCTCCGATATATGCGTTTTATCCGACGACGGATCCAGTGAAACTGCTCGATTCGCTGGCGTACACCTCTCGTATTCCGAGCATTAACAACGTATATGGTTCACACAACACTTTGAGCATACCAAATAACATTTGGAACGACGTGAATGAAGCTGTTCGCGATTTGCGTGAAAAAGACTTGGCGCATTTTGGGACAGGTGTACATACATATGGTTTGGTAGAAATTCGGTTTTAGGTTTTTAAGTTTTAGTAAGAAAAAAGACAACCCTTATCAATCAAACATAAAGGTTGTCGCTTAAGAACGTTGCTCATAATAGTACGTGTTTCTTAACTAACTCAGAGGAATACTGCACGACTCTCTAATAATCCAATTCTGTCACAGACGTAAAAATTAAGTCGCCGACCATTTTAAGTTTTTCTGTGCTGATTTTATCGATGGTATCTTCTGGCGTGTGGTACCACGGCTCTAGGCTATGTGTGCCTGGTTCTCTCCAAATAAAGTTGGCTGCATCGATGCCGACTTGGTGGAAGGCAACGTGATCGGACGCACCACGTTGGAATAGGAACAAGATGTCATTGTTTAACGTGTTTGAGGCAGCGTTTGCCTGATACCACACGTTATTTGCTTGTCCATCGACGACGTTTACATACAGTGTGTCTGCAGGTTCCCAATTGGTTGCGACCATGTCCATATTAAAGTTTCCGAAGCTGCGATTGATTTCTTCTTCAGTGAGTGTCTCTGCATAACGATAGGCCCCGACGAGACCGATTTCCTCAGCGCCAAGAGCGACAAATCGGACTTCCTTATCAACAGGTATGTCTTGCATGACACGTGCGAGTTCTAGTAATGCTGCTGTGCCGGAACCGTTGTCATTTGCACCAGGGCATTTGGAACACTATCATAATGAGCCGTTAAATAGACAATCTCTGGGTCCTCAACGCCCTCAGCTTCTTTAATGGCAATGACATTTTGTGATTCTTCAGTACCGTTTCTGATATCGAAGTATTCGATGGCCGTTTCGTAGCCAAGGTCAATAAAAATATCTTCAATGTATTCAGCGGCCTCTACCTCTTCTATACTACCAGCGACACGAGGGCCGATTTCTACACTTAAGTGTTCGATATGGTCCAGTGCAAGATCTTCATCAAATGGTAAGTATGCTGCTCTTAACGATTCACCGTGATGAAAAAGCAGTTCGAAAGCATGGTCAGAGATCGCATCTTTTTGATGCTGGAGCAGATTATGAAAGCCACCGGTGTGACGCACAAGCTTTTTATTACTCCCTTGGTTTTCATAATGTGAGAGTGTTGTCGCATGCACAGAGAGCTGACGGTATACGTGACTAGAATCAAAATGACCCTCAGCTTCTAAATCAGTAATCAATGATTGGAGCTCTGAAGCGGTATACGGAGAATCTTCAGCTGCATAACTAGGAGTGGTCGTCATCAAACCCCCGGCTATGACGATCATCGCTAAACGTGAAAACATTTTCATGTAAAGAACAACTCCCTCTTTTATAATTATTAGAATTTTAAGTAATTAAATCGTACCATATCAACCATTTGGTACTTGAGAACGGAAGGGATGAATGACAAAAGTATGAGTAAGAGACTATGTCAAAATATCTTAAAAAGACTAAAGATAGAACATGCAATAGGGTCATAGGATCTGTAGGAGAAGGTCTAAAATCATGTTGAGAAAATCCTTTCTAGGGATATGTTGCTGTTATTGCGTACTTTATGACTATCTATGAAACGACTACTCTATTCAATGTGTTGTTATTACTAAAGATCCAAGAACAAAAAAGAGCTAACCTGAGTAGGGATTAGCTCTATCTATTCATAGCTTAGTGATCTGCTCTGACACTCGATTTCCTAATGATGTTGAGGCTGAACACAGATAATTAACGACGGTTTGTTGGACTGAGCGATCAATGCCTGCAAGGGCGACCGATATATTCATGACAAGGTTTGTTTTTTCACTGGAGTTAAGAGAATGATAGTACTTTCCTGCTTGTGAGAAGTCATCAGTTTTCTTAATCGTGGATCGTGTGAGATGACCTTCGACAAACCGTCCCTCACCACTTGTCACAAGGTTGTCAGGTGTCCAATTTTTTTGAGCATTGACGGGAACTTTCCGGAATTCTGGACCGAGGCGTCTACGTTGTGAGTCGAAATAAATGTTCGCTCTGCCTTGTAACATTTTATCATCAGATAGTTCCGCACCTTCAAGTAAATTCGTCGGTGAAAAAGCTAGCTTTTCAATTTGTTCCATGTAGTTTGTTGGGTTTTCATTTAATGTGAGCTTTCCGACGGGATGGAGTGGAATGTGTTCCTCATCCCAAACTTTCGTGTCATCTAAAGGGTCAAAAGGTAACAAATGAGCATCTTCAGGATCAAGAATTTGCACGTATAATCCGTATTCTACGGGTTGACCAGAGGCGATTGTATCGTATAAATCTTGGCCAGAGTAATCAGGGTTTCTCGAAGCTAATTTTTCGGCTTCTTCACTTGTGATGTACTCTTCTCCTGCAAATGGAATCCATGTGTATTTAATGTAATGCCGTTGTCCGCGAGCGTTTCGCCATACATACGTATTAACGCTATGCCCTGGAATTCTTCGTAAGCTTTTTACTGTACCCGCATCTGAATAGAGGCGAACGACAAAATGAATCGACTCAGGTGCGCGGGCGACAAATTCCCAAAAGCGTGTCGGGTCAATAAGGTTGTTTGTTGGAGAAGGAAGGAAAGCACGAATGGCTTCTGGAAAGCGGATGGCATCTCTAACCGAAAAGACAGGGATATGGTTAAACACCAAATCGAATACTCTCTTTTGTATAAAACTTCGTCGCAAAACCGCGAACATTACGGGACGTATCAGGTGTTCCTTTCGTACTAACAGCGAGTGAAAACCTCACCGCAATTGGAACGATTGTTCCTGGTGTTTGCAAAAACGGGATCTTCGTGTAGTTGCTCATAGAACTCATCGTTTCAAATTTCCCAAAAGCTCCAAAGCCTTTTACATGAACAGGTCGTTCAAGAATTTTTTCATAAACAAGGTCTTGGTTTGTTTCGTGTGCAATGCTATCTTGTTCTAGAGTTGGACCATTTCTGCCTACAGTTTGAGAATGAAATTTTGCAGGTGCATCGCTGTCCCACTTCGTATGTGTTGAAGGAAATTTAGGATGACTATGATCGGGGTTACGAACCGGTATTTTCTTAAGGGGATGCTTTTTCGATTGATCGCTCATGAAACCCTCCCGTAATCGTTGACGTTATAGACATTATATTGAAAAGGTCGGAAGGTTATGATTGAGTGGAGTAAGGATCGTAGAAGCAAAGAGGTTTTTTATATTAGTGGAGGGCAGCCAATCGTCTATAGCCTGATTAGGTAGTAAACAACTACCCTCCAAATCGATGAATACCCGATTTGTGAAAAACAAAACGTGAAATGTAGTGGAGGTAGAAAAGTGATTCGTTCTTATTGCACCTCAGATGTTCCGTATGTCATTGAAGCCCACCGTAAGATTTACAAAGAAGAATATGAATATGATGAATCCTTCGTTATGTTTATCACGCAAAGTATAACATCGCTTCATAAGCGGAATTATCACCGAGAGAACGTATGGATCGTTGACGAACAAGGGCAACAACGCGGTTCGATTGCGATACAAGAAGCCTCGGGAAAGATTGCAAAGCTTGGATTATTCTTAGTAGAGCCTATAGCTCGGGGCAAAGGTTATGCAGAACAGTTGTTGCAAACTGCCATACGTTTTTGTATCGATAAAGAATATGTACAGATTGATCTTATTACAAATGCGAACTTATTAGCTGCCAGAAAATTGTATCGTAAAAACGGATTTACTCTTATCGCGTCTTGGTCAGAAGAGAAGTCAGGCAAAGTGCTTGAAGAGGAACAGTGGCGATTGGAATTATCATCTACTGTTCAGGATCATTCATTGCCTTTACAGCAACCTTTGTAACGAAGTATGTGAATGAAAGAATAGCCGTACAGATTACTAAAGCAGTTGGTAATGTCATTGTGATGACCTCCTGAGTGGTTGTTAGATACAGTTTGCCATCGTTTTTACACTTGTGGGAGAGTTTATCTGCGAAACGCTTATTCTAATGACTAAGGTGTCGTTTTTAGTACATAAGATGCGTAGAACGTATATCGCTTAAAATAGGGGATCTTTGAGTTTACAAATTTCTTAATTTTACCAACTGAACAAACAGATATGGTAAATTAATGGCGTAGGAGATCTTGTTATTCTCCATCCTATTAAACCCTCGTTAGTAGTTTACCAGCAAAAAAACCACGCGCCCTGCACGCGTGGTTTTTTGTGTGATTAAGTCCCTATGGTGAGATCGTTACTGACGTACCATTTGGAACGAGCTTTGCAAGTTCTTCTACATCTGCGTTATGCATGCGAATGCATCCGTGAGAAACAGCATGACCAATGGATGAGGGGTCATTCGTCCCGTGGATTCCGTAATGTAGTTTTGATAAAGAAAGCCACATCGTTCCGAAAGGCCCACCTGGATTGGGTTCGCGATCGACAATGACGAAGCTTCCAATGGGTGTTGCTGTAACCATTTGACCGACCGCAATCGGGAAGGTTCTCATTACGCGACCGTTGTAGTACAGCGTTAATGTACGAGAATTGACTGAGATGTGGATTGAGTAAGGGATATTTGCAGGATCAGGTAAGTTAGGGATGATTATCATTTGGCCTGGGTAAATTCGATTAGGATTAATACTTGGATTCGCTTGTAAGATTGAGGGAAGGGAACGTCTGTAATTAGCAGCGATTGTAGTAAGTGTTTCCCCAGGAAGAACGGTATGACGGTACAAACAATCACACCCTTTCAGTTTTTACTAGTATATGTACCATTCGAGTAATGAGTCTAATATAACAAAATCTAGGACTATATTTTTAATCTTTGTAACTAAAATGTAAATCGTCAAACTAACTTTTTTACAGTACAATTTTACCCAATGGAGTTTATGGACAAGGGTGGTTCAATGAAACGTGTTGGGTTAATGGGAGTACTTGCTTTTGTATGTGTAGGTGGGGTTCAACAAATAGAAGCGAGTGAACAACCACAATTAGTTAGTGAATCAGCAATATTAATGGACGCCAAATCAGGGGAAGTCCTTTACGATAAACAAGGGAATGCGCCGATGTATCCGGCGAGCCTTACGAAGATCGCTACGACGATTATGGCTTTAGAACGAGGCGATTTAGATACAAACGTGAGGATTACAGAAGAAGCAATTGATGTAGTCGGGACGACGGTTTTTTTGATGGAAGATGAGGAATTACCACTAGAACAGTTGGTAAAAGGAATGCTCATTAATTCTGGAAATGATGCAAGTAGTGCAGTTGCCTTGGAACTTTCAGGTTCTAAAGAAGCATTTGTTGATGAGTTTAATGAGTACTTACAAACCACGGTCGGCTTAGAAGATACATATTTTACGAATCCACATGGGTTATTTCATGAGAACCATGTAACAACGGCGTATGATCTTGCGACGCTCACTCAATATGCGATGCAAAATGAAGAATTCCGGGAAATGGCAGCAATTGAAACGCTTGATTGGCAGAGTGAAAGTTGGGACACGACGATTATCAACCATCATCAATTGGTGCGCGACCATGAAGAAATTCTCGGAGTGAAAAACGGTTTTGTCTCGCAGTCAGGCTTTACGTTATCCACATTTGCAGAAGTGGACGACACAGAGTTGGTGGCGATTACGCTAAACGCACCAACGGCTGATGATACGTATCGTGACACACTTGAGCTGTTTCGTTATGGATTTGAAAATTACGCCACTGAAACATTACCAGAAGGGGAGCAGTTCCAAGGAACAGACGGGTTAACCTACGAGGCAGCAGATGAGATGTTTTATACGACTGCCCGTGCGAACGACGTAACGAAAGAAGTGCAAGACGGTGGCTTACTCGTTGTGAAAAATGATGACCAAGTTGTCTTAGAAGAGTTGTTAACCCCATTTGAAGAACAAACGGTTCAAGCTAAAAGTGAGAATAAGGAAAGTGAAGACACATCATTTTCTCTTTTTAATTGGATCAAAGATTTATGGCCATGGTAAAGGTGACTTTCTGAATTAGAAGTTTATTTACAGTGTGGAATAAGTGCTGACGGTTTAATTGATGAGATTTCCGTGTTCCCCCCTCAATTTAGATATAAAATCGCCACATACAAGCGTTTAAGTGACGATCTTAAAGATTTATCTTCAATTTAAGGGCAAGATCCCAACAGACATGAGGTCATTTGAATTGCTTTTGTATTCATAGCTGTTGTGGTAGAGACGCCTACACCTAGTAAGTGAATGATGAGTATCTAGACCTCCCTAAGGGGAGGTTTTTTAATGTGATTTACATTGTTAACAGAAAATTTATACAATTATTGGTTTATTTATCACAAATTCAAATGACCTCAACATTCAACCGTTACACTAACGTTGATCATATTGATGGAGGGATCAACTATGTTGACGTTGGCGTTAATAGGGGATTTGCATTATCCAGTTATAGAAAATGAAAGTATCGAGTTTCAGACGACAAGAGAACGATTCTTCAGTAAGTTTATGAATGAATTCTTACGTATTCCTGCTGATTATCATTTGTCGATCGGTGATTTGACTCACCATGGGAAACAGGATGAATTTAAGCAAATCTATAACGAAATTACCTCAACAGAAGCAAATTGGAAGCATGTGCTTGGCAATCACGACCTGTATTCACTACGTAAGAAAGAAGTTGAAGTGTTAATCAATCAACCTCGTTACCAAGCCTTTACGACGGAAGAAGGGTTGATTGTACTTCTTGATACGACAAGGGAAAGGCGACCTGATGATTGGAGTGGAATTATTGATTTTGAGCAGTATGAGTGGCTTGAGAAATTGGTCCATGAACATACTGACCTTCCGATCTTCGTGTTTGCCCATCATCCGTTATACAATACGACGACTCGTTCAGCTGAATGGAATGGTTCAATTGTTCCTGAGGATGCTGTTCATCAACTGCTTACGTCACATAAACGTGGAGGCTATTATTTCTGTGGTCATTGTCACGTACATTCCATCTTCAAACAAAATCAATGGAGCTATATTCAAACAGCAGCGGTGTATGATCATCCAGTTGCAAGGTTGGTAACGATTCATAATGGAAGGCTCGATACGAGTCTTTATGAAATTGGGGACGATCAACTCGCTAAGGATGCTCAATTTATTCATCACAACGTGTACAAACAAGAAACGCCATTCCATACACTTGGACGTTATGAAGATCAAAAACGAACGCTCAGTTTATCTTAGGAGGTGAGCAGATGGCAGAGATTCGTTTTGAAAACGTAAAGAAGACGTATGGTGAAGATACGATTATCTCAGATATGAACATGACGATTAAAGACGGTTCTTTTACGGTCATTGTAGGTCCATCGGGTTGTGGGAAATCCACGACGCTTCGAATGATTGCAGGACTTGAAACACAAACGGAAGGAAACATTTACATTGGTGATCGACTCGTAAATGACGTGAGTCCTGGGAAACGAAACGTATCAATGGTATTCCAAAATTACGCACTATATCCAACGATGAGCGTGAAAGGCAATATTGAGTTTGGATTGAAAAACCGTAAAGTTCAAAAAGCAGAACGACAGAAGCTAATTGAAGAAGTCGCAGAGATCGTTGGTCTAACTCCTTACTTAAATAAGAAGCCTCAAAAATTGTCAGGAGGACAGCGTCAACGTGTGGCACTCGCTAGAGCGATGGTGAAAAAACCAGATGTCTTTATCCTTGATGAGCCGTTGTCGAATCTTGATGCGAAATTAAGGCAACAAATGCGTTCCGAGCTCGTTCAACTCCATGCCAAACTTGGAACAACGTTCGTGTATGTCACCCATGATCAAGTAGAAGCAATGTCTATGGGGGATGAAATTGTGCTATTAGATCAAGGGGAAATTATGCAGATGGCACCGCCACTTGATTTATACAATTATCCAGCAAATCGCTTTACAGCACAGTTCATCGGTACACCACCAATGAATCTTGTGTCCGTCGATCAGTTGCCATCTGCGGGTTTTAGAGAAAAAGCTGTCGAACAGATTGGTTTTCGACCAGAAAAAGCAAAATTACGACATTTCCCGGGAAATGATCAGTTTTCAATGCCGTGTACGATTTTAAATCGGGAGACCCTCGGTTCAGAAATCATTTATCAACTGGATACGTTCGCAGGGAAGTTGTATGCGAAGACGTTTAATGAACCGGTCGTTGACGATGAGCAACTGTTTGTATCGGTTAATAATGAAGATATTTATTACTTTAAAGAAAACGGTCGTTGCATCGCGCCATACTTCAATCGAGAGACTCCAATTAAAGTGAGGAGTACAGTGTAATGAGTCGTTGGTTGGAACGTTTTCGGCCGTATTTAATGGTCGCTCCTGCGATCATCGTATTCGTTTTGTTTTTTATCTATCCGATTGGCTATATGATTTATTTAAGTTTTCATGAATGGGACTTTATTAGCCCGGACAAACAATTTGTCGGGCTAGATAATTTCGCTGGATTAAGTGAGCATCCCGAATTCCTGAAATCACTAGAGAATACGTTTGTGTTTACGTTTTTTAGTGTGGGGATTACGACAGTCTTAGCACTTCTACTGGCCCTTTGGATTAATCGTCCGACGAGGTTCTATGGATTTGTTCAAGGTGCGGTTTTTAGTCCACATATTATATCACTCGTATCCATTGCCATGCTTTGGATGTGGTTAATGGACCCTCAATACGGACTTTTAAACTGGGGCCTAGAAATGTTTGGTCTGCCTCAATCACAATGGCTTGCTTCACCTGAAACCGCGTTGTACTCCATTATTCTTGTCGCAATTTGGAAAAGCATTGGGTTCAATACACTGATCATTATTGCAGGTTTACAGAGCATTCCGCCTCATCTGTATGAAGCAGCAGCATTAGATCAGAGTAGTCGGTTTACGTCATTTGCGAAGATTACGTTTCCGATGATTTCACCGACGTTGTTTTTCTTAATTATTATGAATCTAATTGGGAGCTTTCAAGTATTTGAAACGATCGACATTATGACGCAAGGTGGACCACTTCAATCTACAAATACACTCGTCTATTACATTTATGAATACGGGTTTCGCTTCTTCCAACTCGGTTATGCGTCATCAGCAGGTGTCATCTTACTAATCGTTCTATCGATTTTAACGGTTCTTTATTTCTTCCTCATGAGTAAGAGGGTGCATTACCAATGAAAACGAGTCGTTATGCATTAAAAGGATTAAATGTACTCGGTTTGCTCATCGTTATTGCGATCTTTGCTACCCCCTTTGTGTGATGGCAGTGACCTCGGTTAAATCGTTAAGTGAAACGATTACGTTTCCGCCAGTATGGATTCCTGAGACGATTCGTTTTGAGAACTTCACGCTCGCATGGGACTCTGGTCCGTTCCTTAGGTATTTTGTGAACAGCCTTATCGTAACCTTGTCGATTCTTGTGTTGCAATTGTTTACGATTGTACCCGCGGCTTACGCGTTTGCACGGTATCGTTTTTTTGCAGACCGCGCGTTGTTTGCACTCACGATGATTACGTTAATGATCCCTACTCAGCTAATCTTTCTTCCAGTGTATTTGCAATTTAGCTCTTGGGGTCTTTTGGATACACATCTAGCGTTAATCTTACCGTTTGCTGCTAATGCGTTTGCGATTTTTATGCTTCGACAGACGTTTAAGCAAGTCCCGGAAGAGTTGTTGGAAGCCGCTCGCTTGGATCAAGCTAGCGAATGGAAAATTATGTATATGATTATGGTGCCGATGGCAAAGCCGACGATCATTACGTTGTTGTTATTTAGTTTTATTACGCATTGGAATGATTATTTTTGGCCGCTCGTTATGACGACAACGGACGCTAGCCGGACGTTGCCGGTAGGAATTTCTGCGCTTACGAACGTTGAAGGTGGTGTTGCGTGGCACATTATGATGGCCGGCAACATGATTCTCGTTGTACCGATTCTAATTATCTTTTTTGTTGCACAACGTCATATTATTCGTGCATTTGTGTACACCGGTGTGAAATAAAGTAAAAGGAGGCATCATCTGATGCGAAATTATCCACTAGCATTTGCAATTGCTTCATCAGCAGCACTTATTCTTGGAGGTTGTACAAATGAGTCAGAGGAGAGTGCTGCACAGTCAACGCCATCTGGAGACGGTCCGGTAGAGATTGAATTTTGGTATGCGTTTGGTGACAAAATTGGTGAGAACAACGAGGCGCTTGTTGAAGAGTTTAATGCTTCTCAAGATGAGATCGTCGTTAATGCCCATTATCAAGGGGATTATGCTGATCTTCACTCACAGACACAAGCAAGTGTTGCTGCAGGGAATGCGCCTCACGTCACGTTAAATGAAATTGCATCGATGGGGGCGTTTGCTGAGGCAGGAATGACCGAGGATTTGACACCTTACATTGAAAATGATGATGTAGACTTAGATGACTTTGTCGAAGGTTGATGGGCAATTCCTACGTCAATGATGGCATTTACGGATTACCATATTTAAGAAGTACACCGATTCTTTACTTAAACAAGACGTTATTAGAAGAGGAAGGGTTGGACCCTGAAGGTCCACAAACGTGGGAAGAATTTGAGCAATACTCAGAAACGCTATCTAATGATGAAGGTCGAGTGGGGATCACACTGCCAGTTAACGTCTGGTTCTATGAGGCTTTTGTTAAGCAAAGCGGTGGGTCGGTCTTAAATGAAGATGAGACAGAAGCTAGCTTTAATGAAGCACCTGGCGTTGAAGCAGTCGACTACATTAAAGGGATGTATGACAGTGGGAGCATTAAAGTACCAACAGGTGATGAAGCAGGTCAAATCGCATTGCAAGACTTCTCAAATCAACAATCTGCAATGGCGTTTAGTTCAACAGCAGATCTAACGAATTACATGTCCATTGCCGAAGAAAATGGCTTCGAATTAAATACTGCATTTATGCCGAAGAACGAACAATTTGGCACGCCTACAGGTGGCGCGAATCTCGTTATGATCTCGAGTCATCCTGAAGAAGAAAAAGCAGCTGCTTGGGAATTTATCAAATGGATGACTGAGCCAGAGCAAACGATCACAGCTAGCCAAAACACAGGGTATTTACCAATGAGACAATCTGCCATTGAAAGTGATGAGATGCAAGCTTTGTATGAGGAAGTTCCACAATTTAAAGTTGCTGTAGACCAATTAGAATATGCTGGACCAAGACCATTAAACGCTAACTATTCAGAAGCACAAAACATTCTAAGAGACGCAATTACCTCTGCACTCATTCAAGAAGACGTTACTACTCAAGAAGCTCTTGATGAAGCGGCAGAACGAATTAATGGGTTATTGAACTAAAGGCAGAAGGAAGGAGAGACAGTCTACATGTCCCTCCTTCTTTTGTGTGTAAAAATATTTTTCATACGGTTTTTCGATCATTTAGTTGATTGGACTTGTTCAGGAGCAATCTAGAACCCTTTGATACATAAGGAGTTTCTACTGACCAACATTGTTTACGATGCAACATAGGTTTGCTTTTGGAGAAAAAGGTTTCTGTAGACCCACTTGATTTGGCTTTGCTAAGCTTCGATTACAAGATTGTGAGGGTGGGGAGTAGCGATGGAACAAAAGCGTTATTCTGATTTGAAGCGCGGTGAGCGAGGGGCATATTTAAGTTTAGTCACCTATATTTTACTAGCTGTTGTAAAGATTTGGGTTGCTTACATCACAAGTTCAGCCGCTTTACGAGCAGATGGTCTAAACAATGCAACGGATATTATCGTTTCAATCGCAGTTTTAATTGGATTACGTATTGCGCAAAGACCACCAGATCACAATCATCCGTACGGTCATTTTCGCGCAGAAACAGTCGCATCACTTGTCGCATCATTTATTATCATGCTGATCGGTTTGCACGTACTATTTGAAGCAATGATGAACTTGTTTTCAGGAGAAGTGGTCAAGCCTGATTCAACAGCAGCTTGGGTCGGGACCGTGAGTTTCATTGTAATGATGGGTGTGTATCGCTACAACGCCAAGTTAGGAAAACAAATCAAAAGCCAAGCAATCCAATCTGTTGCAAAAGACAACCTATCTGATGCGCTCGTTAGTGCTGCAGCAACGTTAGGAATTTTAGGTGCACAGTTTGGATTGCCATGGTTAGATGTTGTGTTGGCGGTCATTGTCGGTGGAATTATTTGTAAGACGGCCTTTGACATTTTTCGTAAAGCAACGTATCACTTAACCGATGGTTTTCAGGAGCAGGAGTTACAAGCTTTTCGAAATACGATCTTGTCAATCAGTGAAGTTGAACAAGTCAAAGAAGTGAAAGCGCGTTATTATGGAAGTAGTAGTGCAGTGGAAGTCGTCATTGCAGTTGATCGTAGACTTGATATTGTCGATGCGCATAACATTTCAACAGCTGTCGAAAAACGAATGATTGAAGAACATGAAGCGATAGGTGTCCTCGTTCACGTTGAGCCGTCTTGAGTCTTTTCCAATATACGTTTTCGTTTATGCGCTTCAAAATCCCATTTTGACAGGAATTTCTTAGCGGAATCGTAGCCCGATTGGTAAAGGAAGGCAAGCATGTCTTCTGATAGATCAAAGTCAGTAGCAGTAATATCGCCGGTTGGAATTTTAATCGTACGATCTGAAGTGGATGCGGTAAAGTACTTCATATCATGAGCTTGCATCATCGTTTTGAAGATGCTTTTGGCAAGGTGAATGGGAGTTGCAATCGTTGCTTGTACATGAACTTCATCTTTGACGAAATGGAAACCGAACGTTGGAAATTCAGGATTTTCACGGTCAAATAACCAAATTGGAAAATTACTCAAAATCCCTCCATCAATAATATAGGATTTTTTAGCGCTGTTTGTACGCCAAACGACAGGACGATAAAAGAATGGAAGTGACGTACTCATCGCAACCGCTTTTGAAATGTTGAACTGCTCGATATCAATGCCATAACGGTCCAGGTCATCAGGAAATACAATCATTTGACCGTTTGTAATATCTGAGGCAATGATTTTTAGTCGTTCTTCTGGTAAGTCTGCAAAGGTTTGAACACCTTTAGATAAAAGACGTTCATGAATCCATCGCTCCAAGTAATCGTTGTTATAGAATCCTAAATGAACAAATAAATGAATTACGTTTCCAATAATCGGAATGCGATTGAGCCATGTGCGTCCTTTAAGTTGGTGGTAGTCAAAGTCGAGTAATAGCTTACGAATTTCTTGACTTGAGTATCCAGCAGCAAGGAGCGCAGCGATAATTGAGCCGACTGAAGTGCCTGCTAACCGGACCCATTCAACATCATGTTCTTCCATTGCTTGAAGGGCACCTGCAAACGCAATCCCACGAATGCCTCCACCTTCAAAAACGCCATCAGCTTTCATAGAGTTCACCTCATTTTTTTTAGCATATGCTCATCCCATAAAGGTAAATGCAGAAAGGATATGCAACATTTTATCGAGAAATGGGTGAAAAGGTTGTCAAATGATATGAAAGGCGGATCGCAACCCACATTTGAATTATCGATTCAATAATGAGTTATAAATCCAACAATAACGCCTTTATAGTAAGCGCTTTCATTTGGTATGGATTTTGCATCTACTGTAATGCAGATAGAAAGGAGGAGGATGAAGGTGAGTAGGATAAAACTTGGAGTAGGATTACTTACATGTAGTTTATTGTTAAGTTCTTGCCAGTTAGGCGGTGAACGTAGCGATTATCAACATGCACACATTTCAGGACCGACAGGATCTGGGTGGTACCCTCTGTCGACGTTATTCTCTGATATATGGCTTGATGAAATTGATGAACTGCAAGTGACGGTTGTTGAAGGCGGGGCAATCGGTAACATTCGTGAAGTTAACACAGCACGAGACGTGCAATCGGGATTTGCGTTTGCTTCAGATTTCATCGATGCACTAAATGGTCGAGGGGCTTTTGAAGGGGAACCTCAAGAAAATGTACGAGCACTCGGTGCTTTTTACCCGACGATGTGGAATTTCGCAGTACTTGAGAATAGTCCGTATGAGTCACTCGATGATGTTCTCATGCACGGGGCAGACGCCATTAATGGCAACCCTGGTGATGCAAGTGAAGCAACGTTTCGTAGAGTGTTTGAAGCGATGGGTTACGATCATGAAGTTCTAGAAGAAGAGCATGATGTAGCCATTAGTTATGGTGGTTACGGAGATGCAGCGAATCAACTTCGAGACGGTTTGATTGATCTTACTGTACAGGGCGGTGGGCCTGGAGTGCCCGCGTTAACAGAAGTTGATGCGATGCGTCCGCTCAGATTGTTAGAAATTCCTGACGAAGCGCTTGAAGCGCTCGAAGAAGGTGGTTACGGGTATTCAACCGATTTAAGCATTCCAGCTGGAACGTATTCGAACCAGACGGAAGATGTAAATACAGTTGCTAGTTGGGCGATGATGGTCGTCAATAAAGATATGAACGAAGATCTCGTTTATGAGATGACGAAACAAATCTGGGAACACGTTGAACGAGTTCAAGAAGAACAACCGAGTCGTGGTGCATGGTTTGATCCTGAGATGGCAGTGAGTGTGATTGATGACCCAGAGGAAAATTTCCATCCTGGTGCACTTCGTTATTATGAGGAGGTTGGTGCATTTGAAGGGGGAGTGAGTCGTGACGAATAAACTAAAGCTAACGCCAGATGGGAAAATAGATTTAAAAGTTGCAGAAGAAAAGAATAATACAGACATCGAACGTGCGTTTAATAACCCTGATGGAGAAGTAGGCTGGAGAAGAATTCGACGGTTCATTATTGCGGCGATTGCGATTGGACTCGCGATATACGTTCTTTATTATGCAGCGTATGGTGGATTCCCTGCATGGCAACATCGCGCCATCTTCACCTCAATCGGATTAATTCTCTGTTTTGCTTGTTTTCCGTATAAAAAGGGAAAAAAACAAGGTCACTTACTTTTTGATGTATTGCCTTTAGTATTATCGATTTTCTTATTGATTCATGCGTTTTTAGCTTATCCCGACATTGCACTACGTCAGGAGCATCATCAACGTTTGATCAGATTGTCGCAACATTAATGATCTTCTTAATCATAGAAGGTGTTCGCCGTACGATTGGTCATGCGATGGCGGTTTTGGCACTTTTCTTTTGGGCGTATATTTTTATTGGTCCGCTTTTCCCAGGTATTCTCGGTCATCAAGGGTTTAGCTATGGAAGAATGACGGATGCGTTGTTTATTACAACGAATGGGATCTTTAGTGACCCAATTTATGTCGCTTCTACTGTACTTATCATTTTCTTAATCTTTGCAGCATTTATGATGCGTACTGGAGTCGGACAGTTTTTCATTGAGTTTGCCTTTGCATTAACAGGTCGTATTCGTGGCGGCCCTGCACTTGCTTCGGTTCTTTCCAGTGGATTGCTTGCGACCATTACTGGGAACGGGGCAGCAAATGCTTCGATGACAGGCCCATTTACAATCCCGCTCATGAAGCAAGTAGGCTATAATCGGACATTTGCTGCTGGTGTAGAAGCTGTATCTTCTCAAGGTGGACAAATTATGCCACCAATTATGGGGGCAGCAGCCTTTGTTATGGCAGAGTTTACAGGAATTCCTTACATTGAGATTGCGGCTTACGCATTAATACCAGCGTTGTTGTTTTTCACTGTAGTAGGTGCTGTAATCTATTTCCAAGCAAGAAGACTAGGATTAGAAGGTATACCAAGAAAGCAACTACCGAATTTGAAACATATACTGCTAACAAAAGGGTATTTAATTATTCCACTCGTGCTAATCATCGTGTTAATGGTGTTAGGAACGAGCCCGATGAGAGCAGGGCTTTGGGCATTAGGTTCAGTGATTGTACTTAGTCTATTCAGAAAAGAAAGTCGATTGAATTTACTCTCTGTTTTAGCTGCACTTGAGGCAGGAATAAAAAATGCAATTCCAACTGTGATGGCTTGTGCAGGTGCAGGGATAATTGCAGGCTCGGTTATTATGACCGGACTAGGAATGAGTTTCTCTAGATTCGCCATTGACTTGTCAGGTGGTCAGCTTCTTCCTATGCTTCTTATGATTATGATTGCCTGTATCATTCTTGGAATGGGTATGCCAACGGTGTCTGCATACGTCATTTTAGCAACAGTAGCAGCAGGTGCACTCGTACAACTCGATGTTCCAGTAATCGTTGCACATTTCTTTGTGTTCTACTTTGGGATCTTTTCTGGAATTACGCCACCAGTAGCAATTACCTCCTTTATTACGGCAGGGATTGCGGGTAGTAATCCACTTAAAACTTCTGTTTACTCGTTACGAATTGGGATGGCAGGATTTATTCTACCGTATATGCTTGTCTATAATCCTGCACTTTCGTTAGAAGGAAGTACGTTTGATATCGTGTTCGGTATTTTCACAGCAACGTTAGGACTTGTTGCCTTTGCTGCCTTTGTTGAAGGTTGTGTGTTAAAACGAGTGAACATCGTCGAACGCTTAATTCTTCTTGTGTCTGCGATCTTGCTCGTATACCAAGAGATTTATACTGATTTGATTGGAATTGCACTCGTTATTGGAATCTTTGTCTATCAATGGAAGAAAGGCAATTCGACAGATCTTAAGGCGAGTAAGCAATCACTTAACCACTAACTCAATTTTGACTTGACTGACGTTTTCTATTTGCAGAGCGATGGCTGTCTTCGGGTGGCATCGTTTTTGCATTATATTTAATCAGATTCAGATTATTTGAGGAGGAATTTTTGATGGACTTTAAATTAACAGAAGAAAACTTACAAATGAAAACGATGATTCGTAATTTCGTAGATAAAGAGGTTGATCCTTACGCGAATGAAATCGAAGAAAATGAAGAAATCCCCGCTCATCTTCTTGAAAAGTCTAAAGAGCTAGGATTATTCGGTTTAAGCATTCCTGAAGAGTATGGTGGAATCGGCTTAAACACTGTCGGGAAATGTACGGTCTTAGAGCAACTAGGCAGAACACATAACGCCTATGTATCATTAATTGGAGCTCATACTGGAATCGGAAGTATGGGAATCGTGCGCCTTGCAAACGAACACCTCAAGGAAAAGTACTTACCAGACCTAGCATCAGGCAATAAAATCGCTTGTTTTGCTTTGAGTGAGCCAGGGGCAGGTTCTGATGCGACGAACCTCTCAACGACAGCTGAAAAAAGAGGCGATCACTGGATTTTAAATGGGACAAAGCATTTCATAACGAACGCCCCGTTTGCTGATGTTTTCACTGTCTTTGCATTGACTGATCGTGAAAAAGGCGCCAAAGGTGGCATTACAGCCTTTGTTGTAGAACGTGACTTTCCAGGAATTACAATCGGTAAGCCGGATAAGAAAATGGGACTGAGAGGTTCAAAAACAGCACAAGTTGTCTTTGAAAACTGTGAAGTTCCAGCTGAAAATGTAATCGGTGAAGTAGGCATGGGGTATGTTAGCGCTTTGACAATTCTTGGTGAAGGTCGAGTTGGCCTTGGCGCTCGTTCCGTCGGATCATGCGACAAACTGATCGAGTTATCAACAGAGTATGCGCTTGAGCGTAAGCAGTTCGGAAAGCCGATTGCTGACCAACAAGCTGTGCAATTTATGCTTGCTGATATGAAAACGGAAACAGAAGCTGCTCGTTCTTTAACTTATCGTGGTGCTTGGCTTCTTGACCAAGGAGAAAAAGCGATTCAAGAATGCTCAATGGCGAAATTGTTCGCAACAGATGTGTATAACCGTGTTGCTGATAAGGCAGTTCAAATCCATGGTGGTATGGGTTACATGGCAGAGTACCCAGCAGAGCGTTACTATCGCGATGCAAGAATTACGAAGATTTATGAAGGGACGAATGAAATTCAACGAGTAATCATTGCAAAGCAGTTACTTAAACAACAAGCAAAGGTTACGAACTAAATGAATCCATCCGTAACGAAACAGAATAGCGTCATCGATCAAATACCAGAAGGTTCTTTGTTTCAGTTTTTAGAAGAGAGTGCCGTAACGTATCGGGATGCATTGCGGTTATTGATGACGGCAGAGAATTCTCCTATGATACGCTCTACAAACAGACGCTACATTTGTCGACGCTCCTTGCAGCTAGAGGCGTGAAACAAGGCGATCGCGTGATGCTCATGCTCCCAAATTGCGTCGAATATGTCCTTTCTTATTATGCAATTCTTCGACTCGGTGCCATTGTCGTACAAGTGAACCCAGGTTATCAGCGCGAAGAGTTAAGTCATATGTATTCGATTGCTGAGCCTTGTTTATGGATTGGGGAGTCGATTCATAAAGAGAAGGTTGAACCGTTGAAGCTACAGTGTTTATTCGTTGACGAAGAACTAAGCACAGGTACAAATGAAAATCTTGAACGTGTCAGCTTACCAGAAGTGACAGTTAATGCAAGTGAAGATGTTGCTGTCATTCAATTTACTGGTGGGACAACGGGCATTCCAAAGGGAGCGATGTTAACGCATCGCAACTTAATGGCCAATGTTGTTCAGACGTTTGCCTTTGCACATGGCACGTATGAAAGGGGCGAAGAAGTGTTTTTAGGTGTATCGCCGTTTTATCACGTACTCGGTATGTCGAGCGTGATGAATCAAGGTTTGTACGCGGGTGCAACGATCGTAACGATGAGAAAATGGAATGTGGAACAAGGCTTACGTTTAATTGAAACGTATGAGCGACGTACTTTCCAGCGGTTCCGACGATCTATATTAGTATTTTAGACTATGCAAAAGAGCATCCCGTCCATTTAAAGAGTTTTAAAGTGATGACGAGTGGCAGTGCGCCTATGCCAGTAGAAATCATTCGTCAAATGGAGAGATTAAGTGATGGTGGTGTTATTTCAGAAGGCTATGGATTATCAGAGTCGTCTCCAACGACACATCGTAATCCTTTTATCGGTCTAAGAAAAATCGGTAGCATCGGCATTCCACTACCAGATACTGAGTGTCGCATTATTCATGTCGATCATGGTGAGGATCTTGGAATAAATGAAGCAGGGGAACTCCTTATCAAAGGTCCTCAAGTGATGAAAGGCTACTTTCGAGACGTAGAGTCAACCGCGATGCAATTGCAAGATGGATGGCTCGCAACCGGTGATATTGCAACCGTCGATGAAGATGGTTATTACTACATTGTCGGACGAAAGAAAGAAATGGTCATTGGTAGTGGCTATAACATTTATCCAAATGAAGTCGAAGATGTTCTGTACACGCATGAGTCCATTCTCGAAGTTAGTGTGTACGGTATACCTGACCGTTACCGCGGTGAAACGTTAGCAGCATCTGTCGTCTTGACAAAAGGAACAGCACTCACAGTAGAAGGGTTAAGAGCTTGGTGTAAAGAACGGCTTGCCGCCTACAAAGTTCCCAAAATGATTGAGTTCCGTAAAGAATTGCCGAAAACAAACGTCGGTAAAGTATTACGACGCAAGTTAGCTGAAGAGCATCGTGAACGCCTTAAAGCGAATGGTAATTAAAGAGTTTTAGCGTGAGAATATGAAGTCAGGTTGATTGTAATAAATAGAAAAGCCCAGTTATTATGGGCTTTTCTATTTATTACGGGGGTATACTTTGTTAGATACAAATACCCCTGTGAAAACACCAAGTGTAGTAATTATGACGGTTACAATTGTATGGTACGGTGACGGGAGATCAACTAAATAAAAGAAAGGAAACCCTAGCACTAGAAACACAAACCTGCTGTTAGTGCCGACACTCCTGCTGGGGTTTGAAATGCGCCACCCCGTTTATTCGTCATAAGTATCGCTCCTTTCTCTTACATTAAGCATCGTTTCTGAAGCTAGTAGTCAGCGTAACATAAGATTGAAAGTTGTGATATTTGATAATTGTTAAGGATAGAAACTTCTTATGAAGCCATGTAGCGAAAATCCTGGTGGTTAACATGTTCTTATACGGGAAATTAAAAGCCCCTGCAAGTAAATATATGCTTTTGCAAGGGGGGGATAAATGGTTGTTATGATTTAAAAATATAGTTGCCGATAATGACACGCTGGATTTGATTTGTTCCTTCATAAATCTGAGTGATTTTAGCATCACGCATCATTCGTTCTACTGGATATTCTTTAATGAACCCATAGCCACCAAGGAGTTGAACCGCATCTGTCGTGACACTCATGGCCATATCAGAAGCAAAGCATTTCGCCATGGAAGAGTGTAGAGCAACGTCTTGTTCACCTTGATCGAGCTTTGTAGCTGCTTGATAGACGAGAAGTCTTGCGGCTTCAATCTTCATACGCATATCTGCCGCCATCGCTTGGATCATTTGGAAGTTGTCTAACGTTTTCCCGAACTGTTTGCGATTTTTAACGTAATCAATCGCATAATCATACGCACCTTTCGCGATCCCAACCGCTTGTGCACCAACGACAGGACGGGTCTCATTAAAGACATTCATGAGTATTTTAAAGCCTTTACCTTCTTCTCCAAGCATATTCTCCTTCGGAACACGGACATTGTCTAGAAACACTTCGCGAGTGACAGAGCCACGAATGCCCATCTTATCTTCTTTGTTTCCAAACGTGAGTCCTTCCGTTCCTTTTTCAGCAATGAACAGTGTGATGCCATTTGTACGGTCCTCGGATGTTCTCGTTACGAACACATAAATTTCTGATTCACCGGCATTTGTAATAAACACTTTCTGGCCATTTAAAAGATAATCATCGCCATCTTTTGTTGCTGTTGTCGTTAAACTTGAAACGTCTGAACCAGAAGAAGGTTCTGTAATTCCAAATGATCCGAGAACTTCTCCCTTTGCAAGACGTGGAATGTATTTCTGTTTTTGTTCTTCGGTTCCTGCAAGTAAGAATGGAGCCATCGTTAATGCTTGTGTAGACAGTGCAACGCTTGTTGAAGCACAGGCACCGGCAATTTCTTCGATAACGGCAACGTGACTTAACATGTCGCTACCTGCTCCGCCGTATTCTTCAGGTACATGAACACCAAATAACCCATTTTCAGCGAGGACTCGGATGTTTTCCCACGGCATTTCACCGAGTCGGTCGACTTCTTCAGCATGTTTAGCAACGACGTCACGAGCGATTTTTTTCGCAACGTCTTTCATCATTTTTTGTTCTTCAAGTAACATTAGTTAGCAAACTCCTTTGTTGTAAGTTTGAGATTATAAAATGCAAAAAATATGCCACTTCATGATGTGAATGCGTCAGCATAAATTGATGGGGTGGTGAAAAAAAGCACCAAAACCCGGTGTGATACTGCACCGGACTTTGTTACAACTCGTACCGCTGAATCTTTCTAACTAGCGTCGAGTGATCAACGCGAAGAACTTTGGCAGCTTCACGAATGGATGGGCTGTGACGAAGCACCTTTTGAATGTGCTCTTTTTCTGCTTGTTCTTTGACATGCTTTAATGAATGAATTGGTCCGGCTAACGTCGAGGGTTCAAGGTTCTGGCGGATCTCACTCGGTAGGGAATCAACATCGATTTCAGGACGCTCAGTTAGGATGACTAAATGTTCAAGAAGGTTTTCCAGTTGCCGGATGTTACCTGGCCAACTGTAATGATAAAAGGCTTCAATCACGTCATCTGTCACAACATTCTCCTTATGGTATTTACGATTATATTTCGCTAAAAAGTAGTCGACGAGTGGACGGATATCTTTTTTTCGTTCCCGTAACGGTGGAATCGATATCGGAATTACTTGTAAGCGATAATAAAGATCTACTCGAAACTGGCCTGCTTGTACGAGGTCATCTAAATTTTTGTTTGTAGCGGCTATGAACCGTACGTCTAACTTTCTTGGTTTCGTTCCACCGACGCGGGTGACTTCATTGGTCTGTAAGACGCGTAGTAATTTAACTTGCAAATGTAATGGCATTTCTCCGATTTCATCTAGCAACAATGTGCCACCATTTGCGGCTTCGAGTAGTCCTTCATGTGACGATTGTGCGCCTGTAAATGCGCCTTTTTCATATCCAAAGAGTTCAGATTCAATCAAGTTCTCAGGAATTGCTCCGCAGTTAATTTGAATGTAAGCAGCATGGTGACGGTTGCTTTGTTTGTGAATATTTTTAGCAATAATCTCTTTACCGACACCAGATTCACCAATAATTGTAATAACGGCATCTGTGTTCGCGACTTTTGTAACGAGATCTTGCAGTTGCTTCGTGCTTTGGGATTCACCAATCCAATCATCCGTATGTAAAAACTGTGAGCGAAGTTGCTTTAATTCGGTATAGTTCATTTCCATATTTCGCATGTGCTCGGTGTACAAATGATTTAAAGAAGAGAGGTCGTAATAATTTGCAATGAAACATTGAATCTCACCATTACTGCGGTAAACCGGCTTACTCGTAATGAACACTTTCGCATCATTATGTAGCTTTTGAAAAATTGTGAGCGGATTTTTTTGAAGCACTTCCATCGATTGTTTAATAATAATTCCTGCTTCTTCCATTTCCTTTGGCGTTTTACCTACTATTTCATGAAGGGGTGCACCAGAAATCTCCGAAACCCGTTCATTCGCATAAAAAATTCGGCCTTCTAAGTCAGAAAGTAGAATGCCTACATACGATTGGTCGATGCCTCTCATGAAATCTACTTCATTAAGCATGGTAAGGTGGTGCATACAGTCACCTCTACGTTTTCATAATGGTATTAGTTTATCACGAAAGGAATTATTATGTTCAGAAATATGTAAAAACATCGAAGGGTCACCAGCACTAAGTTTAACAAGTGTGATTGATTGAATATTCTAATAATAAGACTTTTTGTAGAGGGATTAACAATTCGATATCCGACTTGGGTCATTGTTTTGATAGGCGTGGTCGCACTTAGTGGGTGCAACCAAGGGGAGCAACAAGTACATCAATTGGGTGAAAAATACGCAATCACAATGGCTACAGAGGAAGCCACAGAAGTAGAACCAGAAGAGTTATTGGAATTAGACGTTGAACAAGTGGAACATATGCTGATGTACATTCGAGAATCCCTTGATGAAGAAAAAGCGGAATCCGTCTCTCTATCTAATCCGCCGCACCGATTAAGAGCTGGCGGTACAACTTCTGTAGAATTGGAAACTCAATATGACCCTGATGAAAATGATCATCCGTTTCACATTACGCGTCATTTTTCATTTGCTTATGAGCTAGAGGAAAGTAACGTTGACCTAGCTCTCGCAGAGGATGAGGAGTTTTCAAGTTTTGCAGGGATCGATCAAGAAGCGTCATTTATCACGGGAATGGTACCAGGACTTGAGTGGCATGAATTAACCGCGCAAGTTAGTCCAGTCGGTCATGAAGATTCACAGGAGTTGTCGTTCTCAACGATTGGAGAGTGGCGTGGGGAGTTTATCTATGAAGATCAGAAGGTCGTGTTTTCTGCTGAAGATGAATGGGCAGGAGTCATGAGCGTTGAAGAGTGGACACAAGATTAACTTTCTCAGTTTTAGAGAAAAGCCAGAGGGGTAAAGCCAACTACAATCACGTTCATTCTATAAAACGGAGGGTTCACTCATGGGATTTGCAGATGTGACATTAACTCCAAGCGGAGAAGGAACAGCGAGTTTTTCACAAGAAATCGCTCATTTTCATGAAGTGTTAGATCGATATGATAGTATTACGTATGAAAAAACATCGATGAGTACGATCATTGAAGGCGAGATGAACGATTTATGGGTTGTTTTGCAAGAGCTACACAAGACAGCTGTAAATCGAGATTGGGAACGGATTTCGATGAACGTTCGGATCGATGATCGCAGAGACGGAAAAGAGCATAGCATCGAAGGTAAAAAGCAATCTGTACAATCTCAGAAAGCGTAGATTTTGACCTGTTAAGCATAGGTTTTAACCTATGCTTATTTTATTTGAATAGTAAAGGTGACGTATCGAATAAATGAGCAACGATAGAAATTAGTTTAAAAATGTCTATTGATTTTTCTGAATGCGAGTCGTATAGTGTGTGTATACAATTTTATAGATCTACAACTTCGGGGCAGGGTGAAATTCCCTACCGGCGGTGATAAGGCGATAGCCTTTCAGTCCGTGACCCGGGTCGAATGTTTTCGATTCGGTGGATCTGGTGAAACTCCAGAGCCGACAGTTAAAGTCTGGATGGGAGAAGTGAGGAAGCGGTACAACTGAGCGAGTATGCTTAGCTTATTTGTTATACCGTACGAATGGCACACGTGTATACGTAGGTGCTCACTTTAACGATTTCTTAAACTTCCTGAAGTTTTCTTCAGGAAGTTTTTTTGATGCCAATTTAGAGGTGTAGAGGAAAGGGAGAACATGTCTAATCAGAATGAGTATATGAATTTGGCTTTAGAGCAAGCCAAGATGGTGAGTGGACAAACGTCTCCAAATCCGACGGTCGGTGCAGTCATTGTGAACGAAGGTGAAATTGTTGGTGTCGGTGCACATTTACGAGCGGGGGAAGCTCACGCTGAAGTCCACGCCCTGCAAATGGCTGGTGAACGAGCGAGAGGATCAACGCTCTATGTCACGTTAGAGCCGTGTCAACATAGGGGACGAACGGGACCGTGTACAACAGCAATTATTCAAGCAAATGTATCCCAAGTCGTCATCGCCATGCTTGATCCAAATCCTGTAATGCAAGGGAAGAGTGTGAGAGTACTTGAGCGTTCGGGCATTACTGTTGACGTTGGTGTGCTTGAAGAAGAGGCAAGACGTATGAATCGCACGTATATTCACTGGATGAAAACGAAAAAGCCTTACGTCACATTGAAGATGGCTGGTTCATTGGATGGCAAGACGGCTACCTCACAAGGGGAAAGTCAGTGGATTACAAGCTCAGCTTCACGAAGTGATGGCCATGTCGAAAGAAAGAATCATGATGCCATTCTCGTTGGGGTTGAGACGGTGATTCAAGACAATCCAGCACTTACATCTAGAGATCCTTACGTGCAACCAATTCGAGTCGTTTTGGATCGCAATTTACGCATTCCAAGGAACTCAAAGTTATTAACCGACACTTATCCAACGATTATTTATACAGAACAACCGTCAGTTTTTGAAACAACAAAACAAATCGTTACACTTTCAAAAGTAACACCCGAATCTGTTTTACAAGACTTAGGGAATCGCAACATTACATCGTTATTGGTGGAAGGTGGAGCAACGATCCATGGTGCTTTCTTTACGGATCGTGTTGTACAAAGAACGATTACTTATCTAGCTCCGAAGCTAATTGGTGGAGCAGGTGCTCATGGTTTTATAGCAGGCAGTGGTGCTTTACAGCTTAACGATGCACTTCAAGTGACATATGAGCGTATTGAACACTTTGATGGAGATATAAAAATAACAGCGATCGTAGGTGAAGAGGATGTTTACAGGCATTGTTGAAGAGGTTGGCACGATTGATGAACTTGAGACGTTTCATGATTCGATAACGGTAATTATCCGGGCAAACGTCGTATTAGAGGATGTTCAAATTGGTGACAGCATCTCTGTTTCTGGCGTTTGTTTGACCGTTCGTACGCACACGAAGACGACATTTACAGCAGACATTATGCAAGAAACATTACAACATTCAACACTGAACCATTTGAATAAAGGTAATACTGTGAATCTTGAAAGATCGATGCGTATGAACGATCGCGTCGGCGGACATTTTGTTGCAGGCCATGTAGATGGAACGGGAACCATTCAACAGATTAAGGAGTTAGAAGGTTCAACCCTTTATGAAGTCGTTGTTCCAGAACAATTGACGAAGTACATGATAAAAAAAGGTTCGGTTGCAATCAACGGCACAAGTTTAACAATTGCAGATATTAAGGAGAACGTGATGACTGTATCCATCATTCCTCATACAAAAGACGTGACACAATTTCAAACCATAATGGTCGGAGATCAGTGAATCTTGAGGTTGACCAACTTGGGAAATACGTGGAGAAGTTACTCGAAAGGAGAACCTCATGACTTTCCATACGATTGACGAAGCAATTGTTACGTTACGAGCTGGAGGAATGGTCATCGTCTGTGATCGTGAAGACCGTGAAAATGAAGGCGATTTAGTCGCACTTGGTGATCGAATTACGACCGAGACCGTCAATTTTATGGCGACACATGCACGTGGACTCATTTGTGCCCCGATTACAAAAGCGATTGCGAGGCGCTTGCGCTTGCCACTCATGACAGATGAATCAACCGACCCACATGAAACAGCTTTTACGATTAGTGTGGATCATGCGTCAAGTACGACAGGAATCTCAGCTGAAGAACGGGCAACGACAATTCAAGCACTAGCGAACGATGAAACCTCCCGGTTTGATATACAGCGTCCTGGCACATCTTTCCTCTCATTGCAAAGAATAATGGCGTACTAGAACGAGCAGGCCACACCGAAGCAACGGTTGACCTCGCGAGGCTTTCGGGTGCAAAAGAAGTGGGTGTGATCTGCGAAATTATGAACGAAGACGGAACGATGGCAAGAGTGCCAGAGCTCTTGGAATTCTCTCAAAAACACGAAATTCCAATCATATCAATTGAACGGTTAATCGAATACCGCCAACGACAGGCAGCATCCATCGCTGAAACGACGGAAACAGAGCTTGAAACTGAATATGGCACGTTCCAGATTTATATTTTTAAAACAGACGACCATAAAGAGCATATGGCGTTAGTGAAAGGTTCACTTACGGATGCAGGGCCGATTACGACACGCATTCATTCTGAGTGCCTTACGGGTGATTTATTTCATTCCAAACATTGCGACTGCGGAGAGCAACTTCATCAAACGCTCGACGCGATGCAGCGTGAGGAAACGGCCATTCTGCTCTACTTGCGTCAAGAAGGAAGGGGCATTGGCTTATTCGAGAAAATTAAAGCGTATGAGTTGCAAAAAGGTGGCTTAGATACGGTGGAAGCCAATGAAAAGCTTGGGTTCAAAGCGGATGAACGCGACTTCTCGATAGCTGGGAATATCTTACACGAGCTTGGGGTCGATGCGATCTCACTGATTACGAACAATCCAGAGAAAGTAGAAAGTATAAAGTCACAAGGTATTTACGTCCACCAAGTCATTCATACGAAACCGACGATTTACCCGGCAAATGAACGCTATGTGACGACAAAACAAGAAAAGCTTGGGCATTTAATTCCCTAAGTGAAGGAGAGATAGAAATGACAACGATTCAAGGTTCAGTAGTTGGGACAAATAAGAAGGTGGCGATTATTAAAGCAAGGTTTAACGAGTTTATAACAAATCAGCTGCACGAAGGTGCACTCGCGACACTTCGACAACATGACGTTCAAGAGGATCACATCGATACGATTGTCGTTCCTGGTGCAGTCGAAATCGTTTACGCCGCAAAGCAAGCGGTTGAAAGCGGGAAATATGACGGGGTAATTACGATTGGCGCCGTCATCCGCGGAGAGACACCACACTTTGATTATGTGTGTAACATTGTTTCAAGTAGCATTACTCAGCTTAATACACGGGAGAATAGTAATTGTCCCGTGGTGTTTGGTGTCATAACAACCAATACGAATGAAGAAGCAATCGCACGAACGGGGATTAAACACGATAATCAAGGAAGTGCGGCAGCTCGGGCAGTACTTGAAATGATAAACCTTGATGTAAAGCAGCACTCAACAGCATGATGTAGTGGATACGCCTATCTTATTTTTAAAGGTAGGCGTATGTTCATGTTAAGATGAACAGCATAGAAAGGAGTGAAGATATGAAACGAGTAGATGTTGTCTATGCTTTAATACAAAATCAAAACGATGAAGTCCTCATTGTAGAAAACGAAAACAGTCGCTGGAGTTTACCTGGAGGTGCTGTAGAAGAGGATGAGACGTTAGAGCAAGCGCTCATTCGAGAAGTGTATGAAGAAACGGCTCTTCATGTCGAACGAAAAGGACTAGCATCAGTTAATGAGACGAAGTTTCAGGAAAGCGGTCATCATTGCGTGTTTTTTACATTTCATGTTGATGTTGTCGGAGGGACAATTGAACGCCTTTACCCGGAAGAAATTACGAAAATTGAATGGGTTTCGTTCGAGATTGCGAACGAACGGATGCCGTATCTTGCAAGTGGCATCGAGCCATTGTTCGACCAACACGTAACGTATACATACCAGTAGTAAAGTGATGTTAGCGCGCTTGCTGATCAAGTGACGCTTTTTTTGTGTTCAGAATACGACAAAACGAGACAAAAAAATACATTGGGGGTTTCTGCTATCTGAACTATACTAATAATTAAGATAATTAAAGGGGTGAATGAATGAACACAACAACGTCTATGGACCAAATGATAAAGCGAGTGAGGAGACAAACCTTAGGTGACTTACTCAAACGAACGAGTGCACGTATGCCAAACAAACTAGCCATCGTGTATGAAAATGAACGGTTAACGTACGAGCAATTAGCAAAGTTAGTCAATCAAACCGCACATACATTTACGTCTAGAGGGATGAAGAAGGGAGATCGGGTAGCACTACTTTCGAAGAACAGCTTAGACTTTGTCGTTGTTCAGTTTGCCTTGGCAAATATTGGGGCGGTTATGGTGCCGATCAATTATATGTTAACCGCATCAGACATTCGCTACATTTTGAATCATGCAAAAATAGAAACGTTGGTTGGCTCAATGGAGTATGCCCCAATATTAGAAGAGTCATCAAGTGAGATGCCCATGGCTAACCGCTACCTAATCGACACAGACTCAAAGCGAGAAGGTTGGGGAACACTTCGTGACCAAAGAAATCGGCAACCAGAAACGGATAGTGAGGTTGAACTTGATGACGATGATTTAGCACAAGTGCTCTATACGAGTGGAACAGAGTCCCGTCCGAAGGGTGTTATGCTCACCCATAAAAGTTTAATTAGCGAATATGTAAGCGTTATTATTGATGGCAAGATGGAAGAACGTGATGTGATGATTCATGCATTGCCACTATATCATTGCGCCCAACTTCATGTTTTTTTAGGTCCAGGTGTTTACCTTGGTTGTACAAACATCATCTTGAGTGCTCCAAAACCAGAAGCGATATTCGATGCGGTTGAAAAGGACGGGGCCACCCAGTTGTTTTGCCCCCCTACTGTATGGATTGCACTACTGCGCCATCCCTCTTTCGATGAACGGGATCTATCGAATCTAGAAAAGTGCTACTACGGAGCCGCAATTATGCCGCGGGAAGTATTAAAAGAGTTATCCACTCGTCTACCAAATGCTCGTTTTTGGAATTTCTACGGCCAGACAGAAATCGCACCACTTGCTACGGCATTGCAACCTGAAGATCAGCTTCGAAAACTTGGCTCAGCTGGCGTGGCTTCTTTAAATGTCGAGACGCGCATTGTTGATGACCAAGATCAAGAGGTGCCACGAGGACAAATGGGCGAAATTGTTCACCGGACACCACATGCGATGAAAGGGTACTTGGACGATCCTGAGAAAACGGCAGAAACGTTTAGAGGTGGATGGTTCCATAGTGGAGATTTAGGGGTTATGATGAAGAAGGTTATGTAACAATCGTTGACCGTAAGAAAGACATGATTAACACCGGAGGCGTGAATGTTTCGAGTCGAGAAGTAGAAGAGACACTATATGAATTAGACGGTGTGTCTGAGGTTGCCGTGATTGGTACGCCTGACCCGTATTGGATTGAGGCGGTGACTGCACTCGTCGTTACGAAGGCTGGAAGTGGACTACAAGAAGAGACAGTGATGAAGTTTTGTGAAGAGCGATTATCGAAATTCAAAATACCAAAGCAAATTAAAATCGTCCCTTCCTTACCGAAAAATCCAAGTGGAAAGATTTTAAAGCGATCACTACGTGAAGAATACAGTCAATCATAAAAAAACAGTGGGGTTCATCAACCCCACTGTTTTTCTTAGTCTTCACGTAAATCGTCAATTGAATCAATGTCCATGTACGTTGGAACAGCTAATCCAATACGAGCACCCTCTAGGTTAGGTCCAAGATCAAGGACGTCATCTTGAAACGACTCATACTGAGCAGCATGGGTATGTGGAAGCCATGCTGCGACATGTGCATGCGCATCACCTTGTGCGACTGCTTGCCACATAATCGTTACCTCAAGATTATTGACGCTGACTTCATAACCGATTTCTTCTAGAACGTGCTTAACGACAGCCGTTGAAGATCGTTCTGAATCCCAAGCGCCAGAAGCGAGTAGAAACTCATCTCCATCTACAGGCTCTACACCTGCAACCCACTCGTCAACAACGTCACGGTTGTCAGTAATCCAATCTATTGCTGCTTCATCATCGTCAGTACCTTCATAGAGTAAACCTTGGACATAGCCCATATCCTCTTCTGTCCAATAAAAGCGATCCAACACTTCAAATGCACTCGGATGTTCTTCTTCAACACTTGGATGAACAACCGTATGGATATCTTCAGATTCACCGAAAGCAAGCTCTGGGTCATCTAGAAACTTCAAATCATATTCAATAAATTTCCAGTGTGGAGTCCAAGCCGTCACGACAATTGGTTCCTCTTCTGCATAACGGGATCCAAGTTCAGATGTCATCGCCGCGTCTGAGCTAGAAAGCACATTGAAGTCTAAATCGTACGTTTCAATAGCAACATCCGTAGATGCCATAACACCGGTTCCCGCATCAATACCGATAATTTCATAATCTAATTGTTCTTGAACCGTTTGGTTGGATGTGTCTTCATCTCCGCAAGCAGCGAGTGTAAACGCTAGTGCCGAAGTCACACTTAGCATTGTGAACTTCTTTGTATTCATAGTAACGTACCCCTTGTATGTAATTTATTTTAAATAACTATTACATATTAAAGAGATTATTAAACTACGTCAAAGTGCTCTGTACAGCGTTTAGCATGAAAAACCATGCTCATTCCACGGATTCAGTATCCACAACTTGCAGACGCCTTTTTTAAACAGAATACGCTGTTTGAAAGTGTAAACGATCTTTCAAATGATTACTTGACGTAGTAGAAGGTTTATTTTATCCTAAGTGTATTAGTTAATGTAGTACACATAGTTCACTTAAGGAGCGAAGCTATGATTAATATTGATCCATCAAGCAAAGAGCCGATTTATCGTCAAATCGTAACGGCATTCAAGGAGCAAGTGGCGCGGGGGATCTTGGCGCAAGACGAAAAAATTCCTTCGGTTAGGGAATTGTCTTCGCAAATTGTCGTGAACCCCAACACGATTAGCAAAGCTTATCAAGAATTAGAAAGAGAAGGGATTATTATCACAGTTCGAGGACGGGGAACGTTCATCGCAGAGCAGGTGGTTAAAGAGATCGTTTCTAAAGACATAGAAGAAGTAAAAGAAAAGGTAAAACAACTCGTACTAGAAGGGTATTACGCTGGAATTGAAAAAGATGTAATGCAAGATTGGGTTGCTTGTTATTACAACCAGTTTGGAGGGAAATCATGATCGAAGTACGTGGACTTTCAAAGAAATTCGGGAATAAAACTGTACTAAACAACGTATCGTTTTCTGTCGGTAAAGGATCGATTACGGGAATCGTTGGACGTAATGGTGCTGGGAAAACCACACTATTAAGAGCACTTGTTACGATTGTTGATCCTGACGAAGGGACTGTCATGATTAACGACCAAGACATCTTCCGTGAACCAAAAGCAAAAAATAAAGTGATGTACGTATCAGATCGTGTTGAAGCTCTGAAGAACTACTCCATCCAACAAATTTCATCGTTGTATCAAGACGTCTACGATCAATTCGATGAAGCTTACTTCCAAGAACTATTGGAGCGCTTTAAAATGCCGAAAGTAAAGAAGATCAAAAACTACTCTAAAGGACGAAAAGCACTTTTCTCACTTATTCTAGCATTTGCTTCTAAACCAGAATACGTCCTGCTTGATGAACCAACAGACGGATTAGATGTCATCGTCAAAAAAGAACTGATGCGATTTTTAGTAGATGAAGTTTCCAAAGAAGAGATGACGATTATTATCGCCACTCATCGACTGGATGAACTTGAAACGCTTGCAGATCAAATTCTCGTTATGAAAGATGGCACAATGAAAGAGACATTCCAATTGCATTCATTACAAGAAGACTATCAAAAATGGCAAGTCGTTTATCAGGAGTCGATGCCGGAAGCACTAAAAGCGGATGTACACATCTTGAATCAGACAGGTCGAGTCTACAGTCTCTTGTTCGAAGGCGAACAAGAAGAAGGAAAAGCAAAGATTGAAGCAACGGAACCGCTTTTATACGAAGCGTTACCACTATCACTAGAAGATATCTTCGTTGCGAAATTAGGAGGTGAACAAATTGCTGAATAAAGGATTACTTAAAATAGACATGCGTTCAACGTCGATGGTTTTAGGAATTCTTGCTATTCTCTTATTCTTGCAATACCCACTCAGGGCAATATTAGAATTAGAATGGCTTCGTTCAATTGCAGAGGATCCGTTGAATAATCAACAAATGATCAACAGTCAATACGGTTTTTTTATTGAAGATTTATTCGGCCCAAGTGCATTTTCTCTTTTTGTGATTGCAACAATTTTAATTATAGCGGGTATGCTCATTGGATTAGAGCGGAATACGAGACGACATGATTTTAATTTGTCGCTTCCATTTTCTCGTAAAGAGATTTTTCTTACGAAAGCAACGCTCGGTGTAGGGATGATTACACTTTTGTTCTGGTTAAATAGTGGATTGACACTCATCATCATTCAGTTCTCTGAGTTTAGCCAAACGCTTTCTCACTTGAATGTGCTTGATATGATGATCGTTCCATGGTTGAGCTTGCTTGCCATTTACATGTTCACGTTATTTATGGGGACAATTTCAGGTGAGATGATTTCTCAAATCGTGTTGAGTATTATCTTTCTTATTTTTCCGTACGGCTTTACGATGTTGATTGGAATTGCTTTTACGGTTCATATGGGGAATATGGGTCGCTTTTGGATTGGAATGGATGAATTTATATTAGCGTTCACAATTCCGTTTCACTTATTTACCGTAAATCACGCTATTGACCACATATCAATTGTGTATATCGCTGTTTCCTTAGTGGTGTTCGTACTAAGCTTAGTAGTAGGCACGTTCTTATATGAGAAAGGAAAAAGTGAGAAAAACGGTGAATTTCTACTTTTCCAATCTCTTGAACCGATCTTTTTAATTGGAATCGTCGCTTGTTTCGGAATGCTTGGAGGAACAATCTTCACATTCTTTATCTGGCATTCAGCGGGGCGATTTTAATCTATTGGTTTGGAGCACTAGTTGTTGGAGGCATTGCTTTTTTAATTACGAGGCGATTGCTACAAATGAATGTTACGTTAAAGACAAATAGGTAAAGCTTTGGGGTGCACTTGGTGAACGAGTGCACCTTTTATGTTTAATGATGAAAGCTAAGCGTATACAATAGTAGCAAGAGACGACGAATTCGATGATGAAAGAGGATCGTATGAATTATAAATATGAAACTGAGAATAAAGATTATCGTGATTTTGCAAGTGGAAGGGTTTTGTTGAACGCTAAGAAGACGACAGCTTTCCCCATTCGGATGGCGAGTGAAATTATGCAACATTGTATCGCATCACTAGAGAAAAAGGAGAGCCTCACCCTCTATGATCCTTGTTGTGGCGGAGCGCATTTATTGACGGCAATGGGGTTTATACACGGTAAAGCGATCAAAGCGATTTATGGTTCAGATTTTGATCGTGACGTGATTGAGGTTGCAACAACAAACTTGTCTTTACTTACCGACGACGGGTTAATAAAGAGGGAGAACCAGTTATCCTCACTGTTCAATACGTACGGGAAGGAATCTCATAAGGAAGCTCTAGAAAGTGTGGGAAGATTACGAAGCATGTCTGCACAGATGACTTCACCCATTATCTCGAGTTTTACTTGGGATATTACGGGTGGGCCACCACCTGTAAACGAGAAGGTAGATATTGTCATTACCGATATTCCTTATGGGAACACAGTAGGTTGGCAGACGACGTCAAGCGATCCAGTACAAGATCTACTCGGTCACTTAGAGCTGATCATGAATAAGGAAGATTCAATCATTGCCATTGTAAGTGAGAAAAAAGAAACGATCACTCATGATCGTTTTGAAAAAGTGAAAACGATGAAACACGGAAAGCGGAAAGTAACCATGTTGAAGCCGAAGTAAAGAATAGGGGAGAGCGATGAACGCAGACATTTATCGTGAAGTTCAAGAGGCTTATGGTCTTAAATCAGCTCAGTTTTACTGCCTAGGAGGTTACGAAGACAATGTATTCGTAAGCGTTGAAGATGATGTTGTGATTAAGTTTCTTGATGCTTCAAGGCATTCCTTGGAACGCTTGCAACAAGAAGTAGATTGGATGCAATTGATGGACCGAAATGGAGTTCGCGTCCCTCGTTCAGTTCTGTCTAAGAATGATAAGGCGATCGAACGAATAACCGGCATTGAACCGTGCTTTTATGTGACCGTTACAGAGCGAATTAAGGCGACAGCGTCAAAGTCGTTCCTTAAAGATTCTGTTCTGATTGAACGGTGGGGAAGGACACTCGGAAAGATGCACGCGATTTCAAAGCAACATGCTGATTGGCACTCGTCGTATGCACCGTGGGATTATGATCATTGTCATCGTAATTTTATTCTGACGGCTGATCAAGACGTGCAAAGCATTTGGATCTCGTATCAAGATCAACTCAAAGCGTTGTCTAAGACTAAAGATACGTTCGGCGTCGTTCACCATGATTTGCATCATGACAACTTGCTTCTTCAAAACAATGATCTTTATGTTCTTGATTTTGGTGATCTTCGAAACAGTTGGTATGTATATGACCTTGCAATCGCAGTGCATACAGCCCTTGAAAACAATCGTTTTCGCCAATTTGAAGAGGAACATTCATACAAATTGCGTTTTACAGAAACGTTTCTTCGTGGTTATGAGCGGGAAACATTGTTAATAGAAGAAAGCCGGGCATTGTTACCTTTCTTTTTAAAATATCGACTCGTGTATTCGTATATGTATTTCCAACACACACTTACAGATGCGAAAAAATTAGAAGTTGCTCAGATCCTAAACGATATGAAGAACAGAATCGTAACAGGTGAGACAATCGATTCATGACAAGGAAAGTGATTTGTTTATGATTAATCCGAATCTGAAGGGAATAGTCATTCTCATTACTGGAGGTAATTCAGGGATTGGAAGTGCAATTACTGAACAGTTTGCAGAGATGGGAAGTAAAATCATCATCCACTATTATGATAAGGAAGAGAAAGCGACACAACTCGTACGCACAATTCAAGAAAGTGGCGGAGAAGCAGTTGCCATTTATGCAGATTTACGTCAAGAACAAGACATCGATCAGTTAATGGAGAAGTCTATTAAAGCATTCGGAACTGTAGATGCGCTCATCAATAATGTTGCTGCTTGTGTACTGGATACAATCTTTGATACAACAGGCGAAACGATTGATGAACATTTTGAGATGAATGCTCGTGTGCCTGTGCAACTTATGAATCGTTTTGTGCTTCTACATAAAGAACAAGGAAAAAAGGAAGGAAGCATCGTTAACATTTCAACTGATGCATCCCAAAAGTTGCGAGGCAAATTTCTTATGGAGCAAGTAAAGCAGCATTAGAAGCATACACAAGAAGTGTTGCAATCGAGGCAGGTCCACACGGACAGTCAATTGTGTTTCCCCAGGACCGACCCAGACAGGATACATTGATGACCAACTTGAAAAAATGGTGATGCCAGATATTCCGTTGCGCCGACTAGGCGAACCGAAAGATATCGCTGAGGCAGCCGTCTTTTTTGCATCAAAACAAGCAAGGTGGATCACCGGACAAGTGTTACTCGTATCTGGTGGTCATTACATGTAAGAAACCTGCCATGAAAAAGAACCTCTTCATGGCAGGTTTTTTTATTCAAAGCGTTTCATACTCGCATAATTAAAGGATCCCTCATAACGAGTCAATTGGCCGTCTTCAAGCCAAAGAGTCGTCGATAAAGACTTGTTAAGAAAATACCGGTCGTGCGAGACAGCAATTAGGGTACCTTGGAAACTTTCAAGTGCTTCTTCGAGCATTTCCTTCGAGTCAATATCAAGGTGATTTGTCGGTTCATCGAATACGAGAACGTTATGATGTTGCTGCATCAGTTGAGCCAATCTAAGGCGCATCGACTCGCCACCGCTTAAATCAGAGACCGGCTTAAACACATCGTACCCATAAAATAGAAACTTCGCGAGAATATGCCGTGCTTCTGCCTCGGTAACCGTTGCTGCATTTCGAAAAGCTGAAAGTACGGAATCTGTACTCGTACCAAGCTCTAAGTGTTGAGATAAGTAGCCAATCGAAATGTTATGACCAACTGTCACTTCGCCGGAATCAACGTCATGTTGTCGTAACAACGTCTTTAAAAGCGTTGATTTACCAGCACCGTTTGGACCGACTATTGCCACTCGTTCCCCGTGTCGTATGTGAAGAGACACACCATTAAAAATGGGAGTCGCATCAAAGGATTTGACGATGTTCTCGCACGTAAACACGTCGTTTCCACTGCGTTGTTCGGTGTCAAAAGCTAAAGCAACTTGCTTTGTTTCAACGGGGCGCTGCAAGCGTTTAATACGATTCAAAGCTTTCTCCATGCTTTTTGCCTGACGATGCATACTTGCATTAGGTGGCTTTGCACGATTCGCCCATTCTTTTAAACGTTTAATCGTTTCTGTCATTTTCTTAATCTTTTTTTGTTGGTCCTCATAATGTTGAAATTGACGTAGAATTCTAGCTTCTCGTTCCTTGACATAGTCCGTGTAGTTCGTGTGATAAATGAACAATTCACCGTGCTCAAGTTCCCAAATCTTTGTGACCGTATCATCAAGAAACGCCCGATCGTGGAGATGATGAACACACTCCCTGTGTAATCTTTAATCCATTTAGATAACCAATCCAACGCATAAATGTCGAGATGATTGGTCGGTTCATCAAGAATTAATAGATCAGGTTTTTGTAAAAGTAGTTCAGCGAGCTCGACCTTGGTTCGCTCACCCCCGCTTAAGGTCGACCAAGTACTATCTAATAGGTCGGCAATACCTAACCCTGCAGTGATGCGTCGAATATTCGCCTCAGTCTCATAACCTCCTGCTTTTTCAAATTGATCAAGTAACGTGCCGTATGTGTTGAGAGTTGCTTCTAAACCCGAGGTGTTCGGGTTAGAAAGTTGTGATTCATAGTGTCGTAGCTGCTGTTGCAAATGATTTAGTTCGCTAAAGCCACGTTGAAGTAAATCATAGATAGTGATGTCCTCACGTGCAGGGGTTTGGATGAGCATTCCTTTCGTTGATTCTTTTTTCCAGCCAATTGTTCCTGTAGTTGGTGATTCACGACCAGCGATCAACTTTGCAAGCGTAGATTTCCCTTCACCATTTCGGCCAACAAGACCAATAATTTCACCTGATTGAATTTGAAAAGATAACCCTGTAAAGATTGTAGTTCCTCCGTATATTTGCTCTACATTTTTTCCATGACATACAATCATGTTCGTTCCTCCTAAAGTAGAGGAGACGTGAACATAAAAAAGACGACGGAGAATCGCTCCGTCGCCTTCAAATCACAATGATGTGATGAATAGACACGTCTCTTCTCAGTGAATTTCCGGTATCGTTTTGTAAAAAAGGACAGACTGATCCAATTTCAAAACGATTGTCGAAAATATCGTCCGACACCGCGACAAAAACGCACCAATTTGTGCCAGACTTCCACTAAAAAGACTCATGCCTACTCACCTCCCGAACGTTTAATTACTTCTAATGTAGCGAATGTATTCAGAAAAGTAAAGAATCTATTTCTTATAAGGTAGTGAAAGTGGGCGTAAAGAGCAACGTATCAAATGGCGCTAAAACCGTTGTGAAAAGTGAACAGAGCTGATAAATTATTTTGGGCGCGTGTTCGAATTAAGGGTAGGAGAGCACGGAACAAGAGAAGGCGAGCGTGGAACAAGCCCCGTTTTTTTACTACTCCATCTTCACTCTTTATAAAAGGGGGTTAACAAATTGGTATTAAACATTATTGTAACGTGTGTAGTAGGCATGTTTGGAACAGCGCTATTGCTAGCCGTGATGTCATTTCTAGGGATCAGTATTGAGTTGTTCTTCTTTTTGATACATGGAATGATCTTTGCGATGTGCGTACTCATCTACATAAACTTGAAAGGGAAGTAGTCGTGATTTAGAGAAGGAAATCAATACGGTCTGTAATTTGGCAAATTAAAGTTAATAAAGTACTTAGGGGATAGATTTTGAAGAAAATTAAGAACACCAAAAAAGATAAAATGAGCGTTGGCGGGAAGATTGGTCTAGCTGTTTTAATTGTATTTATGGCTGCTACACTCCTATTAAAAGCCATTGATCCGAACAGGGGTGGCGGCGCTAGGAATCTTATTGATCTGTTTTCGTAAGGAGTGGGATCATGAATGACTTTTATGAGGCGTTTGCATATGTAAATAAGCTGGTTTATGAGCCAAATCAGTTTACAGTAAAAGCAATTCAAGAAGAAGTGCACAATAAAAAGTACGGGGCAGGCACGTTTCACTTAATGTCTAAAACCGTGCGATTTAGAGTCGCACATCAGACACCGACTAAGATTGGTCAGTTTGTATCCCTTTGGGAAAAAGATACGGATGGTAAAAATCGGCCTTATTCTTATGAAGCATCTCCAGATTTAATTGTGATCACGACCTTTCGCAATGAGCGACAGTTTGGGCAGTTTATCTTTCCGAAAGAGGTTCTTTTCAAAAGAGGCATTCTTCACTCACCTTCGACAAAGGGGAAAATGGCAATGAGAGTGTACCCTTGCTGGGACGAACCGAATAATAAACAAGCAATCTCTACTCAAAACTGGCAGTTGCCTTACTTTATCGACATGAGCAATCCAAGTCGTTTACCTTTAGAACGATTAAAGAAACTCTATCGTGTGTAGTCCCATCTTGTCATTAAAAGAAGGGATTTCCTGTTTACCCCGTAGAATATTTATAATCAAAAGGAGGTTCTTTGCAATGACGCTCATCCATAAAGGGCACGGGTTAGACGAGCAAGGGTACATCGAAAGTGATGTTGTGGCGACTCAAATTAGTTTGTACAACACGTGTATTCAAGACTGCGTCGCTCAATTAAAGCAAGCTTTTCCTAAACAAGTGCATAGCGTTTACGTTTATGGCAGTGTAGCACGGGGAGAAGCTGTGAAGAAGAAGTCGGACTTGGACTTGCTCGTCTTGTTTAGGGGGGATGTGTCTGAGCAAGAGAAACGTCGATTAAATTTTCTGGGGCAATCATTATCGAAAACGTATGTTGATAATTTTCGTGATGTTGGCATGGCTTTTACGAATTATGACTATACGGTGGACCCTAAGAACTATGATGAACAAGCGTTTTTGAAAGAGTTATCAATCTGTGTGGATGGTAACGATTTACGTCCATACTTCGGTCCGTATCGCTTAACTTCTGAGATTGCAATTCGTTTTAATGGAGATATTAATGAAGTATATGAACGAGCGATGAAGCGGATGTATCATGGGGACGATGAGGAGTTTAGGCAGACGACGGTGGCGTTTGCGAGAAAGCTCATTCGTACGTATTATTCAATGGTTATGCTTCGTTCTCAAATTTGGATAACAAGGCTTCATGAGCAAGAAGGGAATTGGTTAAGTGAACAGTTCCACCGTGAAGCGAAGAAGGATGAGCCGTGTGAACGTACTTGCTACGCTAAAAATCTATCCGCTAAAAGATGAGAAGCTTGCAGTTGCTCACGTTTCTGCAACGTGAGCACTGGCCTTATCATAGCAATCATGAATCGAGTGAAGCGATGTATGAACATGCTTTTGATGAAGGAAAATATCACGGTAAAAATCTAGCGTTTTGGGTGGAGCAGTTTGATAAAAAGATTGGTTTGGTTGTCATAGAAGACATTGATGATCTCAATCCAATGCTAGACATACGCTTAGCTTCAAATGTACGTGGAAAAGGCATCGGCAAGCACATGTTGCAATGGGTAACCGATTATACGTTTACGAATTACGAGAAGGTTATTCGATTAGAGGGCTGCACTCGTGTAGACAATATGGCGATGCGAAAAACGTTCCATGCCGCAGGCTTTGTGAAAGAAGCATATTATAGAAGTGGTTGGATTGATGAAGATGGGACAGTCTATGATTGTCTTAGTTATGCAAAAACAAGGAGCGATTGGCTCCATGGAACTATAACACCGATTCAAATGGACAACGAACCGTTTTAATTGAGCTCGTCATGGAAGTTTTCATTTTGCAATTCATGCTATAATGCAAGTAAATTCGACAAGATTTTGGCTAGAAGGAGGACAATGACCTTGAAGGCTACTGTAGGAACGTGTGAACTGTGTGGCAGGCAGGAGGTGAAGCGAACGATTCATCATCTTGTACCTAAAGAAGAGGGTGGTGTATTAGAGTCGACATCCTTTTTGTGCATACCTTGCCATAAACAAATTCATGCTCTCTACACGAACCAAGAAATTGCCCTGCGATTAACGACGGTGGAGTCGCTTCAGCAAGATCCGAAGTTGCAATCATTTATTAAGTGGATTCGTAAGCAACATTCTTCCACAATTCCAAAGACGACAAAGTCGAATGCCAAACGGCAAAAAGGGAAATAAAGCGAAGGGAGGATGTTTTGTTATGGACTTAAATGAATACGAACGAACTGTTTCTTTACGAGTCTCTTTTGCGCTCGTCTTTGTCGGACTACTTATTACGTCATCTGTACTCATTTATAATGGTTTTACGATTGTGGACACCTTCTTGTATTTAATAGGCCTCCCTTTACTTGGGGCAGGCATTGCCACATTTCTTACGATGACATTTGTCAGTCGAGGACATAAAGAGCAACGTTTTTTAAAGTACGGCTTTATTATTGGGATCATCGCCCCGATCAGCGCGGTCATTTATCATATGAATCAAGGTGTAACACTTGCGACGTACACGATTGTTCTTGCGATTTGTCTCTCGTTAATATGGATTGGGATGTTTGTGCTTTGGCATTTGCATTTAAGGAGAGTTGCTGAATCGTAAAAGATTGGCAAACGTACATTCTAGAATCCATTCGTTTGTTTATGATAAACTAGTCCTATGTCTACAAAAAAAAGCTTTTTCCTCAATTTCTCGGTAACTTTTTTTTACAATACTTAATGTGTCTGTTTGTCTCGTCGTTTTTGTACTTGCGCTCATTGGCATCGTAACAGGGGTTAATGAGATTAGAGATACGGCAATTGTATTAATGCCGCTCATTCTAGTTACGAGTTTTCTATCTAGACGTAGAAAGCGACTCGAAGAAGAGCAAAGTAAAGACAAAGAAAGCAAGTGAATCGGTGTTAATGATTCACTTGCTTTTTTTGCAGATGTGAATTTCAAGTATAATAGAACGTATAAGGGGGAGTGAATGGATGAAGGAAGAAGATTTTGAAGTTGTTCAACCTAAAGATATTGCTCTCGACGATCAAGTTCGTGTGAAATATTCGAGTGAGAACTTAAAAAATACGGAGTTTGCACACATCTCAAATGTAAACGGAAAGTTCTCTTCATGCACGTTGACTGGATCAGAGTTTCTTCATTCTGATTTCAAAAATAGCAAGTTTTCTTCGTCTACATTGCATGATGCAATTTTTCTTGAGACGAATTTGACCGGTGTGAAGTTTACGAATTCTACGATGAAAAAAGCGTCGTTTGAAGGATGTACGCTCGTAAGTACGACGTTTAAACATTCAACATTAAATGATTGTGATTTTAGTCATGAGACGTTAAAAGGCGTTAAGTTCAGTTATTGTTCACTTAAGAACACGTCATTCTACGGGGCAACGTTGCAAAATGTCAATTTTCAACAGTGCAATTTGAGTCGTGTCGATTTTCGTAATGCCATCATTGATCGAGCAACGCAATCCTACATGAGAGGAACCAATGCGGATCTTTCTGAAGCAAAAATTGCTTCGAGTCGTGACGATGACTAGAAATGGGGAAACCTTTTAATGGAACGAAGCATACAACTATCAATATTAGATTTAGCCACGATTTACAACGGAGAGTCCGCAACACAAACGCTCATTAATTCAACAGAGCTCGCTCAACACGTCGAGACATTAGGATTCACGCGATATTGGTTTGCGGAGCATCACAATACGAAATATCAAATGAGTACATCACCTGACTTACTTAGTGCACATGTAGCGGCGAACACGAGCCGTATACGAATCGGTTCAGGGGGGATTATGCTTCCAAATCATAGTCCATTAAAAGTGGCAGAGAACTTCGCATTACTTGAAGCTTTGAACCCAGGTCGAATTGATTTAGGAATTGGACGTGCTCCTGGAACAGATGGGTTAACGCGCTCGCGCTTAGACGCTCCCGTGAAGCAGTCGTGCGCGATGATTTCCCGAGTCAACTCGATGAACTTCTGAGTTACTTTAAAGGGGAGTTTAAAGATGAACACCCATTTGCATCGATATCACACGCACCTGAGCCATTAACACCTGCGCAATTTATGCTCGGTTCAAGTGATGGCGGCATGCGCTTTGCTTCCAACAACGGTTTAGGCTTTGTTTTTGCTGCGCATATCTCTCCGCAACTTGCCGTACCGATGTTGCGGGCGTATCGTGAGAACTTTAAACCATCCGTGTTTATGGAGCAACCGAAGAGCATTTTAGCGATCATGGTCATTGCTGCAGAAACCGATGAAGAAGCTGAATACTTAGCAGGACCAGCTGAGTTGCAGTGGGTTCGATGGGGAACGGGACAGTTTACGAATCCACCACCAACACTTGAGGAAGTAGCAAATCATACGTATACGATCCAAGAACAACGAGTGAAAGAGGAGAATAAGGGCAAGTTCATTATTGGAAGCATTGAACGAGTCAAAGAAGAGATTCGAACTTTAGCAGATGAAGCGCAAGTGGATGAAGTGATGATTTTAAATATGTTAACAGAGAAAGCATCTCGTCATCGTTCTTATGAATTACTTGCTAAAGCCTTTTCACTTTAACAAAAAAGCAAGCCGTTGAGACCATTCTCAGCGGCTTGCTTTATACTTTGCGCTGAACGAAGTATTCAGCAATCAATCCGATGCCCGCTCCAATGAGGAGACCGGCTGTGACGTAATCGAGAAACAGTCCAATCCCAAGCCCAATGAGAACCCACCAGCAATAAGAATGGCAATCACCTCAGGTAATGTGTTTTCTGAATTGTATCATTACTATGAGTAGGTAAGGGTTAATAGGACTTCTTTTTGCGTCTCTTCTGAGCTTCTTTTTCAGTAATGTAGCGAAAAGTAAGACCAAATAATAACAGAAATAGTGGGAGCCAGGTGAGGATAAACCAATTTAATAGAAAGGAAAGTCCAAAAACAACTGGTGCTGCAATCATAAAGATAAGTCCTATTTGTTTTTCAAGTTGCTCTGTGTGGTGAAACGTCCTCAGTCGAAGCAGTAGGTTTGCAACGATGAGAAAGGCAAGTTCCATTAATAAGTAGGTGAAGATCGCAAACGCGATTAAGTTTAATGGAATCGTTAGCCAAAGTGTCTCACTAAGCGATGCGCCATAATGAATCAGCCCTGCAGTTAGTGCCGTGACAATTGTCCAAAGAATTGTAGACGTTGGGTGACTTCGATAAGACTTCCACTCTTTCTTTTGTTGGCCATTCAGTGATGGGTACTGACTCGTTGCAATCAGTCCATTAAGTACATACATGCTAATCATAAATAAAAGGATGACGAAACTAGTGATTACCCATGAACCTTCCATAGGATAGACAGACATCATTGGACGTCACCCCTTTGTGAACGTTTTTTATCAATACCCTTTTTATTACGATTGTAATGGTACACACCGAGAAGTAGATAAAGCAGTGTGAGCGTTCCAAAAATCACAATTGGGGGAATTGGATTGGCAAGTAAAAGAATCGATCCGACCATCACAATGAAGGAAAGCGGAGCAGCAAAAGTTAAGAAAAACAGATGTTTTGGTCGTTTTTGCATGGTGAAACTCCTTTCTTGTTACATATTCTAGCAAATGTATTAAAAAAGCACCAATTCTAGACGAAAGGCATGATCCTTACTTATTGAATTGTAGAAGCGTGTAAGAAAATCTCGTTAAAATTCGATTAAACGTGATATTTTCTTATACACTGTAAGAATAGGGAAAGATCTGCACAATGAAACGGGATTTTGATGAGGAAGGAGGATCACTTGGGACTCAAAACTTAAAATCTATCATTTTGGAGGTGAATCTGCTACTAATCGAGGACCTGCAAGAAGTAAGCAGAGAGTAGTAGCAGCGATATGAAGCGAGTACATAATTCGATGAGACCGTTACTAATAGCTGTAATATTTTTATTATTCACACCAATTGTAAGTGAGGCTAATGCTTACGAACCGATTCCATATGAGGAAATTCTACCGATTCTAGAAGCATACAATCAAAGTGAGCGTATGGAGTTTGAGGTCATTGGGCAAAGCGTTCAAGGCAGGGACTTATATGAAGTTGTGATCACTCATCCGGATGTTGATGTTGAAGAAGTAAAAGAATTTCGAGAAACGATGCAAGTTGAACCGACAGCGTCGTTACAAACGATTAAAGATGAACCTGATTTTCATGTGCCAATTTTGATTATTGGCGGAATTCATGGAAACGAATTCCCTGGTACTGACGCAGTGTTAGAGCTCATTGAGCGTTTCGCTTTTGCAGAAGATGAGGAGACGCTGGCGATCTTGGACGAGCATGTGCTTGTGTTTAATGTCGTCAACAATCCAGATGGAAGGGAGCTTGGAACAAGACAAAATGCGAACGGTTTTGACTTGAATCGTGATCACGTTACGCTTTCTCAACCAGAAACGATGGTGAATATTGACATGATTCGAGATTGGAATCCGATGGTGTTGTTAGACCTTCATGGATTTGTCATCTATGATGATGACAATCCGGGGCTTATTGAACCTACGACCCACCCTCACAATCCCAATTACGAACATGACCTCTATTTAAAGTGGGCGATGCCGAATGCTGAGGCGATGGAAGCGGAACTCGTGACAAATCGCGATCAGTATGAAACCGATCGTTACCGCAACATGCAAGGCACCTACATTCCATATCGTGATATGGAAGACGGTTGGATGATTATCCACCGATTTTTACACCGATGTATGCGAATCACCACGGAGTATATGGTCATACGTTAGAGACACCAGATAACAGTTTAGACGGTGTACGTTGGATGGTTGATGCAGTGATGGGATCGCTGAAGTTCTCGAGCGAGAACAAACTTGAAATGACAAAAGATCAACTTGAGATCTTTAAACGCGGTGTGGGATTCGAACATGTCGATCATCCTGACGGTTATTTTCCAAATGCTTATTTGTTACCTCTAGATGAGCAGAACGCATCTGCAACGATCAAAGGGGTAAATGAGTTATTACGACATGGGCTCATCGTTGAAAAGACGACAGAAACATTTGAGACGAACGACCAATCGTATGAAGAAGGTACGTATGTAGTAAGACTTGATCAAGCAAAACGAAGCTTGGCAAACGTCCTGCTTTGGGACGGCGAAGATATTAGCGATCAAGCAAGCGCTATGTACGATGTATCCGCTTGGAATATTCCTGAACTGTGGGGATTTGAAGCAACACCACTCTATGAGGATGTAAGTGTGGCACTTGAACCGGTTACAGAGCCTTTGGAAAGCGTAGGTCAATTAATTGGAGATGGACCTTATGTTCTACTGAATAACTCTGTTGAATCTGTTCAACTCGTGAATGAATTGATTAACGAAGGTGTTGAAGTGATTCGCAGTGAAGAAGGTCATTTTCACATTGATGCTACACGAAATGAGCAATTGGAATCAGTAATTTCGGACTCTAATTTATATCTAGAAACGACTGATATTCCTCGTGATGGCTCAATGATTCACTCGCCTGAGGTTGCCATTTTGAACGATCGAAGCAATCACGGAACGAGGGCAGCGCTCCTCAAGATGGGGTATCAAGTGACTGGAATTTCAACAAATGATGTAATTAATCATAAACTAGAAGACTTTGATCTTGTGATTGCGAACGGCGGTCAATTTGACGAGTCAGAAGACTACAAGAAACGTGTTCATGAATTTATCGATGCAGGAGGTCATTACTTTGCCATTGGTCAAAGTGCATCTTCTGTAGCGGTCAATCAGTTAGAGCTAAGTGATGCAACGACGCATACAGGTCCAAGAAATAGTAACGGTGTCGTGCACGTAGACTACACTCCGTCGAGTGTTACCCACGGTTACGATGAAGAAGATCTAGGCTTTGTCTATAATACGATTTGGTTTTCTGACGTAACAGATGAAGAGGTTGTCGCACGTTTTGCAGAAGAAGATTTTTTTAAGGCGGGTTTTTGGAAAGATGCAAAGGAAGCTTCTGGTCAACCAATCGTCATTGAAGGAAAGAAACCCAATGTAACGATTATGGGCTTAGAACCAGGATTTAGAGATCACCCAGAGTATTTATATCGGTTGCTTTCAAACGTCATTTTTACGTCGAGCCAAGTTGAACTCGTAACTCCAGAGCGGGCGCTGATGACTATTGAAAACTTAGTCGATGCAGAACAAATTTATTACGCATCAACGATTAATCGTTTGACGGCAGCCGCTGAACGAGTGATTGAGGAAGACAATTATGATGCAGCACGAAACTATTGGAACATCGTCATTTGGCAGTGGAACTTAAATTCATTTTCTCGGGAAGCTTATACAGAACTTCGTTATGATGCAGAAGAATTACTTGCTTACTATGAATAATAGAAATAGACCTGCTCCGGTGTGGAGCAGGTTTTTGACGTAAAGACTAATAACTAAATTTTCCCGTGTGTTAACCAAGGTAAGAACCCATTCAAGAAGCGCTCCGTTGCAGGCATAAAATACGAACCGAAATGATAATCAGGATCAAGTGTCGTTACGATCCAAGTTCCCTTCGTACTTGTTTTATCGATGTAAAGAACTGCACCACCATCTTCGGTTGTAATTAATTTGTCAGCTTCTTGGCTCGGCCAGAATACACCGTGTTGGTGCCACGTCGCATCTTCCAAGCTAATATAAGTAAATAAATCATGTTCTGGTTGTTGTAAATGCAATCCACTCTTAGGATTTTCTTCGAGCCACCACCAGAAGTTCGTTTCCCGTTCTTCCCAATCTTGATTAGGAATCCACTCCCAAGGTTGTGGACCAAAAGCAACGACGATGCTCCATCTTCGGTATACTGCTGAATTTTGGATTTCGCTTGTTTTAACAAGGTTCCGTTTAATTGTGAAGGGACGATTAAGATATCAACATTTGCAAGTGAAGCATGTTCAAAGTCAGGGAAATAGAAATACTCGTTAACATATTTACGGTACTTAGATTCTTTAAATGTTCGATAATGTGAAGCAATTCCGCTGTAGATCACTCCGATTTTACGCATCTTTTTCTTCCCCCTGAATCCGGCCATACTCATCATGCACCCATTGCAATAGTTGCGCTGGAATTCGGTTTGTTGATTTGTTTTGAGCGTGGTAGTTGAACAAATCTTTACCTGCATGAACGAAAATGGTTCCGTTTGTGCTTGTGCGATCAATATAAGTTGTCGGCATGCCACCAGGTAAACGTAAAAGCACTTCGACTTCCTCTTTGTGGGGATGTGTTCCTCTTGCGAAGAACCCAGCAACGCCTTTATTGAACGTCATTTCTTCCGCAAGTACTCCTTCAAAGATTTCATGTTCACTTTCTTTTGAAATGATGTAATCACGAAAACTACTTACTGATTTAGGGATAAATGGGAATGTACCTGGTAATAAGTTCAAGAAAAGATGACCGCAAAAAATAACGATTTTACCATGATGAAGAAATTCAGTAATTCGATCTTGTTGTTGCAATAAATACTCTTGATCACAAAATTCTTGAATGACAAGGCCTTTGTATGGTTCCAAATCAACCGTTGAAAAATCATATTGATCAATCAGATGGAAATTTTCACGTGTAAACGGGTGAATACGATTACGTAAGCCAAACGCGTGCCCAGGGTCGAGCATAAGCAATGATTGGTCTGTCATAAAGCGTGTACCTCCAATTTTTAAGGTTGACGAATTGTCAAAGTCGATATAAACTACTTCTCAGTCAGTGATAACGATTCTCATTATCATTTAAAATGTTATCTTTGTAAAGTAATTTATTATAAATAACTTAGAGGAGTGCTACATGTGAAGAAAGAAATAATCGGCTTAAGTTTCGTAAGTATGGCGATTCTTGCCGGCTGTGGTTCTAATACAGAATCGCAAGAAGTTGAGACGACAGCTGAGCATAAATTAATTGAGGATGAACTCGGGCGAGAAGTTGAAATACCAAGTGAGATCGATCAAGTCGTAATGGGAAGTATCCTTCCGTATTTCTCAACATGGTTTGTAGCAACAAACTCAACGGATGAAATTGTCGGTATGCATCCCAACTCCTATAACGCAGCGATAAACTCAATACTTAAAGAGATTTCCCCAGCAGTGGCAGATGCAAATACATCATTTGTTAAAAATGGAGAAGTAAATGTTGAAACGCTCATGCAGCTAAATCCTGACGTTTATTTCGAAAGAGCCAATGAGGAAATGTCAGTTCAAAAAGTCGAAGAGACAGGTATTCCTACAGTTGCCCTTGATACAGCAACGAGAACGGATAACCCACTTGATAACTTTGAACGATGGGTTTCAATTACCGGTGAAATTACGGGCACGAGTGATCGACCAGATCAAATTATTGAAGAAGGTCGACAGGCACAAGCAGAAGTGGATGAGGGGCTTGAAGGTGTCTCAGAAGAGGAGAAGCCTAGTGTAATGCTGTTGCAATATCATAGTGAAAATGAAATATCTGTTGGGGGAGTGAATCACCACGGCAACCGTTGGATCAATGCGACGGGTGGTCAAGATGTTGCTGAAGGCGACATTAATGGCATAAAGGAAGTAAATATGGAGCAGGTGTATAACTGGGATCCTGACATTATTTACATAACAAACTTCACAGAAACACAGCCAGAAGATTTGTATGACAATGTGTTTAGAGGACAGGACTGGAGCGATGTAACAGCCGTTCGAGAACAACAAGTGTACAAAATTCCATTAGGAATTTATCGCTGGATGCCACCAAGTGGTGATGCACCTTTAATGCTGAAGTGGATGGCACAGAAGAATCATCCTGAGCGGTTTGAGTACAGCATAGAAGAAGAGATTAAAACGTATTACGATAAATTTTATGATTATGACATTAGTGATGAGCAAATCTATGATGTCTTAAATCCATCATCAGAGGCAGCAAAATATTAACGTAAGGATGTTCACTAGCGATGAAAGCGACGTTGAAAGGACTATTTTTTGTACTATTTCCCTTGTTCCTTGGGGTATTGTCACTTAGTATTGGCAGGTTCGAAGTAGATTTTACGGTTCAAGTACAGATTCTTCTCTCGCAGTTTATGGATATTGAACAGACATGGACCGACATGGAAGAAGCAGCGGTCATCCAATTACGCTTACCTCGAGTCATCCTTGCGATCTTGATTGGTGGAGGTCTATCCATTGCAGGAGCGGCATTACAAGGGATGTTTGCGAACCCGTTAGTTAGCCCTGACATTCTCGGGGTTTCTGCTGGTGCAGGTTTTGGGGCGGCTCTTGGGATCTTGTTATTCGGTCACGGATTTTCCACTCAAATTATTGCGTTAATAACAGGGATGTTAGCGATCGGAATTACTTTCCTTGTAGGTGGATTTAAAAAGGAAATGCCGATTTTTATGATGGTCCTTGCCGGAGTTGTGACGAGTGCGTTATTCCAAGCGTTTATATCATTGATTAAATTTGTTGCTGATCCTGAAGAGAAGCTCCCGTCCATTACGTATTGGCTAATGGGAAGCCTCGGTACTGCATCATACTACGACATTTTGATTGGGGCGCCTTTTATTATCATTGGTATGGTGATCTTACTCGTTTTAAGATGGAGAATTAATATACTCTCTCTATCCGAAGAAGAAGCAAAGTCACTTGGAATTTCAGTAGCGAAGACGAGGTGGCTCGTCATTTTCGCAGCAACGATTATTACCGCTTCAGCAGTGTCTATTGCTGGTATTATCGGCTGGGTTGGGTTAATTATTCCCCATATTGCAAGGATGCTTGTCGGAAACAATAATCGCTTCGTACTGCCCGTATCCATATCAATTGGCGGCTCCTATTTATTAATCATTGATAACTTAGCACGAACGTTAACTCCTGCTGAAATTCCGTTATCAATTCTAACTGCAATCGTAGGGGCACCATTCTTTGCTTATCTTTTAATGCGTACAGGAGGAGGTTGGAAATGAAATTAGAAGTCAACGGTGGGAACTTTTATTATGGAAAAAGGAAGAAAAAGACCGAGCCGTCATTCTTATATCGAAATTCTATTAACCTCAAACTCTGTGAAGGAGAGATTCTGTCTGTATTAGGTCCGAATGGTGCTGGTAAAACGACATTCCTTAAATGCTTAATCGGACTTAAAGATTGGAAGCAAGGTGAGACGCGCATTGAAGGCAAATCGATTAAAGATTATTCTTCAAGAGAGCTCTGGAAACTCGTCGGATACGTTCCACAAGCTTCTAAAATGGCATTCGCTTATTCGGTATTAGAAATGGTTACAATGGGTCGAGCGATGTACATTCGCTCCTATTCACAGCCTTCCGCAAAAGACGAAGCTGCGGCAATGGAAGCATTGGAATCGATTGGAATTGCGCATCTTGCATATCAATCATGCAATTCAATTAGTGGAGGAGAGTTGCAACTTGCTTTAATTGCACGCACGCTCGTTGCAGACCCTAAACTATTAATTTTAGATGAACCAGAATCACACTTAGACATTCAAAAACAAAAAATAATCTTACAAACGATTAAAAAGCTAGTAAAAGAACAAAACATCACTTGTATTATTAATACACATTACCCTAATCATGCATTTTACTTCGGGGATCAAGTCATGATGGTATCAAAACAACAACCTGTGATTGTCGGTAAAACTGAAGAAATTATGACTGAAGAGAATATGGAAAAGTACTTTGATATACGCGTGAAGAAAGTTGAGACAGAAGTAGAAGATCGAACGTTTACATCAATGATTCCTCACTATCTAAGTGAAGCAACGCAAGACTCGCAGCAGTTCAATCTATAGAATTCGTCTTATCATGAGATGGCTGGTTGAGGTTCGGAATGTACCGAGCTTTGACCAGTCTTTTTTTATTTGATTGGTTTGTGCATTAACGTAAATAATCAATGAAACAATGAATCTTAGGTGGATTAAAATGACTGCCCATCTTTGTGCTATCATTTGTAGTGAAGGGAAGTGCACCATCATGAATAATCAGGCATACGTGTATAAACGAACACTGATCGTAGTAGTCATTGCGCAACTTTTTGGGGGAGCGGGGCTTGCAGCAGGACTTACAGTCGGTGCATTACTTGCACAAAGCATGGTGCAAGGGGAAGCGCTTGCAGGTTTACCGGTGGCTCTAATTACGTTAGGGTCAGCACTTGCAGCATTTTTAATTGGACGCATGTCACAACGTCTTGGGCGCCGAGTAGGGTTATCCCTCGGTTTTTTAGCGGGGTTTGTTGGGGCAATCGGGATATTAGTTGCAGCCGTTTTACATAGCATTTGGCTTTTATGGATGATGCTCTTTCTTTACGGGGCAGGGACAGCTTCAAATCTACAAGCACGCTATGCGGGAACGGATTTAGCGACGGAAAAACAACGAGCCACTGCGGTGAGCATTGCACTCGTTTCGACAACTTTTGGAGCTGTGCTCGGACCAAACCTTGTTGATGTGATGGGAGACTTTGCTGCTAGCGTAGGAATCCCACCGCTTGCTGGACCGTTTATTCTTGCAGCACTAGCGTATGGACTTGCAGGTTTAACGTTGTTTATCTTTTTACGACCTGATCCATTTCTTCTTGCTCAATCGTTGCTAGATTCAAAGGAACAAAAGAATGCAGCATATGAAGCAAAACCTATGCAAAAAGGTGTTGTTGTCGGAGCAATGGTCATGATCTTAACGCAGATTATTATGGTTGCTATCATGACGATGACGCCTGTCCATATGGAACATCATGGGCATAGTTTAAGAGAGATTGGGCTTGTCATTAGTATTCATGTTGGTGCGATGTATTTGCCATCATTGTTTACTGGAATTCTTGTAGATCGTCTTGGACGAACCGTTATGGTCGTAAGTTCTGCAATAACGTTGCTCGGAGCAGGTCTGCTTGCGGCGTTTACGCTCCAGACTCGTTACTTGGATTAATTGTGGCACTTGGGTTGTTAGGACTCGGCTGGAATTTAGGTTGATTAGTGGAACCGCACTACTTGTGGATGGAACACACCCGAGCGTTCGTGCGAAAGTTCAAGGTTCTGTTGATGTCTTTGTTGCACTTGCAGGTGCATCAGGAGGTGCAATGAGTGGGATGGTTGCTTCAGGGATGAGCTTCTCTTGGTTATCGCTCTTAGGAGGGTTCTTGGCATTGAGCTCGTGCCTATTGTGTTTTGGGCTAAGCATTCTCGAGAGGCAGAAGAAGGATAAAGAAACGGAGAGTGATCATTCTCCGTTTCTTTATCGTTAATTAGGGCGTCTACGGCAAATCGTCACGTCAATACCCTGATCTTGTAAGCGTCGAACAATATCTTCAATCGTGTCTTCTGAACAGTGTTGAGGCTCGTCTATGCAGTGCACATCATTTTCTTGACTGTAGCTTACGTGATCATTCATCGAACAACACCCCTTATAAATGATGACTGACTGGTCATAAATATAGTTTAGCACAACTTTAGAACGTTGAATGTGTGTTTTAGGTGAAGATTAATCTTTTGAGTGGATGGTCAGTCAATGGTAAGATAATTATGAGGTGTAGTTGATGAATCAGAAAAAGACCGAGATAATAGAAAAAGCAATTCATCTTTTTGCGACAGAAGGTTTTCATCCGACGTCGATTCAAGACATCTGTACCGTTAGTGGGATTTCAAAAGGAGCATTTTACCTCCACTTTGATTCCAAAGATCAATTACTTGTGGAAATTTATGAATATTATTATGACAGCCTTCATGAACAAGTTCAGCAAGTAAAAGAACAAGCTGAAACTCCTTACGAATCATTTTTGTTACAGCTTGAAGCACATTACGAAACGATTTTTAAGCATCGGGATTTCATTATTATGCAGTTACAAGAACAAGAGTTATCAACAAATCCAGCAATACGAAGCTTTGTTACGGAGATGAAAGAAGTTCGTTACGAGTGGTTTAAGAAAAACTTCACCCTCTTATACGGAGAAGAAGTTGAGCTATGTGTATGACTTGAGCATTCTCTTAGAAGGTATGAACAAGGCGTATTTGCAAACGATTCTTCATTTAGAATTAGAGATCAACCCGAAAGATTTGGCGGAGTGGATTCTCGATCGCTTAAATGATCATAAAGAATCCCTTCTTATAAAACGCGTCCCTCCTTTTATTACATCTGACATTTTGCAAGAAAAGCATGAAGAGAAGCATGATCAAGAACTTGATGATGTGATTGAAAGTGTCTCCGAAGTTATAAGTGGACTGAAGGCTTCGGAAGAGAAGGTGGCGGAGTGGTTAGAAGCCTTGATGTGCTAAAGGCTGAAGCAAAAAAAGACGAGCCTCGAGCAATTATTATTCAAGGAATGCTAAAAACACTTGAAGATGCACCAGACTTAGAGTTTTATTGCAAACGACTAGAGCAATTAACGATTCGTTAATTGCCTCTTTTCGTTCGTGACCAGATTGTGATATGATGAATTTATTCAGATTATTTCGACATGAATTGTTTTGTATGCAAAAAGCGCGATTTGCGCAAGTCATATGGTTTCATCAGAACCTTTCGTTTATGCAATGCATCTTATGAGCGTCTGTCATCTTCTTTTTGAGAAAGGAACTTCCGCATGCTAAACCTTGTGGCGCTAATCATTAGCCTATTTGTCTTTTTTTGCGCTTTTATGATTCATTCTAATAAGCGGATTACTTTACTGAATAGAGCCTTAATCGGATGGCCAATAAGCGACTTGAACGTCATAAAGAAGAAATGTCTAAAGTTGCCAGCTTTTATGTATTTCTTGCAGGCATTTTCGTTTTACTAATACCGATATTTATTCTACTATTTGGAATCACAATCGGACTGTTATTATTTATTATCACTGGGATCCTACTATATGCCCAGTTTCGAAGGAAGCTGCAAACGATCGGGCGCATCACGAGTAAGTGGAACTCACAGTTATGGATTCTTTTTTTCAATCGATGATCAGTACAAAATCGCCGATTTAGGCGATTTTGTTTGCAGAAGGAAGCTCAGCTTATGCTACTTAGTGTACGTTAGTTGTTACTAACAGAAACAGAGATATTTCCCACCTCAGAGCGCAGATTCAATTGAGGTGCATGACTCTCACTTGCCACATCTTCTAAATCATTGATGTGGGTCAGACCAATTGTAGTTGAAATTGATGGTTGTATTGCACCAGACAGTTCATTAAAGGTTACGTTTACGTTGCCTACTTCAGTCTGTATAGACAAATCTTCGTTCAAGTCGGGCAAATGAAATTCAAAATTCCCAACTTCTGACTTCGCATCAATCGTATTTGCAATCATTGAAGCATGAACATTCCCAACCTCAGTTGCAATGGACCAGTATTCAGCTTGAACGTTATCTAGCTGGATGTCTGCAACACTACTTGTAATTGTTATCGATTCGAACAGAATATCGGGAAGAAAAACATCAATGTCGTAATCCGCATTGAAAAATCCAAAGAGTTGGACGCTAGGCTTATGTTTATGCGTAATATGAAGTGTGTTGTCCTTCAATTGTGTAGAGAGGTCATACTCTGTCTGTTGGATGTTCATTATACTTCCTTCATATCCAACAAGAATGTCGTCTTGTTCGTGTGAATGAATGGAGATTGATGCAACGTCTGCATCAATTTTCACATGATCAACGAGAGCAGAATCATAAGTTTCATAGTGTTCTTCCCAAGTAGAATGAAACGGGCTCGTTCCGAAAAGAAAAAGTGCTATATTTCCAATAATTCCGATTGTAAGTAGACCGATCCCGGAAAACAGAACAGTGCGTAAATTCATGCTTGACCACCTCTTACAATGTTTAAGTTAAAGTTTAAATAACGAATGATAAGAGCGTAACAAAGTTGAAGCAATTTCAAACTCCCAACAGTGAGAATCATTCCAAGACCAACATAACCGATGAGCAAAAAGCTTTGAATCCAAAATGCCGAAGAAAAACCTTCTTGAATCAATAAAAGTAATGGAGATAAAATCAGTGCGATTGATACGATGGCGAGTGAAATCGGAATGACCATGATTGCCACAAACGGTCCTAAAACAAAGATTAAATTAAACATACTTAGTGAGATAGCAGCGAACGATGCTCGTAAAATGGTTTTCATTGAAGGATGGTTATGAGCAACTTCAAGGTTATACTGCGCAACAATTTCTTTCGCTACTTTATCAGGCTTGCCAAGTGATTCAGCAATTTCATCCTCCGTTCGACCGTTAGCTAAGCCGATGGTGAAGTGCTCCTCATAATCAGCAATAAACTCTAAACGTTCCTCCTTTGGAAGGTTAGAAAGCTTTGATTCTAAAGACGCCATATAGTCAGTTTTTCTCAATTTGATCGACCTCCTCTTGGATAAATTGATTTACACCGTGCTTCAAATCATTCCAGTCATACAGCAATTTTTCTTTCATTTCTTCACCTTTTTCGGTTATGGCATAATATTTGCGAGGAGGCCCTTCTTTTGATTCCGCAAGGTAAGTTGAAAATAACTCATCTTTCGTCATCCGTCTTAACAGCGGGTATAACCCACCTTCTGAAATGGTGAATTTTTTTGAAATCTCTTCAACGAGTTCATAGCCATACCGATCTTTATTTGAAATTAGAAGTAACACACACAATTCTAGAATTCCTTTTTTCCATTGTGCGTTCATACACGATCACCACCATCGCTTTAATCGGTACTGTTCATTGAACAGTAGTTGATGTATTGAATATAGAGTATAGGTAAAATATCCTGAAGTCAACACAGATTAACGAATTTTAGAGAATTTAATGCATGCATTCGTTCAATTATTCATATAATTCATACTTGACAAATAGGTATTATAAGATTAGCATACAAGGTAATAACTTGACGGCTCATGTATGTTAGAAAGTATGAGCGTATGCGACATATTGGAAAGATAGAAAAATCGCAAAAGGTCTGTAATGAAGCGAATTGAACGTTCATTTGGATGCAAGTGCGGTCTACCAACTTGATACGAGTGGGAGTGGATGTTGTATGAATCATGTTGTCGTTATTTCAGGGAGTCCAAGTGAACCATCAAAAACGAGTCATGTGTTACATGAAGTTGCTAATAGGTTACAAGCAGATTGTTCCGTAGATTTTATCAACGTCCGAGACTTACCTGCGGAGGATTTATTGCATGCAAAATTCGGTTCACCAAGTATTAAAGAAGCATCAGCTTTAGTGGAAAGAGCAGAAGTTATCATTATCGGAAGTCCAATCTATAAAGCGTCAATTACCGGAGGTTTAAAAGCATTTCTGGATCTGTTGCCAGAAGGGGCATTACGAGGGAAAACGGTTTTACCTCTCGCTACGGGTGGGAGTATTGCCCATTATCTTTCCTTAGACTTTTCATTATTACCTGTTTTGCATACGCTTGGCAGCACACACTTATTAAAGCCTGTCTATGTGCTAAGTAGTGATATTCACATTGAAGATGATCACCTATTTATTCAAGACGTTGATACGGCAGCGAGAGTCGATCAAGCCGTTGATCAAATTTTGCAAGGGTTTCAAAGCTACCAGAAAGTGAATTAGTTCGCTAAGAAAGACACTTCTCTATGGAGTGTCTATTTATTTTTTTGTAGTAATTCGAAATGGATTCTTTTTGAAATTGAAAAACATTAAAGTAGAGGTTAAAAGCAGTAGATTAAGTGTTTAATCTGTGAAGTAAGTCGGGAATTGATAAGAATAGCCATTATTTTGAAGGGGTGAATGTATGGAAGATGCTAAAAAGTATATCGAAGATGTATTAGAAACGGTTAAAGAACGTGATCCACATGAAGAAGAGTTTTACCAAGCGGTAAAGGAAATCTTTGATTCACTAGCGCCATACTTAGCTGAGCATCCAAAGTATCAACAATTTGGCATTTTAGAAAGGCTTGTAGAGCCAGATCGTTTCATATCATTTCGCGTTCCATGGGTCGATGATCAAGGTAGTGTGCAAGTAAACCGAGGGTATCGGGTTCAGTTTAATGCATCCATTGGTCCGTATAAAGGCGGGCTACGCTTTCATCCAACTGTCAATTCGAGCATCGTAAAATTTCTTGCATTTGAACAGATTTTCAAAAATGCATTAACGGGACAACCAATCGGTGGCGGGAAAGGTGGCGCAGATTTTGACCCGAAAAATAAGTCAAACGCTGAAATCATGCGCTTTACACAAAGCTTTATGACTGAGCTATCTAAACATATCGGACCGAACGTCGATGTACCCGCTGGAGATATTGGTGTAGGTGGCCGTGAAATCAACTACATGGTTGGGCAATATCGAAAATTAAGAGGTTCATCTGAAGCGGGAGTGTTCACTGGGAAAGATGTAGATATTGGCGGGAGCTTAACGAGAGCTGAATCAACGGGTTACGGCGTCATTTATTTTGTCGAGAACATGTTAAAAGAATTAAATGAGAGTTTAACTGGGAAACAGATTATTGTTTCAGGGTCAGGTAAAGTATCCATTTATGCGATGGAAAAAGCGATTGAGCTTGGCGCTCGAGTGGTTGCGTGCAGCGATTCTTCAGGCTACATCTACGATGAAAAGGGTATTGATCTTGAGACGGTTAAGCGCTTAAAAGAAGTTGAAGGCAAACGAATTTCTGCGTATGCAGAAGAACATGATCATTCATCGTTTTACGGTGGGGAGAAAATATGGCAAGTAGCTTGTGACATTGCACTTCCTTGCGCCACTCAAAATGAGCTTGATGAATATGATGCAAGTACGCTCATTCATAACGGTGTTAGAATTGTCGCTGAAGGTGCTAATATGCCATGTACACTTAAAGCTGTGGAACAGTTCCGAGAAAACCACGTTCGTTTTGCGCCGAGTAAAGCAGCAAACGCTGGTGGAGTCGCTGTTTCTGCCTTAGAGATGGCTCAGAATAGCGCGAGAGTCTCATGGACATTTGAAGAAGTCGATCGCCAATTAAAGGAAATTATGCAAAACATTTATAATCAAAGCTTATCGGCAGGAAGGCAATACAAATGTGAGGACAATCTGATTGATGGTGCGAACATCGCAGGTTTCAAACGAGTCGCAGATGCAATGATTGCACAAGGAGTATTGTAAATTAAACAAGGAGAGTTTGAAAAATGAATAGCTCAAGAGGTTTTGGCATCATGCTCGCTTTTTTCATGATAATCCTGATTGAGCCAATCCGGGTAATAATAACTGGGAATCAGATGATGGATAGTTACTGGTTCATATTGTTTGGATTTATAATTATTCTAGCGATCGTGTTCCTACGTTTTACGGTTCAAGCAGTAAGGCGTAATCGAGCAAGGTCGCGACATCATGAACTAGACACGCTATCTACGTCCATTGAACTAACTGGGGATTTTCAATATCAAGAACCGATTGACATGATGCATGGTCATCCGGTGCAAGTATACGATGCTGCTGGAAATCGAGTTGCAACTTATAAGTATACGTTTCGGAATACTTATGAAAAGTGGTTCTCACTCTCAGGTTTTATGGATTTTCGAAATATTGAAGTGACGAGTCATAGTAATGATGATGTCGTTCTTTTTCAAGCGCATCCGTTGCACAAAAATCTTTGGCGACCGAAGTGGAATGTCTATTTAAATGGAGAAGAGCGAGGGTTATTTGAGGTGGCACCGTTGTCGATGAAGCAAATTCAAAAAGAAATGGTTTTTGATTATCATGTCGATAATAAGAAGTATCAGCTGATCAGTCCACGACTATCAACAGAGTCTAAAATTATGAGTAACAAAACAACGATGATGGAAGTTAATCGCACATTCTTCAGTATGACAAGCAAGGGAGACGATGGAGAACGTGGTCGTAAGCATGAACTAACGGTCGTTAACGACGATGAATTAAGTTTTTTAGAGAAGATCGGTTTATACCAACAATCGATGACGCGTACTCGTAATTAAAAGAAGTTACCTAGTGGTAGCTTCTTTTGCGTAGTATAATAGAGAAAAGACAGCAGTTAAAGGGTGAGTTTATGGGAGAAGCAAACGTATTTAATGTGAAATATCCGATTATTCAAGCAGGTATGGCTGGTGGGGCAACGTCTCCACAACTTGTTGCAGCTGTGTCTAATTATGGAGGGTTAGGAACAATTGGGGGTGGATACATGTCACCCGATAACTTACGAAAGGCAATTCAAAAAGTGAAAACGTTAACCAATCAGCCTTTTGCGGTAAATCTTTTTATCCCTGAGCAATCGTTTACGGCTGAAGAAATTGCAGTACATAGTAAGAGAGGTATGGAGCTCACACATTCGTTTCGAAATCGTTTCGGTTTAACGACTAAAACGGTCGAGAAAGTCCAAGAATCGTTTGAGCAACAATTCGAAGTTGTACTTGAAGAACAAGTACCAGTGTTTAGCTTTACGTTTGGGGTACCAACTGACAATCAAGTGGCTGCGTTGAAGGCTGCAGGTATTGTAACGTGTGGGACGGCCACTACGGTAGAGGAGGCCATACATATTGAGCAAGTTGGCATTGATGCAGTTGTTGCACAAGGCAGTGAAGCAGGTGGTCATCGTGGTAGTTTCATACAAAGTGAGTATTTGCCGTTAATTGGAACGATGGCCCTTGTCCCGCAAATTGTTGACCACGTCACGATTCCAGTCATTGCAGCAGGTGGAATTATGGATGAACGTGGGGTTGCTGCATCTTTTGCATTAGGAGCAACTTGTGTGCAGTTGGGAACAGCGTTTTTAACGACGATTGAAAGTGCTGCGCATCCGCTCCATAAAGAGCAATTGTTGCAACATAATGAAGAGGATACAGATGTAACGTATGCTTTTTCTGGCAAAGCTGCGAGAGGAATTCGAAACGCCTTTATCGAAGCTCATACTTGTACACGTTTAGAAGAAATCCCCCTTATCCAATTCAAAATGCAGTGACGCAAGATTTGCGAAAGGCATCTTCAGAAGAGGGAGATTGGAATACGATGTCTTTATGGGCAGGTCAAGGTTTGCGATTAGCTGAACAATTATCAGTAGAGCAATTGATGCAGCGACTAACGAAAGCTATTCCTCGTCAATAGGAAGTGTTTCATACGTTAGTAAACGAATGATCGCTTCATGGTCAGGGTATTCGCCGATTAACTCATCTTGTGTGAATAATTCAAAGTCTGAATAATCAAAGCCTGGAGCAACAGCACAGCTGACAAGCGAATAGTCCGATGAAACGGTGGAGCCAAAAATTGTTCCCGCGCGTACAACGGTGCTCAGCTGTTGACCATGTTCAATTTGCGGACCGACGATGACTTGCTCATAGGAACCGTCCGGATGTAGCATGTGTACTGTAAGTGACGCACCGTAATGGTAATACCAAACTTCATCGCTTTTAAGTCGGTGAAAATGAGAAGGGCTTTTTGTGGTTAATAAAAAATAAATGCTCGTATACAATGGTCTGCGGTCTCCGGTTTGACTTTTGATCTGCTCATTGGCTTTGAAACTTTCAGTGAAGTATCCACCTTCTTGATGGGGCTTTAGTCCGAGCTGGTCAATCCAATAGTTAGGATGGATCATAGGATGCCTCCTTTGTATGTGTTGATTATCATAGACCGAATAACAATGCTTTCAAATGATTTTTTCTTAACATTCACATAAAAATATGCAAGGTTTGAATAAGATAAACCAAACGAAGTCGTAACGGGGGGTGAATCGTAATGGATTGTAACCATTTGCAAGACGTACGTGCAAAGGTTGTCCGTGAAATTACTGGTCTTACAGAGCAACAACTTAATGCGAAACAACGTCATGATGTTTGGAGTATCGGTCAAATTTGTCATCATTTAATCTTGTCCGAAGGAGCGTTTGCTGATGCAATTGAGCAAGGACAAAAAAACGATCAAGAATCAGTGGTGCGCGAAAAGCCGATTGAGCGCACACTTGATCGTTCTGTAAAAACGGATGCTCCAAAAAACATTCTGCCAAATGATGGTCCGTTTCAAGTTAGTCAGATTTTAGAAGGGTTTGAGCATTCAAGACGCCATTTTTTACGAGTGATAGAGCGTATCTCGCCAGAAGAAGATTATACACATAAATCAGTAAGGCATCCTAAATTCGGACGGCTGTCAATTAAACAATGGATCGAATTATTACCTTACCACGAAACACGGCATATTGAACAAATTCAAGAGTTGAAAGCTGATCTATCGATTAATGTGTAAAAGAGCCGTAATTCGGCTCTTTGTTCATTTTAACCTTGTAACGTTCTCCATAAATAAAACACAGCGTACGCTTCAAATCCACGCCAATGCTTCGTATAACCCATGATCGTTTCCTTTGATGGTTTATCCTGCGAATGCAGAACATGTTTCATCGCATTTTGAAAGCCTACATCGTCAATTGGAAAGGCACGTGCATATCGTAAGCAACGCATTAGCACATAATTTGCAGTCCAAGGACCAATGCCACGAATGCTCATAAGTTGTTTTTCAGCAGATTCTAGTTCAGAGGAAAGCAGTGTTTTGGAAAGTGAACCTTCCGCAATACATTTTGCAACATGAATTAGGTATTCACTTTTTCTACGGCTTAGTTGTAAAGGTAGTAAGTCATTAACAGAAAGTTCAGCGATTGTAGTTGGTTTTGGAAAAAGAGAGAGTGAATGATTGTTGAAAAGTACGGTTTGACCATAGGTCTCAACAAGTCGTTTCTTTAATGTGTAGGCGAAGGTTAAGTTCACTTGTTGACCGATAATTCCCCAAGTAAGTGCCTCAAACAAATCAGGAATTCCGATGAGACGTAACCCTCTATAATCCTTAATAACATTGGAAAGCAAAGGATCTTCTGTCGCCATTTCATAGAACGAAAATAGTGGATAGTGAAGATCAAGCCATTCAGTAACAAAATCGTGTACGACTTGAGAGTTTCCTTCAAATGTATCAATCCGTAATTTGTCTTCATGATTAGAGAGTTGGAAGATGTGGGTGTGATCGTCAACTTCAATTGCTCGAGTGATCTTGTTGTCTTCAATTGCATACATCGGTTCAAGAGGAGAGCGCATTAAATAGGCGAGATTCTGTTCAAATGAAAATGAATAGATAAGAACACCTCCAGTATGTAACGTAATCATATCTCTTAAATTACCTTCTAGTGTAACAAACAGAGAGAGAGAACGACTGTGTTATTGAAAAATAGGTTACGCGAATCGTCAAAGACGTGAGTGAGGAGGAGTCATGGATAGTATTATATTTGATTTAGATGGAACACTTTGGGATTCTAGCGATGTTGTAGTCAATACGTGGCAATCGAAGCTCTCGTATGATTCACGAATTAAGCAGACGATTACTAAAGAAGACCTTCAAGGTGTAATGGGCTTACAAATGGAGGAGATTGGGGAACGATTATTCCCAAACTTAACAAGCGAAGAGCGAGAGACGTTACTCAAGCAAGTGAGTAACGCGGAAAATGAGGCGTTGCGTCAACAGGGTGGAAGGCTATATGAACATGTGGAGTCTACGCTCGAACAATTGGCGTCTCGTTACCAATTGTACATCGTCAGTAATTGTCAAGATGGGTATATTGAGGCATTTTACCATTATCACAACTTAGGGAAATACTTTCGTGACTATGAGAACCCTGGAAGAACAGGCCTATCTAAAGCTGAGAACATACAGCTGGTAATAAGTCGTAACCAATTAAACGCTTCTGTCTATGTTGGTGATACGTTGGGTGATCAAGAAGCAGCCAAAAAAGCAGGCATTCCGTTTATCTATGCGAGTTATGGATTTGGTGACGTAAAAACTTATGACAAGATGATTCACCAACCGAAGGAACTTCTTCAAATTTTATAGAAAAACACCCTTCACTTTTGAAGGGTGTTACATAGAATAAAGTTCGAGCTCAACTTCAATTCGAAATTGCAATTTCTCCAAACACTCTTCAGGCTATCACCAAAAATTCGATTGCCATTCACGAGTGCAAACGGTCGAAGTGCACAAAGTCCACAAGTAGACAGACATTCTGACTCAATCACGTCAACTTCGGGATACTTCTCTTCAAGAATTGATTCGATCTCAAGCTTTGTAATGGCGTTGCTTTGGCATAATTCAACGATGATAATCCCCACTGAACAATCATCCTTCTTGCATCGCTACCTTAGCGTGTAACGGGGATGAAAGTCAACGAGCAGACTTGCGCTTCGGATAGATGAACACAACACGAATTAATATCACTGTGAGATAAACAATACTAATCCCAATCCAGATCGTTTCAAGTAAAGCAGAACCAATCAATATTGTAATTCCAAGTCCAATTACAGGTAGAATAGCCGCAAACGCAGCAATTTTATATAACATAAAAAAAGTTCATTTTGCGGTGTGCAAATTTCGCAACAAGCAGTGCAAGCAATGTAATCGCGACAAGCGGGATGAGTACAGATAAGACGAAAAACGGATAATAAACAAAGAAAAAGAAAACGAGAAAGATCGGCAAAGCGACCTCTGCAGCCATATTTTCGCCGGATAATGCCATTTGGACACCTAAGGGTAGGCTAACTAGCAATAAGATAAAACAGAGGAAAACAATCGGTAAGCCAAAACCTTCACGGTTTAACGTAAAGACGGCCTCTTTTTGAGGGAGGCGAATACTATTTCTTAAAAAGTCGAGCATCGTTTTCATAGCGACTGCCTTTCTATACTTGTAGTCAACAAGACTAGTATACTAAATCTTACTTTGAGATTCGAGGCTATTCATCGTATTGTCATCTTTCAATGCAACACATGATTCAAGGCTTGTCTACGCCAATATAAAAAAGTTTGAATTATCATAAATTAAAAGCAACTCGTATGTAAGTAACGATCATACATCAATAGTGCCTCTTGAATAAACTACATATAGACAAAAAGAGACGAATCAACAATTATTTCCCGGGAAATCGACAATGAAAAATGTAGCTAGGGGAAGATCCCCTGCTACATTCGTCGACCACTTACAAGTTGAACGATGAGAACGACGAGGGCAACAACGAGTAAAAGGTGAATAAGTCCTCCTCCAACTCCGCCGATTAGTCCTAACGCCCATAAAACTACAATAATTAATAGCAATGTCCAAAGCATGTATGTTCCTCCTTATTCGTTTGGAATCACTGTCTCACTCAAGTTTATGATTGTTCGTCCGAGGGAATGCATACATTATCTGTTGGAGGTGGGCTTGTGGGAATAAAGAAGCGTTTGTATCACGGGATCATGTCTGCAGTTGTTCTTGGAATAATTTCCCTTATTATTAGCTTTTCAAAGGGTCAAATGGATTGGGCAAGTTTATGTTTTCTCTCTGTTGCTGGCGTTATATTTGGTGCTGGCATCTTGCCAATTTTAGTGCGTGGTCGAAGAAATCGATCAAAAGTCTAATGCGTTATTCTCATAAGCAAAGCCATTAAAAGATGAAAGTAATCGAACGTACATCTATACTTATGAACGTGCTATAGTTAACGTAATACCTGCAAGAAATTCATTGGAGGGACGAAGGTGCAGCCAAAAATTACGAGTATAACGATAACGGTTCATAATTTAGACCGTGCGTATCGCTTTTATAAGGACGTGTTCGAGTTACCTTTCGAGCAAATTTTAATTGAAAGTGATCATATTGCCTTTTTCTTTGAACAAGGCATATCCGTCGTTTTAATGGAAGGCGTAATAGAAGAGCCTTCTCTAATGTTCACTCAAGAGGCCACATCAACGTTGGAAGTCGACCAACTTATTAGAAGAGCCAGGGAAGCTGGAGCTGAAATCGTTGAAGTGCCATTGGAGGAACAAGGTACGTACGCGGGGATGTTTCAAGATCTTGATGGGTACCATTGGGAAGTCATTTCTTGGAACACGTGAGTCGTATATAGTCTGAAAAAGAGACAAGGATGAATGCTAACATTCGCCTTGTTTCTTTTTTTGAGCGTGATAGGTGAATGTAGTATTTCACTGGTGAAATTCCTTATTTTGTAATTTTTCCTCAATTTAGGTTTGGGGAAAAGGCTGTTTTGGGTATAGTACAGCACACAAAGATGGGGGGAGGCGTTCGTACTGAGGTGGAAGTATGTAATTTTTCTAGTTGTCTATGTTTTACTCGTAGCGTGTAGCTCAGAGGCAAGAGCTTTTAGAGATTTTCAAGAGCGCCTTCCGGTGGAATTTACAATGAAGGAAGTAGAACTAGAAGAAGTAGCGAGTTATTCGTGGGAAGACGTTGAAATTCGAATCAACTACTTGTCTTCAATTATAGGAGAAAATGAGTCTACCTATACGTTTCAAAAAAAGGAGCTCGACGAGACGATAACAGAAGTAACCTTAATTCTAGATAATCTTGACGATCCGGGTAACTACTATAATAGAAGTGTTCAATTATTCATTGATACTGAGGATGACGATCGTGTTGAAATTGTTGACCTTAAATCGACGAGTGAAGGAGAATCAAATGTTCGTTGGCTCGAACATGACACGTATATGACGTATGATGAGGAATGGACAGTCATTCACGTTAGAGGAGAGTGGCAAGGAACCTATTTAATTGATAATCAAGAGCTTTCTTTTACAGAGCAAGATCATTGGAAAGTGCTAATAAACCCAGAAACGATGGCAGTAAGGTTAGGAGAATAGAAAAGCGATGCGGTATTTCGATGTCGAAGTGCCGATTTTTTTATGCTTATATGTCGGTTCAAGAGAGAGAAGTTTTTAATTTATGATACATACTATTAATATTCTAAAAACTATGACATAATTAACCCACAGTTAAAGGCTGTAAGAATTTAGGAGGTGCCCTAATGTTCACAATCGTAAGAGTTCGAAATGGGGTTACAGAAACCCTAAAGGACTCTAGCAGCCACTTGGAGAAAATCTTTGTCGATTCGATTACTGCAAGTCATTTAGCGTTTGCATTAAATCGTCATTTATTACCAAATGCAACAAAGTGGGAAATTAGATCAATCTAACATAGAAGTGACATGAAGTGAGCGGTGCTCACTCTTTTTTTATGAGTTTTTGTGATTCCGACGTTTATGTCGAGAACTGTTAGTGGAATAGAAAGGAAAAGGTTCTAGATATAAAGGAGGAATCTAGTTGAAAGTAGCGTTTAGACTTGCGATTGTGCATATCATTACATTTATTATTATGATCATCTTAAATTATAGCTCTGCAACGAATGTTGGAGATGTAGCTAATCAAGATCAGCCACTGATTCAACCAGCTGGTTTTGCGTTTTCAATTTGGGGAGTTATTTATGTACTATTATTCATCTGGATTTTACGAACGTTTGTAAGTGGGCGTTCTACGAGAGGGGTCTATGAAAGAGTAGGCATTCTACCATCAATTAACTTTTTATTAAATGGTGCATGGATTATTGCTTTTACTCAACAATGGCTCGTCGTATCGACGATTATTATTTTCTTGTTGTTAATTACACTTGTTGTGATGTATTTAAGAATTACGAATTCACGAGACGCTAAGTTCTTTGATCGCTTGCCTTTCTCTATGTACTTAGGCTGGATCACTGTGGCAAGCATCGCGAATGTATTTGTTACATTCGTTCAAAATGATGTACCAACGTTTCTCGGTTTAAATGAAATGGCTTGGTCAGTTATTATGTTGTTGATTGGAGCTGCATTAGCAGTTGGTATTACGCTCTATTTCAAAGATGTGATTTATCCACTCGTGATCGTATGGTCATATGTAGCAATCTTTGCTGAAACACCATCTACTTTCATACAAGTTATAACGGTCGTAAGTGTGATTGTTATTCTAGCAATGTTTTTACTTGTCGTACGACAAAAAGCACGTCAACGCTCTCGTTAAGGAGTGTTGACGCTACTCGTAATCATCGTGTGAATGTGCGTGTTGAGTGTTGACGCGCTTGCATGTTCTTCAGGGTTTACTAAAGGATGAACGGTGACCACGACATGTGCTGGTTTAATCTTACCGTCATTTTCTTCCATGACGCGATAAGAGCCACTAATGCTCACAGGTAAGATCTGCACACCTGCTTTTTTAGCCATTCTAGCGCCAGCGTTGCTAAACGATTGCACTGAATGGTCTTTACTTCGATGGCCTTCTGGGAAAATACAAAGTGGCGTACCGTGATTCACTTGCTCGCCGCCTTTAGAGAGTTGGCGCACAGATTGCCTTGGGTCGGATTGATCAATAAAGATGCATCGTTTTAACGTCATCCAAGTACCGAAGAATGGAACCTTTTGTAGTGAGGTTTTTGCGATAAAAGCAAGATTTGGATTGATGTGAGATAAAAGAATTGGAATGTCGAAGTTTCCTTGATGATTAGAAACGAGCACGTAACGATTGTCATCAGGAATATTTTCTTTTCCGTTTACGACAACTTCAGTTTTTGCAATGCGCAACGTACGATCAGATAAAATTTTGGCAAATTGATTCGTTTTATTATACGCGTGCTCGTCTTGCTTGCGTTTAAGTATTATCATCGACGGAAGAATACGTAGCAAGTAGAGTGCAGCATGTGTATAGGCTAAAAAAGTCCTCATGATATGTCTCACCTCTTAAAATCAGTACGAGAGTACTATACCGCGTCAGTTATTCGTTATCAACTACTTTGAATGACAGGAAATCAACAATTTATAAGGAGTGAACGATTTTGAAAAAACCATTCGAATCATTTACACAAACCATTGTAGAAATTGAACGACTACAAGAATTTCCTGAACAAGATCTCGTGGATCCAATTGAGGAAGGAAAATGGTCAATTCGAGAAATCGTTGCTCATTTGAACGCTTGGGACGAACAATGCTTACACAACTGGTTACCAGATATGAAAGAAGGTGCTGTCTTGGAAGCATTTCCAGAAGTAGAGCAGTTTAACAAAGAACAGTTGCAAGTACGAGAAGAACTAGGTGTAAAAGAGATTATTTCGGCATTCACAACAGACCGTCGAAAACTTGTGCATCAATTATCGACGGTAGACCCTGAGGTTCGATTTACAATTGGCGAGGGGAAACGTGAATTTTCTGCGGAAAGCTTTGCGAAAATGTTTGCTAAACACGATCAACATCACCTTGAACAAATTCATACAAAATTAAATGATCAATGAGCAATGTTTTCTGCTAATTTTCATATGAAAAGCCTTACAATTACACATGCAAAAATTGACGAATATTTTTTGCATTAAAGGTGTTGACAGTCCTTCAGAATAGGAGTACTCTAGTCTCCGGCTACCATAAATAACATTGTTGGCAAATTGTCACATTCATCATTTTTGGAGCCTAATTTTCCGTGCTGTAGGTAAATGAAATGGATTTTCTTATCTTACGTGCATAAGCTGTATAGATTCACAGCACGAGACTGCAATGTTGGAGGATTAGGGGATGAAGTACTACGAGTTCTTTGCGCCATTTTATGCGTTAGTAAAGGCACCGACGAAGCAGAAGGCAATGAGTATCTATAAAAAAAGAGTTTGGGAGAATGGGCCAGATGACTGGAGAGAATGTTCTAGAGATTACGCCCTTATGCGTTTTGCAATGGACCATCATCCAGCAACGACCGACATTCCAGTCACACTCAATGAATTTACAGATACTGATGCCGATGTTTTAATCGTCACATGCCAACCTGGTGGGTTACAAAACGCAAACTAATATGAATGAACATACGCTGCGAGCGATTGCAGCGTTTTATTTTTGTCTGAATGTGGGAAGCTTAGACAACGTTATGATTAATAATGAAAAAATTTACGCAGCTTATCCGTTAAAAACTTGTCACGATTTAGTTCCGACTTAATAGAAAAAAGCATGTAGGATAGAATAGAAGAAAGGGGAATTATTTTATGAAATATCTAGTTTCTGTGACGATTGCGGTAGCAGTACTTGTTATTGCAGGCTTCTACTTTTTCTACCCTGGCAGTCAAGATACAATGGAACAAATTGAAGTAGCAACACAACCTACCCTCGGTGAAGAAGAGGCTGAAGTGACGATTATTGAGTTTGGTGATTATAAGTGCCCAGCTTGTAAAGTTTGGGATGAGACGGTTTTTCAACAACTAAAAGACGATTACATAGAGAATGGACAAGCGAATTTCGCGTTAATTAATGCTCCTTTCCACGGTGCAGAATCAATGCTTGCAGCTCTTGCTAGTGAGTCGGTTTGGCACAATCATCCTGAGGCGTTTTGGGAATACCATGAGGCACTTTACCATGCACAACCTGAAGCAGCAGGGCATGACGCCCAGTGGGTGACCGTTGATGAGTTACTGCGTGTTGCTGCTGAAGACGTCGACCAAGAGATCGACCTTGAGATTCTGACGAATGATCTGTTAGATCAAACGTATAGCGAGCAGGTTGAGGAAGATATTGATCTTGTTCAAGAACATGACATTCAATTAACGCCAACGATTGTTATCAATGGTCATGTAATAGAAGACCCTTTTGATTACGAAGAAATCGTTAAGACGATTGAGGCAGAATTGTAATAAATAAAGTGCTAAGCAATGATCGTTGTAAGACGTCATTGCCTTTTATATGTAGAAACAACGCTAACGCCATTCAACGAATTTATAGATATACATAATAATGAATAAAGAGAATTTAAATTTTTAGGCGTTAAGATAGGCAGTTGCATGATTTCATTCGTTGTTTCCCATGCTATACTAATACGTAGTGTAAAAGGGGTTTGATACATCATGTCACAACAAAAAGTGACGGCGTATATTACTCGAGAATACGCTGGCGAAACACAGTTACTAACGCTAACTTCTGAGGATACGAATTGGGCAGGTGTAGAAGTACCTGGTGGCACCGTTGATCCTGGAGAAACGTTAGAACAAGCATTGTATAGAGAGATTGCTGAAGAATCTGGAATTTCTAAAAATCAATTAATGATGGTTCATTATTTGGGTCACAATACCTATCAATCACGCACAACGCAAGAAATCATGACAAGACACAATTACCATTTGATCTTTACGGGTGATAGTAAACATGCGTTTACACATAGTGTAGAAAGCAATGACATTGATCATGGATGGCTCTATCACTATGAATGGAAGACGATGAATATCAATCACGTAATAAAACTCGCGGACAAATTGCAACCTGGTTTAGTTGAACTGTACAAATTGCTTTAAAAGACGAGCCACGAGTTCGTCTTTTTTGAATCAAAAAATAGCTGTATGAGCCTGTTACTATTTGAGCATATTAAGCAAAGGAACATAGAAATGCACGAAAAATACACATTTCCGTTCATATCCAAAATGAAAGCAAAGGCTTGATAGCACTGAATTTTTTAGTGGAAAAGCAGATGAATAAACATTCATCTAAAAAAAAATATAGACAAATAGCAAACATACATAATATGATGTATCTACTGTTTGAGAAAGAAGTCGACGAAACTTTCCAATCACATCTCAAAAGGAAATTAACGATATTATTTAACGATTGTGAACTATTAGATTATATTGTTTGCCATGTGGTTTAGGGGAGGAATTTTAATGAGTTTAACAAAAAAGATTATAATTGCATTAATTGCCGGCCTAATTGTCGGTCTTTCTTTAAATGCATTTCTACCTACAGAAACGTTTAATCAGATTGATTACTACCTACTTAGCCCAGTAGGAGACATTTTCTTAAGAGCAATCTCCATGCTCGTTGTCCCGCTCGTATTCTTCTCGTTAGTGCTTGGAGCTGCGAGCATGAGCGATGTAAAACGACTTGGACGTATCGGTGGTTTCACCATGGGTTTTTATTTATTAACGACACCGATAGCGCTTACAATTGGTATTGCTGTTGCGTACCTTTTACAACCAGGTACAGAGGCTTAATGACCCAAGACATGGAGGGTTACGAGCCGAATGAAGCACCACCGATCATGGAGACGCTCGTAAATATTATCCCGAACAACCCTGTTGAATCATTAGCAACAGGTGAGATGCTACAAATTATCGTCTTTGCTTTACTGATCGGTTTCGGTATTGCAATGCTAGGTGAGAAGACAAAAGGTTTATTAAGTCTCGTAGAACAAGCAAATGAAGTCATGATTTGGCTCGTTAAACTTGTCATGAAGCTCGCGCCATTCGGTGCTTTTGCATTAATCGCATCGGCCATTGGAGAACTTGGCTGGGGCGCATTACAATCAATGTTTATGTATATGCTTGCAATTATTCTTGCATTAGGAATTCAAATGATGCTCATTTATGGTGGACTCGTCTCCGTATGGGGGCGAATGAATCCTATTGCATTCTTTAAAGGCTTTATGCCAGCGATGGCAGTTGCTTTTAGTACGTCAAGTAGTTCTGCAACACTACCAGTTACCATGCGCTCAGCAGAAGAGAATTTAGGCGTACCTAAATCGATTAGCTCCTTTACACTACCGTTAGGTGCAACGATCAATATGGACGGTACGGCGATTATGCAAGCTGTGGCTACGATTTTCTTAGCGCAAGTTTATGCTGTTGACCTAGGAGTAACAGAGTTACTAACAATTATTCTTACAGCAACACTCGCAAGCTTAGGTACGGCCAGTGTTCCAGGTGCCGGTATCATTATGCTTGCAATGGTATTACAATCAGTAGGAATTCCGCTCGACGGTATTGCATTAATTCTAGCCGTAGACCGTATTCTAGACATGTCACGTACCGCTGTTAATATTACAGGTGACGCTGCTGCATCCGTTATTGTTGCTCGAATGGAAAAGAAGCGTGATTACAAAAATGCAGACGAATTATCATAAGGATGAGTGCTTAGGCACTCGTCTTTTTTTGTATACTCATATGGAATAAGTAACACATTCGCAATTCTCTTATTTTTATATAGTCATTATTTCAATTGCATACTTATTATTATTAATGTATATTAATAAATATAGAAATGAGGGAATGTCATGAAGACAGCAATTCAATCTACAAATACAAAAATGACTAATCATAAATTAAAGTTTTTAATACCGACGATTATCGGCGCATTTTTATTTCTTATTCCACTTCCTATCGATGGACAATGGCTTGTACTTATTGCCGTCTTGGCGAATAGTGTTCAAAGCTTTCTTGAGCCCATGATTGTTGAGCTACTCGTAGCCGTGTTATTTTTCTCTGGTTTTGGTTCGCTATTAGCAACGATGACAAAGCCAGAATGGCTCATGAAATCAAATCTTCATCCACTTGTTGTCGTTCATCCAATCTGGCTATCCATTCGTGTTGTTGGTGCCGTGTTTGCTGTTCTCGTTTACTTTCAAATTGGACCAACAGTCGTTTTGCATGAAACGACCGGAGGAGAGGTTTTAACAGGACTTTTACCGACTCTCGCTGTTTGGACGTTTGTGATGGGGATGCTACTTCCTCTTCTCGTTAACTACGGTCTGATGGAATGGCTTGGAACGATGGCACGTAAAGTGATGCGTCCGTTCTTCCAACTTCCAGGTAGATCTGCAGTTGATGCGATGGCATCATGGATGGGTAACAACATGGTAAGTATTTTAATTACAATTGATCAATATGAAAATGGCTATTATACAAAGAAAGAATCAGCGGTCATTGTAACAAACTTTACAATTACGAGCATCGGCTTTGCATTAATTATTGCTTCAATGTTAGAACTCGAAGGCATGTTCTTACCTTTCTATGGAACGGTACTCGTAGGGGTGTTTGTTGCAGCAATCATCTGCCCAAGAATTCCACCACTTTCTAAAATGCAAAATGAGTATTACGGTCCAGTTGGGAAACAAATAAAAGAAGAAGTACCAAACAATCAATCAACGTTATCATTTGCGTTTGAACGAGCAGTTCAAAAAGCGGCTCAATCAGACAAGCCTGTACAAATCGTTAAAAAAGGATTGTTCAATGCTACGGATATTTGGCTAGGGATGCTTCCGATTGTTATGGCGATTGGTACACTGGCACTAATCATTGCTGAGTTCACAAGCTTTTTCCAAATCATTTCGTATCCGTTAATTCCAATCCTGGAATGGATGCAAATTCCTGAAGCGCACTTAGCAGCTCCTGCACTACTTGTAGGCTTTGCAGACATGTTCTTGCCAGCGATCCTCGCAAGTGGTATAGAGAGCGAACTGACTCGTTTCGTAGTTGGTGCTGTTTCTCTCACGCAGCTCATCTATTTATCTGAAATTGGCGTTATGCTAATCCGCTCAAAGATTCCTGTGAACTTCTGGCAACTGCTCGCACTTTTCTTAATCCGTACAGCGATTACACTACCGATCGTTGTTTTCATTGCTCATTTCATTATTTTTTAAGTATAATAAAGCAAACGATGTTGAGGCTCCCGAGCGGGCCTCTTTTCTATAGAAGGAGACGTTTTCGTGTCACATAATAATTGGAATCACCTTATTGAGAAATTACCAGAGCGTTTAGCGCCGAGTATGGCAAAAGATCACCCGAATTTACCGGTCGTCAAAGAAGAAGGCGTCTATTATTACGGTCTTGATGGCAAGGAATACCTTGATTTCACGTCAGGCATTGCCGTAACAAATGTCGGTCATCGTCACCCGAAAGTTGTTCAAGCAATCAAAGATGCTGCGGACGAGTTAACTCACGGACCGATTGGTGTGATCCAATATGAATCAATTTTGAAGTATGCTGATGAATTGGCAAACGTCATGCCTGGGGATTTAGACTGCTTTTTCTTTGGCAATAGCGGGACAGAAGCAATCGAAGGCGCGTTAAAGCTGGCTCGTCATGTTACGAAAAAGCCGTACGTAATTTCTTTTGTCGGAGGATTTCACGGCCGTACACTCGGGTCGCTAGCGGTAAGTACATCAAAAGCGAAATACCGTAAACATCAACCAGTTAGTGGAACGTACCAAATTCCATATTACGATCCGAGCGATGATGAGCAGGAGGCGATTCAAAAACTTGATGACCAGTTTGATAAGCTCTTCGCGCATCAAGTGGAAGCAGAAGAAGTTGCAGCGGTCATTATGGAACCAGTGCTCGGTGAAGGCGGCTATGTAATCCCTCCAAAAGGATGGGTACAACGCATCCGAGAAATTTGCGATGAAAAAGGATTTCTCTTGATTTTTGATGAAGTACAAACCGGCTTTGGACGTACGGGAGAATGGTTCGCATCAGACGTATTTGACGTTGTGCCAGACATTATGGCGATTGCTAAAGCCATGGCTTCAGGACAACCGATCAGTGCAACCGTTGCTAATCATCAATTAATGCAACAATGGCCACTCGGAAGTCACGCCACAACATACGGTGGCAATCCGATCGGCTGTCGCGTCGGACTCGCAACGCTAGAAGTACTAAAAGAAGAAGAATTGATAACAAATGCAAAGAACGTCGGTGCATACGCACACGAACAATTAGAAAAGCTCAAAGAGAAGCATCCTATGATCGGTAGCATTCGCTCACTCGGTCTCATGATCGGCATTGAAATCATAGATCCAGAAACAGGAAAACCTGACGGAGTACGTTCTATGCGCATACTCGATCTTGCCCTTGAAGAAGGCGTTCTTTTTTACTTTTGTGGCAACAAAGGCGAAGTGATCCGCATGATTCCACCGCTCACCGTCACTAAAGAGCAAATTGACGATGGACTGCGGATGTTGGATATCGCACTAGGACGCCTTAGTTGAACTAGTGCTCTGATGTAGTTAGCAGCGTGCGAGGTGTAGCAAGAGCCAGGCGTGGTGTAGCAAGAGCCAAGCGCGGGAG
>NZ_BAXA01000007.1 GCF_000698125.1 Geomicrobium sp. JCM 19038 | reverse complement strand
CCGCTTGCTACATCAGACCCAAAATGAAAAGCATCGCTCATATGAGCGATGCTTTTCAACGAATGCTTCTATTTTAAAGTTGACCTAAGCGAGGTGCTCAACTCATCCTCGCCCTATAAAATAAGATCAAATACTGCCCAGCCAATCGCAGCGATGATGGCTACGAATAATGAACCGAGCACATTTTCTTTCTTTAGCTCTTTATGTTTACTTAAATCAATGAGGGTCCATCCGACAAAAACGGCCGCACCAAAAAGAATCGCTCCCATAGTACCTCTCCCTTGGACGACTAATGAACGAGACGATTCTCGACTTCCTTTAAGATGAGAACACCGTCTCGGATGTACTTTTGATCGACATACGCATCTTTTTCCTCTGGTGCTGAAAACTGGTTATAGACAGCACTATAAGCGGTGATCCCATCGTGTTCAATTCCTGATTCATATCGATGGGCGAGCAAGAAAGGTTGCCCCAATTGTACTTCGGGGTTCCCTGAACCGATTTCACCTTGGATTGCCTTATAAGGAATCCTTAAAAAATGATACGCTTCTCCAGAGTCGTCCATTTGATAATCGATATATCCGTGATCATAATCCAATTGTCGCTTGTAACAAAGCCTAGTGGGTGTAGTTGTTTCTCTAAGTCGTGCATGTTTAATGTTAAATCGGTAATGGCTGATCGCAGTTCAATCATGAAGCCGCCTCCTTTTGCCATTACCCTCCCCTAAACACAGTCTATTTCATGCAAAAAATAAGACGGGAGTTATTCCCACAAACGCTTTTCTAACGTTTGTCGTTCTAATTCGTAACCTGGCTTCCCTAAAAGGGCAAACATGTTGCGTTTATAGCTTTCAACACCAGGTTGATCAAATGGATTTACTCCGAGCATATAACCGCTCATCGCACATGCTTTTTCAAAAAAGTAAATGAGCGCACCTAAATGTTTTGAATCTAAGGCATCCAATTCAATCAGACTCGTTGGTACTTGCCCATCGATGTGAGCGAGCATAGCCCCTTGCACGGCTTTTTGGTTAATATCATGTAGCGATTTACCTGCTAAATAATTGAGTCCATCCAAGTTCGTTGCATCGCTCGGTACGTGTAACGTCTTCGTTTGTGAACGAATATTCAAGACGGTCTCAATCATTGTTCTCTGACCTTCTTGTACATACTGTCCGAGCGAGTGTAAGTCTGTTGTATATTGAACCGAAGCTGGGAATAAACCTTTTCCGTCTTTCCCTTCACTTTCTCCGTACAATTGCTTCCACCACTCACTTAATTCATGAAGCTTGGGGTGAAACGTCGCTAAAAGTTCGATTGTTTTTCCCTTTTTGTAGGCCAGAGTACGAAAGGCCGCGTATTGATAAGCCTCATTTTTCTCCAAGTCATTCACGTCAAACTGTTTTTTTGCTTGTTCAGCTCCACGTAACATTTCAAGAATATCGATCCCTGCAACAGCAATCGGTAAAAGTCCTACAGAAGTAAGCACAGAATAGCGCCCACCAACATCATCAGGTACGATAAACGTATCATAGCCTTCAGTTTCAGCTAATTCACGTAAAGCTCCCTTTTTTGCATCGGTCGTTGCAATAATGCGCTTGGATGCACCTTTCCCGTAACGCTCTTCCATCCAACGTTTAATAAATCGAAAGGCGATAGCAGGTTCAGTCGTCGTGCCAGATTTTGAAATCACATTCACATAAACACTACGATCTTGAAAGGCTTCAAACATGTCATTAAGGTAATCACCATCAAGATGTTGACCCGCAAACACGACTTCAGGTCCTAGATCGCTTCGTTTAAATGTAGGTGTTAATGCAGAAATAATTGCCTTCGCACCTAAATAAGAGCCCCCAATTCCGACAACAATCAGTACATCCGCATTTTCTTTGATTTCATTTGCTTTTTCTTGAACTTGTTCCCACTCATCTTGATTGAGATCAAGAGGTAAGTCGAGCCATCCTAAGTAATTTGCACCGACGCCGGTTTGATTGTGAAGTTGCTCGTGAGCGATGGATAGGCTCGGTTTAAGTTGCTCATATTCATGCGACTTAATAAAAGAATCCGCGTATATGTTTGAGAATGTTATCATACGAAAACCTCCTTACAGATGTGGAAACAGTTCCCGCTCTAATCGTACATAACGAAACATCAAATTCATCACCCTATGTATGTACCTTAAGTGCGTACGATAGGAGGTGACGTTTGATGAGCGGTTTACAACGTATTGCACTCATTTTAGTAATTATCGGTGCGATTAACTGGGGCCTTATAGGATTTTTTAGCTTTGACTTAGTGGCAGCAATTTTCGGTGGTCAATCTGCTGCTTTTGCCAGAGTAATTTATGCAATCGTAGGTCTTGCCGGTTTATATAGCTTATCAATTCTCTTCAAGCCTAGTGAAGAGTTAGAGAGAAGCCCTGAGCCAGAAAGACATTAGGTATCATTAAACTTCTAAAAAAAACCCGGACTGCCGAAAAGCGAGGCGTCGTCCGGGTTTAATTTATTGGGGTTGACAGTTATTTACGTGCTCTTTTGTTGAGGTCAGCGTGGATCTCGTTCGATTGCTTTAACCAATCTTTCAGCTTGTCTTCAAGAGTGTTGAACCTTGATTCTTGTTGTTGTTGCTGCTGAAATTCTTCGGTCCACGGTTGTTATTGTTACGTGGACGTTCGCTTCTTTGCTCAGACCCTTCAGGGCAGGCTGAGTAGCACGAATGGATAAAGAAATCTTTCCAGAATCGCTATCAACGGACTTGACTTTAACTTTAACTTCTTCACCAACGGAAAGAACTTCGTTAATGTCTTTCACATAACCATGAGCGACTTCAGAAATGTGAACCAAGCCTTGGTTCTTCTCATCTAAGGCAACGAAAGCACCAAACGGCTTAAGACCGGTAATCTTACCTTCAACAATGCTGCCAACTTCGTATTGTGTTACAGACATTCAAACATCCCCTAATCATTTATTAACTCATAAATCATACCATAAGTTCACTAAACAGGCAAAGCGAAGTTAACGGTAAATGTTTCAAATTGCTAAATATACTTAGGAAGTAAGTCGATAAGGGGTATAAATCTAAGCAAGAAAAACCAGTTGACACGTAGAAGTTTCTGAATTACTGTTAAACGTATCATAAAAAGGAGGTTTCTTACATACATGCAGCGAGATAGTTGGGGTTCAAGAATAGGGTTTGTATTAGCAGCAGCCGGTTCAGCGATCGGCCTCGGTACCGTTTGGCGACTACCCTACGTCGCCGGAGAGCAAGGCGGTGGACTTTTCTTTTTTATCTTTATCATTTTACTTATGACTGTCGGTACGAGCTTACTTCTTGCTGAGTTTGTACTCGGTCGCTCTACGAAAGAAGGCGCCATTGAAGCCTACCGAAAAATTGCACCGAAAGGGCAATGGCATTTAATCGGAATTATCGGGATGGTTGCTTCCTTCCTATTATTATCATTTTATAGTGTTGTTGGAGGTTGGATAACGACCTATTTCGTACGGAGTTTTTCAGGGAATGTCACCAATCCACCAGACGGAGATCATTTCGCTCTCTTTACCCAAATAACGTCCAACCCATGGGAAATTGGAATCGCACATCTTGCGTTTATGGTAATGACCATTCTAGTAGTACAAATGGGGATTAAAAAAGGAATTGAAAAAGCGAGCGTCTATATGATGCCTGCACTCTTTGTAATCTTCCTGATCCTCATGATTCGTTCATTAACACTTGACGGTGCATCTGAAGGAGTTCTCTACTTTTTACAACCTGATTTCTCTGCTGTAACAGGAGAAACGTTCCTCTTTGCACTCGGACAAGCCTTTTTCTCATTAAGTTTAGGGGTCTCGGTCATGGTTACGTACAGTTCTTACCTTGATCGCAACACGAGCCTTCCTTCTTCAGCATGGTCAGTCGTATTACTCAGTGTGTTGATTGCGATCATGGCTGGTCTGGCGATTTTCCCGGCAATTTATGCGTTCGATATGCAACCTGATCAGGGACCTATGCTTATCTTTACTGTTATTCCGGCAGTTTTCGGTCAGCTCGCATTTGGAGAAGTGTTCTTCTTCCTATTTATGCTTTTAATGTTATTTGCAACGTTAACGTCAGCTTTTTCACTTTTAGAGATTATTGTCACGCCATTAATTCGTGGAAGAGAGCACCTAAGAAAACGAATGACATGGATCGTCGGATTGTTGATCTTTGCAATGGGAATTCCTTCGAACTTGTCATACAGTTTACTATCGGAAACTTATTTCTTCGGCATGATTTTCTTTGATGCAGTCGACTATTTAGTAAGTAACATTTTACTCCCACTCGGTGCTTTACTCATCTCATTATTCGTCGCATACAAGATGAAAAAACGGGATTTGAAAGACGAATTACTGCGTGGAAGCAATTTTAGACAAGGGTTCTACTCCATTTGGTTACTCATGATTCGTTTTATAACGCCTCTATGTATCATTGTCGTTTTCTTCTATTTGATTTTCGGATAACAACCAAAAACCAACCCGCTTCTTTAAGAAGGCGGGTTGGTTTTTGTATGACGCTTAACGAATCGTTCGATTCGTTCTACGGCTGTTTGCAACTGCTTCATGCCTGTAGCATATGAACAACGTACATGCCCTTCGCCACCTTCACCAAATACGGATCCAGGTACGACGGCTACTTTTTCTTCAAGTAGTAATTTCTCTGCAAAGGTTTGATCATCCATTCCCGTCGCTTCAATCGATGGAAATGCATAAAATGAACCACCCGGCATATGACACGACAAACCAATTTCATTTAGGGAGTTTACGATGTAATTCCGGCGACTATAATAACTTTCCACCATCTTCTTCACTTCATCTCCGCCACTTCGAAGTGCTTCTAACGCACCGTGTTGTGCTTGGGTTGGTGCACACATAAGTGAATATTGATGGATTTTCAGCATCGCTTCAGTAATGTCGTTCGGTGCGCATACAAAACCGAGTCTCCAGCCTGTCATTGCAAATGCTTTAGAAAAACCGTTAATTAATATCGTACGATCTTTCATATCTTTAATAGATGAAAATGCTGTGTGAGGCTCATCGTAACTTAACTCAGCGTAAATTTCATCTGAAAATACGAGCAGGTCATGCTTTTGAATGACATGAGCCACTACCTCTAACTCCGCTTTCGTCATTACTGCACCCGTCGGGTTGTTCGGGAACGAAAGAATGATCGCACGACTTCGTTCTGTAATCGCCTCTTCAAGTCGCTCAGCGGTTAACTTGAAGTTCGTCGATGAATCTGTGAGCACCGGAACTGGTGTTGCTCCTGCCAGTGTAATCAACGGGCTATACGACACGAATGACGGTGTGACGACGAGCACTTCATCTCCTGGGTCGACCGTAGCTCGCACTGCTAAATCAATCGCCTCACTTGCACCGACCGTAACGATAATCTCTTCTTCAGGTCGATACGTAACGTCGAAAGCATCTTCCATATAATCAGATATCGCCATTCTAAGCTCTAACAATCCCGCATTTGCAGTATAAGCTGTATAGCCTTGCTCAAGGGAAGTCATGCATGCTTCTCGCACGCTCCACGGAGTAACGAAATCAGGTTCTCCGACACCTAATGAGATGCAATCTTCCATCGTTGATGCCAGTTCGAAGAACTTTCGAATTCCAGAAGGCTCAATGCTAGTAACAGCTTTGGATAATCTGTGATTCGTTTGTTTTGCGGTCATACTCATGGTGAAACCACCATTCGACGATCCTTCTCATCTTCACCAAAGACGATGCCGTCATGCTTGTACTTTTTCAAACGGAAGTGTGTCGTTGTTGATAACACAGCATCTAATGTCGATAATTTATCTGAGACAAAGCGTGCTACTCCTTCCATCGTCTGGCCTTCAACCATTACGGATAAATCGTACGTTCCTGACATCAAATAGAGCGCACTAACTTCCGGGAAGCGTTGAATTCGATTAGCCACTTCATCAAAGCCAACGCCACGTTGTGGCGTAACTTTTACGTCAATCATTGCAGCGACTTGGCTTTCTTGCTCAACTTTGTTCCAGTTAATAACAGCTGCATAACTTAAAATGACATGTTCATCTTCTAAACGTTTAATCGTTTGAATAACCGTTTCTTCGTCTTCATCGAGCATTTTTGCTAGAACTTCAGTATCAATTCTGCCATTTTGTTCGAGAATACGAAGGAGTCTCGTTTCTTGCTCTTTACTCATTTATAGGTCCCCTTATATACTGAGGTTAGTTTTCGCATACAATCGTATCTTATCATAGTTATCCCATTTTATGTTTGGAGGAAATTATGAAACATTCATCGCCAAGAATGGCTATGCTAATTATTGATATGATCAATGATTTTTCATTTGAAGATGGTCAAGACCTTCTTGCAAGCGCTTCACATTTACCCGAGAAAATTTCTATACTGAAAAAACAATTAAAATCTCACCATGTTCCAATAATTTATGTAAATGACAACTACGGTAGATGGCAAAGCGACTTTAAAGACTTATACTCACATTGCTTGCAACAGCAAGGAAACGTTCGAGAATTTAATGAAATGATAAAACCCGAAGACGACGATTATTTTGTACTCAAACCGCAATTCTCCGGGTTCTACGCAACGCCGCTCGACATTTTACTCCGTCAGCTCGACGTTCAGACGTTATTAATTTGTGGAATCGCTGGAAATATGTGTGTACATTTCACAGCAAACGATGCGTATATGAGGAAGTTTAAGTTGTTCATTCCGTCTGACTTGTCTGCATCTCTTACGGAAGAAGAGAATGACCAAGCGATTTCGATAATGAGCACGGTGCTAAGAGCAACTACGACACCATCAGATCAACTCGTAATCAATTCCATGTTAAAAGAAGCAGACGACTATTATGAACGGACCATTTAAAACAAGCCAGAAATCAAGCCTTTTTCATCAACATCGATGTTCTCAGCTGCTGGCTTTTTCGGTAACCCTGGCATCGTAAGAATCGCACCTGTGGCGACAACGATAAAACGTGAACCGCTATTGAGCTTCACATCTCGGACTTGAATTGTAAATGCTTCAGGCGTGCTCCCGAGGTTAATGTCGTCGCTAAATGAATATTGTGTTTTTGCAATACAGACCGGTAACTTCTTGTACCCTAATTGCTCATATTCGCGGAGTTTTGTTCTCGCTTTCTTTGAAAGCTGAATGCCACTTCCACGATATACATTTGTTACAACGGCTTTAATTTTTTCTTCTAAGCTTTCATCGTCGTTGTAAGTGAACGTCACCGTAGATTCTTGTTTCTCGGTGAGATTGACAACCGATTCAGCAAGGTCAATTACGCCTTTTCCGCCGTCACGCCAACCGGTCGAACGAATGGCTTGTATGCCGGCTTGTTCACATAATGACTGCACGAGTTCAAGCTCTTCTTCTGTATCAGTCGGAAATTGGTTGATGGAGACAACCGTTGGAATCCTATACACTTCCTGCATATTGTTGAAATGACGCTTAAGGTTTGTAATGCCTTTTTCTATTGCACCGAGATTCTCTTCTGCCAAATCTTCCTTTTTGACACCTCCGTGCATCTTTAATGCTCGAACGGTTGCAACGAGTACACCTGCAGATGGGCGTAGCCCGATTGTCTACATTTAATGTTCACGAACTTCTCAGCACCAAGGTCCGCACCAAAACCTGCTTCAGTAACGGCATAATCACCAAGCTTTAACGCAGCTTTTGTAGCGATAACAGAGTTACAACCGTGGGCAATGTTTGCAAATGGACCACCATGAATAATGACAGGGTTGTTTTCAAGTGTTTGCACGAGGTTAGGGTTAAACGCGTCTTTAAGAATCGTAGCAAGTGCGCCTTCTGCTTTCAAATCACCCGCAGTGACGGCTTTCTTTTCATATGTAAATCCGATGACGATTTCTTGTAAACGTTTCTTCAAATCCCCTCGATCACTTGCAAGGCATAATATTGCCATAATTTCAGAAGCTACGGTTATGTCAAATCCATCTTCTCTAGGCACACCGTTCGTATTCCCTTGTAAACCACTTACAATGTTTCGAAGTTGACGGTCATTCATATCTAAACAACGCTTCCAAGTAATGCTCTTAGGATCAATCTTTTGCTCGTTGCCATGATAAATATGATTATCAATGAGCGCTGCAAGAAGATTGTTCGCAGCACCAATGCTGTGTAAATCACCGGTAAAATGAAGATTAATATCTGCCATCGGAACTGCTTGTGAATACCCACCACCAGCGGCTCCACCTTTCATTCCAAACACTGGACCTAAAGATGGCTCACGTAATGCGATAACAGTCTTCTTACCGAGTTGATTTAAAGCATCTCCTAAACCAACCGTTGTGGTCGTTTTTCCTTCGCCAGCTGGGGTTGGTGTGATTGCACTGACGAGGATTAGCTTTCCGTCTTGATCATCATTAGAAGGGTCGATAACATCATCTGCTAATTTCGCTTTATATTTTCCATACAGCTCAAGTTGTTCTGATTGAATCGTTAAACGATTTGCCACTTCTTCAATTGGTAACATGTTCGCTCGTTGTGCAATTTCTATGTCAGTATTCGCCATATGATTACCCCTTTTTGATCTATTCCGTCATAAGTATACATGAAGTACGGAGCACTCTGAAAGCTCTAAAAACAAACAATTTAAAAAAGAAAAAACGAGCCAACTTGGCTCGCCCTTTAAAAGACTTGTTCTAACTCTTTTTTGTCTTGCTTTAGCCAATACGTCATCCACGTTTTAGCGACGTCAAGATCGTGTAATTTTGCCTGGCCACACTCTAGCTCAGTCGCTGCAGGTACATAATCGTATTGGAGTCCTCTTGTCATTGTTTTCTCTAAGATGTCGATAATCTCTGTGACTTGTGCAGGACCGTCAACGATTAAATAAAACCCTGTCTGACAACCCATCGGTGACAAATCAATAATTTCAATATGATCGTACGCTTCCGTATATTCACGAATATGAATCGCAAGCAAATGCTCTAGTGTATGAATTTCAGGTGGGTTTAGATTCGTTACATTCGGTTGTGCAAAACGAATATCGAACTTATGAACAATGCCATCAGTACCAATATGCTGAACACCAGCTTGCCTTACGTATGGCGCCTTTACTTTTGTATGATCTAATTCAAAGCTTTCGACTCTAGAAGCCATTACTCATCACTCCAATCATCAATTACACTTAGTTTACGACACGGACAAAACATTTGGCAATCATTCAATCTTGCATCATTCCAGGTTGCTTTACGACTATTTAGCCGCTAACCTCACCTTCATTTCTTCGAATTGTTGAGACAAGTTGGCTTCTTGATCCCTTTCACTCATATCCTCTTCTGCTAAACTGATTTCAAGACCAACCGCTCCCATCGTTGAACCTAACACTTGCGCCCAAGCACCAAATAGATCTAGCGTATCGCCATCTCCGTCTTCACCACGTAAATTTTTGGCACCTGCAAATACGTGTAACACGTTGCCTATGACTTCGATTGTAAGGCCATAGAACTCAAGAATTTCTGCTTTAGATTTCTCAAGTGGAAGCAAATCCGGCAAGATGATGCTGCCACCAAGTGCTTGAATCGCATTTCCTTGCATATCAAATCTAGTCATTTGCTCATCATCAATATCGCGAAGTAAACCTTGTAAGATCGTTAAATTTCCAATTGCAAATAAACCCGTTCCTAACTTCTCTAGATTGTACTCCTCGATGAGTTCATAAATTATCGTATCGCCCGCTGCTTGTAATGCAACACCAACCGTCTCCAATGATTCACGCTGTTCATCAGTTAACGGGAACTTCGGTGTAACCGATGCGGCTTCAAAGACCGTCCCGGTCACAATCATCCATGCGGCAAATACCTCAAGTCTAGACATGGATTAAGGCTCTCCTTTTTACAGTCATTCGCTACAGTAGCCTATGCATAGAACGCGAATATGTAACAATGAGCCTTATCGGAACGCTTCATGATCCATGAGGACGTTTCGACATAGCGTAACTTCATCCGTAATCACGCCATCAATGTTCTTTTTCAAGCATTTTTGTATCGTCGAACGGTTGTTGACTGTCCAAACCCAAAGCATGGACCCTTGGTTTTCAACGAGAGTCATCAGTTCGTCGGTAAGTAAGGAATAGTGAACACACACGAGATCAACGTGAGTGAGTCGCAAACGTCTTTTTTGGAAGCGATTGCGTTTTCCGATAATCACACCGGTTTGAATGATTGGATTCATACGTTGGATCATTCGAATAGCATCTAAGTCAAATGACGTAACGATGATTTCATGACTCATGTCGCTTTGATTTACAAGTTTAATAAGCTCTGCTTCGAGCTGTTGTTCTTTCAACTCTAAGTTGAGGCGAATTCTTCCTTTGCACAGGTGCAACACTTCTTCTAACTTTGGCACCCCTCGTTTTTTCAATGCAGCATACGTTAAATACTTCACTTTCTTCCCTTGAATCGTTTCATCGTGAACACAGACGATTTGTCCATCCACCGTTTTTCGAAGATCCGTTTCAATGTAATCGGCACCTAACATAATGGCACGTTCAAACGCTGGGAGTGTGTTTTCTTGGATGATTGAACCTTTCGTACTTCCACGGTGGGCAACTACTTTAACCGTCGTTTCAACCAACTGAATCACTCCCTTACCTGTTCCTTATAGCATACGTTAGAAATTCTTAATCAAGAAGAGCATTTCAATGAAATGGCTAGATTATTCTAGCATTTTTCACATAGGAGCAAGAACAGCGTCTTTGACTCACTTTATCAGAGTGATGTATTATTTAGATAAGCGAAATAAATTGAACACTCACCAACACTCTGTAAATCAGAGTGCATCTTCACGTGTCTTGATCTTCTTCTATCCCTTCATGTCATGTTCTTACTTCTCTTTTACACGTTTGACTTCAATCATAAACGAAGGTGATTATCATCAAAGTTAAAAAACGTAACTTGACTATTATGTGGTTTGCGAACCTATTCGTCGGAGCAAGTATGACGATGGTTTTGCCGTTCTTATCACTGTATATCGACTCTTTTGGTGGCTACACACCAGCTGAAGTACAGCGATGGGCTGGGCTGACCTTTGGTGTTTCCTTTTTAGTTGCCTTTCTCGTTTCTCCATTATGGGGTAGAATTGGGGATCGCTTTGGCAGGAAGAAAATATTGATTGGTACTGGCTTTGGGATCGCAATTAGTGTGTTTTTAATGGGGTATGTCCAATCCGCTGAATCACTGTTTGTATTACGGGCATTTATGGGGCTTGCGACAGGCTTTATCCCTGCATCGATGGCATTAATCTCCGCTCAAAGTGATAAACGCACGGCTGGTGAAACACTCGGTACCCTTCAAACCGGTACGGTATCTGGTGGTTTACTCGGACCACTTATGGGTGGGATGATTGCGGATACAGTCGGAATGCAATTAACATTTCTTATTACCTCGAGTGTGCTCGTACTTGCGACAATACTTGTCATTGTCGGCGTAAAAGAAGTCATCTACGAAGAAAAAGGCGAAAAGCGCAGACGCTATCACTGGAAAGAAGTTCTTCAACATATTGGAGCAAAGCCTGTTCTCATTATGGTTATGGTCGTTGCAATGCTAATACAACTCGTCAACTTTAGCGTCCAGCCATTGCTTGCATTGTACGTGGATAGTCTGACACAAACGGAGAATCTCGCGTTTTTAGCTGGACTTGCGTTTTCTGTTACAGGGCTTGGGAACTTAGTGGCAACGAGAAAATGGGGACAGATTGGGGACAGAATCGGTCATGAGAAAATCATGCTCGTACTGCTATTGTTGTCAGGATTATTCTTCATACCTCAAGCCTTTGTGACGGAGCTTTGGCATTTAATTCTACTTCGTTTCTTGTTCGGGATTGCAGTCGGTGGATTAATTCCATGTACGACAGCTTACATTCGTCAAGTCTGTCCCATTTCAATGCAAGGCGAAGTACTCGGTTACAACCAAAGCTTCCGCTTTCTCGGAAATGTCATCGGTCCTGTTTCGGGTGGTTTTATTGCCGGGACGTTAGGCATTCCAATGGTGTTCATTATTACAGGAGGACTATTCTTCGTAGCAGCAATTTGTTTAAAGCTCGTACTCTCTCATGAAAATAGTGATAACAAACAGCCAAAATCATCTCGGCAAGAGAAAACAGTCTAATTCATTAACCGTTGCAAGGTCGAGTTAAACGCTCACCTTGTAGCGGTTATTTTTGTTCGCACCTCTATCGTTAACCAATTATGAATTTAAGTTGACAATAAAAAGTCGACACGCTATAGTTCAAACCATACATAACTAAAGGAGATGGAACTTTGAGAACTTTCGACCTAATCATTATTGCTATGTTCGTTGCACTGATGGCTGTTGCATCTAATATTACGAGTTTCTTTCCATTTCTTGTTATCTTCGGAGTACCGGTGACTTTTCAAACATTTATGGCGATTTTAACTGGAGCTGTACTCGGTAGTAAAAGAGGCGCTTGGGCGATGACGGTTTATGCTCTTGTAGGTTTACTCGGTGCCCTGTATTTACACAGTTCCACGGTGGACCAGGAATGTTCGTTCGTCCAACCTTTGGTTTCATTCTGTCTTTTATCGTCGTTGCTTTTGTCGTCGGAAAAATCATTGAACGAAAAGCTGAACCGACCATCAAACGTATGTTGTTGCTAGCTTTGTCGGACTTCTGGCGAACTACTTGATCGGCACCAACTGGATGTATGGAGTTTATATGCTCGGTTTTGGTGCTCCTGATGAATTCTCTTACGGACTTGTGTGGCTTTGGATGGTGTTGCCTTTCATCAAAGACGTCATCTTAACAGTTATGGCTGCGATTATTGCGCACCAACTACCACAACTTGTTAAACGGCCGCTATCCTCACAATTTTCTTAACGATTCATGATCAATACTTCTTTCTCATGTGTAGGACCTTACGGACTGTGTTATAATATGTAAATGTTCGTATACGGGGTTTTCTTCGATTCGAAGAACGTCCACGCTTTTAGATGAGAAAGGACGTTGAGCTTCATGGAAATCATTTATAATTATCCGCTCTGGATGCAATCTCAGCCATTATCGTTGCACAGCTTGTCAAAGTCCCAATTGCCTTTATCGCAACGAGAAAAGTGGATTTTTCATTAATAACAAGCACTGGGGGCATGCCTAGCTCCCATTCAGCCGCTGTCACCGCTCTTGCAACGACGATCGGCCTTGAATACGGTTTTAATTCAACATTCTTTGCACTTTCTGCAATGTTCGCCATCATTGTTATGTATGATGCTACTGGAGTACGTAGACACGCAGGATACCATGCTACGATGTTAAATCAACTAATGAATGATTTTAACAAGTTCATGCATGAAGCGAAGAATTGGCAGCATAAAGAAGAAGTTGAGAAACGCGAAGAATTGAAAGAACTGCTTGGTCATAAGCCAATTGAGGTTTTTTTCGGAGCACTACTTGGAATCTTGCTCGCAATCTTCGTCTACAACTTCTTAGAACCTACCTTATTCTAAGACAAAAGCCAGTACCTACTTCATTGTAGGCACTGGCTTTTTTATTCATTACACAGGTGGGGTAAAGCCATCAACGGCTCGGTTTTCTTGGAAAGCTCTAAATTCATCTTCACTCAGTTGGCCATTTCCTTCTTGCATAATATAGACATCTACTTCTTTCTTCCCCCACTCAGCAAACACATCTTCAACAGTGTCATAATACAAATCAATAATTTCTCCTTGAATTGCTGAGCCAGTATCGGCAACAACGCCGTATCCGTATCCTGGAATAAACAACACTGTTCCAATTGGAAACACATCAGGGTCTGCTGCGATCGTTGAATAGACGTCTCTTGAAACCGGTACACCGGAATATGTAAGACCATATGCAGGATGACCAGGTTCTTTACCCGTTGATTCCATACCCGCAGTATAGCCTGTTGCCATAACACGTCGCGTCGGAAATGCATCCAAATTTGCAAATTCTTCGATCTGGGCAACCGCTTCTCTTACGGATGTATTTTCTTTAATCAGTAATCCTTCAGACGATGCTTCTTGTATCACTTGTTCGTGAATTTGCGTATCTAACGTATTCGACTCATACCAATCATTATGCGTTAACCCTGTAAGCTGATTGTACGTTACATAAAGGGCAGCGCTTACGAGTAGTGCGAGAAGTATTCGTCGCAAAACGGTAGTCGTCAAGTGCATGCTGTCACCTTCTTTCACTTACGACAGCATGCCCAATTCAAGACGCGCTTATGCACGTATCAAAAAAAGCACTGCCAACTGGCAATGCTTTATACTTCCACGATGTATGTTTTTAAAACATCTGATAACCACGAACTCGTAACATGCGAATCGCAACCCCTGCAATCAATGCACCGATAAAACCGGATGCCAAAATAACGATATCCGCAATTCTAAGTGCAGCAAACTCGGCTGGAATAGCTGAGAAGGATTGAATTGGGTTTGTGAAGTATTGCGTAAACGTTGCAGAATTCACATCCATACGACGATGATCGGATACAAAACCGCCATCATCCACGTTGAACGAAGTACCATATTTAAAAGAAAACCAATACCAAAAAACAAAATTAAAAACAACATCATGGAAATGACTAACTGCGGCAAACTCGTAATTCCCATGCCGCTCACCTCCATATCACATTAAGTTTACAAAAGGCAAACACCCTCGTCAATAAACTAAACAATGTTCAAACATTGTCCATATGTTTTTCACGTTGCTACGCACCAAAAAGTCATTCGCCCCAAACAAAAAAACTAACCCAGTCGCACCGTTGCAGCTGAGTTAGTTTTCAATAAGAATTTTTAGAAGGGGTTTCTTCCTTTGCTAAGAACTAGAAGCGGTCCGCCTAGCTTCATCAAGTAACGGTTATCACTCATATGCTTCATGAAATATGCAGACCGTCCATAAAGCTTTCTTCCTTTAAGGAATGATACGTTAACAGTACCCATCGCTTCTTTACCACCAAGTGAAGCAAGTGTTCCGAGAATTTCTGGCTTTAAGTTAGACGTTGTGCCTCCACGGATGAGTGCCATCACGTTCTCAGCTGCTACTGCACCTTGTTGCATTGCAATTTGTGCGGTAGGAGGGAACGGACGCTCCGTTTCCTCATTGATGATGAGTGCACAGTCTCCAATGATAAAGACGTCTTCTTCACCTGGTGCACGTAAATCAGCGTCTACTTTCACACGACCGCGCATCGCTTCAAAACCAGATTCTTCAATAAGCTTGTTTCCACGAACGCCTGTTGCCCAAATAATCGTGCTTGCAGGGATTTCTTCGCCTTCTTTTAAAACGACGAGGTTTTCTTTTACTTCAGCGATTGGCGTGTTGATTTTGAATTCAACACCGCGGTGCTCAAGTAAATTCATCGCGTACTCAACGAGTTCTGGATCAAACCCAGGAAGTGCACTTGGTGCCGCTTCAATCACGTACATCTTTACTTTTTCACGTGGCACATCATAGTGTTCACAAAGCTTTGGAACTCGCTCGCTTAGTTCTCCAATGAATTCAATCCCTGTAAATCCAGCACCTGCAACGACAAACGTTAAGTCTTCGTCTTTATGAACCGTTTCGTTACGGTATTTACTAAATTGGAATTCAATATGGTCTTTAAGTTCACGTACACCATCAATCGTCCACTTATGGTACGCGTGTTCAAAGACACCTTCTACACCAAAGGTTTCAGCAGTTGCACCGACACCGATAATTAAATAATCGTACGCAAGCTCTCCGCCTTCTTTTAAGATGACTTTTTTCTCGTCTTTGTTGATTGAAATTACTGTGTCTTGAACAAAGTTCGCTCTGTTTGAGTTAAGAACCTTATCAATCTCAATACGAGCATCATCGTGATGCATGGTTCCTGCGGCTGGTTCGTGTAACCAAGTTGTTTGATAATGGTACTTGTGCTTGCTCACTAGTGTTACGTGTGCTTCACCTGAACCTAGCTTCTTTTGAAGTTTCGTCGCTGCGATCATTCCGCCATATCCTGCCCCAAGAATGACGATTTGTGGTTTCTTTGCCACTTTCCTCACATCTCCAATCTATTAATAAATCCTCGTGTCTAAGTTTGTGATTTCATTCACGTACTCAGACAACAAAATTAATGTTACTAAACGTTCACAAATGTACACTGTTAATTATAGCTATAGTCCCTCGACATTTCAATATGAAAATGTTTGCTTTATGCAAGCTAAAGTCGAATTTTGTAGCAATAAGAGACACTCAAACGTTTTCAGGGAAACCTAAGCAATGGTATACTATAAAGGTTGTCACAGTTTTATACTACTTGGAGGTGTGAGGTCGTGGAAAACTCTATCGATCTTTACGATATTACCATTATTGGCGGTGGACCGGCAGGTTTATTCGCAGCATTTTATAGCGGGATGAGGCAAGCAAAAGTCAAAGTCATCGAAAGTATGCCTCAACTAGGTGGTCAACTTACTGCTCTTTATCCTGAGAAATACATTTACGATGTCGCTGGCTTTCCAAAGGTCGGTGCGCAAGAACTCATCGATAACTTGCTTGAACAAATGCAAATGTTTGATCAAACGATCGTGTTAGAACAAACCGTTAACACGGTTGATAAGCTTCAAGATGAAACATTCCGCATTGAAACAGATAAAGACGTACATTACTCCAAAACGATTATTATTACTGGCGGTGTTGGTGCGTTTCAACCTCGTAGGTTAGCGGTTGAAGAAGCTGAACAATATGAAGCGAGTAACTTGCATTACTTTGTGAACAACTTGAGCGCATTTAAAGGTCGTAACGTGTTGATTTGTGGTGGTGGAGACTCTGCTGTTGACTGGTCTCTTATGCTAGAAAAACAAGCGAACGTGACATTGACTCATCGTCGCGACAAGTTCCGTGCGCATGAACATAGCGTCAACGAGCTACACAAGTCTGATGTAACCTTACACACACCATATGACATTAAAGAGCTTCGCGGTGACGGACGTCGCATCGAACAAGTCGTGTTGCAAGAAGTTAAAGGCGAGCAAGAACAAATCATCGATGTAGACGACGTGATCGTCAACTACGGTTTTGTATCTTCTCTTGGACCGATTAAAAACTGGGGACTAGAAATTACTAAAAACAGCATTCTCGTTAACTCAAGAATGGAAACAAACATTCCTGGTATTTATGCTGCAGGTGACATTACTTCTTATGAAGGAAAAGTTAAGTTAATTGCTTCTGGTTTTGGGGAAGCGCCAACTGCTGTAAGTAACGCAAAAGCTTACATCGATCCAAAAGCAAGACTTCAGCCTGGACACAGTTCACATATGTTTTAAAGGAAAAAGCCTGGGAATTCCAGGCTTTTTTGTACAAAAAAATGGAAGCGATTCGCTTCCATTTGATGTTTAGCAATTTTCTGGTGTTCCCTCATTTTGTGCAGTTCTAAATGAGGCGCCACATCCACAATTGGCAATGGCATTAGGATTCTCAATCGTGAAGCCACCGCCCATCATGTTCTCTTTATAATCGATCACGAGCCCATGAACGATCGGCTTACTTTCCGAATCAACGAGCACATCAATGCCAGACACCTCAAAGAGTGTATCGTCTTCTGCCTTATTGGCATCAAAGCCAAGTCCATATGACAATCCACTACATCCTCCGCCTTTGACACCTACTCGTAATTTCAATGAAGAATTGCCTTCTTCTTCCTTCATTGCAGTAATTCGCGCTGCCGCAGTTTCTGTAATTGTAATCATGACCTCTTCCTCCTTTCGGGTAAATCGAAAAGATTACATTGTCGTTATTGTAATATGGTATGTCACGAATCGCAAGTTCAGAGAATCGCATGGAGGATTGGTTTTATTCAACGGGCTTAATATGTCGAGACAACAGTAAGCTCCTGATGAGATGCTTTTAACAGTTCTGTATGCATAAGGTCGATCTCTTGGCTATATTTCAATACAAGAGGATGATCCATGCCATGCTGTTTTGCCATTTCAATCATTTTCGAGCGTAACTGTTCCAGTTGCTCAACGATTTCCTGTTGATCCTGTTCCATGTTGATCTCCTTTCTTGCTCATGGCGAGCATTCATCTCTCTTTAGTAAATCTACTGTTATTCTACTAGAAACTGGATGACCAAGCAAAAAAAATCTTAAAACTCTATTGACTTTCAAGTGTTCGTCCGCTTATAGAGGTGTTCCATCATCTTCCCTTCCCAATAGGATAGGGAAAGCGTATAATAGGTGAAGAGAAACATTCCCATTACTTATGTTCAAAATGCATTATACTATATTTTACAACGGAGACCCGTTTTAAAGGAGGATAACGATGGCTACGTTACTACAAGATTCTAAACTTGCAGCCATTAGTGAAAAAGTCAGAAACGGTGAACGATTGACAATTGAAGATGGTCTTATACTTTACGATACTCCCGATCTACTTTCGGTTGCTCAACTAGCTAATGAAGTAAATGAAAAGAAAAACGGCGATAATGTCTACTTTATTGAGAACATGTACATTAATCCAACGAACGTATGTGAAGCGAGCTGTTCATTCTGTGGCTTCAAACGTAAGCCCGGTGAAGAAGGCGCCTACACGATGGATTCCGATGAATTACTGAAATATGTAAGTGATCGCTGGAACGATAACATTAAAGAATTCCACATCGTAGGTGGTCATAATAATGAAGTTCCGTTCGATTATTATTTAGATACGGTTCGCACCTTAAAGAAACATTACCCAGATGTAACGGTTAAAGCATATACTGGTGCTGAGATTGAATTCTTCGCACGTATTGCTGGTCTTTCAATGAAAGAAGTTCTTCAAGAGCTAATCAAAGCTGGACTTGACACCCTTCCGGGTGGTGGGGCAGAGATTCTCACAGAACGTTACCGTGCGAAGATGAGTCCTGAAAAAGCTTCGACGGATGAATGGTTAGAAGCACATGAAATTGCACACGGTCTCGGTTTAAAGACACATGCTACGATGCTTTACGGTTCTATTGATACGTATGAAGAACGTTTAATTCACATGGATCGCCTTCGTCAATTGCAAGACAAAACGAACGGCTATATGGTATTTATTCCGCTTGCCATGCAACCACGTAAGTTAAATGCTGGACTTACAAGACGAACATCGGCATTTGATGATATGCGTACAATTGCAATTTCTCGACTTATGCTTGATAACTTCGATCATATTAAAGCGTATTGGATTAATATCGGACCTCAATTAACCCAAATGGCACTAACATTTGATCAAGCGATATCCACGGTACACTCATTGAAGAGCGAATCTCTCATTCTGTAGGGGCGTTAACGTCTCAAGGAATTACGAGAAAAGAACTCATTCATATGATCAAAGGTGCAAATAAAGTACCAGTCGAACGAGACACGTTCTACAACGTGATTAAAACGTACTAAATTCAAGAGTGCACGGTCAGGTTTCCTGACCGTGCTTTTGATTGCAACTGCAGATCATGGTATGATAATGGGTAGCGTGTTTATGGAGATTATTGCTCCATTGAAAATAGAGAGTTTAACGTAAAGAAAGGAAGATGACACTTGATTTCATGTCAAAATGTAGGTCTCCGTTACGGAGATAAGAAGTTATTTCAAGAAGTAAATATTCAATTTAACCCAGGCAATTGTTACGGATTAATCGGCGCAAACGGTGCCGGTAAATCAACGTTTTTAAAGATTCTTTCTGGAGAGATCGAATCTCAAGATGGTCATGTGAGCATGGCTAAAGGTTCTCGTATGGCTGTACTAAAGCAAGATCACTTTGCTTATGAAGAGTATGAAGTACTCGAAACCGTCATCATGGGGCATAAAAGGCTCTATGACATTATGAAAGAAAAAGACGCCATCTACATGAAGCCTGACTTCAATGACGAAGATGGGATGCGCGCTGCTGAACTTGAAGGCGAATTTGCTGAGATGAACGGCTATGACGCTGACAACGAAGCAGCTCAAATGCTCAACGGTCTTGGAATCGGTGCTGAGTATCATTATATGAAGATGTCTGAGCTTGAAGGTGGAGAAAAAGTAAAAGTCCTTCTCGCCCAAGCACTATTTGGTAGCCCTGACATTCTTTTACTCGATGAGCCGACAAACCACTTGGACATTAAAGCCATCCACTGGTTAGAAGAATTCCTAATGAACTTTGAGAATACAGTCATCGTTGTTTCTCACGACCGTCACTTCCTTAACAAAGTGTGTACACACATTGCAGACATTGATTACGGTAAGATTGAACTATTCGTTGGAAATTATGATTTCTGGTACGAGTCAAGCCAACTTGCACGTCGTATGGCTAAAGACCAAAACCGTAAAAAAGAAGAACAAATCAAGGAACTACAAGACTTTATTGCACGCTTTAGCGCCAACGCATCGAAGTCCAAACAAGCAACGTCCCGTAAGAAAACACTCGATAAAATTGAACTGAATGACATTAAACCGTCATCACGTAAAACACCATACGTTGCATTCAAACCAGACCGTGATATTGGAAATGACCTACTCACAGTTGAGAACTTATCGAAGACGATCGATGGCAAAAAAGTACTTGATAACATTAGCTTTACACTGTCACCAAACGAGAAAGTCGCGTTTGTCGGAAGTCACGAAACGGCAAAAACGACACTGTTCCAAATTCTTGCAGGTGAAATGGAACCCGATGAAGGAACGTACAAATGGGGCGTTACAACGAGCCAATCGTACTTCCCTAAAGACAACACCGAGTTCTTTGAAGGCGTTGATCTTACCCTTGTAGACTGGTTACGTCAATACTCACCAGAAGACCAAACAGAAAGCTTTATTCGAAGCTTCCTCGGTCGTATGCTTTTCAGTGGTGAAGAAGCACTGAAGAAAGCAAAAGTACTATCTGGGGGCGAGAAAGTTCGTTGTATGCTCTCCAAATTAATGCTTAGTGGTTCAAACGTACTCATCCTTGATGAGCCAACAAACCACTTGGACCTTGAAGCCATTCAAGCCGTGAACCACGCGCTCACAGACTTCAAAGGTTCTGTACTCTTTTCATCACATGACCATCAATTCATTCAAACCGTTGCGGATCGAATTATCGAATTCTCATCTGAAGGTATGATTGATAAGAAGATGTCTTACGACGAATACCTTGCTGAAATGAAATTGATCGGGCAAGTATAAATGAATGTACGAGAGAGACAATCTTTAAGATTGTCTCTTTTTTTGTATGCACGCCATACTCTAACTTTCTTCTAATTGTTCCTGTTAATTTCTTGGTCTATTTTCTTAACAAATAACATGTACTAATGAAGAATGTACTCCATTGCAAAAACAAGTCAATTATTACAATCAAATTAAAAATTATAATAATTATTGTTTATTGATTGCATGTGAAGGGTATAGATAAGTAACCCAAAATTGGGAATACGAAGGGAGCGATCATCATGAAAATGGTGATGACAGCACTAATCGGTTCGACTGCATTAACCTCAGGATTAGGAATTGCACCAGAAGAAGAACTTACATTTACACATGATACGTTTGAAATGGACGAGAGCCTCATTTATGAACAGCTCATTGACGTTCAAGATAAGACGATGGACGTTGTCATGACGACGAATTATGCAAGACCATTAGATGAATTGAAAATGATGTATGACGAATCTTTAGCTGAAACGATTCATCATCAATATAACCAAGATGCTTACATTCAAGACTTTAATTGGGATCACTACACCATTGTCGATCAACTCCTACACAATGATTTAGAAGACATTCATATCTCAGTACCTGAAGATCATGAGCGTATCGTCACTGTTCATACGTCGTCCATTGAAGATGCGCTGGCAACCGAGCACAATTTATCGAAGAATATGTCTTTACATTTGATGAGGAACTCGAACACTATGTAATTTCCGACATCAACATTGAACAGACGTTTTAACTATATAAAAAGGCCTGCAAGCAATGCTTGCGGCCTTTTCTTTACGCTTTTATACCTTTAACATCTTCATACGTCTTACCGTTAGAAACGTAAGGTTCTTCGCTACATTGAATGTCTAACAGTACTGTTTGATTTGCATGAATCGCTTTTTCAAACGTTGATTGGAACTCTTCTTTGTTAGTAACCGTCATACCTAGCGCTCCCATTGACTCAGCCATCTTCGCAAAATCAACCACACCAAGTTTCGTTGCGACGACTTTATCTGGGTAATGCATCTCTTGATGCATACGGATGGTACCGTAACTTTGGTTATTGAACAATAGCACGATGATTGGATATTGATGTCTAACTGCCGTTTCAATCTCTTGAATCGTCATCATCGCCCCACCATCGCCACAAAACGCAACGACTGGTCGATGAGGAGAAGCGATTTTAGAACCAACAGCAGCTGGAATGCCGTACCCCATCGCTCCATTTGTCGGTCCGACGAATGAGAAACGATCCCGAATGACTAATTGATTGTGCATCCAAGTCGCAAAGTTCCCTGCATCACACGTCACAATGGTGTCTTCTGGTAATACTTCATTTAACGTTTGCATGACGTGGCTATAAATGCTCGGATCTTTCTCTTTTGCCATGAGTTTACGATGTGATTCACGGCAAGCGTGTTGCCAACTCGACCAATCACGATCAATGTCAAGCTCTGTAAAGGCTTTAAGAGCGTTTACGGATCAGCGACAATTCCAAGATCAGGTGGGTACACTTTACCGAGCGTATCCGCATCAATATCAATATGGACAAGTTGTTGATCCCAACCGATTAATGTATAGTCTTGCGACGTTGCTTCAGACAACCTAGTTCCGATCGCAATCACTAAATCCGATTCTTTGAAATGTTCAACTAACTTAGGTGCTGCTGCAAGCCCCATATGTCCGATGTATGCTTCGTGTTCATTATCAATAATGCCTTGCCGTCTGAACCCAGCAACGAGCGGGAGCTTGAATTTTTCGACAAATCCTCGAAGAGCAATTTGGGCTTCATCGGAATGGATTCCACCACCAGCAATAACAATCGGGCGTTCTGCCTTTGCAAAGCGACGGGCAAAATCCTCGACCTCAATCGTTGCTGGAGCAGGGGCTGCGATCATCGTTGGTGGACCGAATACCATTTCGGATTCATCAAACAGCATATCTTCTGGAAGCGATACAATAACAGGACCAGGGCGTCCTGTTTGAGCCACACGGAATGCTTTTTGAACGAGCTCAGGAACACGACTTGCTTCATCAATCTCCGTCGTCCACTTGGCAATTTCATTAAAGTTCTTACCAAAATCAACTTCTTGGAACCCTTCACGGCCTTTAAACGAACGATTCACTTGACCGAGGAACACAACCATCGGCGTAGAGTCTTGAAACGCAGTATGTACTGCAATTGAAATGTTCGCAGCACCAACACCTCTCGTTGCCATAGCAACACCAACTTGACCAGTCAAACTTGCATAGCCTTCTGCCATAAAGCCCGCGCCGCCTTCATGGCGATTCACGATCACTTCGATCTCATCTTGACCTTCAAGTGCATCTAAGACGGCGAGAAAACTTTCACCTGCACTGTAAACACACGGCTCACTTGTTCAACTTTTAACACTTCAAATACCGCTTCTCCAGCAGTCATCGTTTTTTTGTAACGCACAGTGATCACCTCTTACCTAAAATTAATCGGAGCAACAACAGTTGCTCCGTCGGTTCATCATAACGTTTCAAATTGGCGGTGCAAATCTCTCACCGCTGCTACTAAGGCATTTGCAGCTTTTCCGTGGTAATGCTTTTCAATTAATTGTTCTGCTTCATCAGGACCGTCTGAAAGGCTGATTCCACGCAATAAATCATGGATGTATTGACGACCGTGATCGGTTGCGAGTGTACATGAAGCTTCAAGAATCACACCGTGCTTACAATCAATTTCAGCTGTAATCGTTAACGTATCAAAGACACTTTTTGCAGCCATGCCTTGAGGCAATTTAGAGTGACCTGCGATAAAACGAGTATGTTGTAAAGCCATTACGCAATGTCCTCCTTTGCCTATGAACGGCTTTCATGATTCGCAAGCGTTGCAAGCGTACGTGCCATTACCCCGGTTCCACCTTTCGGTCCCATCGGAGTTACACGGTCAAGGAATGACGTGCCAGCAATATCAAGGTGTACCCAAGGCGTGTCTTTTACGAAGGATTCGATAAACAATCCGGCAGTAATACTACCTGCAAGTCGCCCTGGAGCGTTATTCAAGTCAGCGACATCGCTTTGACGTAGCATCTTGTAGTAATGTGGATGGGTCGGAAAACGCCAAATGCCTTCTCCTGACTCAATTGCAGCTGTCGCAGTACGGTTATAAAAATCATCGTCATTCGATACTGCACCTGTGATCACATCACCAAGCGCGACAACACAAGCACCCGTAAGTGTTGCTACATCAACAATCTTCTTAGCGCCAAGATGTTTTGCATACGACACACCGTCTGCAAGCACGAGGCGGCCTTCTGCATCAGTGTTCGTTACTTCGATTGTCTGTCCATCAAAGCTTCCAAGCACATCTCCAGGTCTCATTGCTTTCCCGTTTACCATGTTCTCTGTAGACGGGATGATTGCCATGACATTAATCGCAGGTTTCGTCTCAGCAATAATCTCCATGGCACCGAGAACAGCTGCAGCACCACCCATATCTGACTTCATCGTTTTCATACCTTCAGGTGGCTTCATTGAATACCCACCGGTATCATACGTTAATCCTTTACCGACAAACGTCAATGGCTCGTCCCAATTTTCTAGACCTTGATAACGTAATACGATCATTTGTGCAGGCTGATCGCTTCCTTGGTTAACAGCAAGCAATGCATGCATGCCCATTTCTTCAAGTTCTTCGTTGCCAAGCACTTCAAATGAAAGATTATCGTGACGACTAGAAAGCGCACGTGCTTCTCCTGCTAATGCAACAGGCGTTAAATCATTTGCGGGGATGTTTACGAGTGTTCTTGCAAAGTTCACACCTTTAGCGATCGCTGTCCCGACGTTGATTGCCTCGTCATTTTGTTCCTCACAATAAAATGTGTACGTTCTAGTAAGCGTGTCATGCTCATTCGTTTTGTATGCTTCAAACGTATACGTCGCGGTTTGAGCCATTTCAGCAGCCGCAGAGATGACCGTTTCCGTATCTGATGTATGGTCAATAAACGTATCCAAAAGCACATCGATGTTGGTTTCTTTCAATTTATGAGCCGCTTGAAATCCACTACCAAGTGCTTCTTTCGTTGAGATGATGTCTTGATCTTTTGACGAACCTTTTCCAACGAAAATTAACGTTTTAAACTCTTCATTAAACGGGATCGTAAATGAAGTCACTTCGCCAGATTTACTACGGATGCCCCCAGATTCGTGCTTGTTCTGAATCGGCTTGATCCAGTCACCACTTGCGTTAAGTACTTGATCAGGTAACCTTTGTTCACCTTCTCCTACGCCAATAATAATGACACTTCCCTTAGAAGTCTCGTCCCAATTGCTAGCAAAATTAAACATGATTGTGATATCCTCCATTGGTCATTTTGTGCTAAATGAGCGTAAAAATATAGGAAGACTTCCTGCCAAGTAGCAGCAAGCCTTCAGCTCGTTGTCAACCAACGCTCTTTCCTATATGATACCCTCTTTTTTGAGTTCATCAACCGTTTCTTGATCAAAATCAAAAGTTTCAGCCAAAATGTCTGACGTCTGCTCGCCTAATAATGGAGGAGCATAGCGAACTGGCAACACTTGCCCATCCGCTAAAATTGGATTACGAACTCCATGATACGTTTCTACCGTTGGATGTGGCGCACTAATTTTCATATTTCGATGTACCACTTGTTCATGTTCAAATACTTGCTCGATACTATTCACCGGTCCACAAGGAACTTTCTTCTCAGCAAGTAACTCTGCCCATTGATCCGCATCTTTTTGCTTAAACTCCCCAACTAAAACCTCTCGAAGTTCGCTTCGATGTTGAACACGATCACCATTAGTTAGAAAGCGGTCGTCGTCCGCTAATTCTGGACGACCAAGCACTTCAGTAAGCGCTCGATACATCCGATCATTACCCGCTGCGACCATCAATGGTTTGTCAGCACAAGGAAACGTCTCATACGGAGTAATGTTTCCGTGAGCATTGCCGGCTCTCTTTGATACGTGCCCTTCATTCAAGTAGCTACTTGAAATGTTGGCTAAAGAGCTCACTTGAACATCTAACAACGAAAGATCAATGTGTGCCCCGCTCCCAGACTGATCTCGTTTTCTTAAGGCACCGAGAACACTCATACAAACATAATGACTCGTCATAATGTCCACAACCGGTGTACCTACACGTGTAGCTTCACCGTCGGTTTCACCGGTTACGTCCATTAACCCGCCAATCGCCTGTATGACCGGGTCATAACCAGGATGTGTATGATACGGCCCGTCTTGACCATACCCTGTGATCGAGCAGAGAATAATGTCTTCATTTACTTCTTTAAGGCGATCATAACTAAGCCCAAGTCGTGACATCGTCCCTGCTTTGAAATTCTCAACAACAACGTCAGCGTCTTGTACGAGTTGTAAAAACAGTTCACGTCCACGATCATGCTTTAAATTTAACGTCATGGAACGCTTATTACGATTTGCTGATAAATAATACGTGCTTTCACTGTTCGTAAACGGCCACCAATGCCTAATATCATCACTGCCACCAGGCTGTTCGATCTTTAAAACGTCAGCACCAAAGTCAGCAAGAAGCATCGTTCCAAGTGGTCCAGCGAGAACACGCGAAAGGTCTAAAATTTTGATCCCGTTAAGTGCGTCGTGCATCGTTCTCCCTCCCGTTCGTTAGTCTTGGTGTACAGTAGATTTTTCGAACGGCCACGCAGGCAGCATTTTGCGAAGAGGTTTGTCTTCTGTGTAGCCAAGTGCATATTTCGCTTGCATCACAGTATGAATCTCTCTCGTTCCTTCATAAATAACAGGTGCTTTTGAGTTTCTAAGCAGACGTTCTGCTGGATACTCGTTTGAATAGCCATACGCACCGTGGACTTGCACGGCATCGTTTGCAGCTTCGTTTGCAAAGTTACACGATTGCCACTTCGCAAGAGACGTTTCTCTCGTATTTCTTACGCCTGCATTTTTCAGTTCACCAGCTTTAAACACGAGCAGGCGACTCATTTGAAGACCAGCTTCCATTTTTGCAATCATTTGTTGAACGAGTTGATGTTGCCCAATTTCTACACCGAACGTTTTACGCTCGTGGCAATAAGCGACAGAAGCCTCAAGACTCGCCATGATTAGACCGCACGCTCCCGCTGCAACGGTAAAACGACCATTGTCGAGTGCAGACATCGCAATTTTGAATCCTTCACCTTCTTCTCCTAGAAGGTTCTCCGCAGGAATCTTCACATTATCGAAGAAAATCTCACCCGTGTTACCGGCACGAATACCGAGTTTTCCTTTGATCGCTTTTGAGCTAAAACCTTCCCACTCACGCTCTACGATGAATGCAGAAATCCCACTATGGTTTTCATTTTTGTCACCTGTGTACGCAAACACGAGGAATGTGTCCGCAACATCACAAAGTGAAATCCACGTTTTTGATCCGTTCAACACGTAGTGATCGCCGTTTTTCTTAGCAGTCGTGTTCATCGCCTTTACATCAGACCCTGCATTTGGCTCCGTTAAACCGAAGGCACCGATTTTTTCACCTTTGGCAAGTGGTGTTAAGTATTTTTGCTTTTGCTCTTCTGTACCCCATTGGAGGATCGTCATGCTGTTCAAACCGATATGAACAGACGCTGCTGTACGAAACGCTGTGTCGCCACGCTCAAGCTCCTCACAGACAATCGCAAGCGTGTTATAATCCATGCCACTTCCACCGTATTGTTCTGGAATACAAATACCCATAAAGCCAAGCTCAGACATTTTATCTACAACACTGCGCTCGAAGTGCATGTTCGCATCCCACTCAGCGATGTTCGGCATAATTTCTTTATCTACAAAGTTCCGCACTGTCTTTTGAACCATTTGTTGCTCTTCACTTAAATGAAAATCCATACGACTCAGCTCCTAATATTATGAATAGTTTTGAAAGGAGGACAGCAAAAAGCCAGTCTACTCCCCTGAAAAGTAAACTGGCTGTCAGTCTCAGAGAATTACCGTGGCTAGGCAACATAAGACTTGAACAGTTCATCATTTGAATTCATCATACCTTTGAAAGCGCTTATTGTCAATTTTATCAGAATTATCTTGCCATCACGTACGCTTTCGCCATCAATTCCAAAAAACGATGAATACTCTCTTCGGTATGCGTCATACTCATCAAGATTTGATGAACTTCTTTTAAGTCTTCTTCAGAAGAAATTAGAATCTCACCGATAATATAGTCGCTTTCCATCCAATGAAAAACCCCATCTAAAAAAAAGGAATAGACGCGGGGCTCTTCTGGAAATTCACTAAAGAAATGAACAATCGACGATAAATAGTTATTCTCCTCACTCACACCGCTTAGCCCCTCACCTCAAATTGCATACACTACTCCTAAATTATGCAATTTAGAACCATGAGTGACGACGTTTCGATACATCGAATCAAAGTTCAGCATATGACTTACGTGTTGGTGAAAGGGTGACGCTTGTTTTGCTGATAAAGCACGTTTAGCTGGGTCGCTCTTCCCATGCTTTCATCAGGCTTGGTCCGGGTTCCTTCTGTCTAACTACGCGTACGCTCGGGCTTGATCCACGCTCCTACACTCTTGATCCGCGCCCTCACATCTAGCCCACAAGCCACATAAAAAAACCAAGAAAGGCGGCCCCTTCTTGGCTTTACACTAAATATTCTCCGTGACAGACGGTTACGGCTTCGCCACGCATCCAGACGTGGTCGTCTTTTGATGACCATGTGATGTAAAGGTCTCCACCTGGTAAGTGGACGGTAACTTCATCGTCTTTTTTGCTTTGGCCATTTAAGACGGCTGCAACAACCGCAGCACATGCTCCGGTTCCACATGCTTGTGTGATGCCACTTCCCCGTTCCCATACTTTAAAGTGCATCTCACGTTCACTCACCATTTGAACCCATTCTACATTGACACCTTCAGGAAATACTGAAGATTTCTCAATAATCGGTCCAAGTGTTGCTACTGGTGCTTTTGAAATGTCATCGGTAAACATAATAATATGAGGATTACCCATCGAGACACCTGTCATTGAGAATTGGTGATCTGCTATTGCAATTGATTCGTTAATTGTCTGCTTAGCACCATCCCCGTCATCGGCAAGTCTGATTTCTTCAATCTAGGTACTCCCATATCTACCGTAACCATCTTCACTTGATTCGCGTGGTCTGGGTGAACTTCTGCTTCCACTTCACCACCGAGCGTTTCAATGGTAAACGTTGTCGAGGTGACAATACCACGATCGTAGACGTATTTGGAAACACAACGCAAACCGTTTCCACAATTCTTCGCTTCTGAACCGTCGTTGTTAAAGACACGCATTTTCACATCAGAACCTTCAGATGGCAAAATTAAAATTAAACCGTCAGAGCCAATTCCTGTATATGGATTCGAAACAGCGATCGCTGTTTTTTGTAAATCTTGTTCACTCGGAATTGCATCGTTAAATCCGTCGAGGTAAATGTAGCTATTACCAAGTCCATGTAACTTCGTAAACTTCATGTGCAAACCCTCATTTTCTTTGTCGTTCTGATGTCCAAAAATAATCCTCATCCGCTTGCAAAATCGTAATGCGGTAATTGCAACACGGCATGATTAATTGTGTTTTTACATTATCAAAAGCATCTTGTAATTGTTCAGTCTTTAAAAACGTTAGCACATTACTGTCTCCACAATCAGGACATTCATGTAGGTAAACGTCTTCACCTACTTTTTCATACGGCCACGTATTTTCAAAAGGCAGTAGCTTCATCGTAAACTCTCTCCTTTAGAATCATCAGTCGTTCTTCGTTCCAAGAGCTTGGTTGATAAACGTTCGAAGTTCTTTTTTCTGTTCATCGATTTCTTTTTCGTCGGTTTGATCGTATAAATACGCCTGCTCTGCGCTTGTCTCAATGGTGCCGATTAAAAGCTTCGCTGTACGCTTGGCATTCATTTCTTGTCGTACTTCTTCCCGCCTAATTGCATTCTCTAGCACATCGCCAAGCCATTCGTAAAATGGTTCGTAAATTTCTTCCCATTGTTGCAGATATTCTGTCGAAGAAAGACCTGCATAGACTAATGAATGAACATCTCGATATTCTTTCGTATGTTGATACATCACTTCAACTAAGTCGTCCAGTTGTGTCTTAAAAGGGTCCTCTGTGTTAATTTGTTTACGAATATCTGCGACGAGTATTTCAATGAGAACATCCGCAATTGCAGGCATTATCGCCAGCTTCGATGGAAAATACAAGTAATACGTTCCTTGTGCAATGCCAGCCGCCTTCACAATATCAGAAACTTTCGTTCGTTCTATTCCTTTTTCTTTAAACACTTCAATCGCTGCTTGAACGATTTTGTCTTTTTTACTCATCTTTCTCCCCCCTGACCTTAAAGAAAGTCCGGTCGCCTCGTTTAGACTCCGGACTTTACACATTCATTACAGCCAATCTTCTTCTTCAAGATACTGATAAATATCATCTATTAACTCATCGGTTTGTTGGCTTTTAATAATCTTGCCCTCTACTCTAGCATATCGATGGTCTCTACACATTGTACATTGCCCGAGACAACCACGTTCTACAACATCAATGTTCGGATCACGCGACAACTCTTCCATAACTGAATGGGTGCCTTCTGCGACATTCGACATGCAAAATTCTACAAGAGGATACATTCGTCCTCACCTACCTACCGCTATCGTATCTCGGACGCAGAAGATCGTCAATTCATTCTAAGTTTTGTACGTAAAAATTCATGAATGAGGATTCCATTGCACAGCGTGTGATAGAAGTTCCATAAAACTTCTCTAAATAATCAATCTTTTATTGTCATTACTACAGTTGTTGTCATATACAGATAGAATCGTTATAATTTAAGAGGTGTGACAATCTAATGATATTTTCTGTACATAAATGACAATTTGGGCGAGTAAGCAAACGCGTTGGTCGCCCATCATCACGTGCTATTTTTCTACCAAAGGAGTCCTGTAACATGAAAAACTCGTTATATTGGGCGGCGGATATGGCGGCATGAAAATCATGCAGCAATTGAGCGCAAAAGATCTCCCCGAAGATTATGAAATGATACTCGTTGATAAACTTCCTTATCATTGTATTAAAACGGAATACTACGCACTGGCAGCCGGTACGGAATCAGATCATGACATTCGTGTTCCTTTTCCGAAACACGTTCGTCGGGTCTTTGGCAATGTCGATAACATTGATGTTCATAACAAAGAAATTACCCTTGTAGGCGATCGCGGTGAAGTCGAAACGCTTCAATACGACAAAATGGTCATTGGCTTAGGCGCTGAAGATAAGTATCACGGGGTTCCAGGCGCCAAAGAACATACGCATAGTATTCAAAGCATGGAAAGTACAAGAAAGACGTATGAAGCCATTAGTAATTTGCCTCCACGTGCAACGGTTTCTGTCGTTGGTGCTGGTCTTTCTGGTGTGGAACTTGCGGCAGAACTACGTGAAAGTCGCCAAGACTTAACGATTCATTTGTTTGACCGTGGCGAAACGATCTTACCGATGTTTCCACTTCGTCTTAGCACGTATGTAAGCTCATGGTTTGAAAAGCATGAAGTGGATATTATTAGCAATTCAAACATTACACGAGTGGCAGAAGGTGCACTGTTCAATCACGAAGAACGAATTGCTTCAGATGCAGTGATCTGGACTGCTGGTGTGCAACCTGTAAAAGTCGTTCGTGACATTGAGAACATTGAAAAAGACCGCAAAGGTCATATTATCCTTACGAAACACCATCACATTCCAGATCATCCGGATACGTTTGTTGTTGGAGACTGCGCGAGCTTACCGTATGCGCCAAGTGGGCAACTTGCGGAAAAGCAAGGTGAACAAATTGTGATGATCTTAAAGAAACAATGGGCAGGAGAAGAACTTCCTGACACAATGCCTGAAATGAAATTAAAAGGGACGCTTGGCTCTTTAGGAAAGAAACAAGGGTTCGGAGTTATGGGAGACAAAGCTTCCGTCAAAGGACGTGTAGCGAGGATCCTTAAAAGCGGCGTGCTATGGATGTACAAATATCACAGTGGTGTATAAAAAATCAGCTAGGGAGTATTCCTCTCAGCTGATTTTTTGATTATGAATAATTTCATCCATTGTCTTGTAAATCGTCTTAACTTTTGGGTCTCCTTCAGCGACTACTTGCTCATTGATCGTAATAAATGGATAAAAACGATCTTCTTCTATAATTTCATGTGCCAGCTGTTCGTAACCTGACTTTGGTGCTTCAATATCAATGTATTCAAACGATAATGTTTGCTCTGGATACTTCCGATTTAACAATGCTTCTAACCATTCCATCGTTTCTTTCGAAGAAGGTAAATTAACACAACTGGCACACTTACGCTCTGCACCATACACGACAACTTCAATAGACATAGCGTTCCCTCCCAAACATTGACGATTTCTTCTTCCATCATACATCGTATTCATAAAAAAATAACCCTAAACATGGATTTTTATGAAGATGGGTATTATAATAGAGGATAAAGAAAGGAGTGTTTATGATGACAGAAACTGTAGACATCACTGGCCAAGTACAAGAAGTACTTGAAAAACTCCGCCCATTCCTACTCCGCGACGGCGGCGACGTTGAATTGGTTGATATTGAAGACGGGATTGTTAAAGTACGTCTAATGGGTGCTTGCGGAACTTGCCCTTCATCAACCATTACGTTAAAGGCAGGTATTGAGCGCGCGTTAGTGGAAGAAGTTCCAGGCGTTGTGGAGATTGAACAAGTATTTTAAGACCTATTCAAATGGGTTTTCTATTTAAGAAATCGCGCACATTGTGCGCGGTTTTTTTTATGTTCCCCACTTTAATTCTAACGACATCGAACAACAGTCTGGGTTTTCAATGGTTTCAGTCGTTGTTGGAAGTAATAAAAGAAACCGTATACCAGTTGGTGTGTACTGAATGTTCGCCCTTGATGTGAATCCAGGAATATTCTGGATCATTTGATCAACTTGTTGCTGATGCCCTTTCTGAGCTGTTTCAATGAGTTGTTTCGCAAACTCCCGGTTTTCTAACGACCTTAATAACACTTGGCTTTGCTGCAACAAAATTTGAAAACCACTCACAGACCCTTCTAAAATGGTCGTATCTACTGCTGGAAAGTTTCGGTATGCAGGATGGTGTTGATAATAATGATAAGGTGAGTACCACCGATACATAAACTACCCCCTGTAACTGTGCTTTCTTATCGTATGTGTCTTATTTCAAAAAGGTGAACAGCTAGGATATAGCTTTACTGCATCCATCTCCATAAAAAACGGCTCCAATGCATTAACCACATTGAAACCGTCTCTTATTATGATGTTAAGGCTACTGTGGGAGAGATCGAAACGAAAGAACCGTGATCACAAGGCTTAGCTGCACTGACCTCATAATCAGGATAATCTTCTTGAATACGCTTCGCTATTGCTTCTCCTTCACCGCTTGGTGCTAAACATAAGATTGTCGGGCCAGCGCCACTAAGTGCCGCTCCATATACTCCGTAATTTAACACATCATCTAATGCCTCTGTTAACCCAGGCACTACTCCTGTGCGGTACGGCTGATGGAATCGATCCCGGTTCATGAGCTCACCTGCAAGTGCAAAGTCACCTGTTAAAAGCGCCGCGACGAGAACATTCCCACACGCACTTCCTTCAATTGATTGTCGGTATGGTAACGTTTCAGGGAGTACTTCTCGCGCTTCTTTCGTTAACAGCTCAACACTTGGAACCATTAAAACAAGATCAACATTAGGTGAAGGCTGAGTCACCATCTTCGTCGATTTCTCCGTATGCATTCCGATTGTAAGTCCACCGTATAAGCATGCCCCAACATTATCAGGATGCCCTTCTAGTATGCTCGCAAATCGTAATTTCTCTTCTCTCGTTGCATTCATGTGCACTAATTGATCAGCTAGCTCAATGGCTGCAATAATCGCTGCTGCTGAACTACCAAGCCCTCTCGCTAAAGGGATATCCGATCGCATGTCAACGTGACAAGGTGGTAAAGCCAATTCTTTTGTTGCAGCGAATGCTCGCGCCACGTTATAAACCATGTTCGTCTTCCCTGAAGGTATGCCCTCCAAATGGGGGGACGATGACGTGAACAACCACTCTTCACTCGGCCAAACATCTAAATGCAAGTACCGATTTACCGCGAGACCAATTGAATCAAACCCAGGACCTAAATTCGCAGAGCTTGCTGGAACACGGATCGTCATCGTCGCTTCATTAGACGAGGGCAAGGTTCTGTTCTTCCAAGACATCTGCTGTCCCTCCTTCTACACGATATCGGCTCTTAATTGACGTCACGACATCTAACAACTTCAAGTCTTCAAGTGTCTGATCAAAATCACCACGGGTCGTTTCGTGCGTAACGATCACAACTTCCGCTAACGCTCCTTGCTCAAATGGCGATTGAATTAACTTCTCAAAACTCACGTTGTTCTTAGAAAACACCGCAGTTATCGATTCAAATGCCCCTGCAACATCTTTGGCATGCAATCGAACGAAGAACTTAGCAGAAACATCACGCACATCACTGATTTCAAGTGAAGTCGTACTTGTATCTTCAAGTGCATTCGCAGAAACGCCAAGACGTAGGTGACGAATGACGCTAACTACATCTGAAACGACGGCTGTTGCGGTTGGAAGAGAGCCTGCTCCAGGTCCGTAGAACATCGTCTCACCGACAGCATCACCGTATACATAGACGGCATTAAACTCATCATTAACCGTTGCAAGCGGGTGCTCATCTGGCACAAATACTGGCTCAACCGACACTTCCACACCGTTTTCCTCTTTGCTTGCAAGACCAATGAGCTTCAACGTATAGCCTAGCTTCTTCCCATAATCAATATCGTCACTCGTCACTTCTGTCATACCACGCAAATAGACGTCATCTAATTCTACTGACGTAGAAAAGCCAAGACGCGCTAAGATAACCATCTTACGGGCAGCATCAAGTCCACCAACATCCGAAGTTGGATCACTCTCAGCAAAACCTTTTTCTTGGGCTTCCTTGAGTGCTTCGTCATAATTTAATTCTTCTTTAGACATCTTCGTCAACATGTAGTTCGTCGTTCCGTTCACAATGCCAACGATCTTCGTGATTTGATCTGAGGATAACCCATCGTTTAATGCTCGTAAAATCGGGATTCCACCTGCAACACTCGCTTCATACATGAGCTCTACTTGGTTACGCTTCGCTCGTTGAAGCAACTCCTCACCGTGTAACGCCATTAAATCTTTATTGGCTGTCACGACATGTTTCCCTTGATCTAACGCTTTTTCAATAAGTTCCTTAGCAAGGGTAATACCACCAATCACTTCGATAACTACGTGAATATCTTCATCTGTTACGACTTCATAGCCATCCGTCGTATAATCAACAGATTGAAATCCATGACCGTTCGCCTTTTCTAGATCACGAACAAGTGCCTTCTTAACGGAAATTTCATTCAATCCTGTTTTTTTGCACAATTTATGTTGGTGTTCAGTTATAATATGCATAATCCCCGTACCTACCGTACCAATCCTAACAGTCCAATTGCAATGTGTTTGTTATCCATTCGAATCCACCCCTGTTCGATCCATTGTTCTCTGTGCGCGAACAATTGTCTTCATAATATGGACATTATAGATCCTATACGTGAAAATAACAAGGGGGTTTGAACAATTTACACAAAAATTCTCCGTGTAAACCAGGCACCTGCCGTAGAAGACGGTAAATGTTCTAAAAGACATTCTGATGTTAAACGTAAATACTTCTCTTCAGCCGCTAGTTCTTCTTCAAAGTTCACCGCTTCAAGCGAACGATTCTCAGCATTGGTTCCTTCATTCATGTAATGATCTTCAACGACTTCAACATAACTTAACGGTAACAAAAGCCGCGCGCCGATTAATGGCCAGTGTACATTGTTCCCTCCTCTAAATTGCGCCCCGTAATAGTCTTCAATAAAACGATACGCCTCCTCACCATCTCCTTGACGATAAATCGAGCGAAGCCGCTCTCCTAAATCCCTCGCCGGGTGATCATAGACAAACTGTAAAGGGAGCTTAACTTGTGTCGTCGTTGGGCTTGCTGCAAACCACGATGTCGGTGTAAACCTCGTGTGATTGATTGAACCGTCATACGGTTGAAGTAAATGTTCCTGCCCTTCTTCAACGAGCCATTGCATCGCCGTTTCTGCACGACCTAAATAATACGGAAACGTATAAAGAAATTGACGATCGAAATCATTCTTTTGCCTTCTAGCATCAACTTGTTGATGCCAATTTTCAAGTTGACTCATTCTCGTTTCCCAAATGTGCAACCAGTTGCCTAGGAAATTTAGGTCTTTCACATTCGGCATCCACCCTCGACTCACTTCATGGATTTGAGCAAGTTGAAAAGCTTCAGGTTGTTGCGGTTGTTCATTACGACTCGGATCGTCTTGCGGTAAGCGGAAAATGAGTTGTTGCGCACCATCAATTTTTGCAATCACTTTTCCATCCATCGTCTGCACTGGCATTGCCACATCAATTATGCCTGCTCGCTCTAATTGTCTTGCCCATTCAAACTGGGTTAAGACGCTATCTTCTTTACGTGGATACGGCGTAACAATGTACGAATGCCCTTCCGATTCAAACCCTTCATAAGCCCCTAAATGCCAACGTTCATCACAGTGAAAACCATATTGGTCATAGATATTTCTCTCAAACACGTTGCCACCTCCATCTCTACTTTTATGTATATGACAAAATATTAAGGTTTTGACAATGACTCTTCTTTGCATAATAATCATACAAGCGTCACACTGAATATAGGAATACGATTATGATGGATAAGGGGTTGAGTCCGCATGAAAGCATTATCAACTGAACTTGCTATTGAACGACTCGAAGAGCGTGGTGTAAACGTTGACGACATTACAGAATTAGTATTTGATCTCCAAGCACCGTACGTCACCAACTTAACGCGAGCTACATGCAAACACAATGTGATGCGTGTGTTATCAAAACGAGAAGTCCAAAATGCCCTACTAACTGGGATTGAACTTGATCGATTGGCTGAAGAAAAGAAATTACGACAGCCACTTCAAGATATCGTAGCTTCAGATGAAGGATTGTATGGCATTGACGAAATCATCGCTCTTGCAATTGTGAATGTCTACGGCTCAATCGGACTAACAAACTTCGGTTACGTTGACAAAATCAAGCCTGGCATCATTGAGAAATTAAACGATCATCATGATGGCAAAGTCCACACTTTCCTTGATGATATTGTTGGTGCCATTGCTGCAGCTGCCTCAAGTAGGCTAGCGCATTCGGAAGAAGGCGTTGACGTTCCTGATTAATAGACGTATAAACGAGCGATCGTCACAAATGACGATCGCTCGTTCTTGATTTGGTACTACCTCTGCCATTATCCAGCCTCTGCATAAAACTCCCTCATATTGGTACTCTAACGAATAGTTCTAATTTGTGAGGGATGTTCATGTCACTACTACTCAAAAGACGCTTTAAAAAAGAAAATGAAAAGCATCCTCTATCTCCATCAATGACCGTTAATGTAAACACAATTCAATCCATCATCGGACAAAGTGAAGATGTGACCATTCGTCACTTTTCCTTAGGTAAAGAACCTAAAGTAGCGCCACAATCCTCTATCTTGATGGACTGGCAGACCTCCCAAATATTAACACTTTGTTAACTCAAACGATTCTTTTCCCTGAAGGTAAACAACGGACATGGCCAGAACTCATCAAGTTCTTTGAGAAGTCAGGTGATGTAACCGTACATACATCGATTGATGACGCGGTCAAAGCGTTATTAAATGGTCTTAGTCTCGTTTTCATTGATCACTATGAACACATTCTTGCCGTTGAAATGCTCTTCACACAAGAACGACAAGTAGATATCCCAACAACAGAAAACGTCATTCGAGGACCAAAGGAAGCGTTTGTGGAGAACTTATATGTAAATATGTCCCTTGTTCGTCGCCGCATAAAAGACCCTCATTTACGCTTTGATTCCTGGACATTTGGCGAGCGATCTCAAACAAAAGTGATGGTTACCTATATCTCAGATATCATTAATCCATCCATTCTCACCGAACTAGAATCCCGCTTACAGAGAATCAATACGGATGCCATTCAATCTAGTGGAGATTTAGAGGAATTAATTGAGGATGAATTTTTCACACCTTTTCCGACGATTTATTCATCAGAGCGACCCGATGTGATTACGTCCCATTTATTAGAAGGTAAAATTGCACTCTTAATTGATGGCTCCCCATTTCCGCTCGTCGTTCCTGCACCTTTTGTTGAATTTATTCATAGTGCAGAAGATTACACCCAACGAGCAGATATCGGTACACTCATTCGCTTGTTACGATTTGCATGTATTTTTGTTGCCTTGTTTACACCAAGTATTTATGTCGCGGTCACAACATTTCATCAAGAATTAATTCCGTTTAATTTAATGGTTAGTCTTGCCGCCCAAAGCGAAGGCACACCGTTTCCGACTGTCGTTGAAGTGCTAATTATGGAGTTATTGTTTGAGATTATCCGAGAAGCAAGTATTCGCATGCCTTTACCTGTCGGTCAAGCGCTAGCCATTGTAGGAGCACTTGTTATAGGTACAGCAGTCGTGGAGGCTGGGATTATTTCATCAACGGTCGTCATCGTCGTTGCATTAACAGCCATTTCAAGCTTTGTTTTCCCTACTTATTCAATTGGTGTCCCATTTCGAATTTGTCGGTTTATCGTCTTGCTCTTTGCATCTGTCTATGGATTGTTTGGCATTTTCTTATTTGGCATGATCCTTCTTTTACATTTGAGCAATTTAAAGTCTTATGGTGTTCCGTATTTGGAAGGAATGTCGCCTTTTATCCGACGAGAACAAGGGGATGCGATCTTTCGTTTACCAAAATGGTTATTAAATACACGTCCACGGTTCATACCACAAGATCGAACGATTCGTCAAAAAACACCCAAACCGTCAAAACGTCTGTAGGAGTGATCAATCATGCGTTTCTTGAAACTAAGTTTATGTAGTTTGTTACTCCTTCTTACTGTTCTCTTATCAGGGTGTTGGGATCAATATGAATTACGAGAGCTTTCTGTCGTTACAGGACTTGGAATTGATCTTGTTGATGATGAAACCATCCGTCTCACAATTCAAGTCATTAACCCTAGTGAACTTGCGTCACAAGAAGAAGGTACAGGACGCTCAAGCGCACAAAACTATGAAACATTCGCACCAACCATCCAAGAAGCTTTCCGTAAATTAACGGAAAAGGCACCACGAAGAGGCTACTATTCACATATAGCGAGTGTTGTCATTGGTGAGAGTGCTGCGAGAGCTGGATTAACGAACTTTTTAGACCACTTTTATCGCGATCACGAGATTCGCACCGATTTTCCAATTGTGATCGCAAGGGGGTATGAAGCGAAGGAAATCTTGTCAGTGATCCCTCCCATAGAAGAAATTGCGTCGATTCATATTATGAATTCAATCAGTTATGGCGAGAACAGTTACTCGTTAGTCACTGCAACAACGTTAGACGATTTGTTTGAAAAAATTGTTGGTCCTGGCATTGATCCCTATTTAAATGGCATCACAATTAATGGGGATGAAACAGTCAGTAAACAAATTGCAAACGTTGAAGAAGTAAAACCGATTGCTTTTTTACAGCTTGGAGATATGGCGATTTTTCGAGAAGATCAATTGGTTGGATGGTTAACTGAAGAAGAAACGAAAGGATTACTTTATTTAACGGGTAACATTCAAGATACCTCTGAAACATTACCTTGTCCACACGGGCAGGAAGGGTCGTTCGTTGTTGAAACGTACTCAACAAAGACGACAATGGATATTAATTACGAAGGAGATGAGCTTAACGTTAACATCGATCCTGAGATTCACGGGACCATTTCTGAGGTGAATTGTGAACAGCTTGACATTACATCAAAAGAATCACATGCCTATATCCACGATGCTCTAGAACAAAAGATTAATGAATTAATTAGCGAGACACTAGCGAGAGCTAGAGATGAACACGTTGATTTTACCGGTATAGGTCGTGAAGTGTATCGCGAGCAACCAACCTATTGGAAGACGATTAGACAGGATTGGTATGAAGCATTTACACAAGCAAACATTGAGGTTCACACAGAAGGCAATGTCGTCGAGTCTGGAGACGTAAACAACACCTTTAATATCGAGGACTACAAACATGATCATTAAATTGCTCGTTGTACTAAGCATCCAAGTGATCGCTATATCTTCTCAACGTCGTGAAATGAGACGCACAAAAAATAATGACCCTAATTTGATTAAAACATTTTACATTCTTACTGCCGTTAGCCTTCTACTGCCAACGCTTTATATTTTGGGCTACCCAATCCCACGATTGACGGTTCCTTTGTCTCAATTTATGGAGCAATTTCATTTTAATTCTTAGGAGATAATCATCATGTCACATACGGGCAGACAAATTCAAATTAAGATTACAAATCCACATTTCTTTGTTCTACTCACATTTATGTTAGTCGGAACAACGTTTTTAACGATGCCAACAACACTTGCTGATCGCGTCATGCAAGATGGATGGTGGATTCCTCTCGTCTCCATGGTGATTGCCTTTCCGTTTGTCTACTTGATGATATTATTCGGACGGTGGTACCCAAATCAATCATTACCAGAGATGCTCGTCACCGTGTTTGGAAACGTTTTTGGTAAGATTTTGTTAGTAATCGTTCTTCTTTTGGCTTTCTATAACGGTGCAGGGCATACGTACTTCTTCACGGCATTTATGAATACGCACTTCTTCCGGAATACACCAACGGAATTCATCGTTCCATCACTTATGCTCGTCATTATCATTGGAGCGTTTATGGGAATTGAAGTGTTAGGACGAGCTGCGATCATATCCTTCGTCCCCTTTATCGCTTTCCTTATCTCAATAACGATTTTTAGTTTTGGCGATGTGGAGGTTCGCTACCTTTTACCGATGCTTCAACAAGAACCGATGCAGTACATAGATGCCATTCTACTCTTTTCATCGAAGATTATTACAACAAATCTTGTTTTAATGTTATTCTTCTATCCGAAGAACATTGAAACAAAGCACAAAGCCGAAAAAATGGTTTATCTCGCTTACTTTTTTAGCTGCTTCCTACTGTTTGTAACAACATTCATGGCCATTACAATTCTAGGACCTGACTTAACGAAAGTGAAACTATTTACAGGTTTCTCCCTCGGTCAGCGAGTAGAATTAGGTGACATTATTGAACGGCTTGAATCGATGTTACTCATCATGTTCTTTGTATCGTTTTACTTTATGAATGCTCTTTACTTGTACATCGTTGCAACAGGCGTTTCCTTTCTTGCAAAAGTAAACAACTACAAACCGCTCGTCATACCAATTGGAATCATCTATGCGTACTTTTCTCTAACCGAATTCACTAATTTGATTGAAGACAGCGCGTATTACTTTTATGGATCGTTCTTTTTCATCATACCGGCCTGTTACGTAATTCCACTACTGATGTTCATAGTTACGATCACACTTCGGAAACGAAATGGCTTACCCCTTTTTCCTGAAAAAAAACAAAAAAAGAAGCCCCCTCACACTTCTTATGCAAATCGAACATAAGCACAAAGGGTGTTGAGCTTCTAAACTAAAACAACTCTGTAAATGAGCGAATTAAATGTGTCGGTTGAACCTCTTTCGCTTGAACATCTCTATTTCTTGTCACACCTGTATCAACGTGTAACGTCGCAACGTTTGCATGAATACCCGCTAAAATATCAGTGTCATAATTATCACCAATCATTAACGTTCGGTTAGGAGGTATTCTAAGTAAGGATACAGCTTGCTCGATAAACCGTGGATTCGGTTTGCCGACAATTTCTGCTTGTGCTCCGCTTGCAGCCTCAATTGCAGCAACAATTGAGCCGTTTCCTGGCACGAATCCTCTCTCTGTCGGAATCATCTTGTCACCATTTGTGGCAATCAATTTTGCCCCTTTTTGGATCGCTAGCGAGGCTTTTTCGAGTTTTTTATACGTAAACGTGCGATCAATTCCTACGATCACAACGTCTGGGTCGACATCTTGTTCAATAAGGCCAACCTCTTCTAAAGCGACCTTTAACCCAGTCGAACCAATGATAAATCCGCTTACGCGGTGACCTGCCACTTGCTGTACATGATGAGCGGCCATCAACGCACTCGTAAAAATGTGTTCTTGCTTAGCAGGAATTGACATACTGTTCAGCTTATCCACCGCTTGCTCAGGTGTTTTAGAAGAGTTATTCGTTACAAACATAAATTTCTTGCGTTCGTTTATTAACCAGTTAATAAACGTAACTGCTTCAGGGATAACTTCATTACCTCGATAGACTGTACCGTCTAAATCAAGCAAATACCCCTCATAATCAAGAACGTGCATCGTCTTCCTCTTCAGGTAAAAAAGCGCTCACTGGTCCGAGTTCTTGATCAAGGTATGTTTTTATACGAATAGAAAAATGTTGCAACGCTTCTTTTTCGTTCGTTAATGTTTGTGAAAGTGCGCCATGGTCTACGTTTAAGTAGCCCTCAACGAGTACTTTTCTCCAATTCAACACCTTTAGAAATGAAGCTGCTTCTTCTTTTGTGAGCACTTTTTCGTCTTCAAGAATGTCTAGGATATCTTGATAGCTACCTGGGTCTCTCATGATAAATCCGTCAATCATTTGATTTCCAACATCAATCATCGCTTCAATATAACCTTGAGCAATACGTTCAAGTGCTAATTGATCATGCTTTTGTTGCCATGCATTTACCGTTAAGTAATGCTCATAGAGGCCGTCCATATATGATAATCGTGCGTAGATAAGTTTTCGATCAACAAAGTACATGTTCATCATCCTTTCTATTCTATTATAAATGACGCTCGTCTCTCATGGAAGATGCATAACATCGTCTATGCTCGTCCAATCTATACATAAGGAGTTGAGTGCAATGGATCGTGACGATCGAAAAGTCAATCCCGAATCAAATGAATTCGAAGACTTTCAAAACGTGCAATCACAAGAAGAAGATTTGATTCGCGAAGATTTACCCGAAGGACCGTACGGTTCTCCAATTGTTGAACCACCAGGAAAGAGTGAGCCGTGGCGTGAAGGCCAACATATGACAAGCGCTTTTACGTATGAAAATCGAAAACTTCATGCTGGAAATGAGCGTCAGTTCCCAGGCTCACACCCGACACACTCCGAAGGGAAAGGCGAAGACGCTGATTAATCGCGCTTCGTTTTTATTTATGCCATTTTTACGTGTGTCCATCGGGATGAGAAACACGCAGCGCCCTCAAAAATCAACGTCCAAGGCATAACACAGTTCGGGGGAACCTGAAATGTAAACAAATCACTGCACAGTTTTTGTTCTTCATTCATTAATTCCATAGGTGCGTTCGATAGCGCAAGCGTTTCTCTTGTTTCATTACGAATAAGGACTGTCATTAATAAATCATTACGATAGTTGGTCGCTACCCAAAGTACCGTGAATAACTCAGTAACTCCACCTTTCACTCGCTTTTTTATCGCATCATGGTCACGCTGTGAAAGTGTCCGCTCCCAAGCTGGGTGTAAATATAATCGTTCCGTCATGCCCCCACCTTCTTTCATTGTCCCTACTATATCAAAAGTATACCCGCACATAAAAAAGGTCATTAGGACAAATCCCTAATGACCTTTTCAATTGATTATAAATCTCTTAACGCAGAAGCGATGTTCTCATTACCTGAAATCATATCAAAGCCTTTGCCAATCGTATGGTCGTCTTTTAACGAGGCTAGAATTGTTTCGGCTACGTCTTCTCGTGGAATTTCTCCACGCTCTACTTCTTTTGCAACCTTTACTTTGCCTTTTCCTGCATCATTTGTGAGTAAACCAGGTCGTACAATCGTATAATCAAGTCCGCTTAATTCTAAGAAGCGATCTGCATAATGTTTAGCGGCACTATAGTACGCAGCTTTTTCCATCCAATTGCTACGATCGTAAACACCGATGGCACTAACGATAACAAAGCGCTTTATGCCGACTTCCTTTGCAGCTTCCATGGATTTAATCGCCCCGTCTAAATCAATCATAACAGTCTTATCCGCGCCGGTATGACCACCAGATCCGGCAGTGAACACTACCGCATCCATACCTTTCATTGCTGTAGCCAAATCACGAACAGACCCTTCTAAGTCTGCAAGAACCGTGTTTGCATTCATTTCTTTAAAGGCTTTCATTTGTTCTTCTTTACGAACCATAGCCGTAGGGGTAAATGTAGGGTCCTGAACCATTTTTTCTACGGTATGTTTTCCTATTTGTCCATTTGCACCGATAACGAGTACGTTCATGTTTGTCCGACTCTCCTTTTGATCGTCTTCTATTCATGGTTATTCCCACGTCGAAATAAAACCAAACATGTAGGAATTCCTAAAAAAAGAATCGTGCAAACGCATTGCACGATTCTCTTCTTATCCTTTTTTGTCTGATTTGACCTTCTTTAAAATGAAATAAGGACAATCAAAATTACAAAACTCATACAAATAGTCATAAACGGTGCTCACTTTTGAGTCAAAAGCCGCTTTTTTGTTGTTATCGTTAAAAAAACCTCGGAGACGCAATTGTTCATGTCCCCAGTCTCCAACGATGAAATCATACTTGTTCAATACTTCGCTGTAGCGATTCTGAAACGCTTCTTCGTCCCAGCCCTCGCGCGACTCTTCTATGAGTTCAAACTGTTGATTATTTAATTGAATCAACGAATCTCACCTCGACTTAGCTGCTAAATTGTTGTTCACTCTGATATTTCGCAGCCTCTTTCCAAACTTGCGCTTTATCCACTTGCTCATCAGCATGATAAGAAGAACGAACGAGCGGTCCAGCTTCACAATGCTTAAATCCTTTGCTCATCGCAAGTTCTTTAAACTGTTGAAACTCATCAGGCGTATAGTACTTGATCACTGGCAAGTGTTTTTTCGTTGGCTGTAAATATTGACCGATAGTCATAATATCCACGTCATTCGCACGTAAATCATCCATCACTTCTTCAATTTCTTCTTCTGTTTCTCCAAGTCCAATCATTAAGCTCGATTTCGTCGGAATATCTGGATGAAGCTCTTTCGAATAACGAAGAAATTGAAGTGAGCGATCGTACTTTGCACGAGCACGCACTTTCTTCGTTAAACGGCGAACCGTTTCGATATTGTGATTTAGAATATTCGGCCTTGCTTCCATTAAGGTTTTTAAATTTTCCTCTAGTCCCATCATATCAGATGGAAGCACCTCAATGGTACATAAAGGATTTCTTCTTCTTACCGCTCTCACAGTTTCAGCAAATACATTCGAACCGCCATCTTTAAGATCGTCTCTTGCAACTGCTGTGATTACGACATGTTTTAATCCCATCTGCTCTACAGAATCCGCAACACGTTCAGGTTCATCTAGATCGAGTTCTGTCGGAAGACCTGTTTTGACAGCACAAAAACGACATCCACGCGTACACGTATCCCCTAGGATCATAAATGTCGCGGTTTTGCGAACTGCCCAACACTCATGAATGTTGGGACAACGAGCTTCTTCACAGACCGTATGTAAGTTTTTCTCTCGCATCATTTTCTTTAAACCAGTGTATGATTCATTCGTATTTAATTTTATTTTCAGCCAATCCGGTTTTCGCACGTGTTCAGTTTTTTCGCTCATTTAATCACACCCTTCTTCCCAATTTTACCACGAGTCATCTTACGTACCAAGTGATGCTTTTTAGTATAAAAAGCAAGATCTGTTCCATAGTAAGAAGACATCGTTTGAAGAGGGGTAAAAGTTGATGAATTCAAAAGGAATCCTCCGTTTTTTATTAATCGTCTGTTTATTTTTCGTAACAACAACTATTGCAGACGCACAAGAAGAGCGTACACAAGATGAAATTGACCTTGAACGTATGCAATTGTATAAAGATATGGATACCGTTACACAAGTTCCATGGCATTGGCTTGCAGCAATTGATGCCTATGAGCGAGGGTTAAATGTTGCAAGAAACGATCGAGACAAACCGACAGGTGTAATCTCGATCTACTTTTCACCGCGTGACTGGGTTGGCGCATTAAATCCAGACCTTGAAGATACAGATGCTGATCGGATTAGTGTTTTTGGCGGAAATGGTCTTGATGGCGATGGTGATGGGAAAGCAGATCGCCATAACGATGCTGATGTGCTTTATACGATGGCTCGAAAATTAGCGACGTACGGATTTGATGATGAAAACATTCGCATTGCGCTTTGGGATCATTATCAGCGGGATCAGACGGTTCGAATTATACACGGTCATGCAAACGTCTTTGAAAAATTTCAAACGATTGCGCTGCATGATAACGCGTTTCCAGTTCCTCTTCATTACAACTACTCTTACCGGAGCACGTGGGGTGCAAAACGCGGATGGGGTGGTCGACGAATTCATGAAGGAACAGATATCTTTGCAGGGTATAGCACACCTGTACGTGCAACCACATACGGAACGGTCGAATTAAAAGGCTGGAACGAATACGGAGGATGGCGAATTGGTATTCGGGATTTGGATAACATTTATCATTATTATGCCCATCTTCACGGTTTTGCTGAAGATATTGAAGAAGGATCGATCGTCACGCCTGGATCCGTCATCGGCAGTGTCGGTAGCTCTGGTTACGGAAAGCCAGGAACACAAGGAAAGTTCCCACCTCACTTGCATTACGGTATTTACCGAGATAACGGGTACAGCGAATGGTCATTTGATCCGTACCCAAAACTCCGCTCGTGGGAACAAAAAGAAAGACAGAAGAGTTGACCTTCCTCTATACTTTAACGTAGAGAATCCGATTGAGGAGGGTCTACGTTGAATATTTATTTAGTTCGTCACGGTAAAACCATTTTTAATACGCAAGGCAAAGTGCAAGGTTGGTCAGACACACCGCTTACATCGAAAGGTCGTGCTGGCGCCAAAACGTTAGGTGAAGCACTTGCAAATGAACCGATTGATCAAATTTATACGAGCGACAGTGGTCGAGCTAGAGAAACTGCTAACCTTATTCGTTTGCATAGTCGCAAAGACCAACAAATTAAAATTCAAGTAAAAAAGGCATTACGCGAATTGTATTTTGGTGGTTTTGAAGGTGGATACAACATTGCGATGCTCGAAGCACTTAAAAAAAGGTTACCTGACCATTACAAGGACATTCATATGCTATGGGATGTGCCACTCGATATTGTCGTAAATACGATTGCAGAAATCGACTCGAGTCATCAAGCGGAACATTGGGAGCAATATTCGAACAGACTTCAAGAAGGGATGAATGAAGTCGTTCAAGATGCACAGGCCCAAGGCTTTAATAACATCTATATTGTGTCACATGGGCTTACGATCCGTGCGATGATTCGCTTGTTTGGATATAGCGGGAGCTATGATGATATCGAAAATTGTAGCGTTACATATGTGACGTATGAGACAAACAGTTTTTAGTTCAGCATGTAAATGAAGTGAAATACTAAATAAAAATGAGCACAAGTCTGAAGACATGTGCTCATTACTATTTATCTACTCTCTAACTTTCTAATATCTTTAAACTTACGAGTTTCTTTTGCTACAACGCCAGACAGTAGAATTAATGCAATTAAGTTGGGGATTGCCATAAGTCCATTAAAGATATCACCAAAATTCCATACGGTATTAAGTGGTAATGTTGCACCTACGAAAACTGCAAGTACAAAGACAATCCGATAAATGTAAGTGATTTTACCACCGACTAGGTACTCCAAACACTTCTCTCCAAAATATGCCCAGCCAATGATGGTGGAGAAGATAAAGAACAATAATGTAATCGTAACGACCATACTTCCGCCAAACGGTAAAATTGCATCAAATGACATTGCAGTTAATGATGCACCACTCTCACCTGACGTATAGAGGTCTGCAATGACAAGTGCAAGTCCTGTAATCGTACAAACGATAATCGTATCAATAAATACTTGCGTCATTGAAATGAGAGCTTGACGAGCAGGAACATCGGTTTTTGCTGCAGCGGCAGCAATTCCTCCAGTTCCTAGACCAGCTTCGTTAGAAAATAACCCTCGTGCAACACCCATCTGGATCACCGTCCCGATTGCGCCACCTGCGACTGCTTGACCGGTAAATGCATCTGTAAAAATCAAGCCAAAAGCAGCAGGTACTTCAGTAATATTGAATCCAATAACAAAAAACCCTGCAATAACATAGAATACAATCATGATTGGAACAATGACACCACTAACTCGACCTATACTCTTTATACCGCCTATAACAACTAATCCGACTAGTACCATCATGATGATCCCAGTAATCCATGTCGGAACGTTAAACGTACTCTGTACAATATCTGAAGCTGTATTCGCTTGTGTCATATTACCAATTCCAAAAATCGCAGCGAAGACGGCGAAGAAAGCAAACAACATACCCATCCATTTCCATTTCTTCCCTAGCCCATGTTCAATATAGTACATCGGACCGCCTGCCATTTCACCTCGGTAATTCTTTCCTCGATACTTTACACCGAGTATGGCTTCTGAGTATTTCGTTGCCATACCGACTAAAGCGGTAATCCACATCCAAAATACCGCTCCTGGTCCCCCTAAGACGACAGCTGTTGCTACACCAGCAACGTTCCCTGTACCTACAGTTGCTGCTAGTGAAGTCATTAACGCTTGAAAGTGTGAAATGTCACCTTCGGAGTTCTTGTCTAAGTTTTTCTTAAAAACGAGCTTCATTGCATATGGGAGCTGCGTAAATGAATAAAATCCTAATCTAAATGTAAGATAAATCCCGGTCCCTACAAGTAATACAATTAACGGTAATCCCCAGACAAAGTCCGCAGCGGCAGCTGCCCAATTGTCAATCCACTCAATCATCTCATCACCCCACTATAAGTAGTAAAGAACCTCGGTGCCTTTAAGCACCAAGGTCCTTAATTAAGATCCAAATATGTTTAAAGCTAAGATTATAATGATCATCGCTGGAGCGACAAAACGTAGTAGGATTAAATAAAGTGTTGCAATCATCGGATTTCTGAAATCTGCTTCATCCAAAGTCGCTCTCTTCGTCCAACCCCAGCCAACAAGTAGGACAACGATTAATCCACCAATTGGTAAAAAATAACTGTCAGTCAGGGTATCAACAAAGTCTAAGAAGGGTAATCCGAAGATTAAAAACTCTGATAACGGACCACCTTGACTTAACGCTGATGGAACTCCTAGCACTGTAATGAGCGCACCAAGAATTAACGTAGCTTTTTGGCGGCTAATTTTGAAACGTTCAATGGCTGCTGAGATACTTACTTCAGCTAAAGAAATTGCTGATGTTAATGCTGCAATAAAGACAAGGAAGAAAAACGCAATCGCAAAGATCGTTCCGGCACCAGCCATTTGGTTAAATACTTCTGGCAATACAACGAATATGAGCGCTGGTCCTTGTGAAGCTCCATGCCGATCGCATACACTGCGCCAAAGATAGCAACCGCAACGACAATGGCAAACAATGTATCTAGAATAACGACATTACGAGCTGTTGCTGGTAAATTCGTCCCCGTTTGCCTAGATAGGTAGCCACCATACGTAATCATAATCCCCATACCAAGAGATAACGTAAAGAACGATTGACCAATTGCAGCTAAATATAGTGCTGGGTCAGCAAGAGCACTCCAATCTGGAATGAATAAAAAGCTCATCCCTTCTAATGCGCCGTCTAATGTTAAACTGTAACCTGCTAAAATAACTAATATAATTGCAAGTAACGGCATGAAGATCTTACTGCTAAGTTCTATACCTTTTTGAACTCCAAAGTATAGTATCCCAACAATAATCGCCATAACGACAACAAGCCAGAAGATCGGTGTCCAAGTCGCTCCTATTGTATCAAGGAAGTACCCTTCTACGCCTCCACTTTCCACTTGTTGTACAGACCCCATTAAATACCCGAACATGTAATGTAATACCCAACCTGTAATAACTGCGTAAAACGATACAATTAAAAATGAAGTCGTGACCGCTAGCCAACCACCAGCGACCCACACTTTAGATGGTGCTGTTTTACGATATGAACCTACTGCATCTAACTGCCCTCTTTTCCCGATTGAAAATTCAGCCAAAATTACTGGTAAACCTATAACAGCAACACACACGAGGTAAACGAGTAAAAATGCACCGCCCCCGTATTCTCCAGTAATATAAGGAAAACGCCAAATATTTCCTAGCCCAACTGCTGACCCCACTGCCGCCAACATAAAACCAACCTTCGTTCCCCATTGCTCACGAGCCATGTAATACCCCCCTTTTGTATTTGTATAGAAAATTATAAAATTAATGTTGAATTTTGTCAAAATAATCTAACAACACTTATTATTGTTGATTCGTTTCCTCACCTCCCTCCTCTACATCAGGACTTTGCATCTCAACACTTTCTTCATTACCACTAGGCATAATAGCTGGGACTGGCATCCCTCCTCCTTGACCGTAGTAATCAGGCACATCTCCTGGTATAAACACCATTCCAACTGGAACGGAATAGGTGACACTCGTTTCATCCGTACCAAAAGGAATGACAACGCGCACGTCCATATCAATGGCTACACTAATTCGAAGATACGTATTATTAATCCCAACGTTTTCAATTCGCTCTTCCATATCGGCGTGAATTTCTCCAATTACGGAAAAACTTACCGGAACTCGAGGACCTAAATTGGCAAGTAATGCATTACCAGTCGCCATCCCGAGTGGGATTGTGTAAATCGCACCGTCTTCAACGGTTCCTACACCTCGATCTTCATATTCTTCATCGACACTTCTCGGCGGGTCCCCTTGCGTAATCCCTCTCTGAATTTCATGTAAGTAATCTTGAACGACCATCGTAGAATCAGACAATACTCGATTGTACACTTGCGCATTAAATGCCAATGAAGAGATATCTCCATTGTCACTTCGCTCGATTAGAACAAGGTCATTCATGTCTTCTTGATGAGTCATCTCTTGTGAGATCGCTTCAGTAACAGCGTGCTGTGCGATCCGTTTCGTTTCAACAACGGCTATGGACATCAGCGACGGTCTAATATGTTTATCTACAAAATAGAGACCTTGAATTGTCATTACGAGAAAGATTCCGATTGAGATTAAGAAAACGTACTTAAATGGCAGTGGACCACCTTTTTTTTGCTTGGGTTTCGCGATTTTTGATCGTTTTAACGCCATACAAAAATCCCCTCCTAGCATGATGTATATGCAGGAAGGGACGTGTTCAACCATGAGAATTCCGTTACAATTTATTTCTCTCGTTCGTATTGCTTAAACGTATGTGGATACTTGTTCTTTTCATCAACGGTTCCTGATTTCTCCCACGTTAGTTTCCACTCACCGTTTTTGTAATCAGGGAAGTAGCGATCTACGTCAAACGAAGCTTCGATTTCCGTAACATAGATTTTCTCGACACGATCAATCGCTTGTTCGTACACCGAACTACCTCCAAAGATAAAGGCTTCCTCTTCATCCTTACAACGCTCTATTGCTTCGTCTAGCGACTGGACAACTTCTGTTCCTTCAAATGACCAATCCGTTTGACTCGTAATAACGATGTTGCGACGCTTCGGTAACGGTTTGCCGATGGATTCGAACGTAGAGCGCCCCATAATGAGGGCGTGACCGGTCGTCACTTCTTTCAAATATTTAAAGTCAGCTGGTAAGTGCCAAGGCATCTTATTGTCTTTTCCAATCCCACGATTGAAATCATGTGCGACAATCATAGATAGTAGCATGTGTTCTTTGCCTCCTTAAACCGCAATCGGCGCTTTAATCGTAGGGTGTGGCTCATATCCTTTTAGTACAATATCGTCGATATCAAAATCAAAGATTGATCGCTCTAACGCTTGTTCTTGAATGACTAATTCAGGTAGAGCCTTCATCTCTCTTGATAATTGTTCGTTCACTTGATCGATGTGATTCGCATAAATGTGAGCATCACCAATGGTATGAACGAATTCACCAACATCTAGACCACACTCTTTAGCAATCAGATGTGTCAACAACGCGTAGCTTGCAATATTAAACGGAACACCTAAAAATAGGTCCGCTGAACGTTGATACAGCTGACATGACAGCTTGCCATCGGCAACGTAAAACTGGAACAACGTGTGGCATGGTGGTAATGCCATCGTAGGGACGTCTTCTGGATTCCAAGCAGATACGATTAAACGCCTTGAATTCGGGTTTGTTTTAATCATGTCAATGACGTCTGCGATTTGATCAATCGTCTCATCTGTTGTCGTCTTCCACGCTCGCCACTGTTTTCCGTAAATGTCCCCGAGTTCCCCGTACTTCGCTGCAAACGCATCATCAGTCAAAACTTGTTCTTTGAACGACGCCATTTCTCGTAAGTACACTTCTTTAAACTGCTCGTCTTGTTCAGCGCGAAGGGCGAAGTCTTTCATATCAGGTCCGGTGTAGGCGTCACTCGCCACATACCTCTCAAATGCCCATTCATTCCAAATGTTGTTGTTATGCTTCAGCAAATATTGAATGTTCGTCATGCCTTTTAAAAACCAGAGCAATTCGCTTTTGATTAATTTGAATGGCACGCGCTTCGTCGTAAGCATTGGAAATCCTTCAGACAAATCAAAGCGCATTTGCTTACCAAAAGCTGAAATTGTACCCGTGCCTGTCCGATCGGATTTTTTATCGCCATTGTTCAATACATCTTGGAGAAGATCTAAATATTGCTGTTCGCTCTTACTCATTATTTGTACCCCTTTATAGATGGCGCACCAATATGAATATTGGTGCGCAGATGCTATTATTTCATTTTCAATAAAGCTTCTCGGCCTGTCATTCCGACTGTAATTCCCAACTCTTCTGCAGCAATCGTCACCGATTCAAGCGGCGCATCAAGGAGTTGATCTATCGTTCTAACACCTACTGCGCGACCAGCGACAATGCCACGGTCTTTTAGTTTATCATTTAATAGTTGTACATCGAGTGCCCCGCACATAATGTACCCTACGCTGTTCGTCACTGCCATAAAGTTCGTTTTCGGTAACTTCATTGATACAGCACTAAACAGTTGCCCATCAATTTCGACCGGTTCCATTTCTAACATTTAACCCCCGCCTTTCACGAATATCAGTCATTCTTAGTAGTCTATGAAAAGCCTATTTTCTTCGTATAGGCAAGTAGTCATGATTCAGTGTTTTTCATTAGCGCCCACAACAAAACGTCACGAATAAGTTCTGGCATCATATATCGTTTTGATGTACTTTGCACAATCTCAGGATAAAGATTCCCAAACGTTAACATATCTGGCACAGCAATCGTATACCATTTGTCTTCTAGAAGAGGGTTTCCGTCTTTTAAAATAGAAAGAACCTCGTATTCACCTTCCGTTGCTTCAATGACTTCAACGTTTAACCCAGCAAACACCATTATCCCAAGCTTTACCCCCCTAAATCCATAGCCTTTTAATGGTAAATGAACCATTTCACTCGTAAACGACCGTTCAATCGCTGTTTTGATGTTGCTTCCTTTCACTTCAACGATACAAGGATTGATTGGATGGGGCAAATCCGGTGCAAATCACCTTTCGTAACAGCCCCTTCACGTAGAGACGCTAAAATGATGCCGCTGTGCATCATGGAGATCTCCGTGTTGCACCACTGCCGTAAATATTCGACTAAAAATGACGCAAACGTTGAGGGTTCCGTCCAAGAAATGTCTAGCGGGCGATTCAACACGGCAACCCCTTCACGAAACGATGCATCTGCGGACTGTTGTAAACGCTCTAACACGGCTTCCGTTGCCAACGAGCTTTCAGCAACAGCGTCAATTGATTGAAGGGTACCTTCTTTCGCAGTCACTTGCCGTTGATCAATCTGCAACGTGATTTTTCCAAGGTCAGTTCCAAGCTTCCCCGTCTGAGCGATCAAAGTACCCTCAACTTCTATTGCGGGATCTAATCGATGATGCGTGTGCGCACCGAGGATTACATCAATATCATAGTCCGCTGCAATTCGTTCATCCATGAAATATCCGAGGTGTGAAAGCAAGACGACAACATCACATTGCTGTTTTAACACTGGCAATTCTCTCTCCAACGTTACGATTGGGTCTTCAATAACCCAGCCAAGCTCTGTATAAAATGGGTAAAAGGCTGCCGTTAAGCCGAGCATGCCAATTGTTGTGCCACTTTGAAGTGTATGGATGCGACTTGGTACACACCACGACGGTCGAACATGATTTTCATTGAACAAATTCGCAACGATTACGTCGAACTTCGCTTGATCATACAAATGATCTAAGCTGTCTTTCGAGAACGTGATACCTTCATTGTTGCCGATCGTCACATAATTAACGGGTGATGCATTGAGTAGTTCGATGTTGCCTTGTCCACTTGTCGCTTCTGTAATGGCATGAACACGATCCGCATGATCCCCTAAGTCAAAAAACAAAACGTCTTCATTTCGATCTTCATGAAGAACTTTTTTTGTCTCGAGGTAGTGGACAATCTTCGGCCATTGTGAAAGTTGGCTATGCAAGTCATTGGTATGGTAAAAAAATACGGTCTCTTTACTCAAACTCTCACCGCTCTTCTTCGCTGAAAAGGGACAATTGCTTCGGTGCTAACCCTTCATACGATAAATTCGCACGCTTCATATACGTTCGTGCATTACCAGAGGCATGTCCGCCGGAGTTGTTGTTAAAAATAACATAAATGTCCTCTGATTGTGCGTGTAACTGCTCGGCGTATTCAATCCATTGATCGATTTCTTCTAGGTTGTAATCGTAAAGATAACGAACTTTTCTCCAATTCGCTCCTGCGGTCTCCTTGCGCCAACCTGCTCGGTTACGACCGTGAAGTCGAATGAGCGTCTTTCCCTTCGTTGTCACGATCGGTACAATCGGAATTGAGCCAACACCCGCTTGTGGCTCATCGCACACAGAGTGAATAAACTGATGTTCTGATAGAAATTGAATCGTCTTCTGTCTATAGTGTTCCTCATACCAACTTTGATGACGAAATTCTACCGCAACAGGCAAGCCATCTAAGTACGCTCGCATCTGTCGAAGTGTTTGGACATTCTCTTTCGTACAATCAAACCAAGGCGGATATTGGCAAAGCACCATCGCTAACTTTCCAGACTCCATGACTGGATGTAACGACTCCTTAAATGCTTGAAACATAACTGCTTCCGAATCAAAAGGACGCTTTTCTTGTAACTGCCCCGTCATCCCAGCGTATGCTTTGACGATGAACCTGAAGTTATCAGGCGTTTCATCCATCCACTTTTGCCACGTAGAATGTGGTTGAACTGCATAATACGTACTATCAACTTCAACCGTCGGAAAAAAACTCGCATACGTAGACAGTTTATCTGTTGCTCTCGTCTGATCTGTATACAATTGGTCGTGGTCTCCCCAACCCGTTAATCCTACATAAATCATCTCAATCACCGCTCGCTCTCTATTGTTCTAGTTTATCATGAGAGCGTTGTGCATTTCATTCAATTACGATGTAATTGTGCAATTCTTCTTCAGTGATCGCAAAGTACTCACATAAAAATTCTGCCATTTCCTCTGTAGAAATCTGCTTACCCATAAACTCGTTGCTGAATTCCGATAAAAATTGTTTGGGAGCATCCTGCTCGTTCTCATCTTGCCAATTCTCTTCAATTAATTCCCAAAGGGCTGCTCTTGGTAGAACTTGAGTAAAGAGATGAATTTCATCGTTGTTATAATCTTCACGATGAAGATTTACGGGTAGAACGTACTCCACCTCTTCGTCCATTTGCGATCGAAGAGCTTCAGCATTGACACCGCCATTAAACGTTTCCAGAGTCATCGCTGCTAGTACATTCTTAATCCACAAATCGGTTTGTGGATCTTCTAAATGGATAGAATCATACCAAAGTTGAATAAGTTCATATACCATCCATCCGCTTTCACCGCTCCCTTGCATGTTTGTTCGATGAACAAACGTTCCCGGCGAGTTAAACATAGTCTGAAGTTCATCTTCGACGAAAATCAGTTGATCACCTGGATAAGGACCGATGATCGCCTCCAACTGTTCTATTTTTTCTAAGGCAATTTCAACATCCGATGGCTGAACGTTAACTGACAAAACATTTGTATCACCAACTGTTGTTTCTATTTCATTAATCTCTTCAGGCATTACTATGGTCGAAAAAACATCTGTATCTTCAATCTCAATCGTTGATTCGTCTACCTTTTCTCCTGAAGATGTTATCACCTGTTTGCCTGGTAAATCATACGTCAGCGTATAATCACTTTTCACTAATCGAGCCATCATATTATAAGTATCGTTCGATTCAAACACTTGCCATTCCCCTTGAACATAATTTCCAAGCAAAGGGTACCAAGGTCGAATCGCTTGAACGCTCCCCGTTTCTCCCGGATAAAATTGATACGATAACTCAACAACAGCGCGGTCATTCGGACGAATGTAGTCATCTAGGTCAATCGCAAAGCGTGATTGGACTTGTCTCGTCTCTGCTTCATCCCCATTAACCGTTACTTTAATGTCGAAAGGTTGCAAGTAATGTTCGAAATAAAACAATAATTCATTCCATGAATCGTTTGAATCATTCCGAACATCAATTGAAACCGTTGCACGATAGTAATCGTCTTTTTGCTCTAACTTCATGTCATATGTACTGGTGACCCCTTGATTGTCTGCACTTGTGCCCCCACCAGGTAGAAAACTCATTTGGTCTTCACAAGAAGGGATCAGCATAAAACTAATTATCAACAAAAACCACCTTTTCATACGTTTCCCCCCTACTACATACCGATGTGAAAAAAAAGAGTTTACATAGGCACGAGCCTACGTAAACTCTCTCTTAATGTTTAACCTCTATGAAATCTAGAGAGAAATGAATTAACCAATCGAACCTTCCATCTCGAAACGGATCAAACGGTTCATTTCAACCGCATACTCCATTGGAAGTTCTTTCGTGAATGGCTCGATAAAGCCCATTACGATCATTTCTGTTGCTTCTTCTTCGTTTAGACCACGGCTCATCAAGTAGAAGAGTTGCTCCTCAGAAACTTTCGATACCGTTGCTTCGTGCTCAAGCATGATGTCATCGTTGAAGATCTCGTTGTATGGAATTGTGTCAGAAGTTGACTCGTTATCCATGATCAACGTATCACACTCAATCTTCGACTTCGATCCTTGAGACTTACGTCCGAAGTGAGAGATTCCGCGGTATGATACTTTACCGCCTTGCTTCGAAATTGATTTCGAAACAATCGTTGAAGAACAGTTTGGTGCTAAGTGGTATGCTTTTGCACCTGCATCTTGGTGTTGGCCCTTTCCTGCAATTGCAATTGAAAGAACGTTACCACGAGCGCCTTCGCCTGTCATGATGATTGAAGGGTATTTCATCGTAAGTTTTGAACCGATGTTCCCGTCAACCCACTCCATCGTAGCGCCAGCACCAGCTGTCGCACGCTTCGTTACGAGGTTGTAAATGTTTGGAGCCCAGTTTTGAATCGTCGTGTAACGGCAGTATGCGTCCTTTTTAACGATGATCTCAACGACCGCACTGTGAAGTGAGTTTGTTGAATAAACTGGTGCTGTACACCCTTCAACGTAGTGTACGGAGCTTCCTTCGTCCGCGATGATGAGTGTACGCTCAAATTGTCCCATGTTCTCAGAGTTAATTCTGAAATACGCTTGAAGTGGAGAATCAGCTTTCACGCCTTTAGGCATGTAGATGAATGAACCACCTGACCATACAGCAGAGTTCAATGCTGAGAACTTATTGTCACTTGGAGGAATAACCGTCGCAAAGTGCTCACGGAAAATGTCTTCATTTTCTTTAAGGCAGTATCTGTATCCTTAAAGATAATGCCTTGTTCTTCCAAGTCTTCTTGCATATTGTGATAAACAACTTCTGATTCGTACTGTGCAGAAACACCTGCAAGGTATTTTTGCTCAGCTTCAGGAATTCCAAGCTTATCAAACGTATTCTTAATCTCTTCAGGAACTTCATCCCAAGATTTCTCAGAACGCTCTGAAGGCTTTACGTAATACGTGATATCATCAAAATCAAGCTCAGTTAAGTCGCCGCCCCATTGTGGCATTGGCATTTTGTAAAACTGCTCCAATGATTTCAGACGGAACTCAAGCATCCACTCAGGCTCTTCTTTAATCTTGGAAATTTCTCTAACGACGTTTTCTGTTAGTCCACGTTCTGAACGATAAATGGAAACGTCTTTATCATGAAACCCATATTGGTATTCGCCAATCTCAGGCATTTTCTTAGCCATGTGAAAGACCTCCTTCAAATATCACCACCGCTTGGTGATGGTCTTACTACTCATCCAAACCTTTTTCCATTGCTTTCCAAGCAAGGGTCGCACATTTAATGCGGGCAGGAAACTTTGTTACTCCTTGAAGGGCTTCGATATCTCCAAGGTCATATTTTTCATCGTCGTACTCTTTACCTTGAACCATTTCGGAAAAGATCCCAGAAATTTCAAGCGCTTCTTCGATCGATTTGCCTTTAACTGTATCTGTCATCATTGACGCTGATGATAAGCTAATTGAACAACCTTCACCCGTGAACTTTGCATCAACAACTTGATCATTTTCAACTTGTAAATGAAGCTGAATTCGATCGCCACATGAAGGGTTATTCATGTTAATCGTCAAGGCATCATTCTCGTCAAGCTCTCCACGATTTCTCGGGTTTTTGTAATGATCCATGATGACTTGTCGATAAAGAGTGTCTAGATTACTCTGCATAGACATCTCCGAAATACTCCTTTGCCGTCACAAGTGCATCAACAAATGCGTCGACGTCGCTTTTTGTATTGTATAAATAAAAGCTCGCTCTTGCTGTTGCTGTACACCCTAACCAATTCATGAGAGGGCGAGCACAATGGTGACCCGCACGAACCGCTACACCTTGAGAATCAAGGACAGTCGCTACATCATGAGGATGAACACCTTTAATGTTGAAGGTTAAGATTCCTGCACGTTGGTCAGCAGGAGGACCATACACTTCTACATCTTCATGTTCAGTAAGTCGATCCATTGCGTATTGAACGAGCATTTTCTCGTGTGCTTCAATGTTTTCTAAACCAATCTCTTCGAGGTAATCAATCGCTTTAGCAAAGCCGATCGCTCCTCCAATAATCGGTGTACCCCCTTCGAATTTGTATGGGAGTTCTTTCCAAGTTGACTCGTAAAGACCAACTTCGTCAATCATCTCTCCTCCAAATTCAAAAGGCTCCATGTCGTCAAGAAGTTCTTTCTTACCGTATAGAGCACCAATCCCTGTCGGTCCGCACATTTTGTGTGCAGAGAACGCGAAGAAATCACAATTTAGATCTTGAACGTCAATTTTTTTGTGTGGTGAACTTTGTGCACCGTCAACGATCATAATCGCTCCGTGGTTGTGAGCAATTTCTCCAACTTCTTTAACAGGATTCATCGTTCCGAGAACGTTTGACACGTGGACCATTGTGACGATTTTCGTCTTATCGGTTACCGTTTCTTCAACATCCTCAAGAGAGATCGTACCGTCTGGTTGAAGTGGAATATATTTGAGTACAGCACCTGTTGCTTTTGCAACTTGTTGCCAAGGAATGATATTGCTATGATGTTCCATCGGAGTTAAGACAATTTCATCGCCTTCGTTAAGCTTTGCTTTTGCGTAGCTTGAAGCAACAATGTTCAGAGCTGTTGTCGTTCCGCGCGTGAAAATAATTTCTTCACGGTTCTTTGCATTAATGAATGACTGTACCCGGTCTCTTGCGCCTTCGTAACCATCCGTCGCTTTCGAACCAAGCGTATGAACCCCACGATGCACGTTGGAGTTGTACGAGTTATAGTACTCCTCCAACGCTTCAATCACCTGAATCGGCTTCTGTGAAGTTGCCGAGTTGTCGAGATAAACGAGCGGATGGCCGTTTACTTCTTGGTGAAGAATCGGGAATTGTTCACGCACTTTCTGAACGTCAAACATTAGTAGACTTTCCTTTCAATCACTTCCGTAAGACGCTCTTTAACCGCTTCAACTGGAAGTTCTCCTACAACAGGCTCAAGGAAGCCATGAATGATTAAACGTTCTGCTTCAAGCGTAGAAAGACCACGGCTTTGCATGTAGAACATTTGCATCGGATCAATCTTTCCAACTGATGCTGCGTGTCCTGCAGTTACGTCATCTTCATCAATAAGAAGAATCGGGTTTGCGTCTCCACGAGCTTTAGAAGAGAGCATGAGTACACGTCCAGTTTGCTCACTGTGTGCTTTCGTACCGCCTTTTTCAATCTTATTAATTCCGTTAAAGATTGCAGACGATGCGTCTTTCATTACACCATGAGTCAAGATGTAACCTTCAGAGTGCTTACCATGACCGACCATGTTGCTCGTAAAGTTCTGAATCTGCTCTCCACGACCTACAGCAACGGTCTTCGTATCTCCGTAAGAACCATCACCTAATAGATGCGTCGTGTTCTCAGAAATTGTACTACCTTCGTTCATTTGTCCAAGCGCCCACTCGATACGGCCGTCTTTTTGAACGTGTGCACGACGAACAATGTAGCTCGTTACGCCACTTTCAAGGTTATCAACAGCACCGTACTTCACTTCAGCGCCTTGACCGACATAGACTTCTGTAACGATGTTTGCAGCCGCTTTTTCTTTCTCGAAAGAAACGTAGTTTTCAACATACGTTACACGGCTGTGGTCTTCTGCCACGATAATAACGTGGTTAAACAATCCGACCTTCACATCGTCTTGCCAGAAAATTGCTTGTAATGGAACTTCCACTTCAACGTTTTTCGGAACGTAAATGAAAATACCACCGTTAACAAGCGCTGTGTGAAGAGCTGTAAGTTGGTTCTCATCAGAACGAACAGCTTCTCCCATGAAATACTTCTCAAGTAAGTCACTGTGCTCATTCACTGCTGTTTCAAAATCAGTGAAGATCACGCCTTTTTCTTTAAGTTCATTTGCAACTTTGTTGTGCGCAACTTTACCGTCACGTTGAATAATTGCACTGTTCACTTTGCTTTCATCACCAGCAAGACGAGCAACATCTCCTGGCAAATCACTGTAACTCTCAATTGCACGTTGATCACTATCGATGTTCTCAAACGTTGAGAAGTTCCATCTTGTTAATTTTGTTTTATCAGGGTTAGGCATCGGTAAAGAAGCAGCATTTGTAAGAGCTTCTAAACGCTTTTCTTGAAGCCACGTAGGCTCATTGCGCTTTTCCGACCAAGATTTAACCGTTTCACGATCAAATGCCCATTTCGTTTCAACAGCCATATTCTGCACCTCCGTCTCTTATGCTTCTTGTCCTACACGCTCATCTTCGATTCCGAGCTCTTCTTTAATCCAGTCATAACCTTCTGCTTCAAGACGTTGAGCAAGACTAGCGTCGCCAGACTTCACAATACGTCCTTGCATCATCACATGAACGTGATCTGGTGTGATGTAGTTGAGTAGACGTTGGTAGTGAGTGATGATGAGGCAACCAAAGCTTTCTCCACGCATGTTGTTAATTCCGTTTGATACGACTTTAAGTGCGTCAATATCAAGACCAGAGTCAATTTCATCTAGGATCGCAATTTTTGGTTCAAGCATAAGAAGTTGAAGAATTTCGTTACGCTTCTTCTCTCCACCAGAGAAACCTTCGTTCAAATAACGAGTTGAGAACTGTTCGTTCATATCAAGTGTTTCCATGTTTTTGTCCATCTTCTTGATGAACTTCATTAATGGAATCTCGTCGCCTTCTTCGCGGTGTGCGTTAATAGCAGTACGAAGGAAATCAGAAGTTGTAACGCCTGTTACTTCACTCGGGTATTGCATAGCAAGGAACATCCCTGCACGAGCGCGCTCGTCAACTTCCATTTCAAGAACGTCTTCACCATCAAGGCTTACGCTACCTTTTGTGATTTCGTAACTTGGGTGCCCCATAATTGCAGAAGCAAGTGTTGATTTACCTGTTCCGTTTGGTCCCATAATGGCATGGATTTCGCCGCCAGAAATTTCTAAGTTAAAGCCCTTTACGATCTCTTTACCTTCGATCTCAACGTGTAAGTCTTTGATCGTTAATGTTGATGCAGTCATAATCTACCTCCATTTATTTAAGCTACAACGAATAGGTAGCATATTCTCAATCTATTCTCATTCTTATTTTATAACAAATTCAATCACGCATCAAGAGCATGGGCGTATTCGTAAAAAAGAGAACCGCTCTGGATTCTCTTTTCCCATTATGCAGGTTTATTCTACAGGTTTCAATGGATTGCATTTGTTCAACGGATTGCTTAATTGTCATTACTCGATGAATCTTGCTCTTTCTCAAAAGCTTCAATTGCATCTCGAACAAGCGTGGCTGCCTGACTTAACGAAGGTCCCGCTCGAAAAGCAGCTGCTACACCTACCGCTTCAAGGATCTCAGCCTCTGTCGCCCCTTCATCTACACACATTTTTGTATGATAAACCATGCAATAGTCATCATTCATTGCCACACTAATCGCAAGCGCCATCAGTTGTTTCTCTTTCGTTTGCAGCTTCCCTTTAGTAAAACACACTTCTGTAAACGCGTGATATTTCCGGGTCAACCGAGGCAATTGTTCCGAAACATAATCCATGCCTTCTTTATAGTCGAGCAATACTTCTTCAATGAAATTCTGATCTTTTGGCATAACAATCCCCCTCATCCTTAGTATGGAAAAGGGGGATTTAATTCATGCATATTTTACCATTATTTATTTTGTTCACGCCAAAGTTCTTTTGCAATCTTTGGTGCATGCCAGATTGACGGTGTAATTAAGAGTGCAACCGGTACTGCAGTTACGACGATAAACGATTGCAATGCATCAATACTACCTTCACCAATAAAGATTAGAATTGCCGCTACTACCGCCATGATACTCGCCCAGAAAACACGCATGAACTTCGGAGGATTTCCTTCTCCTGTCATACTCATTGAAATGGAATACGTCATGCTATCTGCTGTTGTAATGACAAAGAGGATCGCAAGAATTAAGAAGAGAAATGGCATAATGACGGCAAATGGCATTTGCTCTGCAATTGCTATAATTGCTGCTGGCAATCCGCCTTCATCAAGGGGACCAGAGACGCTTCCCGGATTCTCCATCTCATAAAAGATCCCAGACCCACCAACAACACTAAACCAGAAATTCGTAATTAGTGGAGAAATCACAGCAACTGCATGATGATCTCTCTGATTGTACGTCCTCTTGAAATTCTTGCAATGAGCATCGTCATCATCGGTGCAAACCCAATGAACCATGCAAAGAAGAACAACATCCAAAAACCTAACCAGTCATTGTCACCCCGGTACGTGTGAAGCGTTACAAAGTTATTGATGTAAAATCCAAAGGATGAGATAAACGTATCAATAATAAATGCCCCAGCACCGAATAACATAATAACAGCCGCTAAGATGAACACAATAATAATATTAATTTTACTTAACCATTGAATTCCTTTGTGAATCCCTGTAACTGCTGAAATGATAACAATAAAAAGTAAAAAAGCAATAACAGATACTTGCACTAAAAAGTTATCAGGAATTGCAAATAATGAATCCATTCCGTAGCTCACTTGTAGAGCTAAAATACCAATTGGACCGATTGTACCTGCTGCGACCGCAATGACACAAAATGCATCAATGACTGACCCGAGCTTATGGTTTGCAATTCGTTTACCAAAAACGGGTACAACAGGGAGCGAGGCTTCATTGGCATCCCTTTATGATAGACCGCATACATGAGTACAATCGCACCCGTCGTACCGAGCACAGCCCATGCTCCCATCCCCCAACTCACAAAAGCTTGAGCCATTGCCGGAGCAATTGCCGCCTGCGTTGCTGCTTCAATGTCGTTGTGAACCGGTGGCACATCCATAAAGTAATACATCGGTTCAGATGCTGCCCAGAAGACCCCACCTGCACCTAGCAGAGAAATTGTAATCACTGAAATCCATCGAAATGTGCTCATTTCAACTTGATCTCTATTTCCAATCCGTACTTTGCCGTACTTTGAAAAAGCAATAACTAGTGCTGCACCTAACATGACGAGAAGGAGCAACTGCCAGAAGCCACCAAAGTAGTATACAGACGCTTCGAAAGTTACATTCACAAATTGACTAACTGCTTGTACGTCGATGATTGACGCAATAACGAACAATAAGAGAATCCCTCCACTTATTGCAAAAACAGGCCAGTCAACCTTTTTTAAATTCATTATCCCGAAAAAACCCTTCCTTAAAACAAAAAAAACATCCCCGACGTCTTCTTTTAGAACACATCGAAAATGTTTGTTCGTTTTTTTATTGGTGTCACAAGTTACAAAGTATAGCATAGATTTCATTCAATGCACATGTCAGTTTTATCCTAGTCGGAAAGAGAATGATTAAAGTTCCACTTTCTTCATATTAAATGGTGACGCAACATAAAAAGAGGAGTTCGTTCTAATGAACGAACCACTCTCATCATTTATTCTGCTGGAAGTACTGCACCATCGTATTGCTCTTCAATAAACGATACAACTTCATCTGAATGAAGGACATCTAGTAGTGTCTGGATGCGTGGGTCGTCCTCATCACCTGAATTTACTGCAATCACGTTAACGTATGGGTTATCATCGCCACTTTCAACAGCAATTGAATCATCAACCGGGCTTAAATCGTTGTCAATTGCATAGTTCGAGTTAATGAAGACAACATCTCCTTCACCCGTATCAAACGCTTGTGGTAAAATCGCTGCTTCATAGGACGGGTCAAAGTTGAAATCGTTCGGGTTATCTTCGATGTCATCAATCGTTGCATAAATTGGATCAACGCCATCAGCAACTGTAATTAAACCTTCTTCTTCAAATAAACTAATCACGCGACCGTGGTCAGCGACAGAATCACTCATAATAACGTGTGCGCCTTCAGGAAGTTCTGATAAAGAACTATACTCTTGACTGTAACCACCCATCGGTTCAATGTGTACGCCACCTGCGTTAGCAAAATCATAACCATGCTCTTCAATTTGGCTTTCAAGGTAAGGGATGTGCTGGAAATAGTTCGCATCTAAATCACCGAAATCAAGTGCTTGGTTCGGGATAATGTAATCATTGAACGTTTCAATTTGCAAATCAACACCTTCTTCTTCAAGAAGATCTTGTGCAAATTCAAGAATCTCAGCATGTGGAATGTTAGAAGCACCTACGACGAGTGGTTCATTTTCACCATCGTTTGTCGCTTCTTCATCCGTGTCTTCGTCTGGTGTCTCAACGTCAGAATCCGCGTCTCCTCCAGCTCCTGAACCATTTCCCTCATCAGACGTTCCACAAGCGCTTAATGCGAGTACAAGTGAACCTGCTGCAATTGCCGTATAAAACTTTTTCATTCTACTTCTCTCCCCTTCTTATCGTTTATCTAATTTTCTCGTCAACACGTCGCCAATTCCTTGGAAAATAAACACGATGACGAGCGTAATTACGGTAGCTACGAGCGTTACTTCTGCATTATTACGTTGGAAACCATCACGGTAAGCTAGATCCCCGAGTCCTCCTGCACCAATAACACCTGCCATTGCTGTGTAGCCAACAAGCGCGATTGATGTAACAGTAATTCCAGAAATTAACGCAGGCATTGATTCAGGTAATAACACTTTAAAGATAATCTGAAATTGATTGCTTCCCATAGACCGAGCTGCTTCAATGACACCCTTGTCAACTTCACGAAGCCCAATTTCGACGAGTCTCGCATAGAAAGGTGCTGCACCAATAATCAATGCGGGAAGAGCTGCTTGTGGTCCAAGCATCGTATTTAAGATTGCGACGGTAAATGGAATCAATAATATGATTAAGATGATAAATGGGATCGAGCGAAAGATATTCACAAAAGCTGCTGTAAACCAGTTTATCACCGGATTAGACCAGAGCTGATTTCTTGACGTTAAAAACAATAATAACCCTAATGCTATTCCTAATATAAACGTGAAAACAATTGCGATCGAACTCATGTACACTGTTTCCCACGTCGCTTCAAGCATATTGTCCCAATTCACATTACTAAGGAAGCCTTCATCCATGAGTAATCACCTCCGCCTGTACTTCATGATTCTCTAAGAAGCGAGAGCTGCCTTAACTTTTTCTTCGCTTCCTTCTAATGAAATAAATAACGTTCCATAACTACCATCTTTCGTACGTGCAATGTTACCTTGTAGAATATTGACGTCAATATCGACATTACGAATGAGCTCGGAGACGAACGGTTTTTCTGTTCGTTCACCGACAAATGTCAGTTTCACCACTGTCCCATTTGCATCATCCAACTGATCTTCGATGACTTCAAGTGACTCATCGTTCTCTGTAATTTGTTTCACAAATGCTCTCGTGATTTCCTCTGATGGGTTACGAAATACGTCAAGTACAGCACCTTGTTCTACGACTTTTCCATCTTCCATCACGGCCACGCGACCACAAATCTTGTGAATGACGTGCATTTCATGAGTAATAAGAACAATCGTAAGTCCTAGCTTTTGGTTAATATCATAAAGGAGATCTAGAATTTGACTCGTCGTTTTCGGATCGAGTGCAGACGTTGCTTCGTCACAAAGCAGCACCTTCGGATTATTCGCAAGAGCTCGTGCAATCCCGACTCGTTGCTTTTGACCACCACTTAACTGCGAGGGATACGCATCACCGCGACCTTCTAAACCGACAAGCTTAATGAGCTCATCAACACGCTCTTTTCGTTTTGCACTTGAAACTCCTGCAATCTCTAGAGGGTAAGCAATGTTTTGTCGTACAGTTCGTGACCAAAGCAAGTTGAAATGTTGAAAGATCATGCTGATTTCTTGCCTTGCTTTCCTTAACTCTTTGCCTCTAAGCGTCATCATGTCGTAATCGGCAATTTTTATAGAACCACTACTTGGCACTTCAAGTAAATTTAACAGACGGATAAGTGTACTTTTTCCAGCACCACTATACCGATAATGCCAAAGATCTCTCCTTGCTCAATATTAAGTTCTACGTTTTGAACGGCGTTAATTGATGCAGCCTTCGTCTTAAAAACTTTAGAAACATCATTAATTCGAATCACGGGCTGCACCTCCTTTTCTAAACTTATTTCCTACTATCCATATCTATTCAGTGAACTTTGAACGAAATAAAAAAATAACCCATCAACTCAATATGATGAGCAGAAAGGTTGTATTCTCACTATTCCCGTCTCATCTCCCAAGATTACGACGTAATCTTGCAGGAATTGGCACCATTGCAATAAAAATTGCCGGTTGCCGGGCTTCATAGGGCCAGTCCCTCCACCTCTCCAGATAAGGATATTCAGTTTGTGATTGTATCTTAGCACCCAGCTTTCTACCTGTCAACAAATCTTTCATGATTTATCACCTATGTTCTAAATCATTGTTCTTCTACAATTGACGAGACGATATGTCTAGAACTCCATTGACCTTCGGAGACGGTTTCGATTGGATAGTTTTCGGATAAAGTGACCGATCAATGTCATCAATAGAATATCCTTGTTCACTTAACTCATGCACTTGAGTTATGAGCGCTTCTAAATGCTCAATCTTCTTATTAACCATTTCTTTCCCGTTTATATGATACCCGGAGTGACAACAGAATATCGATGAAAATTCGTAGTTCAACAACTTCTTTAGAGAACGTAACGTTTCTGGGATTGATTCAGCTTCCATAATGACTTTCGGCTTCGGTGTCACAAACAGATCTCCAGTAAACAGTCGCCCTGTTTGCTCATCAAGTAAGCTAATATGATCTTTTGCGTGTCCAGGTGTGAAAATCACGTCCCACGTTGTGTGAGATGTAGTAAGTTGATCGGGCATTTTCGTTGGTTGGAAGGGTTTACGCTCCCCCCATGCAAGCTGGCGATAATACGGATACGGTGTTTCTAGAAAGCATTCTTCCAACCCCAGTTCATGTACATAAACAGGCAACTCACGTTGATTAACTAATACGGCTACATTTCCACTATGATCTTCGTGATTATGGGTTAATGCAATAAAATCATACGATTGCGAATCAAAAAAGGGCGTAACGTTTCATACATATTCGATGGACCTGTGTCTACGAGCATATTGTCGACAGAAAATAAATAAACCGGGGTCATTTTCCTACCTTTATTTTCTGGAACAACGTTAGCAATCGTAACACCTTCAACCGTTCGAACGTTCATACGCTTCAACTCCCGACTTGAAACTGAAATTTCAGATAGTAAACTAGCCACCCGTTAACCTCCGTAGCACGACTACTCGTTAACGAGAAGGGGCATAATCATCTTTTTTACAATTTGCTCGATAAACGGCTCATCAATCGGCTTCTTCGTAACAACTGCTCGGTAATAAACCATTGAAGGCCCAATATCAGCAATTAAATCGAGCGTTTCCAAACCGACTGTACGTTCAGGATAAACATAAGGATCTAAAATCGCAAAGAACACGAGTCTGTATTTGCGGTAATAGTCTTGTTGTAGGCGATATTCTAATTCTTTATGATTTGCCAAGACAGCCCCGATCGCGGCCATTGCCTTTTGATGAATGGGATCTTCAGACCAAAAGCTAGATAATAATAACTGCTTTATCTGTTGTTCAAGTCCGTTTGTTTCATCAACTTCTTCTAAAATGCCTTCAAACGATTTTATGGAAGAGATCGCTTCAACGACCAACTCTTGCTTCGATTTCCATCGCCGGTAAATCGTCGCCTTCCCAACACCTGCAGCTTTTGCAATATGATCCATCGTTACTGCTTCATATCCGTGTTCTGCAATCCGTTCTAGCGTGGAGTCTAAGATCACTTGATTTCGACTCTCGTCTCGTGGGCGACCTTTTTTCACAACTTGTTCGTCCATGCTCACGAACCTAACCTCCTACCGTTTCTCCTTTTACTGTAGCACCTTCGAATTGGTTAAGGCAATCTTTACAGAGAATTAATTACGAAACTGTTGCGTTCCGTAATTGCTCGTGGTAAGATTTCTCTTGCTGTTTAAAAGAAGGAGGGTACGGCTATGGCTCACACAGCTACAGAAGCTGACTTAAAATCTGATATTCCTGAAATACGACCAATACCAATTTTGGCCGTGCTTCTTTCAGGTGCATTTGTTGCAATCCTAAATGAAACAATTCTTAACGTTGCTTTGCAAGCCATCATGGGAGATCTTGGTGTTACATCAAGTACGGCACAATGGCTCGTAACGAGTTACATGCTCGTCATCGGTACACTTATTCCGATTTCTGCATATTTCATAAAGCGTTTTACGACTCGTCAGTTGTTTATCACCGCAATGTCACTATTTACATTAGGGACGGTTATTGCAGGTGTTAGCCCGACATTTGCAGTTCTATTAATAGGAAGAATCACTCAAGCTGTCGGTACAGCAATTATGATTCCGCTGCTTATGAACGTGATTTTAGCCGTAATCCCAGTCGAGCGCCGAGGTGCAGCTATGGGATGATGGGTCTTGTCATTATGTTTGCTCCTGCAATTGGTCCGACCGTTTCGGGTCTTATTATTGAGAGCTTAACGTGGCGTTGGCTCTTTTACCTTGTCATACCGATTGCACTATTCTCACTCGTCTTCGGTTATTTCGTATTGAAAAATGTAACGGAGACATCGAAGCCAAAACTTGATGTGTTTTCATTTATCTTATCGACCATCGGTTTCGGTGGAATTGTGTTCGGATTTAGCACAGCCGGTAAAGGCGACAGTTCACTGGCTGATCCACTTGTGATTGCATCACTCGTTATCGGGCTCTTAGCACTCGTGACGTTTGCGATTCGACAATTGAAAATGGAAGAACCGTTACTCGACATCAGGGTATTCCGTTTTCCGATGTTTGCGCTTGGTCTTATCCTTGTGATGCTTGTGATGATGACGATGTTCGCGCTTATGCTCGTACTACCGATGTATATGCAATCCGCATTACTCTTTACGGCTGTCGCAACTGGATTGATCATGCTTCCTGGAGGAATTATTAACGGTGCAATGTCTCCAATTATGGGCCGCTTGTTTGATAAAGTTGGACCACGCCCAATTTTAATTCCAGGAGCTATTATGCTTGTAATTACTGTATTCACGTATCGATTTTCAACACCTGGTGTTGACGAATGGGTACTAGCGTTACAACATGTGTTCGTGATGGTATCCGTCGCAATGATTATGATGCCTGCGCAAACAAACGGCTTGAACCAACTACCAAAAGAACTTTATCCACACGGGACTGCAATTTTCAATACACTCATGCAAGTCTCAGGTGCAATTGGTGCAGCCATTTTCATCTCAATTATGGAAACAGGCCGTACGAATGCACTATCTGGAATTCAAAACCCTAGTGCAGAACAACAAATTGAAGCCGTCACGATTGGCGCTCAACAAAGCTTCTCGTTCGGACTGATCTTTGCAATCATAGCTCTTCTAATTGCACTTTTTATTCGAAGTAAAAACACCAAAAACCCAGCGTAATAACCAAGCCCTGAATTGCTAAAGCAATTTAGGGCTTTTTCTATAAACACGTTCATCACTCCGTACATATACTGTTATGACTTTTCGCTCATACACAGCAATCAATTAATGTGCATGAAATTCAATGATTAGACGGAGGTATTAGATTGAATCCACCAGATCACTTATGGAACGCCAATCGACAAAACCGAAATGGGGTTTCCATTAACAACAATCTCATAAATGGTCCCGGTATTGTTGGTGGTACCGGCTCATTTCCAACGGGAATCCCTACTTCCCCAACTACTCCCACTTCCCCAACTCAACCGACAAGGCCACCAACAGGCATTACCATTGATTTACCAGGTCCTACTGGACCGACGGGTCCTACAGGGCCAACCGGACCATCCGATGGTGCCACTGGCGTAACTGGACCTACTGGACCGACCGGTGCAACTGGAATCGGGCTCGATGGCGCCGTTCCTTTTGATCCACTCGCTGCACCAGGCTATCCTGTTGGGCAGATCGTTACGTTTGAAGGTAGCACCTATTTTGTGAACACTGCGCCTCCTTCAGGCACTCCTGGTACTTCTCTGGATTACACGTTGATTGCGGGTGCTGGAGCTACGGGCGTCACTGGGGTTACTGGTGTTACTGGTGTTACTGGTGTTACTGGTGTTACTGGCGTTACCGGGGACACCGGGCCTACGGGCGCTACTGGCATTGGACTTGATGGCGTCGTTCCTTTTGATCCACTCGCTGCACCAGGCTACCCTGTTGGGCAGATCGTTACGTTTGAAGGCAGCACTTATTTTGTGAACACTGCTCCTCCTACGGGTACTCCTGGTACTTCACCAGATTACACGTTGATTGCGAGTGCGGGGGTTACTGGGGTTACCGGGGACACCGGGCCTACAGGAGTAACCGGACCGACGGGCGCTACTGGCATTGGACTCGATGGCGCCGTTCCTTTTGACCCTGTTGCTGCACCAGGCTATCCTGTTGGACAGATCGTTACGTTTGAAGGTAGCACCTATTTTGTGAACACGGCTCCTCCTACGGGTACTCCTGGTACTTCACCAGATTACACATTGATTGCGGCAGCTGGAGCTACTGGAATAACTGGTGTTACTGGCGTGACCGGGGACACCGGACCCACAGGAGTAACCGGACCGACGGGAGCTACTGGCATTGGACTTGATGGCGTCGTTCCTTTTGATCCACTCGCTGCACCGGGCTATCCTGTTGGGCAAATCGTTACGTTTGAAGGCAGCACCTACCTTGTGAACACTGCACCTCCTACGGGCACTCCTGATACTTCAACGGATTACACCTAATTGCGGGTGCTGGGGCTACTGGCATTACTGGTAACACCGGAGTCACAGGTGCGACGGGATTAACTGGGGCTGACGGGATTACCGGAGCTTCTGGACCTACCGGCGTTACGGGTACTACCGGGATTGATGGGGCAATTGGACCGACGGGTGCCACTGGCACTGCGGGAGCGACGGGCATCACCGGAGCTTCTGGTATTACTGGGGCCACTGGACCTACGGGCGTCACTGGAGCTTCTGGTATTACCGGTGTCACTGGCGTTACTGGTACAACTGGTATTCCTGGATCTTCAGCGATCATTCCATTTGCTTCTGGTACACCTGTCACTTTAACTACGATTGCTGGGGGATTAATAGGAACGACTAGTCTTGTCGGATTTGGTAGCTCAGTAGCTGGAGTTAGCATTGCTGGTTCGACGATCAACCTCGGTGGAGGACCTGGCATTTTGCTAAACTATGCATTCTCGGTGCCTCGCGCGGGGACGATTACTTCGATATCGGCTTATTTTAGTGTTACTGCAGCATTATCGTTAATAGGTAGCTCAGTTACAGTCAACGCCCAGCTCTTTAGTTCGAGCACGCCAAATAACACATTCACTGCAATTCCAGGAGCAAGCGTCAATCTTCCTCCGTTAACGGGTGTCATTAGTTTAGGTCAAACGTTGAATAATATTGTTTCAGGATTGTCGATTCCAGTCACTCCACAAACGAGATTGCTACTCGTACTATCTGCAACTTCAAGTGGAATTTCTCTAGCAAACGTAGTCGAAGGCTACGCCAGCGCAGGAATCTCAATCTCATAACCTGTCGTGAATCGCTAACTGATCGCAATTCTTTCAACCACAAGTCGTGCTTTCCTTATCCTCGTCGATAAGGAAAGCGCCCTTCAATCAAGTCTGTATTTTCAGAAAATGTTATACTGAATAAAAAAGGATTGAAATAATGTATATCGAACGTCTTTCTACCTCTTTACCGAAGAGATTAGACTATGGAAACAATGAGCAAGTCATTAGCGCGATTGCAAAAGAAGCGCAATCGCAAGCTTATCTGACTAAACTCGGATTTACAGGTGATGACGTAGCAGATAAGAAGCATCATGGTGGTCTGGAACGGGCCGTTTGCTTTTATCCACATGAACACTATTCATATTGGGAAGAACAATTTGATCTCTCTCTTCCAAAAGCTGCGTTTGGTGAAAACATTACCGTATCCGGCCTTTTAGAATCCGAAGTAATACTAGGTAGTATTTACAGAGTTGGAGACGCCAAAATTCAAATCACGCAAGCACGTACACCTTGTCGTACAATTGTCCAACACACTGGTATTGCTGATTTCCTTGTGCACATTATACGAACAGGCTTTACAGGATATTTAGCTAAAGTGTTACATGAGGGAACTGTTTATGCGGATAGCACGATTGAATTACTAGAAGAGCCTTCTATTAAGATGAGTGTTTTGCGATGCAACGAAGTTTATTACCATGAAAGAGAAAACCTTAGCGATGTCAATCAACTACTACAAATAGAAAGCCTTGCTGAGGAATGGCGAGACATGCTTAACAAACGTAAACAATTCATCACAAACAAAGTCGCCCGCGACTAGTTCGTAGCGGACGACTTTGTTTTCTTTTATGGCTTTGAATTATCTTGATCAAAAAACGGATCAATCGTTTCATCACGATCTGTGTCTACTTCAGCTTGTGCACTGTTATCAACTCGCTCATCGCCTGTCTTCTCTTTATGAACAGAGTTAGACTGAGGGTTCTCTTTTGCGGCTGCGAATTCAGGATGCGCTTCACGCACAGCATTGCCTACGCTAGAGCTTCCTCTTGCGACAAAACTCTCAAGCATTTCTTTTAAATCCATCCCTGTTGCTTCTTTTAGGCTTTCTTGAACACCTAGCATCGTTTGTGTCACGTTCGACGTAATACGATTCGCTCCACCTTTGGAATCAGAGCCACCCATATCAATGACTTTGTATCCCTCAATTTGACTAAGTGGTGCAGCGACTTCTTTTGCAATATCAGGAAGTGAGCGAATCATCATTTCCATGATGGCTGCTTCGCCGTATTTTTCCATCGCTTCTGCCATAAGTTCTTTCGCTTCTGCTTCGGCACGCCCTTTTTCACGAATAACTTCAGCTTGTGCGAGACCTTCAGCACGTTGATAGATGCTTCTGCTTCACCATCAATGCGCGCTTTTTCTGCTTCTGCTTCTGCTTTGGCCTTAATGTCGTATGCATCAGCATCTGCTTGAGCTTTACGGCGCTTTTGCTCTTCTTGTTCCAAAGTAACCTGACGTTGGCGCTCAATGTATTGCACTTGCATTTCTTCTTCTGTTACTTCTTGATTTAATCTTGCTTGTTCTAATTGGTACGCTTGCTCAGATTGTGCACGAGCACGTTCAGTTTCACGTTTAAATTCTGCTTCTTTAATGTCACGTTCTTTTTGGGATTGAGAGACCGTCGTACTTCTCGTGTTCTCTTCTTGTTGTGCTTCTTGATCGTTTTTCGCTTTGTACATCCGTGTTTCTTTCTCAGCATCTGACTCTGCCATGTCCGCTTTTTTGCGAATTTCAGCAATACGTGGACGACCTAAATTCTCTAAGTATCCATTCTCTTCATCCGCATCACGAAGATCATCTAAACCGAATGATGTAATTGTAAAGCCCATGTTATCAAGTTCAACTTGTGCAATGTCTTGGACTTGATGGCTAAATGATTCACGATCATTGTTAATCATTTCTACCGATAGTTTCGATAAGATTGCTCTTAAATTTGTACCGAGTACTTTCGATACTTCTTCCTCAATCTCAGTATCTTTCTTTCCTAGAAACTGCTCTGCATAATTTGCAATTCCGTCTAAAGAATCGGCAATCTTAACAGAAGCAATGGCGTCTGCAACGACCGGTACACCTTGACTCGTGTACACTTTCGGCGTCGTTAATTTAATTTGGAAAGAGTTCAAATCTACTGGCGTGCTCGTTTGGAAAAACTTCAAACGTTGCCCACCACCACGAATGATCTTCATGCTTCGACCATTTTCATCTTGGAAGATTCGATTGTCCTTTTCTGGATCACCCAAGTTTGGACCCGTAATAATTAAAGCTTCATTTGAACGCGCGGTTTTGTATCTGCGTTTAACATAAATGAATGCAACAATCCCAAATAAAACCGCAACGGCAGCTAATGCTGCTAGAATAATAAATAGTACTGTACCCGTACCAAAATCCATTTCATCACCTCTTCTTTATAGTTACTCTACATACGTTTACAAAATACTCTAAGTTTCAACAATACAGAAAAATCATATTAATTGTAACGAAGTTAGAATGCTTGTGACAAGTAATTCCACACAAAAAACCACAGAGAAACACGATCGAAGGTCTTATCTGTAACGTAGTAACAACTCTTCTGTCGTTACAATGTCCGCAAATTCATCACGCAACGTTGCAAGCGTTACTTCGTGAATCGTCTGCGCGTCATAAGGGGCAATGGCAGACGCAGACGTTGCATCAGAAACCAATGTCGTCTTAAAACCTAGATTGCCACTCATTCGAACCGTCGTAGATACGCAATGCTGAGTCGTAAAGCCTGCGATAATCACTTCTAACACGCCATGTTCTTTTAGAACACTTTCCAAATTCGTGCCGATAAACGAACTGTTAACGTCTTTTTGAATAATCATTTCATCCTCAACAGGAAGAACTGGCTCCATAAACGAATGGGTCAGACTACCTTTGTAAAACAATGAAACTGGATCGGTTCTCGTATGTTGAATATGTATGACAAGACCACCTTGATCACGAAAATAGTGCAAAAGCTCACTTGCCTTAAACACCGCTTTAGGAGTACTAAATTCCCCCCAACTCGGTTCTTCAAACGCCTTTTGAAAGTCAACGAGTACGAGTGCTACATTATTTCCAATCATTCCATCACCCCTCCGTCATAGGTATGCTTATGAAACTGTAAAAACAACCGCTCAAATTCATCATACGTAATTTCTTCTTCTTCCAAAGTTCCTCAGCATTTTCAAGAATCGCTTGCGTTGATTGAATCCAATTTAAATAGAGCTTTTCTTGATGAATGGCGTGCGAATAGACTGCTGATGCCATAACGATTCGTTTTTTTACGGCTTGTCGTTCACGAATGCTTGCCGAAGTATCGTCTAGAAACTGCTCCATTTGTTCAATCTTTTCTTTCTGTTCACGCTCAAAGGTTTGCAATTGAAACAATACATCCTTAAGAGGCAATTGATCCATGAAAAAAGCTTGCATCAGAAATGGATCTTTTCGTTTCGGAAGGGTTGGAGCTGACTAAGCCATCGTATCATTTCCGCTTTCCCTGATTCTGTAATCTGATACAACTTCTTATCTGGCTTCCCGACTTGCGTAACAAGCCTACTTTCAATTAAACCTTCATTCTCTAACTTTGCTAGTTCAGGATAAATTTGCGAAAGGTTCGAATGCCAAAACACACTAACAAACCCATCAAACTCCTGCTTTATGTCGTAACCACTCGCTTCCCACGTCGTTAATAACCCAAGTAGTCCGTGCCTTAAACTCATTGTATGTTTGTCTCCTCTTTTCCACCGATCCCAATTCTCGGGAAAGTAATCACACCCATTGCGCCTGTCACGATAAGAATTGTTGCCATAATGGCGACCGTCTCTGTTATCGTCAGTGTACTTAACAGCCAGCCACTAATCAAGATACTAGGAAGCATCATGCCATTTGAAACTAAAAAAAACATCGTAAACATTCGTGTGTAATACGCGGGCTTCGACCATTCTTGAATTAACGTGACGGTTGTCACTTGAAAAAGACCGAGTGCAAACCCTTGAATGACGAAAAAAGGCAAGAGCACAGGAAGAGAATTAGCAAATCCGACCGCTATAAATGTTACCGCTAAAAACAAAAATGGAGGAAACAACAGCCATTTACGTTCAAAACGCTTCATCAACCTCGGTGCAAAAAAAGCTCCTAACGTAATACCTACAATATTACAAATGCCGATCCAGGCCATATTCTCCACGCCAAGATGCAACTCGTCAGTTAGAAAGTGAATAAGAATAAGCTCAAATGCCGTTGCAATTAACATTCCAATGGCTATGAAGGTGTAAAGCATCCGAAACTGTTTTGAAGACCAAACTTCTCTTAATCCCGCTCGAATTTGTTCAATTAATCGTTCACTCCCTTGATTAGTTGCGGGACTTTTCGGAATTTTAATCGTACATAACGTTGCGATGAGTAATGCAACAATGGCAGCAATAAGCAACACTTCGACTGGAAATTGAAGCGCTAAAACAAATCCAGAAACTGCTTGAGCAACGATTCGCAGGATTGTGATCGACATTTGGAATAACGCGTTTGCTTTCGGACGATGATCACGATTCACGAATTGCGGAACGAGCGCTTGACTTGACGGTAAGAAAAATAAATCAAAGATGCTCAGTAACATAAGCAAAACGAAAAGAATTGGTAATGAAACTGATGACAAAAACAAAGTTAGTACAATGACAATGATTGCTCGTATACTGTTTGAAAAGCGAATAACCCGTTTCAAATTCTTTCCTTCAATCCATGAGCGATCGGTAAAGCTAGAAATAATAAAGGTGCGTAATACGCGACATAAAACCAAGTAAACATTGAAGGATCACTTACCCGAGATTCCATTTCCTTAAGCAAGGCAAAGAATAAAACAGCATCAGCAAAAATCGTTAACAATCGATTTCCATAGATTGCTTTAAACGCCGGGGTCCACATCTGCTTCACCTCATATATAAATTACCATATATAAATATTTATATATGATAATTTATATAAAAGCAATAAAAAAAGCTACACAAAACGAAAAAGATCGTTTCGTGTAGCCCTACTTTAGACATGAACTCCCTCTTCTACGAGAGAATGAATCGGCTTTTTGACGGTTGCAACATCAATGTGGATCCCTTGAATATTCTTTGTAACAATCTCTTCTGTTTCATAGCCAAGACGTTGGTACAACACCATATTACGATCAACTGCCGTTCGGACACGGCACGATACTGACTGTTTGCCTAACGTTTTAGCTTCAGCTTCTAGTGCTGTAATGAGCTTTTTGGCATAACCATTCCCTTGATTCTCTGGTGGTACAGATAATCGGAAGAAATATAAATCATCATCACTAATCACATAACGAAGCATGGCGACCGGTTTATCCCCCTCCATACCGATTAACGCTTTCTCTCCACCGTTCAATCCTTCACGAACCGAATCAGGTGTTTCTAATAAAGCGCTTGAAGAAGGTGTTGCGTGTTTATATTCAGCAAATGCATCATGCATGAGCGTGCATACGATTGTTGCGTCATCTGGTGTTGCGTAGTAAACGTTCATCTTGACCTCCTGAAACTTTGACTTTTTAGCAGAAAATCATTGTAAAACATACAAGCCTAGCTGAAAAGTCATCTGGAAATAGTCAGAATAGGAATTTGTTTACGATTCAACGTCTACATCTACATCTTCTACATTTTCGTCATCGGCGGTTTCTGTACCTTCATCTTCCTCTTCAATCTCAAACTCTTCAATCTCGCCGAAATCATCTTCAACCGTCAAGTTCGTAAACGACAGAACTTGTAGAATGTTCTCCTCAGTGTCAATGACAGTCGCTTCAATTTCATCACCATCTTGAATGAAAACGGCATCTGCCGATTGTGTAATATCGAATTCGAGTACACGACTTTCTCCTTCAACGAGTACTTGCAAGTATTGATTGTTAAACGGATCACTTACACGGTACACATTGCCGCTAATCTCCATTTCATCGTACACATCTGTCGGTACATAGTCGTCTGCACCTAGATTAGCAGCGAGCATTTGACGATACTCTTGGAATGCACCTTCTCTTGAAGAGGCATGAGCAATGTTACCTGTTTCTGCATGTACCATCGCCATTTCCCTCATTAGACCGTTCTGGTCGACGACTGGAATCACCCATGTGTACTGATCATACACAGAATATAAGACAGGCTGAGTTCCTCGCCATTGTTCACGGATGAATGATTTATTTACGACTTCTTGTGCTCCCCGCGCATTTAAAAGGCCTGAAGAACCTGTATAATAGGTCGCCTCTCCCGTTTGCGCATTGATCATCGTAAACCCAACCATCGTATTGGACTCTTGGTTCGGTCTCGTATGATCAATCATCCAGTACATATCATCGTCTGGTCCTAAGACACCAATCATCTCTTCATTACTCGTCGGTTCATGAACACCTTCTTTCGTGAAATAGGCGTTCAATAAACCGTTGCTATAACGTCCGAACCAATCCGCATATTGAAGTGCAATGCGGTAGTCAATGGCATTATCAATAAACTCCGGTTGCTCTCCAAGATCAAAGCGTTCCGTTTCTCCGGTAACAGCATCGACTAGAATCACACCGTCGGCATTTGGACCTGTACGATAGTAATCATAGTACGCATATGAATACGCATAATACGGATGTCCATCATCATCTGGCTCAAAAGAATAACCAATTAAAACGACGTCTTCATATTGCTGACGAACGTGGCGTTCTAAGTTCTCACCAAAGAATGCACTTGGAACATACTTCATGTCATGTTCACTAATCAATCTCGCTTCGGCGTTCGGATCTTCTGCACTGACCATAATGTATCCTGGAGCGGAATCGGCTCTTAACCAACGCCAAATGTTCGCATATTCAATCGGTGATACCCAATACAATTCATCATTGATCTTTTGAATGCTTGATTCTCCTAGATCATAAAAAGAAAAGTTGTCGATATTACCGAATACAATTTCAGATTTATACCTCGCATACGTATACGGCACGGCACGAACTGCTTCTTCTGTAACAGATTCGATTTGTTCATCGCTCGTTTCAATGTTCCCTAAGTTGGATAATTGTTCTGTCACGGTTAGTGGAAAAACAACATTCATAAACAATAACCCGGCAAATAAAATACTACCGATCGTCGTCGACGCATTCGTAAAGGCCAGCCTCGCTTGTTGCTTGACCTCTTCAGGATTACGAGGAACTTTTGCTGCCCCTAAAAACAGTCCTGATATCATGAGATTTAATGCGACGATCCACCCAAAGGAGTTAAGCAAGCCACTCCAAGACAAATCAATTAAACCAAAATAAATAATATAAATGCTTATCCCAAGACCGAGTAAGTAACGTATACCTTGAAATGCAAACCAAGCTTTTGCATTCCGTCTCAGGCCATATTTCCAAGCTTTAGGGTTTAATTCAATTGTCGTTAAACCCATAATTAAAATCCAAATATACATCATTCTGTTGTCCCCCTACATGTTGTCACTTAATACATACGTACAACATGCTTTAAAGATTCAGTTTCTAGCCATTTCCCGGGAAATAGATCATTTATTGTTCACTATCTACGGCGCTCCCAGTAATTCTCGTCTTTGTTACCTTTCCTAATTGCACGTATGCTTCTGCTTTCATTACGCTTGGTCTTCCCATTGCTTCTCCTTGATGAACTTGAAACGCATGCCAACCTTCTTGGTACGATTCTGTTCCATTGTCGATTAAATACGCACTTAAAGCGGATGCTGCTACACCGGTTGCTGCATCTTCTTTGAACATTCCTCGACTTGGGAATTGCCTTGCGTAAATCTCACCATTTGCTTCGATTACAAACGGGTAAAAACCCGTAGTTTCATAAGCTTCACATAGATCCCACAACCGATTGTAATCAGGGCTCAGAGCTTGTAGAACCTCATTGTTTTTTAGTGGAATGATTAATTTTGATCGTGACGTTGATCCGATTTGAATAGGGAAGTCATCCCTTAGATCTTCCTCAGTAATCATCAAACTTTCACAGATGTCTTGAATCGTTGGTACGTTTTCTTGAGCACTGAACGAGTTTTGCTCAACCTGAACTTCTTTGTTTTGATTCCAAGTAACTTCGATCGTTCCTGCTTTTGTTTCAATCGATGTATGTTCACCAGTTATTCTCAAATGTTCAATTAAGCTAGTCGTCGCAGCAATTGTTGCGTGTAAACAAAACGCTTTTTCTACTTCTTTCGTAAAAAAACGATATGCATATGAACCTGTTTCAGTTCGGTCGACATAAACGACATCCTCATCACATTTACTTGCAAATGTTTGTTTTTGTAACTCGGTCCATCGTTCGGTATCTAAAACAACGCGGCAAGGGTTACCTCCATGCTCTCCTTTAGAAAAAACCCTTTTAATTCCTTGTTCCATCTGTTGTTCGTCTCCTTTCTAACAGCGAAAATTGTCGAAATCAGTTATATTATCTTTTAAATCCACGATTTAGCTAGATTTTTCTAATACGATCATCTAAACTAAACACACAGAAGTTAACCGAACGTTTCACGCCTGAAGCTCCCCCTTGCTTCGGGCTTTTTTAATGCTCAAAGAAAAAGCGACCGCATGGAGAGCGATCGCTAACTTCTTATCCTTGGTTAATCAATTGATCGTATTCTTCTGAAGTTAATAGCTGTTCAAGTTCTTCTGGCTTCGTTGCTTCAATAACAACCATCCATGCTTTCTCATATGGAGATTCATTTACAAGCTCTGGTGAATCTTCTAGGTCTTCATTGATTTCAACGACTTTACCACTGATCGGTGCGTAAAGCTCTGAGACCGTCTTTACAGATTCAACACTTCCAAAAGGTTCGTTTACATCAAGTACGTCTCCGACCTCTGGCAATTCAACAAATACGATATCCCCGAGTTCATCTTGAGCAAAAGCTGTAATTCCTACACGGTAATTTCCGCTTTCTTCTTTTACCCACTCGTGCTCTTTTGAATACTTCAATTCTTTTGGCGTTGTCATGATTTCAACCTCCCATTGATAAGTAACCGTAACGCTATCTTACCATTTTCCTAAGATGTCTGGTGATACATTCCCCAAATATTGCTTCCAATGTTTTTCGAATTCATCTTCTTTAAATCCTACCGTTACATGATGCCCATCCGTTACAATTGGACGCTTCACTAACATTCCATCAGAGGCGAGCCAGTCGATAATCGTGTCTTCATCCGCATCAGGTAGTATGTCTTTCAGTCCAAGTTCTCTGTACTTCTTTCCACTTGTGTTAAACAACTTCTTCCATTCTAAACCACTTAGTGCTTTAATTTCTTGAAGCTCTTTACGTGTTGGAGGCTCTTCAACAATATGACGTTCTTGATAAGAGATCTCATTTGCATCAAGCCAATTTTTTGCTTTCTTACACGTTCCACACGGTGGATATGAATACATCGTGAGCATAAAGACAATTGCCTCCTTACAAATAACATTCCTCTACATTATACGATAAAATGCTACTCGTTTATACAAAGATCAATCGTCACTCTTTGCAATCATTTTGTACAAAATCTCTTCAATCAGTTGTGGCACTTCAATAAAAGCACTTTTTGCATGCAACGTTCTGTCGATTTATGAGCATCCTTACCGAGCGGACCGACGTTAAGAACAGGTGCATTTAGTTTAGACATTAAATTGAAAGGAATCGAGTATGACCAGTTGAACCCCGGTGTATTTCGTTCATAAGAGGCATCATTTCTTGCATGCTTATAGGCAAGATAACTCAGGTCACTAATCCCATTAAAGTAATTTAAGTGCGTGACTTCTCTGTCGAAACGTTTCTGTGAAGTGGTACGAATCAATTCAATAACCGGCTCAATGTCCGCCTTTTTTGAACGAACAGCTGGATAATAAGGAGGTGAAAAGTACGTAATGACGACAGGCGCAAGTTCATCACAACGAAGTAAAATCTTATCAATGATCATTGATGCTTTAGCACGATCATCATAAGACTCATTCGAAAAGATCTCTTGCTGCCACTCTGTAAGTAGTTCCTGTCCGTGCTTTTCTTGCGCATAAATTAACAGTTCATCAAAGTTCATCACTGTCGTTTTAGGTAAGCCTATGTGTTTCGCACGTTTATTTAACGTATCAACCGCTACAACAACCTCTTCTCTAAAAATTCGTTCGATATCAAATGCACTTCGTTCAAATAAGAAGACATTAAACAAAGACGTTGAACGGTACGGTGTCTTTACAGAATAGGACTCTTGCAAGTCTTTTTGATAAAGTGCTACTGGAAGCGGCGTTTCTTCACCATCAACTTGCTCTCTAAACCTTTCATTATACTCAATTTGACTCGTTATTTGAGAAAGCATAAACGTAGACGTTAATCCACTTAATGGCTCTCCGACGTGCGTCTCAACACCATAACAAAACACACTAGGCATGATTTTACCGATTGAGCCACTATACACATAAAACTGCTCGTCCCCAGGCGTTTGCGTAAACACAGGTTCGCTATTTAAAAACAATTCGTAGTCAAGGTTATGAGATGATTTCAAATCGTATAAGTATTCGACTGCAGCACGCATCCCCGCTGAATTTACTTCCTCATCTGGCACGGTAAGTAAAACGAGATTTATTGGCCAAGATTCTTTGATCGCTTTCTCCAGAATGGAAAGTTGAATGACCAGTCCAGCTTTCATGTCCATGGCGCCTCGTCCAAATATGTAATCACCTGTTTGAATGTCTTTTAAGATGCTACCGTTAAATTGATTCTCGTGATTGTGGAACCATTCGGTAATTTGCTCAATATCAAAAGCAATCGAATCCAGTTCTCCATAATTCTCGACACTAACGACGTCAAAGTGACTCATCATGACGACCGTTTTTGTAGCATACTCGTGCTTATACAAAGCAGTAAGGAATTCAGCAGACTGTGGTGACTCTCCTAAATGAAGGTAGTCACGGTGCTGATTAAAATAATCCAATTGCAACAATCGATTGTATAAATGTTTCGGAAAAAGCTTTTCACTTTCCGTACCTGTAATACTCGGAATTGCCACTAATTCCGCTAGCAATTGTTTCTTTTGTTCAAAACTTGTAGTATTCATAAGCCACCTCCACCAGTTGTCTACTGTGATTGTACGGAAGGTTTGTAATTTTAACAATACTATAATAGCAGATTTTCTACCATTTGATCTAACTTCATCGAATTTGTCATTTCAGTTCGTCTACTCGTTTGTTGAGAGGTGTCAGATGGAGTGCTTTGCTCACTATATATTCTTGCTATGTCGTCAAATTATCATCAACTGTCTTGAAAAAAACTCACATAACAGCTTTTATGTGGGCTTTTTTCTCGTTTTGTGGGGATTTCTGTTGTTCCCCTTAGTACTTGTTAAAGATTCAAACATAGATCTAGTTGGCCTCCTTTGGATCTAACCAACTCATTTGCGAGTAATACGTGACTTTTTTGCCTGATTGCTTTGCATACGTAATTTCATTGCTCGTTGAATCTCCGATATACCCTGTAGGATCAATAACCATAACTTCATCAGCAAGATCAATCTTTCTCAAAAGAATTTCCTCAAGCATTCTTAATTGATCATTACTAATTTCAATTCCTTCACATTGTTCAAAGAAACCAACACTAATCACAGCATGTCCTTCAAGTGTGAGCATCGCATTTGCATGGTCGAATTGTTGTTTAAATTTTGTTGATCCACAAAGTGTGATAACTTTTATCATGTTTATCTCCTTATGATTTGATTAGTTATTCGAACAAAACGAAAACGCCCACCTCTTACGAGATGAACGTTTTCTTTCTTATACGACGTACTTTTTCTCTTGAACGATTCGCTCAGCGATTTCGCGCTTCAATTTGATGACGTTGTCTGGTGTACGACGCGTTAATTTACGTACCATTGAAAGCATTGTGCGAAGTGTGTCGCCTTCTTCCATGTGGATCAGTGACTCTTTCGCATCCGCTTCAATGTTTTGTAATCCTTCTTCTACGAGTACTTTCGTATAAAGAAGTTTTAGCGTTTCACTGTCTGCACCATTCTTCTCAATCGCTTTCTCTGTACGGGCAATGGCAGCTTCCATGTTATAAATTTCGCTAACCATGTCTGCCACGTTTAGAAGAAGCTCTTGTTCTTTGTCGAGTTCTTTTCCGTATTTTTGAACGGCTGAACCTGCACCCATAATCACGAGTTTCTTCGCATTTTGGAGCATATACTTTTCTTTTTCAAGCGGCGCATCGCCTGGCTCTTCTGGCATCATAGCATTAGTTCTTCTTGAAGTCCCATGGCTTTCTCTAAGAATGGAAGTTCACCCTTCATCGTCTTACGTACGAGAGTACCTGGTACGAGTAAACGATTGATTTCATTCGTTCCTTCAAAGATACGGTTAATACGAGAGTCACGATAAATTCGTTCTACTTCGTATTCAGCCATAAATCCGTAACCACCGTGAATTTGAACCGCTTCATCTGCACAATAATCAAGTGCTTCTGAACCGAAGAATTTGTTTAATGAACACTCAATTGCATACTCTGCAATCGCCTTTGCAACTTTTTCGCCATCCGCTTGCTCTTCATCTGTAAGGTCACCGAGATTCTTCTCAAAAAGTCCACCTGTACGGTAAATCGAGCTTTCGAGGGCATAAGCTTTTGTCGCCATTGATCCGAGTTTCTCTTGAATCGCTGTGAAGTTTGCAATTGGTGTCTTGAATTGCTTACGCTCACTTGCATATGTCGCTGCAAGTTCGATTGTACGCTTCACACCGCCAACACAACCAACACCTAACTTGTAACGACCAACGTTAAGAATGTTAAACGCGATCACGTGTCCGCGTCCGATTTCTCCGAGTACGTTTTCTTTAGGAACCTTAGCATCTTCTAAAAGCAACGTACGAGTAGAAGATCCTTTAATCCCCATCTTCTTCTCTTCAACACCAGTTGATACACCGTCGTAGTCGCGCTCAACGATAAAAGCTGTAAACTTGTCGCCATCGATTTGAGCATAGACAACAAACACATCAGCAAATGCAGAGTTCGTGATCCATTGCTTCTCACCGTTAAGAACGTAGTGTGTACCTTCTTCGTTCAAGATCGCCGTCGTTTTTGCTCCAAGTGCGTCAGATCCCGAGCTTGGCTCTGTTAACGCATACGCTGCGATTAGCTCTCCTGAAGATAGTTTAGGCAAATACTTTTTCTTTTGGTCTTCATTACCGAAGAAAACGATCGGTAAGGAGCCAATCCCAACGTGTGCACCGTGGCTTAGACCGAACCCGCCAGCAAGTGACATGCTTTCTGTAATTAAGCTTGAGCTAATCTTATCAAGACCAATTCCATCATACTTTTCTGGTACGTCAGCACCTAGAAGTCCAAGCTCTCCTGCTTTTTTAAGCAATTTCACAGAGTAATCAAATTCATGATTCTCGATGTGGTCAATGACCGGATAAACCTCGTTATATACGAAATCTGAAGTTGTTTTTGAGATCATCTTGTGCTCATCTGTAAAGTCTTCTGGAGTGAACACATCTGTTGTTTCAACATCTTCTAGTAAAAACCCGCCGCCTTTGATGCTCGTTTTTAACGCTTCTGCCATTGTAAATTCCTCCTAGTTAAGTTTTGTTTATAGTAATTCAAACACTCCAGCAGCACCCATACCGCCACCGATACACATCGTTACAACACCGTATTGCTCATTGCGACGCTTCATTTCGTGAATAAGTGAGAGTGTTAATCTCGTTCCCGAACAGCCGAGCGGATGCCCGAGTGCAATCGCGCCACCATTCACGTTTACTTTGCTATGATCAAGTTCTAATGAACGAATAACTTGAAGTGACTGGGAAGCAAAGGCTTCGTTAAGTTCAAATAAACCGATGTCCTCAAGCGACAATCCAACATTTTTCAATACTTTAGGAATCGCTTCAACAGGTCCAATTCCCATAACTTCTGGGCGAACACCGGCAACCGCCATTCCTAAAAACTTCGCCATTGGCTTTAAGCCATCGGCTTCTGCTTTTTCACGGTCCATTAACAGGACTGAAGCTGCTCCGTCACTCATTTGTGAAGAGTTACCTGCTGTTACACTTCCCTTTACATGAAAGGCTGGTCTTAGACCTGAAAGCGTTTCTACTGTTGTACCAACGCGTACGCCTTCATCTGTATCAAACGTTACCGTATTCTCTTGGAACTTATTGTTTGCATCTACGTAACGCTTTTTCACTTCTAGTGGTACGATTTCATCTTTGAATCGACCCGCTTCAATGGCTGCGGCTGCCCGTTTATGACTTTCTACGGCAAAAGCGTCCTGGTCTTCACGGCTTACACCGAATTCGTTCGCCACTTGCTCAGCTGTGTGCCCCATCCCCATGTAATATTCTGGAGCATTTTCAACAAGTTTTGCGTTTGGTGCAATGACATGCCCACCCATCGGGATCAAACTCATTGATTCTGCCCCGCCTGCAAGGATCGTATGTGCATGGCCGAGCATGATTTTCTCCCCTGCATAAGCAATGCTTTGAAGACCTGAGGCACAGTAACGATTAATGGTTACCGCGCCTGCAGTATTGGGTAATCCTGCAAGACCGGAAATGTTCCGTGCCATGTTCATACCTTGCTCGGCTTCTGGCATCGCACAACCGAAAATGACGTCTTCAATTTGACTTGCATCAAAGTCACCTGCGCGCTTTAGCGTTTCTTTTACGGTTTCTGCTGCATAATCGTCTGGACGCATCTGTGCAAGCGTCCCTTTTTTCGCCTTGCCTACTGCGGTTCTTGCTCCTGATACGATCACCGCTTCTCTCATGACCGTTCCCTCCTTAATAGTGCTAGTTGCGTAATGGCTTACCCGTTTTTAACATGTGTTGCATTCTCATTTGTGTTTTTGGTTCTGCAATTAAGCTAAGGAACGCTTCGCGCTCGAGATCGAGCAAGTATTGCTCATCAACTTCACTGTTCTTTGGAACACGACCACCAGCAATGACGAACGCGAGTTTTTCTGCAATTTTAAAATCATGATCACTAATTTGACCGGATAGTTTTAATCCTTCTGCACCAAGTCGCATCGTTGCATAGCCCGTTTCTCCAACAACTCGTACCGGCTGCTTAACTGGAGGGCGATAACCTTTTTCAGCAAGTTCCATTGCTTTTCGCTTTGCACTCCATGTTACTTGACGATAGTTGGCAACGATGTCATCACGGTCAGCCAAAAATCCATTTTCTTTCGATTCTTGTGCTGATGTACCGACTTTCGCCATCGCAATCGTTTCGAACACTTTATTTGCAATTGGTTGTAAATCCGTACCTTTCGGAACATTCTCAATCGATCTTAGGTACAATTCTTTATTTCCGCCGCCCCCTGGAATGAGGCCTACACCGACTTCAACGAGACCCATATACGTCTCACTTGATGCTTGGATGCTCGCAGATGGCATACAAATCTCAGCACCTCCACCGAGTGCCATTTGGAATGGTGCGGTTACGACAGGTTTTTTGCTGTAGCGAATGTTCGATGTCATCTGTTGGAACTTACGGATCACAAGATCCAACTCATCAAATGCAAAGTCTTGCGCTTCCATAAGCATCATCATTAAGTTAGCGCCAACACAGAAGTTTTTGCCTTTGTTGGAAATGACGAGACCATCATAGTTCTCTTCAACTTCTTTGATCGCTGTATCCATCATTTGAATAACATCAAGTCCGATTGAGTTGTTCGGTGATGTAAATGTAAGTCCAGCAATGCCATCGCCTAAATCTGTGAGAACCGCTCCAGCATTCTTCTTAATTACGTTCGACTCATTTTTAATGAGTACACTAACGTCGATGTCTTTCTCACTCTTAGGCAAGGCTACGTACTCACCGTTTTGATAAAACTTTCCGTCTTTTGTATAGAAAGAATCATGCCCACTCGAAAGCATTTCCTTCACCCAAGCCGGAACGGTTTCGCCTTCTGCTTCCATTTTTTCGACTGATTTCTTAACACCGATTGCATCCCAAACTTCAAACGGTCCAAGCTCCCAACCGAATCCCCACTTCATGGCGTTGTCAATTGCCACAACATCATTTGCAATTTCTGACATCTTCTCTGCAGAATAGATCAGACTTTTCTTTAAAGTACCCCAAGTAAATTGACCCGCTTTATCATCTGCATACGTAAGTGTCTGCAATTTAGCAGCCTTTCCTTTTGCTTGCTTTGCCATTTCAACTGAAGGGGACTTTAACTTGCTTCCTTCGCGGTATTCTAACGTTTCAGGATCTAGTTCAAGGATTTGTTTGTCCTTGCCTTTGCCTTTCTTCATATAGAAACCTTGACCGACCTTTGCACCAATCCACCCTTTTTCGGTGATTTCTTTCATAAATGCTGGAGGATCAAAGACTTCCTTTTCTTCTCCATCAACTTGATCGTATACATTTTTAGCAACGTGCATAAACGTATCTAAGCCAACAACATCAAGCGTTCTAAACGTTGCACTTTTTGGACGACCGATGAGTGGACCTGTAATTGAATCAACTTCTGAGATCGTTAGTCCATGCTGTTCCATTTGTTCAACAGAAACGAGCAATCCATACGTACCAATGCGGTTCCCGATAAAGTTCGGTGTGTCTTTTGCTTCGACGACACCTTTGCCTAACATATCTTCAGCAAACGCTTTCACAGATGCCAATACGTTAGGGTCCGTATCTTCTGTCGGAATGATTTCAAGTAAATGTAAGTATCTTGGAGGGTTGAAAAAATGCGTTCCTAAAAAGTGCTTTTTAAACGAGTCGGAACGTCCTTCAACCATTGCGTTTACAGAAATTCCAGACGTATTGGAACTAACGATTGTTCCTGGCTTTGTATGCTTTTCAACCTTTTCAAACAATTGTTTTTTTACGTCTAAGTTTTCTACAACGACTTCAATAATCCAGTCAACTTCGCCTAGCTTGTGTAAATCGTCTTCAAGATTTCCAACTTCTATTCGCTGTGCATTTTCCTTTGAAGCAAGTGGTGCAGGCTTTTGCTTAAATAACTTCTGCTTACTCGTTACTGCCTGACGATTACGAACTTGTGGATGATCTAGCGTAAGCCCTTTTGCCTTTTCTTCATCTGTGAGTTCTTTTGCAGGCAAGTCCAGCAGTAGCACGTTTATTCCTAGGTTTGCTAAATGGGCAGCAATCCCTGAACCCATTACACCTGAGCCGAGTACCGCTGCTCGCTGAATGTGCGTCGTCATAATTGTCCTCCTCATTTGAATGAATACTCATTCATTTCACTCTGAAAATAGAAGAGCACTTCCATTTGTTAAGATGCCCTCTAAATGTTGCAATTAATAAAATTGTATTTATATTCTCTTACTATACTATATAAGATTTAAAACCATCTGACAACTATAAAATGAATTGCCATTCATTTTTATTTATAATGCTTCGAATAGAACGTTGGACATTCGGTGACGATAAGATTGAAGAAATTTAAAAGGAGAATGTTCTTAATGAATATGCAACCAAATTCGAATCAACCTCAAAACCAACAATCCGCCCAATCAGCCAATACGATACACCAACCACCTGTAGTCATTACGACAAAAGACCAACTGTATTTATCTGATATGTTGAATTGGAATTTAACAGCTGCAAAAAAGGCTCACTTTTATGCGCAACATGCCATGGAAGCTGATGTGAAGACGAAATTTGAGCAAGTCGCCCAAATGCACGAAAACCATTACAACCGCCTAATGCCTTATTTGCAAATTCAAGGAGCTAAACAATGACTAAAATCCAAAACCCCAAGACACAAGTTCCAAATACGAAGGAAATGAATGACAAAGACTTTATGACAGACTTACTATCAACAGAAAAATATATGACAGCATCCTATGGAACAGCAATGAATGAAGCGAGCCATAAAGCGCTGTACGATGAGATTGCAAGCATCAGTAAGGAATCACAAGATTGCCAGCGTGATCTTTACAATCAGATGTTCGAAAAAGGCTGGTACTCTCTTGAACCTGCTCCTGAACAAGCAAAACAACAAGCTTATCAAGAATATTCAACGTTAAGTTCAGAACTTCCATCTGGACAGATGCCTCACTAAAACGTCGGGGTGAGTAGGACTCATCCGACGTTTCTTGTTCATTTTCAAAATGAATGAGTGTTGACTCAAAGACCGGTTCATCTTCAATTAATTGTGCTTTACGGTACACTTCACCGATATTTTCACAATAAAAAGTTTCACCCACAAGTTGTTCATACGCATATTGATCGACAACGATGCAATTATCATACGTTGTTTCTTGAATCGTAAGCTTATACGTCGCTGGTCGAACCCGATAGGAATACGCAGCATCATCCCATTGCTGATGATCTAGTATGATAAATGATTCACCTTCTGGTTTGTATTCGGTATACCGAACTCCTTGAACGAGCGTGCGATCGATTTCATACAATTCCTCACTAACATGAACGCCATTTATTGATTGGTTCACGGCAAGTTGATTTGCATTTACTGATGTTATGGTGCGCTCTTTCGTGTGGTTGTCTTCAAACTCGTACGTCGCATAAAGGGTTTCTTCTGGAAAGTAATCTGTAAAATCAATCTCTTCAACCGACCGTTCTTTAAGATCTACGATGACTGTTTCTGCTTTTGAATACGTGACTAAGAATACAACAGCTACAAGAAGCTTTATCATAACGATCATGTTCGTCCCCCTTCTTTACTATGTATTCAAAGAAACGGGCGCCCATTCAACTTAAATTGAATAGGCGCCCGCTTTAGTCAAGTTAGGAGACTTCTCTATTAAACTGTTTTTACACGGCTGTTGCTTAATTGCTTGATCGTCGCTGCAAGTAAATGCGTCCGTTCAACTAAACTTGGGATCTCTAAATATTCGTCCGAACTATGCGCCCCTCCACCAACAGGACCCATTCCATCAATCGTCGCAACGTCCATCACACTCGTAAATGAAGCATCCGAACTGCCTCCTGTTGCTACTTCGGTCACTTGTACGCCAATTTGTTCACCAGTTTGTTGTATTAATTGAAACAACTCTTCAGTTTTTTCCGTTCTTTCCATCGGTGGCCTCGTCAAATCTCCTGAGACCGTCACCTTCGTACCTTCCAGCTCTGACTCTTCACACATGGCTTCAATCGCTTCAGTCATTTGTGGTCCTTGATCGAGTGTAGAAATTCGCACATCAATGAACGCACGAGCATGCTCAGCGACCGTGTTTACCGTTGATCCCCCTTCAATGACCCCGACGTTTACTGAAATTCCCGCTTCAAGGTTTGATAATTGATGAAGAGCAATCGTTTTGTGAGCCAATTCTTCAATGGCACTTCGACCTTCTTCTGGATTAATCCCTGCATGTGCCGCTTTTCCTTGAACGTCCATCGTAAAACGCCCGCCCCCTCTTCTTGCAGTGACGAGAGAACCGTCTTTTCGTGCAGGCTCCATCACGAGTACCGCACGCTTATCCTTAGCGTAGGACTGAATCAGTTCTTTAGACGAAGTTGCACCAATTTCTTCGTCACTTGTGAAAAGAATACCAACGTGCTGTAAAACGTCCGTAGAACCTTCTTCAATTAATGCTTTTATCGCGTACAAAGAGGACACGTGGCTACCTTTCATATCAACAACACCAGGTCCGTATGCAACGTCGCCCTCAATTCGAAACGGCCGTTCTTTTACAGTTCCAGATTTAAAGACGGTATCCATATGTAATAGTAAAAGGACCGATGGTGTAGTTTCTGGAAATGAAAAATAGCGATGGTTTCCACGGTTAAGAGATTCATGTTCTTCTTCAATCATCCCGATGCTTTCAAATGCACTCTTAATCATTTTGCCGTACTCATCAATGTCTTCTTTGTCATAAGACCCACTATCTTGATTCACAAACGTTTCAAGCGTCTTTAACATGTTCGTAAGCTCAGCTTGTAAATAAGACTTCATCGTTCCCATCCTCCTGTTATGATCCAACTTCATTTAAAAAAAAACAAAATGTTAAAAAAATAATTAGCGTTTCCCTATTTAATCCAATAAAGAGGAACGCTTATGAACAAGAATACACTACTTTTGATTAGTTGGTAAATGGATGACTACAATAAACCTGCGCTTGTAATAACGCCAATCTCTAAAACTATTACAAGCTGAATTGAGCATCCTTCATAAAAAAACCAGTTTGTCACAACTAAGTTCTTTGCGACAAGCTGGTCCAAAAAGTAGCTTACTAAGCGATTTTGCTCGTCAACGACTTCAAATCTTTCTGATCAATCTAAAATGAGCGACTTCTGATTCACAACCTTCATCGAATCTGTCCTAGCGGATTGCTCCTTCTAAGCGCAGTATTTTATCTATAGATCGACGGTATGATCTTTGTTTTTACTTGCTCTCTTTACGAGCTTAATAATCAACGGGTAAGAGAATGATAATAATGTAAGTAATGCCAACACAATTGTAATCGGGGAGGCGAAAAGCATATCCACCGGCTGGTCGTAGATGACAAGTGCTCTTCTTAAGTTTTGCTCCATCTCTCCGCCTACGATGAGCGCAAGAATTAACGGAACAACAGGATAATCCAATAAACGCATGAACAGCCCGATGACCCCTGCGATAATTAGAATATAGAAATCAATCGTGCTATACCCTAGCGTGTACGCACCGATAAACGAGAGAACGAGAACAATCGGATAGAGTACTTTCGGTGGCGTCTTCAAGATCTTCACTAGAACGCCCACCATTGCAATGTTGATAATCACAAGAATGATGTTCCCAATAAACATACTATTAATCAGTGTCCATACTAGATCAGGGCTGTTTTCAAAGAGAAGTGGCCCCGGCGTAATACCGATCATTACCAATGCCCCGAGCATCACTGCAGTTGTTCCCGAACCCGGTATTGCCATCGTCAACATCGGAATGAGTGAGCCGACTGCTGCTGAACTGTTTGCAGATTCTGGAGCAACTAATCCTTCAACGGCACCTTTCCCAAACTGCTTCTTATTCTTAGAGATTTGTTTCTCCGCACTATAAGCAAGAAGCGATGAAATTGTCCCACCTGAACCTGGCAATACCCCGAGGAAAAAACCGATCGGTCCGCTTCTTAGAATTGGAGCGAGGGAACGCTTCCATTGATCTTTCGTAAACCATTTATTCCCAATCTTGCTACTATCAACGTCTTTAGGTTGCTTGTTGGCGAACATATTGTACAAGACTTCACCAATGGCATAAATTCCGATAATGATGACGACAAAACTGATTCCCTCTGTGAAATGAGGAATGTCAAAGGTGTGTCGATGCACACCGGATTGCAAGTCAATACCGATCGTGCTAATTCCAAGGCCTAAGAACATCGTTATGAATCCTTTTATCATGTTCCTATCGAAAGGGCGACCACAGCCGATAAAGCAAAGAAAAAGAGAAATAAATATTCGGCTGGTCCGAAGTTCAATGCGAAATTCGCAAGCGGAATAGCTAAGAAAATAAATCCAAAAATCGCCATCACACCGCCGATTAACGAGGCCATTGCCGCAATGGACATCGCTTGACCGGCTTGACCGTTTTTGGTCATCGGATACCCGTCAAATGTCGCCGCAATCGATGACCCATCTCCTGGCGTATTAATTAAGATCGAACTTCTTGATCCTCCAAACAATGCCCCGTAGTAGATCGCAGCCATTAGAATCAATGCACTAACAGGTTCCATACCAAAGGTTAAAGGAATTAAAACTGCCACTCCAGTAGCCGGACCTAACCCCGGGAGTATCCCTACAATCGTACCGAGAATTGCTCCAATAACGAGCCAAAGGAGGTTAATCGGTTGAAGGGCTGTCCATAATCCATCTAAAACAAAACTCAAATCCATACCGAAATCCTCCTTTACGGTAGACTAATTTCTAATAAATAGCTGAACACGTACCAGCTGCTCCCTGCCACGACCAATGTCACGATGATGTTTAGTAGCCACTTCTTTTTCCCATTTAAGAAAAACATAATTGCAACCAAGAAAATGACTGTGGACAAAAAGAAGCCGAGTCGTTCGAAAATGATCGTATATAACAAACACAGCGCTAAAATAACACCTAACGTAAACAACGTTTCCTTTTTTAGTAACGCTTTCAAATCTTCATTCTCTTTACCGAAATGATGGCGTGTCTTGATTAAATCAATCACTGAAAAAAGAAATAAACCTACGCTCACGACGAGCGGGAAATACATCGGTCCGTATGGATTGCCTAGTTGCGCATGTGGTAATTGCAAAGTAAGTATTGCGAGCGCTAAACTAACAACGATAAAAAATATTGGCAATGATAGCCGAACGGCATTCATGGCGACTCCTCTCTACGGGGATAATCCCGCCTGTTCAATGATTTCTGCAAAAAATTCCTGCTGCTCTTCAAAAAACTGACCAGTCTCACCACTGCTCATGTAAAAATCTTCAAGATCGTAATTGTCCAAAACCGTCTGCCATTCATCGGTCTCCACCATGCTGCTCAGCCACTCGTCCCATGCCTCCACTTCATGTTCAGGCATATCCGCTGGTCCCATGATGCCTCGCCAGTGTGGGAACACCATGTCGATCCCTTGTTCTTCCCATGTAGGAATATCCGGAAAGCTGTCTAATCGTTCCGGTGACGTAACCGCTAATATATCGATCTCGCCCACCTCATACTGATCAGAAAGGTCAGACATTGAATTACTCGTTACGTCAATGTGTCCCCCAAGAAGCGCATTCATAATGTCGCCACCGCTGCTGTATACGAGAAATTGTAGCTCCGTCGGATCTACCCCGGACTCCACAGCTGCTTGTACAAATGCCAAATGATTCCCACTACCAAGAGACGGGCTAACTCCAATCGTGAGTGATTGAGGATCTTCTCTTAGCTGATCCATCAACTCAGTACCGTCAGAGAAGCCCGCATCACGATGTGTTGCTACAGCTAGCCACTCTGTTGAGAGCATTGCTAATGGTGTGAAGTCTTCGTGAGTCAGGTCACTTTGATCCAAGAGGTTACCGGTAACGAGTAAGCTGGAGTTAACAGCGGCAAAATGTCCGTCTTGTTGATTTAAGTACTGCCAACCTACTTCTCCACCTCCGCCCGGTTTATTTACAACTGTAATGTCCTGGTCGACGGAACCATCGGCATTCATAGCCCGCTGGATTGATCTTGCTGTCATATCCCAGCCACCTCCAGGTGTTGCCGGTGCGATGATCTCAATGGCTTGTTCAGGAAAACTTTCAGGTGAAGAGCCTGAAGTATTCGAACAGGCTGCTATAACTAGAAGGACACTGCACATCATCGCAATTTTTTTCCACATCGTATAAAACCTCCCCATCAAGTAAACGCTTTCAGATCTCGATGATAATGAATATATCACCGGTAGTAACCCGCTACAATATTTAGAATTTTTATTTCTTTTTGTCCTTTATGACCATCGCTTTAAAATTAAAAAAACTTCAGCATGAATTCGCTGAAGTCCAGGTCGTCATGACGTAAGCACGTACTTACGCTCAGGTCTTCCTATAACGCCGTAACTCAATTGCGTTTTTGCTTTGCCGGATGACACCAAGTGTTCCAAATATCTTCGTGCCGTCGTTCGAGAGACGCCCTCTTTTCTGCACGTCTCTTCAATCGTTAAGCCGTCAGATGCTCGGCTTAGTGCACCTGCAACTTTGTTCAACGTAATTGAGTCAATCCCTGTCGGAAGCTCCTTTTCAGAGAAAGCGTGACCCGTATGTGTTAAAAACCGCTTTGCATCGCTCTCTGAAAACGTCGATGATTGCGAAAACCATGCGCGATGCTCTTTATATTGTCGCAATGCGGTTTGAAACCTTATTTTCGTTACCGGTTTAACTAAGAAATCATAAACGCCATAGCGCTTTGCAATAAGCAAATCATCGCGACGATCCGACGCCGAAACGACGATTATGTCTGTGTCCGGGTATTGAGTACGAATGTGCATCATCAAACTCGTTCCTCTTTCATCCGGAAAGTAGATATCTAGTAGGATTAGATCGACTGTGTTCTGTTTCAAAGATGCACGTAATTCTTTGCCGTTTAGTGCTTTTGCAGTCACAACAAACCCTTCCATTTCTTCCACATACGCTTCATGAATGCTTGAAACACGAAAATCATCTTCTGCTATAACCACATTCATCATTTCATCTTCCCTTCTGCTCTTTTTGGAATGATTAACGACACACTCGCTCCGCCAAGTTCAGAGTCTGCTATTTCTAGTGAACCATTGTAACGACTTAATTCTTTTTCAACATTAAAAAGACCATAGCCTCTTCCTTCACCCTTAACGGAGTACCCCTGTTTTAAGACCTCTGATTTGTAATGATCCGGAATTCCCTTACCGCTGTCCTCAACATCAATGACAATATCATCACCTACATCCGTCATAAAGATCAATATTTTCTTTCGCTTTTCGTCAACGACTGCATCAATGGCGTTGTCGATCACATTGCCGAGCATCGTTGTCATTGAAGAAATGGGAATATGCGTAGGCTCTAAAGAAGAATTGTCCTCAATGATGATTGTAATATTTTTCTCTGATGCTTTCCCCATTCCCGCTAAAAGGATCGCTTGTATCCCAGAATCTTGAATTAGGTTAAGCTTTGGTAAAAAACGTTCCGTCACGACGGCTTCTTCCTCGATGAATCGAATCGCTTCCTCATACTGTTCAAGTTGTACTAAACTCATGATTACATACAGCTTGTTTTTAAACTCATGGGTTTGCGCCCGAAGACCGTCCGCGTAGCTTTTCATTTGATCAATGGTCTGCTGTAGCAACCTCATATCTGTTTTAGATCGAAAACTGCAAATAGCTCCCGTTAATTGCATATTCGTGTACATCGGGCGCAAATTCGCAATCAGAGGGTGTCCTTTGAAAAAACGTTCCTCATCATATAAGTACGCTTCACCGTTGATCACATCCAACAGCCCCAAATCACGCACGAGTTTGTCTTCGTCATCATGATGTTGAATTAGCTTGCGTGCTGATGGATTGATCAATGTTACTTCTTGTTTCGTATTTATGGCAATAATGCCTTCTTTTACAGACTCAAGCATGGCTTCTCTTTCCGTAAATTTACTCGCAATCTCCGCCGGCTCAAGCCCAAACGTATCCTCACGAATGTTACGGGCTAACAAACTGATGCCCAACACTAAAACGATAAGACTTACAATCGCTACGAAACCAAGTCGCATAAATTTATCCGTAATTGAAGTCATCAAAATATCTCTTGGGTATTCTACCTTCACTGCACCGACTAAGCGCTCACCATTGAAATCCACTTGTTGATAGATGGGCGCAATAATTTGGATATGCAATTGTTCAGATTCGTTCTGATAAGAGCCATACATTAGCGTTCGTGCATACTCGACCTCCGCTACTTCTTCACCACTGCTTTTTGCTTTAATGTTATGCGCATACGTACCGTCATCATTGACGACTGAAATGAGAGGGTGTTGAACTTGCAGACGAATACGTTCAATTTGTCCTTCAAGCTCGTCCGTTTTTTCATTAACAATGGCGTCAGCAATTGCAGGCATAAAACTGATCGTATTCGCTGTTTGCCTTGCCAACTGCTCATACTCATCTCTCGTATTTTCAATTTCAAATGAAGCAAAGGCAATGACAAAGATTGTAAATAAGAATGACGACAGGACCGTTGAGAACACTAGCATCCGCGTTTTAATTTTCCATTTTTTTATCACATGGTCCCCCTTCACTCTGCAGACTTACGAAGATATGGTTATGTAGAAAATGACCGCAACCCACTATCCCATATAAAAATTGTTGCAGCATTTACGGTCCTCCTCGATATTGAGGACTATACAAGGCCATCAATAACGACGCATTGCTGATTCATCTAACCAAAGTAGACACTAATTCAATAAAAAGCCCAACAAGCGCTCCCCTAAACAGAAACTCCTTTGAAGAACCGCACCAAGACTAACGGTCACAGGTCCGCTCGGAACACGCATAATTATTTCTAAAATTTCCGATATTTCACGGACTCGAAGTCTTGCACTGTAACAGACAAAAGCCAATACGCCGCTTAATGCACTGTTGATAATCGCAAAAATAGTGAATAATCATCCACTATAGTTAATTGTCCGGTAAATGTAAACACTTCGTCCAGCAAAAGAAAACGCTGACCGATAAGATAAGCTAGTCAAAAACATTTACTTGACGATTGTACGATAAAGCGATTAAGCGAAGGTTTATCATATCTATTGACGATTCGATTCAATAAAAAAAACAAAAGCCGTTGCCTACGCAACAGCATTTGAATAAACAATTTAAGATCCTTATTGTGTAAGCCCTGTAGCGAAGACCCCCATTAAAACAAGAATAATTAGAATGATAACGAATAAGGTCACAATGATCGCCATGATTGAATTCCAAAGTAAAAAACGTCCATAGCCGGTAAAAATATTGTTAAGTTCTACAGAACTCTCTTGCTCTTGCATTCGTTTTGCAGCACTACCACTTTGAAATAAAAACACACCGAGAATGATCGTTATTACTCCTGGAATCGCCCCGATAACAAAAGCGAACAAACCAGTAATGGTAGAAATTGCTCCACTAATCATAAGATAGACTCCGAGCACTCGCCCCCATAGCGCAATTCTTGGCAAATGCGCACTTACATCAACGTTCATCCAATTCCTCCTTTTATACAATTCCTAGTAGTAATTCCCTAATTGTATGTAAGAAGAAACTACTTTATTAAGAATCTTCATACAAAAAGCCTCCTTTTAAGTTTTCACGTATTACGTGTGAACTTAAAACGAAGCTAATTGTACACATCGTTATTTATGAAACTTCTTTTCAATCTCATAGAAATTCTCTTCAGCTTTTTCTGTAAAACGACGATCGATTTCATCGAAGCGTTTATTCGCATCATTCAATCGTTCGTCCATCCCTTTAAACCGTTCATTAAAGTCTGCTTGAAACCGTAACAATGATTTTTGTAGTTGCCTGAAGAAGGGATCTTGATGAGGATACATCGTTATTCCTCCTTTTTCAGTACTATATGCTTTAATGAACCCGTTCGTTAAGCATCATGTCGATGAAATTGTTTGAAGTAATTAAATGTTTGAGGATTCTGTAATGATCCTTCATTGACTGCTTGTTCATACTCAACACCCATCAATAACTTCTTAACAGGCACTTCGACTTTTTTTCCATTTAATGTACGTGGAACTTCTTCAATCACATACATGTCATTTGGAACATGTCGTGGACTAACGTTTTGACGGATGCTCGTTATGATTTCTGTTTTTAATTCTTCGCTCAAAACAAAGCCATCTTCTAACACAACGAATAAAGGCATGTATGGTTCTCGTGTCGGATGGCTTATATCAACGATCAAACTATCTTTGATTGCTTCAAGACTTTCGACTGCTCGATAAATCTCACTCGAGCCCATTCGCACGCCGCCACGATTAATTGTTGAATCACTTCTTCCATAGATTTGACAGCGACCATCTTCTTTAAATTTAATTAAATCACCGTGTCGCCAAACCCCTTTATACTCATTAAAATAACTTTCATAGTATCGCTCGTTGTTCGGGTCATTCCAAAAATAGAGAGGCATGGAAGGCGTTGGCTTTTTTATGACTAGCTCACCAACCTCATCCACGAGTGAATTCCCTTCTTCATCCCACGCATCGGCATCCACACCAAGTACGCGTCCTTGAATCTCTCCAGCATAGACCGGTTGAGTCGGATCCCACCTACAATTGCTGAACAGATATCGGTACCGCCACTTACAGAGTTTAACCATACCTTGTCGTTAACCGCTTCATACACCCATTGTGATCCTTCTGGAGGTAACGTTGCACCCGTAGAAGAGAATGCTTTAAGCGTTGACAGATCTGCGATGTCTTTAGGCTGCATTCCGTTTGCTCGGCAAGCCATAATGAATGGTGCACTCGTACCGTATGAAGTAATCCCTGCTTCTTCAATAAGCTTAAATGTCACATTCGCATCTGGATATGCTGGACTACCGTCATAAAGCACGACCGTTCCGTTCATCATTAACCCACTTACGACCATGTTCCACATCATCCAACCGGTCGACGTATACCAGAACATGACGTCTTCCGATTTTAAATCTTTGTGTAATACCATTGATTTCATATGTTCCAAGATAATGCCGCCATGACCTTGGACAATGGCTTTCGGTGGTCCTGTCGTGCCCGATGAATATAAAATCCATAACGGATCGTCAAATCCTACGGACTCATATGGAATTGGAGAACCATCTCGATAATTAGATAAGAAAGTAGACCATAAATTAAATTCAGCTGGAAGCGCATCTTGAAATACTGGAACGACGATGACATGTTCTAATGACGGAATTGACGTTTTAATTTCTTTTACGACGTCTATTCGGTCATACTTCTTTCCATTATATTGGTAACCATCAACAGCAAAAATCACTTTCGGCTCAATCTGTATGAAACGATCAACGACCGTTCGTGCTCCAAAGTCTGGGGAACAACTTGACCAAATCGCTCCAATACTTGCTGTCGCAAGCATTGCAACCATCGCTTCAGGAATATTAGGCATATAACTTACGACTCGGTCGCCACGCTCAACTCCGAGTGCCTTCAAACCATTTGCAACGGCTGATACACGTGCGTACAACTCTCCCCAAACGATTTCTTCTTTGTGCCTTTTTTCTCCGTACGCTTTAACGGCAACATGTTCAGGATTCATGTTCCGGAAGATGTATTCGGTATAGTTTACGGTTGCTCCTTGAAACCACGTCGTATGCATAAATCCTTCTGACGAATCCATAACGTGTTGATACGTCGCTCCAGGGTTCACTTCAAAGTAATGCCATAAGCTTTCCCAAAACGCTTCATGCTCAGTAACTGACCAGTTGTGAAGTTCATGGTAATTTGCAAAGGAAAGACCATGTTGCTTCGTTAGCCAATTCATGTAATCGCTTAAATTTGTTTGCTCAATCGCTTCTTTAGTTGGGGTATGTAACAACGTCCCCTCTTGCACACTCATCCTTTTTCCCTCCTCTTCGTCTACTCCTCCTTTATGTAATTAGTGATTTCTGCCAATTTCTCCTGCTATCTAGCAATCCTTTCTAATTATCATTACAATAAGAGGATAAGTTTTACGTTTTTTTCCAATCAAAACCTATAAAGGAGTAGATGATCATTCGGAAATTCATTTCATTTGTACTATCTGGTGTTTTACTCGTATCGCTGTTCAAACCTTCACCCCTCCATGCACAATCTGAAGCTCATGTAGACGCTCATGTTACAGGAACAGGTGGTGCTGTTGCTTCAGAAGATTACCATGCATCAAAAGCAGGGATGGCGATACTTGATCAAGGTGGCAATGCCATTGATGCTGCCATTGCCGTTGCAGCAGCTCAAGGCGTCACGCGGCCCTACTCAGGCGGTATCGGTGGCGGTGGCATGATGCTCATCTACCTTGCTGAAGAAGACCGACACATTACGATCGATGCACGATCGGTCACACCGGCTTCGTTTAGCGATGAGTCCTACATTGATCCTACGACCGGTTCAATCTACCCTGCAGCAATGAGAACCTCAAGTGGTACGAGCGTATCGGTCCCAGGTACGATCAAAAATTGGGAAGTTGCCCTCGAGCAATACGGAACGATGAGTTTTGAAGACGTGTTACAACCAGCCATTCAAGTTGCAGAAAACGGCTTTATTGCCGATCACAACTATGTACGAGAAACCAATCAACATCAAGATCGTTTTAACTTGTTTTCGTCAACAGTTGAAATCTATGACCAGCCTCGAGTCGGTGAACGAATTAAAAACCCTGATCTTGCTCATACATATCGATTAATTGCAAATGAGGGTGCCGATGTCTTTTATGAAGGAGAAGTTGCGAAAGCAATGGTTCAAACGATTAATGAACCACCGCTCGTTGCAAATCCAGACTTTCGCGCGGTAAGTAGCAATTGGAACGCTGAACAAGGCATTCTTAAAGGCGATGTATCGTTAAACGATTTTAAAGGTTACGAGGTCATTACAAGAGAAGCGACGCATTCTACCTATCGTGGCTATGACATCTACGGAATGCCACCGTCGTCAAGTGGCGGGATTACTGTTGGCTTACTTTTTAACATGCTTGAAAGTTACGATGTTCCGAATATGGGGCCTGTTGATGCATTGCATCATTACTTAGAAGCATCCCGTGCTGCGTTTGCGGACCGAAGAGCTTACATTGGTGATCCCACGTTTACCGATGTTCCAGAAAACGAGCTTCTATCAATGTCGTATGCCGATCATCGTCGTTCCCTTATTGATTCAAGCATTGCACGCATCGGCCAAATTGCTCCTGGAAATCCACAGACTGAAGCAATGCCGCAGTTTCCTTATGACTTCCAAGATGTTAAAAACAATCAAACGTGGCCGAGCGAGCATTTTCACCGAATTGATACTGGACCATCAAGCCACCCATTTGATGCCACGTTCACGGTAAACAATGAACAAGGTCAAATGACACTTTCACCCCGTCAAGACGGCAGAGGCAGTTCATACGGTCGTGCAGCAGTGACGATGGAAGCACTCCAAGATCATGAACTAACGATGCGTGTCTATGGAGAACCTTCTTCTGGTGACCGTAGGCTCCGAATTTGGCTTAATGCGGACGTATGGCAATCTGGTAGTACGTTGCCACTAAATGGGTACGGCTTAGAGCTTAACTTCGGCACGAACCAACTTGCTCTACAATCTGTTGTCGATGGTCAGCTTCGAACGGTTGAACGAATCCCATTCACTTTTCAAGATGAGTGGCATGACGTGACATTTAGAATTGAAAATAAGCAGTTGAAAGTCGCCGTTTCTACTGATAACGAAGGTCGTCCTGATCAGTGGCTAGCCGTTCATTCTTTAGATTCTTCAAACCAAACATCGTTAGACAGAGGCAATGTTTTGTTGAGCATGATCAACTTCGATCACCATCATGCCCAAACATTGTATGTCGATCATATTGATGTAACACCGATTAACGAAGCACGCCAGATGAGCATTCAAGAAGACGTAAAACAAAAAGCCATCTCACCTGCAGAAAAAGCAATCATTGAAGAACCAGAGGAATTTGAGCACTTAGAAGATGATGCGGATGAATCAACCATTCACTTATCGGTCAGTGATGATGAAGGAAATATCGTCAGTTACACGTCTACAATTGTCTCAATTGGTGGCAACGGCATGGTCGTTCCTGGCTATGGTTTTCTATTAAATAACGCGGTTTATAGCCGGATTCCAACTGAATCTCCTGATCATCCGAATTACCCGAGACCTGGTATGCGCTCATTAAGTAGCATGTCACCTACCATCGTAATGGAAGACGATCGTCCGGTACTTACGATCGGTGCACCGGGAAGTGACACGATCATTACGACCGTCTCACAAATTATGATGCACATGCTCGATTTTAATCGCTCATTTCCAGAAGCAATCACTGAGCCGCGCTTCTCGCAACGGAACAATTTTGATTCTGCAACAGAGTACGAAGGGCGCTATGTGAATAACGAATCCCTTGCTCAGATTGCCGAACTCGAGACACGTGGCCATCGTTTCTTAGCGAACCAAGCCGTTCAAGGAATTGGTGCAGTTACTGGCATTGAATTTCATGAGAACGGTCAAGTGACACCAACGACAGAACCTGAGCGCCGCGGCGGTGGAAGTGCAATGGTTCAACACGCTGCATTGTCATTTAGCGACGTTCATGAGAACACGTTCGGGTATGATTCAATTATGAGAATGGCTGGACTACATGTGATTACTGGTTATACAGACGGTACGTTTCGACCGAGTCAACCGATCAACCGTGGTCAAAGCGCTCGCATTTTAACGAATGCACTTGAATTACCAGTACCTGAAAACGTAGACAGCACACCGTTTGTAGACACGCCACCGGGTCACACGTATGCCGACGTTGCGGCTGCCGTTTATGAAGCAGGCATTATGATTGGCTCGAATAACAGCCAATATTTCAAAGGCGGCGATTATTTGACTCGCCAGCAAATGGCCTCCATTCTCGTACGAGGGTTAGAGCTTGAGAATACTGGTGAAGACGTCACGATCGTTGATCTTGACCAGGCGTATGATGCGCATAGAGAAAACGTGGAGATTCTTACTCAGCACGGCATTACGATTACTGAAGACAATCGTTTTCGTCCGAATGAAAACGTCACCCGTGCACAACTTGTCGTCTTTTTAGATCGCGCATTCGACTAACCCAATATAAAAAACGCCTCGTACGAGTGAAGTACGGGGCGCTTTTACGTAAAAATCCGGTGCAATTCTTCAATTGATGAAACGATATAATTTGGCTGACATTCCTCGCTAATCGTTTGAGTTCCTGTTTCTTTCTCATATTTCTCTTTAATCAATGGTTGTGCAAGCTGTATCCGTTCACTCATGGTTGCTCGTTTTATCCATTCCGGAAACGTATGGCGGATCCAAATGGATGGGATTTCTTCTTGGTTAGCCATTACTACATCATGATCAATGCGATCCCCTACATGACCGACAATCGTGCCATGTGCATACACCGCCTGCAAAATCTGTGGATCTGGCTTTGCGCACCCTGCTTCTTCTGGCGTTACAATTTGATCAAACAGTGGCGCAAGCCCTAGTCGTTCCATAACTGGAAATTGATATTTATAAAAACCATTCGTTAACGCCACGAGACGGTAACCCTTCTGCCTAAACGTCATTAAGGCCGAAATGCTTCCTGCCTCAAGAAGGTACGAGTCAGGCGGTGCAGCGTGCTTTTTTACAAGTTGCTCCACAGACAGCGTGTGCACACAATTCGATTTAATCAAAAACTCCGTTACGATCAGGTCCCAATCATAGGCTTTGGATGTTTCACCTTTTTTCATATAGTCGTTGTGCATCGCAACAATTTCAGAAATGATTGGTCGCTGATCGTTTAATACGTCCTGCAGTTCTTTCTCGATGGCTGGAAACACAAACTTCACGAACGGATTTTGCATAAGCGTACCGTCTAAATCAAACGTAATGATGTTCGTCATCGTCTCACACCTTTTGTAGGAACTTACAATTACTATACTAGTGTACGTCTATTTAATGTAGTCCGTTAATTTTTATACCTTTTGCTTGTTCGTATTACAGTATATGAAGGTTTTATTTTATGATAAAATGTAAGAAAATTACAACAAAAAGGTGGTCAATATGCATTATAAACCAGCAACCGATTATGAAGAAGCAGGATTTACAGGCATACGAACCTTTATGCATTTGCCCCATGTGAAAACGCGCGAACACATTGATTATGCGATTATGGGACATGCCTTTGATACTGGTGTAACAAACGCACCTGGTGCAAGGTTCGGTCCAGAAGCCATTCGAAGTCGCTCAATGAGAATTAGCTCTTATGACGCTGCATTTGACATTGAACTCTTTGAAGATTTGTCCGGCGTAGATTATGGCGACTTATCGATCACTCCAGGATTTATTGAAGAAAATTATGAGCGCGTTGAAGAACAACTCGTTCCATTTTTCTCTAACAACATCGTACCGATCATTTTTGGTGGTGACCATTCTGTTTCACTGCCTCACCTCCGTGCAGCCGCAAAGGCATACGGACCTGTAAGCTTGTTACATTTTGACGCTCACAGTGATACGTGGGACAGTTCCTTTCAAGGAAAGAAGTACACGCACGCAACGATGTTTCGTCGTGCTGTTGAAGAAGGGATTGTAAATACCAAAACGTCCATTCAAATTGGCATGCGTCAGTATTCGAAGCAACATTTGATAGACAATCGTGAACTTGGTTATGAAGTCATTACTGCTTTGGATTTCCGTGAGATGGGCATAAAAGAAGTGATTAAGCGAGCCAATCAACGCATTGGCCATACGCCAACGTTTTTGACTTTCGATATTGACTTTCTTGATCCGACATATGCACCAGGCACAGGTACTCCTGAAGTTGGTGGGTTTACGAACACGGAAGCTTTCGAACTGCTTCGCGGTGTAGCAGGAGGGAATTTCATCGGCTTTGACCTCGTTGAAGTCTTACCTGATCGCGATCCAGCTGGAACCACTGCACTTAATGCAGCTCACGTTGCGGCTAAATTTCTTGCGTTGCTTGCCTATAATAAAAAACATAAATCTTAATTAACACTGAACTTAGCATCGACTGGTGGAAAGCCAGTCTTTTTATTATGAGAATGAAAAACAAAAATCCCAGTAATTATATAGGATTAATCTATTTACAAGCCTATCTCCGTCCTATACAATTAAACTCATTGAATTGTAGAGACTGAGGTGAAGGGCTTGTCGTTATCCACTCGTATTTTTATTGCACTGTTTGCTGGAATTGTATTTGGTGGGTTGTTGAATTTGCTCGCACCAGGCTGGATTGCACCGCTTGATGAGTATGTACTCTCGCCAGTTGGGAGATCTTTCTACGAGCGATTCAACTCATTGTTGTGCCACTCGTGTTTGTCGCGCTCGTCATTGGTGTTACGCAGTTAAAAGGATCGGGACACATTGCAAGATATACAACAAAGCTGATGAGTTTTTATGTCGGTACGTCTGCATTTGCTATTGTGATCGGAATTCTCGTCGCGATTACGATCCGTCCTGGTGATAGTGCAGAACCAATTAGTTCAGGTGACGCTGATGCGAATGAAGGGCAACCGCTTATGGAGTGGCTCGTAAGCATTGTCCCGAGTAATCCATTCGAATCTCTCGCGTCTGGAAATTTATTACAAGTAATCATTATCGCAGCGCTCGTCGGTACAGCGATTAATTTATTGCAAGATGAACAAACGAAACCGTTTATGAATTTCATCGAGAGCACGTATGAAATTGTCCAGAAGATTCTCGGGCTCGTCTTAATCATCGCTCCAATTGGCGTATTCAGCTTAATTGCTTCGATGGTTGCGACGCAAGGGTTCGGAATTCTTGCTAACTTAGCGGTGTACATTCTCGGGTTAATCGCAGCAATCTTTATCATGATTGCATTGTATGCTCTCCTTTTATCTGTAACACGTGCAAATCCGAAAGCATTTTTTAAAGGCTTTATGCCTGCATTTACATTAGCATTTGGTACCGCAAGCTCCAATGCAGCATTACCGGTTGCAATGGACGGTGCCAAAAAAGCAGGCTTGGATGAGCAGATTTCTAGATTTGCGATTCCATTTGGAACGGCACTTAAGCGTGATGGAGCAGGAATCCTTCAAGGATTCAACGCCATTTTCGTTGCCCAATTGTTCGGTGTTGAGTTAACCTTTACGCTCGTTCTAACGATTTTCGTGAGTGCTTTGCTCGTATCGTTTAGTACTGCTGGTGTTCCAGGGGCAGGAATTATTATGATGACAACCGTCTTAACTGCAGCTGGTCTTCCGTTAGAAGGAATTGCGATCGTTGCAGGGATTGACCGTATTACTGAAGGATTTAGAACGATGCTTAACGTACTAGGAAATGCAGCAAACGCGACACTTCTGCAACGCTCTGAAGATCATAGACTCGCAAAAAAAGGATGATACGCTCATCCTTTTTTAGTTTGACTGAAATTTCTGCCGCATCGTTCGACATTTCGTTGTACGATAAGAAGGTAGACACCACGAGCTAGATTAGTTGGAGGCGGAACAGATGCTTGCGATTTTTCTCTTCACGTTAATTGGTATTTTCATTGGAATTATGTCTAGTCTCTTTGGCTTTGGCGGAGGCTTTATCGTTGTTCCGATTCTTTATGCGTTCTTACCAGAATCCATTCCCCATGCCTACCTCATGCACACAGCGATCGGTACGTCACTCGCGGTGATGATTGTGAATTCGTTTAACTCGACGCTAAATCACGCCAAACAAGACAATGTGCATTGGCCTGTCTTTCGTTATTTGGCAATCTTTATTGCAATCGGTTCACTATTCGGAGCAATCGCTGCTAGTTTTATTGAAAGTGAGTGGCTTCGCTATGCCTTTATCGGTTTCTTGCTTTATGTAATCGTTTCGAACATCATCAAAAAAACGTTCACCACAGCAATTACCGACAGTCACTTCCGTTTCCCAAAACGCCGTTATGCTGGGGCTAGTGGCGTCTTTATTGGTTGGATCTCTTCAATGCTCGGCATTGGAGGTAGTGTGATGACCATTCCCTATTTACGAAAGCGCGGTCTTAACATGCTCCATGCCGTGGCGTTAGCGACACCACTCGGTTTGCCGATTGCCATTGTCGGGACAACGACGTATATGATTCTCGGTGCTAACGCAACAGATATGCCAGCATCCACACTTGGATTTATTTACATACCCGCATTGATTGGTTTTACGATTGGTGGGTTTGCAGGTGTCCCGATCGGCAGGCGTATTGCTCAAGTGTTACCGGATAAGATTTTTTCCAAAGCCTACTTGGTTCTCTTAGCAATTGTAGTCATCTTTATGATTATTGGTTAATTCATACTTGAGGACTAGAACCAACCGTTATGACCTTTCAACTTGCTAAAGTTTTTTTGTTAAGAACAGTGTTTAATCTTTTATCAGCTTCAACGTACACATTTTATAAAACATATAAAAAACACCCGAAACTGGAACGTTTCGGGTGCGCCTGTCTTAAACCGATGTTTCTTCTTCAATTAGTACTCGACGTAGGATTTTTCCTACTTTAGATTTTGGCAATTCTTCTCTAAATTCGATTTGAGAAGGAATTTTGAATTTCGCTAGTCGTTCTTTACTGTACGCAATAAAGTCTTCTTCGGTATCTTTGGAAGCGTCTTCCTTCACGATAAATGCTTTAACCGTTTCGCCTCGGTATGCATCTGGAATACCACAGACGACAACTTCCGTAACATTTGGATGCTCATAGAGCACTTCTTCAATCTCTCTTGGGTAAATGTTGTAGCCGCTCGCAATGATGACATCTTTCTTACGACTAACGATAAAGCAATACCCATCTTCATCCATGTACGCAACATCACCAGTGTACAGCCAACCATCACGGAGAGCTTCTTCGGTTTCATCATCTCGTTTATAATACCCTTCCATTACTTGAGCACCTTTAACGATCAGTTCACCCGGTTCATTCGGCTTGCACTCCGTTAATCCTTCTTCTAAATCGACGATTTTACAATCGGTACCATATATCGGAATGCCGATACTACCAGGCTTCGATTCACCTGTGATTGGGTTGCAGTGGGTAACAGGAGATGCTTCAGTTAACCCGTAGGCATCCAGTAAATTCGCTCCTGTTAACTCGCAAAAGCGATCGCGAACTGCCGTTGGAAGTGGCGCTGACCCACTAAGACACGTATGAATAGCAGAAAGATCATATTGTTCGATATTTTTAGCAGAATTAACCGCTACATAGATTGTTGGCGTTCCAGGCAGCATCGTAATCTTTTCATTGTGTAAAAGTTCCAAAATACTATTCGGTTCAAACCGCTCAACGAGGTACAACGTCGACTGTAAGTAGATGCAATAGTTCATTGACACAGTCATGCCGTAAACGTGGAATAGCGGTAATACATTTAATAGCTTTTCCTTTTGCTTCTCTGTTTGCAAACCAACGAACTCATCAGTCTGAATGACGTTTGCGGCTAAGTTATAGTGTGTAAGCTTAGCGCCTTTTGATACACCTGTCGTTCCACCCGTGTATTGCAACACTGCTAAGTCTTCTTTTGGCTTAATGGCTACTGGCTCAAAGTCTTCACTACCTAAATTGATTAGTTTCTTTAACGTATCGTACTTCGGATGGTCATCTGCTCTTGCAACGATAATCTTCGAAACAATGTCTGAGATGCCTTCTAATCCGTCAAGTAGCGACTTTTCAATGATTAATAGTTCAGAACCTGAATCGGTAAGTTGGTAGCCAAGCTCACGCTCTTTATACATTGGATTGTTTTGAACGACAACACCACCCGCATAAAGAATCGCAAAGTAAGAGAACACGTAGTCCGGTGAGTTGTTCATCATTAACGCAACCCGAGTGCCTTTTTTGACACCTTGGTCTTGTAGGGAGCTCGCTACTCGACGAACAATTTGTCCAAACTCCTTGTATGTGTACGATTCATTTTCAAATACGATTGCACGATGATCTGGCGAGGCTTTAATTGTATCTTCAAGAAAATCAACGACTGTTGTTTCTTGAATCTCAACGTCTACGTTACGCTCTATTCCTTCTGGGTACGACGAAAACCATCTTCTTTCCATTCCAATCACCCTTCCACATGGATTATAGTGCTTCTACAATGATCGTGACACCTTGTCCGCCACCGACACAAAGGCTTGCTAAACCGTGTTGCTTTTGTTGTTTTTGTAGTTCATGTAATAGTGTGACAACAATTCTAGCTCCTGAGCATCCGACAGGGTGCCCTAGTGCAATCGCGCCCCCATTTACGTTAATCTTACTCTCATCAACGTTCAACTCTCGATTAACAGCGATTACTTGTGAAGCAAACGCCTCATTGAATTCAAACAGATCAATATCGTCTAATGACATGCCTGCTCGCTCTAGCGCCTTCTTAGTCGCAGGAACAGGACCAATGCCCATAATTGAAGGATCAACTGCAGCACTTGCATAGCTTTTAATTTTGGCTACTGGTTTTAAGTTGTATTGATCAACCGCAGCTTTAGATGCAAGGATCGTAAACGCTGCCCCGTCATTTAAGCCTGAGGCATTCCCTGCTGTTACGGTACCATCCTTTTCAAAGACTGATGATAGTTTCCCAAGCTTCTCTACACTTGTATGACGAGGACCTTCATCAGTATCAAATGTGATCGTTTCACGGCGTGACTTGACCGATAATGGTACGATTTCCTCTTTGAAGCGTTCGTTTTCAATTGCTTTTAATGCTTTGACCTGACTTTGATATGCAAACTCATCTTGTTCTTCACGTGTAATATTGTATTGACGCACTAAATTCTCTGCCGTCACACCCATATGATAGTTCTGAATGGCACAGTGTAACCCGTCATGAGTAAGACTATCAACGAGCTTTGCATCACCCATCTTCTGTCCTTCACGACTTCCCATCAAAAGGCGCGGAACATTTGTCATGCTTTCAGCACCACCAGCAAGAATTAGGTTGCTCTCACCTGCTCCGATTTGCATCGCTCCAAGTGTAATTGCTCGTAAACCTGACGCACATTGTTTGTCGATCGTCATCGCAGGCGTTTCTTCAGAAAGACCCGCATGGATTCCGATTTGCCGTGCTGGATTGCCTTTCACCCCGGCTTTAAATACATTCCCAACGATCACTTCGTCGATGACGTCTTTTGGAAGCTTCGTTTTCTCCATCATTTCAGAGACGAGTGGAACGGCAAGATCAACGGTTGAGAGCCCTTTTAAGCTACCGATGAATGTCCCAATTGCTGTTCGTTTCGCCTCAACCAAATAAATCTCATTCATAATACCGCTCCTCTTACAGATTGATTTACTAGAATAACAAAGTGATAAAACGCTTACATTTCAATGTTTAATGAATCTTCATTCATTTATACTATCACAAATTTTCCAATTTGTTAGCTACTTTCCATGAAAAAAAGAAGTGCGCCACATCCATCCTAGCCATTATTCAGAATTAGTAAAATAAATACTTGATTTGGATACTATTCAAAAGTAAACTATTAACATCCATTGGCGATGATTAATTACCTAGATTAATTTCGGACTTTTATAACACTATGAAATGGCAATTCCGATACTAATTACGAATCTCTTTCGGGTGAATGATTTTAGAATACTTATTATTCATAGAAATTAAACCAACGTCTCAAATTTATCGGGTACATTCAAGTCAATTGAACGAGGGGAAGTAAAGATTGAAGCACTTAAGGGGGACAGAAGATGGTTGAGATCACACAATTATTAAAAGATTGGCGTCTACATGTTATCGTGCTTGGAATTGTTCTCATTACTGAGGCAGTCGGTATTATTGAACTTACGATTGGACCGGGAATGATCGTACTTCTGCCGATGCTCTTTGCCATTGTATTTGGACTTATTCTTTATTTCACACCCATCATTAAAGAGAAACAATCAAAAAATGCCGAACCAATTATTACGATTGCTGTTACGTTATTAATTGCAAAAATCGGTGTTACGATCGGTCCCGATCTTGGGAATGTCATTGCAGCAGGACCCGCGCTATTACTTCAAGAAATCGGAAACTTCGGAACGGTTTTTCTCGCACTTCCAGTTGCCGTCTTACTGCTCGGTATGAAGCGTGAAAGTATTGGTATGACCCATAGTATTGGGCGGGAATCCAATCTTGGAATTATTTATGATAAATTTGGATTTGAATCCGCCGAAGGTCGTGGAGTCACAGCCATATATGTATTCGGTACAGTATTCGGAGCGATGTTCTATGGACTTATTTCTGGTTTTCTCGCCACATTCACACCACTTCATCCACTCTCGTTAGCGATGGCCGCAGGTGTTGGTAGTGGAAGTATGATGGCAGCGGCCTCTGGTTCTTTAATTGCTGCTTATCCTGAATTAGAAACGCAAATTATTGCATTTGCTGGCGCAAGTAATCTATTAACATATGCGACTGGGTTGTTTGTTAGTATATTCATCGCATTACCGATTACAGAAAAGCTTTATAAACTGTTCTGGAAGTGGCGAGGTGGGGAAAACCAATGAAAAATAGTCAAGAATATTTCCTATTGATGCTCATCGTAGGTACGGTAGCACTAATCGGTAACTGGATTGGATACGATATCTTCTCCATTCAAGCCGTTCTTGGGATGCTCGTCTTGATCCTGATCGCGTCGCTAGGCCAATTATTGAGTCAATTGATCCCAGTGAAAATTCCGAGTGTCGTCTATGTGATCATTATTGGGATTATCCTCTCCTTACCTAGTCTTCCGTGGGGACCTTATGTTGTTGAGTGGACGAGCAACATCCAGTTACTCGCGATTGCTACCCCAATTCTTGCTTATGCTGGGATTGCCATCGGTCGTTCATGGACCGATTTTGTGAAAATGGGCTGGAAAGCATGGTCGTTTGTCTTCTTGTTCTATTTGGAACGTTAATTGGTTCTGCAATCATTGCTGAAATCGTTCTTCGTTTTCAAGGGATTATCTAATAAAAAACCCATCACTTGCGTTGCACCAAAACTCTATTTCATTGGTGCGACTCATTATGTGATGGGTTTTCTTATGCAAATCCGTTTAGTAGTCCTCGTCTTGTGTGCAATACTCTTGGCTCGCTACGTAATATATGTTGACAATGCATTAATAAATCAGAATTATCTTTCAATAAAACAGCTTTGTTTGTTCCGCAATGGCGCTCAACAATCGCATAGGCTTCTTTCATTCGATAACGGTCTTGCCCTACGCCGTGCGTGTCACTCGCAATAAAATGAGCGAGATCATGTTTAATTAAATCGATTGCAAAACGCTTCACTCTTCTACCAGAATATCCAAGCAGACTTGGGGCAGTAATTTGTGTCACAATGCCTTGTTGAACAAGCGTATAGAGCCAAGATGGATCTTTGCGTATGAGCGGGTGACGTTCAGGATGCGCAAGTACTGGCACAACTCCGTGACGTTGCAATTCGCTTAATTCTTTCATCGCAAAGGAAGGAATGGTGTCTTGTGGCAAACTAACGAGTAAGTACTGTCCAGCATCCGCTAATGTACAAAGTGCCCCCGTATTTAATCCATTCATCATGTCTTCATGAATCAAGACTTCCTGACCAGGAAAAATAAGAATTGGAATCCGCTCTTTCTTCGCTCGTAACCGCAATCGAAGGGTTGCATCGAGAATTTTCTCTCGGGGGTTATGATAATTCTTGTACCCATGATGGGGAGTGACAATCACGTGCGTAACCCCATTTTGAGCCGCACGTGCAAGCGACGTTATGCTACGTTGAATATATCGTGTTCCATCATCAATATGTGGAAGGATATGGCTATGGATATCAATCAAAAGACTCACTCCCATTCGCTCTTTTGATCACATTGTAACATATAACTAGTTCTATTAAACTATATATTTGGTTTATTTCTGCATTATTTTAGGATAGATTTTGACAAATTCCCTATATCGTACTTTATATAAATGATCGAATGTTTGATCTGGTTCATACCGCTTCTGTCCGAGACGGGCAATAACCGCTTTACTCCATTCATCGTACGAATTGGTCCAGTTCAAATAACGCCCACCGAGTGACGCAGCACCAACGACTGGTAACCACTCTGCATCATCCGGAACGTAAATTGTTATGCCTGTACTATCAGCAAGTATTTGACACCAAGCATGACTTTTCGTACCTCCGCCAATCACTATAATCTCTGTTGGTTTCTCTTCACCTGAATCGGTCATGAGCTGTCGTATACTCAACGATAACCCTTCTAATACGCTAAAACAAAGCGCAGCTTTTGACGTGGTTGCCTTCAAATTAGACCATGAGCCTGTTGCATTTGCATCGTGAACTGGAAATCGCTCGCCATGGACATAGGGTAGAAAATAGGGATGATCAAGTGATGGTTCAAGCGAATGCACGATGCTCTCAAAAGCTACATAATCGCCATCCGACAAAAGTTCAACTGCAAAACGATGAACGTTACCTGCATTCAGCATCGGTGCAATCGAGAGAAAATGAACATCATCAAGATGTGGAAGCTTGAACGCGCCCTCATACAACTCATTTTTGCGATCTGTTGAAAATGCCGTCCACCCAGTAGAGCCGATATACAGGTAACTCGTTCCCCGAACTAATACCCCTGCCCCGAGTGACGATGCGGCTGCGTCACCAGTCCCGCACAATACCGTTGTTTTCTCAATAAACCCTGCACTATTATGCTTTTGAACAACACCAACAACTTTCCCTGCTGAATGTAATTCTGGTAACATCATCGGATCTAGACCTACATCTACTAGCCAACTCTTCTCCCATTGCTGCTGTTCAAAGTTCATCATCCTGTCGTGCTCCTGTAACAACATCCGCCACAAACTGGCCTGTTAATTGCAAAATGATATAGTCTTTCGCATTCACTAAACAAGCATGCATCTGTTCATATATGCTCGGTTGATTTCTTTGTAACCATAACAATTTCGGAAATACCATTGATCCATCACAATAATTCTCGGTCACTTTCACTACGTTGGGAATGGCTTTGTGAATGATTTCTGCTTCTTCTTGTGCACGTGAGTCAGAGTAAAGAATGGCGTTACGGATTGCTTTTCCTTCTTTATTTACAGGTATGCAATCTTGCATCTGGCCAGTCAATGATATGGTATGTACGGTCGATGGGCTGATTCCTTCTTTCCACCATTCATGGCTTAATTCTTGAACGATGGTCCACCAACTTTCTGGATCTTGTTCACGGTACTCTTCATTTTGAATGGTAGGAATGGCCTGTTCTTTTCTGTGATGCATGTGACCATGCTCGTCGACGAGTACAGCTTTTATCGTTGAAGTTCCAATGTCAAAAGCAGCTACATAAGGCATCATGAACGCCCCTTTCTATTTGTTTGAAATTTATGATCTTTTATATTTTGAATCTTCATTTTACGATACAATGACTTATAAAAGGAGTGAAAAGAATTGAACTTCAAACAACATATTGAAGAGAACAAAGATCACTACTTGAACGATTTATTTACATTGCTTCGTCAAAAAAGTATTAGCGCACAAAATGATGGTGTCCGTGATTGTGCGGCACTTGTCGTTGGCAAACTAAAAGAAGCAGGCATTACTCACGTTGAGATCATAGAAACCGAGGACCACCCTGTCGTTTATGCTGAACAACACGTCTCTGATGACGCACCAACGATGCTCATTTATGGTCACTACGATGTACAACCTCCAGATCCATTAGAAGAATGGAAAAGCCCGCCGTTTGAACCGACCATTCGCGATGGCAAAATTTACGCACGTGGCGTTGGCGATAACAAAGGTCAAATGCTCGCACAAATTCTCGCTGCACAGACGTACATCGCTACAGCTGGGGAACTCCCTTTGAACGTGAAATTCGTTTTTGAAGGTGAAGAAGAAATCGGCAGTAAAAATTTACCTACCTTCGTTGAAACCCATAAAGAAAAGCTCGCTGCTGACTTTGTGTACACATCTGATGGTCCTATGCTATCAAGTGGCAACCCGTATGTATTACTCGGTACTAGGGGCATGCTCTACGTCGAATTAAAAGCAAAGGGATCCGATTTCGATAATCATTCTGGCAACAAAGGCAACATTGCTCAAAACCCCGCTTGGAAAATTATCGAGTTGCTCCAATCGATGCGAGACGACGAAGGCAACATTTTAATAGAAGGTTTTTATGATGACGTAGAAGTACCAACTGACCTTGAGCGTCAACTATTAGAACAACTCCCTTTCAATATTGAAGAATTAAGAGAACAAGTTGGGGATCAAAGAATCGATCTATCAAAGGCTGATTACTACAAAAAATTATGCTTTGAACCAACATTTAATATTGCCGGCTTTTCCAGTGGCTATAGCGGTGAAGGGGCCAAAACGATCATTCCAAGTGAAGCAACTGTCAAAATGGACATGCGTCTCGTGAACAATCAAGACCCTGATGAGATTTTTGAACGGTTCAAAGCGCATGCTTCTAAATTCGCACCAGACATTACTGTCGCAAAAATCGGAGCGATGTCACCGTCACGAACGTCTGCCGATTACCAAATCGTCGAAACCGTTCGGGAGGCAACAGAACGTTCATTCGAACGAAAAACGTTTATTCAACCGAGTTTAGGAGGCAGCCTGCCTAATCACGTTTGGACAAACATTCTCGGTGTCCCTTCTGTAATCGTCCCGTATGCAAATGCCGATGAAGCCAACCATTCCCCAAATGAAAACCTCGTTGTGGACAATTTCTACAAAGGCATTCTTTGCACATGCGAAGTTATGAAAGCAGCCAGTCAAATGACAAAAGACGAACTGCTTCAAAAAAGAACGACACTTGCTTAAATGCAAAAGTGCCCACTCCAAGGTGGGCACTTTTCATTTAGTCATTCAACGATACGTTCCAGAAGATCGGACCGACAAGCTCGTCAAACCCTTCCACACTCTCATCCATCGATGTAATGGTGTGGAATTTACCGATATTAATCATCGGTAAATCTTCATAAAACTGTTCTTGTAACTCCGCAAAGACCGCTCGTGCATCTTCTTGTGTTTCTTGTAACTTGATCTCATCTAACAAGCGATCCAATTCTTCACTTTGTGTCCAGCCTGCAAACTCTGCGCGTTTACTAAGCACTGGGAATTGATGAGGAATGGAGCGTGTCGCAAAGGATGATACGAACATGTCATGAGCGCTAGGATCATAGATTTCTTCTTGCATTGCTGCCCAATCAATAATACTTAACTCGACATTCATCCCTAGTTTTTCGAGTTCTTGTTGAAGGACAATGGCCGCATTATAATGATGATCATAATCTCTTGTCGCCATAATCGTTACGAGCTCATTGTCGTATCCAGCCTCATCTAACAATTCTTTCGCTCGATCAACATCGTTTTGGAAGTAGTTTTCTTTTCCTGCATCTGTATACCAATCGACTTGTTCCTCAAGCATCAAACCTGGATCCAACTTATAAAACTGATCACTCGTTACAGAGCCAGTCATGATGCTTCGTTGTTAATCCCAACGTTAACCGCCTCTCGCATGAGTGGGTCCTCAAACACGCCCTCTAGCTCATTAAAGACAGCAACTTCTACTGCACTCGGTGTGATCATCGTTTCGATACTGGGATTGGAATTCATGAGATCAATATTGTCATAAGGTACAGCCATAATGACGTCATACTCACCCGTTTGAAGTCCAGATACTCGAGTAGATGCATCCGAAACAAAGTTAAAGTAGAGGTCTTCGTATTGTGGATTCTTCTCACCGACTAATCCACTCGAAGGTTCGTCACGCGCAACATAATCGTCAAAACGCGTGAGGTGGATGTGTTGGTCTGTTGCCCATTCAACAAATTCAAACGGCCCTGTACCGATAATATCATTCGCTCCGGTCGGACCTGCTTCATCAACGACTTCTTTTGGCATAATCGCTGCAAATTGCCCAATCTCTGCAAGAACATGGAGGATCACTGAATTGCGCTCTGGTAATTCAATCACAAACGTATAGTCGTCTTCTATGATAAACTCCGCATCCGCCAAGTTTGAACGTCCGATTGAAGAGTACTCAGTCCACTTCTCCATCGATGCTTTCACATCTTCGGCAGTCATTTCTTCCCCGTTATGGAAGAGTACCCCTTCACGCAATTGAAACGTAATTGTTTTCCCATCTTCACTTTCTTCAAAAGACTCTGCCAACATTGGTGATACTTCATAATCGGCATTCACTGCAACGAGCGTTTCAAAGACGTTACGACTGACATCTCTTGTTGCTGTAGTAGGACTCATGTGCGGGTCCATCGTGTCAGGTTGTGCACTATAGCCAATTTGCAATTCCCCTGAAATCTCAGTTGCATCATTGTTGTCAACACTCGCATCTGTTGTCGTCTCTGAACTGTCATCCCCACCGCAAGCAGCAAGCATGAACGGTACGATCCCAAGCGCTAGATACTTGTTGCGTAGCTTCATGATAATCCCCATCTTCCCACGTTAAAGTTGTAACACTCTACTATGTTAAAGTATGACTTTCATTATACAGAATTAGATTTAATTTTCAATCATTTATTCGGACAACTTTTAGTCTGCCAATTGCACGTTCCAAAGAATCGGTCCACTTAACATCTCGTACCCTTCTACACGGTCATTTGTCGCATCAATAGTGCTGTAATGACCGACGTTCATTACCGGCATATCCTCATACATGAATTGTTGAAGCTCAGCCAAAGTCTCAAGCGCCTCTTCTTGACTCTCGGCTTGATCAATTTGATTGAAGTACATGTCATAATTCTCATGATCCGTCCAACCTGGCCAATCACTATTAAAGAACGGATATTGGTGCGGAACGGCATAAATAAATGAAGCCGTTACAAAAATATCAAACTCACTCGGGTCTTCTCTTAGACTAAGTAACGTTGCCCAGTCTACGACATTTAATGTGGCATTCAGCCAAGTTCTTGCAGTTGCTGATGTACGACGACCGACACACTGTAATGATGGTCGTAGTCTCTTGTTGTTAGAATAACAATCTCTTCACCGTTATAGCCTGCTTCGTCTAACAATTCTAGTGCGCGATCAGGATCATACTCATTAAAATGCTCTTCTCCTGCTCGCGTATGCCAATCCGCTTGATCAGGAATCATAAGTGCTGGTTCCATACTATAAAACTCTTCATAATTAAAGGCAGCTTTCATCACCGGTTCTTTATCGATTGCCATATTAAACGCTTGTCTAGCTTTTGTATCTGAGAAAATGCCCTCTTTCTTATTAAACACGAGAAATTCCATGCCACTCGGCATCGTATGAACAATAAGCGAATCGTCATTTTCAAGCATTTCGTACGTGTCATACGGAACATAACTGATTAAATCGTACTCGCCCGTTTGAAGTCCGGCGACTTTCGTTTGTGAGTCAGGAACAAAATGGAAGAAAATCTCGTCTATATAGGCATTTTTCTGCCCAGCCATACCATCTGCTTCGTCTTCAACACCTGTATACTCCTCAAAACGAACGAGTTGTACATGTTGGTCTTGATGCCAGACTTCGAATTGATAAGGCCCGTCCCTACATACTCTGTAATCCCTGTAATCGGAGCGTTACTCGCAATTTTTTCAGGCATAATCCCCGCTAATTGACTAATATCTGCGATTAAATGGAGTGCAGAGTTGTTACGCTCTTCCAAATGCAATTCCACCGTATAAGGATCAACGACTTCATACGCTGATTCTGGTAACACGTTTGCAACTTCGTGCCAACGCTCCATCGAAGCCACCACATCTTCTGCTTGCATTTCCCCACCATCGTGGAATAGAACGCCTTCTCGTAAGTTGAATGTAATCGTTTTGCCATCTTCACTTACATCGTAGCTTTCCGCTAACATCGGGACAACTTCATAATTGCTGTTTAACGTCACAAGTGATTCATACATCGGTCGAACTAAATCACGCGTTGCACCAGCCGTCGTAAAGTGAGGATCAAGCACTTCCGGCTGTGTCCCGTATCCATAATTAAACGTTCCGCCGACAACTTCTTCTGCTCCTTCAGCAGAACTTGCATCTTCACTTTCTGTTTCGTTCGAACAACTTGCTAACACCATTGGTACTGACATAAGAGCGAATGACCATACCCACTTAGACTTTAACAAAACCCCTTACCTCCCTGATTTATATAATGAACGCCTAAAACTTCTCTTAATTATTTAGACAACTTCTGTCATATTCCTTTATGTTATGATCATGAAAATAAGGATGAAGGACTTTATTTTCTAAATAAAGTCTTTCTAAAAAAGTAAGCTACTTCAAAGCTTGTCGTCTTCGAAGTAGCTTATAAACCATCATTAATCAATGAAAAGGTGAGCCATTACTCATCAAGCTGAACATTCCAAAGGATTGGGCCCATAAGTTGATCGTAATCTATGACGTGAGTTTTCACACCATCGATCGTATCGTAATGCCCGACATTGACAACAGGAACGTCTTCATAGAACAACTCTTGTAACTGCTCTGTAATTGCAAGGGCTTCATCTTGGTCATTCGCTTGATCGATCTGATCAAAGTACTCCTCGTAACCCGGGTTGTCCGTCCAGCCTGGCCAGCTCGAGTTCAAAAACGGATATTGATGAGGAACTGCATAGATAAACAATGACGTTACGAAAATCTCATACTGAGACGGGTCTTCTCTTAAACTGAGTAACGTCGCCCAGTCGACAACATTCAACGTTGCATTCAAGCCCATCTCTTGCAATTGCTGATGCGTTACGACCGACACATTATAGTGATGATCGTAGTCTCTTGAAGTCAGAATGCGAATCTCTTCACCGTCGTATCCTGCCTCCTCTAGCATTGAAAGGGCAAGGTCTGGATCATTAATTTCAAAATTCTCTTCGCCTGCTCGAGTATGCCAATCCGCTTGATCTTCAATCATCAATGCAGGCTCCATACTGTAAAAATCCTCATGGTTAAACGCCGCTTGCATAATCGGTTCTTTGTTCAAAGCTACGTTGATTGCTTGACGTGCAAGTGGATCTGAGAATAAGCCTTCTTTCTTGTTAAATACGAGAACTTCCATCCCACTTGGCATCGTACGTAAATCTACCGAATCATCATTTTCAAACATATCATAGTTGTCATATGGCAATCCATTAATTAAGTCATACTCCCCAGTTTGTAAGCCCGCAACCCTCGTTTGTGAGTCCGGTACGAATTGGAAGTAAATCTCATCTAAGTACGCGTGTTTTGCGCCACCCATACCATCCGTTTCTTCGTCTACACCGGTGTACTCTTCAAAGCGGGTAAGGTGAACATGTTGATCTTGATTCCAATTAGTGAATTCATAAGGTCCTGTACCTACATACTCCGTAACCCCCGTTGCAGGAGCATCTACAGCGATCTCTTCTGGCATTACCGCTGCCATTTGGCTAATATCGGCTAGCAAATGAAGCGCCGTATTGTTCGGCTCATCTAAATGTAACAGAACGATATACGGGTCCATCGCTTCATAACTTGCATCGGGTAAAACATTTGCGATCTCTTGCCAACGTTCCATCGAAGCAACCACATCATCTGCAGTTAACTCTTCACCGTTATGAAACAAGACACCCTCTCGAAGAGAAAACGTGATTGTTTTACCGTCTTCACTCACTTCATAACTTTCTGCCAACATTGGAATGACTTCATAATTACTATTTAACGTAACCAATGATTCATAGATTGGTCGCACTAAATCTCTCGTTGCAGAAGCCGTCGTAAAATGAGGATCAAGAACTTCCGGCTGTGTACTATAACCAAAATTCAACGTCCCGCCACCACTTCCATTTGCACCTTCCACCGCACTCGATTCTTCCGTATTTGAATCTCCACACCCAGCTAATAATAATGAAAACGCGATTGCTCCAACTGTCATTTTGGTTTTACGTACACTCATTTATGATCCTCCTAACCTTTTGTTTTAATTTTCTTTTTGGATGTTCCAGAGCACAAATCCTTCAAGATAATCAAGCCCTTCAACATCGGTAGAATAACTAAGAAAACGTGTATAGTCACCAACTTTGTAAACAGGTACCTCTTCCCAATACCACGCCAACAAATCATCATACGCATCGATACCATCTTCTACGGAAGCGGCATTGCGAAGTTCAAATAGCTCATCTGGAAGGGTTGTCCATCCAGGATAATTTGGATCAAAATAATAATTGGACGACGGTTCTGGTACTGAGACATTCCCCATCACATAAATATCATACGCTGATTCATCTTGGTTCACTTCCAGTAACGTTGGCCAATCGTACACTTCAAGCTCAACGTTCATTCCTAGTTGTTGCATTTGTTCTTGTAATACGACTGCACCATTGTATTGATCTTCATAGTCTCTCGTCGTAATAATCGTAATCGGTTCACCGGCATAATCAATTGCATCTAAATAACCTTCCATCACACTCGGATCTTGTTGTTCATACACGTCAAGTCCTTCATCGCTATCCCAATTGTTCAATTGGTGATACATCATAATGTTGTGATTTAAATCATAGAAATTATCGTTTGAGTACGCCCCTGTCAAAATGGCTTCATTGTTCATCGATTTTACGAGAGATTGCCTCGCTTCTTGATCAACAAAAAATCCTTCTCGTTTGTTGAAGTGAACATTTAAAAACCCACCAGGATAGTACAAGTTTTCAAGATTTGGATCTGCATCCATTTGTTCAGCACTATCAAATGGAACAGAGTGTGCAATATCGTATTGGCCCGTCTGAACCCCAGAAATTCTCGTTGTTGGATCTAATACAAATTCAAAGTATATATCGTCTACGTTTGAAGACTTCTCACCTGCTAACCCGTCGGTAGGAACGTCACTACTAACATAATCTTCATATTTACTTAGATGAATGTGTTGATCCGTTACCCATTCTTCAAATTGATAAGGCCCAGTGCCTATGTAGTCATTAACCCCTTGTTCATTCGCTTCTTCAACGATTTCCTTTGGCATAATTCCTGGAAAACCAGTACTCGTAAATGCCATCAATGGCAACGCCGTTGCCAACGGTTGTTGCAAATGAAGGGTTACTTCATAGTCACCATCAATTTCCACGTGAGCATCTTCATGAAATTGATTACGACTCCCTGCAGCGCCGAGCCATTTGTTCATTGATGCCTCTACGTCTTCTGCTGTCATCGGTTTTCCATTATGAAAGACAACATCTTCACGTAAAACAAACTGAATCTCTGTACCATCCTCACTTTGTTCAAAAGATTCTGCCAACATTGGTTTTACGTTGTATTCGGAATCGATCGTCACAAGTGGTTCCATTACATGACGCATAACATCAGACACCGCAATCGCTAATTGTTCATGGGGATCCAATATTGGAGGTTGAGCAGAGTAAGCGACACGAAGTTCAGTTCTTTCTCCAGTATCTGTTCCCTGAGCTGTCGGTTCTTCACTTGAATCACATGCTGTCAATACCAACGCACTAAGTACCGTTCCTACAATCAACTTCTTGTATGTTCTCATCAAGTTATCCTCCCTTAAAAACTATCGCTCTATAATATTTACAAAATTCGGAATAACATTCACGGCTTTTGTCAGGTCTTCTAGCACGTTATTTTAATAATTAAGCCTATAGACCTGTATGATCTATAGGCTTATTCATTATTTTAAATAGTGTTCTGCAAGACTTACAAAAAGCGTTCCAATGTTGCCAAGCGCTCGTTCATCAAAGTTAAAGCGTGGATGGTGATGAGGATATTGTGTATCTGGGTCATCCGTCATCGCACCAACATGAATAAACGTTCCCGGAACACTTTCTAAATAATAGGCAAAGTCTTCTGCTCCCATCATCGGTGGTCGTTCAATGACCGCTGACTCGCCTACTATGTCTTTCATGACTTCTTTTACGATTGCTGTTTCTTTCTCATGATTCACAACGGTCGGATACCCTTTCGTATAGGTGAGTGAACAAGTAACATCGCCCGTAAGTTCTATCCCCGACACGATCCGCTCAATATCTCGTTCAATTTGAGTTCTCGTCTCTTTATTAAAGGTCCGTACTGTTCCTGCAACACTCGCAGTATCAGGAATAACATTGAATGCATTCCCAGATTGGAACTTACATACGGAAACAACGGCTTGATCAATTGGATCAACCCGGCGAGAAACGATTCGTTGTAAATCATTGACGAGTGATGTTCCTGCAGTAATTGGATCAATTGTCGTATGTGGTTTCGCCCCGTGACCACCTTTGCCTTGAATCTCTACTGAAAATGCATCCGCCGCAGCCATGATTGCACCACTACGTACGTTGTACAGTCCAAGCTCTAGATCTGAAGACACGTGTGCACCGAAAATAACATCGACCCCATCAAGACATCCATCTTCAACCATTGCAATCGCGCCACCCGGCGTCAACTCTTCTGCATGTTGAAAAATAAAGACGACCTTTCCAGTTAATTCTTCTTTCATTTCTGTCAATAAATGTGCGACACCTAATAACGCAGCTGCATGGCCATCGTGACCACACGCATGCATCACTCCTGGATTTTCTGAAGCATAGTCTACGTTGTTCTCCTCTTGAATTGGCAACGCATCAAAGTCTGCCCGAAATGCAACTGTCGGTCCTTCCCCAGCACAATGAAGGGTTGCAACGATGCCACGCCCCCTACTTGTTCACGTACGTCCAATCCTAATTCTTTCAAAAGAGCTGCAATGTATTTTGGTGTTTCTACCTCTTGAAATGAAAGCTCTGGATAGCGGTGAAAGTGTCGTCTCCACTCTACCATTTGTGTGAAAATTGCCTCATTTGTTAATGGATATGTAAGTGCCATCCCATTCCCCTCCTTATTACTCGTAATATAAAGCGCTCACGTTTACTATATCTCATCTTACACAATCTTTTCACTACTTTGTTAATTTTTCTCGCAAAACTATTGAATTTTCTATCAATTAAGGTACACTAATCGTTAATACTTAGAACAATTGTTCTGCAAATACACCTTTGGGGGGAATAGATGTGAAGAAATGGATGCCTTTAAGCCTCATTTCTGCAGGACTTTTAGTTGCCTGTAATAATGATAATAGTAGCGATGTAACAGAAAGTACGGATGCATCATCAACAAATAATGCCATCGCAGAGGAATTACGAGTGGGCTATCCTGCTCAACCAGAATCACTCGATCCATACATCACAACAGCCGTTGCAACTCGTGACATTACACGCCATTTTTATGAAGCGCTTGTCACAATTAATGACGACTTTGAAGTTGTACCTATGTTAGCAGAGTCAATTGAAGAAAGTGACGACGGTAAGACGATTACGTTTCACTTGCGGCAAGGTGTGCTTTTTCATAACGGTAAGGAAATGATTGCTGAAGATGTAGTAGCCTCTATGGAACGTTGGAAAGAGACGACAACACAAGGTCGTTCTAATTTAGAACATTCAACGTTTGTTGAAGTTGATGATTATACCGTTGAACTTCAACTGGATGAATCGTCTTCCATAATTCTCCACGTGTTAGCAGAAGTCGTTCAGATTGCAGCAATCATGCCAAAAGAAATCGTGGATGAGGCCGATGGTACAGGCGTTAATGAGTATGTTGGAACTGGACCATTCGAATTCGTTGATTGGCAAACAGACCAGCACATTCATATGCAGCGGTTTGAAGATTACGTGCCATCTGAAGAGGAAGCAAGCGGACTCTCTGGACATAAAGAAGCTTTAATTGAGAACTTATACTTTGAATTTGTCACCGACTCATCGACACGCATCGCTGGCTTGCAAACTGGCGAATACGACGTCATCATTACAGTTCCCCTCGATAACGCTGATCAACTTGAAGCACAGCCAGACGTTGAACTCGTTACAGCTTTAGGTTCTTTACAAACAGGGATTTTCAATGAAGAGGAAGGTGTATTTACCGATCCTCTCATGAGACAAGCTGTAAATACCGCCATTGACAATCAAGCTATCATGCTTGGCGCTTACGTATCGGAAGAATTCTTTACATTAGACGCAGGTATCATGTTCGAAGATCAAGTTGATTGGCATTCACAAGCTGGTGAAGAACACTACTTCCAAAACGACCCAGATCGCGCGCTGGAGATGCTAGATGAAGCGGGTTATGACGGTGAAGAAGTTGTTATTCTAGTTGCAAGAGATTATGATTCCCTTTACAACACGGCGGTCGTTTTACATCAGCAACTTGAAGAGCTTGGAATGAATGCAGTCTTAGAAGTAACCGATTGGCCGACGTATCTAGAACTCTCTGAGGACCCTAGTAACTTTGATATTGCCATTACAAGTTTCTCAACAAGACTCATTCCACATCAATACCCGACGCTCAGTAAACGCGCAGCCTACGTCGGTTGGACAAAGAGTGAAGAGTTAGATCGACTCCTTGATGAAATTAAAGAGCAACCTACACAAGAAGAAGCATTTGAAGTCTTCGAAGAATTACAAGTTCAATTCTATGAAGACATGCCCATGTTAAACATCGGTAAATCATCCGGCTTAACAGGTGTTCGTAGCAATGTCCAAAACTACGAAGACTTGATCGGCCCGATTCTTTGGAATACGACGATTGAGGATTAAAAACATAGCAAGCTCCCAATCCGTGGATTGGGAGCTTTTTTTCAAGAGCGAGGATTCTTTCTAAGAAGCGAGCTTGGACGTGTACTTCAAAAAAAAGTTATCGTAACGATTTATGTGGGGATTTCACTCTAGAATTGAAGGTGAATTGCTGGAATTCCAATAGAAAAGCTTGTTTGTGGGGTTTTCGCTCCAAAGTTGAAGCCATCTTTTCAAAATGTCCACATATTACTGATTGTTTGCTTAAACGAACTCCAGATCAGGCTTAGTGAACAGAGCACGAGAAACCGGCTGTTTTTTCACTTATTCTGCTAACATAGCTGGCTATATGTGAGCAGCGCATGCTCATCAAAAAACCTCCCAATCATCGATTGAGAGGTTTTTTCTAATGATTACTCAGTTGCAGAAACGGCATCAACAAGACCGCTACCGTATTGGTTTGAGTCACCAAGATCTGTGGCTGTATCATTAAGGTGATTACGCACTTGCTGTGGTGACCACGAAGGGTTTTGTTCAAGTACAAGCGCTGCAACTCCAGCTACGTGAGGTGCTGCCATCGATGTACCATCAAGACTACGGTAGCCTCCACCAGGATACGTACTTTCTACCCCTACTCCTGGAGCTACAATATCTAAACCTGCTCCATATTGAGAAAAGCTAGCACGCGTGTCGTTTTGAGTCGTTGCACCTACTGCCATCGCATTATCATAGGCTGCAGGATAACCAATAGAAGAGGCGCCTGAATTTCCAGATGCTGCTACAACAAGCACACCACGATCGGTCGCTTCATCAACTGCTTGTTCAAGAGTTGGACTTGGTAATGGACTACCCAAACTCATATTTGCAACATCCATTCCATTTTCACCTGCCCATTCAAGCCCTTCAGCAATTGAACTAATATTCCCTGAGCCATCAGAACCTAACACTTTAACCGCATATAGATCAACGTCAGGCGATACACCAAGAACCCCTAGATCATTATCAAGTGCTGCAATCGTACCCGCTACATGTGTACCGTGTCCATTTCCATCATCAATTCCTGGTTCACCAGGAACGAAACTTTCACCACCTTGAATGTTTAAATCCTCATGTGTAGAGATTCCAGTATCCAAGATTGCGACACTCACACCGCCACCTGTCACACCACTCGCATTAGCTGCCGGTGCATTAACACGATCAATTCCCCAAGGAATCGTTTGCGAGATCGTCACTTCAATATCTTCTTCAATATACGCAATCGCGTCATTCTCTTTCAATTCAGTTACGTCTTCTTTATCAAGCTCTGCTGATAATACCGGAATGTGTTCAAATTCATGCAACACGTCAATATCGATGTCTTCTCCTGATGATGTTGCAACAAGTTGGTCTTCGGACACTTCGTGTTCATCTACGAATTCTGTGGCCAAAGTGATGTCATCAAACCCAATTAAGTACTGCGCTTTCTCATCCTCTGCGGCGTTAACCACTGATACACTTACACCGAATGCGGTCGCAAAAACTGCTGTAGTAGATAGCATTTTCCAAGGCTTCTTCATAGAATCTCACTCCTCTTATTGGATTAGTACCCTCACGAAAAGAATAGCACATTTTTTGAATTGTTAAAATATAATAAATAGACTGACCCATTGATCTATCAACGGATCTAGCATTTCTAATTCCTTCCGACTAGATTTTCTCAGGACTAATCACTTACATTTCAACTGGTATAAATATGGAAATACGAGCGCCTAACCCTTGATATATAAACCATTGAAATGTTTTCCTAAGATAACGAGACTTTCTGCTTGGTAGTCTTTTTTCTTAAAAGCAAAACCATTCGTAATACCTAGCCGTTTTTTTAGGTTTTTTCTCTTTAACAGCGCCATGTGAACGGTTTAGCGACAAAAATTTCGTCTACTAACCTTGGATCAGAGTACTTATAGAACCCCAAATGAAAGACGCCCCCCTGTTTCTACTGACAGAGGGGCGGCCTATGAATTCTTTAATCCAAATAGATGTCTACACCTGGACCGATCGGCAAGCCGAGTAATGTCCAAATGACGAATAGAACGATCCAAACAGCAAGTACGAAGAGTGCGTATGGAATCATTAATGAAATAATACTTCCTAAACCTAGTCTGCTATCGTATCGCTTCATAAAACCGAGAACCATAATTAAGTAGGGATTCAACGGCGTTAGTACGGAAGACGCTGAATCACCGATTCGATAGGCGAGTTGCGCATATGCTGGATCATATCCGAGAAGCATGAGCATCGGAACAAAAACAGGAGCCATTAATGCCCATTGCGCAGAACCACTCGTAATGACCTGATTTAGTAAGGTTGCAAGAATGATAAATGCGACCATTAATCCTAAGCCTGTAAATCCGATTCCTTCTAAGAACTCGGACGTGTTAACAGCTAAGATAGTACTCAAATTCGTCCAGTTGAAGTAAGCAATAAATTGCGAGATTGCAAACACGAGAACGATGTATGGCACCATACTTTTCATCGCTTCTGTCATGTGCATTGGAACATCACCTGGTCTCTTAACCGAACCAACTGTGACACCATATGCAACAGAAACAACGATAAACCATATCAAAATAAACGGAACGATATTCGATAAGAATGGTGACGGAATAAATGAGCCGCCTTCACCGCGGAATACAGACCCCTCTGGTAGAATCAATGCGAGTACGATCCCAACATATACAATTGTACCGATCCCAGCATAAAGCAAACCTAACATTTCTTTTCGCTTTGGTTTTTCTGCAGATTCGTTTAATACCGCAGGCTCTGCATAACTTTCATCGAACTTCCCGAGTCTTGGCTCAATAATTCTCGTAGTAACCAAACCTACAACAAGTACGACCATGAATGTTGATACGCTCATAAAGAACCAGTTATCAACAGGTGTAACGAGAATATCGGGATCAAGAGAGCGAGCTGCTTCCGTTGTAATCCCTGCCAAAAGTGCATCTGTACCTGCAATTAAGATGTTCGCTGTAAACCCTGCTGTTACCCCGGCAAACCCGGCACACATTCCTGCAATCGGATTTCGCCCTAAGGAATAGAAAACCATCGCTGCAAGCGGAGGTATAATAATCATCGCTGCATCGGAAGCGATGTTACCGAGAACAGCAGCAAAAATAATTGCGTACGTAACAAGTGCAGTTGGTGCACGCATAATCGTCGCTTTCATTAGCGTATCAAAAAGACCGACTTGTTGCGCAAGCCCGATTCCGAGCATCATCGTTAAAATTAATCCTAATGGAGCAAAGCCGGTGAAGTTCGTGATCATCGATTCAATCATAAACAATACACCTTCACCAGAGAACAAACTCTTCGCTTCAATGGTTTCCCCGCTCATCGGATGCTCAACAGAGACACTAAAAAGACTAACAATCCATGAAATGATAATAATTGCGACTGCTAGATAAACGAATAAGATAAATGGGTGGGGTAACTTATTCCCAAGCCATTCAACTCGGTTAAGAATTCGATTCATCACCGAAGAAGAATTTGGTTGCATAGCAATTCACCTCGATGATTTTAGTGTGAAATTTTCGTTGGTGTAATCCCTTCTGGGATTGGACATTCATACGGCTTTCCGCCTAAATGTTCGTTTAACTCTTCTTTTGCCGTTGCAATCTTCTCTGGGTAGTGAAGCAATTGAGCCGCTGTTCCTGACATTAACTTCGCCGCATAAAGCATACCCGTCATTGCATACGATGTCTTCCCTTGTGCGACCATTTGCCACGTGTGCATTGGTGTTCCAAAGGCGTAACAAGTTGTATAGCACTGTACCGTTGGGGCAATCGCACTCACATCGCCAACATCCGTAGAACCTGCTAGACGCTTCTCCCCAGGAGTTGATGGAATCGCTAGTTCTGGTAGATCTGTTGGTAGTGACTCTGAAGATACTTTACGTACTTCTTCAACGGCGCTTTGTTGCTCACTCTCACTCAACGTGTCGTAGAATTTCTTCGCAAGCGCTTTTTCTTCATCTGTAAATTCCGGTTCATCGAACGCTGCCATTTCGTTGTTCATCACTTCTTCGAGCGTATGATTACGAACATAGTTCGTACAAGCTTTGTCGAAACGAACATCCAATTCCGTTTCAGTCATAAGTGCCGCACCTTCTGCAATCTTTTGAACACGCTCGAATACATTCTTGGCCTTTTGAACCGTTGTTCCACGCATTAAGTAAAGAACTTCCGCCTCCGGCTGCACAACATTTGGTGAAATACCACCTGTGTTTGTAATGGCATAGTGCAGTCGTGACGTTTCTTCAATATGTTCACGTAAATAATTAGAGCCAATATTCATTAATTCAACGGCATCTAAAGCACTTCTACCGAGGTGTGGGCTAGCTGCTGCATGCGAAGCTTTGCCTTTGAACTTAAACGACACTTGATAATTTGCCAAAGTCTCAAACGCCCAGACTGTATTGAATGTTCCTGGGTGCCAAGTTATTGCAGTGTCAATGTTATCGAAAACACCTTCACGTGCCATAAAGGTCTTACCTGAACCACCTTCTTCTCCTGGGCAACCGTAGAACTCAATCGTGCCTGGCAAGTTGTTTTCAACCATATAATCTCGTGCAGCAATGGCTGCCGCTAATGCAGCCGTCCCTAGCATATGGTGACCACAGCCGTGTCCATTGCCACCTTGAATCTTCGGAGAATAACTTGTCTCATTCTCGACTTGACTTAGATCTGAAAGCGCATCGAATTCACCGAGAAACGCAATAACCGGTGCACCACTTCCATAGCTCGCACGAAACGCTGTATCGATGTTTGCGATGCCGCATTCAACATCGAACCCTTGTGACTCAATATAATCCGCTAATGTTTTCGAAGATTGTTCTTCTTCAAACCGAAGTTCTGGTGTATCCCAAATTTGTTTTGCGATTCTTTCATATTCAGATCGATTGTCGTCCATATGTTTCGTTATGAATTGCTGTACTGACATACACAAAACTCCCTTATTATTAACAGAAAATTGCTGTTGTTATTTTATTTGTGAATAGTAAGCGTTAAATTAGAATTATCCTATCACAAAGATTTATTTAGTGAAACAAATCAGGTGAATTAGTAATATTATGAACTATCTATTAACTATTTGAATATAGCATCATTACGCTCTAACTAAGGAAAACAAGGGAAATGAATTGTAGCTTTTCTTACACGCTTTTTTAACTTTACTACATCTTTTCAAAGCAATTAAATAACGAACGCACAAAAACAAACACACCATAAACACTTCGGTGTGTTTATTAAATTTAAACACCTAAGATTTGTGCATTTTGTAAATAATGACTCGCTTTTTTTGCAGTGCTTTTTAGTTCAACTTTAATCTCTTCCATATTCTTTAGAATGGTATTGCTATCACCAACGACACTCAAACACACATCTGTCTCTTGTTGACTATGAAAAAAAGGAATTGAAATTGCTGAAATTCCTGTTTCCATTTCTTCTAAACAATAAGCAATTTGTTCTTTTCTTACCTTTTGTAATTCATCACTCAATGCGCTTGCATCACGAATTGTATGACTTGTGAATACATCATAAGGCTCCCCACCTGCCATCTTTATAAATTCTGATTCTGATTTATAGGCAAGAATTGCCTTAGCAGATGATGAACAATGAGCGGGCATTTGTTGACCGACTCGTACAAAATAGTTGTTTCGAATGTTTGAAGGTTGATATGAATAAATGCAATACACTTGGTTCGCTTGGTATTTACTTAAATAGGTGTATAGCCCAGTAACTTTTGCAACATCTTTGCAATAAGTTCTTAACCGTTCACTAGGGTCTTGACTTTGAATAAAACGACTCCCCCACTGCATTGCTCGAGGTCCTAAATAATAATTTTTAGTAACCTCGTTTTGTGCGACAAGTTCCTTTTCAATCATGCTTTTAAGCATGCGATGCAATGTACTCTTACTAATCTCACTATCTCGTGACAATTGACTAATTCCAATTCCATCCACTGTCGCTTCGCTCACAGAATCCATTACAATCGTAAAACGATCTAACCACTCCACAATTTCACCTCCACACAAATTTAAGACCACCGTTCTACTTACAGGAACACTCTACAATTAACCTACACTATAAATTAATCATATAGAAAAATCTACCTCTGGAAATTATCGTTAACTGCCTCGTTTTATACGTAATAAAATCTAAGTTGATATAAATTCTTACAATCATCTAGACATTTTCAGAAATTTAAGTTAAGTTAAATTCACATTAAGGGAATGTCGTTCCTTTGAACGGAACGATGAGAAGGAGGTACCAAATGACTGACTCTGAAATTTTTGTATCAACGACTTTTTCTGTCGCTGCTCGCTGTGACAAAACCAATGCATTCGGAGCCATTGTTACAACGAGTAGCCCTGCTGTTGGAGCAAGAGTCATACAATGTCAAAGTGATACAGGAATTGTTCTCTCACAGAACATGACAGACCCAAGGCTTGCACGAATTGGAATGACTATTTTACAAGATCGGTTTGACGCTTCATCAGCTCTTCGAGCTATGAAAGCAGCAACCCCATACCCAGAATACAGGCAGTTAGCGGTGGTCGACAAAGATGGTCATTCTGATGCATTTACCGGAGAAAATGCTTTTGGCCCTCACGCTGGTCACTATTGTGAAAAAAATGTTGCAACCGTTGGCAATTACCTTAGCAACCCTGAAATACCTAAATCAATGGCAGAACAATATCTAACAAACCATCACTTATCTTTCCCAGATCGTCTACTAGACGCAATAGAGGTTGGTTTTAATCTAGGTGGAGAAGTGAAAGATGAGAAATCAATCGCTCTTGTCATATACACCGATACCACATTCCCATATATTGATTTACGTGTCGATTGGAGTGACGATCCTCTCAATTCTATGAAAAAGCTATGGGAAGTATGGCGAAACCACGCAGATACCTATCGTCAAAAGGCTTTGAATCCAAATTTATAGTTTGTTGTCTACATAAACCACAAAAAACGTTTAGTAATTTGACTTTAAAAATACCGTTCTATCGATCACGTAAAGTATAGAAGGGATGATCGTGAGATGACTAAGATTGACATGTTAATTACTCATGCAGACTTGTTTACGATGGCGGGTGAAGGTGTTGGATTTGTTGATGACGGAGCAATCGCAATTGCCAATGGAAAGATTGTTGAAGTTGGTGTTACGAAAGACTTAATTCAACAGTATTCACCTTCTGAAACGATCAATGCCTCAGGAAAAATGGTCTTGCCAGGTTTTATTGATGGTCACATGCATTCCTATTGGGGAACGCTTCGCGGGGTTGGACAAGACACAAAAAATTGGATGCACAAAGGGGTTGGCCCTTTCAGAAAGTACCTTGACGATCAGGCGAAATTGGCAGGAAGTAAGATGAATTTGCTTGAGGGTCTAGCGGCTGGTACAACAACTTTTGCTGATTACTCAACTCCGATTCATGAGATTGCCCAATTTTTTAGCCAATTGGGGGCTCGAGCTAGACTTACAAGTCATATTCGAGAGGTACCAGATGATGTTCAACACTTGCTTAAAGATGGCGATTTGTATCCTTTTGACGAACAAAAAGGACGAGAATCGTTAGAAGAAAATATTCGTCTTATTGAAGAGTGGCATGGGTATGACGATAACAGAATTACAGCATTGCTCGGTCCGCAAGGTCCAGACTTCCTCAGTGAACGATTACTTGAAACGGTACGTCAGCTTTCCGTTGATAAAAACATCGGTATCCATATGCACGTAGCACAGAGTACGCGTGAGACTGAACAAATAATGAATCGCTATGGTCAAGGGTCAATTGATTTTCTAGAAGAGCGAGGTTTTCTGAATGAGCGACTCATTGCTGCTCACCTTACAGAAGCCAATGATGAAGAAATTGACCGTCTCGCCAAAGCAAAAGTCTCCATGATTTTATGTTCCGGTTCCATTGGAGTCATCGCTGGTCGAGTCCCTCCCGCAGCACAATTTAAAAAAGCTGGTGGATATGTAGGACTTGGGAGTGACCAATGTTCAGGAAACAATTGCAATCAAATAATTAATGAAATGAAATTAACTGCTCTCTTTAATAAAATCATTCACCAAGACCCTGAAGTGTTTCCCGCCTATCAAGTATTACGAATGGCAACAATTGAAGGTGCACACGCCCTTGGGATTGGTCAAGACGTGGGGTCACTTGAACCTGGAAAAAAAGCCGACTTGCAGTTCATTGATTTGAGTCATAAAACGATGCAACCCATTATTAAAGAACCAATGCGTAACCATATCCCAAACCTAATTTACTCTGCGCGAGGAAATGAAATTGAACGGGTGATGGTGAGTGGTAAAACACTTTATTACAAAGGAAGTTATACAACCGTTGATGAGGAAAAAATAATGTATGAGTGTCAGCAGGAAGCCAATCGCATTACGAGCAAAATCAGCCCTGAAGATTTTGCTATTTCAAAAAACGCATCTTATATGAGCCTATGCCAACTATAATTAACTTGGGGGTAAAACGATGATTAAGATGAGAAAAACGACGATGGCCTTGTGGTTAAGTGCGTTAGCATTAACGACCGCTTGTGATAACAGTGAGAGTGAATCGGCAAATACAGAAAGCGAGTCTGCAAATGACCAAGAAGCGACAGCTGACGACGTGGATTCAGGAGGAACATTGAACTTAGGCTATGGAACAAACCCAGCTACGCTTGATCCTCATATTACACCACATACAGCTACACGAGATGTGAGTCGCCATGTATTTGAACAATTACTTGCCATTGACGAAGACTATGAAGTCCAACCGTCATTAGCGGAGCGTTTTGAGGTTAGCGATGATGGACTCGTGTATACATTTATTCTTCGTGATAATGTTACTTTCCATAATGGAGAACCGATGCTTGCTGAAGATGTTGTCGCTTCAATGGAGCGTTGGTTAACCCAATCTAGCCAAGGCTCGCAAACTTTCCAGATGCAACAATGGTAGAGGTGGATGAGAACACTGTTGAGTTACATCTACAAGAGGCAACTCTTATTGGACCAAACATTCTTGCTGATGTTGCACCATTACCTGCAATTATGCCAAAAGAGATTGCTGAAGAAGCAGGAACAGCAAGCATTAGCGAGTATATCGGTACGGGTCCCTTCCAGTTAGAAGAGTGGTCAATAGATCAACATGTTCATTTAACAAGATTTGAAGACTACCAATCACCTGAGGGAGAAGCTAGTGGTCTAGCTGGAGAAAAAGAGGCGCTTGTCGACGAAGTGTTTTTTAACTTTATTACCGATGCCTCTACGAGGGTCAATGGAATAACAACTGGCGAGTATGATATTGCATTTAACCTTCCGTTAGATAGCTCTGACCAAATTGATGCGTCTGACGGTGTTGAACAGTTTTTAAGTGATGGGGGCATTATGGCTTACGTGTTCAACAACGATCAAGGACCACTGAGCGATCCCACACTTCGCCATGCAGTCAATACTGCGGTTAATATGAACGATGCACTCATGTCCGCATATAGTGATGATCGTTTTTATAGTCTTGACCCCGCACTTGCAAACCCTAATCAATCACACTGGTATAGTGAGGCTGGCTCAGAAAACTACAATCAAAATGACATTGAAGCCGCGAAGACACTCGTGGAACAATCTGAGTATGCGGGAGAAGAGGTTGTTATTTTAGCAACAAGTGAAGTGGATAACTTATACAATATTGCCATCTATACACAACAAGCGCTAGAAGAAATTGGGCTTAATGCATCACTTAGCGTCTATGACTGGGCTTCCTTTGAAGAAGCACGTGATAACCCAGAAAACTTTGACCTGTTCGTTGTTGACTTTGCTGTTCGCCCAACCCTCCATCAATACCCTTTCTTAAGTTCTGAGTCGAGTTATCCTGGTTGGACAGAAAGCGATGAGATTGATGAGGCGCTAAAGAACATTACACAAGCAAGTACAATTGAAGATGCACAACCGTATGTCGACGATTTACAACTGGCGGTATGGGACTACTTACCAATCAGTAAAATCGGTAACAAACAAAACTTCGTCGCACATCGTGAATCTATTGAAAACTATCGTGATTTAATTGGACCGATATTATGGAACGTTACAAAAGATGAATAGGAAGAACCCCGTAGGGGGTTTTTTCTATTCATCCGATAGAAGAAATTTAGAATTGAGGTGACTGTAATGCAAGCATCAACGTCACGCATTGAATCGTATTTTTGCAAGTTAAATGGAACTCCAATCTCAACAAATCAGAGCATGAACCGTCTCGCCTATACCGAAGATGAGCGCAGGGCTCATCACACCTTTTCTGAATTAGCCGTTTCTTTAGGGATGACTGTTCGAACAGATGCTGTTGGCAATACGATCGCTCGATTAAAAGGAAGTGATGATACTCAACCTGTCGTTGCCATCGGTTCGCATCTCGATACTGTAAGAAATGGCGGGCAATTTGACGGAACCGCAGGAATCGTCGCGGGCTTGGAAGTCGTAGCCCTCTTCAATGAACATCGTATCCAACCTCACCATCCTATTGAACTGATTGCTTTTGCAAGCGAGGAATCTTCACGTTTTGGCGTCGCTACGCTCGGTAGCAAAGCGATGATCGGGGAATTCCCAATTGATAAGATGTCTACACTAACTGACCAAGATGGCGTCAGCCTAGCAGAAGCACTACGCCAATGTAAGTTAAATCCTGAAGTTGTTGAAAAAGCCTGCCGTTCAAAGACAGACATTAAATCGTTTTTTGAATTACATATTGAACAAGGCCCTGAGCTCGAAAGCTTAGACGTTCCAGTTGGGATCGTAAACGGGATTGCTGCACCAACACGATTAAAACTGACGTTTCAAGGTCAGGCAAACCATACCGGTACAACTTCGATGATGCGAAGAAAAGACGCACTCGTCGCCGCTTCTGAAATGATTTTATTCGTAGAAGACGCTGCCAAGCTTGAGGCCATAAATAAAACGGTAGCCACCGTTGGGATTTGCGAAGTAACTCCTGCCTCTATGAATGTAATTCCTGGTGAAGTCACGCTTTACGTTGATATTCGAAGTACAAGTATGGTTTCCAAACAACGAGTACACCAACAAATCCGCAAAAAAGCTTATGTGATTGAGCAGTACCGAGGTGTGACCTGTGAAATTGCCGTTCTAAGTAAAGAAATTCCAATTGTCATTGAACGTCATATCCAAGAACGATTACAGAGTGCTTGTGAAGAAATCGATATTCATTATGAGAACATGCCAAGTGGTGCTGGTCATGATGCGATGAACATGGCTAAACTCTGGCCTACTGGAATGATTTTCGTTCCATGTAAAAATGGTGTCAGTCATGACCCAACCGAATACTCAACGGTTGAACAAATTGCAGCAGGCACAAACGTCTTAATTACTGCCATTAGGCGAGAAGCATCACGCTAACATAATCATCTAACCATTCAGGAGGCGTTCACCATGACAACATGGGATATGAAAATAGAAAATGGTACGATTGTGACAGATACTGAACAATTCAAAGCAAACATCTACATTCGTGAAGGAAAAATTAGCGCAGTGACTCATGAACAACTTACAGGGGATAGTCTCGAAACGATTGACGCTACTGGTCATTATGTTTTTCCAGGTTTTATTGACACCCATATCCATTCAAGGGATCCAGGACCAACGTATAAAGAGGATTTTATTCATAGCACTCGCGCTGCAGCAGCCGGGGGAATTACAACGGTATTTGAAATGCCGAACACTTCCCCACCTGTGAATCACGCTGAGAACTTTGATCGTCAAGTCGATAATTTAAGCAAAAAAGCATTTGTAGATTTCGCACTTTGGGGAATATGTGTTGGAGATTTAAACAATGAACACTTACCTTCACTTCAACAAAAAGGCGTTATTGGGTTCAAATTTTTTTGGGGATACGCAGTACACGCAAAAACATACCAGCTCATGTACAACTACAAACCTGGAATGGAAGACGTTATTCCTCCATTTCACGATGGTGACGTATATACGATGATGCAAGAAGTACAGAAGACGGGCGAAGTATTCGCAGTACATGCTGAGAATAATGATCTAATTCAAACATTAACCGAACAAGTAGAAGCTCGCGGAGGTAAAAGTTATGAAGACCTCATCGCAACACGACCAGCTCTTGCAGAAGTACTTACTGTTAAAACCGGCATTGAGCTCGCACGTGAAACCGGTGTGCGTTTCCATGTGTTACATATTAGTTCAGGTGATGCACTTGACCTCATTCGAGATGCCCAAGCGGAAGGGTTACCTATCACTGTAGAGACATGCCCACACTATTTGTTTTTGAGCAATGAAGACTTCGCTCGTGTTGGACCACATATGAAAGTATACCCACCCGTTAAATACAAAAGCGATCAAGAGCGCATTTGGCAAGGGATTACGGATGGAACGATTTCTCACGTTTGTTCAGATCACGCTCCTCATACCGAAGAAGAAAAAAATGGGGGACTTTGGTCAATTCCTGCTGGCATGTGCGGAGTCGAGACTCTAGTGCCCCTTATGTTACACGGGGTTACTGAAGGTAAACTCTCATTACAAGACGTTGCCCGTTTATTATCTGTTACACCTGCCAAACTTTTTGGTGTGCATCCTCAAAAAGGGTGCCTCACACCTGGAAGCGATGCGGACATTACAATTGTTGATATGAACAAAGAAAGAACGATCAACCGGGAACAACTGCACAGTAAAAGTAAAGTGACCGCGTATCATGGCAAAAAAATAAAAGGTTGGCCAGTTCAAACGATCGTTCGTGGTCAGATGGTTATGAATGATGGAATTCTCTTTGGAAAACCAGGTCAAGGCAAACTTATCACAAAAAAGAGAAAGCAATCGTTACCGTTTAACTAACAAAAACAGGGTCTAGTATTTATTGAACTAGACCCTGTTTTTATTGCAATTTTTATCTTTGCACGACATTGTTTAAACCTTCACTTCCTCACCGACTCGATACTGTTCTACACCTTCCACGTAGGTTGCGATTACTTGGATGTCTTTAAGTTGCTCTTCTTGGACAACAAACGGGTCATGCGAGACGACCATAAAGTCGGCTTTCTTTCCTACGGTTAATGTACCACGCTTGTGTTCATCGAAATTGCCGTATGCAGCATCAATCATGTAAGCACATAATGCGTCATATACAGATAAGCTTTCGCTACGATCGGTTTTCGTTCCGCTACTCGTCGTGCGCGTAACGGCTGTGTAGACACCAAGAAAAGGGTTCCCTTCCGTTACTGGCAAATCGGAATTTCCAGGAGCTACAATCCCGTATGCTTTGAACTTCTGGTGTGGAAACGCGCGCTTTACGCGTTCGTGTCCTAAATTGTTCACGTAGCCATCACCAATACTATAGAGGAAACCAATGGAAGAACCCGCAATAATGCTAAGCTTTTGCATTCGCTTTAGGTGATCTTCTGTTGGTAAGATCGCGTGTTCAATACGGTGCCTCTCTATATGTGGATACTTCTGTATCTCTGCATATTCGAACGCTTGAAGCGCCATTTCAAGTGCACGCTCACCGATGGCATGAACAGAAATTCGCAAATTATTTTGAATTGCTTTTTTGAAGCGGTCATTTAATTCACTCTGTTTCAAGTAGACAATTCCGTAGTTATTAGCTGTTCCTTCAAAAGGTTCAGCTACCGCTGCCGTTTTGCCTCCAACACTTCCATCGATCATAAATTTAATGCCTTGAACGTTTAATTGCTCATTACCAAAGCCAGATTCAATGCCTAAGGTCGTGATTTCTTCTTGCAATCCTGTCCGGCTCATTTGCGTACGTCCCCATAACCACATGCCAACATTTAAGCGTAGTCGGTTTTCTTTTTGTAGTTGCTGGTACACTTTGAACTCTTCTTTGCCTGTTGCCATGTCATTGATCGTGGCAATGCCCCAACTTAGGAAAATCTCTTCGGCAATTTTCCAGGCCCGCTTCGTGTCTTCAATTGAATACGTCGGTGTCTTAAATACACTCATCGCGTCTTCCATCACATAACCTGTTAACGTTCCAGATTCATCGCGTTCAAACGAACCACCTTCAGGGTCATTCGCATCAAGTGCAATCTCACTCAATTCAAAGGCCTTCGTATTCACCATGGCGTTGTGTACACACGTCCGAAGTAAGAACACCGGATGTTCAGGCGCAATTTCATCAAGATCCGCCATCGTGACAAAACGCTTTCCTTCCATTAAATTCTCATCCCAACCTGCTCCAATGATCCACTCGCCCTTTTGCTTTTTGGCGACTTCTTGTTTTATCGCTTGAATAATAGCTTCACGATTCGGTGTCATTCTCGGTCTTAAATCCAACTCGAGTTGTTTTTTTGCAAAATCTAGAGGGTGTGCATGACTTTCGATGAATGCCGGTAATACAGCTTTTGAATCTGCATCATAAATCGCTGTATCTGGTCCCTTCAATTCATCAATCTTTACATAGGCGCCAATGGCAAGAATACGTCCGTCCTTTATCGCAAAACTCTCAGTGTGTTCCCCTTCAACTTCCATTGAATAGACTCTAGCATTAGTAACAATTAAATCTGCATATAACATCATAGCGCTTCGCTCCTATTCGCATCTCGATTTCGGTTAGTCGTGACAAACGTGACTGTAAACAACACAATAATGGACAATGGCAACCCGACAAAAACAGGGTGTAAACCAAATGGATGATCAAGCAATTGCCAAACAATTGAGGTCACTAATCCACTCCACATGGAGGCGAGACCCGCGATCTTTGTTACGCCACCCCAGACGAGACCGACCATAATCGGAGCTAACATTCCTGATACGAGCATCGCAGTTCCTGTTATCCAAAGACTGACCAATTGCGGAATATACAACGCTAATAAGAGTGCAATCACCGAGACAATACCAACACTAACCCGACTGTAGAACAACATCTTTTGGTTGCTCGGGTTCTTCACTCTCGGACCAATAATGTCATTCACAATTGAGGAAGCACCTGAGATGAAGAAAGAATCTGCCGTTGATATAACCGTCGCTAATAACGCTAAAATCATAATTAAAACGAGCGAGAACGGGAATACTTCTCCAACGACTTCATAATAAACGAGCGTAGGATCAATCGTCATATTCAAGCCGTGTAAACTCATAATCCCAATTAAGACGACAACAACACCTGTTAATGCGGACAGAATAATGGAAATCCAATACCCGATATTCATCGTTTTCTCAGAACTTGCTGCCCAGAAACGTTGCCACAAGTCCTGGCGAACACATTGATACGCACCAATTGTTAAAAGAAAAACGAAGATCTCTTGCGTTGGCAAGCTAGATATCGACAACATCCAACCGTCTCCAGCTTCCCTTGCATTTTGTTCAACATTTTGCCAGCCACCTGAATAATACATCACAACAAAGAAAAGCAGGAAGATTCCGACGGTTTGAACGGTACCGTGAATCGCATCTTGCAAGACGACAGCTTTTAGACCGCCGAAATACGTTTTAATCGTAAGTAAAACCCAACCGATGATAATCCCGACAGTAAAGTTAACGTCCATCGTAAAACTTAGAATCGTAGCAATCGATACAAACTGCATCCCTGTAATGGAACAATACGCCATTAATACAGCAATGACGGTTGGAAGGCGTGCTTTTTCCCCGTAACGAAGCGCTGTAAAGTCACCGAGAGTGACCATGTTATGCTTCTCACCAAGCATGCGAATACGCTTTGCAAAGAATAACACGAGCACGACGGAGAAAATAAAGATCCCGATGTTCGCCCATTGTTGACCCATCCCGATTTCATATCCACTCGTCATATACCCGAGTAAAATCGAACCACCAATCGCGGTCGCAACAAACGTAAGAATAAGCGAAAACATTCGTACACCACGACCAGCAACATTATAGTCATCGTAGGTTTTGACACCTCGACTTACCCATATACTAAAGCCGAACAAAAAGAAAAAGTACACAATTACTGCAATCGTAATGATCATCATTTCTTGATCGTTAAACATGGAAGTCATCCTTTCATTCTTTGGAGCGTTTTGTTTTGATCATTCACTATTGCTATATTCCATGCAGAATGTGTAGATTCCTTCACTTTTTTGTCAAAATCACACTTTATTCTGTTAAATATCCTGACAAAACACATGGGATCATCGCTAATCCGTGACTAATGTCACCTCTTCTTCCATTCCTTGTAAAAGGTCATACGTATAAAGTGTAAACGCTGGCTTGTTTTGAAAACCACTTTGTTCACGTTTTGTATAATATAGCTGATCGTCTTGCACTTGAATGTTCCCGACCGCTGAACCGACGTTTAAGCGATCACCTTCATAAACGAGATCATAATCATAGTTTTCATTGCTATTCGGGTTCATAATTGTCTGGTAGAGCAGTGCATCGTCATAGATCACTGATTGGCTCACGTCGACTTCCGTATCTTCTTCTGACAATAATTCAACCTCTTCCGTGTTCGGATCATACAGATATGAACGTGAAATAGACTCGAAAATTGAATCTGCTGTTCGCTCATCCAGCTCGTAATCATCATACATCGTTACAACAAATTGTCCTTCGTCTAATACTTGATGAACCGTCATCGCTCGATCAAAAATTCGAGTCAATGAACCATCTTCTTCGACTTTAAAAAAGCCCTCATCTAAAGGTTCAAAGCCTTGTTCAGGTTTAACACCTTGTGAAATATGGATTCCACCCGCATACAGCTGATCATTTTTTTCATCGTAAACGAGTTGATTGAGTACTCCCCTTGCTTCGACAATAATGTCTCCAGCGCCATTAATAATTTCGCTCGTTCTCAGTTGATTTTCTCCTTCACCTGCTGGTTGAACATCATAGCCAGTTGTATGAATAAACAACACTTCGTCTCGTGCAAAAGCAAGATCAAAGATTTGATAGCCAGGATCAGCTTCATAGATTTTTTCCTCATCGACAAACACTGTTTCCTGCCCCTCATGCTCCAACGCATACAACAATTGATCGCCTTGAACGTCAAACTCCCCCGTAAACCGTGGACCATCGTCTTCGTTCGTTTGAATGTAACCAACGATCGCTAATGATAAGACAATACCAGTCATCACGCCGAGTAAAAGGAGTATATTGGTAAACTTCATACTTAAACTCTCCTTCCTCTATGGTCTAAACGGCCAGAAGAACCGTACAATTTCCGTTGGCACAATCTCAAACCAAAGACTAGCAATCGGCAATATCCCAAACAAAAAGACGAACAGCGTAATAACGGTACTAATTATCATCGCTCGTTTCGTTCGCTGTAGAAATTTTGCTTGCAATACGTAACTTAGTGCCCATACGACGATCGGCAACGCATAATTGAGCAAAATAATGTTCATTCCAACAAAAATCATTGCACCGAAGCTCATCGTTACATTAAACGCAGCAATGATAAAACCTGTCGTTAATTGCACACTATGAAAATAACGCCTAGTCCTAACTTCTTTCGATGACGCGTTGTACGATAGCGTCGTCAGATAAATGAGTGCAATATTGAATAGTATTAAGACATAAAACAACACATGAAATGACATTGCTTGCGTATAAAGGCCTGTTAGACCAAACAAAATAAACAACACTAAATGCACCAACAATGCCATGTTCATCCACAGTTTACGTCTAAGCACAAATCGCTGGTTTAATGATATAACGAGCACTGCGATTTGCCCGATAAAGATCGTAAATAATGAATAGACTGCCATTTGTTCAGATACGACGATATGGACAAACAGTGCACACATCCATAAAAACGACCCAAACACAAATCCAAGAAACATCTCTCTTCGAAAAGGGAATTTCGCTTGTTGAATTTGATCTCCTAAAACCGACTCTTTGCCAAACTCAGTCATAGCTTCCTCCTCTGCTTCCTTTTCAGATTTGCCATTGCTCATTTTATCTTCTTTCAGATCTTCAAGATGAGTGAGCAACTCTTCATACAAATCCTCATGTTCAGCGCGACTCCCGTCAGTTTGCTGAACGATCCGCGCTACAAAACTCGGAAAACTACTCATGGGACTCACTCGTCCGTTGGACGAGATCATTTAGTACGACCCAATCGGCACGCTTTTTCTTAAGCTCTCGTACACCATCATCTGTCACATGGTAATATTTTCGGCGCTTTCCGCTACGATCGTCCCAATACGATTCAATCCAGCCTTCTTCTCCATTCGCTTCAACGATGGGTAAAGTGTGCCTTCACTCATTTGGTATGACTCATCACTAATCGAGCGCAACTTCTTTGTCATTTCGTAACCATATAAGTCTTTTTTCGCGATAAGTGAAAGTAAGATCAAATCAATATTGCCTTTCATCATTTCTTTATCCAACGAATAACCTCTTTTCTTCATACCTCGTATTACAAAGTATAGACATAGCATGGTATGAATTTCAACAGTGATTTGTCAGTCGTTTAACCAATCCTTTAGAACTTTTGCACAAAAGGTCAGCAACATCTCACGAAAAAATTGGTCATGTCTGCTGTAGAGTACAAACAAATAGTCCGGTAGCGTAGAAGTATCTAGATTCTGTTAAAAAAGGAGGGGTCTCAATGCAAAACCGTACATACGGCTATGTACATCCACAGTTAACATCGGTGACGCAGCTACGCGGACAATATGTTACGGGTTTTTCAGTAGGCATTCTATATTTGGATGATTGCTGGTACCCAACCGTTCCAGGAAATGTTGCAAACTTAAGCACGTATCCATTTCCAGTCATGCTAAAAAAAGTCCCGAATTGCACGACAATGAAACTACTAAACGGTGATGAAAGTATACTCGAAACTGTTGTGAAAACCGCAAAGGAATTGGAAAAAGAAGGAGCGAGAGCCATCACATCCGCTTGTGGTTTTTTTGGACGGTTCCAAAAGGAAGTCGCGGCAGCGGTCGACATTCCGGTTTACTTATCCAGCCTCATGCAAGTTCCTTGGCTTCTTGCAGGGTTAAAACCTAATAAAAAGGTCGGCGTACTCACCGCTTATGAAAAAGGAATCTCACCAGAGCTTCTAGAGAATTGTGGCATCCATGACCCGTCCTCGATCCGCATTGAAGATTTGAGTTATTTAACAGAATTTTCATGCATTATTGAAGATCGCGGAACATTTGACCACGCCGCTCTTGAACAAGAAGCCGTAACAGCAGCTAAGTCACTCGTTGACGATGATGTTGCTGTCATTCTACTTGAGTGTAGTGATTTGCCACCGTATGCTTACGCGATTCAACAAGCAACATCTCGACCTGTGTATGATTTTATTACGCTTATTCATTGGATGCACTATGCGACCACGCAAAAACCTTATTACGGATTTATGTGAGACGTTTCAACAAAGGAGAGGACTTACATGAAAGATGGATTAACGTTTGCATTCGCAGTCGTTGGGGTTGTTGTTGGAGCTGGAATTGCATCAGGACAAGAAATCATGCAGTTCTTTACGTTTTTCGGATGGGTTGGAGGAATTGGTGCTCTGATTGCCACAGGTCTGTTTATGTTCCTACTAACGAGTGTGATTCGAATTGGAAGTGAGATTAACGCGAAGTCCCACTACCGTGTACTGCAATATTTGTGTGGAAAGTATTTAGCTGTGTTTGTCGATTTATTTCTGACTTTTTTCTTATTTGGAATCTTGGTCATCATGATTGCAGGTGGCGGCTCCCTATTTGATCAACAATTTGGATTGCCTGTATATTTAGGTAGTTTAATTCTCACGCTACTAACAATCGCAACGTTGTTTCTAAATTTCAAAGGGATTCTTTACGTACTCGGAATCTTTACACCAATTATGTTCGTATTGCTCGTTGCCATGTCCGGATACTCTGCGGTTACGACGGATTATTCATTTGAACAATTTATGCAACTTCAACAACCAGAATCTGCAGCGACGTTTCACTGGTTGCTTGGTGCTTGCTTGTTCGTCTCAAACTGTGTTGCGGCAAGCTTTCCAATGCTTTCAGTTATGGGGGGTTCTACGAAAAACAAAAAAGCATTGTTCATCGGAGGAATGGTCGGAGGTTTAACACTGGGCTTACTAACATTAATGATTCACATTTCAATCTTCTCGAACTTCCATTTAGCCGCAAATGTTGCAATGCCAACGTTAATCATAGCTTCTGACTTTATGCCGCTGACCGCTTTACTCTTTGTCGTATTAATCTTCGGGATGATCTTTAATACTGCCGTTGGGATGCTCTATTCATTTACGAGTCGAATGATGAGTCCTGGCACAATGAAGTTCAAATTGTATGGAACTTTGTTCGGCTTTCTTGCCTTCGGAGCAAGCTTTGTCGGTTTTACAGATCTCGTGAACATTCTCTATCCAATCACAGGGTTAATCGGCTTTATTCTGATGGGCGCGATTACGATTAAGGCGATTTCTAGAAAGAAGCCTACCGACCTTCCAGATCAAAAGCTCGAAGCATAGAACAAGGTCCTCCAAAACTTTTGGAGGACCTTAGTTTTTATTCAGCTGACTGTAATTCCTCAACCACGTCTTCTCTGTACTCTCGGTTTTCTAGAAACTGCTGTACGAATGTAAAGTAATTCCGGTTTAATTTAAACCTTTCCCACGCATTTAAGTTATCGGTGAACATTGCCCACTGCACGAAATCACCGTCGACTGTAGTCAAGAACCTTGGTTCATTTAGCACAAATGCCGTTGAACCACCTTTCCCGCCCATCATCGTATATCCTTCTGGTGCGTCGTAGATATCAGTTAAAATGGACATGAAATAGTCTGAGGCTTCCTCATCCGCCCACTCCCCAGTTTGCACCTGATTTAGCCATCGACTGTATTCAGCTGTCGTAGATGAAGGTAACCAGTCTGACCAAAACCGTTGGTCTCCTAGTCCTGCAGTAAGGTTCATTTCACTTGCATCCAATTGTCCATTAACAATCGATTGATGCGTTTCTAATACCTGTTGTTCATAGTCTTCAAATGGCAAGTCTTCCAGATCCCTATCATATTCTTGAATAACGATTAATCCACTGACAAAAGGAATTAGATTGTCATGATTTCCCAAGCCCCATTCAGCAATGCGTTCATTCACATGTTGAATGCCTAATCGCTCTAGAAGGTAATCCGTATTTGCATTTGAACTAAATGAAATCATCCCACGAACAACTTCTTCTAACGAAACGGTCTCTTCACCTACATCTTTCAACCATGCAAGGTGTGCACCACCATCCGAATCAGGAAGGTAGAATTTCTCAAGATCTACAATGTCTATTTGTTCATCTGGATCGATGTTTCCCGAAACAACTTCTTCAGCGAAAACACCAGCAATGGTCATTTTCGCTGTACTCGCTAAAGGAATATTCATGTCTTCATTTCGACTCACAACAACTTCATCATTCACTGCATAATAAAAAGAAGTAGTAGAATCTGTTTTAATGTAATTTACAACAAAGTCTACGTCCTCTCTTAGTACGTAGTAAGCTAAACCACCCATGATTATGGCAAGAATACCTAACGTAATGATGCCTGCTTTCGTATACGTGTTCCGATCCAAGAGGATGGACATAACGACCATGATTCCTATACCTAATAGTAAATTAACATTTAATAATAAGACCGCTAAAAATATGACGATGGCTACAATCGTTGATCCAAACGCGCTAATATACCCCCACGTGTTCCGATTTTTCTCTTTGCGCAACGGAATTAGACTAAGAATGATGAATACTAAAAATGCGAAAATTGTTATCGTTGGCATGATTGTTTCCTTCCTTATATTATTTCTAAAAACAGTAATTGAGTATACCATAGATACTGGCTTTGTACATTTTGCTTACTATAGCTAGTATAATTTAAATCAGGTTAACCTCAGTTAAACCACTTCCAACAAAAAATGACGTCGAGCTGCTCAACGCTAAGCAGCATGACGCCATTCGTAATACAATCAACGTTAATAAATTGCATCTTCAATGACTAATGCATTCTCTTTAAATCGTTCAACTCGTAATGGACTTAAGTCGAGGGTGTCGTACTTCCCTTTCATAATCAATTCCGACAAGCCTCTTCCGACTGCTGGAGCTTGTTGCATGCCGTGTCCACTAAACCCAAAGGCAACGTAGTACCTTTTGCCTCAGGATGTTCACCGATAATTGCATTATGATCTTCTGTGTTGTGGTCATACAATCCCGTCCAACCGCTCTGAAGCTTCAGTTGTTCAAACGGGCCAACACGATGTCCGATAATTGGCCAGATGTTTTCGATAAAATCTTGTCGTTTCCAACTAAAATCCATACTTGGTACATAATCTTCCGCGTATCCACTAATAAAGTGCTCGCCTTCGTGTCTGAAATAAACGCCTGTAGGATCCATTGTGAGTGGTAATGGATTTTGTAGTGGCACTTCAGTGTCAAACTGGAAGACGCGACGCGGTAGTGAGACGACAGGTAATGGATATCCCGCTTGTTGACTCAACTGCGACGCCCAGGCACCTGCACTATTGATTACGATCGGTGCATAGTACGTATCCCCATTCGTCATCTTGACGCCATTTTGGAAGACTTCATCAAGCACGAGATCTGCAACTTCATCATATACGTATTCGGCACCGAGGCGTTTTGCATTTTTAATGTAGCCTTGCATGACGGAATATGGATCCAAATAACCGCTTTCCCTACAATAAATTCCTCCTGCAATATCCTTCACATTCAGCTCAGGAATACGTTTTAACAATCCCGCTTTATCAAGAATTTCAGAGTTCACACCGAGTTGGTGTTGCAATTTGAGATGCTCTTCGAACTTACTCATCATCTCATCGGTTCCTAAAAATAAATACCCTCGTTGTTTCAAGTCAATCTCCGGATCAAAGCCATCAAATTTCATCGTTTCTTGAAAATTTTTATAAACATATAAGCTATATTGACTCAATTCAATATTTACTTTCGTCGTAAACAATTGGCGAATGCCACCTGCACTTCGTGGCGTCGATGAATATTCATACTTTCGGTCTTTTTCAAATACGATTACTTTTCCTTCGTAGCCCGCGTTAAGTAAATGATAAGCAATGCTTGATCCGATCACACCGCCACCAACGATTAATAGATCCGCATGTTTCGAATTCATCGCCCCGCCTACTTTCTTTCATTTCTTATAACTGTACAAAACCGATCAAGACACTTCTATAGCTACTCTCCACAAAAAACTCATCCGAAACAACTGGATTATTCGTCACTTTCACGAAGGAACCTGTCAACATTTGACGAATACTATTACTTTAAAGGCAGGTGTTCGTTTTGCTAGAGAGAATCGCACAACGAATTGTTGATCAAACGACCGATATTCTCGATTATCCAATGAGCATAACTGATGAACACGGAATCATTGTCGGATGCACAGACTCTAAACGCCTCGGTACAATTCACTGTGCATCGATTGATGTGTTAAAGAAAGACCAAATCGTTCATTTCGATGAAGCGTACGCAAAGTCATTCGTCAATGTGTTGCCTGGCGTTGCCGCACCGATTTACTTTAATGAACGTGCAATCGGTGTACTCGGTATTGTTGGCAATCCTGAAGACGTGAACAACTATACGAAACTCGTAAAAAGCCATGTAGAAATGCTTTGTTACGAATCTTTTTATCAAGAAAGTGCAATCCTTGAAGCAAAAAAGCACGACACACTGATCCATCACTTACTTCATACTCCTTCAACGAGTACAGATCGCATAGAACAGTATGCCAATATGATCGGATTTGACCTTTACCAGAGAAGATGTTGTATTCTCATTGAGTTCCATCCGTCTTCTCAAACGAATCCTTTGACGTGGACACATGACCATCATGTGATGCAAGAATACCTCAATGCACACGTTCTTGATGATGACCAAGATTTACTTACACTGCTAACGCTCGATCGCTGGCTTTTATTAAAAACAACACACCTTGATGATGTGTATAAAAACAAATCCTTTCACTACCAGATTCATCGGTTCCAAGAACATCTGCTTGAGCAATACCAAATCACTTGTCAAATTTCGATCGGTCCCCTTGGGCAAAGCGTCTCGGGCATTCAAGAATCCTTTGAAAGTGCAGAAAGAACGTTGACGGCTGGAAAACATTCGAATGAATTGAATAAAATCTATCATTATTCGGACTGGTCCATTGCTCTTCCCTTATTACTCGATCAATTGCATCCTTATTTAGAGAAACGCCTGCACGATAACTTATCGAACCTTTTTGATGACCCGAAGTTCAACACATTATCAACAACTTTTCTTTCATATTGTCATCACAACATGAATTTAAGCAAAACCGCAAGGGCGCTCTATCTTCACCGTAACTCCCTCGTCTATCGTTTGCAGAAAATCAAAGACATCACAGGACTTGATCTCGATCAATTCGAAGATTGCATCTTGCTTTATGTCGCACTTCGTGCAAAGGGTAGTCCTGTCCATTCCCAGAAAAACGATGAGAAAATAACAAGAGAGTAGCCATACAAGTGGCTACTCTCTTAATTGTATTAATAGGTTTCTTCTGAAGAAATGATTACTTCATTAAATAACAATCGACCGCTTGGATGTTGTGGGGAAAAATTGTTTACGTTGTCAGATACACCGATACGTAATTGTTCTTGCAAAGTAAACACTTTGGGAGCTTCAATCATGATAATCTCCATAGCTTCTTCGTAAAGCTCAAGTCGCTTTTGCTGCATCCCCATTACGTAAGATTGAGAATACACACACTTAAACCGTCGGTCATTTCGATGGACGGTTGTACATTACATACCGATTTTCTTCAACTGTTGCTCAGCCAGTAATGGAACAAGGTTATCAAAAATATGAGTATCTCCATTAATAACCGTGTAACCTCCGTAATAGGGATCAGATGTGTCCTCATTTCGGAACTGTATCATTCGTTCATAGACACTTTCCGCAAATTCGTACTCTTCAATTTCTAGTAAATACATAATCGTAAATCCGTATAATGCTGGAGACTCATAATCTACAAGTGGTGTTTTTGTCTTCAGGTCATAGATTCCGTGAATAACTCCCCTTCTCTCAAACTCGTCTCGTATAAAGTCGAGCAGTTCATTTGATCTCATCCCAGCTTTTGACTCATGATAGGCAATGATCATCTGATCAACCATATTTACCTCTTGATCAAATTCATACTCAGCTTGTTCTACGTTGTATGATTTAGGATAAAACCCGTTCTGAATAGGTGCTTCTTCAAGGATGTGGATCGTATTTTGGTAAAGTGTTTCATCCAATTGATTATCATGATGAAGGATCTCTAAGGCAAACCGATCAATATATGAAAGCGTAATAACAGATGACGCATAGTCATGCTTTGTATCATAAAAGTCCGTATAAACCTCAGCATCTTGATAACGACTATTTAATTGGTGTGTGATCACACGAGAAATTTCTCGATATTCAGTTTCACCATATCGTTCATATGCATTCATAAAGGCATAGGCGATACGAATATCATCAATTAGCGCATTCGTTGAAACATGTTCAGAAGCACCTGGCGTTAACTTCCAGTAGATCATCCCGTCTTCTTCTAGAAATGACTCTTCAAAGTCTTCAACGTACTCTTGGAATAATGAATGATCGTCTCGCAGTAAGGCATACTCCATTAACAAGCCAATTGTCTCAGACAATGCTTCTCGACCAGCAACAAGATCTTCATCCAGTTGATCTCCATCTACAATATATGTCGCAAACGTACCGTCATCATTCAAAAACCACTCATGGATGAAACGCTCCGTCATAGGGCGTTCATCATTATTCATAGTGCATCCTCCGATCATCACTAATCCAGGCTTAACCCTAGCATCATCAGCATCCACTTGGATCGTCTGAATAACATCAATGGGCGAATTCCTTTACTTTGGCAACACTATATTTCCTCTTTGTTATTTCAACAATCTTCTTGGCCGAATCACCATTTCCAAAAGGATTTGGTAAAGTAGTTCGATGTTCTGTTTGAGATAAAATATGTCTGATACTCTCCACAATCCTCTCTTTCGATGTTCCGGTTAAATGTAAATGTCCAGATAGAATTCCTTCTGGTCGTTCTGTTGTCTCCCTTACTACAACGACCGATTTTCCAATAGCTGGAGCTTCTTCTTGAATCCCTCCTGAGTCGGTAACAATGACATCGGCATTCATCATCACTTGAACAAACGTTTGATAATCAAGAGGATCGACAAGATGGATGTTTATATCGCTTCCAAGCTTACGCTTTGCAATTGCTTGTACGTGAGGGTTTTTATGAACCGGAAAAATGACTTGTACATTTTCCTCGTACGTGACAATATGTTCGATTGCATCAAACACAGATTCCAGTTCATTCAGATTTTCTCGTCGATGTGTCGTCAAAAGAATAGTCTTCATCCTATTGTGCAGTAATGGTTGAATGAACCGATCCATCACTACGTTTTGCTTTTGAATATAATGTAGTGCATCAATGACTGTATTACCAACTACATGAATGGAAGTTGCATTAATGTTCTCATTAACTAACGCATCACGATTCGCAATTGTAGGTGCGAAATGTACAGTTGCAATTCGACTCACTAACCTGCGGTTGCCTTCCTCTGGAAATGGTGAGTGCAGTGTATTCGTTCGAAGGCCCGCCTCCACATGAGCAACAGGTATTTTTTTTAGAAATGCTGCATAGGCTGCTGCAAATGTGGTAGTCGTATCTCCATGGACATACACAAGGTTGGGTCGTTCATTCTCTAATAGCTCTGATATTCCGTAAATGATTTTATTAGTTAGTACTTCTAATGTTTGACCCACCTCCATTGATTGAAGATCATAGTTTGGTACAATCTCGAACAACTGCAACACTTGATCGAGCATTTCACGATGTTGTGCAGTATTCACGATAATATTCTCAATTTCCTCATCTCGTTCAAGCTCAAGTACGAGCGGTGCCATTTTTATTCCTTCTGGTCTAGTTCCGAATATTGTCATTGTTTTCATTAGTCAATCTCCTTTTGACCTTTAGATTTGGAATTAAATCGCTCCGTTTTATACCACCTTGCTTCTTGCTTAAACATCACCCTCTTTATTTCCAAACCGCTAGCATAGATGACGAGGAATATCCACATTTGTGAGTAGATGATATACATTAACGCAACCGTCATCACGTTCTTACTCGTTAATTGGTTTTGTTCTAAGCTAAGAGCGAGACAGACTTGTGTAACAAAAACAAGAAACCCTATAAAAATTAAAAGGAAAGAAACCGAACCGATTGTCAAATTCAAATCAACGACGAAACTCGTCACAAACAAACTGTGAGATAATAAAATTCCTGCAAAAAACAATAAATAAATGGAAATGAAATACAATAAATCAAGCATCACTCGTTTGCTTTTTAATTCTGTTACACGGAACAAATACTTTCCAATTACGTATAGATTCCCCCGTGCCCACCTCGTTCGTTGCTTCCACCAGACTTTTAACGTCTCAGGTTCTTGCTCCCACGTCACTCCTTCAGGGAAAAAGCGAATGTGATATCCACTTTCATACACACGAAAACTAAGTTCTGTATCCTCTGACAGCGCCTTCTCATCCCAGCCGTCAAGTTCCTTCAGCAATGAACGCCGAATAGCAAAATTCGTTCCTGGTATTGTGGCAACTTTAAACCAATACCAACGACCTGCCTGTGCCAGCCATTGAAACGTTAACGTCTCAATATTAATAAATCTCGTTAATAAATTTTTCTTTGCGTTTACAACACGAACTTCCCAACTACGGCACCTGCCGATTGATCGTTAATTAGCCCCATCACAAGATAATGCAAAGCATTAGGTTCAGGCTGATTATCTGCATCATAGACAACAATGACTTCACCTTGGGAGTTTTTTAACCCTTGATTTAAAGCTCCAGATTTCCCTTTTCCACCAAAAGGCTTTTTAGTATGAACGGCTTTAACAAATGAATACTCTTTCGAAAATTCATCAACAATTGCTCCTGTTTGATCTGTAGATAGATCGTTAATTACAATGATCTCTAATTTGTCTTTAGGATAGTTAAGCTTTACCATTGCAGAAAGCGTATCTCGGATGACTACTTCTTCGTTATGTGCGGGTATGAGAATACTAACGACAGGTTTTTGGAGTGACTTTTTTTGCCATTGATGGACAATTCTAAAGTGCTGCCAATAATAACAGTATCCACCTACCATTAGAAACAAGTGATACAGCAAGCTTGACCAAATGATCAACAACGAGACATAGAGTATCAAATCCGCCATGAAGTCTAATCTTCCTCTCTAATTTTTCTCCTAATTACTTGGAAGAATATTAATCCTATAAACACGAACACAGTTCCTCCACTAATTCCCGCTATCACCCAAGCATAACTTTGTGCCAAGTTTCTTAAATGGTAGGCAGGAAATTCTATTGATGTGGTTAACAATTTCGTTCGGTCAATCTCTACTTCAATTTCTCCTTCTCCACTTTGAATCGTTACATGCTCAACCTCTACATGATTTTGATAGTCTTTTAGATCGATCCATGTAATATCTTCTCGCTTCAATAATTCGTCACTAAAATCATCAAAATACTTTAATTCTATATATGGATGGTAAAACCCACCGATTAAACTACTGTCCACTGATTGATAGAACTCGACCTCATTCATAACGTTTTGCACAGGTTGCTCCGCATCTGGTTGCACATAACCAATTGTTTCTGGTAATAACGTCATTCCGTGCAAAAAATCAGGCGTTGTTGGTAATGGTGTGGTATCCATGATCTCCCATTTTTCATCACTTAGTTGTAATTGACCAACATACGTGGAGAAGTAATCAGATAACACTTCATAACCGTGCTGCGACATCGTATAATGCGGAGCTTCAAATGCTAACGGATAAAGACCAAAATTCACGAGCTCTTGAACTCCCCTTGTAATGCGCGATTCAATGTATTCACGTTCGAAGGTATGATTCTGCTCTACATAATCGTCATAATCGCTAGGATTGATAAAGTCCTCTTCTTCATACAAAACTGGATCTTCTGTATCGGCATCATGATAGATAGGCATCTCATTCTCTACATCCCAAAACTCAAAGCCTTCTCCTGTTTCGCTTTGTCTAAATTGATGAGTGTATCCGTGTAATACAACACTTCCTCCGTGATCTTGCATATACAACAATGCCTCTAACACCTCAGGAGAATCACTGAAATGATATTGCCTACCTGTCTCTGGATGTGTATATACAGGAATAACAGCCATCATATATGGGATTTCAAGATGTTTTAATTCTTCCGCAATCGCCATAAGGTGCTCAGGATTAACGAGGGGATGTATGTCCTCTAATCGTAGATAGCCATAATGATTGTCTCGGTAATCATGATTAAAAAATTCAACTAACACGTTTGAAAAATAGATAGAGAAAGGCTTATCAATTCTAGGTGAGGCAAAATAGTGATACTGGTCTTTTTGCACATACATCGGAAAATGACGTGACCCGTCTCCCCCACTACTATGGATATCTACAGTTTGATTCCGACCTACTGAAACATTCAAAACCGGCACAGGGTATGTTTCGTGCCTGGACTCATAATCCTCATTCACAAACAATTCAGTAATGGTTTGTGGGAAACCGACCTCAATAAAATTAAAGACTTCAGAAAAAGGATGAACATTGTACCCTATAGCTAACACTTCTCCGTCAAACTCTTGAACCCATTGATTCATTTCAGGAGGAATACTCGTAATAGTTTGACCGTAATAAACAAGATGCGTCTTATTTTGGAAATGCTCTCTTTTGGCATGTTCAATCGGTACCCAGAGTACATCGTTTGTAAACGAATGAAGGGCCATGTCTAATAAGCGTTGGTGTTCATCTATCTCCCCAGTAGCAGAAGAATAGAAAACCACCACTTGTCGGTCTTCACTGTGATGGAGAAGATTCTCTACTGCTTTTGATTCTTCATAAAAGAAAAACATTGTTAATAAACATAGACTTATCACGGTTAAAACGTTACTAATCTGATGTGATAATTTCTTACGCACAACAACGATCCCCCTCACTTTTTTCCATATAATGAGTGTCTCTTAATGGTATAGAGAGCCATTCAACTGTTCCGTGTAGATAATAGCCCTAATAAACAAGTAATAATTTACTAGAACACCAGGTATATTATATCTATAAGTTAGAATTGAATAACTAATATTGTAAAAGATTCATATATTTTACATTTCGATCATTAATTCGTAGATATTCTAACACATTATTAATAAAATTTTCTGATAATATATACTTAAGTCATTAAACTATAGTATTATAGTCTTAACCCGAGGGAATACAATTGCGGCGGATCCGCCACTGGAAGGATTTTTCAGTGACAAAGTCGATCCGTCAACAATTCAACTTCGAGGAAATCTATCATCAGTACAACCCATTAATTAAAGCTTCTGTTAAACGCACACAGATCCGAGGTTTCCATGAAGATCTAATGCAGGCAGGTTACATGGCGTTGTGGAAAGCATACGAAACACACAATCCAGAGAAAGGACCATTCCCGGCGTACGCTAAGCTTTGCGTAAGTTATGAACTGTTGACGTACTTCAAAAGTGAGTACACCTATCAGGCCATAACATGCCTACCGACTTCCAAGAAACATATGAAGAGCGTGGCCACGCAACAGACAGATACACAGTGGATGATTTTGGGCATTACCTCTCGCTTCTCAGCGACAAAGAACGCATATGGGCGTATGAACATTGCGTCAACGATCTGCCCCCTCGCATGATTGCAAAGAAATACAGGGTGTCTGTTTCCGCAGTCAAAGACTGGCGGAAGCGGGCGATTGCACGGCTTCAAAACGTTCTAAAATGACAAAAGAGTCCCTTTGCATTTCAAAGGGACTCTTTCGTATGAAGTGATTTCATCAGTAAATCTGTCGATCATTTACACCCATATTTCCACACCTTGTCTCATACATATTAAGTAGGAGAAGGAAGGTGTTTCGGTGAATACGTTTTTTCGTGGCTTACTCGTGCTCTCACTCGCAGCATTTGTTGGTGAGTGCTTAGAACTGTTTATTAATGTTGTACTGGCTCGTGAACTTGGCGATGAAGCTTTCGGGTTGTACATGGCCATTCTGCCAACCATTCTTTTCGTTGTTGTACTTTCAAATATTGAATTGCCCGTATCGATCTCAAAGCTCATTGCAGAGAAGGAACCAACGTACCACTGGAGCGTTCTTAAACATGCACTGAAATTGGCATCGCTTTGGGCTGTTGTCATGATGTTCATCGCATCATGGATTTTACCTTTACTCCCTGTCTTTCATACGTACCACGTAGGAATTCAATGGATGCTTCTTCTTCTTATTCCAATCATTACGTTCTCTGCCGTTGTAAAGGGCTATTTAATCGGTGCCCAGAAGACAACAAAGATTGCAATCGCCAATCTGATGAAGCGATCACTACAACTCGTTGGTCTCCTGATCGTCTTCCGATTATTTTCTTTTGACAGCGATGTTGCGATTTTCATGGCACTGCTTGCTTTAAAATTAAGTGAATTACTCGTGTTAGGTTACTTAATGGTTGTGTTCATTTTTAATATGAAGAAGATAAAATCCGTGAGGCAGACAACCCTCACTGGAAAAGAAGTACGACAGAAATTACTTGCCGTCTCCATTCCTACGACCGGTCTTAGAATCTTTCATTCCGCATCCTTTGCCATTAAGCCGTTCCTGATTACTTGGGCACTCGGAAACGCAGGCATGATTGAAAGCATCGCCGTTGTTGAGTACGGAAAGCTCGCAGGAATTGCATTCACCGTCGGCTTCTTTCCAGCGTTTATCGCCCATGCGTTACTGATCGTGCTCATCCCGATCGTTGCTGACGCGTATGAACGAAAAGACTTCGCGACATTGCACCACTATTTGAAACTATCAATGATCGTAACCGTTTTTTACGGTGCGCCAGTCGTTCTCATGTTCTATGCCTTTGCAGAACCAATTACGAACTTGTTCTTTGAAGCATCTTCGGCTCACATTTATTTGCAAATACTCGTCCCTTACTTTATCTTCCAATACTTTGCCACACCGCTCCAAGCTTATCTCATCGGTATTGGTTTAGTGAAAGACGCGTTCATTCACTCCTTGTACTCGACGAGCATTTCCTTTGTCTTAATGATCGTCCTCGGCTCCATGCAAAGCTTGCAAATGGACGGTATCATACTCGGAATGAACATGGGCGCTGTCTTACTCACATTGCTTCACTATGTAACGATCTGTAAAAAGCTCGGATTAAACGTCATGATGGGGCGGCAAGAAGCACTGCCTTCGTGACGGTGGAATTTAAGATAAACAACCAATCAACCATCGACCACTTAATCAGGTGGTCGATGGGGTTGATTGGTAACTATGAGTAGAGCTTTAACTTATATAAAATTAGCTAGACTGAAAAACGCAAGAAGTCCAAGAATAACTCCGGTCGTGGTGAAAACCGTTTTCTTATCCAGTGATCCCCGGCTAATTCGAATTTCCATTAATGCCATTAAGACCAGCATTGTTGAAATCAAGATGAGGAATAAAATAGGTAACCATATATGATTCTGTTGAATGTAGCTCGCTAGATCTGGGCGGGAATCTAAAATATAGCTACAGCTAACATCCCTCCAAAACCACCGACATATACGAACCATCTCAGCCGTCGCCAACGTCGATCAGCAGAGGTACGACTCTGTTTCTCGTTATCTATGGATCGTTTCGCTTCTACTAAAGACTTAGCCTTTAGTAAGAATTTGTCTAACTCGTTCATCCCCTCTTCTAAAAACTCCTCTTGCATTTGTACGTCATCAAACGAATAAAGCCATTCCTGCTCTGTAAAGAAATCCAATAATGTCTGGTCCGTATACTCATACTGTGACTTTTGATACACGACGTCAAAGGCATATTTACACTCTTTATTTGTGCCAAGTGCATAGCGAACACGCTCACGATGTACGACAAAAAGCCGTGGTTTCTTCTGTAAGAATTCAAATATCTTCTCATAAAATTGATCATCATGAAAGGTGATTGAAATTATGACTTGGTAAGGTTTTTCCTTCGTCTCATCGGTTACTTTACTCGCTGTCAACGTATAAGGTTGCATCCGTCCCTCCTCAAAAAAATTGATCACTCAGCTTTTTACTGCTTGTTCTTTACTTACGTCTAAGTCTTTCATAGTTTCGATCTAAATATTTTTTATTTTCCATTATTTTAACAAAAGATTACTGATTTTTCATGAATTCCTGATAAAAACATTCCTGTAGAAAACCTTACAAAAATACCAACCGATTGCTAATTCCCTGATACAATCACCCAATACAAAAAGGGAGTGTGTCGCTATGTCTAATGTGATGAGAGAAACTGTGACTGCAAAGCCTGTACAAACCACTACACTACCGTGGTGGAAGTCTTGGGGACCTGGCGCAATTGTAGCTGCATGCATTATCGGCCCAGGAACCGTGACAACCGTATCTGTTGCTGGGGCAGAACTTGGCTTTCAAGTCGCTTGGATTCTTGTGATCGCTTGTCTTGTCGGGTATTTCATTCAACGACCCGTCATCAATTGGACGATTGCCACTGGGACTAGTGTCCTTGAGGGCATACGTGACGAAGTGAGTGTTTTCTGGTCAAAAGCAATTTTTTTTGGTTTATGGCTCGGGGCACTTGCGTTTCAAGCTGGTAATTTCATCGGAGCTTCTATGGCGATGAATTTGCTGTTTCCTTCTATTCCGATGCTCGCCTGGGTCTCGCTGTTATCTGTAATGGCCATGAGCATTGCTTGGTTTGGCGTGTACAAAGTGCTTGAGAACATTAACCGAATTGTCATGGTTATGCTCGTCCTTACATTTTGTCTTACTGCACTTGTTGCTTTACCCGGTTCCGGTAGTACAGTAAGCCAGGGGTTCACGTTCTCCATTCCACAAGGCAACATCTTGATCATTCTTGCCTTAGTGGCAACAATTCTCGTGCCGAATACGCTAGTGGCACTATCTGGCTTCACGAAGAACAAATACCGTTCCTCATCGTATTCAAAAGAACAAATTCGAAGACTTTCATTTAACGATTTAAAAATTAACTTTACGTTACTCGCACTCATCTCAGTTGCAATATTACTTTCTTCAGCATCTGCGTTTTATGGGTCTGGTCAAACGATCGCAAGTGCAGGTGATATGGCCGTTCAACTCACGCCAATTCTCGGCTCATTTGCGACCATCTTCTTTGCCGTCGGTTTATGGACCGCAGGGTTTTCATCCGGACTATTTAACTTAACGGTGCAACCGATGTTGTTCGGACATGCCTTCAAGCGTTCCGAAGATCCAAGTGCAAAAGTAAATCGCATGATCCTCATCGTGACCGGCATGATCCCGATTGCACTCGTTTGGCTGTTCGGCGGTTCACCAATTGAACTCATTATATCTGCCCAAGCGATAAACGGATTATTATTACCGATCCTCACCGTCGTCTTGTTCATCTTAACGAACAAGAAAGATCGCATGGGACAATTCAAAAACACGACGGCAAGCAACACCATTAATGTCCTAATCATCGGACTCGTCACTGTCCTTGCAGTTCAGGTGTTTATGGATTTCTTCTAGCCTTAGCTATGTGACGTAAGGGTATTAAATAAATTTTATACAGTGGGTGACCTCATCCTTACCATGGATGCGCTCACTTATTCGAGCCTCATTAGCACTAACCACCAGAACAATTATTCTTACTGCTAGACAACTCTCTCTTCTAAGGAGGCAGTTGTGATTACCGGACATGACGTGGCAAAATTTAACGATTATACCGAATTCACATTGTTAGAAAAAGTTTTGAATGAATGACGACCAAGCGAGTCTGTGGTGACTATACCAGCAGACTCGCTTTTCATGTGTATGACTTCGAATGTCGATCTTTTGTCCTGAAATATGCAATACATTTTTATACGCTCTTGCACCCTCTAACGGTTCAACCTTTGTCAATTTCAAAGCTAAGGCCTCATGTTTACTTCCCTTAGATTTTGACCAAGCTGTCGGATAAGAGAGGGGAGATTATTTTGAGCTCTAAGAAGAAACGACTACTGGATAAATTTAAAATAGAAAATACAACGAATAAACTGGTTCGTGGAAACAACTTGAAGAATAACAAGCCCTATTCTCATTATGTTTACGAACCAGAGAAAAACGAAAAGAGAAAGGGATCTTAACACCCCTTTCTCTGTTTTTATTTAATATACTTGTCCGCAATTTCTTTCCCCAAATGGAGACGGCTAATTCGTTGTTCTACTGTTTCTGAAGCGTCCATTGATTGTGGGTCTCTATACTTTGCTAGTATGGCTTCTCTTCGACGTTTCCTTTGAATTGGGGATAACCGGCGTGCTTTTGTCGCTACTTCGCTTTGCATAGAACAGCTCCCCTTTCTACTAGTTAGAAATCTATACCCTATCATTCTTACTCATAATCATACTCCACTATATCTAACATTTCAATTTCGTTCTTCACCACTTCTGCATAATGAATAAGGCCTTTAAGTGTATTCGTATCCAAATCATCAAACAGATCTTCGATGTTTCTTGAAACTACGATATATACCGTTTGTTCGGAAGGGATGATCAATTCATCATCCTCTACTACTTCTTCTACTTTTGTTTCAGCAATCATTAAATTCGTTGATTTTCTTTTAGTTCGATTTTTATAGGCGATCTTTTGTTTACCTTCTAAATACTGAAGATCTGCAATTAATAAGTTCTGCCCTTTAGTAAAACCATGACTTTCAGTATATACCTTCACTTCAATCTCATGGTCGTCATATGCTGCTCTTAATTGCGTTTGGTACGACCTCATAACTTCCATCAAGATCGCTAAATGAGACCTTCGATCCTCGGCTCTCATTTTAGCCAAGGCATATCTATGAGATTCAATAACTTTAGATAAGTAATTAATCGTCTGTCCTGCCTTTTTCTCAGCAATTTCACTCGTATCAAATTCAATCTCAACATTAAAAAATCGAATTTTCTTTGATGATACAAGCAGAAGTGCATTCGTAAAGAAAAATCCAAATAAAAGAACGATTGCTGCTCCTAAAAATCCAACTATGAAGGGAGCAATATAGTACTGATTTGCAGATAGATTCTCGATTAAGGGATTATTGAAATAATTTATTGTTGTGATTATAAAAGCTAAAAAAGACAACACAATAAAAAACATATAGCTTCCGATCCTAATCATCTGGCGATGTTTAGGTAACTCATTTTGTAGATTTAATAAGAAAAGCTTAAAAGCTCTCATATATCAAGTCCCCGCTTCTTGTTCGTAAAGAAGTTTTGTTACATGAGTTTCTATCATATCTCTATGCGTTTAAACCTTCCTTTAATCACCTAATTATATCGTATAGCAAAAGTCCACTAGCAACATAGAAATAATTCAAAATAATGGCACTTCTAAGAAGTGCTTAAATTCCAGTTCGCCTCCAAACCCGTAAGATACAGGCTTAGGCAAAGTCTCGAATTCATTCCTTGATTCACATCACATATGCTATACTGCGAGATAGATTAAGCATGAAAGCAGGGATATTTTGACGACAAACGCCTGTTTACAGACGATTCGTTCGTATTATTCATCGTTATCGGACAAAGAGAAGAAGGTTGCCGATTTCATACTGTCTTCTCCCGATAAAGCGGTCTACTTTTCAATTTCAGAACTTGCGGAAGCAAGCGGTGTTGCAGATGCCACGGTGTACCGTTTCAGCAAGCGTCTCGGTTATCAAGGCTTTCAAGATTTAAAGATCTCACTCGCCAGACAAATTGTAAAAGAAGAAGCCAATATTCATGAGTCCGTTTCTTTCGAAGACGACGTTCCAACGCTTGCTTCCAAAATCTTCACTGAACATAAGCGTGCCATGGATGATACATTGGCGCTTATTAATGAAGAAACGTTGCAGACGGTGGCGACAATCCTTACCCAAAGCAAGCGCATTGATCTTTATGGGTCTGGTGGTTCTGGGGTCGTAGCCGAAGATGCTTATCACAAATTCATGCGGTTTGGCATTCCTATTCAAGCGTTCAGCGACAGCCATCAACAGATGATGAGCGCCTCCTTATTAACTGAAGGCAGTACCGCCATTGGCATTTCTAATAGCGGTAGTAATCGCGATGTTGTTGACGCACTAAAAACAGCGAAAGCAGGCGGTGCTGTTACAATTGCGATATCCGGGCACACATCTTCTCCTTTAACGAAAGTTGCGGATTACACATTAACGACGAGTGCCAGAGAATCTCTGTTTCGCTCCGAAGCCATGGCTTCAAGAATGGTCCAGCTCGCATTAATCGACGTACTTTATGTATTGTCTGCCTTGCAACTAAAAGACACGACACTTCATAATTTAGATAAAATTCGAGAGTCCATTGCTACGAAAAGATATTGACGCATACAGCATCCGCGCACGAATTCGCCAGCACAAATATTAGGCGTGACTGTAATTAAGCAACAAAGAAAGAGAGTGAAGATGGAGAACCCATCTTCACTCTCTTTTTATCTGTTAATTAAAGAAGAAACTTAGGACAAACACGACGAGGAAGCCTACAACACCGATAATGGTCTCCATAACCGTCCACGACTTTAACGTGTCTTTTTCTGACATTCCTAAGAATCGGTTAACGAGCCAGAATCCTGAGTCGTTCACGTGAGACAATACAGTTGCACCACACGCAATCGCTACTGCAATGAGTGCAAGTGATGGTTGTGTTAAGTCTACAAGGTTCACGATTGGAGCGACCAATCCTGCAGCAGTTAACATGGCTACCGTTGCTGAACCTTGAGCTACCCGCACGCCCGTCGCAATTAAAAAAGCAAGGAGTACGAGCGGAAATCCTGAAGCAGCCATAAGGTCGCCCATCACATCACCGACACCACTCTGGATCAGCACTTCACTAAATACCCCACCAGCACCGGTAATTAAGATCACAATCCCGGCAGGTTCCAAAGCTTTTGTAGACATTTCTTGCAATTCATTTTTGGAAAGACCGCGCTTTTTGCCCAAGAAATGCAATGCAAAGAGCGTTGCGATGATTAACGCCACGAACGGATGACCAATAAACATGAAGATCTCTTGAAGTACACCTTCATTCAGCACTTGTTCGCCTGCTGTATTCGCTAAAATAAGAATTAACGGAAGTAATATAATAAACAAAATCAGTTTGAAAGATGGCAGATTCGTATCTACCTGCTCTTCTGCTTCCGCACGAGCTCTCACATGGTCAGGCACAGGAACGTGGATACGGTTTCCGATATATCGGCCAAACACCGGCCCTGCGATAATCATTGCTGGTAACCCTGCAATAAAACCGAAAAGAAGCATCCATGCTAAATCAACACCTAACATTGAGGCAATAGCAATCGGTCCCGGCGTCGGAGGTACAAAACTGTGAGCAACAGCCAGACCAGCAAGGAGCGGAATCGCATAAAACAACAATGATTTCCCTGTTCTCATCGCTAAGCTGTAAACGATCGGGATAAGAATTACGAGCGCGACATCAAGGAATACTGGATGGCGACGATTAATCCGGTAAAACCAAGTGCCCACTGCGCACGTTTCTCTCCAAACGTATCAATGAGGGTGAATGCGAGTCTTTCAGCACCACCAGACGTTCGGAGCACTTCACCGAACATCGCACCAAGCCCGACTACAATTGCGATAAAGCCTAGTGCTCCGCCCATGCCCTCTTCGATCGTCTCGAGCAGCGACATCGGATCCATGCCAGCCATCAACCCAATAAAGATACTCGCTAACAAAAGAGCCAAGAACGCTTGCATTTTGGAACGTATAATTAAGTATAAAAGTAAGCCGATCCCTAAGATCGTAATAAGAATTAAACTTACACCTGACATGTTTTATCCCTTCTTTTATCCAGTTATTCTTTGTCTACCACTCTGCAATGCTACGGTCTTCATGTCTCCACACAGGGTTACGCCAGTTATGACCTTCTTCGCTCATTTTGCGGACGTGGTCTTCATTAATGTCGATGCCAAGCCCTGGCCTATCAGGAATTTTCACATGTCCATCTTTATAGTTAAACACCGTTGCGTCGGTAAGATAATCAAGCAAGTCCGACCCTTGGTTATAGTGAATGCCAAGGCTCTGTTCTTGAATAAAAGCATTGTGGCACGTTGCGTCCACTTGAAGGCAGGAAGCAAGTGCAATCGGACCGAGTGGACAATGAGGTGCAGCAGCGACATCAAATGCTTCAGCCATGGAAATAATCTTCTTGTTCTCCGTAATCCCCCCGGCATGTGACAAGTCTGGTTGAATAATATCAACATAACCCTCTTTAAGAATCGTTTTAAAATCCCACTTTGAGTACATGCGCTCGCCTGTAGCAATTGGAATTGCTGTATGATTGGCAATCTCGCGCAACGCTTCATTGTTCTCTGGCAATACGGGCTCTTCAATGAACATCGGACGGAACTGTTCTAATTCCTTGGCAAGAATTTTTGCCATCGGCTTGTGAACTCTACCGTGGAAGTCGATGCCAATTCCGATATAAGGGCCGACCGCTTCGCGAATGGCTGCTACATTTTCTAACACACGGTCGATTTTCTCATACGAATCGACATACTGAAGCTCGTCGGTTCCATTCATCTTCACTGCCGTGAATCCTTGATCGACAACCTTCTTCGCTTCCTTGCCAACTTCTGAAGCCGATCTCCGCCAATCCACGAATAGACTTTGATTGATTCACGAGCTTTACCACCTAGAAGTTCATGGACAGGTGCTGAATAATATTTTCCTTTAATATCCCAAAGCGCTTGGTCAATTCCTGATATAGCACTCATCAAAATCGGACCGCCACGATAAAAACCTGAACGATACATCACATTCCAATGGTCTTCAATGTGGAGTGGGTTTTTTCCGATAAGATACTCCATTAATTCATGGACTGCTGCTTTCACGGTTGCTGCTCGACCTTCAACGATCGGCTCTCCCCACCCCGTTAATCCTTCATCGGTTTCGATTTTAAGAAACAACCAACGTGGTGGTACTTGAAACAATTCATAGCTTACGATTTTCATAGATTCTCTTCCTTTCTCTTTTATAAGATCGCTTTTAGTCATGATTGCGCTTTCAGAGATAATGTTAAAAAATAATCATCTTCACTTTTTCTATCGCTCCGCCAAATCAATTGCCAAGGCCTGAGTGCGAAACGTGAAGACCTCCTTTGCATTACTTTTTTTATGTTGCATTCTCTAAACAATCGAAGGAACCAATCATCTTTTTTATAGAATTGAAACCATTTTTTCTGTAATTGTATGAATCGTATCATTAAGTGACGTAAAATGAAATATATTTTCTTATTTTAATTTACAAATGAAAATAATTTTAATAACATACAAGTAACACCACTACTTGGAGGCGTTTTTATGAACGTAGGAATTATCGGATTAGGGAAAATGGGATTGCCCCTTTCCCTACAGCTCATCGACCGCAACATCGATGTCGTTGGAATGGACCAACAAGAAGAAACGATGACCGCTTTAAGAGAAGCAGGCGGTCAGTCCGCAACTACCATTGACGAATTGCTAAATAAGCTCGAAACGCCACGAACAATCATCTTGCTCGTACCTGCCGGTGAGATTACCGAGAGTGTATTTCAAGAACTCCGTGAAAAACTATCACCAAATGATTTAATTATAGATGCAGGGAATGCTCATTACCGAGATACATTGCGACGCCATGAACAATTGAAGGAGACTGGAATTCTCTTCGCGGACAGCGGAACTTCAGGCGGGGTTTCCGGCGCTCGCAATGGGTTGTGTGCGATGGTTGGGGCAGACGAACAAGCCGCCGATCGCGTAAAAGAAATATTCGAAGCGATTACAATCGAAGATGGTTTCTTACTTACCGGAAAAGTGGGGAGCGGTCACTATTTAAAAATGATTCATAACGGAATTGAATACGGTATGATGCAAAGCATTGGAGAAGGGTTTGAGCTACTAGAGAAAGGTCCTTTTGAGTATGATTATCACAGTGTCGCGGATATGTGGAACCACGGTTCCGTCATTCGTGGATGGTTGATGGAATTAACGGCGGAAGCATTTAAAGAAGAACCGAAGCTTGATAGCATTAAAGGGTGATGCATTCTTCAGGAGAAGGCAAATGGACAGTGGAAGCTGCTCTTGATTATCAAGCAAGTGCGCCGGTCATCGCCATGTCACAATTAATGCGTTATCGCTCCCTAGATGAAAATCCGTTTCACGGAAAAGTTGTTGCTGCACTAAGACATCAATTCGGCGGTCATGCCGTAGAGAAAAACGAGTAACGAAAAGCAGGTGATCTAGATGCATGTTGATTATATCGGCGTTGACATCGGCACAACCGGTGTAAAAGCGGTCGTATTCGACGAAACAGGTCAAGAGAGGTACAAAGCATACGAAACGTATCCGATGCAGAGTCCAACTCCCGATGCTGCCGAACAGGACCCCGATCTTATTTATCAAAAGACCATCTCTGTTCTTGAGCAAGCCATCGTCTTTTCAAACAAAGGTGTGAATGAGCTTCGTGCAGTTAGCTTCAGTTCTGCGATGCACAGCATGATGTGCGTGGACGACAAAGGGGTGCCGTTAACGAACCTCATTACTTGGGCGGATAAAAGAAGTTCAGCCGAGACGAAGGCAATGCAACATACGGAGTCTGGCCAACAGTTCTATGAGCGTACCGGTACACCGATTCACCCGATGTCTCCATTTGCAAAGCTTCTCTGGATGAAAACGCATGAACCTACGCTTCTCGAAAACACGGCAAAGGTGATCGGCATTAAAGAATACATCTTCTATCAGCTCTTCGGTGAATTTGTCATGGATGAATCAATTGCCAGCGCGACCGGTTTGATGAATATTCACGATCGTGCATGGGATGAAGAGATCGTGAGCTATGCTGGGGTTACAACCGAACAGCTTCCAGAACTCGTACCAACGTCTTTTACGTTTTATAGGGATAACATCCCTTATATCATCGGAGCAAGCGACGGGGTTTTGTCTAACCTCGGAGTCGGTGCAATCAACGAAGGAGAAGTTGCGTTAACGATCGGTACGAGTGCAGCGATCCGAAGCGCATCTTCTACACCCCATGTTGATGAGAAAGGAAGAACGTTCTGTTACTTACTCACTGACGACCTTTGGATTATCGGCGGCCCCATTAATAATGGAGGCATTGCGCTTCAATGGGTCGTTGAAGAACTCGTAAAGGATGAAACGATCTCTAGTGATCAAGCAGTAGAAGCGGTATTAGCGTTAGCTGACCGTGTCCCTGCTGGATCAAACGGGTTGTTCTTTATACCATTTCTTACCGGAGAACGGGCACCGCTTTGGAACCCGGAAGCGACGGCTTCCTATATTGGTCTGACCCGTACACATACGAGAGAAGATATGATTCGTGCGGCACTTGAAGGGGTTACGTTTAATATTTACAGCGTGTTACTCGCCTTACAAGAATTAATTGGATTCCCTGGTTCCATCTATGCTTCTGGAGGATTCTCCCGCTCAGAGACGTGGAAGCAGATGGCGGCAGACATCTTCGACCAGCCGCTTCATTTTGCGAAGTCTTATGAAAGTTCAGCGCTCGGGGCAGTCATTCTAAGCATGTATACACTCGGGGACATTGAGTCACTTTCTCATTTCAAACAGCATCAACACGTGGATGAGAAAGTGATCCCAAACGAAACTTCGGCATCACTCTATCGTGATTACAGCTCATTGTATCTCGAATTAATCCGAAGCTTATCTCCACATTATGAGCGACTGTATGCGTTGCAACAGAAAAAAGGCGTTCGGATCTAGGTATAAAAAAGTTCGGCTCATTGATCCAAAATGAGCCGAACTTTTTATGTCACGCCCCTTTACAGGATGCTGATCTTTTTACAACTTCGACACATGCACTTCCGGCTTATTTCCCCCGTTCCACGCACCGTCTAAGGCCCGCTCAATCTGAGCACCAAGCTGCAAAAGTAACCCATCATTCGCTTGGCGAGTTAAGAAATGCATACCAAGTGGTAGCCCGTTTTCAAGTGTTGCCATCGGCAATGAGATGCCTGGGATCCTGTCACATTTGCGATCGGGGTGAATGAAAAGATGCTCCACAAATTCTGGAACCAGTCATAGACGTTTGGCTCCTCACTTGTTGTCATGTACTCTTTCGTACCGACTTTCGGAGTCGGTTTCGCCATCGTCGGGGTAAGAATGATATCCCACTCTTGTAAGAATGTTCCGACTTGACGAGACACGTCATTAAATTGCGCTTGCATCGCCGCACGCTTTGAATACGTTGCATCAATGCCTTCTTCCCATACACGAATACACATCGGTTCTATCAAGTCCAAAGGAGGTTCTTTTAGCCCTTTTTGTTCCATTAAGCCTGCGATGACTTGGGAGAAGTTCATAATATAACAGTCCGTTTGCGCTTGGTAGGCTTTATAGAGGTCAACCTTCGGCGTCTGCCATTCGACGTGGTGACCGAGGCTTTCTAGAAATTCAGCTGTACGGGTCAGTTCAGAGACGATATGTGGATCTGCTTTGTAATCGCCCCATTCATGAGAGACCGCAATACGCAGTGGCTTCGAATCATGTGCAATCAAGCTCGAATATGATTGTTCAGGCGCCCAATACGGCATAAACTCTCCAGGCGCACCGCCTCGGCACTCATCATAAAACATGGCAGAATCACGAATCGTTCTCGACACACACCCTTGTGTTGAGACGACACCCATCAAGTCTGATCCATTTGGACTGACAGACAACACACCTCGAGATGATTTTAAACCGATAATGCCATTGACGCCAGCAGGAATTCGGATTGATCCCCCGCCGTCTGAGGCGTGTGCCAACGGTACCATCCCTGCCGCGACAGCTACCGATGAGCCCGCTGATGAACCGCAACTCGTATAGTCTTGGTTCCACGGATTACGAGTCACATAAAGCTCTGGATTTTCCGCTGAGCTACACAAGCCATACTCCGGTGTTGTTGTTCTCCCGATCACATTAAGTCCTGCTTTGCGAATCTTTGACGTTAGGAAACTATCCGCTTCTGCTCGATTTCCTTGCATAAGCTTAGAGCCCATCTCTTGAAGTCTACCAGCAAGCGTAGGTCCTAAATCTTTCATTAAGTATGGAACCCCTTTAAACGAACCTTCAAGGTTCGCACCGTCTTTCGAAGGGTCTTCTACGACATCTTCAAACACTTCAATAACACTGCTGACGTGATCATCCAGCGCACGAATGGCTTCATGCGATTGCTTCGCCAATTCACTAGCCGTAACGTCACCTTTTTCAATAAGTTCCGCAAGTCCGACGGCATCATATTGCTCTAACTCTGTCCAACTCATCGCTTTATTCACTGTGGTCACTCCATTCTCGTTGTATGGGTAGGTATAGAGCTCGCATCTACTTCTATATGTAATTACGGATTGCACAGTCGATTTCCTGCTGGTTTCATCGTTTCATTATAGAAAAGTTTATGAGAAGGTGGGAGTGTTTGGTAGGGGATCTGACAGAATGAGTTAGAAAAAGCCTTTCCTTTTTTAGTCTTGGAAAGGCTTTAGAAACCTCTTAAATAATCCCCTCTTCACGCAATCGTTCAAGTTCCGCAGGGCTGTAGTGAAGCATATCTTGCAGTACCTGTTCAGTATGCTCACCAACAAGGGGGGCTGGTGTAACCGTCTGTTGCTCGGTGCGCGACAAGCGAATTGGGGAACCAGGAACTTTTGAGCGACCTCGAATAGGGTGATCAACGTATTGAATCATACCTCTTGCTTTCAAATGTTCGTCATCTTCTACTTCTGCAATCGATAATACTGGGGAACTTGGCACTCTAGCTTCTTTAAGTTGTTTCATTAAATTCCATTTACTCTTATTCTTCGTCCAATCTTCAATCATTTGATCGACAACATCCATGTTTAATGCTCGATTAACCGTATTCTCATACCCCGGTGCACCGATGAGGTCAGTTCGTTCCATGAGTCGTACTAACTGTTCCCAATGTTTTTCTGTTACACAAATGATTGCAACATATCCATCGTTCGTCTCATATACATTATATGGTGCCATGCGCAACCCACTATGACGATTACCCGTTCGTTCAGGTCGCTTACCCTCACCTTCGTAGTACCCTGCAAGTGGCGATGCAAGTGCGGGATATGTTGCATCGTGCATTGAAACTTCAACATGTTGCCCAACACCGCTCTTTTCACGCTCGTATAGTGCTGTTGCAATCCCACCGTATAAATGAATTCCGCCTAAAATATCACAAACTGCAGGTCCTGCTTTTACGGGAGGCTTCCCATCATAGCCTGTTGAAGCCATGACACCTGAAATAGCCTGAACGGTTAAGTCCATACCTGGAAAATTGGAGTAAGGACCATTAAGCCCAAAGCCTGTCGCGGAACCATAAATAAGACGCGGATTAATTTCCTTCAAAGTATCGTACCCGACACCAAGTCTGTCCATCACCCCAGGAGTGAAATTTTCAATTAATACATCAGCTTGTTGAACTAAGGATTTTAATATCTCGGCTCCTTCAGAAGACTTTAAGTTAAGTGAGATACCAAGTTTATTAGAATTAAACATGAGAAACTCATGCGGGTTTTTGTCTTCGATACGTTGACGAATCACCTCTCCGGTAAGCGCTTCCATTTTTATCACTTTTGCTCCTTGATAGGCCATTAACATCCCACAATATGGACCCTGATAAACCTGTGATAAATCAAGTACAATAAGTCCGTCCATCGCAGATTTCATGTTATCCCCCACAATATTTCTTGTTAAGGAGCATTTTAAACTGACTATTATATAATTTCTAATACCAACTTTGAATATATTTATAGTCTTAACAAATAAATCTACTTTAAGAACCCAATCTTATTATCTTCTTTTATAAAAAACTGCTGTATTAAATTCCTAAATCTCATAACTGCTGGCGAATAATAGCGTTCTTTGTTATATGCCATAAACACTTTCCTTTTAGGGGTTGGATTCGTTAATTTCACTGTATGGATACCTTGATGAAGTGAATATTTGGGATAACTAGCTGGCAGGATACATACCCCTAATCCTTCCGCAACAAGCATCCGTGCCGTATCCAGTCGTTCAACATAGTATTTGCCTTCTAAATCAATTCCCGATTGAATAATGGCTTGCTTAATGATTTCAGTTATTTGGAAAACTGCTTGAGTAAGAATTAATGTCTCACCTTCCAAATTAGCTATATCAATGCTCGACTTAGCAGCAAAAGCATGATTTTCAGGACAAATTAAGACAAGTTCTTCTCGGTAGATTGGTGTTAGCTCATACGTATCCTCTAAATCCTCTACCATCGTCGTGATCGCAAAATGAACGTCATTACTAATCAATGCATCACGCATGTGCTTTGTCCGAATCTCCTTAAAGTAAATTTGTACGTTTGAATACTCCTCAGAAAATTGCTTTGCCACTTTAGGAATCCAGTATTTCGAAGACTCAATCATAGCGATATCAATAGCTCCAAATCCTGTGTCTTTAACATCTTCCATTTCTTTTAATGTACTTTCGAATTGTTTAAGAATTAACACTGCACGACGATATAGCACTTCTCCGGGCTCCGTCAACTTCATTTCACGAGTACTTCGTTCAAATAACTTGCATCCTAGTTCTTTTTCCAGTTGCTTAATCATGTTGCTTAAAGATGGTTGCGAGATATGAAGCACTTCAGCCGCAGCCACAAACTTATTCTTCTCAACAAGTGTGACAAAATAGTTCAATTGGCGAATATCCAATGAAAGGACCTCCTGTTTTATAGCAATAAGCTATAGTTTTATTTTAAAGCAGTATTAGACATTATATTGACTAAACTTTAAGATAAAAACAATTCAGAATAGAAAAAAAGGAGTGAGAGGTTCAATGTTTTGCTTCAAATCATACGTGAAGGTCAGAGGTTCAAAAAACCACTGTCTAATGTAAAAAATCCCACCACTTTTTGTAAGCGCTATCAATCACTTTTGTTTCTACGGAACTTATGACACTTATCCATGTTTGGATAATAATGTTTAAACGGAGGTATGGAAAATGAACGAACCTTTACACATTGAATTACAAGAGCATATCCAACTAATTACCTTAAACCGACCCGAAAAGAAAAATGCATTTTCGTCTGAAATGATTACACAATGGGTGGGTGCACTGGAAACAGCCCAGCGTGACGATCGTGTGCATGTAATTGTCGTTACAGGAAATGGTGATGCCTTTTGTTCTGGCGGCGATATGCAAGATTTACAAAAAGGACGCGAAACAAGACTCGATGCGAAGAACATGCTTTGGGAAGACATCCATCGTGTTGCTTTTATGATGAATCGCATCGACAAACCTGTCATTGCGGCGATTAACGGTGCAGCCGTTGGGGCTGGTTTGGACATGGCATTAATGCAGATTTCAGAACGATGGCGCTTGAGGCAAAAGTATCTGAAGGATATGTAAAAGTTGGATTAATCCCAGGAGACGGTGGGGCTTACTTTCTTCCTCGTATTGTAGGGCAAGCCAAAGCGCTTGAATTATTATGGACTGGGCGTGCCGTTGATGCAACGGAAGCATTGGAAATAGGATTAGTTAACCATACATTCCCTCGTGAATCATTACTTGAAGAAACACTCAAAATAGCGAAACAAATTGCTGACGGGCCGCAAGTAGCCATTCGCATGATGAAACGAGCAGCGCGACAGTCAGAGAAATTAGACTTAGAAACATCGCTTGATTTAATTTCTTCTCACATGTCGATTATTACCGCGACTGAAGATCACAAAGAGGGAGTGCAAGCCTTCCTTGATAAACGCAAACCAGCATTCGTAAATCGCTAAGGTATAAGGAGGAAGTTCAATGGAAGCGTCACTTCAATTGCCAGTTTCAAAAGCATCGAACTCTTTGACAGAATTTCGTCATGAAGTAAGAGCATTTATTCAAAAAGAACTTGATGCTGAATCATTTCAACCTGATTGTGACTCTTGGCTTGCTGGTTTCTCTAGAGAATGGAGCATGAAAATGGCTGAAAAAGGTTGGGTCGGTATGACATTCCCAAAAGAGTACGGCGGTCAAGGTGAATCCAATTTGAAACGTTATGTCGTTACGGAAGAAATGCTCGCAGCCGGTGCACCCGTTGCAGCACACTGGATTGCTGATCGCCAGACAGGTCCTTTACTTCTAAAATACGGAACTGAATATCAAAAACAGACTTTTTTACCAGGAATCTGTAAAGGGGAAGTTTACTTCTCTATTGGCTTAAGTGAACCGAATGCCGGTTCTGATTTAGCGAACATTCACACGAAGGCGGTAAAAGAAAGTGACGAATGGTTACTGAACGGTAGTAAAATTTGGACGAGTGGCGCCCATCTCCAAGACTATATGATTGTACTGTGCCGTACTGAAAAGCAAACGGAGAAGAAGCATGAAGGATTAAGCCAATTCATTGTTGACCTTCGTGCCAAAGGTGTCTCCATCCGACCAATTACCCTGATGACAGGCGAAGAACACTTCAATGAAGTGTTCTTCGAGAACGTTCGCCTCTCCGATGAAATGATCGTCGGTAAGCTTGGGGAAGGATGGAAACAAGGAATGGCTGAACTAGCATTTGAACGGAGTGGACCAGAACGATTTTTAAGTACGTACCCGTTACTTGAAGAGATGATTACAGTATTGAAACAAAGAGCAGATGCAAATTCTACCTATGCCTACACGGAAATCGGAAAGCTCGTAGCAACGCTCGTTACATTGCGGAGAATGTCTTTTTCAATTGCTCAACTGCTTGAGGAAGACCAACCAGCGAGTCTTGTAGCATCACTCGTAAAAGACCTTGGGAATCAATTCGAGAATACGATCATTGAAACGGCGAGAATGCTCATTGAGAGCGAACCATCTTCACATAGTGAACAGAAGTATGAACGATTACTAGCAAAAGCGATGTTGCATTCTCCAGGCTTCACACTTCGAGGTGGTACAACTGAAATCTTACGGTCAATTGTAGGAAAGGGGTTGGGACTTTAATGATCACAATCGAACGTATGCTTGTTGACACGACAGAAAAACTGTTCAAACAAACTTGTACTAAAGAATTAATTAACGACGCTGAAAACGGAACGTTCCCAAAAACATTCTGGAATGAACTCGACAGCATGGGAATAACAACAATCGGAGTTCCTGAAGACTGTAATGGAAGTGGCTTTACAAAGCTTGACGCCTTTGCCGTGTTAAAAATCGCTGGTAGTTTCGCAGCACCAATCCCTTTAGCAGAGTCAATCATTGCAAATTGGCAGTATGTCGAGCTTGGACTCCCGCTTCCTAACACAAAACAAACCATTAGTATGATCAATGAAGATGTTGATCTTCAACAACATTCAGAAACTTGGATTATCAACGGCACATTCAATCGCGTCCCATTCACACAATGGGCTGATGATCTAGTGTCACCGGTTAAAACACCTACTGGTAAGTGGTATTTGCTCAAAATTCCACTCAATCTCACCACAACAGTTCCAGATTCAAATATTGCAGGTGAATCGAGAAACAAAGTAATCTGCAAAAACACTTCACTCAATTCATCACAAGTCATAGCAATGACACCTGAACATGCTGCACAATTTATTCACGAAACGTTGTTAGGAAGAACGATGATGATGGCAGGAGCATTACAACAAATTCTCACGATGTCCATCCATCACGCGAAAGAACGCCAACAATTCGGTCGACCGATCGGGAAATTCCAAGCTATTAAACAACAGCTTGCCGTATTAACTGGTCTTGCTACCTCAGCAAATGTAATTGCAGATTCCGCCGCAACAGCTACAGTAGACAACATTCAATTCCAAAATGAGGTCAAAATCGCAAAAACTTATGTTAGCCAATCAATTTCAAAAGCGGTACCGATTGCACATCAGATTCACGCAGCAATTGGCTTCACCCACGAACATCCACTTCATCAGTACACGAGAAGGTTATGGTCATGGCGTGATGAATATGGCTCTGAGGCATTTTGGGCAAAGCAAATCGGTGAAAACGTCATTTCTTCAAGCAAATCCTTGTGGAAACAACTTTAGGTAAGAGGAGGTTACAAACATGAAACGCAGTCTATTTATTTTCACCCTGATTTTCACGTGCCTATTTGTTGCTTGTGACGGTGCAAATACCGATGCTAATGACAATGATTCAGGAACGACACACGTCCCCCTTGGAACTGGCGGTACCGCTGGAACTTACTATTTCGTAGGTGGTGGTATGTCAAGCATGTTCCAAGCTCATGAACCTAGCATTAATTTGGGCGTCGAAGTCACTGCCGCTGGAGAAGAAAACGCAAGATTACTCAGCCATGGTGATGTGGATTTGATCCTAATAGATGGACCTACTATCCTTAGTTACTCAGAAGAAGATCCAGATATTTTTGAACAATGGCGTCAAGTCTCTGCCGGTCACGGCATGTTCACACATATCGTTGTTCGAGAGAGCTCAGATATCCATTCATTTCGAGATCTTGAAGGGAAGAATGTGGGGGTTGGCGCTGCTGGAAGTGGGAATATAAAGATCATCGAGCCACTGCTTGAAGCCCATGACATGTCCTATGGAGACTTCAATCCGATGTACTTAAGCTTTGCTGAACAAATTGATGCCTTTCGTTCAGGACAAATTGATGTAGCTATTATTGTTGGTGGTCCCCCTACTTCAGGGATTGTTGACCTTGAATCGACTGAAGATATCCGCTTAATAGAAATTGAACCAGAAATTCTAGAAGAGCTTGAAGATTTACCTGGAGTCTATCCTGAAGTTCTTCCAGCAGGAACCTATCATGTTAACGACGACCACGACTTACAAGGAGTAGGGGCAAACACCATGCTTGTTGCACGTGCCGATCTTCCTGATGATGTTGCATCAATGATCAGCGAAACGTTGATTGATCAGTATCAAGTGATCGAGGACAGTCATCCTGCAGGAGCTGAATGGAACCAACAACCAGAATACCTTTTCCGAGGCAACCTTCTTGAATTCCATCCAGCTGTTGTTCAAGTTCTTGAAGAGCAAGGAATTTGGGATGAAGCGAGTGAATACAACGTGGTTGGTAGTGACTAAAAACCTTATCAAAGGAGGACTTACATGAAGTACCTCCTCTTCTTTTTTGTTCTTTTACTAAGCCTATTTATAACTTGTCACACATTGAATACGCCAAAAACCATTGATATTTATGATGAAAATACAAATGAAATGATTGCCTCATTGCCCCTCGAGCTGGTGAAAGATTTTACATTGAATACACACACTCTATGTACGAAACAAAACAATGGGAAATGTACGTTGTCGAAGAAGACAGTTTTCTCCTTGAACACGTTGAATTCGAATCATTTGATGCAGCTAATTACTACGGAAATAAACGAGATACGGCTACGTTTCAAGATGATTTTCAGTTTGGAAACTGGCAGATTACACGTAATCAATCACTTGACACTATTCGCTTTCGTGTCCCTTATTTATACCCACTAGTCATCGGCTATCATGATGAGCGACTAACCCTTCAACACTACACACTTTCAGGAACACCGATCGTAATTCAATTTTTAGAAAATGAGGTGGTGGCTTGTGAAGAAACGTGAGAAAAAAGAGCAATTACTTTCTACGCCTTATCGTAAAGAAGTTGGTGTCCATCGTTACGCGATTATCATCTTATCACTAGCCTTTTGTTTCTTTCATCTCTATACTGCTGGCTTTGAAATGCTCGTTGCATACCAACAGCGAAGCGTACACTTAGCTTTTGGTATGACATTATTATTCCTTTGCGTTGCTCCTACGAAGACTACGACACAAAATCGCACCCTCCTCGGAACCGATGTGATTTTTGCAGCTCTTAGTCTTGGAATTGGCGTTTATGCATACTTTTCCTATTATGAACTAGTTGGAAGAGTTGGAAATCCCAATACAATGGATCTTATACTCGGAACACTGCTGATCTTTCTCCTACTAGAAGCTACAAGAAGAATGGCAGGAAAAGCCTTAACTATTATTGCAGGATTGTTTCTCATATACGCATTTGTCGGACCTTATCTTCCAGGATTATTATCACATCGTGGCTATGGTTTCGAGCGTATTGTTAACCAAATGTTTTTAACGAATGAAGGGATCTTTGGAATCACACTCGGAGTATCTGCGAGTTATGTATTTCTCTTTATTATGTTCGGGACATTTTTAGAAGTTACGGGAGCCGGAAAATTCTTTTTAAATCTTTCAATTGCTTTCTTCGGCAGGATGACAGGCGGACCTGCAAAGGCAGCCGTAATTGGAAGCTCGCTTTTTGGGACCGTATCTGGAAGTGCTGCTGCTAACGTATCTGGAACTGGGCCTGTTACCATTCCATTGATGAAGCGACTCGGCTATAACCCTAAGTTTGCGGGCGCAGTAGAGTCGGTTGCTTCCGCAGGTGGACAGCTCGTGCCACCTATTATGGGTGCAGCCGCTTTTATTATGGTCGATATTTTACGCCTACCTTATACGACGATCATTCTTGCTGCGATCATCCCTGCCGTTCTCTATTATTTATCGACGATGGTCGTCGTTCATTTACAGTCAAAACGGCAAGGGTTAATTGGTGTTCCAGCCAAAGAAATGCCCGATTTAAAAGCAACACTTAAAAACGGTATTCATTTAGCCATTCCACTTCTCATTCTCGTATTCTTATTAGCAATCGTGTACTTACCACCAGCACTTGCAATTTTCTGGTCATTTCTCGCACTGATCATAGTTGCCCAACTACGTAGGACGACACGAGTAAGTGTAAAAGCGCTAATTGATGGCTTTGTCCAATCAGCAAAAAACTCTATGATTGTCGTCATCGTAACCGCAGTCTCAGGTATTGTCATTGGAGTTATTAATTTAACAGGGTTAGGACTAAACATCTCGAACTTGCTTGTTGCGTTAGCAGGGGGAAGCTTGATCCTTCTTTTAATCCTAACGATGATTACATCCATCATACTCGGTATGGGCTTACCTACAACTGCAGCATATGTAATCTTGGCTGTGCTCGTAGCTCCAGCTCTCGTTTCAATGGGTGTTGAGCCACTTGCAGCACACTTTTTCGTCTTCTATTTCGGAATCGTCTCAGCGATTACACCACCAGTTGCAGTCGCACCATTTATTGCATCAGGTATAGCCAACACTTCTCCAATGGGAACCGCGATGTGGGCGCTTAAAATCGGTCTCGCTGCATTCATTATTCCGTATATGTTTGTCTTCAACACTGGTCTTCTTATGCTCGGGTCTGTTGAGACAATTCTAATAGGATCCCTATCTGCCATATTCGGTATTGTAGGGCTAGCCATAGCCATCGAAGGGTACCTTTACGAGTCAATTCGTATCCTGCCAAGAATTTGCATTATCATTGGCTCATTACTAATGATTACCCCTGGTTTTATGCTTGACCTTATTGGGCTTCTTATTATACTAACTGTACTCGGTTATTTACGATGGACCTTTAAGAAAGGGAAAGTTCAGTTCTCAGATAATACTGAAGGTGAACACGTATAGACATTAATTAGGAAGGTTTGATACCTTCCTCTTTTTTATGCTTTCGATCAACGGGTATATTTAACTTCGTGATAAATGGAACAATTACCATTAACAAGCTTTTTCTACTTTTAAATTCAACCACAAATTCAATTCCCCACTTGACATTCAAAGTCTAACATCTATAATTTACAGAAAGATGGGAATTTTCAATCCTCAGTTGTGTTCGAACTGCATTTACTCATACTATCAAAAAGAATTTATTATTTTTGTAAGCGCTTAACATGTATAAAGTACTTTACACCTTAGATTAAATTCTACTTATAAGATTTCATTTATCACGATCTTTTAAATCTACCGAGGTGATTTACAATGTATACTGAAAAGCAATTGAACTACAATCAATTAAGTTCAGCATTCTCTTGGGATGACGCTTATCAATCCTTTGATTGGAATCCAGAAGAGAAGTTTAACATGGGTCACGAATGTTGTGATCGATGGGCAGAGGATCATAACCGAATCGCGGTTTATTGGGAAGATGAGTCCAGTAAACAAGTCGAATATACGTTCAAACAGTTACGTGACAAATCGAACCAACTGGCGCATGCCTTAAAGTCCCTCAACGTAAAAAAAGGTGACCGAGTGGCATGTCTTCTAGGTAAGGATATCGAGCTTGTCGTTACCGTTTTGGCGACATGGAAAATCGGTGCCATCTATGTTCCTTTATTTACAGCTTTCAACTCTTCCGCGATTTCTTACCGGTTGGAAACCGTTGAGAGCAAAGTTCTCATTACAAACCATGAACAATCTCAAAAACTATCAACGATTAATCACTCAAGTAAAGTCATCGTCATCGACAACCCAGATACTCCCTCACTCGACTTTCACTCGCTCATTCATGAATTTCCTGTAGACTACGACGTTGAAGAAACATTATTATCCGACCCTTCTGTTATTCAATTCACTTCAGGGTCAACAGGCATGCCAAAAGGAGCCGTGTACGCTCACAAAATTTTACTCAGCACTTACCCTTATTCGAAATACGGAATTGCCTATGAAGAAGGCGATATCTTTATGGGTGGTGCCGATCCTGGATGGGCATATGGCTTGCAGAATTCGATCTTCAACCCGTTAAGCTTTGGAATTCCGATTGTCATGTACAAAGGTCGTCCAAGTAGTGAAGCTTATTACCGCTTAATGGAGAAATACAATGTGACGAACTTCGCCTATGCGCCTACTGCCTATCGAATGATGGTGCAAGATGGTCCTGAGCTTATCACTAAACATTCGCTATCAGTGAAGAAATTAAGTAGCGCTGGAGAACCACTAAATGCAGAGGTCATTCGATTTTTCAAAAAGCATATTGGAATAAATATCCATGATCATTACGGCGCAACCGAGGTCGGTATGGTGATCAACAACTACCATGCGATTACGATGGTGATTAAAAACGGTTCGATGGGATTTCCAACGCCCGGATTCACCATTTCCCTTCTTGACGCACAAGGGAATCCAACACCTGACGGTGAAGTTGGTGAAATCGCGATCGACACAACGAACGATGGCTATTACTTCAAAGGCTATTGGAACAATGAAGAGAAAACCGCAGAGAAAATGAGCGGAAAGTGGTTTCTAACCGGGGATCTCGCTTTAACAGATGAAGAAGGATATTACTGGTTCCAAGGTCGATCCGACGACATTATTACAAGTTCTGGCTACCGAATCGGTCCATTCGAAGTCGAAAGCTCTTTACTTGAACACCCCGCCGTCTCAGAAGCAGCCGTCGTTGGCGAACCAGACGAACAAAAAGGCGAAATCGTCAAAGCGTATGTCGTCTTAAGTAAACAATTCCGCACTAGCGCTGAACTCGGTGAAGAACTAAGTCTACATGTGAAAACGAACCTATCCAAGCACCAATATCCAAGAAAAGTAGAGTTCTTGGATGAATTGCCTAAAACTACGAGTGGGAAGATTCAGAGATTCAAGTTGCGAAAATGAATATACAGGACTTTTCTTAGCCAGCTAATTTCTATACTAGTTCTCCTTCACAACCCCACATAAAGCGGAAATCAAAAACCTCTCCAACTCTGGAGAGGTTAATTGTTTTGAACTGGTGCTTCACAAAGAAGCAGTTCCCTTAACTTATATTTCTCTATCTTATTTGTCGGTGTCCGAGGGATCTCCTCAATGAAGCGAATATACGTAGGCACCATATACTTCGGCATTTGCTGAATGCACCATGTGTGCAATGCATCTTCTGTAATCGTTGCACCTGGCTTTCGTTCACAAAAGACGGCAACGTCGTCTTCATCACCTTGCTTTGCGGGGATTGGGAACGCTGCGGTTAAGTTAATGTCATCATGGTTATTAATAATGTCTTCGAGCTGATAAGAGGAGATCTTCTCACCTCGACAACGAATAACGCTTCCTAAACGATCGACGAAATAGTAGTAACCATCTAACCCAAGGTATCCTGCGTCTCCGGAATGGAACCAGAGGTTCTTAAATGCTTTTGTCGTTGATTCTGGCTTGTTGAAATATTCCGTCATGATGAGAGACGGTAATTGAGGCGAAAGCCGATCTGACCAATGACGCCTGGCGGTTGTTCTTCATCGTATTCATTTAAAATCGCCAATTCAAAATGGGCATTTGGTTTCCCCATAAACCCTTTTTCGTTTACTTCATCCCCCCGCATGATCGGTACGCAATCGTCTTTTAACAACGCCATCATCTCATCTAGTGTGTAGCCTCTTCGTAAATAGTCAGGGGTTCCTCTACCGTCTAGCCCATGCAATATCGCCGAAGACAGTGGATTGCCCACTTCTGTTTGCCCGAATCCTGACGTAATGACATCAAATCCGAAGCGATGAGCGACTTCTTGATGATAGTTCGGAAGGGGTTGCATATGCACTTTGTTTAACGTGTTTTCACGATCCGTATTCTTCGTCTCTGCATTCATAAGCCAAGGGATCATCACATCGAGCAAGATTGCCGATGTCGCTTGACTGTCTTTAATGCGTTTCCAAAAGTGCATTGCGCTGAATTTATCATAAAGTGCGACTCCCGCACCGACAAAAGCAGCTCGTGCAATGTTCGCAAATGCTCCTCCAACGTGATACAGAGGCAAATCATTGTAAACAACATCTTCCCGCGTCAGCAGTCTGCGAAGACCTCGTGTGTATCCGTACACCCAGCGGTGTGATTGGACGACACCTTTTGCGGGCCCTGTCGTTCCTGACGTATAGATGATGTTCGCCATATCAAAGTAGTTCAACTCAACGTTCGGATTGTTACGATTTTCAGAGATTATTAAGCTCCAGTCTTTCTCGTTATAGATTGAATGTAGTCGATCTTTTGCTAATGACTCCTCGTAATCATGGTCACGTAATGTAGGGCTATAAACAATTGCATTGACACACGGCACGTCATAGGCGATATCATTAAGCCGCCTCACCATTGAGCGCTCTGTAATCACCATAATTGGATTCGTATCATGTAACGGATAGCTAAGTAATTTCCCTTTGAAATTGTAATTAATCGGGCAAAACACTGCACCGCACTTCCAAATCGCAAACATCGCCACTGTCGTCATGAGTGGGTTTTTCATAAATACTGAAATGCGATCACCTTTCGCAATGCCTTCTTCTAACAAACCATTCGCCACTTGATTCACCCGTTCGTTAAAGGCTCTATACGTCAAGGTTTTCCGTTGCTCTCCGTAATAGACAAACGGATGGTTTGGTTGAATCATTGCCCAATGCTCCATTTGTCGATGAACTAACTCTTCTTGTGTTCCAAAGCTATTCATCTAATTCCTCCTATCATCCTTTGAGTTTGACTATAACGTCATCTTTTTTCTTTGCTACTTCCAATAGGTTGTCTTTATTTGCGGCCCTAACTGTTATTCACTCTTCATGATTTAACGGAATACTAAACACTGATTCACGTGAGAATATCCACGCATACACGATATCTCCCTTTCTTACGGTCTCATCGTAAAGCTCGATGGACCGAGCAGTTGTGGCAAGCGTTTATAGGCATCTTCAACCCAATCACACAAAAGCGGTCTCGTATCACGAGGATCAATGATCTCTTCAATCCCAAATGCTTCAGCCGTTCGAAATGGTGAACGGATTGACTCCATTTTTTCCATTAACGTTTGGAGCAGCTCTTCAGGGTTGTCACTTTCTTCAAGCTCCCGTCGATATGCGACTTGAACGCCTCCTTCAACCGGTAGCGACCCCCAGTCACCTGACGGCCAAGCGTAACGCTGATGTAAGCCATGACCATTAATCATTCCTGCGCCACCGACGCCAAACACTTTGCGAAGGATAATTTCAATCATCGGTACTTGTGCTTGATAAATGGCAGAAATGGCACGAACGCCTTTACGAATCGTTCCTTTTCTCTCCGCATCAACACCGATCACAAGTCCTGGTTGATCAACGAAGTTTACGATTGGAAGGTGGAACGTTTGGCAAAGATCAACGAACCGCTCGATCTTCTCACTACTCTCCCTCGTCATACCCCCACCTAGCACGTACGGATCGTTCGCTAAGTAACCGACCGGATGGCCATTCAAGCGGGCAAGACCGGTGACGGTGCTCGAACCAAAGTGTTTGCCGATCTCAAAGATGGTATTTTCGTCTAACACTTTCTCAAGTAATTCACGTACTTTGTATGGGCGACGACGGTTTCTCGGAATTGCTTCAATGAGTGATTCTTCACGGCGGTCTCGGTCATCCTCTGACTCCATAATAGGTGGCAATTCAAAGATGTTGCTCGGCATATAAGAAAGAAACGTTCGCATTTGCATAAATGCATCTTCTTCAGAGGATGCAATGTTATCCACAGCACCGCTTGCACGGTGAACCGCCGCTCCACCGAGTTCTTCTTTCGTTAAATCTTGCCCCATGCCGAACTTCACGACTTGTGGTCCCGCAACGAAAATTTGTGAAAGTTCTTCAACCATTACTGAAAAGTGAGACGCTGCTACTCGTGCTGCACCGAGCCCTGCAGTCGCCCCTAGTGCTGCTGCAACGACTGGAACTCTGCCCATGTTTTTGACAACATGATCCCATGCAGGTTAATTGGAACATACGTTGAGCCGCTAGAGTCCAAGCTCTTCACACTGCCCCCTCCACCGGTGCCATCAACGAGGCGGACCATCGGTAATTGCAACTCATGTGCCATTAATTCGGCATACTCTTGCTTAGCTTTAATTCCACCGTCTGAAGCACCGCCACGAACGGTAAAATCGTCGGCACCAACGACAACTTTACGCCCGTCGATCTTCCCTGTTCCGAGTAGAAAGTTCGCTGGCATAAATGTTTTTACGTTGCCTTCTTCGTCATACGTTGCTTTGCCTGCTAGAGCCCCTGATTCATGAAAAGTATTGTCATCAAGAATTTGATGAATACGTTCTCGAACCGTTAACTTGCCCCTCGACTTTTGCTTCTGGACGCTCGCCTCTCCCCCATGTTCTCAGCTAACTTTTTTAAACGCTGTAATTCTTCAATTTCTGCGTGCCAACTCATACGGTCCCTCTCCTCGTCCTTGTTGTATTCAACTAGAAAGCAATAATTGTGCCAAGTATTTCCAATTAATAAATGGCGGTAAATCAACGCAAATGAATGCGCTTACATTTCATTTCGTAACCATGTTTGAATTAATGAATCAGATATGAATTATCTGTGCAGTATGCCACATAAAAACGCATAGCCGATGTTATTGGCTATGCGTTCTTGAATGATCATTTGAGTATTTCATAGATGTAATCCAACCTTGACTTCTTGAGACGATAATCAGACTTAAACAGATCGTGATCGCAAGTCCTGTGTAAGCCCAGCCAAAACCGCTCATCAATATTAATGGTAAAAATGTTAACGTAAGTACCTCAAATGGCATGATCCCCAAGTACGCAACACCGAAATCTTCGAGTGCTGTGCTCTTTAACTCTGGATCAACAATTTTAAGTAATGCGACACCCATTGCAACGGTTCCGGTCGTGTACCCCCAACTGAACACAGCATTTTCAAACCAATACGTCCGAAACGTTCGCGGTGCAAGAATTCGAAAGCTTATGTAAGCAACGAGTAAACCAACAATGAACAAAATTGCCAGTGGTACGGCGTAACTTGCTACGACAGTTAAGTTAATAGAAGCGATCCCAAACATAACGATTAAATCGGTTGCTGTCCCTCCAATCCGATCAACGACACGTTTATCGACGTAGTCATCACTCTTCGTCTTACGTAGTAACCATTGGATAAGAATCCCAGTTAAAATAGCAAAACTAAACAGTGGCAATGATAACATCGGAAACACGGCTTCAATTCCTATTTTCGCACCATATGCAAGTAGAATTGCAATCGCAATTAAGCCGATGTGTGCAAGCAATGGATCAACAGCGTTTGGTGAGAGCGTCGTTTCTCCAATGGATTGACGTTTTTCTTTTGGCATTAATCCTGTTTTCAATTCGTTTGGTAGCCGTTTAAAGTCTGAAACGAAATGGGCTTCGTTTTGATTTGTTCCCCGTTTAATGATCAACATTCCACAAAAGACTGCAATCACCATACCGATTGTTGCCGACGTGTACCCTAGACTCGTTGCTTCTTCCCAACCAAGTGAAGCAAATGTCTCTCCAATTGCAGCCGCCGAACCATGCCCTCCAAAGAAGCCTACGCCAAGCATCATTCCTGCTCCGACCGGAACGTTCATAACCGGAGTTAGGAACAGCTGAGTTAATAACAAACCAACCGCATAAAAGAGCATTAAGATGAATACACCGTAGATCCACACATTTCGGATTCGGGATGATTGTTCTTTAAAACGCTTTTTAACGGCTCCAATTGGAATGGATGCGAACACAACAGCGATCAACACCGCTGGATACAGCTCAATCCAAGAAGAAAATGGCAACCAACCAAGTCCATTAGGTCCAAACAGAAGACCGAGGAGACCAGCGATAAAGCTAGCAGGCATAAATGTTTTTTGAATCCAAGAAACTTTTGCTTTAAGCAAAACCCCAACCATAAGTAAAACCGACATGATTCCAACATCCGTCATAATGTTCCAAATCGTAATGTCCATTTTCTTCGCTTCATCTCCAGTCTCACATTAAAGGCTCTAAAATCGTGATTTCTTTAAATAATCAATGTTCCGACTTGTCGAACCCTCCATTGCCATTTCTCGTAAAATATCGCCAATTACACTAGCAAACTTAAAACCATGACCAGAAAATCCACCCGCTACGATCACATTTTTTTGATCATTTAAAAAGTCGACGATAAAGTCATCATCTGGCGTATTCGTAAATAAACAAACTTTCCCGTCCAATCTTCGTGAAGACACCTTCGGCAAGTATTTCGATGTAAATGATTCTAGTTCTTCACTGTCCTGGTCGGTAAACACCCGCTCCATTGCGTCAGGGTTAACCGTGTCGCCACCTTCCATTCTTCCAATCTTTAACCCCTTCCCGTCATAATCAGGAAATCCGTAATAATGTCCATCATGTAACGTATCGAATACAAAAACGGGAAAATCATTCGTGTACGTTTGCCCATCGGTTTCATACCAGCCAATTGTTTTTCTTACAGGCTTCATCGGTAACTCGAAATCAGAGAGTAGTTTTCCGTTCCAGGCACCCGCGGTTACGATCACTTTCCTCGTTTCATAGATTGCAGAACTTGTTTCTACAACAGGGTGTGTTGCGACCGTGTTAATTTTTGTGACGGCTGTGTTCTCTAGAACTGTAGCTCCCAGTTTAATGGCTTCCTCTTTATACGTTTTGATACACGTTTCACTCATAAGAAAACCTGAGAGTGGATCATAACAACCGACGTAATCATCTGGAATTCGAATTCCACTGAAACGGTTCATCATCTCTGCTGCTGTCAATTGCTCATGTGGTAAGTCATGGATGAGGGAGCTTTCGATCGTCTCCTGTACAAAAGCAGAATCCTTATGCCCAAGCGACAATGCTCCTACTTGATGATAGAGCTCTTTGCCTGTCTCCTCCTCAAGGTCTTTCCAAAGTTGCAATGCTTCTTTTAGAATCGGAACATACTGTCCGCCGTTTCCATAACCCATTCGTAAAATACGAGTTGCCCCGTGATGACTCCCAATCGTGTTCGGTACCGTTGATTGTTCAAGGACGAGCACATTTTGATGATGTTTTTGTAAATAGTAAGCAGCCGCAATTCCCATTGAACCGCCGCCAACGATAATGACATCGTAATTTTTCATTCGTTATTCCCCTTTGAATCCAATGTTAGAATCGTTTCATAGAGCACGTTTGCAACGATTTCAATGTCTTCCATTCGACTTTCTTCTTCTGGGCAATGACTTTTGCCTTCTAGCTTGGTACGAACAACATTCCAGAAGGCGTTATACCCGCCATGTGAGCTGCATCGTGACCGGCCATACTACCGAGTGTGAGCGTTTTATGACCAAGCTTTGTTGAGACGGTTTCCATCATCTTCATGACCATCTCGTCCATTGGCACGCCCGGCTGATCCAAAATAACGTCCCGGGTAACGACCACATTTCGCTCTCTCTCGACGTGAGCAAACTCCGTTTCCATTTGCGTTCGAACACTTGCAATTTGTTCTTCGGTTTCTCCGCGAATTTCCATCGTGAATGATACCTCTCCTGGTACAATGTTTGCCGCATTTGGATAGACGTGTAGCTCACCGACTGTTGCCACTAATTCAGCAATTGGCGATTCGGTAGTAATTTGTTCAAGCTTTAATACGAGTTGTGATGCCGCAGTAAGCGCATCTTGACGATCGCTTCCCATCATCGTCGTTCCTGCGTGATTGGCTTGTCCTTGAACGGTAATTCGCTCACGATAAATCCCTGTAATTCCCCGTACGACGCCAACTGGAATCCCTTGATTCAATAATCGTTTTCCTTGTTCAATATGCACTTCTAAATAATGAGCAAAATCCAAGGGATCTCTTAGTGTTTCGTTAAACTGCTCATAACTGCCACCCGCTGCTTCAAGACGTTCTGTTAAGACGTTACCTGAAGCATCCATAACATATTGTATTTGCTCTTTTGTTAATTTGCCTGTTAGTGCGCGACTTCCAAATGTTGATAAGCGAAATGGGTTCGGTTCCTCTCCACTAAATGAAATGAGCTCGAGCGGATGTATCGTTTTTACACCTCGTTCACGTAAAGACGTTAAGATCTCAAGCGCGATTAATACGCCAAGCGCACCGTCATACATACCACCATTCGGTACCGTATCAATGTGAGAACCAAAAACAATACTCGGTGCCCCCTTACGTGTTCCCTCAGTTCGTCCCCAAATGTTCGCAGCCGGATCAATCTGACGTCAACGTTAATGGCTTCTAATTGCTGAATCAACCAGTTTCGAGCCTCTAATTCCGGTGGTGTGAAAGTCGTACGTGTTAAGCCTCCAGCAGGATCTTGTCCAATCTGTCCTAGTTCTTCAATTTTTTGTTGTAGACGTCTTCGGTTAATCATTGATTTCACCTCATTATTTTTGGTAGATATCCTAATTCTGTTGATAACTCCTGTGCATAACGCATCGTCAAACGTGTTAATTCACTACACCGTGACGCTTTAAATCTCGTATTTGGACCAGCGACGCTTAAGGATGCAATAACCTCACCTTCCAAGAGAAAACTGGGGCTGCAATACTCGTTGTTCCTTCTGTTGTCTCACCATATGAAACCGTATAGCCATTACGATAAATTTGTTCTAGTTCAGCTTCAATTCCGCTCAACTCATTATAGTAACTTTCTCTCAGCTGTTGAATGACTTGCTTACGATACTCTTCATTGTAATATGCAAGAATGACTTTCTTTGAAGCTGCTTTATGTAATGGTCGTCGCATACCTACCGGCTCAACGATCTTAAAGAAATGTGGAGATTCGATACACTCTATGAAAATACCATCCGTACCTTCTGGGATCGTTAAATACACACTTTCATTCGTTTCTTGTCCAAGCTTACGCATAATTGGAAGTCCAACATTACGCACCGATAAATGATCCACAATCGATAGTCCAAGTTGCATGAGCGTTAACCCTAATCGATACGTTTTCGACTCATGATCGCGATACACGAACCCTAGTTCAACGAGTTGATTTAATAGGCGATGGACCGTTTGCGTCGGTATGTCCACGTGGCGGCTAATTTCCGTTAAGGTCCACGAATTCCTCATTTCTGTCGGTCGAAGCGCTTCTAAAAGGACAACACTTCTTTTTAAAACTTCTGACATTTTCACGTAGCCTCTTCTCTCACCTGACGTAATGGTACACATGTTAACATGAATCATCTCATCACAGTATCTCTTTTTCCCATTACATGAGAAAATAGATACTTTATTATTAGACAACTACGAGCTGGACTACGCACATATGCTAATTCAAGTCTTTTATTGTCTTTTATCAATGAAAACCACTTTCATTCCAACTAAACAACCACCACAAACCTTCCTCATCATGGGTCGGTTACGTGGTGGTCGGTGTTTGATTATGTTCTTTATACGCTTGTTGATGATTCGTCCGAGCCATCCTCCTTTCCATCCATTGCAATGATGGGCGTTCAATTAAGCACCAAGATAACCATGCACACAGAAGAGTAAACGGTAAGGCGAAAATGAAATTAAGAAAAGCATGCGCACTCGGGCTATAATACGCGACCACTTGTTGAAGCGGATAACCGTATAAAAACATGCCGTACGAAAGGTTGCCAAGTATGACTTGAAACGAGGTTGGTAATTTCCATTTATAAACGGCATACAAAACGAGGTATGCGCCTACTAGTAAAAATAGATGATAAAACATGGCGCTCTCTTTGAATACCCACAAAATCACGATGAAAATGAGAGCGTATCGGTGGCGTATTGGAATAACATGGCGCCAAGCATATAGTAACATTCCTATTAAAAAGTAACGATACAATTCGATATACGTCGTTCCAAATGACATTGGAAAGAAGTGAATGAGATTTACAATCAGAAAAAGCACGAGCAATCGTGTACGCTTTAATCCACCTACAAAAAATAGAATAAGTAAGGAAGCATAATAAACCATCTCTAGTTGCAACGTCCATAATGAACCATTTACCTCATGTGAATAAGGATTGCTTTCAAATACTCCTGGAAGTCCCGGTGGCAACGGATAGATCATAATGGTTCGAAGATACTGCCACGTCTCGCCCGAATGCAAATAGTCATTCAAAGATAAAGAGGTCATCCACGGCCCTACGATGAAGGTCGTAAACAAAACAACGCCAATCAAACCTGAAGATCCGTATTGCACGGGCGAAGATGAAGCGAAAGGCGTTTAGATTTCGAGAAAAACTACCATAAACGAAAAAGCCACTAATAATAAAGAATATCATCACCCTAAGCAGCTCATAATTATGGGCATTGCCAGTTAAGTAATACGCGTGAAAATACATGACTAGACAGGCAACGATAAACCTCACAAGACCTAAGTTGTTCTCTCGTTCCCTCATCTCCATATAATGCAACAGGGAGCTTTGTCCATTACGCATTCCAATGATCTCCTCACGCCATATTATTCATAGATCGCCATTGTTTTTTGGATCCATTTTCTAAACGGTGTAAACAGATGATAGCGAAAGCATTTTCCATCAAGAAGTGTATACGGCCCAACAGATGATAACGTGTGAATACCATCAGGGAAGTCACTTTCTTTGCAAGGCGTAATCGTCGTAACGACTTGTTCTTCATACTGTTCGGTGGTTAACGTGATAATCTTGTTGAACACTACGGCTCCTCCATACGTGACTGAACAATCTTGAGCTGGTCGATACCAAGTACCATCAACATGAAATGGGGTCCCCGCTGAACGACTAGAGCGACTATCGATTTTCACCGGATTTAACGGATGTGGTTTCCATCCTGACTTCAATTGATCCGAATAAAAAAGATGCAGCTCTGAGTTATGGCTTTCTCTGTTCTCTTTTAGAACGGTACAAAATAGCCACCAGCATTCCCCGTCATAAAATAAGGTCGAGTCGATGGCTTTCATGTTGTTGATTAACGTCTCTTCGTGAGCAAAACATTGACTGTCCGCACACCAGCGATACAATGAAACTTCATTACGCCCAGCCGTTTCTGGCACACAGTACACGTCTCCATACTCTCGAAATAAATACGGATAAGATAGGTGGTTTCTTTGTTGCAATACAGCTTCTTCCTCGTATTGAACACCTGGATCTTCTCTCGTATAAGATGCTCTCGAAACGACGCCATTTACGCGGTATGGCTTCATTTCCTCCATATAAACCGTCACTTTCTCGTCTTCATAAAGGCCAAATGGGTCAGCATAATAGCTTGTTGTTGAAGATGGAATCCAAGATACTGAAGAAGGTACGGGTTCGCTCAACATGGTCTCAATCGGCACATTCACAATTCCGACGTTCCAATACTCTTCGCGAAATAGTCTTTGAAAGGTGCGACCTACATTTCGCACCCCTAGCTTTAAGACCATTTGTGCACGCTCTTGAACGGAAGGATGAGGACTGGAATCTCGTACTGGTCGTATTGAATAGCCTTTGAACGTTCGCTCTGGTTTCTTTTGAAGCACGTTTAGAAGTAATGGTGGCCATGACGTGATGGTTTCGTAGACTTCTTTTTTCGTTGCTTTTAATGAATGCAACACCGTTGTCACGTGCCCTTCCTTTAAGACAACTTCTTCGTCATTTCCTTGATTCATCGTGAGGTAGATGCTCGTCGTGCGTTGGCTTTCTAATGTTTCTTTAAATGCTAAATGTGAATTCAGTACACAACCGTCATGACCTCGGAATGTCCAGACGCCAAACGGCAAAGCGCTTACGACGTGCTCTAATTGACAAGCTTCGAATTGCAAAATAAACGAAAGGTGATATCGTTCACAAAGATCTATGGTTACGTCTTCAACTCCAACAACTTCCACATGAGCGTCACGCCCATCCCAGAAAACACGCGCCGGTTTATGATTATCGATCGTAATGACAAGTTGTAATGAAGTCCCTGCATCGTTCATGTTTTGTACGATTTGATGCTGCCAATGTTCCACCTTTTTGCCAATCACGATCGCAAAACGATTACAAGAATTGAGCTCGTCCTTCATCAATCCAGACCTCCACTGCTCGTTTTTGACTTGGCGTACTGTCCATACGTACTCTCTAGCATCTTCTCGATTGAAAAATTCTGCTCTACACGTTGTCGGCCTCGTTTTGACATAGAATGTCGTAAGTCTCGATCAGAACAAAGTGTGCGAATGCACTGAGCAAATGCTTCTTTGTCGTGTTCTTTGATGATAAAACCTACCTGCTCGTCTGAAATGACCTCCCGAATGCCACCGCGATCAATCACAACAACATTCGTCCCAACAGCAAGCGATTCCAGTAGAACCATTGGCAACACTTCTCGATGAGAAGGCAAAACGAGTACATCCATCTCTTCGAGAAATTCTTTAGGTCGTTCTATATGCCCCATTAGCGTTACGTTATCTTCCAAACCGCGAGCCACAATTTCATCTTCAACTCGTGCACGCTCTGGACCATCTCCCCCATATAAAAGTGGAATGAATCGTCTTCTTTAAACGCTTCCATGACTTCTAAAAAAAAGAGAGGGTTCTTTTCTTTTGAAAGTCGTGCAAGCATTCCAATTCGATAAGTACTCGCATTGACCCGCTTTTGTTTCACAGAAAATTGTTCTAGATCTACACCGTTATAAACGACTGCTAACTTTGAAGCAGAGATCCCTTGGTGTAGTAATCGTTCTTGTTCTGAAAGAGAAAGGGCGATCGTCGTGAACACATGGTGATTTAATACGTACGTGTAAATTCTCGGAGCATATTTTTCGAGCAACGTGATGTTATGCTTCGTATACAACACGACAAGTTTCCTTCTTATACTTCGTTGTACAACAAGGCAATAGAGTAGCATCCGTAAACTGTTGGCGTGCACGATCGTGATCTGTTCATCTTGAATAACGCCGCGTATTAGTTGTAAGTTTCGTACATGACTCTTCGTCAGATGAGTGATCTGATGGTCAGGATGTAACTGTTTTGACATTGCGCCCTTTTGGTGCATGAGGTGAAATTGTATTCCTTGTTTAGATAATTGATTAGAAATTAAGCAATAGTACGTTTCTGCCCCACCAAATCGTAATTCATCCGTTAAAAACAGAACGTCTGTCATCAAACCTCTCCTTTCGGGTTGCCATGTCCCGACTCAAAAACACTGCTAAGATGGCACAGTAGAGAAAAAACATATCGTTAATAATGACTGACAAAAGCAATGACTGTGCAACAAATCCAATTAGTGCATACATCATATACGGTTTTAAACGATACAACTTTGACTGAACGAGTTGATACACGACAACGAAGAGAAACATCAGATAAAAAAGCAAAGCTAAGACCCCAGCATCCGTTAGAATATCTAAATACGTGTTATGCGCAGATAAATCTACACCATAGTAATACTCGTTATACTGTGCATAATTGTAAGGACCAAGACCTAACCAAGGGTTGTCAGTCATGAATCCAATCGCTCGTTCCCATAAGTCAATTCGATTGCTTCCACCGTCATACGTGAGGTCTCCCATACGTGCGACAAACAAATCATAAATATTAATATGCAAGACGTAAAACGCAACCGTATAGATGATCACGCCTCCTAATGCGGTAACCATGATCGTCTTGAACCGATTTAATCCGCGTCGAAAAATGAAATAGAGAATAAATAGACCGAACAACACGAGTAAACCGCCTCTTGAAAACGTTAATATTGAGGCAAGGATGCAAAGGAATAAGCCTACCTTTCCTTTACGATCGTGTAGATGAGTCAAATAAAATGAGAAAAAGAGCGTGTTATAAAAAACATAAAAATTCGGATCATCAAGCACACCGATTAATCTTGGATAACTTCTATCGAACAAAACACCGTATGCGGACACTCTCTCCCCAACATGCGCATCCACCATCGATAACCCTATGGCATACAACAAGAGACTCATTCCATTAAAGACAATTCCAGCCCATAAAATGCCAGCTTCAATCACACGATTCGTGCTCCGCATTAGAACGGCCTTCATTAAAAGGTAAAATCCTAAATACAAAATGACGCCAATTATAATTCGTAAACTTGCCGTTGAGTAGAGTGAAAAAATTCCTGAAAAACAATACAAAAAGTAAAACATCAGCATGATCCACTCAAAAGGCTGCAAACGATCGAAGATAAACGAAGAAGCATATAAGAAAAATACTACGATTAAAAAAATCATATATGGTTTCAACGAGAATCCAATTTGGATACTAAACCCTGCAAGAGGAACGAATAAAATGAGAAGGTACGTCAACCAAGGATGCTTTAACTGATTGTGTGGTCTACGATGTGTATGTTCCATTTTATTCCCCCTCACCTCTTGGCATCAGGCTGCAACACGTACAACTTTTCTTGTAATCGGCCCCCGAACATCTTCATCCCAAATGAAAAACAAAAGAAGAAGGATCGCATGGGATACACAGGCAACAACGGTTGAACGTGTAGTTGCTGCAAAACAATTCCACTACCAAAAAACACCAATGGATAAGGAAGAAGAACGCGTTTGATGATTTCTTTTTTTCCGAAAGGATAGAACAACCAAAACAAAACCAATGCAATTGCTTCAATCATCACTCCTGCAATTGCAGCACCGATCACACCAAATTGAAGACTGAGTGTTACGTACAATCCAATTCCAATTAATACAGCGACCAGCTGCATCATCGTTCTCGTTTTTTGCTTGCCGGAAGTGGTGAGACCATCGCCTACAGCAATGTTTAACGCTTGTACAACTAACATCATTGATAAAATGATAAGAGCAGGCGCAGCAAGTGACCATTCTGCTCCAAACACAAGGTGTAATAACGGTTCAGCAAGGTGTAAAAAAGGAAGAGCAATTAAACTACTGATGATCGCCATCCACTTCATTTCAATCATGTTTAACCGCAAATGCTCAACATGTTGACCTTGTTGATAAGCAGAAAACAGTCTTGGATAAAAAGCACTCGCAACAACCGATGGAAGTTGTTGTAACGCTTGTGGAATTCGATACGCTAAGGCGAACAAACCGACTTCTACTAGCGATAACGTGCGTTCCAAGACGAGTGGTCCTAAATGTGGCAAGATAACAAATAACAAACCACCGATCGTATAGGTCCACATCTGGTTTAATAAACCAACATGAAAAGGCGCCTTCCAATCGACACGTCCTAAGTGAAGGAATAGTAAAACCATCCCGACCATTCCTGCAATTAAATAGGCACACCCATACAAAAAAGCAATAACCATCGGTGACACTTGCATGAGGACACCAAGAATGACAATCAAGACGAGCGCTGCTGCTGAGACGATCTTAATTACACTCATGTATTGCATCCGTTCTATTAATTGAAAATAAATAGAGGCAATACTTTGAAACATCAATCCGATTACAATCGGAAGAATTAAAGCAACAGAGAGGTGGAAGACCTCTTGTTGAACGCTATACAGTAGCCAAACGACCGACAAACCAACGCTAAAGGTGAGTATAAGGAACAGCAACCTTATTTTTACGTAAGAGACGATCAGCGTTTGAATGACGACTGCTTTTTTTGACCCTTCTCGAAGAACGAGGTCTCCAAGACCTGCATCGGTGAAGTAGCCCATAATCATTGCCATTGCTAGTGCAACACTAAACACACCGAAATCATGTGCTTGCAAATAAGAAGCGAGCAATAAGAGTGCAATGGCTTGGAGTATAGCGGATGCTGCCGTTCCGTATAGCAAGTGTAAGACATTTGCTACAATCGATAGTTTTTGTTTATTACGTCGTTTCATTTCATAACCCACGCAAGTCTAATGTTCATATACAACCCCAAGTAATACCTTCTGCTGTCGGATTAAATACTCTTTACTCCGTTGCATGTCGTTTCTTTTCGTTCTCTTCCGCTTCACGAATAAAACGACAGCATCGCTACTAGACAGAATCCATTGTGAATACATATTCTTCATCATCTCAGGCGCCTCAACAACGATATAATCATAGCTTTCTTTCCACACTTCTAACCGGTCTTCAAAAACTGAACTCACTAATTCAAGATTGTAAACTTGCAAATCATCCACATTTCCAACAACTGTTCTTGAAATCTTATAATGATCTCCTTCTTGAACAGTCGTTATTCGGCTTAAACCTGTACGCCGTGCTTTATGTTCATAAAGCTGAAAGTAAAGGACTCGCTTCCCTTTTCGAGCGAGTAACTGTGCAATTTTCCCAGAAAAAACGCCTGTTTTTTATTCTCTTTCGTATTCGTACAAAATAAGACATGGTGGTGCTCATCCATTCGCCGTTCGATATTTTTGGTCACATACAACAACTGTTGTTCAAGCAGTTGAGAATTCCACTTTTTGAACTTTCTACTTGTACGCTCGAACACGTTCTCCCTCCCCTTCTATATCAAATTTCTGTGACTCTTTTAGATGACGTAGCTTTCGCCTTCGAACATTCGGTTTGATTGAGCCAAGAAGATCAAGGTCTGGATCCAGTTCTACATCACGTGCCTCTTCAATGACATCGCGAAAGTGAACACTCATCAACACAAGCGCAAGGCCAAATAAGACACTAACGAGAAAAGCAATCGCTACGTTTACAAAAGGACGATCAATACGCTTAACCGTTACATTTTCAGATGCATTACCTAGAACTTGAAGTTCAGTCACACCAAAGGATTGTTCCATTAAATTCACCGTTGTCGCTGTCATTTCTTGGACAATGTGCTTCGCCTCTGTTGGATTAGGATAATGAACCGACACATGTATTAATTGGGAGCGTTCTTGATGACTTACCGTCGTATTTTCATCAAGTATTTGGTATGGAATTCCTAAATCCTCAGAAACTTGCGACTTTACCATCGGACTTCTTAGAAAATCCATCGTGGATGCAAGTAGCATATTCGTATTTTCAATCACAACATTTTCTCGATCTTCTCTTAATTGTCCGATTAAAATTGATTCACTCGCCTCGTATACTGGATCCAGCACCGTGAATACGACGTAACTCGTACTAGAAAAGAACACCGTTATTGCGATCACAAACAACAGCCACCTTCGCTTCAGAGCATTCAGGATCTGTTTCATATCCATTTTTCTTTCGTACATCTCGCACTCCTAACTAAACGAAATTAACGATCGGTTTGGCAGCTTCATAGTGTTGAATGGTTCTAGTAAGCCCTTCATCAATGGTGTAGACGGGACGCCACTGTAATTGTTCATGTGCACGGGAGGCATTTAATGAACTTCTAACAATGTCTCCTGAGCGCATCGGACAATAATTCAACGTCACGTGTTTATATTTTAAGTCAGCTAACTTCTTAATCAGCTCATTGACTGACGTTTCTTTTCCGCTCCCAATATTAAACGTTCCGACTGCATTGTGTTCAATTGCTCGAAGATTTGCCATAACAACGTCTTTAACGTAGACAAAATCTCGCGTCTGATGACCATCACCATAGATATTCAAAGCCTGTCCTCTTTCTAATTGGTGAATAAACAAGGCGACGACACCTGCCTCACCTTCTGTAGATTGCCCTGGGCCATACACGTTTGAATACCTTAAAATCGTACAATCTAGCCGATACTGCTTTGCAAAAAATCGAATATATGCCTCTGCTTGCAACTTCGATAACCCATAAAAGGAAAGCGGTTGGCACAACGTATCTTCATCAATGTTGGCTGTATGGGGATAACCATAGACCGCTGCGGATGATGAGAAAACGAATTGTTTCACACCGTACGTTACACACATTTTTAATACATTAATGGTTGCCAAAATGTTTAACTTACCATCAGATCTGGTTGCTTCATTGACGTTGAAACAGACACTTGCGCGGCGTGGTGGATGACATACTCTGGCTGTTCCCGTTCGAAGATATCATGTAAATTCGTACTCACATCAACAGCGTATACCGTTGCGTACTGTTGATAATCCATCGCATGAGGAGCATAATCCAATACAACAACATCAGCTCCTCTAGCATCTAATTCTCGTACGATCTCTGAGCCTATAAATCCGGCTCCTCCGGTTACTAATACCTTCATGTTAATCCCCCGTCTATGATTATTTGAGTGTCTAACATTCATTCCAAGTTTTATCGTATAAAGGACTATCTACCATGTTCATACCGCAATTGAACGAGGCTTGACGGTTCTTTTAAGCGTTCCGAACCACTCTCGTTTAACTTTCTCAATTAAGAACGCTACATCTTACGTTCGGCGTACTCATGAATTCCATCAATTAATTCATGTACAGGTACTGATAATGCATCTGCTATTTTTGTTAAACAATTGATAGAAGGGTTACTCTGAATATTACGCTCAATACTACTAATATATGATTTGGCAATTCCTGAGCGTTCTGATAAAGCTGTAATTGTTAAGCCGTTTTGTAGACGCAACTGTTTAATTTTTTCACCTACATAATCCATTAGTTTTCAACCCACTCCATTAATAGGCACCTCGCCTTGTCATGACAGTGCCAATCGTTTTAATAAGAATGATGAGATCTAGCTTGAGAGAACAATTTTCGATGTAATGCACATCATAAGCAATCTTTTGTCCATGAGTTAGATCTGAGCGACCATGAACCTGAGCATATCCCGTAATACCCGGCTTAACCTTTAAGCGTTTTTGTTGATTCTTATCGTAATACTTAGCAATCGCAGGGACTTCAGGACGAGGACCAATTAAACTCATATCACCTCGAAGGACATTGTACAATTGCGGCAATTCATCTACACTCAATTTCCGAAGCCACTTTCCAATTTTTGTTACATAAACACCGCTACCGCTTTTAAAAACAAAATCGTCAGGTACTTGCTTTTCCCAGTTATACGCAGTACGAATCGTACGATTGTCGTTCGACATGGTTCTGAACTTGATCATCGTAAATGTGCGGTTGTGTTGCCCGACTCGCTTCTGACGAAAAAAAACAGGCTTACCATCAATGATGAGAACGAGACAAATAAGAAGTAAAAAGAGCGGAATCAAGAGGAAACCAATCAATAGCGATAATCCAACATCCATCGTACGTTTTGCAATTCGATAGGAGAGGTCTTTTGACATTTTTAGCGATTTAGGACTGTATATACTCACAACGATTCGTTACCTCCTTATTAAAGTTAGAACCTTCAGAAGATATGAATTTTCAACCTTCTATACTTTTGAATGGAGCAAATGATATGACTGGACGTGTAATACATTGAAACGAGCGCACTCAAACCAGTAAATCGATACGCTTGATAAGTCATTGAGACCGCTTTAAGTTTTCGTCCTGATTTAGAGTTTCGCGATATTCGATACATTAAAAGTGGCTCATTGATCGAATACGCTTCAATTCCTTTTTTCTTCAAAATGGTTAACCACAGCGCATAATCTTCACTCATATCATCACGTGCCATCTTGTCCTCAATTAAGAACGCATGTTTTAACAGAACGGATGAACATGCAATCACATTGTTACGAAGCAGTTGACGATAACCGACTTTAATAGGAACGGAATGCTTGTAATCAAAAACCACTCCTTCCTCATTCATATACGACACACCTGTAAAGATGAACGCTGCATTCTTTGTATGAGCGACATCCAACTGCTTGTCTAACTTATCTAACTGCCAACAATCATCACTATCTAAAAAAGCGATCCATTCCCCTTTTGCTTCACGAACAGCACGATTTCTAGAGAGCGATACACCCAGATTTTCTTTGTTCATCAACACAGTAATTCGATCATCATCTAAGGCATAGCTCTGAATAATGCCCAGTGTACCGTCAGTTGAGCAATCATCCACAATTATCAATTCTACATGTCGGTAGGATTGCTTAAGTACAGAAGAAATGGCTTTGTCGATGTACAACTCCCCGTTATATACAGGCATAATGACACTAACTAATCCTTTAATGCCAACCAAAATCACACCTCATTTCATTTAATATGATTTCGAGATAACTCATCTGATTCATGTTATTCACTGTGTGCTAACTTTAGAATAAGCTTACGAAATAAAAGAAACTACTAACGAAAGTTAGTAGTTTCATAAATTGTCGAAAAGTCTCACTCTGTACAAATAGACGGCGAACAGAGTAACAAAAACGGCTTTGGCTTATTTTATATCTGTGTCTAAAGGCAATGAAAAATAAAAGACACTCCCGACTTCAAGTTCACTTTCGGCACTGATTCTTCCATGATGTCGAGTAATAATTTCTCTACAAATTGCCAATCCAAGACCTGATCCGCCTTGACGGTTAACGAATCGTTTTTCACGATCTACTTGAAACGATCGATCAAATACGTATGGGAGCGCGGTATCCGGGATACCTTTCCCTTCATCTTTAATGCTTACATGGGCGAAGTGTTCATCACTGTGGACACTAACTGTAATTGAAGCAGATGGTTGTGAGAACTTTTGTGCATTACCGATAAGATTTATAAAGACTTGTTCAATTCTTAATGGATCGATAGTCACAAACAACGATGCGTCTTCACTTTGAAAAGTCACCTTTACCTCGGTCTCATTTACATTTTGTTCAAATTGGCGTACTAACGTACGTGTAAAAGCTACGAATTCAACTCGCTCATACTCAAATGAAAGTTGTTGGACTTCTAAAGAACTCAATGCGTGTAAGTCATCCAAAAATCGCTCCATGAGTTGAGATTTCTCATAAACGACAAGAAGATTCTTCGATGGATTAGGTAGAACGCCATCTAGCATCCCTCGAACATACCCTTGAATTGTCGTCAATGGTCCCCCAAGCTCGTGCGTCACATCAGCTAGCAGCTGCCTTCGCATCGACTCTAGTTTCGATAATTCATTGTTTACGTGTTGAAGCTGCTCTGTGCGCTCCTGCAAACGCAACGTCCGCTCTCTAATCTTCAATTCCAAAGACGCATTAAACCCTTGTAGTTCTCTTTTCATTTCTTCCATTTTGATGTAGGTAGCCAATGAAGAAATTACATAATTAATAAATTGCAGAAAAATATGAAAAGTAATTCCATATGCAAAAATCGTCCCAACGTAGTAGATATTTTGTATAAAGACCCATTCTAATATTACAAGAAAGCCTAATAAACAAACGCCAATAAAATTAAAAATACCATTCGGATGCTTTTCAATCACTGCCCGAACAAGTAAGTACATAATATAACTCGCAACCCCTATATGAATGACCACAATGCCCCATAACTGAAAAGAACTAATGGGAATGAAGGGAATTACGATTAGACTCACAATTGAAAGCCAAGTGATCATGCGTTCAATGAAGGGATTTGAGTAATTAGTAAAATCCACTTTTGCATAAAGATATAAGAACAGCATTACCATAAATAAACTCATTACAATCAGTTTGTATTCAACAATCCAGGCTAAATTTGCAAGATAACCTGATTGAACAATCATAAGAAAGACGACTGTGAGCATAAACAATCCGTAATACAATACTTGTTTCATATTACGATAAAAACGATAAAAGGCTAAATAGCAGATGCCAAATAAAGCTAGTCCACTTAATGGAATAGCTGCCATCGCTTCATTTATACTGTACTTTCTTACAATGTCACTGTGCGCACCGAACTTTATTTCTTTATACAAGCCACCACTTTTAACTAAGTATTCTTCTACGATGATTACAATCTGAACGTCATCTTGGTCACTTTCAAAAGGAATAATCACTTGCGACTCAGCAGGATGCTGTTCTTCGTTAATCCATAAACGAAAATTTCCGATTCTATTCGGAATATAAAGCGCTAACTGTTGCTCTGAAGTTTGCTGAACATCAATGCTTGTCTGATAAGCAATAGAGCCATTATAATCATAACGATCGAGCGAAAACAGACGATGTGGTACTTCGAGAAATTCCCAATCATCGTGCTCAACGTGCTCACTCCAACTCGCGAAGTCTTCATTTGCTACTTTCCACACCCCATCTAATGAAAGAACCCCTTCTCCATCATAGATGAAATGACTACGTTCATTTGCTTGAATGATCGTAGAAAAATAGCTGAAGCTAACCAACGAACATAGAAAAACAACAAGTATAGAGCGCGTCCGAGTATTCATTCACATTCTCCTCTAATCGGTTCAAATGTATCACTCGTTTTGCTTATAGGATGCCAACTTCTCTTGCTTTCGTAATGGCTTGTGTTCGATTTTTCACGTTTAACTTCTTAAAGATCACATGATTATAACCTTTAATTGTTCCTTCAGAGAGATACAAACGATTGGCAATTTCTTTATTTGTGTATCCTCGATTTAGCAACAGTAACGTTTCAATTTCACGATTTGTTAAAGACTCAAACAATCGACTAGAATTATTCGTAAATTCAGATACTAAACGATAGCGCCGTATGTTCGCTATAACTCGAGCAACTAGAATCTCTGGTTCGAACGGTTTCGTAATGTAGTCATCTCCGCCTACATCTAACCCTAAGATCACATCTCTCATCTCCCTACGACTTGTCAAAAACAAAATCGGGATCGTGGAACTCCTGCGAATTTCTTTACATAATGAGAGACCATCGATATCAGGTAGACCGATATCCAAAAGTAATAAATGAGGCCGAAACGCCTTTAATTTATTTAGACCAACATATCCGCTTTTCGTCATCTCAACCTCAAATGATTCTTTAAGTAGATATTGTTGGATCAGGTACGATACGTCTTTGTCATCCTCTATAATCAATACGCGATCGTGCTCCATCTCGTATACCTCATTTCGCAATTACTTTCTAACTACAAGCAAGATACATCAATTACGAAAGTAAAGTTTTCAACTTACATAGAAAAACTTTAATCACAATACTTGTCATTTTATATAGACACAATTCCTATAAAAATGACTATCGTCATTATGCTTTATGACTATTGATCTCATTATATACCAAAATAAGATACCAACAACCCAAACAATTCAAATAATTATATAGTGATGATATTCATTCAATAAAAAACCGCTACAACGCGTATCGTCGTAGCGGTCTCTATCATTAAGAGCGTTTCTGTATAATAACATCCGTCGATCTGCCTGTCGGGGAATCTGCAGAAAACCAAAGGTCATATCCGTCTACTTTAAAATCAAACGTATACATCCCTTCACCCTCTGAAAACGACGCCCTTACGTTCGTCCCAAAATGACTGTTCAGCTCTTCTAACGTCATTCCGACTCTTGCTCCAAATATGTTCGTTATCGGATTACTAATCCAATAACCTGTGATCGGATGGGTGTCATCATAATAATCATAAAAATAACCATTCTTATCATACAACACGTAAGGACCACCTAAGAAAAAGCCCTCATGCTTTGGCGTTCCTTTTGTTTTTATGACTTCATCTAGCAAGGTTCCCATCGGTAACATGCCCTCAATGTCACTTCCACCCGTCCCAACAAATGAATAACTCGTGCGTCCTTCTTGGTATAATAACGTTGAACGAACACCAAACGTAGCTTCAGTAGTGATCAGGCGGATCGTTTCTAACCCATCTAAACGATACGCATCAAGAATGTCCACATCACCATCAAACGAGAAGTTCTCTGGCGATAACCTTTCAATGTCCTCTGTAAAATGAACGTCAAATGTATACTCATCGACTTGTTGTACGCGAGTAATCCCAAGCTCTTTCGTATAGACGACACTTAACGCACGATCCATAAACGATGCAAACTGGCCTCGGGTCACTTGATTACGTGGGCGAAACGAACCGTCAGACGTTCTCGTTATTTCATGTTGAGAAAGAATGCTAATATTTGCACGGTGCGTTGCACTCGCTTTCGTTAAATCCGTTACCGGATCTTGATTTCCACCTTCAACAACTCTTTCAAGATCAAATGCTCGAACGAGTACTGTTGCCATTTGTTCGCGACTAATCTGTGCGCTTGGATTAAAATATTCATTACTGCCCGTCATAACACCCGCTTCTTGCACTGCATAAATTGCAGCCGCTTGTGTATGATTACGGTTCACATCGTGGTAAATTGACGCTGGCAGTTCCTCTTCATCTGGCAAATGTAGTTCAAGAGCACGAGCAATCAATGTTGCGACTTGACCCCGACTAATGTTGGCACTCGGACGGTATGTACCATCTTGATACCCTTGAATGATTCCTCGGTCAGTCATACGTTCGATCGCTTCATAATGAGTATTCGTTGCATCAACATCGAAGAATGATGGATCTTCATTCGCTTGGATGACGCTCGGCACTAATGCCATAGCAGCCATTGCGACCATTACGCTCGTTAACTTCTTCATAATCTGTCTCCTCGCTACACACTTTCTTCTGATTATGACATAAGTCTTAGATTTTTTCTCTATTTTCTAGTAATGGTTTAGCTTGTATACTAAAGGGAGCAAGGAGGGTCAACGATGAACATCATTCAAGAGACCGAACGCTTACGTCTTCGAGAGATGAACCATGAAGATGTTATGCAACTGCTCACAATCTTTAGTGATCCCGTTGCTATGAAATACTATCCATCAACAAAATCAAAATCCGAAACGAAAGAATGGATTGAATGGACGCTTGAAAATTATCGTAAGTTTAATCTAGGGCTTTGGGTTGTTGAGGATTTAGAAACTGGAATTTTCTTAGGTCAGTGTGGCATTGTCCCTCAGAAAGTGAACAAAAAAATTGAAATGGAAGTCGGTTATTTATTCAAACGAGAAACTTGGGGAAATGGGTATGCGACTGAAGCCGCTTCCGCTTGTTGTGAGTATGCCAATGAGCAACTCGGAATTACGCGACTCATCTCAATTATCGATCCTGCAAATGAACCTTCTGTGCGGGTTGCAAAACGAATTGGGATGACGTACGAACAACAAATGGAAAAATGGGGGAAGCTCGTGGACATTTATTGTTACTCATAACATAAAAAAATCCCGCAAACGGTGCGGGATTTCATTAGACTTTCGCTGTTGAACGATTCATTAGCAATCCATAAAGAAATGTAAATACAAGTCCGGAAAAACCAATGATTTGTGCCAATGTACTTGCAATTGCGGTAGGTGCAATAATTCCAAATACTAGTGCTGTTATGGATAGTACCATGCCGAGAACAATAAATAATAGTACATGTAACCTCATCATCTCTCACCTCTTATCTCTCTATTTAACTTATCTGCGCGCACCCTCTTATTAACATATTGTATATACCCTACTTTCTAGTATGCTAAACGTATAGTTTCGTCAGAATATTCAATCTTTACTCCAAATTGCAAATTCTCTCAATTATGCTAAAGACCTTCGCGCTTTTAATGTTATTCTTAATACTATACTTAAAGACCAATGAAATGTCAAACGTTATTTTTAAATATTTACAGACTTGGTCCCAACCTTTATGATTAAAGAACGAATGTTCCCCTTTTTGTTGTACAACCCACACACAATTGTTCTTTTTGGCATATACCGTTAAAGAGGGGTGATAAAAATGCAGTGGATCGTTAAGCAACTATTGGACGAGTGCCCCGAACTAGAATCATTTATTCGAAATCATAGTAAGCTGTTTGAACAGCCTATCATGCAGCATTTTTTATCTAGTCCACAAGCTAGGAATATATTTATTCAGAGTTTTCGTGAGCCAACTGACGCCAACCAACAGCGATTAGATGACCATTTCAAATCGTTTTATCTTGATGCACAATTCACCCATTATGTTTCGAAGACACTTTACTGGACTGCCATTCAATACGATCAAAAACGCCGAAAACAACGAACCAGGAATCCACTCATCGTGGACAACCCATCGGTCACTGACTATACGATTGCTGTTGAACCTGACTATTCAATCATATGCGAAACACTCGACGTTCAATCATGGTCTTCCAATCCAAGACTCAGTCACGCCTTGACAAAGTTAACACCACAACAAAAGAAAATACTCATCGGTTATTACAAATTCGAACTGACGAATCAAGAAATCGCGGATCAATTGAATGTTAGTCAACAAGCGGTCTCACGTATGCGCCTAGCAACTATTCGTTTTTTACAAAACGTTATGAAAGAAGGAACTGGCAATGATTGAGATATCGTCACTTATTGAGATCATGTCAAAGTACGGGTTCCCGATTGCCATTACGCTTTATTTATTGTTCCGCTTTGAGCGAAGGTTAGAACGCCTCGAACAACTTTTTATAGAGAAGGTAAGTGAGAGAAATGACGATGAATCATCCAAAAAAAATTGAAGAAATCATCCAACAATTTGAACCGAAAATCCGAAAGTGTTTGCTTGAAACAACTCCTGAAGAACGCGACGATTTAAGACAAGTTCTATACTTGAAACTGACAGAAATTATTCAAACATTCAACGAAGACAATGCTCCCACATTTGAAGAGTTCAAAAACCGCTTCCGGTCATAGCTTGTGGATGCCGCCCAGTAACTGGGCGGTTTTTTTGTTACTTAGACAAACAGGGTACGATCCTGGCTTGATGCAGCAGGCGCTGCTCTAGCTACACCACAACTCACTCTAGCTACACACTGCCTC
>NZ_BAXA01000008.1 GCF_000698125.1 Geomicrobium sp. JCM 19038 | reverse complement strand
GGACCTGGTGCTCCCGTTGCTCCTGTTGGACCTGGTGAACCTGTAGGCCAATCGGACCTGTTATACCTGTTAATCCTGTTGGGAATGTTGGGAATGTTGGTTGCGTTGGTTGCGTTGGTGATGTCGGGAAAGTTGGCGATGTTGGGAACGTCGGAAATGTTGGGATCGTACCCCCACCAACAAATCCTGGTCCGTTGATTAAGTTGTTGTTAATTCGAATTCCACGAAAACCTCTATTATTAAATGGATTTCCAAAAGTCATGATTCCACCTCCATTGATTAAGTTGCGATCACAATTCATCCTATTCACATGGAGGCAAGCCGGTACCCTCATATACCTAATTATGTTCGACTTGGGTCATCCTTGTTCTTCTGATTGTTCTAGTTCTTTGAATATTTTACGGTTATACAGGACACTCTCGTGATCTGGCATCGTTTCTGCTGCTTTTTCGTTAGCAATTTTGGACTTTTCTAGATCTCCGAGCCGGAAATAACAAACGCATAATTGCAAATGCGGATACCATGTTGAATACGCATGGTTTACGAAATTTAACTGGTCACCTTCTCGTGATTGTACCGCGAGCTGATACCAGAATAGCGATGTTTCAAAGTCTTGTTTTTCTTGAAAGTAATTGCCAATCATGCAACAGCTTTCCGGCCTAGGCTCTTTATATTTCAACGTTCTAAGAGACTGTTCCAACGCCTTTTCTGATTCTCCTAACGCCAAATAAGAATGAGTCATCGCTTGGCAAGCACGAATCTCATCTTCTACCCAACCTTGTTTCGTTTGTAAAAACTGCTCATACCGTTCAATCGCATCTTCATGCCTTCCCTTTTCTCTAAGTTCATTGGCGTAATAAAATGTATCCCTTGGTGTAAACGGCTCTTCATTTGCCAACATTTGTTCATAGATCTCTAAATTACGATTCGAATTCGTCGGTTTCGTTTTAACTTCTTTACGATGAAACACCGCGACATCAGAGGTGAGTATGTTTCCACCCACTTGTAAAAACTCGTGGACAGCACCTTCCCATTTAAACCCACAAGCTTTTTTCACAATTCGATGGCGACGGTACGTAAACATCGGTTCGCCGTTTGAATCAAATGATAAATGGTATTTCATTGACACTGCATCAATCGACTCGTTAAGCTCACTTTTTAGTTTTTTTAGCTTTTTTTGATCGTCTTTACTGAGCATATCATCGGCATCTAACCACATAATAAATGGTTTTGTTGCTTGATCGAATGCGTAGTTCCTCGCTTTTGCAAAATGATTCACCCATTCGAAGTCATAAACCTTGTCTGTATACTTTTTTGCAATCTCTTTCGTTCGATCTGTTGATCCTGTGTCTACAATAATAATTTCATCCATGTAATCTTTCACGGACGATAAGCAGCCATCAAGAACCTCTTCTTCATCTTTTACGATTAAGCATAAACTAATCTCAACCATCTTCGTGCCACTCCTCCCAAAAAGAAAGGTATTTGTGGCATCCTATGTAAAAACAACAAACCTGTGCTTGTGCCTAATAACAAACTCCCCGCCAAAAAACATCCCAGGCATGATCAAACCGTTGCCTGAAATCTCTTTCCTCATAAATAAAACTCTCTGTAAACAAACCATCAAGAAGGCAAAAGTAACTTGCAATAAATTGCTCTTTTGATAAGTGATGAAACTGCTTCTCTTCAATACCACGGTTATGCAATGTCACTAATTGTGCATTCATACGCTCATCACCATCACGAACAATTGCCTTCACTTCTTTATGAATGGCGACCGGTGGGAAAATCATAAACCGTTTGTACATCATACCCTCATGTTTTTTAATAATAAACTGACAACTTTGCTCTAGTGATTTTCGGACATGCTGTTCTAGGTCTTGATGAGTAAATGTCTTAATGCTTTTTCGTAATTCTTCAATTAACTCATTCATCACTTTTTCAGCAACATCTAAATACAATTCGTCTTTATTCTTAAAATGATTATAAAGAGACGGTTTCTTAATTCCTACGTTTGTTGCAATTTCTGCAAGCGTCGTCCCTTCATAACCTTTAGAAGCAAACGCTCGCATCGCCTCATATACAATTCGTTCTTTCGTTGACATATGCCCCAGTCCCTTCCATTGAATTTCATTAATTGAGATGATAAACTAACTATCGTTAGTTAGTAAATGTATGGTAAGTTCTACACTTTGAGGTGAACACAATGAACAAATGGTGGCTCGTTATTATTGCTGCATTCTTTGAAGTTGGTTGGGCTACTGGCTTGAAATACGCAGATAGCTTCGGTACGTGGACATTAACCGTAATTGCAATTGTCATTAGTTTTTGGTTACTTGTACGCGCAGCAACGTCACTGCCGACAAGTACAGTATACGCAATCTTTGTTGCCTTAGGAACTGTTGGAACCGTTGCTGTTGATTTGCTGTTCTTTAGGGCTCCGTTTAATCTTTGGATGCTCGTCTTTATTGCTTTATTACTCGTTGGTGTTATTGGTTTAAAAGTTGTAACAGGAAGTCTTGACGAAGATGAGGAGGTAAAACGATGAGTTGGACCTTCTTAATTGTAGCTGGGTTGTTTGAAGTGGTTGGTGTTACCGGCATTCAAATGATTACAAAAGGCGAACGCAAAAAAGGATTCCTCGTTCTTATTCTCGGTTTTGCCATTAGCTTTTCGTTACTCGGAATAGCGATGGAAGAAATTCCTCTCGGTGTCGCTTATGCTGTTTGGACGGGGATTGGTACGGTTGGAAGTGCATTAGTTGGAATGATGTTCTACAATGAATCCAAAGATCGACTGCGGATCGTTTTCATCGGAATCGTTGTTGTTGCAGTTATTGGCCTTCGAATTGTGTCTTAAGTTCATGGTCATTTAATGAAAGAAGACGTTCATATACTTGAACGTCTTCTTTTTATTACGATTTCGTCTTACGCAAATTCTTCGCTTCTTTCGTCATGACCATAACCAGACCGATCATCATGAGTAGCATAATCACCGAGAACGGCAAGGCGGCGACAATTAATGTATTCTGCAAGGCTTGTAGCCCCCCTGAATACAAGAGTACGAGTGCGGTTGCTGATAGTAACACACCCCAAATAATTTTCAAGCGGTTTGGAGGGTTGTTAGAACCATTCGTTGTAAGCATACCAAGTACAAACGTAGCCGAGTCAGCTGATGTAACGAGGAAAACGAATAATGCAAAGATCGTGAGAATCGACATCAATGTACCAAAACCGTATTGATCAAAGGTTGCGAACAACATCTGTTCTGTAATGTAATCAGAAATCATCGCTGTTCCATTGTGCTCTAGGGCAATCGCAGCCCCACCAAAAACAGAAAACCAAATAAACACGATGACAGTAGGAACGAGCAGAACTGCAGTGACAAATTCACGGATCGTTCTTCCTCTTGATACACGAGCAATAAAGATTCCTACAAACGGAGCCCAAGCAATCCACCAAGCCCAATAGAACAACGTCCAATCATTAATCCATTGGCGGTCTTCTTCATTATGTGGTGCAATTCGAAAACTTAATTCTGGTAGGTTTTGAATATAGCTACCGATCGTATTTGTAAACAAATTAAGTACGTACATCGTAGGTCCAGTCGCTAGTAATAAGAGGAATATAACTGCGATTACAGACATGTTTAAATTACTTAATACTTTAATACCTTTGTCTAGCCCATTCCATGCGGACATTAAGAACAATACGGTCACGATTGCAACAATCCCAACTTGCAACCAGAAGCTCATGTCCCAATCAAATGCATAGGCTAAGCCCCCATTAACTTGCGTCGCTCCGAGCCCAATTGTCGTAGCGACACCGGTAACAGTCGCTAAAACAGCAATAATATCTGTCGCTTTCCCGATTGGTCCGTTAATCTTATCCCCAAAAATTGGGTGTAATGTAGAACTAATTAATCCAGGTCGATCGTGCCTAAAGTTAAAGTAAGCCAGAGACAATGCTAAGATACAATAGACTGCCCAACCGTGAAGTCCCCAGTGAAATACCGTAAACATGATGGCGTTATTTACAGCCTGATCTGTACCGGTACCCTCTGCACTAACTGGTGCTTGAATCGCATAGTGACTGAGTGGTTCAGCGGCTCCGAAGAATACGAGACCTACACCCATACCTGCACTAAATAACATCGAAAGCCAAGACAACCGGCTAAATTCTGGTTTCTCATCCGGTTTACCAAGTTTCATTTTTCCCATCGGACCAAACATTAAGTACAACGTAACTATTAGAAACATCGTTACGAGAATTAGATAATACCAACCAAATGTATTGCTAATGAAATCCTGCGCTGTAGCCGTCCATTCTTCTAACTGATCAGGAATTATTGAACCAATAAGTACGAGTACTAAGATAATAATTCCAGAAATAATAAATACGCTGTCGATTCGTTTCAATCGATTCATTTTTTTGCCTCTCTTCTAGTTGAATGCTCTTCTTATTCTTTCCACAACTCTTCTTTCCTATGAGCAAATAAAAGTCAAAGAGCATCTGTTCACTTACTTACATACGATACAAAAACGGTGTAGGGAGGAACAATGATGATTTCAATAAAAACTTCTGAAGAAATTGATAAAATGCTCATCCCTAGTCAACTCGTAGCGAAGATGCACCGCGAGCTTGGACAATTCTTAAAACCTGGGGTTACGACAATGGATGTCGAACATTTCGTAAAAACATTCGCAGAACGGACTGGTGCCCGGTGCGCCCAAATTGGTTATTTAGATTATCCGTATGCGACGTGTAGTTCTGTCAACGATTGTATTGCGCATGGATTTCCCGATCACACACCCTTAAAAGATGGTGATATCGTTACGATTGATACGGTTTTCGATGTCGCTGGCTGGAAAGGTGATTCTGCTTGGACGTACTGTATTGGTCGTACAACGCCACAAACGAATCACTTAGTGTATGTAGCAAAGCAATGCTTATTAAAAGGGTTAGAACAAGTGAAACCCGGTAATTATACCGGCGACATCGCATACGCCATTCAAACGTGTGCCGAATCATTTGGATACGGGGTCGTCGAAGACCTCCTTTCACATGGGATCGGTCGTGAGATTCATGAAGAGCCGTTCTATCCTCATGTCGGTCAACCAGGTACAGGAACGGAGCTTACACCTGGGATGGTGCTTACCGTTGAACCGATGATTAATGAGGGAACTCCCCTTTTCTTCATTGACGAAGACGGATGGTCCGCTCGCACGCTTGACGGTCTTAATTCCGCTCAATTCGAACACACTGTCGCCATTACGGATCAAGGTCTACGTATATTAACCGATCAAGAATCGTAACCGTTTTATACTAATGCTTCTTCTTACCCGAAAACGTATTATCACGAAACCAGTAAATGAATTCTCATCAAATTTTAATGAACAACTCAGGTCATCTTCATCTCCTTTGGGTACTGTATAATTACAACCTCAAAGGAGAGATGATCCATGAGAAAACAAACATTTGCTTTTAGCATCCTCGCTAGTTCATTGCTCATTGCGGCATGCTCAACAGGACAAGCATTAGAAAATAATCAATCATCCGTCGACCGCCAAACTGCTATTAACGTTGGAGATGACTCGAGTGACTCAAGTAAAGATGAAAGTCAATCATCGTCACCAAGTGCTGAAATCAGCACAGAACAAGCAAGTCAAATTGCCACTGATTTACTCGGCGGTACAATTGAAAAGGTTGATCGTGATGTTGAAGATGGCGTAACCGTCTATGAAGTTGAGCTTTATAGCGGTCAAGAAGATTTCGACGTAGATATTGACGTAGCGACTGGAGACATTCTGAACATTGACGGAAATTTATTAGAAGCTGAAAACACAATAGACGTTAGCATCTCACAAGAAGAAGCCGAAGACATTGCCCGTAACCAAACTGGTTTAGCCGACATCGCTCAAATTGAACTCGAAATGAAAAGCCAATCCTATGTATACGATATTGAAATGCTCTCAATTGATGATGATACGGACATCGTGATCGACGCGAATAGCGGAGACGTCTATTCTATGGACACTTCCATTGCAACAAAAGGAGCTGATGCGTTCAAAGATGCCAATCTTATGCCTCGTTCCGAATTAGAATCAATTCTCGTTGAACAATTCGGTGAAGATTTAACAATTAAAGATCTTGATCTCGACCGTGAAAATGGAAAATTTATGTACGAAGTAGAAATTATAGCAGATAACGTTCGTTATGAGCTAGTGGTCGATGCAGAAAACGGAACGTTACTTGAACAAGAAATCGATGATTAATTAACAAAAAAGCATTGCATGGGAATATTCCATGCAATGCTTTTTTAGAGATATGTTGATAAACCTCGGTTACTTTTAGTAACCTGCTTCTTCTTCAGTAATCGTTACTCCAGAAATATCAAATACGCCATTCGATAGTTGGAGGAAGCCTTCCACATTGTCAGCAATACCAATTCGGAAGTCATCATGAACGGTGAAGATTTTTGGAGCTTCATTAATTATGATTTGTTGTGCTTCTGCATACAACTCAACACGAGCGTCTTCGTCTACTTCAGAGCGAGCCGCTTCTAATAACTCGTCAACCTCTGAATTGCTATAGAACGTTCGGTTACCAGACGCCCCATGCTCTTCTGTATGATACAGAGAGTACATACCGTAATCTGCATCACCCGTTACTGTTGTCCATCCTAAAATTACCATGTCATGCTCACCATTTGCAGATGCGTCGAGCAAAGAACTCCACTCACGTTGGTCAATTGTCACATTAATATTGAACTCGCTCAATTGATCTTGAATGATCTCTGCAAGTTGAACACTTAATTCATTCTCTTCACGCACCATTACTGATACGTCAAATCCATCTTCATGTCCAGCTTCATCTAACAACTCTTGCGCTTCTTCTGGATTGTATTCTAGGGGCTCTAATCCATCGCTATAGCCAAATACGAGTGGGTTTAATGGTCCTATTGCCTCAGACCCGTACCCTTCATAAATTGCTTCTACGATTGAAGATTTATCAATGGCCTTTGCAACTGCCACACGTACATTCACGTCATCAAATGGTTCAGACTCATTGTTAAATCCAATATAGTCTAGGCGCAGACTTTCTACTGATGAAACATCTGCTCCTTCCATATTTTCAATTTGACTCATGTTAACTGGTTCAATATTTTCGGCTACGTGCACTTCACCTGTGTCGAGTTGACCGATTCGAGTGAGTTGCTCTGGAACAACAAGATACGAAGCCGTATCAATTGCAGGTAAGTCACCCCAATAATCTTCGTTTCTCGTTAATAGAATCTCCGTACCTTGATTCCAATCCTCTAATTGAAACGGACCTGTACCTACAGGCTCAAGATCAAGTTACGCTCACCATTTTCTTCTTCTTCGATTGCTTTTGGACTAATCATTCCACCACCATCATGCGCAAGGTTTGCAGCGAGTGGTGCAAACGGATACTCTGTCGTGATTTCAACGGTGTAATCATCAATCACTTCAATGTTTTCGATCATTTCATACATAAAAGCTTTTGGAGAAGCAACATCAGGATCAATGACTCGTTCAAGTGTCCGCTTAACTGCTTCACCATTAAATGGTTCACCGTCTGTAAACGTAACATCCTCCCTAAGAACAAATTCCCACGTTAATTCATCAACTTGCTCGAAGCTTTCTGCTAGCTCCGGTATTAAATCCATATTCTCATCATGATTCACTAATCTTTCGTAAATGTTCGTTCGCACGTGAGAAGAGCTCGTGTCGTTCGATCCGTGCGGATCAAGGTCTACTGCATCACTCATCATTGCAAGTCGAAGGTCCCCGCCTTCAGTCGCAGTACTAGTGTCACCTTCTACATCATCGTCTGTTTCTTCTCCACCAGCATCTGTATCCGGTTCTACCGCGTCTTCATCGACTGACTCATCGCTTGAACATGCTGCTAGTGCGCCAACAATCGTTAGTGCTACAACCCCGCTAGCAAAACGCTTTTTGAATTTTTTCACTTTTAACCCTCCTAGTAACTTTCCCACAAAGTGATCATGACTATTGTAGCTTTTTCTCTTTATTCAGACAAGCATGTATTTTAGCATATTTACTAACCCAAATAAAAATGCAGGAATAATCCTGCATTTCACCGTTCTGAGAATAAATCCCATTCGCCATCTTGAATGATCACATACACTTCACCTTGTTCAGCCGTTCCAAATAACTCGATCCCCAAATCTTCAAAGCGTTCTACAACTTCATCATGGGGGTGACCATATTCACTATCAACGTCCGCTGAGTAAATGGCTACTTCAGGATCAACTGCTCGCAAAAACTCTTCACCATTTGACGTACTAGAGCCGTGATGACCGACGTGGAAAACATCTGCATTTAACAACTCTGGTTGTTGCATCATGTTCTCTTCTGCTTCACGCTCAGCGTCTCCTGTGAAAAGAACAGATACCCCGTCATACGTTACACGCATTGCAAGTGATCCATCGTTAAGGTTACTCGTTAGCTCATAAGGTTTAAGACCTCAAATTCAAATCCACCGATCGTCGCCACATCACCAGGACTTGGTTCTTCGTACGCAGCTTCACTTTCCAGAACTGCATCAATCACACGTTCATACGTTGCGGATGTATGTTCTTGACCGTTCATCCACACTTCTTCGACTTGATAATTCTCTAAGATTACATCCGCTTGCCCAATGTGGTCGGCGTGAGGATGAGTTAAGATGAGCAGATCAATACTCTGCACCTCATCAGCCTCTAAATAATCTAAAACGGCCGGGTCGTCATGCCTGCCTGTATCAATTAAAATCGTTGTTTCTTCATCTCGAAGTAACGTACTGTCCCCTTGACCGACGTCATAAAAGACGACTTCTGCACCTGACATTGACTGTGCTTCTTCGGTAGTCGATTGATTAAACTCATTGTCACAAGCTGTCAACACGATGGTCAGTAAGAAGATAAATATAAATTGTAGTGCCCTCATTACACAAATCCTTCCCTTTTCACTCTTATATGAGCATAATCATACAGGCGAACGAACGTTTGAGTCAATCAGACATTTGCCCTTCGTTTCATCTGGTGGCAAAATAGAAGATAGGACTTATTTTCATAACGGAGGGCGATTATGACTACGATTGAACAAACATTAGCAGCAAAGCGCGAGCAACACTTAAAAGAGTTAAGTGACTGGTTATCCATTCCAAGTGTGAGTGCGTTATCTGAGCATAAAGAAGATATGGCAAAGACGGCACAATGGACGGCAGACCAACTAACAACAATTGGACTTGAGAACGTTGAAATTATGCCTACGAAAGGGCATCCTGTCGTTTACGGTGAGTACCTTCAACACGACGATAAGCCGACCGTGTTAATTTACGGTCACTATGACGTACAACCTGTTGACCCAATTGAACTGTGGGATACACCTCCTTTTGAGCCTGACATCCGTGACAATAAAATCTACGCTCGTGGTGCCACCGATGATAAAGGTCAAACGTTCATGCACATCAAGGCTCTTGAAACACTCAAAGCTGTGCACGGCGAGCTTCCGATCAATGTGAAAGTCATGATTGAAGGCGAAGAGGAAATTGGAAGTCCGAACCTGGATGCCTTTGTTGAGCAATATAAAGAAAAACTAAAAGCAGACGTACTTGTCATTTCCGATACGACAATGATTGAAAAAGGTAAGCCAACCGTTTGTTATGGATTACGAGGATTAGCTGGATTGCAAGTTGACCTTAAAGGCGCAAAGGGTGACCTTCACTCTGGTCTCTACGGTGGAGGAGTACAAAACCCTCTACATGCACTAGCCTCTTTGCTTTCTAGTATGCACGATGAAAAAGGTCGAGTGACTGTGGAAGGTTTTTACGATAACGTGATCCCACTAACGGATGAAGAAAAAGCTGCGTATGATGCGCTAAATTACGATGAATCTGCTCTTATCGATGAGTTAGAAGTACCAGAGTTATTCGGGGAAGAAGGCTATTCGTTCCTAGAACGCACATGGGTTCGACCTACTCTTGAAATCAATGGTATGTTCGGTGGATTCCAAGGCGAGGGAATTAAAACCGTTCTTCCAGCCGAAGCTTCCGCGAAAATTAGTTGCCGCCTCGTACCAGGACAAGATCCTGATGACATTGTTGAACGTTTGGACGCCCATATAGAGAAACATATGCCAAAAGGGATCACATTTACGACTACACCTTTTGATAAAGGCAAACCATTTGTAACGCCATACGACCATCCTGCTATTCAACGTGCAGGCGAAGCGCTAGAAGAAGTATATGGAGAGAAAACCGCATACACACGTATGGGTGGTTCCCTTCCAATTGCTGAGACATTTAGTGAAATCCTAGATTTACCGATCGTACTTATGGGCTTTGGTCTTCCGTCAGAGAACTTCCATGCTCCAAATGAGCATTTTCATTTAGAAAACTTCGATCAAGGATTGCGTGCGATTTGCAATTATTATGAGAAACTGAGCAAAACTGGATTATCTTAATTAAATTGAAAATCTAAGAAGAAACGCACACTCTTTTTTTAAAAGAGTGTGCGTTTCTAATTTGCCTGAATCATTCGTTGAACATAATGAGTGATCATCTTTTTACTTTGATCTCGATTGATTTTGCTTGGTTCGAGATACAAGTTTAATGCCATTCCGTTAATAAAGGCATATAAACTTTCTTCTTCAAGTGTTGGATCGTGATTCATTACGTAACCTTCTTTTCGAAGAAAGACAATCACATCTTTTACACCTTTTTCAAGTCCGACATGATCTAGGTCAAAGTCTTCTTGCGTCTTTCCATAAGCTACAAATGCGAACCACACTTCCATTTCAAGTCGAGTTTCTTCATTCGTCGGTACAAACTCTAGTAAATAAGCAACCGCTTTTTCAACCGGTGCTAATCCCTTTTCATTCACCCTCTCTAATCGTGAGATAAATCGTTCTTTCACGAGGTTTAATGCGAACACGTACAGACCTTCTTGTTTCGAAAAATAGTGCCGCAAAGCGCCCTGTGATAACCCCGCTTCTTTTGCAATATTCCTCGATGTTGCATGCTGAATCCCGTACTTACTAATCAACTTCCAAGTCGTTTCTGCAATAATTTGTTTTCGTTTTTCGTGGTCTACAATTTTTGGCATGTACTTAGTATATCATTTTTTAATTCAACCGAATTAAAATGCTTTATGCACGCACGACATGTTATCTTTTATTTAACTCAACTGAACTAAAAAGGGGCGTTGTTATGAATGACATCATGGTTCATTACCAGTGGGAAATCTTTATCGCGATCGAAATCATCAGTTTTTTATGCTTATTGTTATTTGGATATAGTCGATACAAACTAAAAAAACCACAATTATCAATAGGGTTTATTATCGCTTTTATTGCATTAACCGGATTTGAGGCTGTACTTGCATGGTATGTATTTGCACGTACAGGTGAAATTGCTGCTTTTCAAATCATCGTTTCCTTGTTCGTACTCTATGCACTAACATTTGGATTTCACGATTTTAAACGGTTAGACCGTTGGATGCGAAAGAAGATTGATGCTGATCGTCTCTTAACAACAAAAGACTACGAAGTAATGGCAAGGCAAAAAGACCCGACTGTACAAGCAAAGCATTACCTTGTGACATGGATAACACATGTGGCTGTCTTTCTAAGTGTACAAGTTCTGTTCTTCGGATTAAGTGGGTTAGACATTCACGACTCTGCAAATTATTTAACTGATTTGGATTGGTTAGGTAGCGAGAGCTACGAAGCAACACCGTACGATAATCAAACCTTCCATTCCGTTTCAATGATTTGGGGCATTATACTCGTCGTCGATGCGATTGTCTCTGCTACGTACGTTTTCCAAAAAAAAGATAAGAAAAAGCGAGGCGCATAATCATGTATAAGTTCTTTAACGTTCTATTAAGCATCGGCGTTATTCTTACCGTATTTCGCCTAGTCTCCCAGCTCGATGCCTTTCCATCATATCCTGGAGATGATCTTTTTGATCAATTCTCTGTCCCGTCAATCATCATTTTAATCGCAGGAATTATCGGCACAACTGTGTTAAAACCAAAGAAGAGCGATTGAGTTACACGGTCATTAGACCGAATTCCTGCATAAAGAAATGGCCCAGTCGTTCATTTACAAGTTGAACAACTGGGCCATTTTCTGTTTTGTCCACAAGATCGCCTTCTCTATACAGCCTCAACGTGTGCTTTTCGTTTGTGTACGACCTTTGCTAAGACAATTCCGAGTTCATATAGTAAAATGAATGGAATCACAACAAGAATATCTGTTAAAAAGTCAGGTGGCGTAATGAGTACAGAAATACATAGCAAAGCAAAGTAAGCATACTTTCGGACTTTTCCTAGTGAGTATGGGTTGAGCAAGCCAAAAGATGTGAGTGCCATAATAATTAAAGGAAGCTCAAACAAAAAGCCCGCTGGAAGTGTAGCCATTAATACAAAGGAGAAATATTCCGAAGCCGTAATCATCATGTCGAAATGGAGTTCTCCAAGTTCAGTTAAGAACGCAAATGCTAACGGATGGATAACAAAAAAACCAAAGCAAAGCCCAATGATAAAACAAACAAAAATAGCCGGTATGTATTGGAACAAGATACTTGCTTCTTTTGTGCTAAGGGCAGGCTTTACAAAACGCCAAGCTTCAAAAGCCAAATAAGGTGCAGAAAAGCCTAACCCTAGTACGCCAGCAAGTGTAAAGTACAATTTAATTGCATCTAATGGACCAAGCATCACAAGCTCTCGATCTCCAATCAAGAGATCCATATAAAACCTCAACGCGAAAAACAACACAATAAAGATAAATGCATACACGAGTAATGAGCGAAGTACTGCTCCTCTTAACACCGTGATGTGTTCTAACGTTGGTTGTTTTTCTAGTGATTCAGTTTGAGACATTGTACAATTCCTCCAAACGTTCAATCAGTCTCCTCATAACTTACCCATCTCTCTTTATTGACATACGAAATGAGGAATAGTTATCCTCATTTACGTAAAAACTGGAATTGAACTCAACTATTGGAAGGATGTTACAACTTATGACCGCAACAAAAATGGAGCATCAACAACTGCTCAACCTCGTCAGTGAATTAATGACTCTTGAACATAGTGCCTCTTTATTAAAATGGGATCATTATACTCACGGTTCCAAAAAAGGGCTACATACACGTGCAAATGTGATGAGCCAACTTGCAGAGCGTACGCATACGCTAATGACTGATAAGAGCAACGCAGCAATGCTTCAGGAAGTCGCCATTGAAGAAATTCCAGAAGCAATGCGTCCAACTGTTCGCTATTTGCAAAAAGAAAGTACAAGACTTAACAAAATCCCTAGAAAACTCTACACTTCTTATGAAAAAATGGCGGCCAAAGCGCCTGCACTTTGGCAAGAAGCAAGACAAAAAAATGATTTCTCCCACTTTCGACCGCTCTTTGATCGCTTTGTCATTTGGCAAATGGATCTTGCTGATGAACTTGGATATACATCGAACCGCTATGACGCTATTCTAGGACTTCGTCAAGAAGGATTAACGACGGCAAAACTCGATCAACGGTTCGGACGAATAAAAAAAGAATTAACGCCGATCGTGCAATACGCCAAAAGTTCTGATAAGAAAATCAAAACTGGTTTTCTTTATGAAGATGTTGATGCGTCAACACATCAGTCGATTCTTCATAATGGACTAGAGCGATTAGGGTTTGATTTTGAAGCGGGTCGAATGGATACTGGTCATACTTCAATGACCATCGCCATCCAACCAGATGATGTTCGAGTTGCTTTTCCTTTTGCTGCTTCAGAACTAAGAAATGTATTCCCGAAAATGTTTAGTGAAGCAGGAGAAGCAAGCTTTTCACAAAACTACGAAACGCTTCTTCAAGGAGAAACGGATCCATCAACAAAACTTGCTCATCGCTTGTTATTCGAAAAATTCCTCGGAAAGAGCAAAGGTTTCTGGCAGGTGAATTATGCTGACATCCAGAAACAGCTCTCACCGATGTTAGATCACGTATCCTGTGAACAGTTTTATGAAGCGATTAATGCGGTTGATTTTACAATTGTTAAATCTGAAGCAAGTGAAGTTATGCAACCACTTCACCTGCTCATGCGCTATGAAATTGAAAAAGCCGTCATTAACGGTGAAGTAGCGACCAAGGAATTGCAGAACATTTGGGCTGAAAAGTCTGGGGAACATTTAAGCTTGTTGACCCCTCATGACTTAGGCGGCATCTTACAAGAAGACAACTTTGCTACTGGCAGCTTCGGGGCACCAGGTTTTGAGCTACTTAGCTATATGAATGCAGCAAGCATGTACCAAAAACTAAGCCAAGAGACGAAGAGCTGGCAGAATGAAGATGTGCAGTCTTGGCTACAAAACAACGCCTACAGCATAGATGGACCGTTCTCTCCACAAGCATTATGTAAACAAGACGATCTCTCCGCTTACTTGAAAGTAATGGAAGAACGATTTGTTCCGTTGTACCAAAACTAATAAAAAACCCGAACCGCCAACGTTGCGGTTCGGGTTTTTTATCCTTTTGATAGAATGGGCTGCTTTGATTCTCTGTAAAACCATCCCTTTGAAAATGCCATAAACATAAGCACCGAACTAAAGCTAAAGCGCCAATAATGTACACCCAGCCATATCCCATGACGATAAACACTGGAGCAATGGCAATCGTTAGAATCTCAAACGGAATGATTCCAAGATAAGCAATCCCGTAATCTTGTAATGTTGTCGTCTTCACTTCAGGGTCAACAATTCGTAGCAACGTAATGCCAAGACCTGTCGTTCCCGTCGTCCAACCCCAATTGAACACCGCATTCTCAAACCAATGATCCTCAAAGGCACGAGGTGCTAACAACCGGTAACAAAAGTACATAAATGCAATGCCGAATATCAATAAAATTGCGAGCGGAATTGCATAAGCACCTACGACAGCTAAGTTAATGGAAGCAATACCGAAGATGACAATTAAATCTGCACACGTTCCACTAATTCGATCAACGGTTCGTTTATCGACATACTGGTCTGCGTTCGATTTACGTAGAAATACTTGGACGAGCAAACCGACGAGTAGTGTGAAAATAAACAGTTGAATCGAAACCGTCGGGAATATAACCGTGACGAACTGTTGAAGAACATAAGAAATGAGTAAAATGCCACCTAAAAAAGCAATGTGAACGAGCAATGGATCAACCGAATTCGGGGAAAATGTAATTTCTCCTAGTGATTTACGGTTGTCCCGTTCAATCAGTCCCGTTCGCAATTCATTTGGCAAGCTTTTATAATCTGTCACAAACGTACCGTGACGCTGCTCTGTCCCTCGCTTAATAATCATCATGCCACCTATAATCGCAACTAACATGCCGACAGTTGCTGATGCATAACCTAATGACGTCGCATCTGCCCAACCAAGTTCTTGGAAGGAGTGTCCTAGCGCAGCTGCACCTCCATGACCACCAATAAACCCGACACCGAGCATAAATCCAAATCCTTCAGGTGTTGAGAACAGCGGTCGCAATAGAACGTCAGCAAACAATAGACCCACTCCATATACCGCTAAGAACGTAAAAGCACAGTAGATCCACATGTTGCGAATACGCTTGGAAGCTTTTTTGAATGATACTTTGGCTGCTCCAAGTGGAATCGCTGCAAACACGAGTGCTAAGAAAATCGCAGGATAGCTTGCAATCGCATCAGAAAACGGCAAAATCCCAAATCCGTTTGGTCCGAATGCAAGTGCAAGCGCCCCCGCAATGAGTCCAGCTGGTAAAAACATCTTTTGCAAAATTTCCACTTTCGATCTTAGCCATACACCGATTAGTAGTAACAACGATAGCAAACCAAAATCAAAGACGAGGTCGATTAACGTCACTTGCTCCATCATTGTTTAATCTCTACACCTAACTGCCGGTACGTACGCCCAACGTGGTGCTCAGGAAGTTGATCATAACCGAAGAGGTTGTTTCGATACGTTCCTTCTTCGTAAGACGTTCTCACAAGCCCACGCTCTTGCAATATCGGAACAACATCCTCAACGAATTCTTCAAATGTGCCAGGTGAAACACTATAGGTGATGTTGAACCGTCCACACCCGTCGTCTCCATCCATTCTTGCATTTGATCTGCCACTTCTTCTGCTGTACCTACGATCACTTTCCCACGACCACCAATACTGACAAACTCCGAAAATTCCCCTACTGTCCACTCGGAGGCATTTTGATTCGTAAAGCTTGCAATGGAAGAGCGCATCGCTTCATTTTCAATGTATTCCACTTTATCTTCTTTCTCATATCCACTAAAATCAATACCGGTCCAGCCACCAATAAGTGCAAGACTTCCTTCATGACTGACAAAGTGTCTATATGCCTCACGTTTTGCTTCGGCTTCTTCTTTCGTTTTGCCGATGATTGGCGTCAATAAGGAAAGGACTTTTACTTCACTACGATCTCTTCCTGCAAGGTTTAGTTCCTCATTCAGCTCATCAACATAACGCTTCGCTAGATAATTTTCCGGTACACTAATAAATACTAACTCGGCGTGTTTTGATGCAAATTGCTTCCCTCGTTTTGATGCGCCAGCTTGAAACAGTACTGGGGTGCGTTGTGGTGATGGCTCACATAAGTGGGCTCCCGGTACTTCATAATGTTTCCCGTAATGATTAATGTCATGAACTTTGCTAGGATCTGCAAATCTTTGATTTTCTTTATCGTTCTTCACAGCATCGTCTTCCCAACTACCTTCCCATAGCTTGTATACAACCTCTAAATATTCTTCAGCAATTTCATAACGTTCGTCATGCTTCACTTGCTTTAATCCAATGTTTCTTGATGCACTTTCTAAGTAACTTGTCACGATATTCCAACCAATTCTCCCGTTTGTTAAATGATCAAGCGTAGACATGCGCCTCGCAAAGATATACGGATTCTCGTGAGTTGTTGAAACAGTCAACCCAAACCCTAAGTGCTTCGTGGCTGAAGCCATAAGAGGTACAAGATAACTCGGATCGTTAACAGGTGCTTGTACCCCATGAGCAATCGCTGTATCCCTAGATCCTTTATACACATCGTACGTGCCCAAGACGTCAGCTAAGAAAATCCCATCAAAGAATCCACGCTCTAACGTTTTCGCTAGCTCAATCCAATAGTCAGCCGTCTTATAAGATTCTGCTTTTTGATCATCTGGGTGAGCCCATAATCCAGGGGATTGATGGCTTGCACAGTTCATATCAAACGCATTCAGGTACATTCTTTTTCTTTGTATGGTCATGTCAGGCACCCCTATCCATATAATACTCACTTGAATAGTCGGTTTAATGGATAAAAAGAATACTGTTTCGATACGAAACAGTAAAAACGACTAAATGTGAGGTGGTGATTATTCATTAGGTTACGACTTCTCATTTTAATTGTCAATATATATAGAAAATTTGAATACAAGATTTTTTAGACCGTGACAGAAGTACCCCTACCAATGTGTAGAAGATAAGAAGAAAGCTTCACCTTGACGCAAAAAGGCGAGCACAGGCTTGTTGCCTACTCACCTTTTTGTCCACATTATGATCGTAGCCACCGATTAAGCTTTAGAATCATCTGTAGGGTTCGATTCAATTTTAGTCGGTTGTGCCGGTGTAGAAGATGGTTCATCATCCATGAGTTGACTCGTTGACCGTTTAAACTCGGTAATCGTCTTCCCAAATGCGCCACCAATCTCCGGCAGTTTCTTGGGTCCAAAAATCAAGATGGCAAGCAACAAAATTAAAATCAAACTAGGAATCCCAACATTAAATGGACTCATGTCCATCACCTCCTTCTCCCTAGCGTACCCATTTTCTGTCAGAATACTATTTCTGTACATCATTTTTTCCAAATAAAAAACCTTCTATCTTAAATAGAAGGTTACGTGCATTATTGTTCTGAAACGTATTGAGCTACGTTCTCTGCTTCTTCACCAGTCACGATATCAGCTGGCATTCCTCCAGGACCTTCTTCGATCGCTGCAAGTACAGACTCAACATCCATACCAGCGATTTCAGGACCTGATGCACCTGAACCATTGTCTCCATGGCAAGATAAGCAGTTTGATTCATATAGGCTCGCAGCTGCTTCTGCATCGTATGTACCGCCAGCTGTTTCTTCGCCTTCTTCACCAGCGTCGTCCCCGCCACCACATGCAGCAAGTAGCATAGCAGAACCAGCCATCATAATTAAGAATTTCTTCATAACCTTGTTTCCTCCTCGAAAATCGCATAGATTGCTTACATATCTTAGCATAAATTTGTCAGATCAAACAATACTTTGCTCACGTCGTTACTCAATCTTTACAATGCAACCCTTCAAGTAATCCGGTTACAGCCAAAACCCCTACTCGTAATACGTTTTCATCATAATCAAACTGGGGATGATGATGTCCTTCTTTAAGTGGTGTGCCGAAAATCATATACGTCACTTCACCACCGTCTTCTTTCACTGCTCGCATCATATGAGTCACATCTTCAGAAGCACCTATCGAAAGTTTAGGAAGTACTTTATTGATTGTATTGTACTTTTTTGCAACATCTTCTAAGCGGTCAATCCATACGTAATCGCACTCGGCAGTTGTGCCTTGTCCAACTTCTTCAATCTCAACAGTCGTTCCATAAAGATCTGCTGAAGCTTGTGCGATTTGCTTAATTTGTTCATACATATAGCGATCTAACTCTTCTGTTTCCCCACGAGATTCACCACGTAAAAACGCATAGTCTGCCGTCACGTTACGACCTGACCCCGCTTCCAATGTGCCAATATTGACCCGAGTATCTCCAGCACTATGCCTTGGAATTGCATAGGCATGTTGTGAGAAATTAGCGGCAGAAAGTAATGCATTCTTTCCCTCTTCAGGTTTTGCGCCTGCATGAGACGCTTTGCCTTTAAAGGTAATATCGAATTTCGTCGTCGCTAAAAATCCTTCAGAAGTGGCAGCAACTAATCCGACTTCCTCATCTGAGATCCCGATATGTCCTGAAAGGAAGTGATCCACATTCGATAACCAGCCTTTCTCAACCATCGCCTTCGCACCTCGGCTGCCTTCTTCAGCAGGTTGGAATAATAGCGTAAACTCTCCAGATAACTCATCTTGATGACGATACAAATAATGCGCAACACCTAAGCCAATACTCGTATGTCCATCGTGTCCACATGCATGCATAAGGCCATCATGAAGCGACTGGAAACCTTCTGCGTTTGGTAAATGGTCTTCTGCGGCTTCAAAAATTGGCAAAGCGTCAATATCAAATCGTAAAGCAGTATGTGGTCCTTTTCTTCCGGTATCCAAGCGTGCAACGACACCCGTATGCCCCCCGCTCATTTTCTCAATGAGTGCTTTAGGAACGTTATGTTCTTTTGCACGCAACTCAGCTTCTTCTAATTGTTCAACATTTGGAACGCCACTTCTAGAAGAAGAATCTACGGCATCTTTTCCTATATATAACGTAAATCCTAGACGTTCAAGCTCTTCTACAATCTTTGCTGTCGTAACATATTCAGTCCAACCGACTTCAGGATATTTATGAAAATGTCGCCTCCACGTAATCAGTTTCGGTTCTAGTTCATTTAACCATCGTTCCATTGTTTCACTCCTCAACATTAACGGTGCTGTTCATAATAAATCATTTCAGCACTTTTCTTTAATTTATCATAATTTTCATCCGAGAGGGGGCCTAGTTCTGATGTAACACTGTTTTCTAGCACTTGTTCTGCAGTGCTTGCACCAGCTACGACTGAAGTGACCGCAGGGTGACGGAGTACATATCGAATCGCTTCTTGTGATGGTGTTGCTACATCACTAATGGCACGTAGAGCATCGGTCGCAAATAGAATGCGTTCCTTACTATGACCTAGAAATCCGTCTTCACTGACTTTCTCTTCCACTCGGTCTGTTAACAACCCTTTTGCAACTGCGCCTCTTACGAGAACACCAATACCGTTCTGGTGAAGTAACTCTAAAAGTTCCTCTTCTGGTCTTCGGTCAAGCAAACTATATTGCATCATCACACTCGCCATCCCCGAATGAAGGTACTCTCGAATAACATTTGGTCGTATTGAAGAAATTCCAAATTCTCGGATGTACCCTTCTTGCTTTAATTCTTGCAATGCTTCAATGGATTCATCGATCGGGTCATCGATTGTTCCACCATGAAGTTGATACAAATCAATGTAGTCTGTCCCTAAACGCTTTAAACTATTTTTGCAAGCTTCTTTTAGGTAGCTTTTGACGGATCCCAAAACCACCCATCTTTTTCTTCCTTAAAGTGATTCCCACCTTTTGTTCCAAGGACTAAGTCACTTCTTCTTTCTTTAATTAATTCTCCAACCATACGCTCATTCTCCCCATAAGAATAGAGATCAGCGGTATCATAATAATTGATTCCTTTTTCAATAGCTGTTTCAATAATTCGTTTTGACTGTATAGAATCGTTAGGTAAACTCATAGTGCCTAATGAAATCTCACTAAGTTCAATTTCTGACTTGCCTAGCGTACTTCGATTCAAGATCATCCCTCCAACAATAATTTCTTATTCATCCTGTACCCGAAATGGTCGTAAATCATACATCACGTATAACTATAAAACGAGTCTAACTCATCGTACCATGCAAAAATCTTGAATGTGTGTGGCAATCAGTTTATGATTATACTGATAACTATTGAAGGAGACATGTGTATGGAGCAGACAGATCGCCGCCTTGCGTTATTGCTATGGTTTCGGCTCGCACGCTTTTACAATCACAACATCCGTCAAACGAACAAGAACTTAGATGATTATGACCTTTCCACTGCTCAATTCGATTTACTCGTGCAAGTCGGTGCTCATCAGCCCATTACACAACAAGACTTAGCAGAGAAGCTTATTGTCACGAAAGGCAACATTACACATCTTGTTAAGAAGATGGAGACCCGTGAGCTGATCACTCGCAAACAAGAATGGAAAACAAAATATTTATCGCTAACAAAAGAAGGATTAGCGTTGTATCAGCAGGTTGTACCTATGCAAGAAGAGTTTCAAATGAACCAATTTGCAAGCTTATCAACCGATGAACAAAAAGAGTTATTACGTTTACTCACACGCCTTCATAAAAGTGATTCATCATCAGATTAAACTCATCATGATGGTTTTGAATGAGCACACTAACAACAATTCCAGTTAAAGGAGCGATACCAATGCAACACATCTTTCAAAAAGGCTCTAACGAACAAGCGCCTGTTTTACTACTCTTACACGGTACGGGTGGCGACGAAAACGATCTGCTTCCGTTAGCGAAAATGATTGCACCTGACTCGTCGGTATTAAGCGTTCGTGGAAACGTGTCAGAAAATGGGATGCCCCGATTTTTTCGTCGCCTACGAGAAGGTGTATTTGATGAAGAAGATTTGGTCTTCCGTACGAAGGAGCTGCATGAATTTCTTGATCAAGCCGCTTCAGAACACAACTTCAATCGCTCCAACATCGTCGCTGTCGGATATTCAAATGGAGCCAATATTGCAGCGAGTTTATTGTTCCATTATGAGAACTCACTAAAAGGAGCTAGCCTTCATCATCCGATGGTACCGAGAAGAGGCGTTACACTTCCCTCACTTAACGATACACCGATCTTTATCGGCGCTGGAAAACAAGATCCAATTTGTCGTCCCGAGGAGACAGAAGAACTAAACGAATTGCTAAAAGAAGCCGGGTCGGATGTGACCTTACATTGGGAAAACGGTGGGCATCAGCTCACTCAATCCGAATTAAGCGAAGCCATTAATTGGTTTAATAAGACCTTCTAATCAAGACCGCCTACTCTACGTTTGAGTAGGCGGTTTCATGTTACAATGAGGAAAAACATGATGAGGATAATATGCTTAATACAACACCAACCAAACGCACTCCTTATGTTTTGGCAGTCATTGCAATCTTGATCGTTGCACTTAATTTACGACCTGCCATTACGAGTGTAGGCCTTACTTACGATGATTCGAGATGACCTTCACTTATCACATGTCCAAATTAGTTTCATGACTGCGCTGCCTTTACTTTCGTTTTCACTTTTATCTCTTTTTGCCCCAAAGCTCTCAAGATCGTTTGGGCTTGAGCGCATGATCTTTATCGGACTTATCCTCTTAATTTTAGGAATGGTCGTTCGTTTCATGCCGGTAAATGCACTTCTTTTTATTGGTACCATATTGGTCGGTATTGGAATTGCATTATGTAATGTTTTAATTCCTGGTTTTGTAAAAAAGACATTTCCATTAAGGATCGGATTATTCACGAGCTTGTATATGACTTCTATGGCAGTGTTTGCAACGATTGCTTCAGGGGTAAGTGTTCCACTTGCGCTAAACATCGGGCTAGGATGGAATTTAAGTTTATTTATTTGGATTGCTCCTGCTTTTTTGGCATTAATCCTTTGGCTCCCACAATTGAAATACAAAACGAAAGACCACATAAAAACTGTGCCTACCGCGACAAAGCTTTGGCACTCAAAACTTGCTTGGCAAGTGACCGCATTTATGGGTTTACAATCGATTCTTTTCTATAGCTTAATTACGTGGTTACCCGAATTATTAATGCTAAACGGATTTGATGCTACAGAAGCCGGTTTCTTTTTAGCTTGGATGCAAATCTTTGGGATCCCTGCAACGTTTATCGTTCCACTTATCGGTGCACGTCTTTACGATCAACGAAAGATCGTGCTCACTTTGGGTGTACTCTATGCTACTGGCTTTCTTGGCCTTACTTTCTTTAACGGTTCTTTATTTGCGACTGGACTTTTTATCGCATTCGTAGGTGTAGCTCAAGGAGGCGCAGTTAGTTTATCATTTCTACTTTTATCACTGCGAACAAAAACCGCCCAAGATGCAGCTTCTCTTTCTGGCATGTCGCAAGCGGTCGGTTATTTGTTTGCAACGATTGGTCCGATTGGATTTGGGCTTTTGTTGCAATCAATTCAGCTACCAGAACTCACCTACATGCTTTGCCTAATTCTTACGATTGTCTTGCTATTAGTAGGTCTGTTGGCTAGTCGAAACAAAACGATCTAAAAAAAACGATGAGGACGCTCCTCATCGTTTTTTAGGTTATTGTTGGACAATTCTTCCTTCAACATCAGGGATTTCTTCTCCAGAGCGAATGTAATCAATGAGAATTTCACTTAACAACTCACCCGTTGATAAGACAATTTCTTGATCTTCAAACATTGAATACCCATCTCCACCTGCTGCTAGGAAATCGTTCGTTCCAACGAGATACGTCTCTGTCGTGTCGATCGACTCGCCATTAATTTCAACCGATGTCACACGCTCATAAGGATCTTCGTCCGGGTCGTATTGTACGTTCATTCCTGAAACGTGTAAAAATCCACCATTCGCTTCAGGATAAACACTTAGTGATTCCTCTAGCGCCTCAACGATTACATCTCCTGTCATCTCTTGAGCTTCAACGAGATTAATAAAAGGAAAAGCATTCATCACATCATGGATCGTCACGTCACCTGCTTCAATACTCTCTCGAATTCCCCCGCCGTTCATAATGGCTACATCAGCATCTGTTCGTTGACGCATCGCGTCTGTAATTAAGTTACCTAAATTCGATTCCTCACGCCGAACAACCTCTCGATCCCCTTCCAGTCGTGTATCAATGGACCCGATAACTTCACTTAATGCTTCATCAACTTCGGTTACATACTGTTGTACGAGCGCTTCTGTTTCTGGATGCGGTTCAAAACGCTCATTCACGTCGCGAATTAATTGACCATTCATCGATGCAAGCTCGTCTTCATAATAGTAGAAGTTAACAACACCGACTGCTTTTGTATGTTCGTGGGCTTGTGCAATAAATGTTTGATCTTGATAAAACGGTCGCTCAACCGCTGTATGACTATGTCCACCGATGATTAAATCGACACCTTCAACTTCTTCTGCTACAGTTTGGTCTACCGAATGACCTGAGTGTGTTAACAAAACGACATGATCTACTTTGTCTTCTATAGCCTCGACTTCACGCTTGGCAATTTCTACATCATTATAGAATGTAATTCCTTCAACATTACTCGGGTGTGTTCGAATTGGTGTATCCTCTGTTGTAATCCCAACAAAGCCGATTTTTTTGTCACCGAGTTTTGCAATTGAATAACGCTCAACTAATGGCTCCCCAGTTTCATCGACGATCACATTGCTCGCAAGGATCGGAAAATCTGCTAGATCACTTAATTCTAGTAATCGATTATACCCATAATTAAATTCATGATTTCCTGCAGCCATCGCATCATAGCCAATATGGTTCATAAGCTCGACCATCGCTTGTCCTTCTGTATAATGCACATGATTTGTACCATGGAAAGTATCCCCACCATCCACGAGGAGCACGTCTTCGCTTTGCTGTTTAATGAGATCATAGATTGTATGTACTTTTGCAAGACCCATGACACCTTCATCATCGTTTTGCATTACTCTTCCGTGCATATCATTTGTATGTACGATTGAGCGTTTCGTAAAGTAGTTGTCTTGCCGTTCTAGAATCGCATCCACTTGATGAGGAGCAATGTTTTGATTCGGTCGCATGTAACCATTAGTATAACCAGTCATAATGCCATACTGTGCCACAGTCGCTAGTGCCTCACTCGCAAAGCTCGCCTCAGAAACATCTTCAAATTGCAAAAGCGTTGATAAATCATCTGCTTCTAAGTTCATGGCACGAGTCATAAATAACGATGCATGTGCCCTCGTTACAGGATCTTCTGTACCAAATCGAGTGTCCGTACGTCCAGTTGTAATTCCAAGTTCCACTGCTGCAGTTACGTACGGTGCATATTCTTCACTTACGTCTTCAAAAGCGAGCGTTGATGTGTCATAATGCTCGACTTCAATGTCCATTTCGTCCATCATTTTTTTGAGGAAATCCCCTCGTTTTACTTCTGAACCTTCAGCAAGCTGTGGAATGCTTAGCATCGGCACTGTAAGCAAAGCTGCTAACCAGAACTTCTTCATGTTACCACCTCCTATAGAATTACTTTCATCGTAGCAAACTGAGCAAATGCGGCAAGAGTCATGCAGGAAGTTTAACAATAATACTAAGTAAAACTTACAATTCTATAAGAAAGACCCACATTCTATGCATTGAATGTGGGTCTAAAATCCTTACTAAGATGAACGATGGTGTCGTTCTTTATTTTTTGCACGACGCTCTTCTTCATTACCAAGAATTGGTTCAAGATCATCTTGGACACTTTCTTTTGATAATGATACACCTGAACGATAAGCCGCTCGACATATGAGATGTCCTGCAACAGGCGCAGTAAGGAACACGAAAATAATTCCTAAGATTAACCGTACACTATATACCCCTTCGGATAATCCAAAGAAGAGAAATGCCCCAATGATCGTTACGAGAACACCGAGAGTAGCACTTTTTGTCGCTGCATGTGAACGGGTGTACACATCTGGTAAGCGGATTAAACCAAAAGCGCTAATTAGCGCTAATGCAACACCTATAAGCACTAGAATGGCAACAATGATTTCAATCATGCTTTCGTTCAATTGCTACACCCCTCTCAATAAACTTCGAAAATGCTATCGTTCCGATAAAGGCGAGTATACCGAGTATAAGGATTGCCTCAAGGTATGCTGTGGATCTCATATAAATAGAGAACACTGCAATCAAGGCAATTAAGTTAATCCCGATTGAATCAAGAGCAATAATTCGATCTGGCATTGATGGCCCTTTATATACTCTATACAAAGCAACCAAGATGGCGAAGGAGATTAACAACAACGAGATCAATAAAATAAGATCAAACATTATCTTGTAACCCCCATAATCGCTTTTTCAAACTTATCTTTCGAACGTAACGCCATGTCACTTGAATCTGGAATGTCCATGGCATGCATATAAAAAGTCTTACCATCTTCAGAAACTTCTATAACGACTGAACCAGGTGTAAGCATCAAAAGTAACGCTAACACTGTAATCTCTAAATCGGTTTCTAGTGTCGTCTCTAATGTAAAAATCCCTGGAGTGATATTTAGTTTCGGACGCAAGATTTGTCTAGTAATTAAGATGCTCGAAGAAATTAACTCACGGATAAATAACACTAACAACGCAATGAGCGCCCAAATCCTTCTCAGGTAGAACGGTTCATTAAAGAACCTACGTGTCATCCAGATGAGTAAGAGGCCGAGCAAATAACCTAGTGTAAACGTACTTATACTCCAATCATCTTGCAAAAACATCCAAAGCGCTGCGATAAATAAATTTAATAGTATTTGTACGGGCATGCTCTCACCTCTCTTATTCCCCGTTAGGCATAACTGCGTCGATATACAAGGAAGGATTGTTAATGACTTCAGCAGCTTCCATAATATAGACGTTCACAAACTCCGCTCCAAGCCCCATTCCGATTACAATGACTGTAAGAATTGCACTCGGAAGAAGCGTTCCTTTCGTTGACATCTTTTCATCTTCAACGGTCAGTTGATTCTCACCCCAAAATCCATTAATAAAGATTTTGATGACGGAGTAAAGAACCATAAGGCTCGTAATTAAACCTACAGCAGCAATGATATAGAACCCTTCACCAATCGCCCCTTGTAAAACGAGAAGCTTTCCGATGAAGCCACTTAGCGGTGGTACCCCTGCAAGGCAAGTGCTGCAATAAAGAACATCCAACCGAGTGAAGCGTGGTTCGAATCATCCCACTCATTTCACGCAGCTTATCTGTACCCGTCAACCCAATCATAATTCCACCGAGTATAAACAGGAGCGCTTTAACGAACATATCATGAATCAAGTAGAATACCGAGCCTGCGATCGCTGTCGTCGTAAAGACTGCAAAACCGGCAATCATAAATCCTACTGCGACGACAACATTGTATGCCAGTATTTTTCTGAGACTCCAGTGTGCAACTGCCCCAATCGCTCCAATAATCATCGTCAATATCCCGAGCCAAGCGAGCAACTGATGCGTAATCTCCGGTTGATGTGGAAATACAACAGAAAACATACGGAAAATCGAATAAATCCCGACTTTTGTTAGAAGCGCTGCAAACAATGCCGCAACGGCCATCGGTGGTGCACCGTATGAACCTGGTAACCAGAAGTACATCAGTAAGGCAGCCTTTAACGCAAATACGAGCATTAGAAAGATCGCAACCGTCGTTAGTAGACCATCCTGTCCTGCCTCTGATACACGAATCGCCATATGTGCAAAATTCAACGTTCCTAGCATTCCGTATAAATACGCAATCGCAATAAGGAACATCATTGAAGACACGATATTCACGAGTACATATTTAATCGATTCACGAAGCTGAACTTTCTTACCTCCAAGAGCGATTAACACGTACGAAGATAGCAACATCACTTCGAAGAATACGAACAGGTTAAATAAATCTCCTGTTAAAAATGATCCCATAACACCGACAAGTAAAAATTGGATGAACGTATAGAAATAATACCGTTCACGCTCTTCTCCAATTGTACGAAACCCGTATAACAAACAACAAATCCCAACTATAACTGTTGTAAACACGAGTAACATTGCGAACATGTCAGCAACAAGGACAATCCCGTAAGGCGGCTCCCAGCCCCTAGATTTAACGTCATCGTGCCTTCATTCAAGACACGTTGAATGATAATCGCTGCGACGACCCCTACAGCCAACAAAGAAAGAATGCTTAACCAACGCTGGGCAGAGATGCGATTTCTAAGGAAGATAAGTAGGACGCCCGTAAGGAGTGGAATTAGCAATAATAAAATAATGATATTATTCATCGTCAATACCCCTTAGTTTATCCATATCGTCTGTTCCTAGTTCTTTATACGCTCGATACGCAAGTACCAAGAAGAAACCTGTCGTTGCAAAGTTAATCACGATTGCAGTTAAGATCAACGCTTGCGGAAGAGGATCGGCGTAGACGAGCGCTTCAATGTTTGTAATTGGCGGCGCTCCTTCTTTTAGACCAGCGGTCGTAAGCAGTAGTAATAATGCTCCGTGACCGATGACTGCCGTTCCTAAAATAATTCTGAGTAAGCTTCTTGACATGACCAAATACGTACCAGCAGTTACGAGGACACCTATTAGAATAGACATTAGTATTTCCATAGTTATACATCCTCACTAATACTTAAAATGATTGTGAGTGTCCCACCAACAACTGTAAACAACACACCAAACTCAAAGAGTACAGATGTGGCAAGCTCAATCTCCCAAAAAACGGGAAGTCAACGTACTCAAACGTATGACTGAGGAAAGGGAAGCCGAGTAATATCGACCCTAACCCGGTAAGCATTGATACAGAAACCCCAACTCCTATTAATGTGCGATAGTTAATCGGGATTGCTTTAGAAATCGTATCAATATCATAAGACAAGTAGAGGAGGACGAGCTGATGCAGCCATAAGCCTCCTATAAACCCTCCGCCTGTATCGTGATGCCCTGCAAAGAAGAGGTAAAAGGCGAACGTGAAGATGATGAAAACAACAATCTTCGTTACCGTCTGCAAGATTACATCATTGACTTTCATCCGTTCCCCTCCTTTTCTCTAATCGTAATCGCACGAGTGCATACACTCCAAGACCTGCAATGGCGACAACGACAATTTCAAGGAACGTGTCAAACCCACGAAAGTCAGCGAGAATTGCGTTAACCATATTCGCTGCACCAGCAAGATCATAACTATCACCATAGTAGGTAGAGATCGGTTCAAACAAGTTGTATCCATTTACACTTAGTGCAAGTAATGTAACGAGTGAACCAACGCCAAGTGCGACAATAAAATTGCTCACTTTGAACTTCTCGCCCTCTTCTTCACTACGACTTTTCAGTTTCGGTAAGTGATAGAAGCATAACAAGTAAAGTGCAACAGATACCGTCTCAATCGCGAGCTGCGTCAAAGCTAAGTCTGGTGCACGTAGAATGATGAAGAACAACGCGACAACATAACCTAACACCCCGACAGACACAACAGCTGTCAATCTTGAACGCGTCGCCATCACTAATACTGTCGACCCAAGCAAGACGAGCTAGTACAATTTCAAACAAGTTAATGGACGCTAAGTTGTCTGTGTACAGTGTGAAATCCGTCAACATGAAGTAACTTCCACCAACGATTAAGATAATCGTAATAAAGATGTACATCAGATAATCGCGAATATAACCCGTCATGTGCCAATCAATCACTTTATGTGAGCCGCGTTCCATTCCACTAAGACCATGCTTGAACCAATTGTTCAAGTGCATCCATTGCGGCATATGGTTATAAAGCCCGATCCAGCGGTTTAACGTCGCAAAGAGGATTAAACCTAATGCAACAACTGCCATCGTCATAAATAACTCTGGTACAAATCCATGCCACCACGAAATTGTATAATCATCAAAGACCCCAGCTGCTGATGGAATGATTGATGCGACCATCGGCTTTAACGCATAGTCACCAATGACATTCGGGAAGAAGAAGATCGCCAAAACGAGAAATCCTAAAATTGAAGGCGGTATAAGCATTCCAAGTGGTGCTTCGTGCGCTTTCTTCTCAAGGCGCTCTGGCTGGTATTTCCCAAGAAACGTCTTATAGACGAGAATAATGCTGTAAATAAACGTAAATACGCTTGCAATCCAAGCAACTATTGGAATGATGGCACCATATGTTGCCATATTGAAGATATCTAAGTTCGCAGCATTTAACGTTCCGGTAAAGAACATTTCCTTACTAATAAATCCATTAAATGGCGGTAGTCCGGCCATTGATAAGCTTCCGATTACAGCTAGTGTAAATGATACCGGCATTATGGTCATAAGCCACCGAGCTTACGCATATCACGCGTTCCTGTCTCATGGTCAACAATCCCGACAACCATAAACAAGCTACCTTTAAACGTTGAATGGTTAATCAGGTGAAACACAGCTGCAAGTACGGCATACGCGTGTAACTGTACACCTTGATCACCCGGATTGAAGTAAAGTGCAGCTGACCCCATACCGAGCAATGACATAATTAAACCAAGTTGACTTATCGTTGAGAAAGCAAGTAATGCTTTTAAGTCGCGTTGCTTAACAGCATTAAGTGATCCCCAGATTAGGGTGAATAGACCGACAAAAGTGACGATCCAGAACCATTCTGGCGTCCCACCAAACGCAGGTGTAAACCGTGCAACAAGATAAATCCCTGCTTTAACCATCGTTGCAGAGTGCAAGTAAGCACTAATTGGTGTTGGTGCTTCCATCGCATCTGGCAACCAAATGTGAAACGGAAATTGTGCAGACTTCGTAAATGCTCCAAGCAATAGAAGCAACATTGCAGGCAAGAATAAGTCGTGTTGTACGAGCAAATCACTTTGAGCGATGACTTCTCGAATGCTGAATGTCCCAGTGATATTGTGAATCATAATAATGGACGCAAGCATTGCAAAACCACCAAGTACAGTGATCAACATCGCCTTTTGTGCACCGAACCTTGATTGCTTTCTTTGATACCAATATGCAATGAGTAAGAATGACGAAATACTCGTAAGTTCCCAGAACAAGTAAAGGACAATCATGTTGTCAGAAAGGACGACCCCTAGCATCGCTCCCATAAACATCATAAGATACACATAGAAATTGTGTAACGCCTCACGTGCTTTAGATAAATAATAAATTTAGTAGATAACGACTAATGCACCGATCCCCGAGATAATTAGTGCAAAAATCAACCCTAGTCCGTCCACGAATACTGCAAAGTTAATATCGAGGTACGGGATCCAAGGTATTTCATACATCGCTGTTTCACCGTTTGCAAGCATCGGCAAATAAGTTGCCAAGTATCCAAAAATCACGACAGGAACGACTAAAACAAACCACCCTGTATGTATCCTCGGAAAAGCTTTATATAATAGAGGTATGAATACAGCAAATAATAAAGGTAAAACGATCATTAAATGTACCCAAGACAATGAACTAAAACCTCCTTGTAACTTTCATTCATGTAAACGCTCAAAAACTCTCGATGAATTTAACTTTCCCGAATTTAAAAACGCTTATTACGAGAACAACAACTCTCGAAATTATTAGCTGGAAATGGATAACGAACGGGGGTAATTCCGGGTGGATTATGCGATTAAGGGATAAAGCCTTATATGTGTCAGAATTTTCTCACACAAAGGCACGGGTTACGAAATGCGTTCTAAAAAGCCGAAAGCCATTCGACTTCTTCACTCTACTTCAATTCACTCGATAGCAATTGTACTCATAACAATAGTATCAATGCAAAACATCTGCTCGTCGAACAACTAAACAGATTGTTTTCCTATGCATATGTCATACAGAGTATATAATAAAAATAACATCAATGCACGCAAGTTGCTTTTATATAGGTAGTTTGTTGATGAATTGTAACAATTGAATCATATATAAAACGCATAAAATTACCATTAATTTCAGGGATTTTCTTTCTTTGACTAGGAAATTTTAAAAATATGTGAGAGACCAATTGACATCCTAAAACAAACAGGAGTAAGCTATACTATGCAGAATTATGGCGCGGCCCTTTTGCCCCCATTCGTAGAGGTGAATAAAAGATGGATCAAGCAATTCAGGCTAAAATGGATGAAAGCTTGCTTGTTTGCGTTTATCATGGCCCTAACGGCGAACGTTTAATTCGAAGAGGGGCTAAAATCGCACAGAAGTTAAACTGTCCATTTTACATTCTAACCGTTGACTCTTCTCCATTAGATGAGCTAGATCATGAAAAGAGCCAATATGTTGATTATTGGAGAGAGCTAGCGAAAGAAGTTAACGCTTCAGAATTTATTATTAAAGACAATGAAAAACGGCCAACAACAAAAGTGATTTCCGAAGTCGCACGAGAGAAACAAGTTACACAAGTAATTATTGGTCAAACGGCCAAAAGTCGTTGGGAAGAGATTACGAAAGGTTCTCTAATCAACACATTGCTCAAAGAACTTCCATTTGTCGACCTTCATATCATTGCTGTAACACGCGGACTTAAGAATTATCAAGAAGAACACTTCGAAAAAGGTGTGCGTGCTTACCTAATCAAATCAGAGAGTAGTGAAGGATACGAACTCACATTCAATCACTCTGTTAAATGCTCTTATGAAGGTATCTTCTTCAAAGAAGTCGGTACAGACTTCAATAATGGAATCTTTAAGTTCATGAAGGATAATAAAATGCTTGAAGTTCACGTAACCGATGATCAAGTGATTCCTTCAGAAAACTTTCTAAAGAAAGAGTAGAAAAAAACCAGGCGCCTTATTGGCGTACCTGGTTTTTCTTTTATACATCGGGGTAAAACGCTCGAAGGTCCATCTCGGCTTGATTTGTGTGTACTAAGTCGGCTAGCAATTTACCCGCATAAGGCCCCATCGTTAACCCTGTCGCCCCAAAACCGTTTGCCACATAAAATGTATGTTCCTCATCAAGTGGTCCAAGAACGGGCTTATTATCCGCACTAATGGGACGAAATCCTACTCGCGTTTCAAGCCACTCATATTGATCCGCTCCCGGGATTAACTCAGAAGTGACTGACAGCACTTCGTGCAAACCACCCGCGGTTACTTGTTCAGTAAACCCTTTACCATCTTCTCTTGTCGCTCCAACAACGATACGTGAGTCTTCAAATGATAAAATGTAATAACTTGACTCTGGTTGGATGATTGGCCAATCACTCGTCTCTTCACCATGAGCTTTCAAATGAACAATCTGCCCACGTTGTGGACGAATTTTATGTTTCGGTCTTACTGGTAATTGAAGCTCCTCAAGCCATGCACCGGATGCAAAGATTACTTTACTCGGCATCTCGTATTTGCCATTCACTTCGAGTTTTGGAGCTTCTCCTTTTGTACTCAGAACCTTTGCTGTGCCGTTCACCCATTTCACACCTAGCTTTTGTGCCGACTGTTGCATCGCCAGTTGCAGTTTTCTTCCGTCAACACGCGCCCCTCCACCAACAAACAAAGACTCGTATTGCTCATGTAACGGTGGGAACCTCTCCTTCGTTTGTTCTTTACTTAAACGCTCCAACGTACCGATCCCAGGGTTTCGTTCCTTCTCTTTTAAGAGCTCGTCTTCTAATTGGGAAAGGTAATTATCGTCGGTTGAAATCGCAAGCGTTCCGACTTTTTTATATCCTGTATTGCCAAATCCTTCTGCTTCAAGCTGATGTTGTAATGTTTCATAATACGTAGCTCCTCGGGTTGAAAGCTCGTATCCTGGCGTGTTTTTATTTCGTTTTGTTACCCAAGGACAAACAATGCCCGCGCCAGCATCAGTCGCTCTACCTGATCGTTGATCATCAATTACTGTAACCTTTTCACCGTGATGAGCGAGATGATACGCAATGCTCGTGCCAATAATACCACCGCCGATGATTGCAATTGACATGCTTTCTCCTCCTAATTACAGTTATTATATCTCTTTTATTATGATTGAAATGTGACCAATCTGACTACAATAACGTCTAAGGTTGTGATCATACGCACCGCCATACGTCCATTTACATAGACTAAATGAGCGGTTACTTTTCTCTTTTAAAAAGGGTTCAGCCTTGCTATTATGTAAGATAGGCTTACGCCCACAATCTAACATTAAAAGGGCATTGAATACAAAAGGGTGAATGACATGACGTCTACTTCTGTTTATAACGCGTTACAACAAGCATTACCTGAAACTAACATACTCGTTGATGAACCTTTAAAACACTATACACATACTCGCACAGGGGGAATTGCTGACTATCTTGTGTTGCCATCAACGTATGAGCAAGCAAGTGCTGTCGTCAGCATCGCACATCAAGAACAAATCCCACTTACATTGCTCGGCAACGGCTCAAACCTAATTGTACGTGACGGTGGCATCCGTGGAATTGTTCTACACTTTAGTCATTTAACCGCAATTGAGGCTGATGGTACGAGAGTGACTGCACAAACGGGCGCACCCATTATTGGCGTCTCTCGTCGTGCACTCGATGAGAAGTTAACGGGCATGGAGTTTGCTTGTGGCATTCCTGGTTCTGTTGGCGGTGCGCTTGTCATGAACGCAGGTGCTTACGGTGGAGAGATTTCCTACGTGCTTGATTACGCAAAGCTTCTTACTCGAGAAGGGAAGTTAATTACCCTTACGAATGAAGAGCTTGAACTCGCCTACCGAAGCAGCATTATCTCTAAAGAACAACTAATTGTCTTAGAGGCTTCGTTTAAGCTTGAGACAGGCGACTATGAGGCCATTAAAGCGAAGATGGATGAATTAACGTATTTAAGAGAATCGAAGCAACCGCTCGAATACCCATCATGTGGAAGTGTCTTCAAACGTCCTCCTAATCACTTTGCTGGTAAGTTAATTCAAGACAGTGGTTTGCAACAAACTCGAGTAGGAGACGCTGAAGTCTCAGAAAAGCATGCTGGATTTATCGTTAACCGAGGAAATGCTACTGCGACTGACTATGTGTCTTTAATTAAACACATCCAAGATACAGTTCGTAATAAGTTCAACGTTGATTTGCATACTGAAGTGAAAATCATTGGAGAAGACTAAGCCGAAACGGCTTAGTCTTTTTTGTACGGTGCTTGTTGATATAGGTAGTTCGGAACTCGATGTACATCTTCATAGGGTTTATGGAAAACGTGAGTCGCTGCCGGTGACAAAGGTGGGATGAGCCACGTCCAGTCTCCCGTCACATCACGTCCTGATTTCTCTTCCAATTGTTCAAAATGGCGAAATTGCTTTGCTGCTGTATGATGGTCAACAATTGTGACTCCTGCATCTTTAAATGACTGGAGTACAGCTGCATTTAATTCTACAAGAGCACGGTCTTTCCAAAGCGTAGAATCGTGATTACGCTCAAACCTAAACGCATCAGCAATGTCTGGTAACTTATTGTAGCGAAAAGGGTCCGCTAAGTTCCTTGCTCCAATTTCAGTGCCCATATACCAACCATTAAAAGGTGCAGCTGGGAAGTCAATGCCGCCTGCCGTGAGCTTCATATCTGAGATTATTGGAACCGCGTACCATCTGAGACGTAACGCATTAAACGCTTCATTATGTTGATGTTCGATGCTTACTTCTTTTACAAGTTCTGCAGGGATTTCTTTTAATTGTGGTTCTTTATTTCCGATTTGAATGACAAGAGGTAAAATATCGTAGTCGCTTCCCTCTCCTTGCCAACCGAGCGACTCGCATAACTTCGTAAATGTAACGGAATCTGGATCACCGATAACCCCGTCTTCACGTTCATATCCTGCATAACGAATTAGCTGATGGTTCCAAACGCGAACTTCGTATAGTGACCCTTGTTCAGGGAATATTGTTACCATCGAGCGTATACTACCATCATTTGTTGCAGATTCAATGTGTTTAAACAAATATGAAAAAACGTCTTCTTCTGACTGAACATCTCGCGCATCAACGACGGTTAATCGGTCCCAAAACAACCGACCAATGCAACGATTACTATTACGCCAAGCAACTTTCGCCGCGTACGTCAATTCTTCCGTCGTTAAATCGTAACGACCAGTTTGTTCAATTTGTTCGGACACCTCTTGAAATCGAACGTCGAAGTACCTCGATGATTGTTGATCATAATATTCTTTTAGAAATTGACGAGCATCTTCGATCATCGTCTTCCACCTCATTATTCACGTTGCTTTTCCTATCTTTACATACTTTTCATTCACATACAAAGTCTTGCAACCTTTCACCTTTATTGTCGTATTTTCTATTGGAATACGAATGGTACTTAACAGCATTCAATGAATCGCTTACAATATAAGTGAGTTCTTCAAATAAAGGACGTGTGATCAACATGAATATTGGTTTCTTTTTATTGCCAAAACAAGAAGTGAAATACTTAAGCCCGGATGCCACGATTAGACAGGCTATAGAGAAAATGCGCCATCATCGTTACACTGCCGCTCCTCTTATTAATGGCGATGGTAAGTATGCAGGAACGATTACTGAAGGGGATTTACTTTGGGTCATTATGGATAACCGTGAGCAGCCGCTAGATACCATCATGAACCTGCGACTAAAAGACATTCCACAACGTGTTAAAAACATCCCCATATACATTAATGCGGAAATGGAAGACCTTATTGCGTTATCTTCCGACCAAAACTTCATTCCTGTTATGGACGATTCTGGTTACTTTATCGGAATCGTACGACGAAGAGACGTTATTAAATACTGCTCATCACAATTATTTAGCAAAAAACAAGAAGAGAACATCTAAATTCATGATGTTCTCTTCTTGTTTTTATTGATATTGCTTTAGCGTATGGTAAAGCTTTAACGCGTGGCTAATTTCGCTTCTACTTTAAGCTGACCTGTCATGTATGCGGTCGTAGGATTCCATTCACCCTCGAGCAATTTATGAAAGTTCTTATCGCTCATCTTAAGCACACAATCCGCCTCGCCTGGAACCGGATTCAACTCTACTTCAACAACGCCATCTTTGAATACAATGCCGTATAACCCTTCGGTTTTTAATTCAAAATGATATCGTCTTTCTAAATCTTCGATATGCTTAGGATTTTCATTCATTTGATTCGCTAATTGTTGAATCTTCTCTTCTGTTACCATCTGCCACTCCCCTTTGTTCACTGTTACATCTTTCTCTATTGTACTGAACGATCATTCATTTTAAAAGAGGAGGCTTACGATTTTTGTTCCTGACTTTTGGCAATCGCTTGTTCACGCAGTTTGTATTTCTGAATTTTCCCTGATGCGGTCATCGGATATTCGTCAACAAAGTACACATCTCTTGGTACTTTGAACCGTGATATTTTGTTAAAGCAATAGCTTTTTAGTTCGTCCTCAGTAAGCGATGTATGCGGTTTCAGAAGAACCCAAGCCGATACCACTTCACCGTATTTCTCATCAGGAACTCCCACAACTTGAACGTCTTGTATTGCAGGATGTGTGTACAGAAACTCTTCGATCTCTCTTGGATAAATATTTTCTCCACCACGAATAATCATATCTTTGAGGCGGCCGGTGATTTTACAATACCCGTTATCATCCATCACTGCCAAGTCCCCAGTATGAAGCCAACCATCTGGCTGTAAAACAGCGTCTGTTGCCTCTTGATTGTTATAATACCCTCTCATCACATGATAGCCCCGAGTACAAAACTCGCCTTGTTCTCCACGTGGCACTTCTTCCTCTGTCCCAGGTTGGACAATCTTCACTTCAACATTTGCTAACGCACGCCCAACCGTCTCAACACGTAATTGCAAAGGGTCATCGACTTGCGTTTGCGTACAAACAGGAGACGCTTCCGTCTGTCCATAAGCGATTGTCATTTCCCTAAGGCCCATTTTGTCTACGACACCTTTCATAACTTCTATCGGACAATTGGATCCAGCCATAATCCTGTGCGGAGCGTACTCAAATCATACGTCTCAAAACCTTCTACATTCATTTCTGCAATGAACATCGTCGGTACGCCGTGTAACGCTGTACATTTCTCCTTCTCTACCGTTCTTAAGACTACTTTAGGGTCGAATTCTTGAATTGGTACCATCGTCGCTCCCGTTGTTACACATGCGATTGTACTCATCACACACCCAAAGCAGTGGAAAAATGGCACTGGGATGCAAAGACGGTCGTCGACGCCTAACTGCATTCGGTTTGCAACGTTATACCCGTTATTAACGATGTTACGATGAGTCAACATGACGCCTTTTGGAAATCCTGTCGTTCCAGACGTGTATTGCATGTTAATCACTTCATCAGGTTGTAATGTATCCATTCGTCGTTGTAGTGCATCATTACTCACTCTAGTTGCATGCTCCAGTAGATCTGTCCAGTTGTACATTCCTGGATATCGCTCTTCACCGAGGTAGATCACCCGTCTTAAATGTGGCAACACTTCAGAATACAACTCACCTGGAACAGATGTCTTCAATTCAGGAACAATTTCATACAACGTATCAATGTAGGACGTTCCTTTGTATTCATCCATTAAAAGTAACGTCGTAGTGTCCGATTGCTCTAACAAATAGCGAAGTTCCGCAGAACGATAATTCGTATTGACCGTTACTAATACAGCGCCTACTTTAGCGGACGCAAATTGTGTACTCACCCACTCTGGAATATTGGAAGCCCAAATGGATAAGTGTTCCCCTTTCTCGATGCCAAAACTCATAAGCCCCTTCGCCACAGTTTTGCAATGTTCTTCAAACTGTGAGTACGTATAGCGTAAACCTCGGTCACTATATACAAGTGCTTCTCGATCCGGTTGTTCGCTTGCTGTGTCTGTAAGAATCTGACCAAGTGTTCGCTCAATTAATTCAACCATCCAGCTTCACGTCCTTTTTAGAGAAAGAGTTGTTGTGTACATGTTCTAGAAAAACGTTGGATTTCCTCTTAACGATTGCACGGTCTCGATGGCTAAGGAAAATAGTAGTTATTAATTCAGGAGCATCTTTCTACCAAGATTTTCTTGTATTTGATTCGCAATAATGATAAATTTCTGATGGACTAATTCAGAAGGAGTTTTACATATGGATTTTAAATTTATTCTTAAATTAATTTTCGGAACGATTACGACGATGTTTTTCTCACTTTATACTTTTTTGTTTGGGCTTAGTGTAGAAACTGTTTATATCATTTTACTTAGCATAATCGTCACAATGACTCTACTCATATATAAAGAAATAAAAGAGATTAATCGAAAACATTGTAGAAACAGTTAACTAAGAAGTAATCGCTAGATCGAATTGGGGTGGATGCTTCGTATGCCTTCTCATCAAAAAACTCCTTTCAAAGTAGATACGTATACTTTGAAAGGAGTGTTATTCATTGCTAAATCGTTAATCCAAAGATTTCTGCAATGCCTCGCGCATGTCCGAGTGCAATTGATTGTAAAAACGCATCATCAGTTAACCGTTCAGCATCACTAGTTGTATCGATAAACAAATTCTCAGTAAGAATTGCCGGCATAACTGTCTCTCTTAATACAGCAAAGTTTGCCGTTTTCTCACCGCGATCGGTGACGTCTATTTCTTGCATAATTGCTTGGTGAACCGTCGTTTGATACGTGGCTGTCTCCGTTGGAGCTGACGTATAAATAAACGATTCAAATCCTGTTCCTCCACCTGCATTCACGTGTATTGACACAAAATAATCCGCACCAAAGTCATTTGCAAACTGTGCTCTTGCCGATAAGCCAACATCACTGTCATCACTTCTCGACAACTGCAACTCTACATTTTCATCGGCTTCGAGCAAAGCTTGAAGTCGTAACGCCAAATCTAACGTGAGGTTCTTCTCTTCTAAACCGTTTGCAACCGCTCCAGGATCATTCCCACCGTGACCAGGATCAATAAAAATTCGAACCATTTGATCATCTCCCTTCAGTACATAAAGAGAGAAATCCATACCCATTCACAACGTATTAATAAGAAAAAGGCATTAGTCTTCGTCTTTTGTCCCTACAGGATTTTCTTCAAACGAGGACCATTCACTCCAACTACCGGGGTATAACTTCACGTTGTTAATACCTGCTTGGCGCATACCAATCACATTCGCCGTAGCAGACACTCCAGAACCACAATAGACAATGACTTCCTTCTTCTCTTTCAACGGCTTATACATGTCTTGCAGCTGTTCTTTCGTTTTCCAAGTTCCTGAATCGTTTATGTTTTCCTTCCAGAAAAGATTCAACGCACCAGGAATGTGGCCCGCTTGTTGGTCTAATGGCTCCACTTGACCTGCATAACGTTCAAATGCTCTTGCATCAACAAGACAGATGTCTTCTAAGTCTTTTTTCTGTTTCACTTCTTCCATCGTCGCCACAAGATCAGCTTGAATTGACGGAGTGAACGAGACAGCTTCAAGCTTCGGCTTTGCATCCGTCACCGGGTAGCCTTGATCTTTCCAAGCAGTATAGTTCTCATCGAGGATTGATACACGTTGTTGTCCTACGTACTGAAGGAGCCACCATAGCCTTCCTGCAATTGAACCGTTTTGATCATCATAAACGATGACATGTTTCTCCTCGTTAATACCAGAGCACTCGAGGAGTTTAACAAATGATAAAACATCCGGTAATGGATGCCTGCCACCTTCTTGCTTAGGTTTCGTCGCGTCGGATAAGTCTTTTTTCAAATCGAAATGAATCGCTCCTGGAATATGATCAATTGCATATTCTTTTCGTCCCTGCGATTCATCCATTAAATCGAACCTCACATCTACAATGACGATCTGGCTATCATATAAATGTTCATGTAACCATTCTTTTGTTACGATGTCTTGTGTCTTCATCAACGATCCCTCTTTTTAAAATGTAGTTATTGTATATAAAAATACACTACCCGTTTAAAGGTAGTGCTTAAGCTTCATCCTTGATGTTATTCTGTAAAATCAATCCACTAAAACTTACACCAGCAGCAATAAGAATGATAATGACTAAACTCCAATGCGCTTGTGTCCCGGGAGCCTCAAGCATAGAAAAAAAATGCGATACCTACTGCTACTGCACCGAGACCCATGCCAGACATATACAGTCGTTCGCCAATTCTGCGCAGTGTGAACACCCCTCTTTATTATCTAACTTTTCAATCTTTTAAGCAAGCATGAACTTGCTGAAAGTTCACGTTTTTAGTACGCTTAAAGAAAATAAAAGAGAAGGTGACAGATTTTGCAAACTCGACTACAACAACTTGAAACCTTTGCACAACAACAAAACTTAGACGCTATACTCGTCACATCAACAGCGAATGTCTTTTATTTAACTGGTTTTTACTGCGATCCGAAAGAACGTTTCTTAGGCTTACTTTTGTTCTCTGACGGTCGAAAGCCAATGATCATTTGTCCAAACATGGAAATGAATTTAGCAAGAGCAGCAGGCTGGACGCATGATATTACCGGGTATGATGATACCGAAAATCCATTTGATAAATTCCCGTCACTGACTACTTTAGCCATTGAAGAAGAACACGTCACAGTTGCTCGCTTACGTAAACTTACCAATACGCATCGCAACATCGAAACGACATCGATTGACAATGAATTGCTTGGCATGCGTCTCCAGAAGAACGAAGAAGAAATTGAATTGCTACAAAAAGCTGCTCATTATGCTGACAGAGCAGTAGAACTTGGTGTTGCCGCCCTTAAAGAAGGCGTAACAGAACTGGAGATTATTCAAGCCATTGAATCTGGATTAAAACAAGAAGGCATCTCGAAAATGAGCTTTGAGCCTGTCGTGTTGTTTGGCAAAAACGCAGCAGATCCACATGGTAGCCCAGGCACAACCCCATTAAAACGCGGCGATGCTGTCTTAATGGACCTCGGTGTTTATTATGAAGGGTACGCTTCTGACATTACGCGCACGGTCTTCTTCGGTGAACCATCGAAAGAACATCAAGAAGTCTACGAAACCGTTCTTGCTGCAAACGTTGCTGGGATTAACGCGTGCATTGTAGATGCACCGATCCAAGACACTGATGACGCCGCTCGCTCCCTCATTACACAAGCAGGTTATGGAGAGTACTTCACTCATCGACTCGGCCACGGGCTCGGCATTGAAGTACACGAGGAACCTTCAATGCACGGTATGAACAGCCAACTTCTCCAAGAAGGTATGGCATTAACCGTTGAGCCTGGTATTTATCTACTCGAAAATATTGGCGTACGTATTGAAGACGATCTTATTGTTACGAATAACGGCCCGCTCGTTCTTACACAATACCCGAAAAGCCTACAAATCGTATAATTAGAAGCTTACGATGCTCCGTCCTTTACTCATTGGACGAAGTTTTTTGATGCGTTAGCTGAATACACGCGACTGTCACAATCGATAACAAAAGAAAAGGCATAGCTCATGACGAGCTATGCCTACCATTGGATCGAATTGGTCATCTAATTGAAACCTCTTAGCTCTTAACCGTTGCAGGTAAAAAGAACGCACGTAACTCTTGCCAATTGTCTACGCGCTTAAACCTTGAATCGTTGACATTGTGAAACGCCGTATACATAATGCTTTCCCCGGAGAAAGACTCCAGTTTATCAGGGTGGTCGTCAACGAGGTAATCAGCGTGAATAATGCTCTTGTCACCACAGAAGACGAAATTTTGTGGATTTAAGAATGGAAAGTGTTCACGCAACCAGTAAAATTTCTCCGAAAACGAAGTCGGAACTTCCATTGCTGCTGTCGCAATAAAGATTTCGTAATGATCATGTAGCTCTTTCATAACTTCAACGGCATCTGGCATCACATCAAGCGATGCGAAGAAACCTGGTTCTTGTAGAATCTCATAGATTTCTTTCGTATGATGCGGACGCACTGCTCGAAGTTTTTGTGCTTTTAAATCTTGAACGGTCAACGTGTCTTCAAAACGCTCATTGTAACGCTCAAGAAGTTCAGAAATGAGATCTGCCATGACCTCATCCATATCAAAGGCTATTCTTTGTTTCATCTTTATCACCCTCCGTCACCTTCTATTGTATCTGATCTTCTTTAACAGATATATTAATTGATTCAATGTTTAGTTGTTCTTAACAACATTTACAAAAAAAGAAAGCCCCAACCGATAATCGGCAGGAACTTTCATTACGTATACAGTCATCACAAAGATGTACTGTGTTCATTCAAGTCATCACGTTGCACGTTATGAATAGCCATTCCTTGAAGCATATGAGCTCCAAAATCATGCTAAACGTTTAGGCAATCATATCAATACAATTAAGTATTCACCCCGTATACTTATCATATTGAAAATGATTCTCAATGTCAATTTATTTTCGCGATGAATAGTTCCACATCTACCGTTACGTTTAATTGTTCAAAGCTTTGTAACACTTGTTTTTGTTCAGCGGTCGCATCCCAGGATGCAGGTGTCATATCAATTAAAGCGGGAATATGCTCACGTTTGACTTCAAGTTGTTCGTAAACTGATCGATGTTCCAATACTTCAAAGCGTTTCGCATAATTCGTAATCGCATCCGTCGTATCAAGGGAACGCCCTTTTTCACCGTACAGTTCATCTCGAAGTTCTTGTAAATACCGCTTACCAGGAATTGCCTTAATAATTACCCCGTCAGGCTTTAGTACTCTTGTAAATTCACGACTATTAAGCGGTGAAAATATATTAAGAACGACGTCGATAGAATCGGTTGCGATTGGTAATTCTTCTACATTCGCAACCGTCCATAACAGACGGTCCATTTGACTTGTTGCGAGTGCGATTCCCTCTTTTGACGAATCAAGACCTACACCGACGCTCGTATGGAATTTCTCAACAATCCTTCTTAAATGGCTTCCCTCTCCACATCCAATATCAAGAATACTTAGTTCTTCATCTCTTACATGTGTAGCGATGAGCGCTTCCATCTCATCTAACACTTGCTGGAACAACCCTAAGTCATAGATGCGCGCCGTGATTGAAACATCTCTTTCGTATAGTCACTATCCATTGACTTTTTAAGCAAGTGAATATAGCCTTTTTTGGCAAGATCAAAGGAATGTTGCTTAGAACACACTAAGCTTCTTTCCATAATCTCAATGGCTTCAAGACAAATTGGACAGCGGAAAAGTCCAGCGTTTTTTTGATAAAGCTCTACTGCAATGTCGATTTTCTTCATTGTTCACCTTCGTTCAAACGTTTGAATTATCATATCATATGTCTTTGCACATGAAAAAAAGCAGAGATCAACTCTGCTCAATGTATTAAGATCGGTTTGATTTTAGGGTTCGGTTCGTCTATAAAGCGATTCTGAGGTTTTATGTTGCGACTTCGAAGACAACAACCACGACGGAGAGCGACTACCCCTGCTTTTTTTAACGACTAATTCCACGTAAATCAGGCTTAGGAACGATCCCTTCATCCGCTGCCCGAAGCAGCAATTCGCGAATCGCTTTGTAGCCGTCGACCCCTAAGTCTTTCGTAAATTCGTTCACGTAAAGATCAATGTGTGAACGTGCGACGTCTTCGCTCATTTCTTGCGCATGTTCCATGACGTAGTCTTTCGAAGACTCAGGATGCTCATTCGCATAGTCAACGGACTGACGAATCCAAGACTCAATCTGTTCATGATCTAATCCTTTCTTCGCAATGATCGCCCCTAACGGAATAGGTGCGCCTGTATCTTCTTCCCACCACTCGCCTAAATCGACCAGTTTGTGTAAGCCATACTCTTGATACGTAAATCGCGCTTCATGAATGACTAGGCCTGCATCGACGGTTCCGGCTTGAACAGCTGGCATTATGTCATGAAATGGCATGACAACAATTTCTTTAATGTTAGCATCTATCTTCTGACGTGCCCATAATCTGAACAACATGTATGCTGTTGAACGATCACTTGGTACTGCTACACGTTTTACAGATAACGTTTGTGGGCTTGTTTCTTCTTTCGTAAGTAGAAGGGGACCACAACCACGTCCAAGTGCTCCTCCACATGACAGCAGTTGATACTCATCTAAGACATACGGAAGTGCCGCAAACGAGATCTTCATCACATCATGATCATGTGGATCTCCTTCAATCGCCCACGTATTCGTCACGTCAATGTCTGCATAGGAGACATCAAACGTTGGCGTATTTTCAATAAGCTGATGTGTAAGTGCATGAAACACATACGTATCGTTTGGACATGGTGAATAGGCAATTTTCATCGTACAACCTCCATCACTTGTTTCAATGAAGCCAACGCTTCTTTTATTTTCCATTTGTCACGCTCGCGTTTTCCTATGTAATTCGATATGGCACGAACTTCAAGGACAGGTACACCAAACTCTTCCGCTGCAGTCGCAACCCCGAATCCTTCCATTCCTTCTGCAACAGCATCTTCATACCTTGCTTGCAATCGCTTTGCCTCTTCGTCCGTACCTGTCACCGTCGATTTCGTAATAATTCTGCCTGTAAAAACATTCTCCAGTTCGCGAAAGCGATCCACTTCACTTCCTAAACATTCAATGCGTGATGAGCCAAATCCAAGCTCTTCCACTGGGATAAATTGCTCTCCTGTGTCAGCACCCAAATCAGCCGCCTGAATGGTCGTTGAGACGACAATGTCTTCCAATTGTACTTTCTCTCTAAATCCACCTGCAATGCCTGCGTTAATCACAAGATCGTAATTTTGTTTAGCTAGTTGTACGGCAGTACGAGCAGCTGCTTGTGCAGGTCCTACACCCGCAAGTTCAACCGTCACATTAACATCTTCACGTAATCCTGCTTTTACGGCTTCTCGCTCAGCTTCAACTGCAGTCATTATTAAAATTCTACGCATATGGTTTTCTCCTAACTCATTGCCCAATCCTGTTGCCAGCGCTTTGGCACATCAAGCCCGGCATGCTTTAATGCGACATAATATTGTCCTGTATGAATTCCTTCGTGTTGAATGGCAGTCGAAATCAGCTCAGAGATTGACAACGTTTTGCCATCGTACTTCACAGACATCCGCTCTGAATACATAAACGCTTCCGCTAGACGCTCACTGCTTGCTTTTAGCATTGTTTTTACGTCAATGTCATCTGGAATTGGTTTTCCTGGAAAGACGACTTCACCCGTAAATAAAGAGCTTCGGTATACTTCTCGTACTCGTATTAAATGATGAAACCATTGTCTTGGCGTCCCTAAGCTTTCAATTAAAATTGTATCATACCATTCGGTTGGAATAACGTGTGTGAGCTCATCATTTAGTGATGCTGCATACACATACCCCTCTTCTGTCATCACGTTGAAGCCTCCGTTTCAAAATAACTTGCTACTTGACGCAGTGTATCAATCGCTTTCTCAATCTCATCATGGGAAAGATCTTTATGAGTGATTATACGAACGGTTTGAGGGCCAAATGTATTCGCTTTTACACCTGCTGTATATAAATGGTTAACAAATTCTTGTGCAGTACATGATAACTGAGTCGTATCGAGTAAAACAATGTTCGTGTCCACTTGATTACCCACAGTTAGTCCTCTTATTTCTTCTACCGCTTTTGCGATAAACTGTGCATGAGTGTGATCATCTTTCAACCGCTCAACCATACTCGTTAAGGCAATCTTACCTGGTGCTGCGATTACTCCAGCCTGTCTCATACCACCACCAAGACGTTTACGCCATTTACGTGCTTTATTAATAAAAGCTTTGTCTCCCGCAATAACAGAACCAATCGGTGCTCCGAGACCTTTAGACAAGCAGATTTGCACACTCGTAAATGGCTCTGATAATTCTTTTATATCGACACCTAAAGCAACACTTGCATTAAACAGTCTTGCTCCATCTAAGTGTGTCGGTATGCCGTAATGTTTTGCAACGTCCGTCATCTCTATCGTTTGCTCAGGTGTAATGATTGCTCCCCCGTGGCGATTGTGTGTGTTCTCAACACAAATGAGCCCGGTTTCTGGTGCATGGACATCTTCTGAGCGAATCGCAGCTTCCAAATCTGCTTGGGCAATAAATCCACGATCACCTAATATGGTGCGGGGTTGTACGCCAGCAAACGCTGAGATTGCAGCGCCTTCATAATGAAACAAATGACTTTCTAGCTCCATAATGACTTCGTTTCCTAATGCACAATGAGTCAACACTGCAATTTGATTACCTTGTGTACCGCTCGTCACGAGTAACGCTGCTTCTTTTCCTAATAGCTTTGCTGTATATTCTTCGAGATCGTTCACGGTCGGGTCTTCTTCATACACGTCATCACCAACAACTGCATCGACCATCGCTACTCTCATCGATTCGGTCGGCTTTGTAACTGTGTCACTTCTTAAATCAATCATTTGAACCCTCCTCACTTTTGTACTCATTATACTCAAAATCATCAGTAAAATCTGCGTTTAATAGGAAGGTTCTGCTATCCATCAAGATTGTCGTGCATCTTGAGTCGTTGTCGTTTATAATGCACTAATGGACAAAAATGATAGTTAGGAGTCACGCGTATGGAGTTTGGTATTCTTGCACTCTTGCCACCAGTTGTGGCTATTATTCTTGCGATCCTTACACGTAACGTCGTACCTGCATTGTTTGCTGGTGTATTTGTCGGGGCGACGATGATAAATGGTTGGAACCCTCTGCTTGGGTTGTATGCTAGCTTTGAGCAGTTCATCATTCCAGCACTTGGCGATGAATGGAACGCAAATGTATTGATTTATTGTGGGCTATTCGGTGTTTTAATTGTCGTGTTTCAAACGACAGGAGGCGCACAAGCGCTTGCCAACGCATTTGCAAATCGGATTCGTTCACGAAAAGGGGCTCAAGCCTCAACAGGATTGTTAGGACTTTCTCTTTTTATTGATGATTATTTTAATGCATTAACCGTAGGTAGTGTGATGCGTTCCATCACAGATAAGCTACGCATCTCTCGCGAGAAATTAGCTTATATTGTTGATTCCACTTCTGCACCGACATGCCTACTTGTGCCTGTTTCAACATGGGTTGTATACGTAATGGGACTAATCGGAACCGAGTTTGTTCGCATGGACATAGATCGAAGCGAATACCTCATGTACCTTGCTACAATTCCATTTAACTATTACGCGATCCTTGCCATTTTTACTGTTTTCATCGTAATTTTCTTACGCTTTGATTATGGTCCGATGGCAAAAGCTGAGCTACGTGCAGTCAAAACAGGGAAGCTTATTCGCGATGGCGGACAACCTCCAGCAGCCGATGAGATTACAGCTGCCCAACCGGCTACAGACACACCAAAAATTCGCAACCTTGTCGTGCCAATGCTTGTGTTACTCGCACTTATTCCACCTCTTTTCTTATGGACAGGGAATTATCCTGAAAACAGCTTTGTCGTTGCGATTGGTGAAGCTGACGGTGGAATGTCGATTCTAATGGCTGCATTTGCAGCAATTATCGTCGCTTTGCTCATGGGTGTCTCACAAAAGATGTTCACATTTATTGAAGCGATTCACCTCGTGATGAAAGGGATTAAAGGCATGATGCTCGTCTTTGTTATCCTAATTCTCGCTTGGTCTATCGGTTCAGTATCGGCTGAAGTTGGGACCGACCAATTCCTCGTACAGCTCGCTGAACAATCCAGTCTGACACCGGCGTTAATTCCAGTTCTTATCTTTATTGCAGGAGCGATCATTGCATTCACTACCGGAACGTCTTATGGAACGTTTGCAATTATGATTCCTATTGCGATTCCACTAGCTGTTTCAATGGATATTGCGTTGCCGTTAGCCATTGCTGCTGTTTTAAGTGGAGGAATCTTTGGTGACCACTGCTCACCAATTTCTGACACGTCAGTATTATCCTCAGCAGGTTCTGCCAGTGACCATATGGACCACGTTAATACACAACTTCCATATGCGATTACAGTTGGAATTACCGGCATCATCTCATTCTTTATTGCTGGTGTTACCGGTACATGGTGGATTGCTCTACTCGTGGGCCTTGTCTTAACGACACTTGCCGCCTATACCTTGACCAAGCTTTGGGGGCAGAATATCCCTCGCTATACACCTGAATGATAAAAACCCCGGATGACTCACTTGTCATTCGGGGTTTCGTTTGTGTTTGATAATGCTTGTAGCAAACGTTCAGGTAATGCAAACTGCTTTTGATCGACTTGAAGAGACTTCATCGATTCTCGTGCATAATATTGTTCCTTATGTTGTTCAGACCTTCTATGAAGGCCTTCCATGCGCGTATCCAATTGTGCTGCAATATCCGCCACTTCTTTTAATTCATGGCGCATGTCATTCGGTACAACCTCACCAAATTTGTAAAAGATCTTGTGTTCAAGACTCGCCCAGAAATCCATTGCTACGGTTCGTATCTGAATTTCGACCGCAACATGCTCAACCCGATCTGACATATAGACCGGTAATTCTGCAATCAAATGCAAACTACGGTATCCATTCTCTTTTGGTGCTTGAATATAATCTTTCACTTCAACGACACGCAAGTCTTGGTGCGCACTTAACATATCTTTAATTTTATAGATATCTTTTTGAAACGAACAATTGATTCGAATGCCTGCGATATCGTTTAATTCATTACGAATTGTCGCCAAGTTTAACGGCAATTTTTTTCGTTGTACTTTTTCTAGAATGCTTTCTGGTGACTTTAATCGCGTTGAAATATGCTCAATAGGATTGTAATCATGAACATATTGGAATTCTTCTTGCAGAATGTTGATCTTCGTATCCATCTCATCCAATGCGAATTTGTACGTCATCATAAACCGGGTAAGTTCAGTTTTCATTTTCTTTAAAACAGCTGGATCGACTGGAAATGTCTGTTGTGAATGTTCCATTTAGCTCGTCCTCCTGTTACTAGAATAATGTTCTCATCTAGAAAGTTCAACTTCCTTATTGACGCTTGCTTCATCGAACACTACACTTAGAGTGCTTTAAGAGGGATGAGGAGGGCACTATGGGACAGCTGTTTACTAAGATTATGGCGATCATTGGCATTTTATTTTTAACATTTCTCGTTACTGTCGTAGGGAGCATAATGCTTCTAGTTACGGGACAAGCGCTTGTTTATTGGTATGTACTTTTAGGAGTGATGGCTTTCTTATTCGTGTTAATGATCAGTACGTATTTTGATCTATTCACCTCAAGAATTCGATGGATTGGGCTTGGTGCATCACTCGTAATCGCACTTGCAATCGTCGGAATTTTCGAATTCAACGCCTATCAAACTGCACAGCTCGAGACCATTTCCGACAGTGAAGTGGACGTCTCGATTTACCGGCCGTTTGACAATAACGATCGACTTGCCACATTAGAGGAAGAATCCACGTTGTCACTCGAGCGAAACCTTCCAGTTCTAGACGGTTCAACAGCTCTTTATCCGGTTTACGCTGCTTTCGCAGAAGCGGTTTACCCAGAAGCAACATATGATTCACACTCAAGCGCTGTACGTATGACCAATACGCCGACCGCGTTTGATAGCCTTATTTACGGTGACGTTGATATTATTTTCACTCCAGCTCCTTCAGAGCAACAACGACAAACAGCTGAAGAACAAAGCGTGGAATTTGAATTAACACCGATTGGACGAGAAGCGTTTGTCTTTTTTGTAAATCAAGAGCAAGACGTTTACTCCCTGACACTTGAACAAATCCAAGATATATACGCAGGTGAGGTAACGAATTGGAATGAAGTAAGCGCAGCAAGTGGTACGATACAAGCCTTTCAACGACCAGAAGGGAGCGGCTCCCAAACCGCCTTGCAACGACTAATGGGCGACCGTGCGCTTATGGAGCCACCATCTGAACAATTAATCAGCGGAATGGGTGGCATCTTACAAGAAACATCGGATTACCGAAATCACCAAAACGCGATCGGTTTCTCATTTCGTTACTACGTGACAGAAATGAACAAAACAGACGGCATTCGCTTACTTGAAGTGAATGACATTGAACCGTCAAAAGAAAACATTGCTGCTGGGACGTACCCGATTACAGCTGATTTTTATGCGATCACTCGTCAAGGAGAAGAAACAGAGGAAGTGCACCAACTAATTGAATGGATGACAGGACCCGAGGGGCAGCAACTAATTGAAAAAACAGGTTATGCGCCACTCGTTGAAGGAGAATCAAAACAATGAATCAGATGCGAACACCGATGATCGGATCTCTAAGTTTGTTTTTTGCAAATGCTGCACTTTTTATCATCGTTTCGCTAACTTCAATCCTATTGGCGGTCTTCTTCTTTCCGATCATTTTGCTGATTGGGGCATTTGTTGGGATCATCATGAGCGTTCGTGTTTGGCTGCTGTTTCGCCGTCAATGGCAGCCTTTACCGACCGCTAAGCGCCTAGTAATGGCTGTGGCAGGAAGTAGTTCGTATCTAATGATGGTGGGGATTGCGTGTACGTCTATTTATTGACTGCCTATGACCCTTACTACTCCATTGATTTATTTATGTTAAGTAGCTTATTTACAATTCCAATCGTTGCTTTCGTTTGTTCTGTCTATTTTACGACGTTCACACGATTTCGAATGATCCCAGTAGGCGTCGGAAGTATCATGATGATTGCAACATCATTTATGATCACAAGCTACGTCACAAATCCTGTATTATCTATTCAACATACAGGGCATACATTAGGATCCTATTCCTTATATGAAGAGATCACAACATACGATCATTTAGTTGAAATTCCAGATGAAGAATGGTCACAAGGAACACGCATTTATGCGGATACGATGGATGAAGCCATCGATCGACAGTTAACGATTGCGACGAGCAATAACGATGTGACGAGTATTTATAGTTCAGTAAGTGGTGCTCAAACAGAAGTTGGCGTTGGCGTTCATAGCGTGTTTGATGAGGTTTTTGCAGCATACGGACCCGTGCGCCTCTCGTATGATCATGAAATGCTCATTCATTCAGCCACATATGAAGATCTTGAGCATCGACTTACGTTTTATGCGCAAAACGATTCTGTGCCTGACATCATTACTAGCGTTCAACTCGAAAAAAAGCAAAGGTCATAATGACCTTTGCTTTTCCTACTCTTGCTCATAATTAAGTTCAAAATCCTTTACATATGCTTGCGGTGTCATAATTGCTTTGCCGTTAAACTCATCGAGCGGCTGTTCATTTTGTACACGTTTTGGCGTATCTGGGTTCGCTAGTGCTTGTCTAGCAACTCCGATAAAATCAGCTTGGTCTTTTTCTAGAACTTGCGATGCTTTCTTTGGATCCCCAAGGTCACCACACGTAATAATTGGCTTATTACTATAGTGTTTTGCTGCTTCGGCCATCGTTTTCGTACCTTCACCAAACCCAGGAGTGGAAGCATCATCGTCAGAGATGTGAATATAGTCGACACTCGTCTTTTCAAGTTCACTAAAAATGATCTTTGCATCCTCTTCGCCACCTGGCCACTTGTACGAGCCGTTTGTTGCTTTAAGTTGAGAGATCCGAATACCGAGCATCATCGTATCGCCAACCGCTTTACGAACGTCGGCAATGACTTCTTTTAAGAAGCGAACACGGTTTAACACACTGCCTCCGTACTCATCTTCTCGGTGATTGCTTACTTCTGATAAGAACTCATCAAGCAAATAACCATTTGCGCCATGGAGCTCTACGCCACTAAAGTCTGCTTGTTGTGCGAAAAGAGCTGACTGCACAAATCCATTTCGTACTTGCTTCATTTCATCGACCGTTAACGCTTTTGCTGTAGGGAATGGCCCACTTCCGTAGTAAACGTCAACCTTATCTGATGGTGGAGCGAATTCAGAAGGAGCGACCGTTTCGTCTGTATAATAGTTTCCTTGTGTTTGTGCACCACCGTGCATAAGCTGTGCAATCATTAAAGCACCATGTTCTTTGACGCTTTTAACGATTGGTGCCCATGCAATTGCATGCTTTTCAGTCGCTAGCCCACCTTGGTAACGATACGCTTGGCTATGCATCGTATCTGGGTAGACTCCTTCAGTAATGACCGCAGCAAAGCCTCCCTTTGCGAAGCGCTCATAATACTTGTGCATTCGTTCATTTGGTGTTCCGTCTTCTTCGGCGCTCACACGCGTCATCGGCGCAACAATATATCGATTGCTTAGAATATGATTACCAATCTTTCCTTGATCGAATAACTTGGACACTACTCATCACCTATGCTTTCCTTAAGGTTCTCCTACACACTTACCTGATTCTGTATCGTTTTAAACCTCTCTAAACTGCTTTGCCCGTAGGAACACGATGAACCAAATGAGTAACCCGGCAACTCCAAGACCGAATAAGACGAGCTGTACAGATACGCCTGTTGCAACGAGTCCCGTTACAAGACCGTACGAAACAGGGTCAAACCCATTCATAGCTAGAAAAATAATGCTCATCACTCGACATAATGTGGCCATCTGTATTCTCCTGAGCAACTGTAAAGAACGGAATATAAACAAACACCATCGAGAAACCGATGAAGAAGATAAAGATCGTCAACCACGTTAAGCTTGGGACGAGTGCAAAAATGATAAACAAGACGAGAGAAGCGAGTAAACCGTATAAGGTCATCGCACCACGACGTCGTTTAATTGTATACGCACCAAGAATAACACTCCCCAAAAGCATCCCAACTCCTAGACTTGCTTCCATAAAGCTTAAGTTCAACGGTGAACCACCATGTGTATCTACAAGGAGTGGAATCGCTACGTGAAGCGCACCAAATACGAAGAAATTCAAGGTAATTAAGACGACAAGTCCAATTAGTAAAAAGTTCGAACTACGGACATATTGAAAACCATCTTTCAAGTCTTGTAACGGACTTTGAGAAATCCTCTCCCCGACTGCTGCTTCTTTAATTAGCGGTGGGAAAATAAAGATTGCTGAGAATAATACGAGAATCGTCGCTACGAGAAAACTTCCTGCAATACTTACCGTTTCCATCATTAATCCCGCAATGATTGGACCGATAATAAATGAGATTTGGTCTGCACCTTGGAAAACGGCATTTGCTCGTTGCAATTGCTTTTTCGCAACAATTTTTGGAATGAGCGACGTACTTGCCGGTCCAAAGAACGCGTCAAGCATACCAAATAGACCTGCTAAAATTAATAAAATCGTTAACGTCAAGTTGTCATTCGCCACAAACAAGTACAAAACAAATAAAAGAACCCCTTGAGTTAGGTTCGTAATAAACATAATCGTCGTTTTTTTATATTTATCAGCGACAACCCCACCAAAAACCATCATGACTAACCGGGGAATGGTCGCTGCCATTAATACTAAACCGACTGCCATTGCCGAATCCATCTCAGTCACTGCAAACCACGATACAGTGGTCAAAAACATACTAAAACCAACAACAGCAAAAATACCCGCGATGAACATTAATACAAATGTACGATTGCGCATTAAAGGCATTTCTTCAGGCATCATTTTCACTCCTTACTCTTTACACAGACCGAACGGTCGGTCTATACTATATGACAGAAATCGATTACCGTCAAGGAGAAGATTTTATGAAGGAAAAAGTGATTATCGAATCAGCGAAACAACTCTTTATCGAAAAGGGCTTTAAGGAAACGTCAATGAACGACATCGTAAAAGCCTCGAAAAGTAGTAAAGGCAATCTCTATCATCATTTCAAAAACAAAGACGCTTTATTCCTTAGAATATTAAAAGAAGACAATCAATCTTGGTCCGAAGAATGGCACAAAGAAGAACAAACTTACAACACGGCGGAAGAGAAGCTGTATGCGTTTGCGGATTATAACGCCAAAAAAGATGCTTACGATCCGCTACGCGTTGCTGCTGGGGAATTCTATGCACGAATGGCTGTGTCCAAAGAGATTTATGATCAGGTTATCGAAATTAACGATCAATACAATCGTTGTATTGAAGATTTGCTTAAACTCGGTCATGAACGAGGAGAATGGATCATTGAAGACCCTGCTGAAGTTAGCTTTTTAGCTGGCGCATTTTTTACCGGGGTTGAGATTTATATGAGTGAAGAATCTATCGAAGACCGTATTAAAACGTATCGGAAAGCGGCCTCGCTGATCTTGCGAAGTTATAATTCGCTGATCACAAAAAACTCATAGGCCTGCTCGACCTATGAGTTCATGTTCGTCACGATTCAATTGTAATCATTTCAATGATCGGTACTTCACCTTCAACAGGTGTCTCTCCCGAAACCTCAGTGGCTGCAATGTCATCGACGACATCCATCCCGCTGATCACTTCTCCAAATGCAGCATACTCACCATCAAGGGATGGATGGTCACCGACCATAATGAAGAATTGTGAACTCGCTGAGTTCGGATCCGGTGTTCTTGCCATTGAAATGACACCTTCTGTATGATCCAACGGATTCTCAAAGTCATTGGCAGCAAATTCTCCAGCAATTGTGTCTGGTGAACCTCCTTGTCCCGAACCTTCAGGATCTCCACCTTGGACCATAAAACCAGGTATGATGCGATGAAACGTTAAACCATCATAAAAACCATCTTCTGCGAGTGTAACGAAGTTCTCAACCGTTTCTGGCGCGTTATTCGGATACAACTCAAGAACAACTTCCCCGCCGTCCTCCATAATCATAACTGCCTCAATAGCATCACTACGATCCACCTCGGTGTCCGCTTCCGTTGATGATTCATCCGTTTCCTCTTGATCAACTTCATCTTGGGCAACGTCTTCATCTCCTGCAGATTCGTCAAGACCCTCTTCCTCTGCTGTACCACAAGCTGCAAGCATTAATAATGGTGCGATCCCCATTACTTGCATCCATTTTTTCCGCATATTACTCACCCTCATTTGTCATTAGATCGTACGCATCTATTCTATCAAAAATTTGATAGAATAAACGTGAGGTGACCGCATGTTACGAAAAATTTTAGTTTTTGTAGTACTTTTAACGCTATTCTTAATCGCTCTTCTTTATGGAGAATCGTTCGCTTCTTGGCTGGATGCAGGTGGTACAGAATCGATTTTACTCACCGCATTGATTGCAACATTACTTTCCCTATTCCCAGTCATTCCTTACCCAATTATCGGAGGAATACTAGGTGCTATATATGGACCTTATCTTGGTAGTCTCGTCACTTGGATCGGATCGTCTCTTGCTTCGATCGTCATGTTTGTATTTATTCGTTATGGTTATCAAGACCTCGGTCAGCGAATTCTGAATCGCTATACGACGCTCTCTAAGCTCAATTTGTTATTTGAGCGTAACGCCTTTATGACGATCTTCTTAACACGACTTATTCCGATCGTGCCTTCCATTATCGTGAACGTCTATAGTGCGTTAAGTCGCGTCGGTTTTCTTACGTATACAATTGCCTCATCGATTGGAAAAATCCCTTCTATGATTCTATTTGCAACAGTAGGAAGTACGATCGTAACGAACCCCCTCGGTCTTATTTATGTTGCAATTTTCTATGGATTGTTCCTTTTGCTCGTCTATGCAGGCTACCGTTTTTTCGTCCGCTACACTTTGAAAACATGAACACGCTTTTGAATAAACGTGAAGATTCGATAACAACCATATCCAATGATCGCTCCTGCAGTATTTAAGATTAAGTCATCCACATCCGCTACTCGAAACGTAAACGAGAACTGATACAATTCAATACTTAATGAGAACAAAACGCTAATTACGATCACTCTCCAAAGGGATCGTAATTTCTTAAAAAGATAAGGTACAAAAAAACCAAACGGAACGAACAGAAGAACATTTCCAATTAGAATTTTGATCGGATCTATAACATCAGGGCTAAACACTCCAATTCGATAGATACTTCGAATTGGAATGAGATTGTAATGCCTTCCACCCGGACCATCTGGCCTAATGAAGCCCCGTAGTTCCATGCAAACATCGTAATATACAGAACAGCCACCATATACAGGCTAAACATGATCCATACAAAACTCCGACTCATACTTACCCACTCCACGAATGAGATTGTACACTAGCCTATGCTTGGCAACCTCAACTCATGTGCATGGACAAAAGACAAACCGGCCTCTCTAGATGATAGAGAGGCCGGTTTCATTTCTACAAATTATCATTTTTATCGAGCGTTTCACGCCAACGAATTAAATCGTCAATCACTTCTTCAAATGGCTTGTCAAACGGGTAATCTTTCATTGCCATCGTCTTCTCTTGTTCAGACATTCTAATCCACGTATTCTTAAGCTCCATGCCTTCTCGCGTAAAGTTCACAAGTTCATATTTAAAATTACTCATCGTATTCACCTGCTTTCACTTTGATCTTCTTTCTCTACATTCATGTACTCTTCTTTGTTATGAGTTTGACGGCGGATCAGCATAAAAGCAGCTATCCATAAAAGAACGAGTAGACTCGTTACCGTAATACCAAATCCTGTCACCTGAAACGTCATCGCATGATACACAAATAATACAATCGTAAGAACAAGACCAAACGCGTTCACAATGTTGAGCGCACGTAATTCCTTTCGCTCTGGTATAGATAACGGCTCAACAATTAAAAAGAAGATTGAGCCATCACCAGAAAGTAACTGCCTAGTAAAAACAAGAGTGCGTCGGTTTGTACATACACTGGGTTAAGCAGCGTCAACAAAACGAATACGAGCCCGAGCAACATGAGGTAAAACCCACCGCGCAACGTTAACGTGCGCTCGTGTGTGGTCTGCTCTCTTGATGCCTCTGTCATCGAATCACCCCGATAACTATTACATACCCAGAAACAAAAAACGTTAAAACGCCTATTCTGACGTTTTAACGTTTTCGTTTATTTTATTCTCTTAATTAGACCCATTAAGAAATGCTTCCTGTTTTCATTCGCTCACGCACGAGGTAAAGTGCTGGAACGACGAGTAATGTCAGAACCGCTGAGAACAGCGCACCTGAAACGATCGTAATTCCAAGCGGTTGGAAGAGTGTGCTATTTCCTAAAGCAACTGGAAGTAAGCCAGCAATTGTTGTTAATGACGTGAGAACTACAGGTCGGAATCGTTGTTCCGCAGCAAGAATAACTGCATCTTGAGCACCAAGTCCTTCTTTTCGTCTCTGTTCAATAAACTCAATCAAGACAATCCCATTTCTTACAACAATCCCTGCTAAACTTACGCCACCCATGAGCGACATAAAGCCAAGACCTGTCTGAGTAATAAATAGTCCAATCATCGCACCTGAAAAGGCAAGATAGACACCACTTAAAATGATAAATGGAATACTAATGGAATAAAATTGAATGAGCATGACGATAAAGATCAGAAACACTACGACAATAAAGATCTGACCGATTTGAATGAACACGTCGGTCCGCTCTGCTGTTTCGCCTCCGATGTTAATCGCAACAGCGTCATCTTCTAAGCCAGCTATCTCTTCTTCTACTTGAGCAATAATGTCATCCGCACTAGCATCCCCAGGAAATGCCCGTACAGTAATCGTACGTTCTCCATCTTTTCTTGGAATTCTAGGCTGAATAGACTCTTCATCAATCGTTATGAACTCACTTAACGCGACTTCATCCGTCATTCCTTCAAGCGTCATCGTTTCAAGTAGGTCAAGTTCATCTCCTTCAATGTACAATTGCCAATCAAGTAGTTCACCATCAACGTCAAAGTCACCTAGTGGGACTCCTTCACCGATCGCAGCGAGCATTTCGCTCACTTCACTCGCAGTGATGTTGTTGTCTTCTAATTCGCCTCGGTCCAGTTCAACTTGATAAGAACTAACAGCAGTTCCAACATCATCATCAACGTTGACAACCCCTTCTGTGTTCAGAAGAATTGATTGTACTTCACTGCTCTTATCCATTAAATCTGTAATGGAATCACCAGAGATTTCAACAGCAATCGGTGCTCCTACTGGTGGTCCTGATTCAATAATGGATACTTCATAGGATTCTAGTTCTGGAAACTCGTCAGGCAGCTGTTCGCTCCAATAATTCATTGCTTCACGCGCTTCAACATCTTCTTTATTTATATAAATAAGGAAGTTAACGAGGTTCTCACTTTCCTCTCCTCCCCCTTCGCTACCAAAAAGTCGAGGAATGTTCGTACCCGTAAAGCTTGAGACCGAGTCAACGAAGCTTTCATTAGCGAGCCATGCTTCAACCGACTCCGAATACGCTTCACTTTCTTCTAATGGCGTACCGTTCGCAAGTGTGGCTTCAATAAAGACTTCCTCACGGTCCGAGTCTGGAAAGAACTCAATCGGAATGAATGGAATCAATAGGAAAGCAGCTGTACCGATTGCAAGTCCACCAAACGCGACAAAAAATGGTCGCCTTACGACTCTTTCCATAATTTTAGTTCGATAGCCCGCCGATGCTTTTTCAAACCATGATCCAAGAAGTCCTGCAGGTTTACGTTCTTTATCTTCAGGTCGTTTCTTCTCTCTCCACAGTCGATAGATCGGTATAATTAACAAGCTTACGAGCGTTGAAGCAATAATTGCTCCGATAAGCACGAGTGGTAATGGTCGAATAAATTCCCCAGCGCCACCAGGTAAGAACAAGATTGGGAAAAACGTGAACACAACCACAATGGTTGATGTGACAACCGACCAGAACACTTCTTTCGTTCCTTTATACGCGGCCTCTTTCGGACTTTTCCCTTCACGTAATTGACGCTCGATGTTGTCGTTTACGACAATACCATCATCAACTAGAATAGCTAGTACGATAATATAGCCGATTAAAGAAATCTGGTTTAGACCAACACCTAAAAACGGCAAGATGATTGAACCGATACTTAATGAAATTGGTATAGCGATTGCGACGCTCAGTGCAGACCCAGGACGTAAGCCGAGTGAACAAACGAACAGTACTGCAGCAACTGCAATAAGGAAAGAAATCGCTAAGTCTAAAAAGAGTTCAGAAACTAAATCCGCTTGTGTGTACAACAAGTTCGCTTCTGTTCCAGATGGCAAGGCCTCATTTATTTGATCGACAAAAGTGTCGAGTTGAGTCTGTGCTTCTGGCACACTGCTACCGGAAGCAAGTGTGAACGTTAAGGCTATTGAGGATTCGCCTTCATAATGAACGGACTCCTCTTGTTCCATCCATTGAACTGTCATTTCGCCAACGTCTTGTAAGCGTAACAGTTCACCTTCATCGTCAACGCCAATCGGAACCTCATTCATTTCCTCAACGGTTGCGTAATTGTTCAAATCCACAGGAAAGACTTGGTTATCATCTTGCCATTCACCGATTGGTGTTAATTCAACTTCACCGTTTAATGCGCCGATTACTTGTCCAAAAGTCAGACCGTTTTCTTCTAACAAGTCTGCATCTAAGTTCACAGCAACTTCTTGCTCTAATGAACCTTGGACATCAAGGCCGACAAGATCTGGATAGCTCCGAATGTCATCTGCAGCACGATCCAACACATCTTCAATCGCAGCGCGCTCATCTTCATCTGAGAAAAGGATATGATATGTAGCTAGTCCTTGATCGCCTACACTCGTATTGAAGCTTGGACTCATACTTGCATCAGGAAACTGCCCTGACACACTTTGAATGCTTTGACTAAGCTCATTCCAAACGACCGACGTGTTCTCGACACTTTCGTCGAGTTCAATCGTAAGTAAAGAAATTCCCGGTGCTGACACCGATTCAAACGATTCAATCTCATCGTATTGTTGCAGTTCGTTCTCGATTGGAACGGTAATCTGTTGCTCAATTTCTTCCGCTGTACTTCCAGGATAAACCGTCGTCACCTGACCAATTGGAGGTGAAAACTCTGGAATCTCCCGCTGCGGTAATTGAGAGAAACTGATTGCACCGACGATTGTAAGCATTAGAAAGAATAATAGCGTGATCTTCGGTCGATTAATTAACCATTTCATAAACTTCCCCTTTTCTATTTGCACTTATCGCAGAAGTATACCCGCATTTTGTCCATAACTAAACCTTTTTCTAGTAAACCTAGCGTTTATAACGAGTTAATCGTTTTTAATCATCATCTACGACTCGGTGAATGTACCCGTCATTTTTCGTTAAAAGTTGTTCCGCTTCATTTTTTGAAACTTGTAACAACCCCATCACAATCGCTACCTTTGGTTTTTTTCCAGACGTTTTAAAGAGTAGATCTGCCTGTTGTTCATCACAGTCTGTTGCATATTGAATCATCGCTTTACTTCTATCAATGAGTTTCTTATTTACCGGTTGTACGTCTACCATTAAGTTCTCATACACTTTTCCAAGTTGAATCATTGTAGCTGTCGTAATCATATTCAACACGAGCTTTTGAGAAGTACCTGCCTTCATTCGCGTTGAACCCATCACCACTTCTGGACCTACATCAATGGCAAGTAAGTGATCACCATAATCGTTTAATGGGGCATTTTGATTATTCGTAAAGGCAATCGTTTTAGCACCCAATTCTTGAGCTTTTTTTAAAGCACCAATCACGTAAGGCGCACCTCCACTTGCTGTAATTCCCATTACCACATCTGCTGATGTGATGTGACGACTAACGATCTCTTCGGATCCGAGTGCTTCGTTGTCTTCTACGTTTTCTATGGCACGAAAAACAGCCTCCTCGCCACCTGCAATAATGGCTTGAACGAGTTCTGGACTTGTGCCATACGTTGGTGGAATTTCAGAAGCATCCAACACCCCAATTCTCCCACTCGTTCCTGCTCCTACGTAAAGTAAACGTCCACCCTGTTTCATTTGGGCAACGACTGTTTTCACAATCTCAGCAATCATTTGGGTATGTTTTGCAATGGAGACAGGAACTTGTTGATCCTCAGCATTAATCGTTTCAAGTATTTCTTCGACCGATTGTCGATCAATGTTTTTAGAACGGGAATTACGACCTTCAGTAACGAGCTTGGGCTTCTTCATTTGTACACTTCCTTTTCATAATAAAATTTCAATGACCTGTACACAAGTAACTATACCGAGTGGTATACAAGTACATAAGCTACACAGAGGTGATGAGAAGGTGATCCATGAATTGCGACTGAGACCAGACCTTTCAGGGCACAACATCGGAAAAGGAACGTACGCTGCATCGAACTTCCAAGTTTTTTCTTGGGGAGAAGGTACGAAACTTTCCATTGGGAATTATTGCTCAATATCAAGTGATGTGAAGATTCTACTTGGGGGCGAACATCGAAGTGATTGGGTAACAACCTATCCTTTCTCTGTTCTTGATCCACATAAACACCACATCGGTCATCCACAATCAAAAGGAAACGTCACGATTGGACACGACGTATGGATTGCAATGGGAGCATCCATCTTGTCAGGTGTAACCATCGGTAATGGCGCAATCATAGCAGCTTTAGCAACGTAACGAAGGATGTTCCTCCTTATGCCGTTGTCGGTGGCAATCCAGCTAAACTTATTCGTAAACGATTTGATGATCACGTCATTCAAGCACTTGAACAGATCTCTTGGTGGTCATGGGAAGATGATAAGATCTCTGAAGCAATGCCTTATTTATTAAATCAAGATATTGAGCGTTTTATTGAATTGTACAACTAACACATGAAACAAAAATCTGCTCAGAACGTTGTGCTCTAAGCAGATTTGTTTTCACTCTATGTTCAACACCCCATCACTAGAACACGTTATGCCGAAAATAGAATTAAATTCAGTGCAGCAACGAGAACGAGAATCATCGCAAAACGGCGCACCCACATTTGATTGACCACCGCAAATAGCTTTAAACCAAGAATTGTTCCAATCACAACTGCAACCGTTCCGACTAGAAAATATCCAATAAAATCAACGTTAAAATCGCCATTGATCGCATGTAAGCTAATTGAAAATGTACTTACGAGTAACGTTACAAATTGCACGTTAGCAAGATACTTGAATTTATTTGATGCAAATACCATCAGAAAATAAAAGACGAAAAACGGTCCACCCACACCGAACAATCCTCCGATAAACCCACCGAAGAAACCTAACGTCACGGTCTGAATCATCGTCACGTCTTGATCTTTTGGACCCGCCGATCTTTCACGCATAAACATGAAGATGACCATGCCAATTAAAAACAAGCCTAAGTATAGCTGTAAAATGTCTAAATCTCCGTAACTTGTGAGAATAAAGAAAGCAACGATCCGACCTAAGAGCGCAAAAATAAAAATCTTTCGGACACTTCTCCATTCAATATATTGATAGTTTTTATAATGACTGTGACCGCTGCGATAATAAGTAATGAAATAACGAGTAACGTGCTTTCTTTTACCGTAAGAAATAAAGGTAAAAAGGCCATCATAACAAGCCCAATTCCAAATCCACTAATCCCTTGAACAATAGCTCCGACGAGTACAATGAGAAATATGATCAAAAACTCAATCATGCATATCAGCTCAAATCTGTGATGTTTTCTTTATTTTAGCATAGAAAAGATTCCTAACCTTTCATGTTAGGAATCTTTCATACCGTTACTCATATGTGTAAAATCCTTGACCGGACTTCTTACCGAGTCTCCCCGCCTTTACGTACTTCTCTAATATTGGGCAAGGACGATACTTTTCACCAAGCGCTCGGTGTAACGCATTCATATTTCGAAGACGGCTATCTAGACCAACAAGGTCCGCAAGTTCAAGTGGTCCCATCGGATGATTGAGACCGAGCTTGATTGCTTTATCAATATCTTCAGCTGATGCCACGCCTTCCATAAGCATGTTCATTGCTTCATTTCCGATGAGGCAATTCATCCGGCTCGTCACAAACCCTGGAAATTCATTGACGATGACCGTTTCTTTGCCTAGTTCACGACCAATCGCTTCAATCGTTTTCACGGCTTCATCGGACGTGTCTAAGCCGCGTATAATTTCAATTAACTTCATGCGATGAACTGGATTAAAGAAATGCATCGCAATCACTTTGTCTGGCCGACTCGTATTCGCACCAATTTCCGTTGGCTTAACGTCGATGTATTCGTTGCTAGGATCGCATGAGCTGGTGCATACTTATCCAACTCTTTGAAAACAGAGAGCTTCAAGCTCATCTCTTCTAACACCGCTTCAATCACCACGTCAGCTGATTCAACCGCATGTTGTAACGTACCATTGTACGTAATGGTCTGTAACCGTTCTCGTTCATCTTCATTCAAATATCCACGATCAAAGCTCTTCGCTCCTAAGCGTTCAATTTCAACTTTAGCGTGTTCAAGAGCTTCTTCATACACATCATATAATTGAACAGCAAATCCTTGAATGGCTGCGGTATAGGCAATGCCTCGCCCCATCGTTCCTGCTCCAATGACCGCAATTGTACTCATGTTAGTTCACTTCCTTTTTCAGTAACATTGCCATTCCTTGACCACCACCGACGCAAAGCGTAGACACACCGTACGCTTCATCAGAACGAATCATTTCATGCAACAATGAAATCGTAATTCTAGCACCTGTTGCACCGAGTGGATGACCTAGTGCAATTCCTCCACCGTTTCGATTTACATCTTCTTCTCGTATTCCTAATTCACGAATGACTGCAAGTGCTTGAGAAGCAAATGCTTCATTTAATTCCCACACACCGATGTCTTCTTTTTGTAGTTTCGTACGAGCGAGTAGTTTCTGAACAGCAGGTACAGGGCCAATTCCCATCACATTTGGTGACACACCAGCTGTTGCCCAGTCAACGACAGTTGCAAGTGGCTTTAACCCAAGTGCTTCTGCTTTGCCTCTCGTCATCAGCATCACTGCCGCTGCACCGTCATTTCTTCCGCAAGCATTTCCTGCTGTCACACTGCCGTCTTTTTTAAATGCTGGGCGTAAGCTTGCTAATTTCTCTAGCGTCGTTTCTCTCGGATGCTCATCAACGTTAAACGTAAAGCTCCGCTTTCGTTCTTTCACTTCAATTGGAATAATCTCATCTTTAAAACGACCCGACTCAATTGCATCTTTGGCACGGCGTTGGCTTTCTAACGCAAACACATCTTGGTCTTCTCGACTAACCTTGTATTGCTTAGCAACGTTCTCTGCCGTCATTCCCATGCCTAAGTCTTTGCCATACATTTCTTGTGGTTGTTGACCCGCTTCCAAATTTGAATCTACAAGGTGAGGATTACCCTCTCCATACCTAGAATTACGCAAATAGATCGGTGCCTGACTTAAGTTCTCTGTCCCTCCAGCTATGATGACTTCAGCTTGACCAAACGCAATCTGTTGAACTGCCGAACCGATCGCTTGCATCCCTGAAGCACAAAGACGATTTACAGTAAACGCAGTTGCTTCTTCCGGCACCCCTGCTCGAAGAGCTGCAACCCTTGCCACATTCGAAGATTCTGTCATTGGTCGCACTTCACCCATAATGACTTCATCAACGTTATGACTTTCAATTCCACTCTTCATAATAGCGCTTTCAATAACAGCAGAAGCTAAATGACCACTGTTTACTCCTTTAAGACTTCCACCTGCACGACCAATCGCAGTACGAACTGCTTGAACAATAACGACATCTTCACGTTTCATTTCATTCGCTCCTTCATCGACTTCTAGAGTTAGGGCATTACTGTCTACGTATTATGTAAATGGGATAAAGTGAAGTGACTTCCAGCTCTTTCAGATAGTGTGATTTATACGTATTTCATCATCACGTGACCTTCGCTTTTGAAGTGACTCTGCATCTTCTATCCTTTTTGTCATTCCAATATACCCGTAGCGAATACTACGGGTATATTGATTATAACAAAAAAATGAAAGTTCTGAATTAATAACTTTCACTCTATCAAAAAGCGACTGCCTATTGACAGTCGCTTTTCATAATTAAATAGGTTCAGCATAAATGACATAGCGTTCAGGCGCAGCGCCCAAAAGGTGAAATGGATAACATGTGGATAAGGTTAACACTTCCTCGCCCATCTCTCGAATAATCGACGTGTCATCTTTGTCCACGATCGTATGCGAACGCATTTCATATTCAAACGTACCGTATGAAAGTTCAACGATAAAGACATCGCCAACTTCAAGCTCGCCAAAGTTCTTAAACACGGTATCCCGATGGCCTGACAGAAGAATTTGTTCCCCCTCAGACGGCCAAGCTGTAGACGTAAAATGCCCAACACCTTTCGCGAGCATTTCTTCTTCTGTCCCTTCAATAATTGGCAATGATACGTCCAGCTTCGGAATGGTTAACACACCCACAGGCTCACCAAGCTCAGGTTGGAATGCTTCCACCTTTTCTATCTCTTTTGAATCTCCTACGACTTCAGCAGCTCGACTAATCGCTTGGTCAGTGCTCACTTTCGTTGTCATATAGTCGTACGTTGCAACACTTAGCAATACAACGCCAACGATGATGAACACAATACTGACTACTCGCCTCACGATTCTGGCGTTGATTTACGACGGAACCTCATCGCCACTCCTGCAAGTAATGCGAGTAACCCAGCAAAACCGACATTGTACATATCAGTAGAGGTATCTGGAAGTTTTTCACCCGTTGTACTCGCTTTAGACGTATCACTTGATTTCTTCAGGACCGGCCCAGCCTCTTTTTCAACATGCTTTACTTGGGTTACTTCTTTGACTGGTGGTTTTTCAACTGGTGCCGATGGTTTCGTTGGTGTCACGGCACCACCTTCATTGCATTCTTCTTCAGGAATCTCGATCCACCATTCATCGTCGAGGTACCACCAAATCAAATCAATAATGTAAATAAACCATTCGTCACTGATGTGGTCGAGCCACATCCAAATCTCTTCTTCAGTTAATGAATCAAGGTAAGCGATCCACTTCTCTGCATCAGCTTCTGTAAATTCAGTTGGAACTGGTCCTGTTGGAATCCAAAATCCATATTCCACTTCAACATATTCCCACTCACCATCAAACGGCGGCTTTGGTTTGGATTGATCTTGATCTATTGGTGTTCCCGCTTCAACTTCGTCGTCCACGACTGGCGCTTCCTCAACGGGTTGTTGATCTTCTTCAACAGTTGGCACATCTTCAAACGGCTGCTCTTCTTCAACATCTGGCTCTTCTTCAGCTGACTCTTCCGTGTCGCTCTCTTCTTCAGCTACAACAGGTTCGTCTACTTCCGCTTCCTCGTCTAAGACAAGTTGCTCTTCTTGATCTGACTCAAGAATAATATCTGTACCTTCACCTTCGTCAACTTCATGACCAAGTTCAACGTCAATGCCTTCTAGTGCAAATTCGACGTCGTTTTCTAAAACCGTTTCTTCAATGACGTTTGCCTCTTGCTCTACAGTTTTAGACTCTGCTTGTGCCAATCCATCTGTTACAGCAAATGTTGTTGCTGCAAGTGCCGACAACGCAATAACATTGCGCAAATGACGACTCTTACGCATCCTCCCCGTATGTAACCTACGTTTGTAATCCACACCGCGAAGACTGCTTCTTCTCATCTTCTTTTTCCTTCTTCCCATGAGTTAGTGGTACAAATTTGTGAAGCTGATCTTATTATAATGATTTCCCAAAAAAAGTCACTCCTTTTTTGAAAAATAAAAAAATACATTTTTATTAAGTCTGTGTACGCTTCGCGACAGGATTTGGACGCTTTACGACATCCATCGTGTTACGAAGCGTCTTTATCGGACGTTTCGTGCCAACTAAGACGCTTTATGACACAAAACGTACCTTCTTAAACGAAACATACCGATAATCGAAATAGCCCTCGTATACTAAATGTAAATAAGATATTTCATCACTTAAGGAGCGAATTTACAATGGAACTTTTACAAGAATTTATTATAAATCTCATGGAAATGAATCCTTTATTGCAACACCTTGGGATTGCTCTCATTGGAGTCATTCCTTTTCTAGAAGGATTTTTCGGAGCATTTGTCGGTTCGTTTATCGGTGTATCAGCTATAACATCTGCACTGGCTAGTTTTGTAGGGAACTGGATCTCTGTTATGCTCGTCATCCTCCCGTTTAACGCATTGTTCACGTGGTTGCGTAATCGGAATTCTGGGAAAAGTGGCGGATTTATTCAAGGCCGCGCGAAAAAGGCACAAGAGACGTACGACAAATACGGTGTACCAGGTCTTGCAATTATCGCTCCTGCAGTCGCATCAGGTCATATTGCTGCCTTTATCTCCCTTGCTGCAGGCGCGGATAAGAAACGTGTCATCTTCTGGCACACGATTAGTATTCTCCTCTGGGTAATCATTGGTGCTGCATTTGGCGGGTTTGTTGGATTCAACTAAAAAGGTAAGAAAAACCACAAAGGGTCAGTCCCTTTGTGGTTTTTCTAGTTTAAAACACTGTTCAGAGACGATATACTAAACGTGATAGAGATTGGAGGCATTAGTATGTATACGATGACAAACGTAGAAATCATTCAACACGGTCATAGGATTGTTCCTTCATTTGATTTAACTGTGAACGAAGGAGATTTCACAATCATTCATTGTAGTGCAAAACAAGGGAATGTCCTACTTCATTACTTACATACTCAACGTCAAAACGCCGATCACATAACATTCAGTCAACAAAAAGGGATCGGTTACTTTATGTTAGAAGATACGCTCTATGAACGACTTTCCGTGATTGACAACCTCGCATTCTTTCATAACATGTACAATTCAAAGACTGATTTAAACGAAATCTTATCCACATGGGACTTACGTCATTCCAATCAATGCGTTATTTAGATTTAGATGACTCTATTAAGCGTCGCGTATTAATTGCCCGAGCAATTGTTCATGACCCTTCAATTGTCATCTTAGAAAACCCATACATCGGTGTTGACCATGAAACGAAGCAGCTAATTTCTAACAACTTAATCCATTATTCTAATCGTGCAAAAGCGGTTCTTCTCACATTATCTGATTATGATGTTGAAACTTTCAGCCTCGGTCGACAATATAAAATGACGAATACGACGCTTGTGGAACTCTCAAATAAGGATGCTCTTCCTACTCCGTTTAAAAAGATTGCAGCGAAACAAGCAGAAAAGACATTGCTATTTAATCCTGAAGAAATTGATTATATTGAAGCGATTGATGGAGAGTGTTTGCTTTATGTGAACGAACAGTCTTACGTTTCTCCATTTACACTGCAAGCACTTGAACAACAGTTAGTACCGTTCGGCTTCTTTCGAACACACCGCTCCTATCTCGTCAATTTACAGCGAGTTCGAGAAGTCATGCAATGGACGAGAAATAGTTACACCGTCGTAATTGCAAAATACCCGGATGGCGTTCCACTTGCTAAAAGCAAATTGCCTTTACTTTATGAAACGCTCGGCATCGCCTGTAATTTCACGTTCAATTGTGCACCATTCGCATTGCTCTGTGCACTACTCACCGTAAACTTAATGCTAGTTAATTCATCTTCCCGCAAACTGAACGTGAAAGGGATGATGGTATGAATGCAATCATTGAATTTGAAGATGTACACAAGCAATTCAAAGAGAAAAAGGCCCTCACAGACGTGAACTTCTCGATTAAAGAAGGAGAAATATTTGGCCTCGTCGGTCCTAGCGGTGTAGGAAAAACAACGTCGATTAAGTTACTCACCGATCAATTAAAGCCTAGCGAAGGGACGATTCGTGTATTTGGTGAAAGTGTTACAGGCAATCATACTCAATTGCTTAGCAAAATGGGAATTCTTAGTGATCGGAGTGTGCTCTACGAACGATTGAGTTTGTATGACAACTTACGTTTCCTAGCTTCCCTATATGAACGACCCGTGAGTACCATAGAAGACTTGTTGGAACAGGTCGGATTAGCCTCATCAAAAAAGACCGCCTACAAAAGTTTATCAAAAGGGATGAAGCAACGAGCGAATCTACCTCAGCGCTCATTCATGCTCCCGAAATCTTAATTCTCGATGAACCGACTGCTTCCCTTGACCCGAGCGCAAAAGCAAATGTGCATGCGTTTTTACGTCAACTCAATGAACAAGGCTCAACCATTTTTCTAACGTCTCATGATATGAACGAAATTGAATCGCTCTGTCACCGTGTGGCATTTATGATTGACGGTACGATTTATCTTTGTGACGAACCTGTTCAAATCCGTAGCACGTATGCTGCACCGACGGTTACGGTGACATTCGCTGACGGGAACGTTGAGACTTTCAACAATAGTTATACGGGAATGACGTCACTTCGAAGCGCCATTGAAAGTCGTAAAGTACAATCGATCCACAGTGACGAACCTTCATTAACCGACATCTTTTTAGACGTAACCGGGAGGAAATTCGCATGAGCCTATCGATGAAAAGAATTTTTGCAATTGTACGTAAAGATCGTAAAGACTCGATGAAGAGCGCGAATATCGTCCCTGTGTTGCTAATTCCCGTCGGAATGGCACTGATGTTTGCTTACGTGATGCCAAGGGATCTAGACATGATGTTTGAGATGTACGTTGGTGTAATCTTGCTAAACCTTTTATTTATCTCTGGGGTTGTCCCCGCCAACTCGCTTGCGGAAGAAAAAGAGAAAGGGACACTCCGAATGTTGCTTTATACCCCAACAAGCATCGCAGAACTATTAATCGGTAAAAACATTCACTATTTCTGTTTATCACTTATTGGGGTACTTCTGAGCTTACTCATTCTACAAGTTCCAATATCGTGGGGTTATTTCCTCGTTGCTGTGATTCCTGTCGCATTTTTTTGCATTGTATTATCTTCAACGGTAGGACTTCTCGCGAACAATAATGGACAAATCATGATCACACTATTTCCAATTATTATGGGTATGTATTTTATTTCTTCAATGGCTGATCTGTACAATGTAGCTTCATTTATACAATTAAACGCTTTCTACCGATCGAGATCTTTTACGATGCTTTTTATGTAGGTTATTACGGTGGTTCGTTCCCGTGGTTTAGTTTAGTTGTGTCGCTCTGTTGGATTATCGTTATAAGTATTATTTTTGCAGTCGTATATCGAAAACAACGGTACACATAATCATCTACTATTTCCTAGGAAATAATTTAACGTTGTAGGCTAGATTTAATAGTTAAACGTATAAAAGCAAAGGGAAAATTCCCTTTGCTTTTATACACTTAATTTCCTGCGTATACCTTCATCGCATCACGCATCCACTCGGCTAAGCCTGGTCGAAATTGATCAATATTCTGTTGGAAACGCTCATCACTGATGTACATTTCGCCAAGACCGGCAAATGCTTCTTTTGAGTATGAACCCATTCGATTCAAGTAGTTGTACCACTGCTCAATTGCCACCTGTGCCTCTTTTGACGTTGGGTTGTGTTCCATCGTCTGTGCTAACTCACGGTAAATATCATTCATTTCTTCTTGAAGCGCTTGTTCATTTCCTTTGATCTTCGCTTTGCCTTCATCTACAGCCTGATCACCGTACAACTCTCTTGCTTCAGCTTCATACGAATCACTTTCACTAAATTTAAATCCTTTAAAATGACGTTCTTCAGTCATATCAAGATCTCCTTCTCGCTGCTCAAGTGTCCCATCAATCATCTCAATCATTCCTTGAATGTGCGTAACACGGTCGGTTAACAATCGTTTTTGCATACGCAACGCATCACTTCGTGAATATGAAGGATCACTCATGAGGGATTTTATTTGTTTCAGAGGGAAGCCTAGCTCTCGAAAGAAAAGAATTTCTTGTAAATGCATTAAGTCTTTTTGTGAATAGAGGCGATACCCCGATTCTGTCGCACTCTCCGGTGTTAACAAACCGATGTGATCATAATGATGAAGTGTGCGCACACTAACACCGGTTAGCTTTGATACTTCCTTCACTTGCAGCATTGCATTCCCTCCTTCACATTTGACGATAAGGGCTGACGTAACGTTAGAGTCAATAATGATTTTAAAATTTAATTTACCTCTGCATAAGAGCCAAAGAACAATGTTGCACCAGTTGGCTCATGTTCAATTAGAAAATAAAATGGTCGATTAGCGGTGAAATTAATTGGAGATGTCATCGACGCGCTCGTTTCTATTACAGATACAGCAGTTGCCGCTGCTGCTTCGGTTCCTTTTTCATCGACTTCGATAGTCGCTTTATGAATAACATCATCAATAGCGTAATTCATTTTATTTTCTTCAAACATGTTGTTTTCCATATAAGTAAAAATCGTTTCCATGCCTAATTGTTGCAATACATTGTTCAAATTATAGTTGTGGTCAAGCTCAAACGTCGGGATTTGCACATTCACTTCCTCTGTTGACCACTTTTTGTTGCTCATGATCGCTGGTATTTCGTGTAAGACGTCTGTAAATGCTCCTTCATCTGGCAAAACAATTTTCAATGATGTCTCTTCATCAGCATACGAAAGCTGGACTGCTTGATATTGCTCACCTTCAACATAACGAAAATCATCAACACGGTTCATCCATTCAACGGACTCCACTGACCCATCTAGATTTGTAAACTTCTCATTGTGCCCTTCTAATAGAGTAAACGGAAACTGCCACTCTCCATAAAAATAAGTAGCATTAACGAGTAGTGCCACGATTGACTCGGACAGTTCTTCTTCGACTATTCGATTAATTTCACCCTTCGTTTTGCCACTTACCCAGTCGTTAATTCCCTTAACCCCTGTTAATTCCCGCGCCTCTCCATAGAACGTGTCCTCAATCGTAGCGACGTAACGCTCAAGGAACGTGACATGCTCTTTCGCCCAAATCGAATTCGCAATGCCGATTTCGACGTCTCGATCCATTGACAAATAGGTTAACCAGTCATGAATCTTTCTATTTTCTTCTTCACGATCGACATCATCTAACTGAAGCGCTGTATAGATCTCTTGTTCACTGTCACCACTCGTCCCGTTAGCGACCATCATTAAGCTTAAATAAATACTAAAAGGCGACATCACATGATTGCCTTCATCTTCGTGATCTACTAATTGCACTGCAAACTCAAGTTGACGATTTTGCTCTAGTGATTCTTCAAGATTCGCATTTACTTGTTCACTCGATGTCACGCCACATCCAGTCAATCCGGCCATTAAAGCAACACCTCCAATACTTGTCCACCATCTCACCTGACGCCCCCTTTTTATCTTACTATTCGGTATTCTTGACAAAAGCGTTACAATGAAATGATAAAAGGGGGACAACATGTACAAATCATATGGAGAATTATCTACAGCAGTTTACGAAAAAACAAAACCGATTGGCAGTTCCATTAATGGTGACATTCCATATTACATCTCACGCTTACAACATGTCACCTCACCGATTCTAGAACCTGCTTCTGGAACTGGGCGCATGCTTTTTCCGCTGATTGATGCTGGATTTCAAGTCGTCGGTGTTGACACGTCTAAAGAAATGCTAGATCTATGCAGGTCGTATGCAACGAACAACGGTTACAATCCTACATTAATTCAAGATGATATTACAACGGTTCAGTTGCATCAAAAATTCGGTGCAATCATCGTACCAACCGGTTCCTTTTCGCTACTCACTTCTCGTGAACTTGCCAAAACGGCACTGCAGAACTTTTATCACCACCTCGAAGAAGGTGGCAAACTCATTTTAGACATTATTGCACCTGGTCCGATTGAAGATGATCGTACGGTGTCTCATTTCCATCTTTCTGAAGAAACAGGGATCCGGATGACAAGTATGCTGCTATCAAACAATTGGATTGAGCAAACATTTACGAAAGAAATTGTGTATGAGAAATGGACGAACGGTGAAAAAACCGATACAGAATTACAAACGCTTGCAATTCGGTGGTATGGTGTCGAAGAATTTCGAAGTTTTTTGAATGAAGTGGGCTTTACGAACATCGTCGTTTCAAGCGACTATACTTATCAACAACCTGCACATCAAGGCGCAACCTCAATTACGTTCGAGGCAACAAAATAATCATTTACCTTGTGAATAAGTGTATAACCTATAGAACTTATGCACATATTCACGATGTTGTTAACATTCCAACAACTAGAATTGTCTGTTAACAGTTATTTATCCACAATTAATCCCCCATAACGGGGGATTTTTTTTTATGGATTTGTCGCCCATAGACCTGCAGTTTTAACAAACACACGAGGATGTAGCTTCAGTTGAGCAACGATCAACTCTGCTAGATCTTCAGGTTGCATTGCTTTTTCTGGATTGCCATCTGTTAGACCATTATCAACCGCTAGATCAGTAGCTACTGTACTTGGCGTTAACGCAGAAACACGAACGTTATGCTTTCTTACTTCAAGCATGAGTGATTCCGTTAAACCCATCACTGCATACTTCGATGCACTATATGCACTCGTTACAGGCGCACCTTTAGTACCTGCTGTGGATGAGATGTTAATAATGTCACCCGCTTTTTGTTCAATCATTGCAGGTAGTGCAAGTCTCGTCGCGTTATACACACCGTTGAGATTTACATTAATAATTTCTTGGAACTCGTCAGGTGAAAGCTCTAAGAAGCCACCAAATTTACCAATACCCGCATTATTAATAAGAATATCAATTGTTCCTAAATCACTCGTGATGTGATTGAACGCTTCTTCCATCTCGCTCAGATTGCTCACGTTTGCAGTAGCAGCACTTACGTTTACATCATACTGCTCGAGCTCTTTTGCGACGTTTTCAAGGTTTTCCATCGTACGTCCAATGAGGCCTACATGAATGCCTTCTTTAGCAAATGCAATTGCTGTTGAACGACCGATTCCACGGCCAGCCCCTGTAATGACAGCTGTTTTACCTGTTAATTGTTGCATCAAACTCACTCCCTATGTCTTTAATCGAACACTCATTATACGATGCACAGGTGAAAATGTCTCGTCCTACGCTTATTGCGGGTCCGTTGCCCAAAGCTCTGAATGTTTAACGAACATACGCGGATGTAACTTTAACTTCGACACAATCACATCAGCTACGTCTCCCGCTTGCATAAAGTGCTCCACTTCTTCATCCGTTAAACGGTTTTTCCCGCCACCAAAATCAGTAATAACCCGGCTAGGACTTAGGCTTTGAACCCGAATTTTATGCTTACGCATCTCTTTCATTAAAGACTCTGTAAGTCCATGCAATGCAAACTTCGTAGCACTGTATGCACTTGATCCTTCCGTACCGCGTAAACCTGATGTGGACGAGATGTTAATAATATCCCCGGTACGTCGTTCAATCATGTGCGGCAATACTGCCTGCGTGACACGTAGCACCCCTTTGACGTTCACTTCATAAACATTGTCCCAATCGTCTTCTGTTAAATCCATGAATTTGCCGTACGCGCCAATACCCGCATTATTAATTAAAATATCAATCGTACCAAACGTTTGTAACACTTCTTGGATTGCTGACTGAACATTCGATGCATCGGTTACATCCATTTGAATGGCTAGCGACTGAACACCATAAGCATCGACCTCTTTTTGCACACTATTCAAATTCTCAAGCGTCTTCCCTACCAGCGCTACGTTGACACCTTCACGTGCAAGCGCAAGAGCAGTCGACCTGCCAATTCCACGACCCGCACCTGTAATTACCGCGTACTTCCCATGAATTGTTTGCATAAAACAGCAACCTCCCTCTCTTTGTGACCATGGTAATGTAACTAGCTATGCATGTCCATTTATTGAAACTATAGGCTCCACTAGCGCTCGCTACACTACTGGATTCTCTAGCTACACCACTGGTTCCTCTAGCTACACCCTCGACCCCTCTAGCTACACCCTCGATCCCGCTCGCTACACCCATGCTCCCTCTAGCTACACCCTCGACCCCGCCACTGCACCATAAAAAAAAAACTTGCAACGACGGTTGCAAGTTTTACGTACGTGAATGTTGTAGTGCTCTATAGATTCCGATGAATAGGTTAATTTGCGCGAGACTAAAGAATATAATCCAGAGCAAACTACCGACGTACATGATGAATGCAGAAACTGCGGTTAAAAGTAGTGCTGAGATCATCGGAAATAGTACGGTTTTGTCTTTCAGAATTTCTTTCATGCCAAACCCCTTATCTTATTGCCAAAGCTTATAGATCGATTGCGTTCCACTGTCTGTTTCGCCCTTTTCGACGAGTTCATCGTAGAGCGATTTTACGAGAGCGAGCCCGGGTAGGTCTTTATCCATCGCTTCGACTTCTTCTAACGCAATGTCCATATCTTTAATAAAATGTTTTACGTAAATCCTGGCTCGAAATCACCATTTAGCATGCGCGGGGCAAGGTTGTTTAATGTCCAACTACCTCCTGCTCCTTTTGAAATGGTGTCGAGCACTTTCTGTTGGTCGAGTCCTGCTTGCTTTGCATAGCCGAGCGCTTCGCCTGCACCAATCATGCTGGCAGCGACGGCAATTTGATTGCACATTTTCGCATGTTGTCCACTACCTGCAGGTCCGTGGAGTTGGATGTTCGTGCCCATTAATTCAAAAATCGGCAACATTTGCTGGAATGTCTGCTCCGAACCACCGACCATTATTGTTAGTGTACCATTCTGGGCGCCAACATCGCCACCTGAAACGGGTGCATCTAGTGCTGAACATCCCCGCTCTGCAGAAGCTTTGGCAATCCGCTCAGCTAGAGACGGTTTTGATGTGGTCATATCAATCAACGTTGTTCCTGATTTTGCTGATTGCAACAACCCGTTCTCTTTGAAATAGACGTCCTCCACATCTTTTGGATAACCAATCATCGTAATGATTACTTCGGAGCTTTCCGCAAGTTCTTTCAGTGTTGACTTCCAGTGTGCACCGATTGTTAGTAGTTCGTCTGCTTTTTCTTTCGTTCTTGTATACACGTTGACTTCATGGCCCGCTTGTAAAAGATGCTTTGCCATACTTTTACCCATTACACCGATTCCAACAAATCCTAGTTGCATAGTACCCCTCCATATTCTATTAATTCCGATTTCTTTATGTAAAGAGGCAACGCCTCTTTATCACGTGACGATGATTGGTTCGTCTTTTGTGACGATAATCGTATGCTCTTTTTGGGCAACAAAGCCTTGCTCTTTCGTGAGCAACGTCCAACCGTCATCTTTTTCATAGATCTCTTCTGCTTTTGTCGATACAAATGGTTCGTATGCAATTACGGAACCTTCCGTAAAGAGTGAGCGATCCCAAGGGATGTAGTAGTTGTAAATATGTCTGGTTCGTCTCGTAGTGACGAGCCTACACCGTGGCCTGTTAAGTTCTTAATGACTGTGTACCCAAGCTGTTTAGCGGTACGATTCACTGCTCTGCCGACACCGTTCATCTTAGATCCAGCCTTAAACTTCTTTAAGCCTTCATCAAAGACAACATCTGTTGCTTTCAAAAGTTTCTCAAGCTCTGGATTTGAAGTTGAGCCCGCTACAAATGATTTACCTGTATCTACCCAATAATCGTTGTACGCCCCTGATACATCGATATTGACGAGGTCACCGTCTTGAATTTCACGTTTTCCTGGAATGCCGTGTGCAACTTCTTCATTTACACAGATACACGTATACCCTGGGAAATTGTACGTGCTAATTGGTGCAGAAATCGCTCCGAACTTTTTAAACATGCGCTCTGCGATTTCATCAAGTTCTTTCGTTGTAATACCTGGCTTTGTCTGTGCAATCATTTCATCACGTATTTCAGAAATGACCTTCCCAGCATCCTTTAAGCCTTGGATGTCTTTTTCGCTTGTTGCTATCATCGTCTAGACTCCTTTAATCTTTGTACTCTCATTGTATCCCCTATGAATTAAATCAACAACCAACAGAGAAAGAGCATCCATTTTCATTAAAAATGGATGCACTATCATTAAATTTGTTCGTACACAACGTCTGGGTCTGGCCCTCTACGCTCATCGCGATTTAATTGGTCGATGAGCATCATATCTTCTTCAGTTAAAACAAAATCGTAGATATCTGCGTTTTCTTCAATACGTTCAGGTGTCTTTGACTTCGGGATAATGACCGAGTCTTGTTGCAAATGCCAACGTAACACCACTTGCGCTGGACTTTTTTGATAGCGGTTTGCTATTTTTTCAATAACGGGGTCACTCAATACATTCCCACGCCCTAACGGACTCCACGCCTCAAAGACGATGTCTTCTTCCTCCATATAATCTTTGAGTGCATATTGTGTCAAATAAGGGTGACATTCCACTTGATTAATGACAGGCTTTACATTCGCCTTCGTCTCAAGTCGTTTAAGATGATCAATTTGGTAGTTGCACACGCCAATTGCTCGAACTAATCCTTCACCTTCAAGTCGTTCGAATGCGCGCCACGTATCATGAAAATGACGTTTACTCGGCCAATGCACGAGTAACAAATCAACATAATCAAGCTTCATCTCTTCAAGAGAATCATGAAATGCACGTAACGCTTGATCGTATCCTTGGTTGTCATTATGCGTTTTTGTTGTAATAAAAAGATCTTCTCTATTCACCGAGCTATTCCTCAACTGCTCTGCCATTAAGCCTTCATTCTCGTACAACTTCGCTGTATCGAATGATCGATAACCTACATCTAATGCCTTTTGAATGGCTGTCTCGGCTTCTGAAGGTTCGTTAATGAGATACACGCCAAAACCGTGTTGAGGCATCATCAACCCATTGTGAAAGCGAACAACGTCTTTGATTGAATTACTTGTCATTAACTAACCCTCCTAGTGAGTATGATCACACGTTTATTATATCCTGAACGCACTCGACATTCAAAGAAAGTCATGAAAGATCAATCGCCTTAATGTCCACTTGGGTTTTTGAAACGATAACGTTGTAAACCGCAGGCATTGGCATCGTTCTCCACGATTCAAACGTAAACGTCGGATCATAGGCTGAAAGGATTAATGCCAGGAGATTCCCATGCGTTGCGATTACAACTGATTTATTTTCATACGCTTCTATGAGTTGTTTTGTTGCAGCCTGACCTCTTCGTTGTGCTTGTGCATTTGACTCTCCACTTCCATAATACAAATCCGGACTTTCCCATAGTGCCTTAATCTTCTCTTCGAAGTTTTGCTCAAAGCCGAGTCCACTTTCTCTTTCGCGAAAAGCATCTTCTAGTTGAACCGACAGCCCTTTTTGTTTCGCTAACGGTTCAATCGTTTGAATCGCACGATGATACGGACTAGAGACAATCTGATCAACTCTAATGGATTCAAACTGCTTTGCAATTGCTTCGCTTTGTATACGTCCAATTGATGACAACCGACGGTTTCGATCATCGTCTGAATAAGTCGCATGCGCGTGTCGGATAAAATAACAACTCGTACTCATCGCCTCACCTCTGATTCGCCTTTCATTGCACGTCCTAGCTATAAGTATGATAAACTATTCAAAAAAAAGACAGTTCATCACTCATTAAGGAGTGGCAAAAGATGAAGATCATACCAATACATGTAAAAACTGAACGAGCGCTTCGAAGTTTTAACTTTTATCTCGTTCAACATTCTAACGAGCTCATTTTGATTGATGCAGGATATGATACGGAAGATTGTTGGAATGGGCTAGTTGAAGCATTACAAACCCACCACCTCCAGTTATCGGATCTTACTGCAATCGTTTTAACGCACCATCATCCCGATCACGTTGGACTCGTAAATCGTATTCGCAAACAAATTGACGTTCCGTTATACGTTCATCCTGAATCTGTGCATCGTTTAACGCGAGAACCTGCGTTTATGGAAATGCGAATTAACTTCTACAAAGCGTTATATCAACAAGCGGGCTGCGGAGCATTCGGCGAGAAGCAAATCGATCGTTTGCAACGCTCTAAAGAGACGAACATTGGCAATCGAATTGAAGGCGAGCTTACATTGATTGATGTTACAAAACCGCTATTTGATTTTGACTTAGTTGAAACACCTGGGCATGCCCCTGACCAAATCGCACTCCAACATGAACGTAGGCTCATTTCAGGTGACTTATTGATTCATCACATCTCAAGCAACGCGTTAATTGAGCCAGACAAACTTGGCAACCGTTTGTTTACAATGCAACAACATATCGATTCTTTACAATCCGTCCAACAACTAGACGTTCATACCGTATATCCAGGACACGGATCTGTCATTACGAATCATCAAGCGCTCATACAGGAACGCCTTCTAGGAATTCAACAAAAAGCCGAGCATTTGCGGGAGTTGATGCTCGAAAAACCGATGACAGCGAATGAATTGGCAATTACTATGTACCAAAAACGATATGAAACTCAGTTCCCTCTCGTTATGTCTGAAATCATCGGACATCTCGATTATATGGAAAGTAAAAATATGACTCTAAAAACAGAAAAAGACGGTATCTTCGAATTCAAACCGGTTTTTGATCATGTTAAATGAATGAGCGTTCAGTCAAAATCACTATTTAAAAAAAGCATCCCTTCATCATAAGGGATGCTTTTCATTAACCTTCTAGTACTTTTAATGATTCGCGGTTGAACGCTGGCAAGTCATCTGGTGTACGACTCGTTACGAGATTCCCTTGGCATACGACCACTTCTTCATCTTTAAAGTTTGCACCTGCGTTCTTTAAATCAGGAACAATCGGCTTTACGCCAGTGACGGTTCTACCTTTTAATACATCTGCATTGATGAGCAATTGTGGGCCGTGACAAATGGCCATGATTGGCTTGCCAGCATCAGCAAATGCTTTTGTAAAATCTACAAAACGATCGTCGCCACGAAGGATGTCTGGTGAAAAACCACCTGGCAACAATAAAGCATCGAATTGTTCCGGTTTTACCTGATCAATTCCTTTGTCGATGGTAAGCGTCACATCTTTCTTCTTACCAGTTACTTTATTGCCTGCTTCTTTCTCAATAGTAACAAGCTCATGACCGGCATCCTCAAGATTCTTCGCTGGATCTGTGTATTCAATATCCTCAAATAAATCTGTAATGAGTACAGCTACTTTTTTACTCATGAGAGAAACATCCTTTCAACTCTAATTGTTGTTCTAGTAAATTGATTCCCATTTCTATTTCTCCGTAAACATCTCACTACGCATTCAGTATATTACTATAATTATATAGTAATCACTTTTCATCATTTTACAAATTGTCTATCATTTCATTGACGGATGTTGTCGTTTACATTATTGTTAGACTATACCTAATGAGTATTATCTGTCATCGATTTAATACTTGTCGGATTACTTTACAATGATATGAAAGGAGGATCCCTTTCACTTGCTGAAATTTATAGGAAAACGCTTTTTGTGGATGATTGTAACGCTATGGGTTATTATCACTGTTACGTTTGTTCTTATGCGATTTGCTCCGGGTAGCCCGTTGGATGTTGACGATGTCGGCATGAGTGAGCAAGCAAGAGCAAATATGATGGCCCATTACAATCTAGACCAGCCAGTCATCATGCAATATTTGAATTATTTAAAAAACGCAGTGACTTTTGATTTCGGACCTTCAATGGTTACTCGTTCCAGAGAAGTCAGTGACATGTTAGCGAGCGGCTTCCCAGCTTCATTACAGCTTGGTTTAGTCACGCTAATACTGGCAGTCATTTCAGGAATTATTTTAGGAGTATTGGCTGCACTCCGTCACAATAAAATGATCGACTATGTGACAATGTTCATTGCAATTATTGGAATCTCAATTCCAAACTTCATACAAGCCATGTTATTTATTCAATACATAAGTACTCAATTTGACTTTTTCCCTACTGCACAATGGGGAACTTGGCGACACGCAATTCTACCAGCTTTAGCTCTTGCATCTGGACCGATTGCAATTATTGCGAGGATGACACGTTCTAACATGCTTGAAGTGTTAACAGAAGATTACATCAAAACCGCTAAAGCTAAAGGACTTTCTAATTTCCAAATTGTTGTAAAACATGCATTGCGCAATGCACTACTGCCCGTCGTCACCATTCTTGGTGTATTAGTAGCAAGTATATTCACGGGAAGTTTTGTTGTTGAAAGGATCTTCGCTATACCAGGCGTCGGTCAATATTTTGTTGAAAGTATTACAAACCGTGATTATCCGATGATTATGGCAACAACGATCATTTATAGCACGATCTTCATTATTATGATGTTCATTGTTGACGTTGTATATGGAATTATTGATCCAAGAATTCAATTGCATAAGAAGGAGGAATAAACAATGGGAAATAGAAGCCAGAAAAAATCGGCCTCTAATGTTCCTGATGAATGGTTTGTTCCTCTGCCTAAAGAAGAACAACGTGAAACGGTTCATCATAAAGGAGATAGTTATTGGCGTGATGTTATGCAACGCTTGTTTGCGAACAAGCTTGCAACAACAGGCTTAGTACTGATTTTTCTACTTACAATAATGGCCATCATTGGTCCTATGCTCACTGAGCATACGTATCGCTCACAATCTATTCTTAACAGTAATACTGCACCAAACGGAACCTATTGGTTTGGCACTGACGAACTTGGTCGTGATGTATTTACCCGTGTTTGGTATGGCGCTCGGGTGTCACTCTTTATTGGTCTTGCTGCTGCTTTAATTGAATTTATAATAGGGGTCGCTTATGGCGGGATTTCTGGATACCGTGGGGGTAAAGTAGACAATGTCATGATGCGTATTGTCGATGTTCTTTACGGGCTTCCTTACCTTCTCGTTGTTGTCCTCCTCATGGTTGTTATGGGTCCAGGTCTGTTTACGATCATTATTGCCTTATCTATAACAGGTTGGATTGGAATGGCTCGTCTCGTACGAGGACAAGTCCTTCAATTAAAGAACGCAGAATATGTACTCGCTTCACGTGTATTAGGAGGAAGCAATAGTCGCATTATTCGTAAACACCTTCTACCAAACACCTCAGGACCAATTATCGTTTCAATGACATTAACGGTTCCTACTGCAATATTCGCGGAGGCATTTCTAAGCTTCTTAGGACTTGGTGTACAAGCCCCCGTTGCGAGCTGGGGAACGATGGCTAATGATGCATTAGGGGTTATCCAAACGGGTTACTGGTGGCGATTGTTTTTCCCTGCATTTTTTATCTCATTAACGATGTTTGCCTTTAACGTTTTTGGAGATGGATTACGAGATGCACTAGATCCTAAAATGAGGAAGTGAGCACATGACGGAAGCAACACCAAAAGAATTACTATTAGAGGTTGATGACCTTCACGTCTCATTTCCACTAAACGGGGTGAGGTGCAGGCTGTTCGAGGGGTCAGCTTTTCCTTATATAAAGGTGAAACGTTAGCAATTGTTGGTGAATCCGGATGCGGAAAGAGCGTCACTGCTCAAAGCCTCATGCGTCTCGTCTCCACACCACCAAAGTCGGGAAGCATTCGCTATAAAGGCGAAGAGTTAACGACTAAAACAGAAAAACAAATGCAAAAACTACGCGGGCTTGAGATGGGCATGATCTTTCAAGATCCGATGACTTCTTTAAACCCCGTCATCACAGTAGGGGAGCAAATTCGTGAAGGCTTGTTAAGACATCACAAAATGTCTAAAGAAGAAGCGACGAAAGAATCTATCGAAATGCTTCGTCTCGTTGGAATCGCTGATCCTGATAAACGAATGAAACAATACCCACACCAATTTAGTGGGGGCATGAGGCAGCGCTTAATGATTGCGATGGCGCTCGTTTGTAAACCTGACATTCTGATCGCCGATGAGCCAACAACAGCACTAGACGTTACCATCCAAGCTCAAATCATTGAATTATTCCAAGAAATCCAAAATAAAACAGGTGTTGCCATTATCATTATCACGCATGACCTTGGTGTTGTAGCCCAAATCGCTGATCGCATTTGCGTGATGTATGCCGGCAAAATTGCAGAGACTGGCAAGAGTTATGACGTATTCAAAGAGCATCGCCATCCGTACACTGAAGGCATATTGAAATCCGTCCCAAGGATGGATGGTAATCGTAACGATCCACTTATTCCTGTACCAGGTACGCCTCCTAACTTGATGAATCCTCCAGTAGGATGCCCCTTTTACATGCGGTGTGATTATGCGATGAAAGTGTGTAAAGAGGTCGCTCCACCTAGAACCGATTGCAATGAATCGCACTATGTTCATTGCTGGCTACAAGATGAGCGAGCTCCATCTATACAACAGCTACACTCATAAACTATTATTTAGGGGGAAAGCACATGAAGAAGAAATGGTTCATGCTCATGTTTACGCTTATGCTAAGCATGGTACTCGTACTCGCTGCGTGTTCTGACGAAGGAAGCGACAGTGACGAAGCAGATGATGAAACATCTGACACAGGTGACACAGATGACGAAGCAGCAGGGGATTCTGAGGCATCTGACAATGTAATTGTATTGAACAATGAATCTGAGCCAACATCACTAGACCCACCAATCGGTAACGACCAGTATTCGTACGATGTCTTAAACAACATGGGTGAAGGCTTAACGCGTCTTGCTCAAGATGAGGCAGTTCCAGAGCCAGCTATGGCAGAAGATTGGGATGTATCTGAAGATGGACTCACGTATACATTTTACTTACGCGACGGCATTACATGGACAAATGGTGAACCTGTTACAGCACAAGACTTCGAATTTTCTTGGAAACGATTAGCTGATCCTGACACAGCTTCTCCTGCTGCACAGCATTCCTATTGGATTGCAGGTGCTGAAGCTTTCAACTCAGGTGAAGGTGATGAAGAGGATGTTCTCGTCACAGCAATTGATGACCAAACACTTGAAGTAGTCATGGAAAACCCAACAGAGTTTTTCCCATCCATTACAGCAATGCCACAACTTTTCCCTACGCATCAAGAAACCGTTGAGAATGATGAAAACTGGGCAGGTAGTCTAGATACGATCGTGTCAAACGGACCGTTTAAAATGGTTGAGTGGGATCATGATGTACGCATTGTGTTAGAACGTAATGAAGATTATTGGGATGCTGAGAACATTTCACTAGATGGTGTTCAATATGAAATGGTTGATGATCCTTCAACAGCATATCAATTGTATGAAGACGGCACTCTTGATATTGTCAACATGCCTGCCGATATGAAAGAAACATTAGTCGAAAGCGAAGATGCTTTTGTTCAACCACGTGCCGGGATTGAGTTCCAACGTTTTAATGTAAATGAAGAACCGTTCCATAATAAAAAAATCCGTCAAGCGTTTAACTATGCAATAGATAGTCAGATTATCGTAGATCGCATTATCCAAGGTAACGAAAACGTTGCTGATGGTTTCGTTGCTTATGGATTTTTAACACCTGATGGCGATGATTTCCGTGATGCGGCTGAAAGCATTATCCGTATGAACCAGAAACTGCGATGCAACTTCTTGAAGAAGGTATGGCAGAAGAAGGGTACGATGAACTTCCAACAGTCACTTTGTCCTACAACACATCTGATGAGCACAGCATCGTTGCACAAGCAATTCAAGAGATGCTCGTTGAGAACTTAGGTGTTGATATTGCCCTTGAGAACAGTGAGTGGGCAGTCTTTATGGAAGCGCAACAAGGACTTGAACTTCAGTATTCTCGTTCGTCGTTCTTAGGTGGTTATAACGATCCAATTAACTTCTTAACGAACTTTACAACTGATAACCCGATGAACCGTACTGATTTTAGCAACGAAGAGTTTGATTCATTAATTGACGCGAGTTACGAAGAAGAAGATGCCAATACGCGTTTTGATCTACTTCTTGAAGCTGAAGCATTGTTAATGGAAGAAGCACCATTTGTGCCTCTGTACTTCTACAACCATACGTTCTTGTACAAACCAGAAGTGAATGATGTCGTTCGTCATCCAGTAGGTTTCGTTGAACTTAAATACGCAAGTTTAGACTAAAGCGAATCGGTGCCCAGGTAATGGGCACCTTCCTTCGTTCATAGGCAGGTGAATGCATTGACACAAGAAAAATTACTTGAAGTTACGAACCTCAAAAAACATTTCCCTCTCGATAAAAACTTAGTTGTCAAAGCCGTGGACGGTGTTTCTTTTGACATTTATAAAGGTGAAACACTCGGTCTTGTCGGTGAATCTGGCTGCGGGAAGTCCACCACAGGTCGTACGATCATAAACCTTTACAAAACGAGTGACGGCACGATTCGGTATAAAGGCAATGACGTTGAATTGTTACGTGGAAAAAATCGCCGCTCGTTTTACAGAAGAGTTCAAATGATATTTCAAGATCCATATGCGTCTTTGAACCCTCGTATGAATGTGGCAATGTGCATCGCTGAAGGGATGGATATCCATAACATTCATAAAGGAAAAGATCGATTAGAGCGTGTTTATGAGCTCTTAGAAACGGTCGGTCTCCAACGAGAGCATGCCAATCGTTATCCCCATGAATTTAGTGGTGGGCAGCGGCAACGAATTGGGATCGCACGTGCGTTGGCTCTCGATCCAGAATTCATCATTGCTGATGAGCCTATTTCTGCACTCGATGTCTCTGTTCAAGCCCAAGTCGTTAACTTAATGAAAGATTTGCAACGGGAGCGCAACCTCACATATTTGTTTATCGCGCACGACCTTGCGATGGTTAAACACATTAGTGACCGAATTGGCGTGATGTATTTAGGCAACATCGTTGAGCTAACAACGAGTGAAAAGCTTTATTCAGATCCACTTCACCCTTATACGAACGTACTTCTTTCAGCGATTCCAGTACCAGATCCGGTTGTAGAACAACAACGAGAGCGCATTATCGTTGAAGGTGAAGTTCCGAGCCCAGTCAATCCGCCAAGTGGCTGTGTCTTTCGAACTCGCTGCCCTGAAGCGATGGACATTTGCGCAACCGCAAAGCCAACTTGGCAAGAAGCGAAACCTGGTCACTTCGTTTCATGTCACTTGTATGAAGGTAAAAACCAATGATTGCTCCGTACTGGCACGAAGAGACGACCATTCAAGAAATTCATACTGCCTTTCGACATGGACAATTAACGTCACAGAAGCTTGTGATGTATTACCTTGAGCGAATCGCTCTTTATGACCAAGATGGTCCTAGCATTAACGCCGTACTTGATGTAAATCCAGATGCAATCGCGATCGCTAAAGGACTCGACGTTCAATACGCTCAGTCTGGTTTAACTGGACCTTTACACGGTATCCCTGTTCTTCTAAAAGACAACATCCAAACCGGCGATGCGCTCTCAACGAGTGCAGGAGCCTATGCTTTAAAAGACTGGAAAGCAGATGAAGATGCAGTTCTCGTTAAAAAGCTCCGAGCAGCTGGAGCCGTCATTCTTGGAAAAGCGAACATGACAGAACTCGCTCATCGCATCGGTCGCGAAGGGATGCCGAATAGCTTTAGCAGTAGAGGTGGTCTCGTACTGAACCCGTATGGTCCACATGAGTTCGATGTTGGAGGAAGTAGCTCTGGATCAGCAGCTGCAATTGCTAGTAACTTTGCTGCTGTCAGTATCGGGACTGAGACGTCAGGGTCGCTAGTCAACCCTGCAACACGAAATTCACTCGTTACGATTAAACCAACGTTCGGACTTGTGAGTCGTGAAGGTGTGATTCCGCTATCTTATTCACAAGATGTTGCTGGTCCGTTGACACGTACCGTTGAAGATGCGGCTATTCTTCTAGATGTCATTGCCGGTCGTTGTGAACAAGATCATGCGACACACGGCATCCCTACTAACGTGTCCAATTATAATGACCATCTTTTAATCGACGGTTTATCACGCAAACGAATTGGGGTGTATCGAGGGAAGGTTCCTGATGATCTTGCTATTCACGTCGACAAACATCACTTTGAAGCCGCCATTGACGTGTTGAGAAAACAAGAAGTTGAAGTCATAGAAGACATTACAATTCCAGACGTTGAAAAAGAAATTCCCAGTTTATTACGTTATGAGATTAAGCATTCCCTAAACACCTTCTTTAAGAAAGCAAAACCATCGACAGGTTACAACAACTTCGATGAGTTTCTTGCTACATACTTCCAATACGCTCGGTTACAACCTTACGGTTTCGATAGTTTTATTAGTGGGACGGACCGTAAAGAAGAACTAGCAAACTCCGAATGGATTATGCAGAAACTACTAAACCAAGGACTACACGACGAATACGCCATTGAAAATGTGATGAAGAACCACGCACTGGATGCGATTGTCTTTCCGAGTGCTGCTGGTTTTGCCGTCGCCGCTCGTGCAGGCTTACCTTCTATTTCAGTACCTGCGGGTTATAAAGCGAATGGACAACCATTTGGCATTACATTCACAGGGCCTATGTTTCAAGAACGAACATTAATTGAACTTGCCTTTGGCTATGAACAAGCGACACAGCATCGTAAGAAACCAAACTTAGCGTAACAGCAGTGCAAAAAGCCGACCGGGAAATTCTCCTCGGTCGGCTTTTTAATGGTCTATATTTTCAATCTCGCCTTTAACTTTACCTTCGTTTAGAAAGTGATTCATCGTTTGATAAACTGTTGTCTCTGGATGGTTCTTCAAACAAATCGCATAATAATCCTGATAGGCCCACTCAACGCCAAGGGGTACTTCAACTAAACTCGGTTCATTTACGACACTTTCTTGAGGTAGAAAGCCCATCCCTTTTTGCTCAATAATGATTTGCTTTGCTAGATTTCCATGAGAGACTTCAAGCGGTGACTTATGGTGCTGTATGCCGTGTTTTTCTAGCCACTTTTGAAAAGGAATGCCCCAACTCACTTTAATGTAACGTTCATTTTGAAGACTCGCTAAATCAAAATCTGCATCAATATTAACGTCGGTATGACGATATAACGCATAGTGGTGTCGCCCTAGATGCCAAGCGCGAATGGCTTTCGCTCTTGGTAAATTAAAGACGATGCCATAATCAATGCGTCCATCTAACACGTGTTGGATAATTGCAGGTGAATGATCCGTCGTAATCTGCACGTGTAGATTCGGAATCTTTTCATGCAAAGACAACACTCGACGGACAGGAAATGAATTCCAAGTCGATTGCGTTACTGCGATTTTTAGTTCTTGGCTATGTGTGTGTTGCGTTGCAATTTGTTTCGTTTTTTCATAGAGGTTTAATTGTTGTTGCATGAATGGTAGAAGTTCTAATCCCTTCGATGAAAGTCTAAGATCTCGGTTGTTTCGATCAAACAGACGGACACTATAGAATTCCTCTAACTTTGCAATTCGAGAAGTGACGGTTGATTGCGTAATATGTAAGAACGCAGCTGCCTTTGTAAAACTATTCAACTCCGTAACGACGAGAAACGTTTTTAACTGATCATAATCCATCCCATTTCACCTCATTGAAATTATCGATCATATGGATTCAATTATTCATGTTGTGAATACCTAAAGCAAGTCGTACGATTGAGGTAACGAACGAGAAAGAAGTGACCATCGTATGCCTTGGACGATTTGGAAAACCTATGGACCTTTTGTTTTTGCCCTTTTAGCGATTGAATTTTTTGTCACGTTTACTTTTTTTATGTTTGTTCCGTTCATTTCACTCTACTTAACTGGCGAACTTGGCTACTCCTTGCTTTTTGCCGGTTTTATTCTTGCTGTTCGATTGGTAAGTCAACAAGGAGTTATGCTCATCGGTGGATACTTTGGGGATAAGTACGGACATAAAAAATGATGATGATTGGTTTTTTATGTCGAGGTGTAGGCTTTGCCGGTTTAGGTCTTGTTGAGACTCCCATCGCCCTCATTACTATGGCGATGATTGGAGGAATTGGAGGGACGTTCTTTAGTCCTTCGTTAAAAGCTGTGCTCGTTTCAAATCAACCAAAATCTGAACATAAGACCTTATTTGCTTATTCCAACATTAGTGCAAATGCTGGAACGATTATCGGTCCTTTGTTTGGCACTTTGTTTTCAGTCACTCAATTCCCGCTGCTTAGTGTGATTACTGGTCTATCATTTGCATTGATGAGTTTCTGGATCTTTTTAGTCCCGATTCGGTCCATTCAATCCAAAACCAAACCTTCTCTTATCCTTGGTTTAACTGAAATTATCCACAACCGTTCCTTTCTCCTCGTTGTGGTTGCCTTAATCCCTTTTCACTTTATTTATCAACAGCTTTTCCTCGTCTACCCTTTAATTGGATTCACATTAACCGGTTCAGGAGGATGGATCTTTACCGTCCTAACGTTGCTAGTCGTTGCCTGTCAAATGACGGTCACTCGCCTGTCTGAGCGCTTAAGCATGATTCGCTCTATTCAATGGGGCTACTTTGCCATGGCATTAGGCTTTATACCGCTAGTCTTTCACTTACATGTGATTACCGTCATCGCCTCATTAATCGGAATCGCACTCGGCGTCATGCTCATTCAACCAACGTTCTATTCCTATACCGTTAGTCAAGCTCCTACAGAACGATTTGCTTTGTATATTGGTTTTTCAAATTTAGCCATGGCCATTGGTGGCGCACTTGGAAATATTATCGGTGGTAGCCTCTACGAATATTTAAATTCACTTCAGTTACTATCAATTTACTGGGTAATTTTTGCGATATTCGCCTTCCTTCCGATTTTTCTCTTACAGCGAATACTACGAACAAGTAAATCGCCAGCAAACTAACGAAAAAAGAAGAGCTGATATGAATATCGGCTCTTCTTCCACGGACTTAAATACTCAAATACCCTCTCATATTCTCCTCTGTTAACTCTTCTTTTTCACCTTCATAAACAATGCGTCCGCGGTCCATTACATAAAAGTAATCCGCAACTTCACTCGCAAAATCAAAGCTCTGTTCGACGAGTAACATCGTCTTTTCATTGTTTTGCTTTAAATCTTTAATGACATCTTGAATACCTTGGACAATGTTCGGTTGAATGCCTTCTGTCGGTTCATCAAGTAAGATCACGTCTGGATCTGCAACTAACGTGCGGGCAATTGCTAATTGTTGCTGCTGTCCTCCACTTAAATCGCCTCCTTTTCGATTTTGCATCTCTTTTAGAATTGGAAAGTAATCATAAACCTTGTGACCCGGTTCAATGTTCTTCTTCTGGTCTTGCCGTGCTTCTAAACCGAGCTGCAAATTCTCATGGACCGTTAGTGCCGAAAAGATTTCTCTGCCTTGGGGGATGTACCCAATCCCTTTACGTGATCGCCACGTTGGAGATTTATCATTAATGTTGTGGCTCTGGTAATCGATGTGACCATGATTTGCTTTTATCAATCCCATTAATGTTTTAAGTAACGTTGATTTTCCCACACCGTTTCTGCCGAGCAAACAGATGAGCTTTCCTTTCGGAATCGTCAAACTTACGTCTCGAAGAACTGCACTCTCACCATAACCTGCTTCAATACGATTCAATTCAAGCATTGTGATTCACCTCCGACCTAAATACACTTCTAAAACCCGATCATTCTGCTGCACTTCCTCCATCGAACCATCGCATAACCACGTGCCTTCGTGCATAACCGTAACCTTATCTGCAAATTTCCGTACAAAGTCCATGTCGTGCTCCACAACAATCACTGCCCGGTCTTTTGCAATCGTTCTTAGAAGTTCACCTGTCTTCTCTTCCTCTTCTTCCGTCATCCCGCGATCGGTTCATCCAATAAAACTAATTCAGGGTCTTGCATTAAGACCATCGCAATTTCTAGCCATTGCTTTTGACCGTGGGCAAGCGTTCCTGCGGTGCGGTTGCTCTCTTCTTTAAGCCCAATGAGTGTTAGCATTTCGTGAATATGCTCTTTGTCTCCTTCTGACAACTTGGCACGAAGAATATGCCAAAAGCCTTTTTGCTGCTTCATGGCAATTTCTAAGTTAGACATCACTGACAATGATGGAAAAATTGACGGGGCCTGGAACTTCCGCCCGACCCCTTTGCGAACAATTTGATATTCATACAACTTGCCTAACTCAATGGACTCCTTAAACAACACGTTGCCAGACGTCGGTTTCGTTTTGCCGCACAACACATCTAGAAAGGTCGTTTTCCCTGCTCCATTCGGTCCAATAATAAAATGTAGTTCACGATCACTTAATTGAAAGCTGAATTCATTGATCGCCTTGAATCCTCCAAATTGCACGATTAACTTCTCAGATTGAAGAACTGTTGTAGAGCTTTGCTTCTTCTTTTCGACCTTTTCCATATTTCTTTGCCCTCCTACGTGCTTGGATTGTTGAAATAATTCCCATGATCCCTTTCGGCATAAAGACAACGACTAAGACGAATACAAGACCGATAAAAAACAACCAAGCGTCCGGGTAGGTTTGACTGAACCATGTACTCGCACCGTTTGTAAGCAACGCGCCGATGACAGGGCCAATTAATGTACCGCGTCCGCCGATGGCTACCCACAGCACCATCTCAATCGACGGGACAATTCCCATCATTGACGGCGTTATAATTCCTACTTGTAACACAAACAGCATACCAGCAAGACCTGCAACACCCGCTGAAAAGCTATACACAATCACTTGGTAAATAGACGTATTATACCCAAGAAAGCGGGTACGATTCTCCCCGTCTCGTATCGCAATCAATACTTTCCCGAATCGACTGTTCACGAGCTTATAGCAAATTAGAAAAACAAGACCTAGAAAAACGACAGTCGTCCAATAGATCATTTGTTGAGTCGCAACTGAATTCAACGAATACCCGAAAATCGTATCAAAACCGGTAATCCCATTCGTTCCGCCAGTGTATTGTTGTTGGCTAATAATAAGCGTTGTAACGACGATGACGAGGGCTTGTGTCAAGATCGTAAAGTAAACACCGGTAATTCGATTTCTAAATGTAAAAAAGCCGAGAATACCTGCAAACAACATCGGAACGGCAATAGCCAAAACGATTGCGACGATCGGGTTTGAAAAGATCGCCCAAAACCAAGGCAATTCTGTGATCCCATTCCACCCCATGAAATCTGGTATTCCACCACTTTGAAGTGTTAAATACATCGCCATTGCATAAGCACCAAAACCAAAGAAAATACCGTGACCAAGGCTTAAAATGCCCGCATAGCCCCAAAGAACGCCAATCCCTAACGCCAAAATCGCATAAGCCAAAAAGCGTCCGAGCAAATTTAAATTAAAAGGTGCGAGCACAAATGGCATGATGAGCAAAATAACAAATCCTAAAATGACTAACGTCTTTTTGGAATATAAATACGACATAATCGTTTCCTTTCCGCTCTAATCCAAAGATCTTGTTTTCATGGAAAAGAGCCCAGATGGTCGCCATTGCAAAAATGCAATAATTAGCGCGAAGATCAACACTTTCCCCATTGATGCATTCGTCCAGTATTCAAAAAACGTATTAAAAACACCGATGCCAAGCGCACCAATTACCGTACCTGTTAGTGCACCTACACCGCCTACAACGACAACCATAAACGCATCGACAATGTAATTTAAGCCGATCGTCGGCCCAATCGGACCGATTAATGTCAACGTGCAACCAGCCACTCCAGCAAACCCCGCTCCCATTGCGAACGTTAATGAATCCACTTTCCTCGAAGAAATACCAACACACGTTGCCATTTCACGATTTTGCATAACTGCACGCACACGACGTCCTTGCCTCGTTCGATACAAGTAGATGAATAGACCACCAAGGCAGACGATGACAAGTCCGATCATAAACAACCGACTAAACGGCAAATACAGACCAAAGATCTCTAAACTGCCTTGTAAAAAACTCGGACTTTGAACACCAACATTAGGCGCACCAAAGATCGTCCGAATCAATTGCTGCAAGATAAGACCTGCACCAAACGTTGCCAATAAACTATCAAGTGGTCTCCCGTATAAATGTCGAATCACGGTAAATTCAAGTAACATTCCAATTCCAGCAACAATAATAAATGCAGCTGGGATCGCGAGGATAAAATACCAATCAAAGAACTGTTCAGGTATGTACTGCACAAAAATGACTTGCATCAAATACGTCACATAAGCTCCAATCATAATCAAATCACCATGAGCCATGTTAATGACTCTCATCAGACCAAACGTGATTGCAAGCCCCATCGCAACGAGTAACAGTACAGAGCCAAGGCTTATTCCATTAAAAATTTGCATCGCAACGCTACTCATAACATGCACGCCTTTCTGTCGATTAAAAGAGACGAAGGGAAATCTTTCCCTTCGTACTTATTGAATGGCTTCTGCCCAGTCGTAATTCTCCAAAAATGGATCTGGCTTTACCGGCTCTCCAGAATTCCAAACTTCTTCAAACTGTCCATCACTTTGAACTTCACCAATTCTTACCGTTTTATAAACATGCTGATTATCTCCATCAATCTCAACTGGACCGTTCGGTGCATCAAACGTAATTCCCGCTGCCGCTTCTCTAACTGCATCGGTCTCCGTCGAGCCTGCTTCCTCGACAGCTTGTGCCCACAAATACACCATAAAGTAAGCAGCTTCAATTGGATCTCCCGTTACACGATTCTCACCGTAAGCTTCTTTGAAGTTCGAAACAAATGTTTCATTCTCAGGCGTATCGGTTGTCTGATAATAATTCCAACTCGCCAAATGACCTTCTAACACTTCTGCGCCAATTCCTCGAATCTCTTCTTCCGCTACGCTCACTGATAGTACAGTCACGTCGTCGGAAGTAATCCCTGCATCAGCAAGCTGATTGAAAAATGCTACGTTGCTGTCTCCATTTAATGTGTTAAAAATAACATCTGGATCTGTGTCTCTAATGTGTGAAATAATCGTGTTGTAATCGGTATGACCCATCGGCGTGTATTCTTCTCTTACGACTTCGCCACCTAGATCATCTAATTGTGCTTGGATTATTTGATTTGCAGTTCTCGGGAACACATAATCTGAACCTAATAAAAAGAAAGAATCACCAACGTTATCAAACAACCACTCTACAGCCGGAACAATTTGTTGATTCGGCGCGGCACCGTTATAGAAAATATTCGGTGAAGACTCCATTCCTTCATATTGAACAGGATAGAACAACAGTCCGTTGTGTTCTTCTACGACTGGCTTTACGGCTTGTCGACTTGCAGACGTCCACGTACCGAAGATTGCGGTAACATCATCTTGTTGCAATAGCTTGGACGCTCGCTCAGAGAAGACCGGTTCGTCGGAGGCACCATCTTCAACAATGGGAACAATTTCTTTCCCTAAAACGCCACCATCTTCATTAATTTCATCAATCGCTAACATGACCGCATCTCTGACAGATGTCTCGCTTATTGCCATCGTTCCACTTAATGAATGAAGCAATCCAACTGGAATAGAATCCTCATCCACGACAACCTCTTCACTATTCTCTTCTGAATCGGACAGTTCGTCCTCACCTGCACTCGCTTCTCCAAAGCCTGTATCCGCCGCTTCATCTCCAGCAGCACATGCACTAAGGATGAATACAGTCGAGAATAAAGCGATCCCCCATTTATATTTCTTCATTATTTCCTCCTTCAAAGCGTTAATCTAGTATGGTTAACAATACTATAGTATTCAAAATAGTTTCTATATTTATGTTATATTAGCTAACAATGTATCACTATAAAAAAACAAGCCTTGCTTCGATAAGCAAGACTTGTTTTCTTCTCTTGAGTACAGTACTACTCTTTATCGTCAGTTGGTTGTGACTCTTGTTGCTTCGACAATAGATCGCGAATTTCTTTTAGGTACACTTCACTTGCTGCTGGTTCTTCTTCCACTTCTTCCTCAGCTTCTTCCGCCTCAGCTCTTCGTTTAATAAGCTTGTTCGCAACTTTTACGAAGATGAAAATGGCTACTGCGATAATGAAGAAGTCAACGATCGCTTGAATAAACATGCCGTATTCTACTTGGCATCGCCAAATTGGAAGACGAGAGTTGAAAAGTCAACGCCACCGAGCAGCACACCGACGAATGGCATAATTATGTGATCAACAAGCGAACTTACAATCTGTTGAAAAGCAGCACCAATAACGACTGCAACTGCGAGATCTAGTACATTTCCTTGTGCAATGAATGCTTTAAAATCTTTCCACATATTGTTCCTCCAAGATGCATATCCAGAGTTCCCACTTATAACGGTCATCACAAGAGAAAACTCAAAGTTGTTCAATTGCTTTAGTGTACACCACTTTACTGTTGACTATCAATAATGGCCATCGTACAACGAGATGTACAGATTAATTTGTCCTCTTCATCTACGATTTTAATCTCCCAAATCATCGTCGTTCTTCCTTTATGTACCGGCACTGCAACCGCAAAGACATGACCGTCTCGCTTACTTCGAACGTGGTTCGCATTAATCTCCAGGCCTACAGCCACTTTCTTTGTTAAATCAATGTTAATCGCAGTTCCAACCGAAGCTGCTGTTTCTGCGAGTACGACCGAAACACCACCGTGTAAAATCCCTGCAGTTGATGCGTTTTCGGAGTAATCGGCATTTTCAAGACGAGTCGATCAGGATTCGTCTCAATAAACTCAATATTCAATTCGTCAATAATTGTACCGGCAATTCTTTTATCGATATTTTCAAAAAAATCCACAGTCACTTGCCTGCACCACCTTAATGTTTTCTTTAGTCTACCATAGTTCGACTCTAATCAACGTAAAATGACCGGCAGATGCCGGTCATAATAACAATGAATCTAAATTAACACGTTGAACCGTATCGGATACTTCTTTCGAGTCGATTACCTTACCTGACTCATCGATTGTTTCAACAATTCCTTCGGGAGCATTTGATTCTGTTGCCGTATGTGTTCCCTCTTCATATTGATTCGGCGTTACCGAACTCAATGCTAGATAAGAGGTTAAAAAGCTAACAGTTACGATCTTCACATGAACCACTCCTTCAAAGCGATTACTTATAGTGTACACGAAGAATATGAAGAACATCTGTAGATCATCTGAACAATTGATGAACCTTCTAATTACTACTCAAACTTAATCGTTTTGACTAAGGAAACGTTGCACAGTTTCATTGAAGAGAGAGGAATAAGCATATGGTAAGCTATGACCAGCTCCCTCAACGATTATCGTCTTTACATGCTCATTTCCTCTCGAAATTTCTACCATCGTTTTCTTTATCAATCTGTTTTCTTTCGCCCCAGCCATCACAAGGATCGGGAACGGCAATTCACGCACGTTCACTGGAAGTGTAAATCGACTATTCTCATAGATGATGTTTTCCAGTAGCGATTTAGTGATTGATTGCGTATCGCTAAAATAACGCTCAAAGTCCGAACTTGGAATCTCCAATTGCTTTGCTTGAAGTTTTGCAAAGGTTCGATTTCTACTTAATGGAAGCATCATGGCAGTCGCTTTTGCCAATACCGTTGGAAAAGGAAGTGAGGCGGCTAACATACTAACTAAGACGACATGTTTAAACCGTTCAGGTTGTCTGCTCACTAATGATAGTGCTACTTGTGCACCGAGTGAAAACCCAATTACACTAATACGTTCAAAAGAAACAGCGTCTAATTCTCTTAGCAATTGACCGACAGTGTCATCAATCGATAAATGCTTCTCGTCGTTTCCTCCGTGTCCCGGAAGCTCTGGCGTCCAAACGGTATAATCTCGTTCAAAAAACTTCACTTGTTCGTTCCACATCCACGAGCTCGTCCCACCACCATGTAAAAATAAAAGCAAATGACTTCTATAATCCATTATTCCCCTTCCTTTCATGTAGATTGAAGGTTAACACAGACAATTGAAGGGAATGACAGTACTACTAGTCACTAGGGGGATGTAGACATGTCATGGCCCGCAACGGTTTTTCTGGGGATTTTAATCGTTAACATTTTCTTCGGTCTCATTATCATCTTTCGTGAACAAAAGAGTGCGCAAGCAACATGGGCCTGGCTAATGGTCCTTTTTTTCGTGCCAGTAATCGGGCTCATCATTTATTTTGTATTCGGTCGTGAACTTCGGAACAGTTCATGGAATGAAGATTCACTTTTCAAAACGAATGCGCTTCTTCTACATCAACGTGAAGAGATTCAAGAGGAGACACTGTATCGGAATTCACCAAGCATGGATGGATTAGAAAGTCTCATTTATATGCACATTCACCACAGTCATGCGCCACTTACGTATGCACAGTCCGTAGACTTGTTAACAGACGGTGACCAGAAGTTCGAATCACTGTTCAACGACATTCGTGAAGCGACTGATTATGTTCATGTGCAATACTTTTCCATAAATACCGATGAACTTGGATCAGCCTTTATTCAGTTGCTCACCGAAAAAGCAAAAGAAGGCGTACAGGTGATGTTGTTGTATGACGGACTCGGTTCATGGAAAGTGACGAATCGCTTCTTAAAAGACTACTTAAACGCTGGTGGCAAGTCCCGCGTATTCTTCCCACCACGTTCAATGTTCACGTACGGGAGCTTAAATCATCGCAACCACCGGAAGCTTGCAATTATTGATGGATCTATCGCTTACATCGGAGGATTTAATATCGGTGATAAGTACAACACTGACGAAAGTGGTCTTGGCTTTTGGCGAGACTCACATTTAAGACTTACAGGGAGTGCTGTTCATCATTTGCATGATCAATTTATCTCTGACTGGAACAAAGGTCAAAAAGAACCTGCCCCAGAGTTTGAGAATTACGAAGTCCCAGTCTCATCATCCTTAAAAGGCGGCGTGCCTATGCAAATCGTCGCAAGCGGACCAGGGTTTGAGACGGACCAAGTGAAAAACGGCTTCATTCAAATGATCCAGCGAGCGAAACGTTACATTTACATTCAGACTCCTTACTTTATTCCTGATTTCGGTTTGCTAGATAATCTACGCGTTGCGATTATGAGTGGCATCGACGTACGCATCATGATTCCAAACAAGCCCGATCATCCGTTTATCTATTGGGCAACGTACTTTTATATCGGTGAACTTCTCAGGCTCGGTGCAACGATTTACATTTATGACAAAGGGTTTCTTCATTCAAAAACGATGGTCGTTGATGATCGGATTAGCACACTCGGCACAACGAACATGGATGTTCGGAGTGTTAGCTTGAACTTTGAAGTGAATACGTTCATGTATGACGAAGAGATGGCTGAGAAAATGCGAAAAACGTTTCAAAATGACCTCGTCGATTGTCATGAGTTAACGCTTGAAGAGTACGAACAACGATCTAAATGGATTCGAGTTAAAGAAAACGTCGCACGATTAATCTCTCCACTACTATAAGAACAGCCGGTTTTGCTTTATGCAAAACGGCTGTTTAATTACAATTGTTTCTGGATGTTTTTATAAGTTAATTCTGTATTGACGATTTGATTACTAAATTGATAATCCCCTGTGTGATACTGTTGCAACGCTGACGTATCCTTTAAGATATTACCCGTTAACACACAAAGTGCCGTTTCATCACGATCAACGATTTGTCGCTCTACGAGTTGCTTTAACCCTGCAACGGTAGCCGCAGATGCAGGTTCACACCCAACTCCACTTTGATCGATTACCGCTTTTGCATCAAGAATCTCTTCATCTGTAACTGCAACGGTAACGCCGTCAGTTGCAGTTAAGACGTTCTTCGCTTTCTTCCAGCTAGGTGGGTTTCCGATGTTTAGCGCACTCGCAACTGTGTTCGGATCGCTTTCCGGAACAAACTGCTCCGCTTTTTGGTCCATCATCTTATGGAAGGGACTTGCTCCTTCTGCTTGTACAATCGCAACACGCGGCAATCGATCAATAAACCCAAGTTCATATAAATCCTTTAATCCTTTTCCGAGTGCAGTACTGTTAGAAAGCGCCCCTCCAGGAACGACAATCCAATCCGGCAATTGCCAATTTAAATAATGCGCGATTTCAAATATAATGCTCTTCTGGCCTTCAATTCGGAAAGGGTTAATCGAGTTACATACATATAACCCTAACTCCTCACTATGCGCTTGTAAGAAGTTGATGCCCTCATCATACTTTCCTTCTGTACTAAACACTTTCGCGCCGTATGCTAGCGTCTGCATCACTTTATTCATCGAAATGTTCTTGTTAGGAACAAACACGAATGATTTGGAACCGGCCATTGAACTATACATTGCGAGTGACGATGACGTGTTCCCAGTAGATGTACACGTAAATTTGTCATAGCCAAGTGACTTCCCGTGGGACACCGCAACAGCCATCCCATTATCTTTAAACGAGCCACTTGGGTTCTCACTTTGAGCTTTTAAATAGACAGGTTGGTTCAAACCGACATAGTCTTTTACCGATTGAACGTTATAAAGACCTGTGTTGCCTTCGTACTTCGTGACCATATGTTCTTCGGCTAACTCAGGAAAAATCAGCTCTTTATATCGCCAAACACCACTAGCATAAGGTGTCATCCGCTCTGATAACCGTTCATTGAACGTTTGCTTTAACTGCTCCGTATCGACTTGTTTAAAATCATGCACAATGTCAAACAATCCACCACATTCACACTGGTATTGGAACTGTTCCATTGCGTACTCTTTATGACAATCCACACATTGTAATTTCATGATGATCCGCTCCACCTTTGTTTATCCTTTACTCTAGCATAGTGAAGGATAATATAGAAAGCAATGGATATTTTCAGAAATCTTCATGACTCAAGTGACTTTTTCAATTCAATTTTTTCTTGTGGTTCATGGAATTGCATGCTCGTATTGTTACTTTCAATACTTAAACTAATGACTAGAGCAACGATCAATGAAATAATGGCTAATTTCTTGTTCATGTCTTTCTCCTTCATTTCGCTCTCACTACCTATAGTCGCCACTTTCCATAAAATGTTACAAAAAATCCGCTGAGAAAAATCTCAGCGGATTTGCTTACTTCGTATCATCTTCGTTTTTATTTGTTTCTTCATCACTCTCGTCAATTAATTCTTCTGGCATTGTTTGTTCAAATTCTTCACGTTTCTCTTTAAGTTCTTCTTTAGATTCTTCCAAGAAGGTCGGCTCGTACTCTTTATGCTTACTCTCTAATCTGAGAATATCGTACTCACCACTTAACGCTTTGAGTAAAGATATTGCCATCAACAAGACGACAAAGGTGAACGGGAATGCAGCGATCAACATGGCCATTTCTAAAGCTTGAAGTCCGCCTGATAACAATAGCGCCGCAGCTGTTGCTGAAAGAATAACACCCCAGATAACTTTGATCTTCACTTGCGGGTTCAAACGACCACCTGTCGTTAACATCCCTAAAACAAATGTCGCAGCATCTGCTGACGTAATGAAGAATGAAGAAATCAGGAGAATCGCAATACCCATAATAACTGGACTCCAAGGATACTGTTCTAAGAAAGCAAACAGTGCTACTTCGTTTCCTTGTTCGCTTACAATTTCATAAAGTCCACCATTTAATGCGTTGTCCATCTCAATACCTGCAATACCAAAGATTGAGAACCAAACTGCACTAAATAACACTGGAACGGCTGTAACACCAATGACAAATTCACGAATGGTACGTCCTCTTGAAACTCGTGCAATAAACGTACCTACAAAAGGAGACCAACCAATCCACCAAGCCCAGTAGAACAATGTCCAGTCATTTAAGAACTCACGTTCACCTTCAAAAGCGTTCATTCCAAGCGTCATACTTGGGATGCTCTGAATGTAACTTCCGAGCGTGGTTGTAAATGCTTCAATCATTTGTATCGATGATCCTAAGATGAAGACTAAGATCATCAATGCAATGGCAACAACGATATTCATCCAACTCAAATAACGAATTCCTTTATCAACCCCTGTTGAGGCTGAAAGAATGAAGATAACGGTAACGACAGCGATAACAATCATCGTCGTCATCGTGCTATTCGTAATCCCATCAAATGTATAACTTAAACCCGCTGTAATTTGCGTTGCACCGAGTCCAAGTGATGTGGCAATACCAAAAATCGTTGCAAAAACCGCTAGTACATCAATACTATGACCAAGACCACCTTGTGCACGATGACCAATTAACGGTGTGAATGCTGAACTAATGAGTGCTGGCGCCTGATGACGGAACTTAAAGTAAGCGAGGGTTAGGGCAACGATTGCATATGTAGCCCACGGATGAAATCCCCAATGAAAGAGCGTGTACCTTGTTGACTCTTCAGCAGCTGCTACAGTACCCGGATCAACAGATGGCGGGTTGTGGAAATGCGTTAAAGGCTCGGAAATACCGAAGAAAACAAGCCCAACACCCATCCCTGCAGTAAATAAAAATGCAAACCATGTAAAGTAGCTGTATTCTGGCCTTTCGTCAGGCCTTCCTAGACGAATGCGTCCATAAGGTCCAAACACGAGAAACAATGCGAGTAATACAAACAACGTTGTTGCAATAATATATACCCAACCAAAGTTATTCGCGATTAATCCATCAATAAATCCGAGTACCGTTTCAACATTGTCTGGTAAGAATACACCCCAAAGGATGAATACACCGGCAAGTGCGAGCGATACCCAAAAAACGATAGATAACTTACTATTTTTCATAAAGTTTGCTCAATGTCATAAGTGAATCATGACAGCGAGCTTACCACCTTTCCTGTCACTTTGATTTGTAATACGAATGAATTATGTAGTACTTAAATATTAATTCCCACACTACGTTCATTCTTAAACTTGTTTTTCACGATCCATATGAATCATCTTTGGGAAATTGCTCGCGATACCTCTGTATTCGTTCCGGTGCGAATCAGCCATTCTAGAGGTCCATTTGCAAAAAAGCGTAACCAAACATGCGAACAAATAAAACAGATAATCACGATTATAGCGCTAGTGGCAAAAGCTTGTCCTAAGGTGATTAAATCACTTGGGGACAATAACAATAATAAAATGGATTGACCAATATAAATCGTAATTGGCATTTTTCCAATCGGGATAAGAAAACGTAAAGCACTTGAAAATCGAACGATTAAAGCAATATACAAACATGTAAAGATAGGCCAAAGCATAAATGCACGATCAGCAAATGTTGCATGTGCTATTGGTTCATAAAGCTGAATTGAAAAACTCGGTGCGATATTTACTAAATAAATGAAAGCAATTACTGCGAATAGGCCGCTGACTACAACCAATCGAGTGACAATTGTTCGCGAAATCCGTTCAAAGATCCGATACTTACCAACCGCCAGTCCTAAAATCATGAGCGGCAGTGGCAAAAGAAACTTTATTGTTGTCACTGTTGCTACAACCGTACCGAGTATTCCTACGGTTAGAAGCAACGGTTTTGGTAGCTTCATACAAGGTAGTAAAACGATTCCGTATACGCCATACAGCAATAACACGTCCCCTGGATTGATCATCATGTGCATCATCCGAGTAAAACGAGGATACTTAAGCGCTTGGCATACCTTATAGATACCACATCGACAAGCACTTTCTTTCGATCAAAGAATAGGAAAAAACTTAACCCAAACAAAAATGAAAAGATTGAGATGAAACGCCCTTCCATTAGAATAACAACTGAACGTTCCAACCAAGCATTCAGTACTTCATCTGTGTACACAAATTTCCCCTGAAAGAAAATCATCATATTCACAAAAGGTAAGCCACAAAGTGCAAACCCGCGAAATTGATCGATGACGTCAAGGCGCTGATGCACGTTGTGACCCCCTACTCTTCTTTTTTCGGCTCAATATGCACATGGGCATGCTCAATTTCATGTTCAGTTTTTAGATTCGTTTCGACTCTCTCAGCAATTTCATGACTATCTTCTACAGATAAATCTGGGTCCACTTCAATGATGACTTCTGCATGAACCGCACTTCCAAGCTTTCTCGCTCGAAGCATCCGTAACCCTTGCACATGATCTAGTTCCTCAATGGTGTCACGATAGTTCGATAAATGTTCTTCGTCAAATCCATCTGACAACGAATGGGCAGCATCCTTAAAGATCTGCCAAGCCGTATGACAAATCACAAGACCGATGAGCAACGCTGCTAATGAATCGACCCACCCTAAATGAAAGTAAGCACCGATAATCCCGACAAACGCCCCCACACTCACATAAGCATCGACACGATTGTCTTTTGCTACTGCCCGCAAGGCCTGACTATCGACACGCTTCGCCAGCTTCGTGTTATACATTGAGACGAAAAACATAATAAACGCGGCACCAATCGCCACCCAAGCAGCAATTAAGCTCGGTGATTCAGTCCTCGTTTCACCAAACAATGACGTCCCTGCTCCCCATAACACTTGGAAGCCAACGAGCATAATAATAAATGCAGCAAGCAAGCTTGCAATGTTCTCGGCACGAAAGTGACCGTAAGGATGATCGTGATCTGGCGGCTTTTGGGAGATACGAAGTCCGACGAGCACAGCAACGGACACGACAATGTCTGCTGCGTTATTAAATCCATCGGCAATTAAGGCTTGGGATAAAAAGAGATAACCAATCACCAATTTTACAGAGGCTAAACTTAAATACGCAGCAATACTCACCCAAGCGCCACGCTCACCTTCACGCAAACGTTCATAACGGCCCATTCGCACCCTCCTCTCTAAACACTATCTATATGCATACAGACTACATTTAGTTTGAGGTAAACTTTGATTTTTATTCACGAGACACACTCCACCTTTAAAAACATAAAAACAGCGATAACCTCTCGGTCCATCGCTGTTTCTCATTACACAAACGCTTCATAGATAAGACGGATCGACATAACAATGACTGTCACGAACAATATCCATTTAATCCATTTAGACTGACTCGACATAATAATACTACTTCCAAGCCACGCCCCTGATGCATTCCCTAATGCGAGGACGAGACCTAACCACCAGTTACTTCTCCGTTTATACCAAATACGAGTAAGGAAACAAATATATACAAACCCGTAATCATCACTTTCACACTGTTGGCGTGAATAAACGATAACTGCATAATCAGCATCGCCGTCAGAACAATATAAAAACCTGCACCAACTTGAATAAACCCGCCATAAAATCCAATTGCAAAAAAAGCAATCATTCCTAATACCTTGCGGTTGCTCGAAAGCATGACTCCAGGTGCTTCTCGTTTTGACGGATCCCAGACGATAAATACGATGGTGACGATCATCGTAATCGCAAGAATGAGCTGGAACAATGCATCACTGATTGATACAGCTGCCATCGCTCCAAAGATGGAACCGATAATTGCTGGCAATGCGACAATAGAGCTTACCTTCGTCTCCAACTTTCCTTTGCGTTTAAACGCTAGTACTGCACTCAGACTTTGCACAACAATCGCGACACGGTTTGTTCCGTTCGCTTCTGCAGACGGTAAACCTAAAAAAATTAACATCGGTAATGTCAACAATGAGCCGCCTGCTGAAACGGTATTTATAACGCCCGCAAAAAAACCGACAACAAAAATAACAATATACGCCCACAACTCTAATTCCACATGCATCCCTCATCACACTCTAGCTGTATCATCACTATACCATACACGTACAGCTGACTAAGAGCGCCTTCTGCTGTTATACGCATCAATCGTGCCAAGTTCTTTATTCATTAGAATTTCCATTATCTTTAAATGTTCACGAGTAACGACAAGATCAAGTTCGGACCAAGAAATCATATACACAAAATAAAAAGAACCAATTCGGCGAAACGTAACCAATGAGTCTGGAAACAAATCAAACGTTGCACGAATTTGCCCTTTTCGCCAATAGCCGTAGGAGAGTAACTTCATAGGGACCACCTCGTCCATCCTTTTCCCGATTACACAGGTGGTTAAGCTCAACCTTTTGGATTCCGTAAGCAACTTTGTTTATAATGTAGTGAAAGATGTGGATTGGAGGCAATTGCTTTGAAAGAGATCGTCAAACAAGACGTTCAAACGATCATCGATCGTTATGCAACGAAAAACGTTTATTTACACTTAGAAACAACAAATGGTGCCTACGCTTCTCATTTTGACCAATCCTTTTTTTCAGCTAGTGCTATATACGAAATGCTTCGGTTTCGTACAAGCAAGGAAAGATTCAAGGACAAGGACCGTATCGCGTTGGTTTAGAACTTGAGATTGGTTGGATTTATGCTGAAGGCTTAACTCATTACGTCATCAATGAAAATGACGAATTCATATTGATGGGACTTAATTATGAAGGCAAAATTGCCGTAACCCTACAACTATCTGAACAACCATTTCAACATAATTAAAAGGAGCTTAAACCTATGTATGATGAACGACACGTTCTAGTCATCTTCCCCCATCCAGATGATGAAGCGTATGGAGTGAGCGGAACCATCTCAGGTCAAATTGCAAAAGGAACACCTGTTACGTATGCTTGCTTAACGCTTGGTGAAATGGGGCGAAATGTCGGTAATCCACCAATCGCAACGCGAGAGTCCCTTCGCGATATTCGTAAACGAGAACTCTTTGAAGCGGCAGAATCGATGGGCCTAGATGACCTTAGAATGCTCGGCTACCGTGATAAAACGTTAGAATTCCTCGATGATGGGGTGCTAAAGCAAGTCGTCTTAAACTTGATCGATGAACTTAATCCGAGTGTTGTGATTTCTTTTTATCCAGAACACGGCGTACATCCTGATCACGATGCGACATCTGCAGCCGTTCGCGATGCACTTGCAGAGATTAAAAGCGATAAACGGCCTCGTTTTTGGGGAATCGCCATTACAAAAGATGACCCAGAAATTGAGTATTCCGTGAAACCTTTCATCAATCAAAAAATCAGTACGATTAAAGCACATGACTCACAATTTGGTACGATGTTTCGTGAATACGAAAAACGTTACCTCGCTGGAGAACAAGAAGTATCTGAACGTCTCGAGAATGAGCGCTTTCATGTCTACTCATTTGATGACGAATAGTATCCAACCTTTGGACTGTTTTTACAGCCAAAGGTTTTCTTTTTGTCGAACAATGATTATGTTCAACGCCCGACATGACGCGCCTAACTGTATACCTTTTTCAAATTTGTCATAATATGTCGCAATATGTCAGTCGATTAGGTCAAGGAAATACGAGAGATTTGTTGAAACTTGTTTAGTAAGACCGCTAACTTGAGTAAGGAAGGTGTGCTTTATGTTTAAATGGGTACCTTTTAAAGAGCAAAAGCATATTGAAAAGAAATTACTTAAAATTATGAAGCGACTTAAGATCAAAGAATTTGATTTTAATTGGGACCGCGCTGGCTGTACGATCGTTTTTACATATGGAGAGTATGACTACAAAATGGAGCACTCTGTCCAAAAAGCGAGAAGAAAAGGCATTATATTAAACCATGGACTAGACTGCCTTTCAGAATTGACCTCTTCGCTCGAAATGCTGTCCGAAATTATTGATCGTGGTAATTATGACTTGGAAACGTGGATTCGAGGCATGCGTGAACCGGCAGGAATAACAGAACTCAATGTCATTCGTTCAGACCAAACCGCTTACGGTGAGTAATGAACACTACCCCTTTTGTTTTAAAAGAAACAATTTCGGAAACAGTAGGACAAAAAGGGGTAGATGAATGCGTTCTATTACAATTACCGGTACCATCCTTATTATTACTGGCTGGCTTACACTTGTAGAGTTTGATCATCTGTCTGAAGACGAACGAAAAAAACTGCTTCAAAAAATAAAATCAAATGCTTGGCTTGTTATGCTAATTGCCTTATGCCAATCGGAATCGTCCTCAACGTAATCGGTACGTGGCTTTTGTTTCCACCACTGATTATCACCGGTGCTACATTCATTGTGCTACAAGGAATCATCGTCAGTGTGCTCTTTATGAAACGCAAGCGATGGAAGGGGATTTTGCTCTTAACTGTCATCGGTGTTCTCGCAATCTTTATGTATCTTCCACTCTTCATCCATTGAATCTTGGTGACGCTGTCAGTATACTAGGTTCAGCAACTAGAGGTGATGAAAGTGGAATTTACAATAAAGTTTCTATCTTTTTATGTCATTACGGTCGAAGGTAGTGGTGATGACGCCATTAAACGTTTTGAGCATTTTCAAACGTTTGATACCGATGCTTTTGAAGAAAGTGAACTAAAAGATTTTCTCGATGGTGAATTAAAAAGAATTGTTAATCGAAAAGCTGAACACCATCCGAAATCCGAGCAAACCCCCACCAAAATCGGTCGCTTTATTACAGAAGCAGACTATCCGCTCGATTCGAACCCGAACTATGCACTCTTCCAAAAAACATTGCGTGCACAAACATCTGATGTGTTCAGGCAACATAGTGAAGAATTTGCAAAGCTTTATACAGAAACATCGGCTGTTCGCGGCGGGGTCTTTCTTGTCATGTCTGCCGTCCCAAAGAAATATTACTCTGATGAGTTTGTGTTCATCTTAAAATGCGACTTCGAACAGAAAGTAGCCAGTGTCACCAACTCTTCTTCGCTTTTGAAAAAAATTGAGTACGCAATTACAACGAAGAATATGAAGTCGATTCAATACCCATTTATGATTGAAGAGGGAATGGTACAAACGGCTGAGCTGAAGATTCACCAGTCGTCACACGCGCGCTACTTTCAAGATTTCCTCGCTTTCGTGCAATACGGTGATAGCGTCCCAACTCTTCTAAAGTCAACTGTAAAAGAAATGATGACTGAACATATCTCTGAATCGTTTGATGAGGGAAGTGAGGAAAAAGAACAGTGGGAACGTTCACTTGATGAGTGGCAAACGAGTGATCAGCGCGAAATTACCGAGCAACTCTCAACCCATCAAGTTATTGAAGCTTCTGCACAAATCGTGGAACAAAACCCTGATGCAGAAATTCGCATGAAAATCGGAGAGACAGAAATTAAAGGACCGTTAGCAGAATTTGGGGAATCGATCCATTTAGCGAAAGTAAATGATCGCTATTTGCTTGTCGTAGAGGCCGATCATTTATCGTTTCAAAAAGGGGCAACGCCCATTGAATTTTACAAGCCTGAAGACCTTGTGTCGCTGCTTAAACGAATCCAAGAGCGTAGTTAGGCCACCGTCTATAGCGGTGGCTTTTGCCATAACGCTAACCGTTGGGTGAAATCCCCTACCTCTACCTCAACAAAGCCATGCTTTTCATAAATCGGTATTGCGGCACTTTCTTTAAATACATAGAGACAAAGGTTCTTATTGTCTAGCCGCTGACGCTCAATAATTGATTGCAGTACGTGTTTGCCGATCCCTTGACCTCGATAAGCTGCATGAATATAAAAGTGCTTAAGTTCTGTATCGTACTCATCATCAGGATGAAGGGCAACGCATCCAACCCAATCATCGTTCATGTATAGCATTTTCGTATAGACCGCTTTAAAGCTTTTCCGAAAGAATTCCTTTGTACGATTAAGATCAAGTTCATGTCGTTTGAAATCATGAATCATCGCTGTCGTTCGAAGAGAGACTAACCGTTCAAAATCATCGTTTGTTGCATCTTTGTATTCAATCATTTAAGAACCTCCGTCTTCACATGGCAGTCTAATTCTAGTTGCATCGTTTCAAACGTTTACGAATAATTATGATAACGATGAGGGGAGACAAACGTGTATGAATCTACCTGTTGATTTGATCAAATCACAAACATTACCTGCACTTTTTCTCGATGTTGATGCACTAAACCGAAACCTCAATGCGATCGCAAACCGGAGTCAAGGGAAGACGATTCGTCTTGCCACAAAATCAATTCGATCGTTGCCATTGCTTAAACATATCATGAAATCTTCTCAAACCTATCAAGGTGTGATGTCTTATTCTGTTGAAGAAGCGAATTGGTTATACGCTGAAGGCATTGATGATATTCTCGTCGCTTACCCTTCTACAGATCGCCATGAACTGCACAAGCTCACGCGTCACATGAAAACCGGAGCGAACATTACTGTCATGGTCGATGATGACGAACACCTTTCTTTTCTGCAAGCAATTGCTCATGATGAACAAAGTCAATTCTGTATTTGCATTGATGTTGACATGAGTACGAATTTCAATGGATTTCATTTCGGTGTAAGGCGTTCACCACTACGCACTACAGAAAAAGTCGTACAGTTCGCGAAAAGAATTCAGAATTATCCTAATTTAAAACTCATCGGTATCATGGGTTATGAAGCGCAACTTGCTGGCGTGACCGATTACTCCGACCAGTCTATCAAAGATTTTGCCATTAAACGATTAAAAAAAGCAAGTGTAAAACAGGTGCATTCGAAACGGCAACAAGTCGTAAAAGCTTTGCGCAAAGAAGGCATTAAGCTATCCTTCATCAATGGCGGTGGCACTGGCAGCTTAATGACAACTGCACAAGATCCCTCTGTGACTGAATTGACGGTCGGATCTGTCTTTATCAGCCAACATTATTTGATCACTATTCATCCTTTCAATACGACCCCGCTCTTTACTTTGCACTGCCGGTCGTACGAAAACCTACAAGTCAGATTTATACGTGTCTAGGTGGTGGTTATGTTGCCTCTGGTGCATCAGGGAAAGACCGCTTACCATCTCCTGTATATCCAGAAGATGCACAACTACTCTCCTTAGAAGGGGCAGGGGAAGTCCAGACACCGATACAGTGTAGATCTTCAACGCTTTCAATTGGAGATCCAGTCATTTTCCGTCCTGTTAAAGCCGGTGAAATTTGTGAGCGCTTCACATCGATTGCACTCATTCGAAACAATCAGGTCGTCGGTCACGTTCCAACGTATCGAGGAGAGGGGATTTGTTTTCTATGACATCGTTCGTACGTACAAAAACAAACACGTTTTATAACTGGGCTCAAACGTTTCATAGTGTACCAACGGATTGGTATTACCCAGAGTCCGTTGCTGATGTCCAAGAGATTATTACCCAATCTCGCAACCAAAAACGAACAATCCGTGTCGTAGGTGCTGGTCATTCATTCACACCACTCGTTGCTACGTCTGATTGCCTAGTATCCCTTGATCGATTAACGGGGATTGTTTCTCTTGATGACAAAAACGAAACCGTGACCGTTCTAGCCGGCACGAAACTCTTTGACCTTTCTGAACGGTTAGCAGTTCATGGGTTCTCGTTAGAAAACTTAGGAGACATTAATGTACAAAGTGTCGCTGGTGCCATTGCCACAGGAACTCACGGAACAGGAATCACGTTTGGTTCAATCAGTACACAAGTTGAATCGCTCACAATTGTCAAAGCTGATGGTTCATTAAGCTCGTTACATCGACGAACAAACAAAGATGCATTCTATGGTGCGATTGTATCACTCGGAACGCTAGGCATCGTCGTGTCGGTTACACTTCGGGTCGTAAAACGTCCGATCTATCATTATGAAAGTGCTAAAGTACAATTTGCTGACTTGCAACGAGAGTTGTTTCAATGGGTTGAAGAACACCAACATTTTGAGTTCTTTCTCTTTCCTCATTCCGATACGGTTCACGTCAAAACGATGGACCCTTCTGATCACGGACCCGAGGACATAACGAAACATAAAACGACAAGCCTCGTCGTTGAAAACTATTTGTTACAATGCGTGTCTAGCGTCTGCAAAACATTCCCAAAGAGCAGTAAGTTTTTTAGTCGCCTCTCATCTATTGCGGTTTCAGAAACATCACTACACGCACCAAGTGATGAGTTATTTTCTACACCGAGAAACGTTCGATTCGTTGAAATGGAGTATGCGGTACCTCTCGAGAAATTACCACAGATCCTTGCTCACATTCGCACAGCGCTACACACGTCTAACTATCATGTTCATTTTCCAATTGAAGTACGTACGGTAAAGGCAGACCAATTGTGGCTCAGTCCGTCCTATGAACGTCCTTCTGCTTATATCGCTTTTCATATGTATTCTGGAACAAAATACCGCCCTTACTTTAAGGCGATGGAAACGATCATGGATACGTTTGAAGGGCGTCCCCATTGGGGAAAGCTACACACAAAATCAACGGAGCAATTAAGCGTTCTGTATCCGCGCTTTCAAGACTTTCTTCACCTTAGGGAGCAATTTGATCCTGATCAAATGTTTTTGAATAGTTATTTACGTGAACTGTTTTACCGCTAAAACTACGAGGTCCTTTCGTTCGTTGGGAAAGGACCTTACCTAATTAAAGAGAGAGAATTCTGTCATTTACGTGTTATACTCATATCACCCCTCTACACATCCACACATTTCTTTCATTCCTTATCCAATTAATTAAACACATTGAGGTGATTCGTATCGGACTTGATATGTACCTAGTCGTCGAACGACAAAAAAATAATCAACGTGTTCATGAAGAATTGATTTACTGGCGGAAAGCGAACCACATTCATCGTTGGTTTATTGAACACGTACAATCACATTGCGATGATTGCAAGGTATACCCTGTTAATCAAACACAACTGCGAGCATTAATGAATCAATGTGAACAAACGCTACTTCATTGCGATCAACCCGAACGCTACCTTCCTACCCTTTACGGGCCATTTTTCGGTTCAACTGACTACGATGACCTTTACTTTCTCGAAATCCTACGAACAAAAGAATTATTGCATGTGATTCTTACCGCTTTCTCATTCGATCAAGAACCACGAATCCTTTACTCCAGCAGTTGGTGATTCTCCTTATACTCGATGGCTTTTTGAATAAACGTTACGACTTCCTTCGTCATCGGATAAAACATGACTCCATCTGCCTCTTCACGAACAGCATCCCATGCATTTTCTAAAAATGAGTCATCGTTCCCAAACATGGTGTACACGTGCTCTATCCACCGTGTTGCAAGTTGTTGTGCCTTTGCAGAGTGTGGGGGCTCATTTACGTGTTTTTTCACATCTGCTATGAGCGCCAACCACTCCGCTCGCTGCTCGTTGTCCAAGTTCGCCGTTAACATATGTTGTTTTTGCTCTTCATTTAGGTAGCGATCTAATCGTTGTTTCAACTCTCGTTGATCTTGTTGAAATAACCTCATGACTTGAAACAGCAAAGCCCAGTTCATTTCTTCGTCTGTACGAATGGAATGATGCATACTCTCTAGCGCCTGTTCAACCCGTTGCAATTCTGCCTTTTGTTCACGCACGAGCTGAAGCTGCTTTTCTAATGAATTGTAAATCGATTCTGTCCCATCATCGATCATGAGCTTGATCTCATCTAATGAGAAACCGAGATATTTTAACGAGACAATTTGTTCAAGCCTTATAATTTGAGCCGCATCATAAAGCCGATGTCCCCCTTCGGTTCTAGAAGCAGGTGCAAGCAACCCAATTTGGTCGTAATAGCCGAGTGTACGTACGGTCACACCCGTTTTCTTTGACAGATTACCGATCGTTAACAATCCCATCTCTCCTCTTTTTCTGGTAGTATAGATGCACGCAAGTAATCAATCTCCAGAGTTTTTTAATAAAAATGCAAATGAAACGACCCATATGGTAATGCTATGATAGCAATAAAGGTTGTGTAGAGGGGCTTCTTCTATGAATCAATGGTACAAAATAGATAACGCTGGCAAGATGTTTCATGCTGTGTCCGAGCAAGCCAACTCTTCGGTCTTCCGGATTTCTATGATTATGACCAGCGACGTTAATGCCACACATTTGCAACGTGCACTTGATGACGTCATGAAACGCCTGCCAATGTTTGCGGTCAAGTTAGGTAAAGGGTTGTTTTGGGACTTCCTCGTTGAGAACGATCAGAAATTACTCGTTCAACGGGAAAAGAGATACCCATGTGCACCGATTGATCCGATTGAAACGAATGGATACTTACTTCGAGTGGTTTATTACAATAAACGACTTGCCGTCGAGTTCTTCCATTCAATGACGGACGGAACTGGAGCTTTAGAATTCATAAAAGCGCTCGTCTACTATTACTTGATTCATTCAGGAGAAACGGTAGAACATGATGGAACCCTTCTCGATATCGAAGATGAACCAAGTCATTATGAAATCGATGATAGTTATCAAAATTACGTCACGAAAGATAAAGGTAAAAAACCTAAGGAAACGCATGCTTATCAAATCCGCGGCGAGCACATTGAGGAGACTATTGTCGTTCACGGAAAGCTATGTGCAAGTGATGTTCATCAGCTCGCCAAATCCTACGGTACTACCGTTACGGCTTTCCTTACTGCCGTCATGATTCATGCCATCTACAAAGAAAAATTGAATTATCGATTTCGTAAAGAAGAAATCAAAATTGCCATTCCGGTCAATTTACGGAGCTTTTTCCCTTCAAAAACGTTGCGAAACTTTTTTGCAGTCGTCAATGTCGGAATGCGCGTACACGATCGAATGACAATTGAAGAAATCATCGAGGGCATCACTTCACAATTACAAAGCAAAGCACGCAAAGAATCGTTACAACAAAGTTTAAACCATCACGTTCAATGGCAAACGATGTTAGCTGCACGCTTTATCCCGATTTTCTTGAAGTATCATGCGATTCGTTATGGTTATAAAAGTTATGGAGAACGCACAAAATCGATGACATTAACGAACATTGGAAGAATTGAGCTTCCTAAAAGTATGCAAAAATACGTAGAACATATGGAAATGGTCATGTATCCAACGAGAAAAAGTCCGATAAACGGAGGAATGGTTGCCATCAAGGACGAACTCGTCATTTCATTTGCGCGCACCATTAAAGAAGCCGATCTTATTCGCGCCTTTTTTCAAGAATTAACACAAACGCACAACTTAAACGTTCACGTGTATTCCAACGATGGCAGGTGATTCGATGGAACATCATTGCTCCAATTGCAACATTTATACAACGCAACAAAGTTGCCCGCTTTGCAAACGACAGCTCTCGTCAGAGCATGAAGCAATACCAAGCTATCCCGTTTACGTATCGAACCTTGCCCGACGTAGTTTCGCACAACGAATTGTACTCTTTATCGCAATTTTTATTATTAGTACGTGCATTCTGATTAACTTATTAACCACACCTGATGAACTTTGGGTGTTTTACATTATCGGACCTGTCGTCTACGTTGTTCTACTGATCAATCATACGATTCTTTCTAGGGCGCACGTTGGTTCCAAATTAATCTTTCAAGTGATCGCTTTATCTGCCATGCTCGTCGTTTTAGACGCTGCATCAGGCAATTCCCGTTGGTCAATTCATTACGTTATTCCCTTTCTCGTTACGTTATCGACACTACTCGTTACTCTCGTCGTGTTAAGAAAGCCAATGAAGTGGCGCGAATACCTTGGCTATATGTTAACGATGGTCGTTTTAGGGTTTTTACCCGTCATACTGTTTGTCAGTTCATTGTCATACGTACTATGGCCAAGTGCGATGACCGGACTATATGCGCTACTTACATTGATCGGCATGGTCTTATTTGCAAACAAGTCTATGAAAAATGAAATCGTTCGTCGCTTTCATTTTTAGCAATTGTTATTTTTGTTTTTGGACGTGCATTCGAAATAACGCCATAACAACTTCGTGGACGGTCGCTTGTGTTCGAACATAGAGGAACCATGGAAGACTAGGTTCGTACTCTTGAATGGCAATGATGCACGTCTGATGATTGATGACTTGTCTAAATTCTATATAACCCTTGTTATGCTTTTTAGCGAATAGTCCTCCGCTAATGTGGAACACCATTCGACCGTTATCACTATGCTCTTCTGAGTGCATGAAACGTAGCACTGGAATACGAAACAAATAGATGGTCGTCTCTTTGTTTTTACTCGTCATTGTTCTTAAAAATGGGCTTCCGACCTCTTCTAACCAGTCGATGTATCGATTTGCAGCCCATGATGCATCGCGATGTTCTGGTAACTGAATTCGTTGAATTGAACACACATCGGATTTTTGATAGGTGATCGCCTGCTTCGCAATTTGCTTCTTCGTTGCTACATTAGACAAAGACATGTCAATCAATTGTGCTAACCGTATGGGTTGTGACAGCAGTGAATGAACAATGGTGCTGATGATTGGTTCTGGCGACGCACTTGCCGTGTTTGTCGTAACCCGAACCCACATCTTCTTAAGATGACGAGTGCTTTTCGAGCGCTTTTGTCTCTCTAGGTTCGTCTCAATCATAACTTCTTTATAAACGAGTTCTTTACGACTTGGATGCTTTCTCTTCTTTGCGCCAACGAGCCGTCCAAATTGTACAGTCGTCACATCAATTCCATACGACGTTAGCACATGCTCGATTTCTTGTCCTTGACGATCCCCACTGACGCAAACGATTTGATCAAGCCCATTTAACACAGCTGCCTGCGCTATGTTGTCAGCAAGCATTACATTTAAATCTTCATTCTCAGCTTGGATTAACCGAGCAGTCGGTCTCTCCCATTGATTTACGAACACAACAACATCAACGCCTTTTAATGCACGCTTCAGATCGGTTAAGGAAAACACATTCGTTTCACGCCATGTGATGCGTCCACCCTCTTCTTCGATTATGTTCCTCTCTGAAATGACAAGAACCTTTCCACTCTTATGTACACAATTCAACAGATTACAAATTGTTGCATCCGTTCCTCCGATGATTGCGACGGTTTTTTCTTTCATATTTCACACTCACAATCTTTCGCATCACTTTAACGATCATAAAGAAAAACCTGTTGAAAATTCTCCAACAGGCTTCTTACCATTAAGTTAAGCGTTCTTGTACGTCCATTTCCGCCATAATGTTTCCATCGGCCCTTGTTTAAATTTCTTCAAGTAAAGTGTACTAAATAGAATTTGCAAACCGAAAACTAAAACTGAAATAACAAGGCCAATAAAACTTCCTACTTGGTTGAATAACCCAAGACCGTAACCGTGGAAGATGAAAACGAAGATTAACGTTTGCATCAAGTAATTCGTAAGCGCCATGCGGCCCACTGCTGCAATTGGTTTTAACATTGCTTGACGTGATTCTTTTCTTAGCAATAACACAAATGCTGACACGAAGAACAGCATCAATATCGGACCTGTAAACATGCGAATTCCGGTACCTAACCCGTAACCGACACCTGGTGGGATCGGGAAGAAATCATGAATCAACGCAGTCGTTAAAACAGACAATAAAATCCCACTCCAAGCTGTGTGAATACAAATCTTCTTCCATTTCCCTACATGTTCTTCTACGTTATGGAACATTCCTGTCTTACCGAAATAAAGCCCGAGTAAAAAGAGTGGTAAGATCGTCGGAATGACCATAAATACGTTAAAGATCATAAGAAACGATTCAGGTAATCGATGAAGAAGAATTTCGAAATAATTCCCATTCGCCATCACTTCATTGGATTGTTCGCTCACGATTGATACTTACTAGACATTGCTTCCTTTCCAAGACCAAATAATAGCCCCATACCGGCAGTTAAGATTGCATAGAAAAAACTACTTATAGCAAGCATTAAAGTTGCCCAAAGCAATATCGTTTTCGGTTGTCTAGATATAAATAGCAACAGTAAGAACCCCGTAACACCGTAAGTAAATAAGATGTCACCGTGCCAGAACAAGAATTGGTGCAACAAACCGATTATAATCAAAAACGTTAGTCGTCTAGAAAACAGGCGATTTGCATTTAAGTCCTTTTCTAATGTTCTAGAATAAAAAATATAAAACCCTAAACCAAATAATAATGAGAACATCGGGTAGAATTTACCTTCTACAAAGAACGTAATAAACAATGAACTCAACGCGTCAAGCGTAGCTTCTGGTAACCCACGCCCTTCGATCATCGTCATCATATCTAAATCTGCTAGCGTTTTGAAATGCATCATATTCGCCATCGCAATCCCTAGAATCGCGATCCCTCGAATGATGTCTAGCGTATGTATCCGATCTTGCTCCGCAATACTTTGATGTTTCAACTCATCTCCTCCTCTGTATTTCTTTATTATACGTAATCCGAGTTTAAAAAAGCAGGTTTTAACAGAATTTTAAAAAAGGATTTCTTTAGTTCTTGTCGAAAAACGTCTTTAAGAACTCTTTGGCACACTAACGTAATCCATGGATATCGGTCAATAAAACGTGCAAACTAAACGTTCACTGAGAATTAAATAGAAGCAGAGAGGGAGGATCTTATGGACATTAAACAAGAAGAAGGTCGCCATTACATCGAAAGTAATGATGGTTCGTTACTCGCTGAAATCACTTATGTTTCAGCAGGCGATACGAGAGTAATCATTGACCATACGTTTGTAGCAGAAGAACAGCGTCAAGAGGGACTTGGCGCCAAACTCGTTTCCTCTGTTGTCTCTGATATGCGAGATAAAAATAAAAAAATCATCCCGCTATGCCCGTTTGCAAAAGCTGAGTTTGAGCGCAATAAAGATTATCAATCACTACTTGCCAATTAAACGAAACGAGGTGTGATCTGTGTCGATTATTCAATTGGATCATCGTTATGATGACATGTACCACAACCTTCGCGTTAAATCCTTGCAAACGAGTTTTGGTTCTAAAACATCCGATCCTGAGTCACTCGATGCTGCTGAATTAGATTTACGTAATTATAACCGCTACACACTAGGAGCGTTTCGTTCTCAGAAGTTGATTGGGTTCACGTCGCTTACAATCCAGCGTGACAATGAACTGCGTCGTCACCGGGCACTGCACCAAGCAGTGTATGTCACTCACCCGAATGAAGGACAAGGCTATGGCACAAAGCTCGTTCAAAGTGCAATTGATATTGCGAAAAGTCATCCTGCCATTGAACAAGTGCTCGTCTCGGTCAACACGAACCAGCCTCACACATTACGCTTTTACGAACGACTAGGCTTTACGATTTATGGAACTGAGCGGAATGCGATTAAAACCGTTGAAGGTCAATCATTTGATGAACACCTTCTCATGTTAACGCTGTAGCCGGGATGCAATGCATCTCGGTTTTATTGTTTTGGAAGAAACCGTTTCGTATATTCGACGATGGATGCATATGATACAAGTTCTCCTTCAGAATGAGCTTTCCCTAAAAACGACAAACCAATCGGCAATCCTGCTTTATTAAAACCAACAGGAATTGTGATTTCTGGATAACCAATGAAAGAACCTAAGTAACTTGCGCTAAATGGGTCGCGCTTTTCCTTTCGCTGATTTGCATGTTTATGATCAAACGTAAGCGTAGCTGGCGTCAACATCGTCGGAAACAGAAAAGCATCGACGCCTTGTTCAAATTGTTCATTCAACCGCTCTTGAATCTGCTGCTGCTTCAAGATAATCTCTTCATACTGAGAAGTGTTACGAAACGACTCCATCTTTACAACCCGTTGAAAGGCTTGAAGACGAGCAGGATTAATAGGTATCCCTTGCTGTTCATACTGTTCTATCAGGTGATTAATTGTTTTAGGGTGTGTGCCTTCTCGTTCATTTAAGTAGCTTTCCAGATCTCGTTTACTTTCAGCATCATGCTTATCGATTAACGAATTCCAGACGTTCTCTTCCCCTTTAGGTAGCGTATAGGAACCAACATCATGACCCTTTTCTCTAATCTTTTGCATTGCACCAAAAATTGTATCATCCACTTCTTCATTGTCACCAGAATAATTCGTAATAAAAGTAAATGTTTTTTTGGCAACGTTCTTTTGATATGCTAACTTCTCTTCCTTAATTACTGACATAAGCAGACTCAAATCATCAGTCGTTCGAGTAAAAAAACCGAGCGTATCAAAAGACAGAGCAGACGGCATCACACCCGTCATTTCAAACGATCCGTGTGTCGGTCGTAAACCGACCAAACCGGCATTGTTCGCAGGGCCACGCACTGAACCTGACGTATCTGTGCCAAGGCTAAATGGAGCAAAATCAAGAGCGACTGCAACAGCTGACCCACTACTTGACCCAGACGCATTATAATCGTCATGAAATGGATTTCTCGTTAACCCGCCTAATGAGATGTATCCTAGACGACCATAAGACGCTGCAAATTCCGATAAATTTGCTTTCGCTAGTACAATGGCACCAGCTTTTTTGAGTTGTTGGATGATCCACGCGTCATTTTTTGCTATAAGATTTTTCAATAAGGGCGACCCACCCGTTGTCGGCATACCTTTCACGTCGATATTATCTTTTACGATAAAAGGAATGCCATGCAAAACCGAACGCCGCCCTTGTTTTATACGTTCTTGATCAAGTTGAGCTGCCAAAGCCTTTGCCTCTTGGTTTACGAGGAGGATGGAATGGAAATGCTGATCATAAGTTTGAATGCGTTCAAGATAATACGTAACCAGCGCAGCACTCGTTACATCACCTTGAATTAGGATCGTAGCTAGTTGTCGTAATGTTTTTTGTTCTAGCATGTCTAGGACCACCCTCATCTTAATCCAATATTTGGCTAATAATCTCTCTTTTTGACAACCGACTCGCTAAACTATACCATTACTTAAAGAATACAAGTAAGAGTTGATGGAGGAAACCAGTGTTTTACTTTATAGCGATTATTCTATTGTTTATCGCCTCAAGCTTTTTCTCAGGAAGCGAAACGGCGCTCACCGCCGCCAATAAAATTAAGATTCAAGCCCGAGCTGATGCCGGTGACAAAAAGTCACAACGTTTATTGAAAACTGTTAAAAATACTGAAGAATTTATTGCAGGTATATTAATTGCGAACAACATCCCAAACATTATTTTGCCTTCACTCGTAACGATTGTGGCATTAGAATACGGATGGAACGTTGGTATTTCGACAGCTATACTCACCGTACTTATTATTATCTTTGCAGAGGTTCTTCCGAAATCGGTTGCAGCCGCCTATCCCGATCGTCTAGCGTATGTCGTCTATCCAATTACACGCATTATGCTTATCCTCTTAAAGCCTTTTACAATTTTCCTCAATGCCTTAACGAGAGTTGTCATAAAAATGCTCGGACGAGACGACGATAACCAAGCGAGCTTCTCAAAGGAAGAGATGCGTACGATGGTTGATATCGGTCATGACGAAGGAACATTTAAAAATGAAGAAATGCATCGCTTAAAAGGTATGCTCGACTTTGAGACATTAAACGTCGCAGATGTCATGCAAACCCCTCGAATTCACATTCAAGGGATTCCAGCAGATACGGATTTCGAAACAGCACGAAGTATACTGAACGAAAATCAATTCAGTCGCTACCCGATATACGATGGTGATTTGGACCACATCGTTGGTGTCTTTCATACGAAGTTTTTCGTTGGGTGGACACTTGAACCTGATAAGTTAATTAAAGACTTTTCAGACCTTAACCCTCTCTACGTCTATGAATTTCAACCGGTTCAATGGGTGTTCAAACAAATGCTACAAGAAAAGAAACACTTTGCCATCGTGCATGATGAGTATGGAGGAACTGAAGGAATCATTACTCATGAGGACTTAATTGAAACGATGATTGGACAAGATATTGAAGATGAGACAGATCTTGATGATAAACTGATCGGAAATCAAACCGAGCATGAAATCGTCTGTGACGGCAAAATTACACTGCGAAGATTAAACAATGCATTCAATACGAACATTCCAGAAGGTGAAGACAACTTAGCCGGTTTCATCTTGAACAAACTCGGCTACGTACCTGAAGTTGGTGAGTCTCTCTACCACGAAGAACTAACGTTTGAGATACTATCAATTGATGATAAACGAATTGAAACGGTCCTCATTACAAAAGACGATCTCGAAGATGACGAAGAACACTCCCAGTCATAACGATCTCCTGTAATGTAACCAATGGATGGGATCGCTCACAATGAGCGATCCCTTTTTTTATGTAAACAACCGGGATAGGGAGTGGTGCTAGAACTCTCGGGCGTCATTGACACAATAAAAGACGTCCTGCAAAACAAATGCTTTGCAGGTCGTCTTTTGTTATCTAGATTTGTGATAGCTGCTTTCTGCCTTTTGACGTACAGTGTCGAGGTTATCTCCTAGTCCTGCCATCATCACTGCAACGTAGCCCCCTTCAATTAACGGGGCATCCGTAATCGAAATCGTACGATCTGGATTCATTTCAATGAGCATTTCCGCATTCATTTTCGCGCTGCCGATGTCATAGAAGATGAGTACCTCGTCTTCTTGTGACAGCTCATCTAATGCTTGTTGCATTTGGTCAATGCTCGTTCCGATTTCGTCGTTCTCTAATCCACCGGTCGCTACAATTGTCACTTGATCATTTCCTTGTTGCAACAATCGCTTTGCCCCTATTGCTAGTTCACGAACGTGTGAAATGAGAAGAATCGATACTGATGACATTAGCTTTCACCCTTTTTCATCGTTTGTACGAGTGCATGAAAAAGATAATAACTTGAAACCGCTCCTGGATCGAGGTGCCCGACAGATCTTTCTTTAAGGAGCGCTCCACGCCCTCGTTTCGTTTCTAGTTGTTTCGTTTTGTTCATTCCGTCTTGTGCAGCTCGCTCTACTTCTGCCCAATCGATCCCTTTGGCTTGCACCACTTTCGCTACCGGGTCCCAAACGTCTAACAATGTCGCATCGCCAACAGAAGTTTTCCCACGCTGGGCAATACCTTCTGCTGCTTTTGTTAAACCTTCTGCCCACGTACCTTCTTCAGATTTGAAGGCAACACCAAGACGCATAAAACCTGTGCCAAATAACGGACCTGACGCGCCACCAACTTTGGACAATAACGTCATTCCAATTTTCTGCATGATGGTCGACAGGTTTTCTTGTTCCCAATTAGGAAATTCAGCAACGACCGCTTGAAAACCTCGAACCATGTTTACACCATGATCGCCATCACCGATCGTTTGATCGAGCTCTGACAATGTTTCTTCATTTTCTTTTATGAGTGAAAGCGTTGCTTCCATCCATTGCTTTACTTGATGACTGTTCACTGAGAAACCTCCGTCCATTGAATCGTTGTTGCGTTTGATTGTAATAATGAGAGAAGTTCATCATCGATGGCAAATAACGTTAATGATATGCCAGCCATGTCCAAGCTTGTCATGTAATCACCTACGAACGTTTTTTCTACATGAACATCTTTCTTTTTAAGAATCGCTAACGTGTCGTTCGCAAAGACGTATTGTTCGAGCAATGGCGTACTTCCCATCCCATTTATGAGAACATATAACGGCTTCGTTAGATCGATTTCTTTCTCAAGGTGTGACACGAGTAGCTGAGCGATTTCATACGACGGCAAAACGTCTTCACGACTCATCTTGTTCACCATGGATCCCAATGCCGACTTCCATTTGTGTTTCAGATAAAGAAAAACTCGGTTTCGAAGCTGACGGTAATGTACACGCTTGTAGCGCAACACTCATGCTTCGCAAGTTCGAGATGGCACGCTCTGCCAAATCTTTAACTTCTTGAAGCGATGCCAATTGCTCGGCTTTCGCTCCTGCAACTTTGTGGACCAACACAGTACCAGCAATGCCTCTTCGGTTCTCAACGTCATCAACAGCGATATCATCATTCACGACGACCATTGCCGTTTCAATGCCTTGCGCTTCTGCCATTTCCATTGCCATCTCGCGTTCATGACATCGCCGTTGTAATTTTTGATGATGAGTAGGACGCCACTCCCTTGATCTGCTGCTTGGATTGCAGCTAAGAATTGATCTGCGCCTGGTGAAGTGAACACTTCTCCTGCAATCGCTGCATCAAGCATTCCAGCCCCGACATAACCGGCATGTGCAGGTTCATGACCACTCCCCCACCACTAATCAGCCTACTTTATTCGGTGTCATCTCTTTTCGAACAATCACTTCGGTTCCGTCGAGACGTTCTACAAGATTTCCATGTGCTGCCACTAATCCATCTAGAAACTGGCTAACAATTTTAGTAGAATTATTCATGAGCTTTTTCACTTTATCGCCACCTCACAACGGTTTTGCTAAATTATCTCACTACTTTTTCATTACCTCAATTGAAACTTCTAAAACTTTAAAGAGAATTTTCCGAAACTATAAATGATGCCTTTTTAGGGGGAGAAACTATGAAAATTGCTACAGGAGTCGTAAAAAAGGCTGGCTACGAAACGGGGAAAAGCATTGTTGATGACGTCACCTTTGAGGTTCATGAAGGGGAACAAATCGGTGTTATTGGCCCTAATGGAGCGGGGAAAAGTACATCGATTAAAGCGATGATTGGCTTCTTAAAGCGAAAGAGGGAGCGATTTATTGGGAAGACGGACATTCACGATACGCGTATGTGCCTGAACAACCAATCTACTATAAAGAACTCACATTTTATGAACATATTACCGTTGCTTGTAGCTCCTTCGAGCTTGATGAAAAAAAGACAAGAGAATCAGCGGAACGTTATATTGAGCTTTTTGAAATGAGTGACGTGAAGCACCACTTTGTTGAGAGCTTTTCTAAAGGAATGCAACAAAAAGCGATGATCATTATTGCGTTAACCATTCGTCCTAACTTATACATCTTTGATGAACCATTTATTGGGCTCGATCCAAGAGCGACACGTGTCTTACTCGAAATCTTACAAGAAGAGCGTCAGCGAGGCGCCGGAGTTATTATGTCTACTCACGTTCTTGATACGGCAGAACGGGTGTGTGATCGCTTTATTCTCATCCATAAAGGGAGTGTTCTCGCTCATGGTGACTTACGTGTGATCCAAGAGACCGCAAACCTTCCTGAAGCGACGCTGTTTGATTGTTTTGATGCGTTAACGAGGTCGAAAGCGCATGACGCCTAAATCACTAGTAACCGAACGTATAAAAACCGAATGGCAAGAAAAAAAACAGCTGTGGAAGCTTGTCTATGATTGGACCGTCATCTTGTATATCTTTCTTCCTGGAGTAATCATCGGAGGATTCTTATATTACGATAACTTATTCGATCCTGTACCGTGGATGCGCACAATTCCTCCTGCGATTTTAGGATTCTTTATTTTCTTCTCAATTGTTCCTGGACAATTACGTTACTATTACCGGGAAGCCGATCAATTGTTTTTGCATCAACAAACGGATTGGATGCGCTCAATAAGACGACTAGGCTTAAATTTCTCACTCTTCCGAGATAGCTTAAGAATTGCGATTGTATTCTTTCTCGCATTACCCTTTTTTAATGGAGTTTATCAGCTTGATCTCATTGAACTTTTGCTCTTATATGTACTTACGGTATTGTTAAAACAAAACTTACGGATTGCAGAACGAAGAACGTTTTGAACTGTTTCGTCAACCGCTTCGATCCATTCTTTGGTACGGAGCACTTATCATCGTCATCTTTGGTTACATGACGTTGTTTCAATTCATTTCTACCCATACAATGGCGATTAGCCTGGTAGGATTACTTTTATTTATCATGTATGCGATCCTCAGACATGACCGTATCACACGGAGCAGTCACTTCTCATTACACGTCGCAAAAGAGAACGAAGCACGGTATATGGCACTCGATCAAGTAATGCGCATAGGTGGTCAAACGGAACCGAAGCCGTTGTTTGAACGAAAGAGACCGTGGGTTTTGTTTCGTCATTCTCAGTTTATCTTCCGATCAGAGGGAGCTTCAAAGAGACTTGCTGAAGTATCGATCAAACGGTTTTTACGCACGCCCCATCAACGGCGACTGTATATCGGGATGACGATGCTTCCTGCTAATGCGATGCTTCTCCTTCCGACAGGGCCTCGTATTGCCATTACGATCGGCGTATCACTATTGATGCTGTTTATGGTGCGTGGTTGTATTGCTCAGAGCTTAGAACATCGTTATTTATATCAATTCCGTTGGGATGAACTCGATGCTTTTAAAAGTGAAAAGCGCTCAACGTTTATTTTACTTATTCCGTTTGCTATGATTTTTTACGGTTACTTAGGGGGTTCATTCTTTGGACTTCTTGGAATTCTTCCTTTTAGTATAGGAGCGCTACTTACTTTGTTCGCTTTCACACGTTAAACCAGCGGGGGACTGTCCCCGCTGGTTTTGTTATTTGAGTATTGATTTGTAGATGGCTTCGATTTCTGCGAATTCCGTTTCTGTCTGAATGTGGTGAGAAAGGCCTGTTACTTTTGCAAAAACGATCACCGCTTCATCTTGCGTCTTTGAATATGTTCCTGTCTTTAACTGTTGTTGCATTTGTTTGGCTTGGCTGTATGCTTTTTGTCCACGCTGCGTGAGGATGTTTTGTTGGATGACATATGACCATGTGATGACCGCTATAATGATATACAGCACACCTGCACCAATAAACCAGTTGCTTTCAGCAAACATAAAGACAACACCACAACTTGCTAACAACAGTAAGAAGATCGTATGAAACACGGTATAGCCCGACTGCCTTCGAAAGTACCCGAGCCGAAGAATCGCTTCTTGATATGCTTTCCCTTCTTGTAACAACCGCTGTCTAAATTCACGCTTTACGCGGTCGTTATTGCGAAGCGATGCACCCTTAGTTTTCGGAGTAAACGATTCCCCATCCTTAAACCATAATGATGCAAATGGAATTTCGTACGACTCTAGTTGATCTTCTGCAACGAGATGGTACGTGTCACCGTCCTTTTGTACTGTTCCTTTCCTGCATAAATCAAACAACAATGCATCTTGAACCGTCGCTGAGAACAACGGCTTCCGCTGAACGACGAGTCCATAACTATACGGATTTGCGAGCGTACCTTCTTGAGCGTCCACATTCGGTGATTTACGCAACAAAATGAGCGTAACCATTAAATAAATAAGGTACGCAATTCCTGTGCCTAAGAGTAACCACCCGATTACTTCATTTGAAAATCCATCAGCCGCCGATTGTGCCCTGGTAATGCACACCCAGTAAGTAGCATTAACGAGCTGAGTAGTAATACAATTCCTCGCATGTCGGTTAATCTTCCTTTCTAACGATTCGCACGTGAGAAACTTAGCGTAGCGAGAACAATTAAAACTGCCGTAAAACCGATAATAAACAGCACTTCACCTAATGGTGTTACCGGTATTCCAAAAAAGTCTAAATCGAGTCCCATTTCTACGTACACTTCTCGACTTAATTGATCAACATCGATCATAATATGTTTCATTAAATCAACGCCATACGTAACTGGATTTAATGTGACGAGTACATCAATCCAAGCTGGCATATTATTGAGCGGGAACAATGCCCCCGATAAGAAAATCATCGGCATCACGATGGCATTCACTACGAGTTGGAACGCCTGTGTAGATGAAATAACACTGGCAATTAATAACCCAAGCGAAGCGAATGCACATGCAAGTAAGAACATCACCGGTAACAACACGAAGAAGGAAACAAGATCAATTGTAACTCCTAAAACCGGCATTAATAAAAACAACAATAACCCTTGCATAACTGCGACCGTAGCTGAACCTAACATTTTCCCAAGTGCAATACTCACTCTTGAAACTGGAGAAACGAGAATCTCCCGCATATAGCCAAAGTCACGATCTTGAATAATAGACAGTGACGAGAATACAGACGTCATTAAAAGCGTCATTGAAACGATACCAGGAAAAATAAACGCTACGTAGTTAAAATCTAAATCACCACCTGCAACGTTCTGCATTAACGATTCCATCGATCCGCCCATACCGACGCCAAACACAATCAATAACAAAATCGGCATCGTCATTGAGCCGAATAAGCGCGCACGATCTTTAAAAAACTTCATGACGTCTCGTTGCCAAATGGCAATCATGCCTTCCATCACGCTACCCCCTTAATCACGGATTTCTCTTCCTGTCATCGAAAGGAACACGTCATTTAATGTCGGTTTTCGAATATCCAGTCCTGTAACGGGGGTTTCTAATTGTTTCATAAACGTTGAAACAAACTCATCACTATTTTTGACTTTTAACGTAATCCCTTCTTCATGAAGTGTTGCTTCAATCACTGAGAACTTTTCATTGATTTCTTCTAATGCTGCTTGATTGTCTGTCGTTTGTAGCTCAATGACGTCACCGCCAAGTTGTGCTTTTAGACGTTTTGGCGTATCAAGAGCAATAATCTCTCCGTGGTCCATAATTGCAATTCTGTCACTAATTTCTGCTTCATCTAAGTAATGTGTCGTCAAGAACATTGTCATGTTCTCTTTTTCTTTCAGCTTCAAAATGTACTCCCAAATGTGCGCTCTCGTCTGAGGATCAAGTCCAACAGATGGTTCATCAAGAAACAATACTTTTGGGTAATGAAGAAGCCCACGAGCAATTTCTAAACGGCGCTTCATTCCTCCTGAGAATTTCTCCACTGTTTGATTGAGGTTGTCGGTTAAATCAACGATGGCTAGCACTTCATCAATCCGCGCTTTTCGTGATTTCTTCGGTACCCGATACAGTTTGCAATGCAGCATTAAGTTCTCTTTTGCCGTTAACTTCTCATCTAACGTGTTCTCTTGAAAAATAATGCCAATGCTCTCGCGCACTTTATTCTTTTCTTTTGTCACATCGTAGCCGTTAATTTTCACTTCTCCACTCGTTAGTTTTAACATTGTTGAGAGGATATTGATCGTCGTGCTTTTCCCAGCCCCATTTGGTCCAAGAAACCCGAAGATCTCTCCTTCCTCTACTGTGAAACTACTTCCTTTAACGGCTTCAAGTGACTTAAATGACTTACGAAGTTCTTTCACTTCAATCATGCTGATCAATCCTTTCGTTGAAACCAATCCGCACGCTCGTCCATATGAACAAAAGGAAGATCGGTATCTACAACTCCTTCAAGCTTTGCAAGATTAAGGTCATTTCCTTCCAACCAATCTTGAAAATCAAACGAATACGGTTTTTGATTCCCACCAATTCCGATGCTTGCTCTCATTTTCTCTGGCTCATACAGTGACGTGTGGATGGTTCCTGACCAACTCGTATACTTGAGTGAGAATACATCTTCTTCTGGGTTATTTAAGAGCTTATACGCTTCTTCTGCCGAGGTTACACCTGAGTTTTTCATGAGTTCCAGTCGGCGCATGGAGTCGTCCAAGTTGAAGCGATTTTCTTTCGTTTGAATCTCGAAATGATTCGTACATGCGTCCGCTGCCCTTGCATTCACACCACGAGGAGAGCTCTCTACAACGACCATGCCATCGGTTTGGTCATAGACGATGTAACTAAATGAATGGCGATGTGGAATTTCTTTTAATAGCTCAACAGCTTCTGTCACGTCCGCGCACGTCTCAAGCATTAGCCTGCCAATCATTGTGCAAATGAACCCATCTTCAGGCTTTCGCCGATTCGTCAAGTTGTACCCAATCGCCAACCCTTGTTCATTTAAACCGTCCATTCGACCGGTAATTCGTTGACTAGGTCCAATCGTTGCGTATCCTTTATCGTTTGGCGCAAATAGCACATATCTTCCATCATACGTTTTCGGATGATAATCGTAATTACGTACAAGGTACCCTTCGCCTGACATGACCGAACAACCAGAGCGGTCTCCGTTCACACGGAAGCCCCCAAACTCTTGCAACACTTTATCAATTGACCATTGAAGTGAATCTTGTAATCCTCGTAATTCTTCCCAGATTTGCGGTGCAAGTTGTTGAAACATCGCCTTGGCTTCATCTACATCGATTTGAAAACGAGGCTGGCGAACTTCCATTGATTCTCGCGATTTTTCAATGTTAACGATTCTTTCAAGCGCTCACCTTGCATTACGCCGAAGTCATAATGGTTCCCTCGAAATTGAATGACATCACTGTATACACGCTTCATTTATATAGCTCCTCTTTACACAACATCTTGTCTCTTTTGAATGGCAATCCCACCAATTGAAAGTGCCAAAAAGACAATTACACCTACAATAAACGTAATGATTGAGATAAATAAAGGCACTACCCCTACAACATCTTCTAAGAACATACTTGTAATGGCTGTCACAAACGTCATACTCATAACGGCTAAGAAAAAGACGACAAACAAGACAATCCATCTCAGAATGCCTTGAGGCATCGTTTTCGACACAGAAACCATGAGTGTAGAAACAATCATAATCATGACAAAGGTAGATACTAAGTAAAACACATACGACCCATCAATGGTTACTCCTATAATTAGTCTTGCCACATTTTCGAAGACTAGCCAGAGCGAACCATAGAAGGTCAATGATAAAACTCTAGCATAAAAGATTTCCGATCGACGTAGCGGCAACGAGTACATAAACCGATTCACACGGTTCTTCTCTTCCGTTTGAATGAGGGCAATGACCATCACATACACGATGATTAACGGACTGACCGTATTGTTAACGACACTAAAAAAACCTAGAACGAACGGAATAATAATAATTAATGGTAACCCTGATCTCATCAACCACACTTCTAGCTTAAAGACGCTAATCAATCGAGCTCACCACCTAAGTAGTAATCATGCAGATCTTCGAGGCTAATCACTTCGTCATTGCCTTTTTCTGTCGGTATGATGCGTCCATTCTCATCTTTAGAAAAGCCTTCTTTTAATTCTTCAACTCGACCGTGAGCAAGAACGACTCCTTCATCCATTAACCAAACCGTCTCCGCAAGCTCTTCCATGTCAGAAAGAATATGCGAAGAAAAAATGATCGTCGTTCCTTCTGATTGAGCTTCTTTTAACAACCGCACCATTTGTCGTCGAGATTTCGTATCGAGTCCAGCAGTCGGCTCATCCAAAAGAATTAACTTCGGTCGATGAGCAAGCGCCATTGCAAAGCCTGCTTTCATTTTCATACCTCTCGACAATTTCTTTATCTTTTTATTCGGATCAACATTGTAGAGCGCTAACATGTCAAGATAACGGTGTTGGTCCCAATGGTTATATTGCTCGTTTAAGAATTTACCGAGGCGTTTGAGTTTCATATCGTCATACATTAACAAGTCGTCAAAAACGAAGCCGATCTCTTTCTTCCAAACACCCACTTCATCAATGTGTACCCCATCATGATAACGTCTGATTTCCCCTTCGCTTGTCGTAATGAGACCGAGTACAAGTTGCATCATTGTAGATTTACCTGCCCCGTTATTCCCAATGACTCCGAGGATTTCTCCTTGTTTAATCGATACGTCAGGAAGTGTGAGCGTAAAATCACCCCGACTTTTTCTCACTGATACAAATTCCAGATGAGTGGTCATTTGTATACCTCACTTTCGATTTTCTTCCTCTATTGAACCGTAAACTGCATTGACAAACAAGCGGAAAGGTTTATGATCAGAAGATTGGGGGATATGATAAACAATACCAATACATAAGAGAGAGGTTCTTTAATGAAAAAAAGCTATGCACTACTTACAGCAGGAATGGCGATTGCACTCGTAAGCGCATGTGGTGACAATGAAGGAAGCGAAACAACAGAAAACACTGAAACAGAAACGAGTAGCGAAGAGCTTCTGATCGGATTTAATAACTATGCAGAAAGTATTGCGAAGGCCGAGTTGTTTGACCGCTTACTTACTGAGAAAGGCTACGACGTTTCGACTTCGCAAGTAGAGAAAGCTTTTTTATTCTCTGGACTCGAAAATGACGAGATCGACCTCGGGATTTCTGCTTGGTTACCATTTACGGATCAACAATTCTTAAGTTCGATTCCGACAACATCGACACGCACGAAGAAGGGTTGCTTTATGAAGGTACCGAGATGGGGCTTGTTGTTCCGGAGTACATGACAGACATACATACCATCGAAGATTTGAACAACTACGTTGAAGAGTTAAATGGACAAATTATCGGCATTGACCCTGGTGCATCGCTCTCAACAATTACAGAAGAAGAAGTGCTCGACCACTACGGTCTTGATGATTTTACACTTCAAACATCTGCAGAACAATCGATGATTACAGCACTTGATACAGCATACAACAACGAAGAACCAATTGTCGTAACATTATGGAGCCCTCATTGGACGTTCGGTGAATACGATCTGAAATATTTAGATGACCCTGATCAAGTGTATGGCGAAGGCGATGATATTTACTATATGACGCGTCCTGGATTAGATTCAGAAATGCCTGAGCTGATTGAATTCCTCAACCAAATTCACTTTACAGATGAACAACTCTCTGACTTACTCGTCCTCCAGAGTGAACTAGGTAACGAATCAGCTGCCGTTGATCAATGGATGGAAGATTATGCGGATGTTGTTGATGAGTGGATGGATACAGAATTATAACAGCACAAACGCTTGTTACGATGATCGTAGCAAGCGTTTGTTTATGTTACCTTTCCAACTGCTAAAAAAGTTAAAAGAGTTGGGTATGTTATACTTAATTTCAGGGGGAGAGACTACATATGAAAAAATTTCACGTATTAACAGCTTCGACTCTAGCAATCATGTTACTTGCAGCATGTGGAGACGAATCAGTAGACCAAGAAGAAAATGAAAACGCTTCGAACGAAGAAGCTACTGATGAGAGTGCTAGTGGTGACATTTCAATCGGCTTTAGCAATTATGCAGAAAGCACTGTTATTTCCGCACTTTGGGGAATTCTCCTTGAAGAGCAAGGATATGATGTAACCTTAAATCAAGTTGAAAAAGCCTTCTTGTTTTCAGGTGTTGAGAATGGTGAACTTGATCTCGGTTTTGCTCCGTGGTTGCCTTTTACAGACCAAGCTTACGTCCAACTTGACTCAGAAGTCATTGATGTTCAAGAAGACGGAGTGCTCTACGAAGGAACTGAGATGGGACTTGTTGTCCCTGAATATATGGAAGACTTGAATACCATTGAAGATTTGCAAGATTACGTTGACGAGCTTGAAGGGACAATTACTGGCATCGACGGTGGCGCTTCCCTTACACAAATTACCGAAGAAGAAGTGATGGACCATTACGGGCTCGATGACTTTGAACTTCTCACCTCATCTGAGCAAGCGATGGTGTCCGCTCTAGATACGGCATACAACAATGAAGAGCCGATTGTTGTCACCTTGTGGAGTCCACACTGGACATTCGGAGAGTATGACTTGAAATACCTTGAAGACCCAGATATCGCTTACGGTGAAGACGATGACATCTACTATATCGCTCGTAACGGACTACAAGACGAGCAGCCAGAACTGATTGATTGGATCAATAAAAGCTACTTTGACGACGATCAATTATCTGAGCTACTGCTCTATCAAAGTGAAGAAGAAAATGACGAGGCAGCTGCTAAACGTTGGATTGAAAACAACCAAGACTATGTTGATAGCTGGTTCGAGTAAGTAGACAGTACCCCCACTCAAAAGGAGTGGGGGTTTTTCTTTAAAAATAAACTTGTAAATCAAGTAGTTTATTCTTACTAGATCATTTGCGAATAAGCCTTTGTCGTTAACTGTCGCTGAATAATTCTGAAAGGAGCTTTTCTCTATTATCTAAAAATGCTTTTGTAATTTGATAATGCTCGGTCTCTTCATACCCAATCTTAGAAATATGATTGTCATCAAATGATAGAATATCTGCATCAGGATACCCTAATAAAATTGGTGAATGTGTAGAGATAATGAATTGTGAATTGCCCTTTGCAACCAAGTCATGCATGATTCTTAAAAAGGATAGTTGCCTTGTCGGTGATAAAGCTGCCTCTGGCTCATCCAACAGATAAATGGCTTTCCCTTTAAACCGATGGAGAAATAAAGATATAAAAGACTCTCCGTGGGATTGATAGTGAAGCGAACGTCCGCCATAATCTCTAAAGCCGACTTCATCTACCTCATCAATGTGAGAAGCAAAATGATAAAAGGATTCTGCACGAAGAAAAAAGCCGTTTGTCACCTTAGGCAACCACGAAAGTCTGATGTAGTCCCCTAATACAGCTTTTGAAGCATGAACCTCATAGTTATTGTTACGCCCACCGCCAGCCGTATTAAATTCACATACGTCCGCTATTGCCTCTAACAATGTAGACTTCCCTGAACCATTTTCCCCTACAAAAAAAGTTATATTTTTCTCTATATTTAACTCGTGCAGATTTTTGATGACTGGTATTGAAAAAGGAAATTCATTAAACGAAGAAATGTTTGTCCGTAATAAGCTGATTTTCTTTAAGAACATGTAGGATCACCTATTGAAAGAGTATCATCCCTAACGATTAGTGTGAAATTCAATCGCAATCGCGGGAAACAAATCTACAAACATTGAAACGATTATATGCATTCAACTAGTCACTTGTTTTTAGTGCTCTCTTACGTTTAGAGAAAATAACAACAACAATACTGCATAAATTGATTAGAAATAACATTATGTTATAAGTACTAGTTGCACCTTCCAGTAAATATGTGCCGTACCTTAGACTGTTCAATGCTAAAACGATTAATTTATGTCAGTCCCCTTTAAGCCCCAGCATACGGTCACTCACAACCTCTTCCTCAACATAATCATGACATCGCCCGATTCATTTGTATGTGTTCCTGTAATACAAAACCCTGATCGAATGTTAAGAAGTAGCATGTCGCGCCATCGGTTCATCGTTTTCGTTTCAACGTGTGTAAACCCTCGCTTCTTTAATTCACGGTGTTGTGCCAAAAGCAATTGTTCTCCAATTCCCTCTTTTCGTCTCTCTGGATGAACACCGCCTAACCAACTATAAAACGTAGACTCATTTTGAGCGTATCCAAGCTTATATCCAATAAGCTCTTCTTTGTCCCAAGCCATCGTTGCAACAATCTCTGGTTTGAAGCGAAACTTCTCTACGACATGATCACTGTCAAAAATTCGTTTATGTAATCCGTTTAGTTTTTCATGATTAATCTGTATACTCGTGACAATGTTCATCGCGTTATCCTCCCTAGTTCGTGATCCGAATACAAAAGAAGCCAACTAGCGGAGATGCTGCTTACACTACATGCCCGCCAATCGTGCTTCATGATCCTACTCTTAATGCTTTCGAATGAACAGTACTTTTAAATAACTTCCTTCAACGTACGCATCTGTCGCTTTAAAATCGTCGGGTAATCCGAACTCTTCTTCAATCGTGTACGTCGAGTTTTCTGCTTTAAAGGCTTGTTCCACAAAACGTTTGAACTTATTCATCGGTACATTGGCTGCGTTTGTTGACGCAACAATGGTTCCACCGCTTCTTGTAATCCCGATCGCTTCTTGCAAAAGTCCTTTATAATCATTCGCAACACTAAACGTCTTCTTCTTTGATCGCGCAAAACTTGGTGGATCGATGACAACAAGATCATATGATAAGTTTTTTTTGAGAGCATAAGAGAAATATTTGAATACGTCCATGACAATGATTCGTTCGTTTTCAACTGGGAGCCCATTGACGAGAAACTGTTCTTCCGTTTTCGCTCGACTACGGTTTGCTAAGTCAACACTTGTCGTCTGTTTCGCCCCTCCAAGTGCTGCTGCCACCGAAAATGCACCCGTATAAGAGAACAAGTTTAGAACGTCTTTTTCGTATGCGTACTCGTCGCGAATTTTCTTCCGAACGTCTCGTTGGTCAAGAAAAATCCCTGTCATCGGCCCGTCGTTTAAATTCACCGCAAAGTGCATGCCGTTTTCTTGAACGAGCATCGGGAATTCCCCACGCTCTCCAGTTACAAAGTCATCTTCTCCCTCATACTTACCGTCCGTTGCAAAACGTTTTTTCTCATAGATGCCGACCGGTGCAACGACTTTTTGCAACGCATGTATAATCTCGGATTTAAACGTGTACATACCCTTGCTATAAAACGTAACTACGCAATACCCTGCATAAACGTCAATCGTTAGTCCACCTATGCCATCCCCTTCGCCGTTAAACAGTCGGAAAGCCGACGTCTGTTCATCTTCGCGAATGACCTTACGGTCGTTGAATGCTTTTTGAAGGGCATTTGTAAAAAACACATCGTTAATTTGTGTATGTTCATCCTTCGTTAAAACCCAACCGTGACCGATGTTTTGTTGGCCATAATAGCCTCGACCGACAAACCGACCTTGTTCATCTTGAAACGTGAGAAGTTCCCCTTCATTCACGTGATACGTTTCAGGTCTGAAATACGTTTTATATATGAGAAAGTTGCCTTTGCGAATTGATTTTACCGCTTCTTCGTTAATCTGAATTGTTGTTCCCATAAGTCTATTCACCTCGAATTGACATTATAGCATAGCGACTCAGCGAACTTCACATCACAAGAGGTCGTTCCGTTTATTTCGTGCAGTAGGGACAGTATTCATACCCTTTATCAAGACATTGCTTTAGTTCATCTTCATCATACGCCCCTTCCCTACCATCTATTGGGCTATTGTGAAACTGGCACTCATCTCTTACAAAGATTGAGCGATGAATGCTCTTTTTTGAATGGTCGATTAAATACTTCAAATTCTCATCCCCTCTAAAATAAAAAAAGCCAAAAAGAGGAGACGGTGTCTCCTTTTTTTGGCTTATGTCCGGCTTTCTTTCCGGCTCATTTCTACCTGTTAATTTTTTGTGGTAATAAAAACAATATAGCTACGATCACTTTCAAAATCCCAATCCACATAAATATCTTCAATGGATTGACCGAGCCATTGTTTGAAATCTCTTTGATGCAAAAGCCCTTTCTCAAGCTTTCGCTTCGTTAGTTTTAATTGCTCAATATAACCTTCTTTAATCAATTCTTGCTCAATTCGTACAAGGATTCCAGAACGAATGACGACGAGTGTTCGATCATTCATATAAAAAGAATCGATTCTGTCTGGCTGTCTTTCAGCAATCCGACTAATCGTAGCAATTTCTTCATGAATTGCGTTTCTATGATCATAATCTTCATAAACGGTATCTTTCTGTTGGACATCTACCGTTCCAATAATGATGCCTGATCGGTTCTCTAATGACCAGTCATAAAAAATCTCTTGCACAGGAACACCACATTGAATCCGAATCATTGCTTTCATTTCTGGTAGGATCTCTTCCATAAGTATGTCACGGGATTCTTCTACTTTAGATCCACGCTCTTGTTTCAAAAGCACCCGTTCCATTGGTGCTAAAAATTCTCGTAAATGTATTGAAAACATCGAGCCTTTTAATGTGACATAGACAGAACTAGGCCCTTTTCCGAAATGGTCGCGCAATAATTTGCCGACATAACTAGACATCTCTGATTCAACAGCTTGGTTGTTCACACATATTCATCCTTTATCTAAGATCGGGACAATAAATCCTAATCCATCTGCGATTGTAGTCATTAACCTTTTCTTTTGTCAACGTGTCCAACTTTTTCCCTAACCATACCTACTTAAAACATTACACTGTTCAACCCTTCATTCCTCATCTAAACTAAATACAGGAGTTGATTTTTCATGCATGATCAACAAACAGAAACATATCATTTCGCGCTTAACACTCAACGTGAAATCTCTGAAACACTTAATCAAAGTACCGATATTTATGAAACGTTGCAAAGTTCTTTAGAAAAACTTTTGAAAATGATGAATTTAAAGACAGGATGGATATTTCTCGTCTACGATAAGAATCAGTATGAACTCGCCGCCCATCACCAACTTCCACCTGCTTTAGATGATGATGAACAAAGAGTGATGAGAATGGACGAAGCTGCAGTGATTGTTATTGCCTGAACCGTTACGATGAGGATCGCCTTACAGAAGCGGTACAATCGATTCGCTGTGCGCGGCTAACCGATGCAAAAAAGCTCAATCCAACCGCTAATACAGAAGGCCTGACCCATCATGCTAGTGTTCCACTCACCGTTCGTGGTGCAAAAGTTGGCTTATTAAATTTAGCAACGCCTGGCATGAGAGAATTCAGAAACGATGAACTACTTTTACTTGAATCTGTGGCTTATCAAATTGGAGCGACTGTGGAACGCATCCGTCTATACAATAAACAAAGTGAGATGCTCATCACAAAAGAACGAACTCGGTTGGCACGGGACTTACACGACTCCGTAAAGCAAAAATTATTCGCCCTTTCCTTAACTGCTAAAGGCGTCGAATCACTCAGTAAAGACGTTCCTACCATTCAAGAAGCTGTGAGTGATATTAACACGTTATCTCAAGAAGCACTCTTCGAAATGCAAAGTCTTATTTGGCAACTTCGACCTGAACATGAAGAAGATTCAGTATGCGAGGCATTAGAGAAGCAAGCGTTACGCCTTGGTCTAAAACCTCACGTCCAATGTGTTTGTATTTCGTTAAACGAACCGGTTCAACAAACCTTCATTAAAATTGGTCAAGAGGCGATTTTTAATACATACAAACATTCTGAGAGCAATGCGGTTAAGATTGAATTGAAAACACACGATGAAATTGTAGTATTAACGATTGAAGATGAGGGAGTTGGCGGTGCCCTTACGACCCCTGGACGGTTCGGGATGAAAAGCATGCAAGAACGAGCCACGCAAATTGGTGCTACGTTATCCGTAGATAGTCCAACACATGAAGGTACAAAAGTTGAAGTCCGACTTCATAAGGAGGTTGCTTGTATTGAAAACGACTGTTTTACTCGTGGATGATCATAATGTCGTATTAAAAGGAATGCGGTTTTTTCTCGAGACGAAGAGTGATATCGACGTGATTGGTGTCGCAAATGACGGCGAACAAGCCTGTTCACTCGCCCTTCAATCGAAACCAGACGTCATTGTCATGGACGTGATGATGCCAAAGCTAAATGGAATCCAAGCGACAGAACAATTAAAACAACTACTCCCAGAAAGCAAAATCATCATCTTAACGAGTTCACTTGAAAAAGAGCATGTTATTCCTGCAATTCGTGCAGGAGCAGATGGGTATCAATTAAAAGACATCGACCTGACGACCTGTATAAAACGATCCAAAACGTTGCTTTAGGCAACACACATGACGCGCTACACCCTCAAGTGGCTCGGCAACTTATGACACATGTTGCAAAAGATGATGACTCAACAAAGTTTGCACAATTAACCGTACGTGAAGCAGAAATCTTGCGGCATGTGACACTCGGTAAAAGCAACAAGGAGATCGCATCTGATTTATTTATCACTGAAAAAACCGTGAAAACACATATGACGAACATTTTCTCAAAGCTTGACGTTCACGACCGAACACAAGCCGCGATCCTCGCGTTAAAAAACCAATGGTATACCGACATTCAGACTTAGGTCTTACATTCGTGTAAGACCTTTTTTGTAGCGTTCTTTTAGTCATCTGCACGATGCGACCTCGTTGCTTTCCTTAGATAATAAAAGAAGAACATCAAGGAGGCGGATGACAAATGAACTGGCAAAGAGCTTGTACGATGACCGCGTTACAAAAAGATCGAGTGAAAGTTATTAAAGGTGGGATCGCTGTCTTTTTACATGAAGATCACGTGTTTGCCATCGATAATCGTTGCCCACATATGGGCTTTCCTTTACATATGGGGAGTCTTAAAAATGGATCTTGACGTGCCAGTGGCATCACGCACGTTTCGACCTTTCTAGTGGTGGAACGCTCGATCCTTGGGCAGATGATTTAATCAAATACGATGTAGACGTTCAAGATGGAATTATTTATGTAGATGTTTCACGGAAAACCGATGATGTAACGACTTATCATTTAAATCAGCTACAAAAAGGGTTAGAACAAAACCTTAGCTTATTAATCGGTAAAGGAATTGTTGGATTATTAACCCATGACACGAAACACGTTCAAGATATTTTACATGCAGGGATCCACTTCGGAACAACCTCTCGTCATGCAGGCTTCGGGCGAGGCTTAACGACACTCATTGCGATGGTAAATGTACTTCCGAAGTTATCACAACGAGTGCAAGTTCAAGCGTTATACCAAGCACTCGTTATGGTTGCAGAAGACGCGTCAAATGCAAAACCAAAACGAAAACTTTCCCCATTAACTACAAAATCGGAGACGAACGAACGCTGGTATGACTGGTACACAGACTGTATAAATGTGAGAGATGCTAGGGGCGCCGAACGAATTTTGCTTTCAGCAGAAAAAGCACTGTCCAAAGAAGCATTGTCACAACTCGTCTTTCGAGCCGTGACTGAACATTATTATATGGATGACGGGCACTTACTTGATTTTCACAATAAAGCCTTTGAAGCCTTAGAGCTGTGTGATCCTGAGTATCACTCTGACATTTTGGCGTCATTACCAATCATTGCAACAAGCGCAGAACGAAGCGAAGAAAAATCCCGTTGGCGCGCACCCATCGATTATTATGAGCACATCGAAACCGCACTTAATGAAATTGAAACAAGACCCTTAAACGACAATTCAACCTTTGATGAAGCAGACTTTTTAGCAACGTTACTACAGGCCCAAGATGGAAGTTCCATCGATGCGCTTAAAAATTACTATATTCAAGGCGTCCCGTTAACCAAACTAGCACAGATTATTACGTTAGCAGCAGCAACGCGCATCGTTCATTTTAGTACACAAAATGACTTTGATGATTGGAACACCGTATTGCATACGTTCTCCCATGCTCATGCTGTACATGCAGCTTTACTAAGGTTTGAAGATCCAACATTGATTCGCGCATTAATGCATACTGTTGTAAGTCTCTCACTTGATTCTTTCTTAAATATCCCTGCTGCCAAACGACCGAAACCAGTGCGACTAGAAGACGATCAACTTGACCATTTCTTGGATCTCTTTGACACACAACAACCGGTCGAAACTGCAGCATCTTGGGCATTAAGCTACGCCCATCAACACAGTGATGTACGTCCGCTCTTCGCAGCAATTGGCGAAGCGATGCTCCGTGAAGACGCAAAGTTCCATACACTGCAAATGTACGAAGCCGCTTGTTTTGAATACGACAAGTGGGACAAACAAGATGTTCCATTTGCAAAAGAAGCCAAAGACACCCTTCTCATCGCTTTAACCCGCTACGTTGCTGCCCATTCTCCGACGCCAAGAGAACTGCCACGTTTTGCCGATATTGCATGGCGATTGCATCGTGGTGAGAAGGTTTTTGAGCAAGAATGAATAGTGGAGTAAGGATACCCCTTACTCCATCACTCACTTTAGCGTTATTGATCACCTTAGTTTTTTTCATTCAATTAGAATTCAGTAATGAAATTAGTAACCTTAATATTGCAGAGGCTACACAGAATATGGGTGTTAACAATAAGAAGAGCAAGGGTGTGTAGTCAGCGTTATGCATACTGATCGCTACGATTAGAACGACGGCTACAATGGATAAAACAAACGGTCCTTTAACCTTACCTAATTTAGCCACAAAAAAATTAGCGGGGGCGATGATAAACATCGTCACTAATGCAATGCTAAAAAAAGAAATGATTATGTCCAGAATCCATTCACCATGTATAGCTAGAGTGATCTCATCACTATAACCTTGCAGAATCCCTACAAAAAATGCATACAACACACTAACAACAATAGAAGTAAATGCCATGTCTACATACAACTGGTTTAGTTTCATAAGAGCACCCTTTCTGATTACTAGGGGCTTTCTCGTTAATAAGGACCGTACATGAACTTGCTTCGTATGAATTAACTTTGAATTTCCAAGCTGTATGTTTGATTCGTCTCCACTTCCGAAAAAATAAAGTGAGTGACCGTTTGTGCGATTGGGCTGACATCGTCAATAAATTGTTCTGCATGCGCAAACGTCTCGAACTGCATTTTAAGCATATAACATGCATTCCCAGCAATTCTGTAACAGAATTCTACGTTGGGGAGCTTTTCAATAAAATGTTTAAAGGCTTTATAGTTGCCATCTTTGATCGTTGCCTCAATGATGCATTGGATCGGCAACTTCAATTTTTCATAATCCACGTCCAACGTATACCTCTTGATCACTCCGAATGATTCCATTTGCCTTACTCGTTCCGTCACAGATGGGGAAGACAAGTTCACCCTTCTCCCTAACGCACTCATTGATAACCGACTATTGTTATGCAACTCATCTACTATCCTTCGATCAATAGCATCCAGTTTCATATTAAACCTTCTTCCCCTAAAATCATTAATTTCTATAATTAAATCGTGAATATACGTTATGAATTTAATTAAATTTAATCCCTTCTTTTATTATAATTTAATTAGACTATAACAAGGGGGAAATATAGATGCCAAGAATTGATGAATCATCTTTCGGAGAAACTCCTTTTCAAAGGCTACTAGGTCACAACCCAGAGATCATGCTAAGGTGGAATCAATTAGATGATGCATTTGTAGGGCACTCGTATAATCTCAAGGAACAAGTACGCAGAACGTTAGCTCAACGTAACGGATGTGACTATTGCAAAGCTAAAGGAAAACCAGACCCCTTAGAGTTCGATGAAAAAACTTCTATTGCAGTAGGCTTTGCAGAAGTCTTTTTGAAACAAAAGGAGGACATCGCTCATTCAACCTTTGACGTTTTGAAAGAATATTTTTCAGACGAGGAAATTAGTGAACTGTGTGCTTATATTGCCTTTACGACTGCTTCGCAATATTATGGTGCACTGATGAAGTTGGAATAAAGCATAGCATAATTATTTTTCCATAAGCATTGGTTAATTAATCTCCCTAACTATTGTTATGTTATTAAAATAGGGTTGTATAGTGAACGCTATTAATTGACCAATGTGTTTATCTGTACTTAATTCATGCGAATAGCTCTAGTGTTAAATATTCATATTTACACTTTTTCTGGAGGAGATAATATCAAAAAACTTTTTTGGTTCTTTATTACAGTAATATTTATTTTATCAGCTTGTAACCTAAATTATTCAATTGATGAAACAGTATATAGCTCTTTTCAAGATAATTCTTTTAATGCAAAAATAACCGAAATACAAAGTGTTTCGGAGACTGACAATGAAGAAGCTATAAACCTGAATCCAGAATTTATCATCTTATATATTACTTTAGATATTGAAGCAGAGGACTCACTCCAAATTTACCAAGACTTTTATTCAAAGTTTAGATTAGAAGAGGAAAACCAGCCAGTACTCATTGAACCATTTATTAAGCAACTAGAAGACATGCCAGAAGACATGCAAATTGTGGATGTTAAAGAAGAAACATTAGAGAAAGGTGAGACAATCAAAATTAAACTTGCCTATGTAATTGAAAAAGGTACTAAAGATTATTACTTAACTATTCATGAAGGACCGAAAATTCATTTCACATGCAATGATATAGAAAATATCCCTACATGTTGAACATGTAGGGATAATAAGAATATTTGCGTCGTTGAATCGCGACTAAATATAGTTAATCGATGATGTTAGTTCAAAATACAGCAATACAATCCCAGCGATAAACATCATACTAAAGAAGATTGCAATCCCTATGAAAATAAATGACCAGACTTTGTTGCTAATAACTTGTTTTTGTACCACTTGATAAAAAGAATGGCAGACAATACTAGGAAAAGGATCGTTTCTAAGATTAGCTGTACGACTAAATCAATCATTGAAATGCTTGATAAACTAATCAAGGGTATGATAGTCAAACCAAACGCAACCCATAAAGTCCCTTCCAACCTAAACAGCTTTTCAAACCTTTCTTCGTATGCAGTCATGTAATTCCCACCTTAGTTAGTTCAATAAACTAATTCCTTTTTCAACATATACCCCGGTTATTTTACCATCATCCTTATACTCGTCTTATCCAAGACCGCATTAACTTTTAGTAAACTAGGGTATTGTGTAGGTAGATCCCATCTCATTCTTAATCAAGGAGGAGTTATATGTATTTGTATCACGTATATAATGACAGAGACTCCACGACTAAGAAAATTCATCATGCATTAAAAAACGGATTAAGTTTAGAGAATGCCTCGAATTGGCACGGGAAAGGGTACGCTTCTCTATACCCAACACTTATTAACGAAGTAAAGAAAGGAGGAACGGATCATTGGTTAGACTTTGAAAAATCTTTCAGAGTAAAGCAGTCTCCACGTCCATTTGTCCACTATTTAAGGTTCCCTGCTAAAGATTATCAAGTTTACGTATTTAACATAGATACTGCGCAACAAATTGTAGACTATTATGAGGAAGAGATTTCCATTAGACTCGGTGAAGGTAAGAAAGGTGATTTCACTTCTCGTTTACCTCCTTTAGAAATTCTAATGAAAAAGTATTGGGATGGTAGGATTCCCATTCAACGTTATAGTGATCATCCAGTCTATGAATGTCCAGAGTTTGTATGCTTCCAATCCATTCGCTCAAAACACTTAGATGGTTTTATTGATGGAAAGTTGATTATTAAAGACTAACTGTACAGGCTGTTGAGAAACTTAAACGTACCAAAAGTGTACTCGTAAAATGAGTAAGCGGCTTTTGTGGCTACGCTTGCCGAGGGCGTCTTTGCCACGACAGCAGCTTTTTTAGGGCACATTGAACGTACAAAATAAACACGGAGTTTATTGTTTTAAGTGCATTCAGATTTATAAATTCATTAGCATTCCACTTCTTTTATAGAAAAACAGCACTTTTTCGACACTCTGTGTATTTTACTTGTTCGCTAAACGTCCTTATAAAAATCGCCCCTTCATTATTTGCTAATCCCTTAGAATTAAAACTTCCTAACTAAATACATCCAAATAAATTAACAGCTACTATCTTCTTTACGACCTCTATAAACGAAACTTAAATTGACACTCTGTATCTGTTCTTGATTTAATTTCGGAGGTGTTAAGATTGTCACATAGCTTGAGTGAATTCATCTATGTCAGTTCATTTATTTTAGCCCTCGTTGTTTTTTTACTACTATTTATCACAAATAATGCTTATACACTCATTATTTCCGGGATCTCCTTAATGGTTGCAGGTACAGCTATTTTCTTCATCTTCATTTTATCAGCGGGTAATGCTGACACTTTCGGAATAGGAATGGCTGGTCTAACTGTATGGATTCTATCTTCAATTGTTTCTACTATTGTAATCATTGTCGGTGCTATAAAAAGTAACAAAAGTTCGCATTAGTTACTTATTCTCCTCGGTTGACACCCTTTATAATTATCTTTTCTGAGATTCATGATTAACGTGTAAAAACCAATATCAGCGGGAATGCAGGTTGGACAGGAGGTTTTACACATGAAAGGCATTGGAATTAATCATTACGGAGATGAACGTGAACTTACCGTCGTTGATCTACCTGACGTTACAATAGGCGCAAACGATGTGCGCATCTCACTTCGAGCAAGTGGCGTAAATCCGATCGATTGGAAATTACGTGAAGGCTATTTGAAAGACGCGTTAAACTTCCAACCCCCACTTATTCTCGGTTGGGATGGCGCTGGAGTCGTTACTGAAGTTGGTGCTTCAGTTAATACATTTGCAGAAGGAGACGCGGTTTATTTTCGTCCTGAACTCACTGAATACGGTACGTATGCAGAAGAAATCGTCGTCGATGCGTCTCTCGTTCAACCGAAACCAGAAGAATTGTCCTTTGAGCAAGCCGCATCTCTTCCACTCGTCGGCTTAACGAGTGTAGAAGGACTAATTGATGTCGCAAACGTGCAAGCTGGTCAGCGCGTGTTAATCTTAGGAGGGAGTGGCGGTGTTGGTACCGTCGCCATTCAAATGGCTAAAGCTCTTGGTGCACACGTCACGACGACATCAAGCTTTAAGAATCGTGAATTTGCGAGCGCTCGTGGCGCAGATGAAGTCGTTGCCTATGATGAAGATGAAGTCATCCAAGGAGAATTCGACGTATTGTTCGATGCGGTTGGTGGTGCTCCTTATCACAAAGCGATTTCCCATGTGAAAGATGATGGAGTTGCTGTAAGCATCGCTGGTGGTGGTAGCCAAAATGATGACGTGAAGAAGATTGAAACTGAGAAACTCATTCAAGTTCATAATATCTTTATGAATCCAACTCCAACTAAGATGGAAAGTCTTCATGAATTTGTAACGAAAAAAGACGTCTATCCGGTTCTTTCTCACACGTATCCGATGACGGTTGATGGTGCAAAGAACGCACATCTTGACAGTGCTTCGGAACGTACGACAGGCAAAATTGTATTAGTGCGCGAACAAGACGCACCTATAGAATAACTGAAACGAGAGCCATCGGCTCTCGTTTTTTACGTTCTTGACGAGGTCAACACGCATTGCTATGATGACAATACATTAACTATACAAAAAACTACTAGGGGTGCCCTTACGGGCTGAGATGAGTGAAGACTCAAACTCTTGAACCTGATCTGGTTTATACCAGCGGAGGAAAGTAGATGATGCAGTGTTTTGTTTGAGTACCGTACAAGACGATTCTGCCGTCCTTTTCTCGAAGGGCGGCTTTTTTGTATTGAGGAGTTGAAATTACCATGAATTGGCATCTCATTACAGATGAACAAATCCCTTTCCATATTCAAGTACGTACACTCAAACAATGCGCGAAAGAAGTTGAACTTCTTCACGTTCGCAATCAACATGCATCACTACAACGGTTACGCCAACAGATTGAACACTTATTACGTCTTGGATTTACGAAGCAGCAACTGATCTTAAACTACCATGCAGAAGCGGCAATCGCTTGGGGATTAGGTGGTGTACATCTTAAAGAAACACAGCTTGATCAGTTGCAAACTTTAAAAAAAGCACACCCAAACATGACGATCGGTGCTTCAGTTCATGATAAAAGCGCCGCACAATACTGCGCAGATCAAGGGGCTGATTATGTATATGCCGGGCATATTTTTGATACACCTAGCAAACAAGACATACCTGGACGAGGGCTAGAATTCTTACAAAACATCGCATCCCATGTAACGGTGCCCATTTACGCGATTGGAGGAGTGACGAATCATAACGCCATGCAATGCCTTGATGCAGGTGCACAAGGCGTTGCGGTTATGTCTGCAATTTGGCATTCAGATTCTCCAAAAACCATAGCGCGTCAATTTGCGAAAGGAGTTCAATGATGAAGCAACGAGCGTATGACGTTATCATTATTGGCGCTGGAATTATCGGACTTTGCACAGCATTTTATAGCGCCAAAGCTGGGTTACGCGTCGCACTTTTAGATCGCTCCTCCCCAGGAAGCGGAACAACGTCGAAGGCCGCAGGAATGCTCGGCATACAAGCTGAATTTCGTTCACCAGATCCGCTCTATCATTTAGCCAAAGAAAGCATCACTCTATATAAGACACTTAGCGACGAGCTTTTAGAATATCAGACAACCTCTCTTGGTTGGACCTCTTCTGGTGCCATTAAACTCGCGTTCACACATTCAGAGTACAAGCAATTGGCTGACATCCAATCTTGGCAATTACAACATGGTGACGTTGCTGAATTACTAGACCAACAGTCCCTGCAGCTTCTTGCACCTGCAGTAAATAAGGAAGCATTATCTGGTTTGTATTTCCAGAATGAAGCCCATGTTCAACCGACTCAAGTCGCACGAGCCTTTGAGCACTCATTAATTGAATTAGGCGTAGACTTGTTTCCATATACGACCGCTACTTCCATCTCTACACATCTTGTGACTACACGTACCGAAACATTTTTTGGCGAACACATTGTCATTGCCACAGGTCACGAATCACTCACAAACACCCCTTGGCCTGTAACGCCAGTCAAAGGAGAAATCATCAAAGTACGACCTCGACGATCTTTAAACAAACAAACGATCTTCTACAACGGCTGGTACGCTGTACCAAAGCAAGATGGTGAGTGGCTACTTGGCGCAACGTCAACCCATATGGAAGACACTTCTGTCACGGTCAGTGGCGTGCTCGAGTTGCTTACGAACATCCAGACGTTCTTGCCTGGTATTACAGAGAGTGAGATCACAGCAATGTGGTCTGCTTACGCCCAAAAAGCACGGTAAATTCACCTTTCATATCGCCTCATCCTTCGCTACGTGGCGTATGGCTCGTTGGTGGACATAACCGTAATGGCATCTTACTCGGTCCAATCACTGGAAAACGTGTCACAGAACGCTTATTAGGCAATGAAGTAAATGATGCATTCACATCAATAAAGGTAGGTGAGCATCTTGAACATCATCATCAATCAGAAAAATCACAATATACCTGATTCAGTATCAAGCATTCAAGAGTTGCGTCGTCATTTTAATTTGCTAACGACGAACGTCATGATTGAACACAACGGCGTAGCACTTACCGCCGACCAACAAGGCCACATTCAGTTAGAATCTGGTGACAAAATTGAAATTGTTCGATTTGTAGGAGGAGGATAATAAGATGTTACACATTGGGAATTACTCATTTAAATCGCGATTATTACTCGGTACAGGGAAGTATGAAGACGGACAAACACAACAAGAAGCGGTGCTCGCTTCAAGAACCAACGTGCTCACGTTCGCTTTAAGTCGCATTGACCTAGACAATATCGGTCCAGATCCGATTGAACACTTGTCTCGCGAGGAATTCACATTATTACCGAATACGGCAGGTGCAAAAACTGCCGACGAAGCCGTTCGGCTTGCTCGCCTTGCACGTTCATCAGGAATTTGCGACATGATCAAAGTCGAGGTAATTGGAGATCCACCTACATTACTCCCTAACCCTGTTGAGACATTAAAAGCTACAGAAATTCTCTTAAATGAAGGGTTCACTGTGCTCCCTTATCTCTCTGATGACCCGATGCTCGCAAAGGAAGCAGAAGCACTTGGAGCGCACGCGATTATGCCTGGCGCTTCACCAATTGGAAGTGGTCTTGGCATTGTTAATCCGTATAACCTTCAACTCATCATTGAACAATCCAAAGTACCGGTCATCGTTGATGCCGGCATCGGTGCTCCGCACGACGCTTGTGAAGCGATGCAATACGGCGCAGACGGAATCCTCCTAAACAGCGCTGTGGCAAAAGCAACTGATCCTGTAAAAATGGCGAATGCGATGCGGTTAGCCATCCTTGCGGGTAGAGAAGGTTATGAAGCAGGGAGAATCCCCAAAAGTAACGTAGCAACTGCAAGCAGTCCTCAGGAGAACTGGGCAAACTCATGAACAAATATATGAAGCAAGAGCGATTCCACGGGATCGGGCAACTCGGACAAAAGCGGCTTAGAGAAAGCCATGTTCTCATTGTGGGTGTTGGTGCCCTCGGTTCAATGAGCGCAGAGATGCTTGCTCGCGCTGGAATCGGGCAGCTCACCCTCGTTGATGGGGACTTCGTAGAAGAGCATAACTTACAACGACAGCTCCTCTATACTGAACTTGATGCCAAAGCGCATCGAGCAAAAGTAAAAGCAGCAACAAAACGACTGCAAGAAGTCAATTCCGAAGTTAAGGTCACGGGGTGTTTTCAATCACTTCACAACGAGAATATTCAACAGTTACTGCAAGGTGTCGATGTCATCATTGACGGCACTGATAACTTTGAAACACGATTACTCATTAACGATGCCGCTTATAAATGGGGGATTCCCTGGGTGTATGGTGGATTGTCCGGAAGTTATGGTCTGAGCTTACCATTTATTCCGAATCAGTCCGGACCTTGCTTTCGCTGTCTTGAGTCCTTTCTAACAGACGATGAAGATTGCGACACTTACGGAGTGCTCGGGACAACTGTGCAAATGGTTACCGCCCAGCAAGTAACAAGCACTTTGAAGATCCTAACTGGTGACAAAGTTCAACCATCCATGTACAAATTTGATTTATGGGAAAGTGATGCGGGGTATATTGCTGTTCAACCGTTACAAAAACCTACATGTCAAACGTGCGGCAATGAACGTACGTACCCTTCATTACGTTCCGATCAATCCATGCGAAACATCCAGTGGCTATGTGCGTCATCTGGCGTTCATATTCGTCCTAAAGAGGCTCAAAATTTGCACCTTCCACGAGAACGTTGTAGCAATCATTTATGGACTTACCTTCCGTTTTCAGATGTCTGTATGCTTCGTAAAGCAAACCGTCAAGTGATGTTGTTCCAAGATGGTCGGGCAACGATTCGCGGTGTGGCGACGACAAACGAAGCAGAATTGCTGTACGATGAAGCACTTGCTTTCCTATATGAACAAGTCTAAATAAAAAAAGCAACAACAAGACTGCGACTTGTTGTTGCCTTCGCTATGCTTTACGTTTGATTTTAAGAATGAGCAGCTTCCCCATTTACGACAAGATCTAACTTGCCTGTTTCAGGGTGAATAACGAGACCGTGAACAGGAATATGCTCTCCTAATAGCGGGTGGTTCTTGATGATTTTGACACTGTTTCTCACACTATCTTCAACGTGTTCAAATCCAGTGAGCCACGTATCTAAATCAATGCCAGCGTTTTTTAAGACGTCGATCTTCTCTTGAGATACACCAGATTGTTCGATGAGCGTATCCGGATGCAATTGCGCCATTCCACAATCATGATGACCAACTACGTAGACTTGCTCTGCACCTAAGCTATTAATAGCTACAAGTATGCTTCGCATAATACTTCCGAACGGATGAGAAATAACTGCGCCGGCGTTTTTGACGATCGCTGCATCCCCATGAGAAACATTCATTGCTTGTGGAACCATTTCTACAAGTCTCGTATCCATGCACGTTAAAATGACAATCTTTTTATCAGGGAACTTTGACGTATTAAACGTCTTAAAGTCTTCATTGATAACAAAGTTGCGATTATGTTCTAGTACATTTTCTAAGTGTGACATCGAGCACACGCCTCCCCAAATAAACTCAAAATCGTTTCTATTAGGGTACACCTAAATGAAGCATTTGACTATGATTGATTGATAATTCATCACTCGTGCTTAGAAGAGCCTTTCGTTTTACTAAGTCGCTCGACAATTGGCAATACCACAGCCCAAGCTACAAATGTTCCAAGAAACGCAGAGAAGCTTGCTAGCACGTGAACGCTCCCTAATTGAAACTCTGTGAAGATGGCCGTCACGACGCCAACTACAATCGCAAACCCGATCGCCCTTATTAAACGTCTATTCATCGTCAATCACCTCGTTATTGGATGATTCTTATCCTACCTAAAACCAACAACGTACAGTGTAAACAATGCATAAGTGGTTCTGATTAACGTTTAAGTAACTGCATTTGCAACATGAAAGTCACAGCTGTAAAAAGTATACGGTTCTGATGCCCCGCTAATTAAGCAGCCATTCAAACCATCTGCCATGCCCGTCCGTCTCTCCGATCACATGCGTTTCTTTTGTACCGTCGATGTAGGAATCAATCCGCAACTTGGAATCTCGCATATTGTTGTAGACGTGAAAAAGGTTCCTGGTGGCGCCAAGGTCGTTTACGGTCTCTTCTAGTTGTTGTTTTAACGACTCATCAAACTGATTGGCCACATGAGTATGGAAAACACAGACTGTAGAATGCGAAGGACATTTTTCAACTAAAGATGATAGAGACGACACACCGTCAGCTTCAATAAGCTGTGCTTTTTGAGATTGAACGACTCTGGCTGCTTGTTCAAACAGCTCTCTTCGCTCTTGATGTTCAGGCCAAATTAAAGCATCTAACCAAAGACGGTCCTCTTCTTTACTTACGTCATTAATATGTAAATCAACACCAATTCGAGCAGCGACTGGTGGCGGTGTGCTCGGTAAGTACGTCGGGTTAATGTCTCCACCTTTTACGCTCGACGTAATATGCACATCTGCAAACGGATTCCCGTATACGAGATCTGTTTCATATGAGTAGCGATACTGATCCCAGAACAACTGCAATCCTGCGCTCGTGCCAATTTCAATGCATGACAATGGTTCTTGAACTTTTTCATAAATATAAGAGAACAATGGGTATAAGTAAGCACAACGACGAACTTCATTCGTTTGAACTAGCTTTTCATGCAACAGTGCTGTTAGTTCACTTTCATGCGTTTCACAAAAGCTCTTAAACTCGGTAAACGTGTGCGCATCAATAGGCTTTGGTTCGTCAGTAACACTTGCATAATAGTCAGCCACAGGGTGTTTAGTTCCCTTTAATATCAAGTAATGCACAGACGCAAAAAACAAATTCGCAACCGGTTGACCCTTCCGAGCTTCTGCACTTAACGTTAGTAAGGAATCATCCTTTGCAACAGCAAGCGCTAAATGTTTATATAATTCACTTGATTGCTCGCACTCATCAATGGCAAATCTTTCAAAGCGTTTTCTATACACCGTCATATCCATATGAAAGCCTCCTCACAGATTCATAACTTATTCTTCTCTAACGTCACGACCAAACCCTTTTATTCGTCTGCTCAGAACTGTTTCGTATTACGCTTTCTTTTGGATGATGTAACAATTGTCGACCAACTCAAACCCTACTTTTGGATAGTAATCCATCGCTACGTTTGAAGCTCGAAGGATGAGCGTAACGCTGTCTCCGATTTGTTTTTTTGTTTCTTCAATTAAAGCACGCCCAATCCCTTTTGCTTGAACGCTTTGGTCAACGGCCAAATCTGATAGGTAACAACAATAGCTATAGTCCGTTAAGCTACGGGCAACCCCAACAAGTTTCTCCCCGTCCCACGCCGTAATGAGCAAGTTGGCATGTTGGAGCATTTGATGCAAACGGTCAAGGTCATCAACCGGTCGCTTAATTCCTGATGCTGCAAATACCGTTGCAAGTTGCGCGGGCAAAATCTGTTCGTTCACTTTAATTTCAATCATACGTACACACTCCTCTAGTTCGATGTATTTAGGTTACCTACTACACTATTAACTGGAAAGAGCCACATTGTTAATCACGCTACGTACCAAGAGTACCTTGACAACAGTTCTATACACTGAGATGATCAACCTAACGAACGGTAGGGAGGATAATAATGACCGCAATAAAAATTCGCAACGTTGCTTTGCATCACTTTGCAAACCTTGACTATGACTCCGTTTCACTCCAGCAGATTGCTGAAGATGTAGGAGTTCGTAAAGCATCGTTGTATGCACATTATAAAAACAAAGAAGACATTTTCTTTCACGTATTAAATCATGCTATGAAACTAGGGAAGCGAGCGATTGTAGCTTTTTTTGTTAATCATAAAGATCAACCCTTACAAACAACTGTTCATTCTTTTTTCCATTGGTTTATGAAAGAAAGTGATCAAAGCTTAGAGTTAAAACTTATGATTCGTGTGTTGTACTTTCCACCAAAACACGTCTCTTGCTTTCACTATACGAAGCCTTTTCTAACTGATTTAGAGCGGTGGTTTGCTCGATACATCTTAGTCAAACAGCGCGACGAACAACTTCACTTTTCGTCACCTGTACAACACATCTCACTCGCGTTTTTAACCGTAGCAGAAGGTTGCCTTATTGAATTCTTCTTCGCTGAGAACCCGCGCTATGAGGAACGGGTTCGAGCCATCTTGCCGATCTTTTTTCAAGGCATTCACAAGGGAGGTTCGACAATGAATGAGCACAACGTTTCAATATAAAGGCGTCGTTACCGTTATTTTGGCATCGGCGTTTTTATTTTCATTTAGTCAGTTTTTATTGATTACGGCATATCCGACGATTATGGATGAATTTAATGTGAATGCTACACAAGTGCAGTGGCTAACGACGGCATTTCTACTAACGACAATCATCCTTATTCCAATGACAGGGTACTTATCAAACATTTTCCGAGCGAAAACGCTCGTAATCTTTTCTTTACTATGCTTATTTATTGGCACGCTTATAGGGGGGTTAGCCCTAATTTCGGCACACTAATCATCGCTCGGGTCGTGCAAGCCGTCGGTGCCGGAATCGTCTTACCGCTCGTACAGACGATACTGTTAACCGTCTTCCCATACGAGCGCAGAGGGTTTGCGATGGGATTGTTAGGCGCGGTGGTGAATGTTGCTCCCGCAAGTGCACCGTCGATTTCTGGAATTGTAATCGATCTGTTCACTTGGCGATCTTTGCATTGGATTCTTCTACCTCTCATTGCATGCACATTAATCGTCGCCATAGTTCAGATGAAAAACGTCTTGCCGATGAAACCCGCGAAGTTAGATCTCTTTTCCATCGTTCTTTCAGCCATCGGATTCGGTTTATTTATCTTTGGATTAAGCATGATTAGTGTTTATGGCTTTACAAACACGTTAGTTATCATTCCGATTGCGATTGGGGTTGTATCGCTATTCTGTTTTATTAAGCGGCAGCTCACGCATTCGACACCTGTATTAAATTTGGCATTATTCAAGCACTCAACGTTTCGCCTAGCATGATTTTGGTATTCATTAACATGATGCTTCTTTTATCTGCTGAAACGATCTTACCGATGTTTGCGCAAGATGTATTAGGAACGAGTGCGTTTTTATCCGGATTTGTCCTCGTACCCGGAACCATTCTACTTTCGATCATTACGATTATTAGTGGGAATTTGTATGATCGATATGGAGGGAAAACCATTGCACTCATTGGCTTTAGCTGTACGGCAGCATCGTTACTCTTACTTAACACCGTAACGATGGACAGTTCACCATACTGGATTATGCTTCATTTTTGCTTATTTATGGCTGGGTTTGGATTAACGTTAATGCCTCTTGTGACTGTTGGAATGAATGCCTTAAGCCAAGAAGACATCGCTCATGGTTCTGCGATCGTTAACACTGTACGTCAGTTTGGAATGACATTCGGAATTATTTTCTTATCGACCATTATTAGCGCTACAGCGAGCACCATCAATGCACCATACGATGTTGGTGCATATTGGGGAACTACGTTTGCGCTAATTGTCATGGCGTTGCTCTCGTTGCTTGCGCTCACGTTGACGTTCTTCTTAAAGGAACGTCAATACCCCCGTTAATTCCTCCTCTCCTATCATTTGAAAGGTGTCGTTCTTCGACACCTTTTTACGTAAATGACCTCCGAACCTTGTAATCTGAATAGTTGAAATGTAACCGCTTTCATTATATGATAGAGATATTCCTCATTATTGTAATGTGTTGAGTTGCTTGCCGAAAGGATGTAGAAGGATGGATACACGTAAACTCCGCTACTTTAAGACGATTGCCGATGAGAAGCAAGTAACAAAAGCAGCAAAAAAATTGCATATGGCTCAGCCCCCACTAAGCCAACAGTTGAAGTTACTTGAGAATGAACTGAACGTTTCACTGTTTGAGCGTCACGGTAGATATTTAGAGTTGACCAGTGCTGGCAAAGCTTTATACAAACATGCATGTAAGATCTTACAAACGATTGATGATGCTGTGCTTGAAACGAAAGCCATTGAGAGCGGTAAGCTTGGCATGTTGAAAATTGGTGTAAATAAATCTTGCTTTTCTTATATGATCCATCCTATTCAAACGCTTCGCCAGATCTATCCAGATGTACAAATTGCTTTGCGTGAAGGGGATACGTATTCACTGACTGAGCAGTTACATCAAAGGGAAATTGAGCTTGCAATTGTAAGATTACCTGTACAGCTTGAACAAATCTCTTCGGTTTCATTACCATCGGAACCTTATGTGTTAGCCATCGCCAAAGATTGGCCTGGCTTAACTAGTACAAAACAGATGAGCATGAAGGACCTTAAAGATCTCCCACTTTTATTGCTTCATCGAATTAGTGGTACTGGTCAATATGAGAAAATTGTAAATGAATGCAAAAGGCACGGCTTCGTGCCTAACGTTGTCTGTGCATGTCCAGATGCCTCTTTACTCATCGCACTTGCTGCAGCAGGCACAGGAGGAACAATTATACCGAAATCCTCATTGTTTGCATTTCATTCAGATGCCCTAGCGATGATTGAATTGACGGACATTGAAATTCAAGCCGATGCCGCCATGATTTGGTCTAGTGATCGTTACGTATCAAAGCAAGCCGAACACTTCATTACGATCGTCAAGGAAGGAATGGGGGAATTTGGACGTATTAGCCAAACTGAAAACCAGTAGCTCGTTCATTCGTTTCACTCGAAGCGAATACATTGACGTCGATTTGATTGATTTACCCATTACTCGATCCGTTCAACGGATCACATTGCACCCTAAAGATTATGACCGTCATAATAACCCTAAAGTCACGTTGCATGAAGTACAGAGAGAACGCTGCATCGCTCATCGTGAGAACATAACAATCCCAATAAATGCGACAGAGCTTTTAGCACGACCTGGTATCGGAATTGTTTTTGATCACGAACCCAAATTTAAAAGCAAAAAAGCAATTCGCGAAGCTCTGTTAGGGGCTACGATTGTGAGCGAATTCCATCAATCACCACATTCACTAAAAGAGCATTCAGAGTCCTTTTATGCGTGTTCAATCGGCCCATGGATTTCGTTAGACAGATGAATTTGAACCATTCAACGGTCTATACGTATCGCAACAACCAGCATATGTTTACTTGGCACCCCGCTGAATTGATTGATGATATCGTTCATGTTCTTGAACAAGTAACAAAGCAGATTCAAATCCAGCATGGAGATCTCTTTATGTTAACCTCAGACAGTTACGCATCTCCATGTAGGGTTCTTGATACGATTGATGTAACCATTGACGGCATCGGAACTCTGCAAAACTCTTTTCAATTTCTTGCCACACGATCAAGTGAAAATCGTTATCGTGCCGAGCACTCTGAGCAATAATACTGCCATACCTCTATACTTTCGTTAACAATCCACGTTCTACACAGAATTGTTTTATGAATTCTTTTTCACCGTGATGCTCGAAATCGACAGTCATCGTGTCACTTTTTATATCAATTATTGTTCCGATCCCGAATTTTTCATGTTCAATTGTCGTATTTGGAAGTAGATCTTCATGTGCCACCGTTGTACCTGCTCGGTGTGGACTCGACACTGTAGAAGGTGCGATCAGCTTCTTAATTTGTGGGAGAAATGGAGATTCCTTTTGGACGCCACCTGACGATAACAATTCAAGATGTTCCCGAGCACGTGTCATTCCAACATAAAACAAACGAACAGCTTCTTCCATTAACTTCGGATCATCGTTGTCTTCTTTTGTCGGAAGAATATCGCGGTTTAAATCAATCATATATACACGGTCAAACTCAAGACCTTTGGCGCGATGAAACGTTGATAAGGTAGGCACGTTCTCTCCTTTATTGAACTTGGACTGTTTCATTTTAGATTCTAGTCGCTTCAGACGCTCAGCAAAACCTTTTAGCGTCTGTTCATCTTCAGCGATTTCCTTTAGTGCATCAAGAATTTCTTTCGCACGATCGACATTTAAACCGAGACGCTCACAGCGCTGTTCCAACGCTTTGCGATATCCAAGATCGTCTTCAACGACTGTGATTGCAGCACTTGGAGAAAGTTTATTAATCTTATCAAATGCACGCTTTGCCTGCTTTAGCTTACTCACTTGATACGCTTCGAGCTTCGTGTTTTGAAGTCTTGCGAAGGCGCATTCTCCCCTACCTTCTTGTAACAACCACTTCATTTGGTCTTTTTTCATGTACGCATTAAACTTTGAATAGATTTGTTCTAATACGTCAACACGACCAGTGTGATACGAAAAGCGCATAAAGTTAAGAAGGTCGGTCGTTACCCAATGACGAAAGAATTTCGTATCGATTTCTTTCATATAGAAGTCAATGTTTAATCGATCCATTGCATTAACAACCGACACCGCTGAATTATTATTACGGTAAAGTATTGCCACTTCATTCCGATTGGTTTGTTCTTTCACCGTATCCATAACATAACGGATTTTGGCTTCACGCTTTTTAAAGTTTTGTACTTGAATTGGTATTCCGATGTCATTGGCGGTATACATCTCTTTTCGGTACCGCTCTTTATTACGTTTTATGAACGTATTGGCAACTTGTACTATCGTCTTTGAAGACCGATAATTCTCAGTCATTGTAAGCACTTGACCATTTGGATATCGACTCTTGAATTCGAGCAAATGACCAACATCGGACCCTCTCCACTGAAAGATCGACTGGTCGTCATCTGCAACGACACAAAGGTTACTTTGAGGCGAGGCAATCTTCTCCACAATCTTATGCTGAACGAGCGAGTTATCTTGACTTTCATCGGTTAATACATAATCGTATTGCTTTTGAAGCTTTTGCAATATCATTTTATCGTGCAATAATGCCTCGTACGCATAGGTAAGCATATCGTCGAAATCCAAAAGCAACGTCTGATCGTCATAGTTACGCTTCCACTCTTCGTAAGCGATATAAATGTCTTTTGCTTCCTTTAACGAACATTTCACTTTTTGTAACTGGTCAGGTTGAATCATACGGTTTTTCACATAACTAATGTACGTAATTAGCGACTCCAGCTCATCCTCGGTTATTTTCTTTCCTGTTTTGTTCGTGAATAGCTGTTGTAGAGCCATTCGCTTATGAAGCCAATGAGGCTCCACATCCCCTTCAATTAAGCGGTAATTGATACTCTTCTTTTGAAAGTATGATTTCACAATACGAAAAGCAAAGCTGTGAATGGTTGAGAATTGAACAGGTCGACTCACTTTATCGTGAAAAAATTGCCGAAAACGCTCCGCCATATCTTCTGCTGCTGCGCGGCTGAAGGTAACTGCCATAATGGACTCAGGCTTCACTTTTTTCTCAAGAAGCAAATAACCAATCTTCATGTTCAGCGTCGTTGTTTTCCCTGAACCAGGTGAAGCGAGTAAGAGCAAGGGCCCGTCCGTCTTCAACACAGCTTGCTTTTGTATATCATTCAACAAAACACCTGTCGATTGTTCCATCTGTTTAAAGTAATCCACGACAATGACCCCTTCTTATACGTGCGATGCTCTAGATCAATAAAAATCAGCACAACCAAAAAAGATGACATCCGACTGTCATCTTTTGGAAAGATTACTTACTGATCATTTTCTTCTCTTCAACTGCTGTCCTAAGATCCCGGTAGACTTTGCCCTCAACACGAATGCCAAGATTAACCATCGTTTGAGCGACTTCTGGGCGTACACCACTGAGAACGGCTTCGACACCAATTAAACGTAATGAATCCATCACTTTAAAGATCTGTCCGGCAACCATCGTATCCACGACACTTACACCAGATAAATCCAAGATTAACGTTCGTAGTTGCAGCTCGGCACTCTTTTCTAGAGCGTTTGACATAAGGTATTGCGCACGCTTCGTGTCGACTTCTCCGATAATTGGAATGACTCCAATATTACTCGTCAATTGGACGACCGGTACCGATAGCTCATCAATTGCGTACTTAGCAGCTTCAATGCTGTTATGGAAGCTCTTCATATACGAACGACTAACAATTTGTACGGCTTCATCGACAACCGCATTGAATTGAGACACGATATGGTAAAAATCTGCGAAAGACATGTCTTGATTCTCTGCCTCATCACGGATAATCTCACCGATCGTATTGCGATAATACGCAATCTCGTGCAGCCCAACATCAAGAGGCAATTGCACTTTTACAAGCTGCTCCGATAATTCACTTCCCCATTGACGAATGTCATCGATCGAATGATCTAATGAAGTTGTCAGTGACTTTGCGTAAACCTCAATTAATTGGACTCGCCAAGGTGTCAGTTGCATGACAATCGTATTATCACTCACGTTCTCATACTGAGGAGGCATACCAGCTAATTCTTCTTTGCGACGTAATACCTCATCCATAATTGGCTTTAGTTCTTTTATCTTGGACATCGCTTCGCACCTTATCCTTTATAGATTCCTATCACTACTTTACCAAAATCTTTAAGTAAGAAACAGGAATTCCTTTGGAAATTTTCTTATCTGGACGATTACGTTGTCAAAACCTTGGTTTACTCTTCTGCAGATTGAACGATTACAAATCCATTTCCTTGAAACTCCATCTGAAAACTTTCGCCACTTCCTCGCCCTAAGAACGTACGATAATTGATGTCGGTACGGATGTTAGGCTCTAAATTCCCTGACCAAGCAACTGTTGTCGTTGGATCGGTCATAACTGGTAGATTTTCCTGAACTTTCAACGTTAAAGGTTCGTAATGCGATGTAATGGCAACAAGCCCCTTACCTTGTAAAACGACATAAAACAACCCGTTTGACATCATCCCCGCTACACGACGCATCATTTTAATATCCCATTCAATACTCGGTTCAAAAGCTAATAAATCATTGCTATTCACAGCAATAACATCGTCATTGAGCTCAAGAATGGTCACTCGCTTCCCTTTATCTGCTAAATGTAATTGTCCCTCACCCGTCGCCTTCATAAGCGTTCCGCCTTCACTCGTAAACGCTTTTTTTAAACATTCGACTCGTTCCATGCTCCAAGAGGCGTTCACGCTCAAACTTGATATCACCTGTGTACGACACCATCGATCCAAGCTTTGCCCAGACCATCTCTTTTAAGTTTACTTCGAGTATACGGGGAGTCTCCAATTGAAAGTACTCATCGTTTTGTTCTTCGACTTCAGTCGCTTCTATGAATTCTTTGATCGAATATTTACTCATTTTTCATTCCCCTTTCCGTTATGTATCTATATCCTTTACTTACCAATTAAAAACCAACTTCATGCAACAGAGACGAAATTTTAAAAGAAAATAGAGATTGAAAAATCAGATTACTTTTGGTAAAGTTTATCCTTGTCAACAATGACTCATCATTTATGAACTTATGAAAGCGCTTTATATTCAAGCGCTGAAAGGGGACATACTCTTGAAAATGATCATTCGCAGTACCGTATTCTTACTAACTTTTGTACTCCTTACGAGCTGTGTTTCAACAGAGCAGCAAACTCATGCAGAGGCAGAAACATCAAGAACATTCGTACTCTCTTCACTTGCAAGCACCCAAAACGGTGCGTGGGAAGGCTTCTTTGTTCCGTGGATGAATGAAGTCGAAGAACGATCTAATGGACGGATTACGTTTGAAATCTACACCGGTCAAGAACTCATTGCTGGTAGCGAAGAGCTTCTTGCACTCCGCAACGGAACGATTGATATTGCTGCCCCTCTTTGGCCTCAATATGACCCAGCACGTTTTCCTCTTACCGAAGTAACGATGTTGCCACTTCTAGATTCCGACACAGTGATTGCCGCCAGAGCTTATGCAGATCTTATTCACTCAACAGAGCCGGTTACTCACGATGGTGAAACATTTACAGAACTCGAATACGGCACGAAGGACTTAAAGGTCATGCCCCATGCACCAACACAACAATATGTCATGTCGACAAAAGATCACCCCCTTGAGAGCATAGACGATTTCCGAGATACTTCTCTTCGTTCACCTACGCGAATTCACGAGATTTTCGCAAGTAAAATAGGCATTAACTCCGTAAGCATGCCTTCAACCGACATGTTCGATGCGATCAATCGCGGTGCATTTGAAGGAGCTTTCTTTAGCGTTGCAGACTGGACTGGGTATGGAATGCAAGAAGTGTTCACGTATACGCTTGAAGGGATTAACCTCGGACACTTCTCAACACTTTGGGCCATGACAGAAGAAAACTGGAACACCATTCCTGAAGACCTACAACAAATCATGGAAGAATCAGCGACAGATCTTATTGATCACGGTGGCGAAGTATGGGAAGCTCGCTCCGAAGTGATTCGTGAAGAAGCCTTAGCAAATGGAGCTGAATTCGTACACGTAGATGACATTGATGACGATGCAAAAGAATACATCGTCGATGGCATGATTGAAACATGGTACACATGGATTGAAGAGCATGAACAAAATGGATTACCTGCGCGTGAAGTAGCCATCCTTTGGCGAGATCTTATTATCAAACATGGTGGCGATGTTCCTGATGAAATTAAAGAACTCTCAGTAGATTGATTGACCGGCAAAAAGCAACAAGAGATCTACATCTAATAATTCATTTTTGAATTTTATTTGCATTTTTTCACCACCACCTCGTGGCTGCTTTTCTATTCACTTCCGTTGATGACTGAAAACATCACTTTTGTAATGTTGGTACAAAACTTGCAATCACTAGAGAACAAAGAATGTAAGCGCTTTATTTATAGGGGGGAGGTACGATGATGCTTCGACGAAAAATGAGTGTCCTGCTCATTTCTTTAACCTTAATTCTAGCAAGCTGTGTGCAAGTTGACGAAGCAACGACAACAACAGACGGTGAAGAACCGATCGAGTTAACGATCTCTTCTCTAGTGAGTTCTCAAAACGGATGGTGGCAAGGATTCTTTTCACCATGGATGGAGGACGTGGAAGAGCGAACTGACGGAAAGGTCGTATTTGATGCATATACGAGCCGAGAATTAGTGCCAACGAATGAAGAGTTACAAGCGCTAAGAAATGGAACGATTGATATTGCTGCGCCACTTTGGCCGCTCTATGACCCAAAACGGTTTCCACTCACTGAAGTGACAGTGTTGCCTTTACTTGAATCGGATACGGTCATTGCTGCACGAGCTTTCGCAGACCTCATTTACTCTAAGGAGCCCATTACTGATGATGGAAAAACGTTCACTGAACTTGAATATGGGGAGAAAGACTTGAAAGTGATTCCCTATTCGCCAACACAACAATATGTCATGTCAACGAAGGATTACCCTTTAGAAACGGTTGAAGACTTCAGGCAAGCGTCGCTTCGCTCCCCGACACGAATTCATGAGATTTTCGCAGGCAAAATCGGTGTGAACTCAGTGAGCATCCCTTCAGCGGATATGTTTGATGCGATTAATCGTGGCGCATTTGAAGGTGCCTTCTTCAGTGTTGCTGACTGGACAGGATACGGGATGCAAGAAGTGTTCAATTATACGTTAGAAGGTATTAACCTCGGGCATTTTTCAGGGGTATGGGCCATGACTGAAGAAAATTGGAACTCGCTACCTGAAGAGGTACAACAAGTCATGGTGGATACCGCTGAAGATCATCTCGATGGGAGTGGCCAGATTTGGGAAGATCGCGCGATTGAAATACGAGAAGAAGCGTTGAACAAAGGAGCAGAATTCGTTCATCTTGAAGACATTGATGAGGATGCACAGCAATACTTGATTAACGGTATGGTCGATACGTGGCACACATGGATTGATGAGCACGAACAAAACGGACTCCCGGCTCGGGAAGTTGCAATCCTTTGGCGTGACTTAATTATCAAACACGGTGGTGACGTCCCAGACGAGATTAAAGCCATCGAATAACAGGGGGTGTACAAGATGCCAATTGAGATTTTCTATTTAGTGATCTTCGCTTTATTTTTAATTTTTTTACTTCTTGGCATGCACATTCATACGGTACTGCTTAGTATCGGTGTTCTAGGCATCATCATTCTTGAAGGACCTTCCTACATCACAACGTTCATGCAAGTTGAACCGTATCGAGTCATTGCAAGTTATACGTTAACGACGATTCCGTTGTTTGTGTTGATGGCTCAGTTTATCGTGCAATCGAGAATTGTTAGTGATTTGTATTTAATTGTCTACAAACTTTCAAAAGGAAAATCTGGCCTTCTAGGTGTCTTATCTGTCGTAATCGGAGCCTTTTTAGGGGGGGTATCTGGTTCCACAACTGGATCGTCTGCAGCTCTTGGACAAGTGGCTGTTCCTGAATTACGAAAACACGGTTTCCGTGACGATATTGCTGGCTCTACGATTGCCGCTGCTGGATCACTTTCTGGAATTATTCCTCCAAGCATCGTCTTAATTCTATACGGTGTCGTTACAGAAACACCGATTGGAACGTTATTTATCGGTGCAATTATTCCAGGGCTTATTATGACAATCGTGATTATTCTCGTAATGCTTTTCTTATACAACCGTGATATTAAAAAGCGTTCCGTCGATATTCTAAACGAACCCGCTAGAACAACAGAAGATTTATCGCTTTCTAGATCTTTAATTGTAATCGGGATCTTCCTTGCCATTATGGCTGTGATCTTCGGGGGAATTTACTCTGGTACGTTTACACCGACGGAAGCTGGCGCAATTGGAGCGATACTCGGATTACTCACTGCCTTTTTCTTAGGAAAAGTAAACAAGCAATTTTTTATCAATTCATTTTCTGGAACAATCAAGATTTCATCAATGGTACTTCTTATCATGGTTACAGCACAAATCTTTGGTCGTTTTATTACGATTTCTCAATTGCCACGGGAATTGATCGGATTTTTAGGTCCGTTAATTGAATATCCGGTATTAATGCTCGTGTTCATTTGTTTCATCTATTTTGTGTTGTTTATGTTCATTGAAGGTGGAGCTGTCATTATTATGGCGACACCAATCCTGTTACCGATTATCCAAGAAATGAACGTTGATCTGTTATGGTTCGGTATTCTAGTTTCTGTTATTTGTACAATCGGTCTACTTACCCCACCTGTCGGCTTGAGTGTATTCGCCGTCTCCGGTGTTACCGGCATTTCCATAGAACGTTTGTTTATTCAAACGAGCATATTTGCCGTTGTACTCGCCATCGTCGTTTGTGGACTTATGATTGCTTTCCCACCAATTGTGACATGGTTACCTAGCTTAATGTAGGAGGAGATTCTAAATGAATGCTGCTTATAAAGGCTTTGAAAAAATTAAGTTTATCGGGCTCATCATTAGCGGCGCAGCGATCTCATTAATGATGATCCTCATTGCGCTTGATGTTCTATTACGTACCGTATTTCAACTACCAACAGTCGGAAGTTACGAAATCGCACAATATTTCCTCATGCCACTTGCGTTTTTCCCAGGGCTCGCCTATGTGTACAGCTCAGGCATTATGCCCAGACTTGAAATGCTCGTTCAAAAGTTCAAAGAGCGTCAGCAATACATCATTTCCATCGCGCTTGTATCATTAGAATTGATCCTCTTTCTCATGTTAACAATCTTTGCCTTTCAGTATGCTTGGGTCGGCTTTGTTGAAGGGGTTGCGTTTAGTATGAAAGGTGCTGTCGTCCCTTATTATCCAGTCTTGTTCGTCATACCTGCCGGTTTCTTATTGCTTACAATTGAGATTTTCTTCGTGTTACTCCAAAACATTCAAACGAAAACAGCTCAACTTCATATCTCTGTGAATAACGCGAAGGAACCGCCATCTATGTAAAAAAAGCGTCGGCACTTATGTGTCGATGCTTTCTTTACGTAAAGATTGATTTAAAAGTAAAAATAAAATTGCCACAAAAAACATAAGCACAGCCATCACAACCCAAGAAGCCGAGTAACTTCCAGTCACATCCGCGATCAGTCCAAACAATGGAGGTCCCAAAATAACACCCCAAGCACCAATGCTCGTTGAAAAACCACTAGAAAGTCCCGCTTGCTCTTTGGGTACGATCTCAGTTGCGGCGTTCATCCATAAGCCGTTATATCCCGCCAGACAAAACCCGAGCATGAAGATAATCAGAACGAGAATTAGTAGATTTACACCTTCAGATAAAGCAGCTAACGTTACAAACCCGAGTGTAGAAATGGTCGCAATCATGCAAAGAATAATCATTCGGTTGCCTTGAAACAATCGGTCACTGACCATGCCCCAAATGACACGCCCCAATGAACCTCCAACTTCGGAAATGACCAACAACATTCCAGCGAACACAATCGAGACGAGCAAATGATTGGTCGCATACAAAATCAGATATGTATTTAACGACATTTGACTAGCACTTAATGTCATCGCACCGATAGTTAATAACAATAACCGACGATTTGAAAACATAGATAGCAGCTGTTTTGTGATCCGTTGATTCTTCATTTTCGGCATAGAAGCGACAGCATCGCGATAATAGAAATAACAGATGAGCCCACCAATGATTAAGACGAGTGAGGACACAAACAATACAGGTCGCCAATGAAACATTTCTGATAACGGCACGAGTAGAAATGCTGCCAACGCTGATCCGACCGTCACACCCATTTGTTTAATGCCCATCGCCGTTCCCCGTTGCAAAGAATCGAACCAGTACAAGATCCCCCGCGTAGACACAGGATGATACGCCCCGTAACCAACTCCGCCAATCGCCATCAAAATGAGGACGAGCCAAAACGGCGTTGCAAACGATACTAATGAAAAACTAATCCCTAATACGAGTGTGAGGACGAGCAGTAGACGCCTCGTTCCAACACGATCAACAAATACACCAAACGGAATAGATGCTACGAACTGACCAAAGAACAACGCTGCAGGCAGCATTCCAATTTGTGCATTCGTAAGCTGTAGCGACTCGCCAATAAACACGCCAAGTGGCGAAACCCCGCGCCCAACAAACGCAATTAAGATTTGGGCGATGAGTAACCAAATGAGCATCCGCCACGGATTCATCGGCTTGCCCGATGCTGACTCAACATCTTCATCTCTTTTTCACCTCACGATGGAACCACCACCCTAGCAAAGTGGTTTAGAATTCTCGTTCACTATCATCCGTCTCCTCTTCGAACCGTTCGTCGCTACGAAATATAATGAAAAGTGACGCAATAACGCCACCTAAAAGAGAAAAGCCCCACAATTGATACTGAATAAAAATTTCTACATGGTCTTCACCCAATAAGATATAAGGCATAACCAAGCTATACATTGTTATTGTCGCTACTGCAATTACTGTAGTAGGAATCATCTTAATAATAATATGACGGTTATAAAATACTCGCCAAATAGTAACAAAGAAAGGCGTGTGATGATCCCATACAAATTGGAACACGAAAAGCGGAGTAAGGAAAATCCAAATGAATAAGTAATAAGCGATCACTTCATAGAATTCAACCCATAGTGGAACAAAATGAAGACCGAATAAAAAGATTAGTATAAACGCTAAATCAAATTTTTTCTTTCGCACGCGCTCTCCCCTCTCTTCAACTTCAGTTACACAACAAATTCTACATACACAATAAAGACATATTCATTCGCTTGAATCATCTCTTGCAATCCTTCTTCTTCATACCAATTGCTATTCATCTGTGAGCTGGTGAAGTTCACAAATAAAGGACTACGCTCTCCAATGACAATTTCTTCTGCAACGGCGGCTCCGAGTCCTTCTTCTGTACCTGTAAATGAGGCTGTTCCTTTATACGTTCCTCCAATTTTCTCTTCATCCATCGTGCGAATCATTAGTTCAATCTCACGGTCAATGCCTGTTTCTAAATCATTAAAAGCAAGCATCACATCATCATAATCGCCAATTGAACGATCTTCACTAAGTCCGATGGCAATAGATCTAGTTAGATCATCCACAATCGAGCCGTTCTCCCACACTTCATAACTTAAGGCGATCTCTTTCGTATCCGCAGGCAAATCTTCAACAGAAAACAGTACATGTTGATCCAAAATCATTGGTAGATAATAGTTCTCTTCTGCCGTCTGTTCCCGAGGTGACACGGTTGCTTCTTCTTGCTCAACTGATTCGCTGTTGCAAGCGGTCAATACGACAACAACAGCCAACAAAAACCAATAACGCATTGTCCATTCTCCTCCACCGATAATTCATAATAGTATAAATCCAAAGACGGTAACTGCATTCCCATTCATGCTACACCCTTTTATTAACAATTCATAGAGAAATTAACGTCGATGCCAGCACTCACCTTGCATTTGCACAAAACAGAAGACGGTGTTACACTAAATTGACCAAATGAACAAAACGGTCAATTGTGTAAGGAGAGGTTATACCGATGATTGCGAACAAGCGCCAATCCATTATGGATGCTGCCAAACATGCTTTCTCCTTATTCGGATATAAAGGGACAACCGTTGCTCACGTTGCGAAAGTCGCACACGTTGGAAAAGGAACGATTTATACGGAATTCACGAATAAAGAGCAACTGTTTGAAGCTGTGATGGATGAGTTAATTTACGACGTTGAGTTGCAGTTTCACAATATTATGCAACGTGACGGCAAAACATTAGACTTATTGCATGAAGCACTTTATGGTGTCTTACGTTACCGCAAAGAACATAAGTTACTTGCTCAGCTTACTGAAGAAGTAAACGTCTTTGGAACACAAGAGGCACATATGGCGATTGCTCGGGTTGAAGAGCTCATTTTGAAACAAATTGAACGTGTCGTTGAACGGGGAGCAAACCGTCGCCGTTTACTCGTAACAAATCCGAAAGTGACCGCATTTACCATTTATAAATTGTACATGGCGTTTATCGTGGATTGGGAACAAAATGAACCGCCATTAAGTGAGCGAGAATTATACGACGTTTTCAAAAACCATATTTTTGACGGCATCGCTATTCGTCAACCATAGTAGCGATGTTTTTTTTACAATAAAATGACCATTTTAACGAATTGGTCAAATAGTTTTGGAGTGAGGGTATGAAAGGATTTCTAAATGAGTGGAAAGCCATTCTTAAAAACAAAAAAATGAGCATCGGCATTCTTGGAATTATGGTCATTCCAGTCTTGTACGGCGGTCTTTTGCTTTGGGCATTTTGGGATCCATACGGAGAAATTGAAAATTTACCGGTTGCGATCGTTAATGAAGATACAGGAACAGAAGTTAATGACGAATTCATTCATGCAGGGGATGAATTTGTTGAGACGCTATTCGATGATGAATCCTTTCAATTTGAGGTGACAGATTACGAAACTGCCCAACAAGGGTTAACTGACTTTGACTATTACTTTTTTGTTCATGTACCAGAAGACTTTTCTGAGCACGTCACTTCTGTACAAAACGATCATCCTGAACAAGGTGTGCTTTATTATGAAATCAATGAAGACATGAACTTTGTCAGCAGCCAACTTGGTTCACAAGCGATTACGCAAATGGAACATGAGTTATCCCAAACGCTTACAGAGTCTTATGTCGAAGTCGCTAATGATGCATACAGCACGTTACTTGAAGCCGTTGTAGACCTTCGTGACGGGGCTTTAGAAATTGCCGATGGCACTGAATCTGCTTATGAAAATATGCATTCGCTCGTAAACGGTCTTTCTGATTTAGAAGTTGGTGCAAATACGCTTCATGACGGCATCCAAGAAGCAGCCCTTGGCACGGGTCAACTTAAAGAAGAAATCGTTCAGTTTAATCATCGTTATGAGACGAGCGATGAGGGTAATCAACTCATCGAACGACTTGATACGTTGGAACACGAAGTACAACAGGCGTTGCGTTATCTGGAGAGTGAAGACTTTGCAAATCTGAGGCAGTCTTTACAATCACTCGAAACAGAATGGCAAAACGTGCGCAACACACTTCATGACGCTCAGTCTACGTGGAGCGAATGGGAACACACATTAAATGAAAATCAACAAGCAATCACAAATGCAAGCAACCTTCTTGAACAAATTGAACGCATGAATGACGGATTACAACAAGCCAATTCAATGGTTACTGATCGACTGTACTTGTTAGATGAACAGATCGACCAGTGTGAGAGTGAAGAAGAAGTGTGTGCACATTTAGAAGAACTCTCTCACTCACTTACGCAGTTATCCGCAGACCTAGAAGAACAGACTACGAATGTCGACACGGCTGTTGACTCCATTCGTTCAACGTATGACGAAGTTTCCACTACGCTGATCACCGGGCAACAAGAAATTTCGGAGTGGGTCGATGATGTTAATGCGAGCTTTACACAGTTAAATAACAGCTTACCTCAAGAGCTTGGCACAGGTAACTTACAACAAATGGATCTTTTTGATGAGATTACAGCAACGCTTTATACGCTTGAACATGCGTTATCTCAGACAGATGCCATCATTAAAACCATTGAAACTACTTTAAATGAAGCAACTGAAGCCGTTTCCGAGCTTCATGCTGGTCTTGAACAACTCGACGAAGGTTCAGATGAGCTAACGTACCAAATGCACCAAGCCAAAAGCGGTGGCGAAGAAATTAAAAAAGGAATCCAAGACTTAGATGACGGTGCACATGAGCTTCATGAACACTTGACGACCCTTTCTGATGTGTTACTTGACTATGAACTTAATGAAAATCAACAAGCGTTATTGAGTTCACCAGTACAATCCGCTTCTGAAGGCGTCCAACAGGACTACTCATACGGTGAAGGGCTTGCTCCTTACTTCTTGTCGTTAGCACTTTATGTAGGCGGTCTTACTTTATCCATTATTTATCCGTTCCGAGATCCCCTCGCCGCACATGAGACCGGGTGGCAATGGTTCTCTGGAAAGCTAGGAGTCGTATGGACAGTAAGTACGGTGCAAGCCGCTGCTCTACTCGCCGTCGTATTTTGGGGCTTAGATTTGAGCATTTCAAATCCGATTTTATTTAGCTTGTTTTTATGGTTCTCAAGTCTTGCGTTTATGGCATTAATTTTGATGCTCGTAGCGATTCTTGATAACCCTGGTCGTTTTATCGGTATTATACTTCTGATTATCCAGCTTGGGGGAAGTGGCGGTTCATTCCCTGTTGAACTCGTACCAGCACCTTTTCAGTGGGTACACGAATGGTTACCGATGACGTATACAGTCCTGGGTATGCGTGCAACAGTTCACATGGACCGACCTGAACTTTTGTATGAAACGTGGCCACTTGTCGTTATGATGGTCATAACACTTACGCTTACGTTCTTGTATTTCCATCTTAAGATGAAGAAACAAAACAAAAAAGCCGATTCAACTTCCGTTGAAGAACAGCCCGCCTAACAGTGCGGGTTGTTTTTTTATTACTCACCGAATGTTTTTTACTGAGAATACAATGTTTTAATCCAATTTAAACAACACTACATTTTTCCCATTTATATTGAAACCTTCTTCCTGTATGATTGGGTTTTGTTATGGTCGTATTGGTCTATGACTGATACACACGTGAAGACGTAATCTTTTAGGAGGATTTTATGAAAAAGATGAAGCTTTGGTTATCGTTGTCCACATTCGTCGTAGTTCTAGCCGCATGTAATGATAGTGATGCTGACACGAGTACAGAAGTTGAAGACGTAGAAAACGAAGCAGAAACTGAAGTTGACGCTGACGAAAATGCTACCGAAGAAGAAGCAACAGAGGCTGATGGTGAAGCCGAAGAAGTTATGCGACTTTCTTACGAGGCGATGGAATCACTTGAAAGTTATCGTGGTGTCATGGACATTGCCCAAACGATTTCATTTGACGGTGAAGAAATGCCTATGGACTCAAAAATTGAAATGGACGTCATGATGGACCCGATGATGTTCGCTCAAACGATTACGACTCCTGACCCGATGACGGGCGAAGAAGTGGAAATCGAACAATACATGGATGAAGACGGCATTCTTTACATGTTCGAACCGATGATTGATGAGTGGATGAAGATGGATCTCCTCGGTGATGACCTCATGAGCATCGAAGACTTAGAAATGTCACCACAAGAACAGCTTGAGATTCTTGAACAATTTACAGAAAACATTACCTTGTCCGATGAAGGCGATCAATACGCACTAAGTGTAGAAGGCTCAGGAGATGACTTGATTGAGTTTTCGAAAGAGATCGTCGCAACGCAACAAAACGATGAGATGATGGCTGAACAAATGGAGCAGTTATTTAATGAAATGACGATCAATACGTTTGACTACGTCATGTACATTAACAAAGATACGTACTACCAAGAAGGCATTGAAATGAACTTTGAGATGGAAATGACTGAAGAAGGTGAAACGATTTCCATTAATCAACAAATGAACGGAACGTTCTCTGACTTCGACGGAATTGATACCATTGACATTCCAGAAGAAGCCATCGAAAATGCCGTAGATATTGAAGAATTCCAAGCTGAGATGGAAGCACAAATGGAAGCTGAATTCGAAGATATGGAACCAGAAGAAGAAGCTGACGAAGAAGAAAGCGATGATTAATAACAAATACTCTGTGCCACGGGGCACAGAGTATTTTTCTTTTAACCTTCTTTACTCTTCTTAGTAATCATCTTCATCCTCTTCGTTTACTACTTTACAAAGGCGAATTACTTCATAAATAGCATTCATCTGCAATCGATTCCGCTCCGAGATGTATTCTCTTGCTTGTACAGCTGATTGCTTTGCCTTTTGCACACTATGGTGCTCTACCGCCTGAACGATTTCTCTCATCTGATCAATAAAAAAGACCGTCTTTCGCATCGTTCGTAACAATAAAATTTGACGCACGTGGGTAGACTGATAAATCCGATACCCATTCTCAAGGTTACGTTTCGGTGTAATGAGCCCTTCCTTTTCCCAATGGCGAATCGACGATGGGAGGACATCGGTAATTTCCGCCACTTCCCCAATCGTCATCTCTTCTTTTACGGTACCTTTTAACGTTAATGGAAGTTCCGGGTTTCGTAGCATTTCAAGCGTCTGATCCGTCGTCATTTTTTCATATTGAAGATCTGCTTGCGCTTTATTCATGCGCCAAAATGCTTGATCTTGATTGCCGTTCTTAATATCTAATACCACTTCGCTCGTCAATGCATGACCGAATGCTGGGAACATCGCACGTAAGCAACGGAAATAGGCTAAATGAACATCGGTATATTTGCGATAGCCATTCTCAAACCGCTCAGGCTTCGGTACAATTCCCCACGATTCATAATGTCGCAAGGCACTCGTACTGACCCAACAATTCTTGCAATCTCAATTGGCTTATACACTTTCATCTCTTCTTCCCTCACTTAGAACCTTAAAGTACCATGACAATGTTTTTATTATATAGCAAGAGATTGATCACTGAAAGTTCCCTACTTGCATTACTGTTATATGATTGGTCTTGCACATCAACTTCTAGGAGGTCTTAAATGAGTAATTCAATCCGTATTGAAGGCGCTCGAGAGAATAACCTAAAAAACATCACGCTCGAAATCCCCAAAAATCAATTTGTTGTCGTAACCGGACCATCCGGATCAGGCAAATCAACGCTCGCCCTCGACTTGTTGCAACGTGAATGCCAACGACAATATTTAGAATCAAGTGGTTTGTCTGCAGAAGCCATTCAAAAACCTAAAGTCAATCGCATGATTGGGTTGTCACCATCGATTTCTATTGGTCAGCACGTGACAAATCGCAACCCTCGTTCAACAGTAGGAACGGTTACGGACTTGTATACGTACCTACGTCAAATCTTCGCACAAAAAGGGGAAATGACTTGTACAAGTTGCCATCAAGTCTTACCTGCGCGTGCAAGTGGTGAACAAGCTTCAACCGTTACTTGCCCTCATTGCAACGCTTCGCTCCAAGCGTTGACAAAAGCTGATTTCTCATTTAATACAATGGACGGTGCTTGCCCGACATGTACGGGACTCGGCACCGTCGTCAACATCGACCTTTCACTCGTATTCGAGCAAACGAAAAGCTTACAAGAAGGTGCTGTTACCTTTTGGCACCGTTCAATTATTGATCATTATGTCCACTCAATTGTAAATGCAAGTAAACAGTACGATTTAACGATTACAGGGGATAAACTTCTTCAAGATTATACGGAAGCTGAATGGCACCTGGTTTTATATGGCACAGACAGTGATACGTTCATCCAACACTTCCCAAATGTGAAACCGCCAAAAACTGTTGCAAAAGGGAAATTCGAAGGAATCATCACCGGGATGTGGCGAAGGTATCATGAAAAAGATGGAAAATCTGCAGAGGCTGCACTTTTTTACAGCCATACGTGCTCCCATTGTCACGGTGAGCGCCTTCGTGAAGATGTAAGACAAGTCACCGTACAAGGAAGGCGGTTACCAGAGTTATCACTTGCCCCCCTTCATGATGTACTCGACTGGATTCATCATGTAGAAACGGTTAATGAGGAAGCTGAAGATGAACTTCTTTACACCGTCACGAATGATTTCCGCGTACGCTTACAACGAATCATTCATGTCGGACTCGGCTACCTAACCTTGGATCGCCAAGCGATCACTTTATCAGGTGGAGAATCTCAACGACTAAAGCTAGCTTCAATTTTAGGTTCTGGACTAACGGGCGTCCTTTATATACTTGATGAACCGACCGCAGGTCTTCACCCAAAAGATACGAGCGGATTAATTTCGATAATGAAACAGTTACGAGATTTAGGAAATACTGTGCTCGTTATTGAACACGATGAACTCGTCATGCATGAAGCTGACCACCTCATTGACATCGGACCCGGCGCTGGAAGAAAAGGCGGAGAGGTCGTCGGACAAGGAACCGCCCAAGAACTCATGCAAAACTCTTCCTCCCCAACGGGAAAGTTATTAAATCAAAAGCAATCACTTCCTGCAAGACGACGAAATGGAAATGGAAACTATGTCACCATTACAAATGCGAATGCGAACAACTTAAAAAACGTCACCGCAAACATCCCACTCGGAACGATCACAAGCGTTACTGGTGTGTCTGGTTCGGGAAAGTCTACGCTTGTGTTTGATGTACTTGCGAAAAACAAAGGCTGCGAAAAGATCGTTGGCTAGATGAAGTCGACCATGTTATTCAAGTTGGGCAATCCCCGTTAACACGTATGCAGCGTTCAAATGTAGCAACCTTCATGGACTTATTCACTTTATTACGTACTCAATTTGCGGCACAGCCAAAAGCAAAAGAACTTGGTCTAAAAACGAAAGATTTTTCATTTAATACTGTTGGTGGCAGGTGTGAACAGTGCGAAGGACTCGGGCAAGTTGATGTGAACTTAAGTTTCTTGTCCGACATGAAAGTTACCTGCCCAAGTTGTAAAGGGCAACGTTTTCAAGATCATGTCCTTTCTGTACAATTCAAAGAACATTCAATTGCTGACTTTCTCAATTTAAGTGTTGAACAATCGATTACGTTTTTTGAAACGAAAAGCAAGATGAACACATTACTTCAACTTCTAATCGATGTTGGCTTGGGCTACTTAAATTGGGGACAAGCACTTACAACCTTATCAGGCGGTGAAGGACAGCGATTAAAGCTCGCCAAAGAATTGAGCCAAGCAAAGAAAGGTCATACTCTGTATTTGCTCGACGAACCGACAAGCGGTTTACACATGACAGATATTAAACACTTGCATACGTTACTTTCCAAACTCGTTGATGCGAATAACACCGTTGTTGTCGTTGAGCATCATACGATGATGATTGAAAGTAGCGACTGGGTGGTTGATCTTGGACCATCAGGAGGTGATCAAGGAGGAGAACTGATTGCCACTGGAAAACCAGAAGAAATTGCCAAACACCCTGACTCAATCACTGGACAGTTTCTTTTTCAGTGAACGTCTGAGCAACTTACTCGCTTATAAACGGAAGGCATATCCAACTCCATTCGTTTACGTCTTCTTGACGTAGCCTATTACAGGAGGAGCTAGCAAGAAAACATTTACTTTGTTTCAACGCTTTTCATTTCGGGAACTTTATGTAAAAGTAGAAGAGGAATTCAACATCAAAGAAGGGGGGCGGATTCCGTGGATCTTATCACCATCATCGTCATCGCAATCATGGTCATTTTCGTTTTCCCACTCGTAATGAGAGGCGTTGGCTGTTTAATTCGTTCCATTGCTAGCTTCGTCTTAATCGCTGGTGCGATTGTTTTGTTAACGACGTTCTTATAATCGGGCTTACGTTGTTCGAACAAAGAATGCAATGCACAACCGACAATATAAAAGAAAGACTCTCCGTAACCAAAGTGGCGGAGAGTCTTTTTTCTTACTCTTGTGGATCTATATGAGTATAGCTCCATCGTTTGGTACGACAACTTGGGTTAGCTTTTGAACAGGTGCGTAATCCAGCGGAGCTCGCTTACATAAACCCAAAAGTCACTACTTCGCTGTTACAACGAAGGGTTTTCTACTTGCCCGATCAAGCTCACATCATACTGCACCTGTCTTGCACCACCTACACTCCTCTTGCTACACCATGCCCAGCTCTTGCACCACCCTACACTCTTCTTGCTACACCATGCCTAGTTCTTGCACCACCCTCCACTCCTCTTGCTACA
>NZ_BAXA01000009.1 GCF_000698125.1 Geomicrobium sp. JCM 19038 | reverse complement strand
TGCTCTTGCTACACCACGCCTCGCGCTTGCTACACCTCGCACCGCTCTTGCTACACCACGCCTCGCTCTTGCTACACCACACACCGCGCTTGCTACACCTCAACACCTCGCCCGACCTAAACTTCTTAAAATCAAGGTTTATTTTTCTGAATTTAGTGTTAAATAACAACTATACAGGAGGGATTTTATGGAAGCTCATGCGGTTGGTTTTTGGAAGCGTTTCTTGGCTTTATTCTTGGATGGCATACTGTTTTCTCTCATATTTATACCAGCAATGCTTTTGTTCGGGTTAGATCTTTTGGAACCGGGGATTACATTTGAAGTGATTGAAATAATCCTACAACTAGGTTATCAAATTGTGTTACCTGTACTTTGGGTCGGTTATACGGTCGGGAAACGAATGCTCGGTATTCGGATCGTTCGGATGGACGGTAGTGATGTAACCTTCGGTACGATGTTCATGCGTCAAGCGGTTGGTATGATTATTTATGCGCTTACTCTTGGAATTGGTGTGATCGTATCTGCCATTATGATTGCCTCAAGAACGGATCGCAGGGCGATTCATGACTTGATCGCCCGCACTTACGTAACCACTGAACGACCTTATGAAGCGACCGATCACGATGCATAACGTGATCGGTTTTTCGCATTCTAATGAGCAAGTGCTTGAAAAGTTTGCCGTGTGTCGTCAATGAACGCTTGCAACGGCTTTGATAAGTGCTTATCTTCATGCCAAGCGATGTGCGTATAAACAGGTGTCGTAAAAAAACGAGCGTCTAGTTGAATCACTCGACCTTCTTTTAAATCATTCTCGACCGCCATTGTAGGAAGTAAAGCGACACCTAGGTTAGCGACCACACATTGTTTGATCGCTTCGATGCTAACAAATTCAATTTTGTTTGCCGGGGCGATGTTCGAAGCAAACAAACTATGCTCTAAAATGTTTCGATAAGAACAACCTGCTTCTGTTAAAAGAAGTGTCTCTTCTGCTAGATCTTTAGCAACAATCTTTTTCTTTTGATGCAATGAATGTTCTGAAGACGCAATAAGCGCAATGCCTTCTTCTACTAACCGCTCAACAATGAGCGATTTGCATGGCTTTGCGGTGTCCATAATAAACGCAACGTCCAGTGTGCCATCTAACAGTTGTTCACGCGCCATATCTTCAGAGTGTGCCGGACGGAAGATTAATTCGACATTCGGATACTTCGCTTTGAATGTTTTTAGAATCGGCGTCAGCCGGTACGTGCATTGACTTTCTTGCGCTCCGACAACGAGTGTGCCTGAGCTTTCCTCTTCTCCTTGCAACGCGGTTCGTGATGCTTTATCTAAATCGAGCATTTGCTCAGCAAAGTGTTTGTATCGTTTGCCTTCTTCCGTGAGAATGAGTCGCTTGCCTAATCGTTCGAACAACGGCATTCCTACATGCTCTTCAATCGCACGGATGTGTGCTGTCACACTCGATTGGGCGAAGTTTAGTTTTTTGGCTGTTTTCGTAAAATTCAAGCTCTCTGCTGCTTCTTTAAACGTCAGTAATTGCTTCATTTCCATCTCGGATCACCTTCCATCGGATTATCCGATTGTTTTAATCGATATTATTCGTTTTTCAGATCGTTATTTTTAGCTTATCGTATAGAGAAGAGGTAGGCAATGACGAGACAGGGGCGTTTTTGGTGAGAAGTTATGAATCTTTGAATGACCACGCGAGCGAAACTCACATTCGCTTTGTTTTTATTATCGGAATTTTACTTATTGCAGCGAATTTGCGAGCGCCGATGATCGCCATTGGGCCGTTGTTGCCGACAATTCAAGATCAGCTAGTGTTATCGAATGCGATGCTCGGCAGTGTAACGACGATTCCCTTGTTGTTATTTGCTTTACTTTCCCCGTTCGCACCACGTCTTGCTGTGCGCTTTGGAATGGAACGGGTCGTTCTTGCTGCGTTAACGATTATCGCAATCGGTACATTCCTTCGGATTGCGCCGAGCTTCACGTTTTTAATCAGTGGAACAGCACTCATTGGGATTGGAATTGCAATTGGAAATGTTTTATTACCAGGCATTATTAAGCAACACTTCCCTCAATCGATCGGCTAATGACAGGCATCTATGCCATTACGATGAACCTTGCCGCAGCCGTTGCTTCAGGGATTGCTGAACCACTCGCTTCACGTTCACTTGATTGGAACGGAGCACTTGGGGTATTTGGTTTGTTGGCAGTGCTTGCTGCAGCAATGTGGGGGCTGTACATGTGGCAAAAGAAGTCCAATCAAAGCGTTGCAAGACAACCATCATCTTTTAAAAATAACGAGATGTTTCGTTCTCCCTTAACTTGGTGTGTGACGATGTTCATGGGGATTCAGTCTCTTCAATACTACACAACGATGACGTGGTTACCACAAATGCTTCAAGAAAGTGGTTACTCGCCTGCTACAGCTGGCGTGATGCTTGCACTCATGCAGACAGCAATCGTGCCTATGACATTTATCATTCCAGTGCTTGCCGGCAGATTAAAAGACCAACGCTGGTTAGGCGCATTCATCGGAGTCACCTTTCTTTTGGCAATCACCTTGTTCTATCTAGAACTTTGGTTACCACTTGCCGCTATCTTGATGGGCATTGCTTCTGGAAGTGGCTTTGGATTAGCAATGATGCTGTTTGCGCTTCGCACTCACACAGGAAATGAGGCTTCAAAGTTATCTGGCTCGCTCAGTCTGTAGGCTATTTGCTTGCAGCGTTTGGACCGATTGCATTTGGCATGCTCTACGATATCGCAGGACAATGGCAGTCGCCATTAATCGTATTGTTTTTACTCGCAATCGTGCTCACGGTTGTCGGGTACATTTCAGGTAAAGGTTATGTTACGAAGGAGGAAAAATCATGAAAGTAGCAGTCATTCACGGTAGCAGTCGTGAAACAAGCAACACGTCATATCTTGCCAATGAAGTCACAAAAGGAATTGAGACGACCGATATCTACTTAAAAGACTTAACCATTCACCAAATCATTGATCAGCGCCATGACACTGATGGGTTTGATGCCGTTCATGACGATTACGACAAAATCGTTGAGGTCTTCCTCACTCACGACATCGTTGTTTTTGCGACACCGCTTTATTGGTACGGCATGAGTGGACTCATGAAAACGATGTTCGATCGTTTTAGCCAAGCCGTAAGAGACCGAGACTATGGCGATGAACTTAAAAACAAGCTTGCACAGATTGAACCGATCGTTCTCATCGTCGGTGGTGACCACCCACGCTTGAAAGCATTGCCACTTCTCCAACAGTTCGGTCACGCATTGACGTTCTTAAACTTTCAGCCACTTTCTTATTACATCATCGGAGATGCCGGAAAGCCTGAGACAATGAAAGATGACTCCTTTGCGATCGCACAAGCGAACGCAATAAATCACTATCTCACTGCTAAGTGCGTTCTTTAGTATAATTCAATACGTACCCAGCTTTTTCAAAAGTAAGCGTGTGCAATTTGGCACTCGCTTACTTTTGTTTGACGATTTCAAATTATTTGTTTTAAACTGTAGACGAAGCTCGATTCATCTACAAAAGGGAGTGTATACAATGGAGAAACTGCACGGGATTTGCACCATTACGATTACACCATTTACTGAGGATGGACAAGTAGACTTACCTAGCCTTCGAAACCTAACGAACTTCTATCTAGATAATGGTGTCGATGGGTTGACGATCTTAGGCATTATGGGTGAATCGAACAAACTGACAGAAGCTGAACGAGTTCAAGTGATTGAAGAGACCGTGGCAACAGTCCAAGGAAGAGTGCCAATCATTGTTGGATGCACTGCACCAGGCACTGAAGTTGCCATTCATTACGCAAGAACGGCAGAACAATTAGGCGCCAGCGCGATTATGGTCGCCCCTCCTTTAAACCTCCGCAACGAACAAGCAATCATTCACCATTACCAGATGATTAATGATGCGATTTCAATTCCAATTGTCGTTCAAGACGAGCCTGTTACCACAAATGTAACGATGTCGGCCAAACTTCTCGCGCAACTCGAACGAGACGTTTCCAATGTTGAATATATAAAACTCGAAGAAGCCCCTTCCCCGATTAAAATTACACAAATACGAAATGAATCCGATTCACTGACCATTTTAGGTGGACTCGGTGGCGTTTATTTTTATGAAGAATTAGAACGCGGTGCAAACGGTACAATGACTGGTTTTGCTTATCCTGATGTGCTTAAAGGGGTTTACCAAACGTACATGTCAGGAGAAAAAGAAAAAGCACAGCGACTGTTTTTTCATTATTTACCTCTTATTCGTTTCGAAGCACAACTTGGCATGGGTGGCGTGACCATTCGAAAAGAAATCTTCAAAATGCGTAACATTATTGAATCTGCCCACGTTCGCTTCCCGAGTAAAGCGATTGATGATCAAACGCTTACTGAAGCAAAACAATTGATTGAGCTACTCGAAAGAGAAAAGTCCAACTAACAGCTTCTTTCTTTGAATTGATGCACGCTCTTCGCTATAGTAAACAGCAAGAGAGGTGTACAAACGATGGAACGTAAACAACTTTTACTCGATGCAGCACATTTTCGTCATGCGACGAAAGCGTTTGATCCAGATCAAAAGATTTCTGAGGAAGACTTTTCTTTTCTATTAGAGATTGCTAGACTATCGCCGAGTTCCATTGGACTTGAACCGTGGAAGTTTATCGTCGTCCAAAATGAAGCGATACGTAAAGAGCTGTCTACTTACTCTTCTGGTGCGGTAAAGCAACTTGAAACAGCTAGCCATTTTGTCATCATTCTCGCAAGAAACGATGCGCGTTATGATTCAGAGTATGCAAGGCATATGATGACCAACGTCAAAGGCATGCCAGAAGAAACGTTCGAGCAACATATTCTTCCTGCATATCGCACTTTTCAAGATACGAATATCAACATTTTGAATCGTGATCGAACACTCTTTGATTGGGCATCGAAACAGACGTACATTGCCCTTGGCAATATGATGAGTGCTGCCGCTGGTATTGGCATCGACTCTTGTCCAATTGAAGGCTTTCATTACGAGAAAGTCACATCTTTTCTGCAGCAAAAAGGAATTGTTAATGAAGATGATCCTTACGACGTATCTGTGATGGTTGCTTTTGGTTACCGGGCAAACGAACCTAATGTTTCTAAAGTGAGACAGTCGCAGCAAGAAATTGTTGACTGGGTTGAATAACGACGAAGAGTGCTAGTAGGAATTCTCAACGGCTTTTTGACCAAGTTCTTTTTGAGCTTGGTTTTTTTAAGTTCTGTTTTTGTAAACGATTGCATACTATTCTATGGAAAACATGATAAATTTACTAATTGAATACTATGAATCCGTTTACAATTACTAGATATCGTTATATACTTACCTTAAGTTAACCAATCAGCTGATGAGCTTATGAGAGCAGCTTTTTTGACGGAGTCCTATGCGACCTGTGAAAAAAGCTGCTCTTTTTTTATACCGATAAGCTAAAAAACAACTCATTAAGGGGGTTTTTGCAATGTTGGAATACGTTGCGGAGTTTGTTGGCACGATGATTTTAATTATCTTTGGTGCCGGTGTTGTGGCTGCGGTCAGTTTGAAGGGGTCAAAAGCGGAAGGGGCAGGTTGGATTGCCATTTCCATAGGTTGGGGTTTCGCCGTTGCTCTTGGTGTCTATGTATCTGGAACAATTAGTGATGCCCACCTCAATCCGGCTGTAACGCTAGGTTTTGCGGCAATCGGTGAATTTCCTTGGAATCAAGTCCCAGGATATATCATCGGGCAAATTCTCGGTGCGATTGCAGGAGCAGTCGTTGTGTTCTTCCATTACTATCCACATTGGAAGGTAACACCAGACCCAGCGACGAAGCTTGGTGTGTTTGCGACAGCGCCAGCGATTCGTCATACACCGTCGAATTTCATTGCTGAATTTATTGGTACTGCAGTTCTTGTGTTTGGTTTACTGGCAATTGGGGCAAATACCTTTAGTGAAGGTTTAAATCCGCTTGTCGTCGGTTTACTAATTATCGCGATCGGCCTTTCACTTGGTGGTCCGACAGGTTATGCAATCAACCCTGCTCGTGACTTAGGTCCAAGAATTGCACATGCTATTTTACCAATTGATAAGAAAGGTCCATCCGATTGGGCGTATGCATGGGTTCCAATTCTAGGTCCAATTGCTGGTGGTATTGTTGGTGCAATCCTTTATACACTCATGTTCTAATTATTGACTAAGGGAGGAAACGAAGATGACGAAAAAGCATATTCTCGCTATTGACCAAGGCACTACGAGTTCTAGAGCCATTCTATTTAATGACAAAGGGGAAATGTTGCAAACCGCACAACGGGAGTTCAAACAACACTTTCCTAAGCCAGGTTGGGTAGAACACAATGCCAATGAAATCTGGACATCAGTTCTTGCGGTCATTGCTGAAGTCTTTTCAGAATCAGATGTCACACCAGCGGATATTGCAGGAATTGGAATTACGAACCAACGTGAGACGACAGTCGTTTGGGATAAGAATACAGGAAAGCCTGTTTATCACGCGCTTGTATGGCAATCAAGGCAAACTGCAGACATTTGCCGCGAGCTTCGTGAAGAAGGTTTGAATGAGAAGTTCCGCAAGAAAACAGGTCTTCTTCTCGATCCATACTTTTCAGGGACGAAAGTAAAATGGATTTTAGACAACGTTGATGGTGCCCGTGAAAAAGCCGAAAACGGCGACTTATTGTTCGGTACAATTGATACGTGGCTCATTTGGAAGTTGAGTGGCGGCAAAGCACATGTAACCGACTATACAAATGCTGCTCGTACTCTCATGTACAACATTCACGATCTCAAATGGGACGATGAATTACTTGAACACCTTGACGTACCGAAGCAAATGCTACCGGAAGTTCGTTCGTCTTCTGAAGTGTATGCAGAGACGATTGATTATCATTTCTTCGGTGAGAATGTACCGATTGCTGGTGTTGCAGGCGATCAGCACGCTGCCCTCTTCGGTCAAGGTTGCTTTGAAGAAGGCATGGTGAAAAATACGTACGGTACAGGTTGCTTTATTCTCATGAATACGGGTGATAAAGCGGTCGAATCGAAAAACGGTCTTCTAACGACACTTGCTTGGGGCATTGATGGCAAAGTCGAGTACGCGTTAGAAGGTAGTATCTTCGTCGCTGGTTCTGCGATTCAATGGTTGCGCGACGGGTTGCAAATTATCGAGGATTCTCCACAAAGCGAAGAGCTAGCAACACGCATCACTTCATCTGATGGTGTGTATCTTGTGCCTGCTTTCGTTGGACTTGGTACACCGTATTGGGACAGTGAAGCGCGCGGGGCGATGTTCGGACTTACTCGCGGAACAGAACGTTCACACATTGCACGAGCAACGCTAGAATCTCTTGCGTATCAGACGAAAGACGTTATGACTGCGATGGAAAGTGACTCGGGCATTGAGCTTAAGCAATTGCGTGCAGATGGAGCGCTGTTGCCAATGACTTCCTTATGCAGTTCCAAAGTGATTTGCTTGATGCACCGGTTGAAGTTCCTTCTGTAACCGAGACGACTGCGCTCGGAGCGGCGTACCTTGCAGGGCTTGCTGTGGGTGTATGGGACAGCAAAGATGAAATCGCCAAAAATTGGAATATGGATCGTTCGTTCAAACCAAATATGGCAGAAAACGAGCGGGATGACCTTTATAACGGATGGAAAAAAGCAGTCGATGCGACGATGACGTTCAAACCTTAATGCTTTACGAAACGAATCATTTGTCGTAAACTTAACGTAACAAGTTAATGACTGAATCTTTGAGACGATGAGGGGATTGCAGCACTTCAAGTAAACGACTACGTTTACTTGAGCGTTGTAATCCCTTTTTTATAACCCTAGGAGGGAAATCAGCTATGGAATTCTCACTTAATGGACGCAAAACAGCACTTGCAACCATGCAATCACAAACATTAGACCTACTCGTCATTGGTGGCGGGATTACCGGGAGCGGGATTGCTCTTGATGCACAATCACGAGGCCTTGATACAGGCTCATTGAAATGCAAGACTTTGCGGCAGGTACGTCAAGCCGTTCAACGAAACTTATTCACGGTGGTTTACGTTATCTAAAACAATTTGAAGTGAAGCTTGTCGCTGAAGTCGGCAAAGAACGAGCGATTGTATATGAAAACGCCCCTCACGTAACAGAGCCAGTCCGAATGATGCTTCCCTTTTATAAAGGCGGAACGTTTAATGCACTCACCACTTCCGTAGGCTGTCGGTCTATGACCGTCTCGCCGGCGTTAAGAAGGCTGAGCGCAGAACGATGATGAGCTCGAAACAAGCACTCAAACAAGAGTCGATCCTTTCAAAGAAAGACTTAAAAGGTGCTGGAATGTACGTTGAGTATCGTACTGATGATGCGAGACTTACGATGGAAGTTGCGAAAAGTGCAGCTGAACGTGGAGCTAAGCTTGCCAATTACGTGCGTGCTGAGTCGTTTATTTATGACAACAAAAAACTTGTCGGTGTGACTGCTGTAGATTTACTCACTGGGGAAAGTATTAAGATCTATGCTAAAAAGATTGTCAATGCTACAGGTCCTTGGGTCGATACGTTGCGTGAACAAGATCGCTCTCGTGAAGGTAAGTCGATTCATTTAACGAAAGGTGTTCACCTCGTTGTTTCAAAAGAACGATTACCGTTGCAACAAGCGCTCTACTTTGACACCCCGTTCGGTGACGGCCGAATGATGTTTGCAATCCCTCGTGGCGAGAAAGTGTACATCGGTACGACCGATACAAACTTTGACGCTGACCAAAAAGAACCTGGAGTAACCATCGATGATGTTCATTACATCTTGGATGCGGCAAACGGGCTATTCCCAGGCTATCACTTAACGAAAACCGATGTAGAATCAAGCTGGTCTGGTCTGCGCCCGCTCATTCATGAAGACGGTAAAGACCCTTCAGAAATCTCTAGAAAAGACGAGATCTTTCACTCTGAAAGTGGCTTAATGACCATTGCTGGTGGAAAATTAACAGGATACCGGAAGATGGCCGATACAATCGTATCCATTGCCGCTGAGGAAATCTCGAAAGAAACTGGGCAAAGCTTCCCTGAATGCCAGACGAAACACCTCGTCTTATCTGGTGGAAATGTTGGCGGTTCACAAGGCTATCAGGCGTTTAAAGAGAAATCGATTCAAGATGGTATTAACCGTGGACTTGAAAAGAAGATGAGTGAAGAAATTGCAGAGAGATACGGTTCCAACGCTTCAGTCGTTCATCAATACTTGAACGATGAACAGCAATACGGATTACCTGCACCACTTTATGCGATGTTGCGCTACAGCATCGAACATGAGATGGCCGCAACACCGGTCGACTTCTTCTTACGTCGTACGTCGTACTTGTTGTTCGATATCGAAAGTGTATACCGTTATAAATCACAAATCGTGCAAGTGATGAGTGAACTGATCGGTTGGTCTGACGATGAGAAGAGTGAATACGAAGCAGAATTGGATGAACAAGAAGATCTCGCCACGCTAAGGAGCGTACTGTAATGTTTGGTAACCAGTCTGTTCTTCCTGCTGTGAACACGATGAAAGATTTTGAACAAGTGATGGAGCGTGACGACGATTTCTTCGTCGTCCTCGACATCCACTTATCGATGCTAACGACAATGCGGAAATTCGCAAATGAATCGAACAAGAAAATGTTGTTACATGCGGACCTCGTTCAAGGTTTGAAAAGTGATCGCTATGCAGCAGAATTCATTTGCCAATCGATTCGCCCTGCCGGGGTCATTTCAACGAGAGCAAACATGTTGAAAACGGCTAAAAAGAGCAACCTATTAGCGATCCAACGAGTATTTCTACTCGATACGATGGCACTGAATACGAGCTACCAACAAATTAAAACCGTCGAACCAGATGTGCTCGAAGTACTTCCTGGTATTTTGCCAAACTACATTCAAAAAGTGCGGACAGAAACTGGAATTGACGTTATTGCTGGTGGGCTAATCACTTCAGAACAAGACGTACAAGGCGCACTTGATGCGGGTGCAAAAGCTGTGACAACTTCTAGAAAAGACTTATGGAACGTGTAAACCGGACCACCGAAATGAAACGGTGATCCGGTTTTTTATAAATGATATAGCTTAGTATACTTATCCTTTAAGTAGCTTAATAGCGGTTCAGCATTTACGTCTTCGCCTGTCGCATCATAAATGATTTCTCGTGGTTCTTTCATCGCCCCATGTTCATGAACGTTCTTTGTCATCCACGCGGTGATTGCTTTGATGTCTCCATTTTGAATCCGTTCTTCAAAATCAGGGATGTCTTTGACTAACGCTTGTTTTAGTTGGGCTGCGTAAATGTAGCCTAACGCGTACGATGGGAAATATCCGAACATACCACTTGGCCAATGAACATCTTGTAGCACACCTTCAGAATCGGTATCAGGAACAATGCCAAAGTATTCTTCCATCTTCTCATTCCAGTTGGTTGGCAGTTCTTCGACTTGAATTTCATTACTAAATAACGCTTTCTCTAACTCATAACGCAAGATCACGTGCAAACAATACGTTAACTCGTCCGCTTCAATTCGAATAAATGATGGCTTTGCTTCGTTTAAAGCAAAGTAAAAATCATCGAATGAAACATCATCAAACGAACCTCCAGCATACTTCTTTAAAACTGGATAATTTGTTTTCCAAAACCCTTCATTTTGACCAATAAACTTCTCCATAAACAAGGATTGTGATTCATGAATACCAAATGAGCTTGCTGCACTTGCAGGAGTTCCGATTAGATGTTCACCAATGTTCTGCTCATACAACGCATGGCCTCCTTCATGAATCGTTCCAAGCAGAGCAACACGGAAATCCGTTTCATTGTATTTCGTCGTCACACGTACATCGTTGCGGTTAATGCCTGTCGCAAACGGATGAACCGTTTCATCAAGTCTTCCTGCATCAAAGTCATAGCCAATTGTCTCCAAAAACGCATGACTTAACTTCTCTTGTTCTGCTTTAGGAAAATGATGGAACAACACATTTGCATCTGGTTGTCGATCGGCTTGTACGACGTCTTGAATAAGTGGAATAAGCACCTCTTTTAATTGTTCGAAAATAACGTCTAATTTCTCAACTGTCATTCCTGGTTCAAAATCATCAAGTAAGCAATTGTACGGATGGCCTTCATAACCTAAGTATTCAATCGTCTTCTTCTTATACGCAACAATTTTCTCCAAATAAGGTTTAAAGCTTTCAAAGTCATTCGACTCTTTCGCTTGTTCCCAAGCAAGTTCAGAACGAGAAGAAAGCATAATGTATTCTTTGTATTCTTCTGCTGGGATCTTCGTAAATTCATCGTACTTCTTCTGAACGAGAATTGCTGAATGCTTCGTGACATCACTGACCGTTTCGTCCTTTTGGACGCCTTCAAGCAAATGCTTTAACTCATCCGACGTTGTAAGGTGGTGAATTTGTTGTGATACGGTTCCAATTACATTAGAGCGCTCTTCTTGCCCTTTTTTAGGGAGCTTCGTTCTTGCATCCCAATAAAGCAACTGTAAGGTTTGGATATAATGATTGATTGATTTTACATAGTCTAAAAACTGCTGTTCAACTGACATCGTATTCCTCCATTTTTAGAAATCTAGTTTAATTCTACAATTTATCTGTAGTATTGTCTTATTTTTTTCAATCATTGGCGGTTTGTCCATTCGTTTCGAGCAATCTAGCATAAACTGTTACGAATCATTGAAACCGAAAGTGAGGGGACAACGATGAACGTAGGTGTAATCGGAACTGGAAATATGGGTGAAAACCATTTACGCACATATGCAACACTTCGAAACCATTGTACACTGGTTGGTGTTTATGACGTCGATCAATTGAGATGCGCAGATGCCGCTAACCGCTATGGTGCAGTCGCATACAATTCGCTAGACGCACTGTTAGATGATGTTGACGCCGTCAGCATTACCGTACCAACCCCGTTTCATTATGAAGTTGGAATGGCTTGCATTCGAAAAGGCGTTCATGTGCTCATGGAAAAACCAATCGCTGCCACTGAACTTGAAGCGATCGCTTTGAAAAATGCTGCAAATAAAGCCAACATTATTTTACAAGTTGGACACATTGAACTGTTTAATCCGCTCATTAAAACACTACGAACCATTGTCAAACAGGAGAAAATCTTAGCGATTGAGACGCATCGGATGGCACCGTTTCATGAACAGATGCGAAACATCGATGTCGTGCACGACCTGATGATTCATGACCTTTATCTTGTGCACGCATTAAGTGGCAAACATTTTGAAGAGCTTCATACGTTTGGAATTACGGATGAAAACCCTTCGCATGCCTCCGTCATAGCCCGTTCGAAAGAAGGTATGATTGTCGAACTAACCGCAAGTTTTCGTTCAACAAAGAAAGTACGCTCCATTATCATTCTTGCAGAAGATGCGTACATTTCAGCTGACTTATTAAGTAATCAAATTACGATTACGAAACGACTAGATCAATTGACGTACGGCTATCCAAGAACTTCGACAGAAACCATTTATATCCCTTCGTATTTACAGCCATTAACACTTGAATTACAAGACTTTATCGACTGCATTAAAGCAAAGCGCCCGCCCTCTGTGAGTGCAGATGAAGGGATCAAAGCGTTACAACTCTCTAGCATGATTAGCGATGCAATAAAAAAGAAGTAAGGCGGCTATCACATGATAGACTCGCCTTACTTCTTTTTTACACTTCGCTGATTCGTAGAAAATTAATATCGGAAACGCTTATATAGTGTCTATTCACTCCATATCCATCATCGGTCTCTAACGCGACAACGCTAAACGATGCATCAAGAATCGTTCCTTCAAAATATTGGTTTGAGGTGGCCAGTTGAACGCTTGTCCCGATTCTTGATTGCAACTCTAGAACAAATAAAAATTCAAACATGATTTAGTCTCCTTTCTTTACGAAACGGATTCAGTAACGACTTCAATCTGATCTAAGCGTATCAATAGAAACGTACCGTCTATTTCTTGTAGCACTACATAATCTGGATATACAGCCTGAACAACACCACTGACAACACCAAATGGAACGCTTACTTCGACCTCTTGGTCGATCATACTTTGGAATAAGTTATATAATGAAGCAATGTTCACGGTATACTCCTCCAATTCTCTAATATCTATATAGTAGATGCATAAACAAGTAAGTTTGCGTGTGCACTCTTACTACAAGTTGAACCTATTTTGAGGTGGTGTTATGAATCACATCGTCGTTTGGTCTTATGACGAAGAGCCGCCAGTTAAAACGAGCGCAACGTACGGGTTAGTATTGTTTCAAAAACATGTCTCTTACGAGTTACAAGAACTCATTGAAGCGCTTAGCGATCAACACGCTCTCCTTGCTTCTTACAAAGACTCGTATATCTATCTCTTCATTCGAATGGAAACGCTACAAAGCACACCTTTGCCGCTCGCTGTAGAAGCTCCTTTTCCAGAAGCGCGTTATTTCATGTGGTTATCACGATTACAGGTAGAAAACATCGAATACATGCAATTACATTCCATCTCGAGGCTCTCAAAGACGAAAGCATCTCGTGAAAAAGCACGGCTTTGTAAAAAATACATCGAACCATCACTCATCCAAAACGACGATCCCTCGATCTCAATTATGATTGCTTCCTATAATGCAGAGCGATTTATAAGCAATTGCCTGCATTCAATCGCAGAACAATCTGCAAGTGTTGCACAGACCCTCTTTGTTGATGATGCTTCCACAGACAACACCGTCGCTCTTGTTGAACAAACGAATCTGCCTACACTCACGACACATCAAATGCCTGAGAATGTAGGCAAAAGCAAAGCTTTAAATCAAGTGATTCCCTTCATCACGAGTGAGTGGGTACTTGAATTAGATGCAGACGATTGGCTTGATCCTGATGCGATTGCAACGATAAAAATGCTAATAAACACAACTTCTATCAAAGAAGGATTACTATATGGTAACTTTCGTCATTGGAAACAAGAACAAAAGACCGTTACCTTCAAAAAGATTGCAAAAGGTAAAGCGGTGCGTAATCAGAAGGACCTTTTGCGCTACCCTTTTCCACTCGGTCCACGTCTGTACCATACATCGTCCTTACAAGCACTAGGTGGATACCCTGCTTCTTCATTTCATGACGGGCGGTTGTTTGAAGACGTCCTTCTGTTAAGAGAATGGCTAAACCACTATCCGTTCCATTACGCCGACTTTACCGTATACAACGTTCGAAAACACGATGAATCCATCACGAAAAAAAACCATTCCAAATGGAATGATTTTCTTCGTTACTTGTGAAAGTCTTTGACTGCTTGAATAATCATTTCTTGGTCCGTCATGGATAGTTCTGGTGAAATCGGTAATCCGACAATGTGCTTTGCGGCGTTCTCTGATACGCTAAAATCCCCTTCTTTGTATCCTAAATGCGTAAAGGCTTGTTGCAAGTGGAGAGGGATTGGATAATACACAGCTGAAGAGATGCCACGCTTTTGTAAATAAGACATGAGCGCATCCCGTTCTTCAACTTCAAAACAAAACTGATGAAAAGTATGTCCCTTCATCTCTGGCATTTGCGAAACCTTGGATAGTGCCTCACAATAACGTTTGCGATCACTTGACGTTTATGCAAAAACAAATCCAAATAATTAAGCTTTACGAGCAAAATGGCAGCCTGAATCTCATCCAGACGACTGTTAATGCCGATGCTCGCATGTTCATATTTCTTTACACTACCATGGTTGCGTAGTTCGCACAGTTTGTCGTATATCTTAAAGTCTTTCGTAACGACCATCCCACCATCGCCAAAAGCACCTAAATTTTTCGAAGGAAAAAATGAAAAGCAACCAACATCACCTATTGTCCCTGCGAACTGTCCGTTAGCATCTTTCGTTCCAACTGCTTGGCAGGCGTCTTCAATAACATAAAGATTATGCTTCTTCGCTAGCTGCATAATGTGTTCCATGTCACACAGCTTTCCGAACAGATGAACGACGAGCAATGCCTTGGTTTTCGAAGTGATTTTCTCTTCAATTTTATGGTGATCAATGTTGTACGTTTTCAGATCAATATCGACAAATACCGGTGTTGCCCCTGCTTCTGCGATTGCTTCACCACTTGCGAAAAACGTAAATGGTGTCGTAATGACTTCGTCTCCTGGACCAATCCCTAACGCTTTTACAGCGAGGTATAACGCATCTGTGCCGTTGGCAACACCAACGGCATGCTTTGTTTGGTTGTATTGCACAAATTGGTGTTCCAACTCTGCGCACTTCGGTCCTAGAATATAAATGCCGCTTTCTAGCACTTCATTTATTTCCTTTTGAATGGCTTCTTTTAACAATTCGTATTCTTTTTTTAGATCCACCATAGGAATCACGACTTCGCACCTCCAATTGCATCGTAGCGAAGCCCAGCAGAGATGATACCATCGCGATGGAATGCATTTCTACCGTCAAAGAATAGTGCATCCTTTTGGAACATGTTGAAATTTACTTTTTTGTATTCTTGATGGTTTGCTTGCAAGATAATTACATCAACATCTTTCACTGCTTCGGGCGATAGATCGTTATTCTTTATACCATAACTCAAAAACTCTTGTGCATCGTAGTGCGGATCGTTTACGGATACTTTCGCACCTTTCGCCTCTAGTTGGTCGATTAAGAGCCAGGTTGTAGATTTCTCCGTTTCTTTAACGTTCTCTCGGTACGATAATCCTAAAATGAGTACTTGTGAATCCTTAAGGGAACCTTGTTGTTTTTCAATTCTTGAAAGAGCATAGCTCGCCATGTTGTCATTCGTTTTACGTGACTCTTGAATAATCCCATTCTGCAAACCACGGGAGATGAAAAAGTACGGATAGATCGGTATACAATGACCTCCTACCCCAATACCAGCAGCGTGAATGTGTGAGAATGGTTGGGTATTGCTCGCATTTGCTGCTTCTTTTAGATTTACACCACATGCATCTGCATAGACGGCCAATTCGTTTGCGAGCGCAATGTTCACATCGCGGTACACACATTCAGCTACTTTAGCAAATTCGGCAGTTTCTGTGCTTTCCACAGGAAGTACTTCACATTGGAGAGCAGCACGATAAAATGCACTTGCGTAAATTAGACTTTCTTCATTAACGCCTCCAACGATCTTAGGATATAGCTTTAAGTCACGAATAATTGTATTTGAATACACACGCTCTGGACTGTATGCAAGATAGAAATCACTTCCCATCTTCAATTGTGACAATTCTTCAAGCTTGCGACCGAAACGCTCACGTGTATCTCCTGTTGGCAACGTCGTCTCATAAATGACCGTAGTTCCTTTTTGCAGACCTTTGCCAATTGCTTCTGTTGCACTGTCAATGTAGGTGTAGCTCACATCGTTACTAGAATCAATGAGCACAGGGACAATGACCACAACAATGGAAGACTTTGAAACGGCTTCAGACGTGTTCGTTGTTGCACGTAACGTTTGGGTATCATGCGCCTTCTTTACAAGTTCTGGAAGACCTGGTTCATTATCAATGTGGCTTTTGCCTGCGTTCACTGCTTGAACGACATCTTTATTCACGTCACATCCAATGACGTTATAATTATTGGTTGCGTATACTGCGGCTAATGTAAGTCCAATCTTTCCAAGACCGACAACCGCAACGGTTTGTTTGTTCATATCTTCACCTTCAATCCTAGAATTAACATATATTTCTAGAATTACAATATGTGAGTACGAAGGAAAACGATTGGACAATCTGGCAGTTACGATGCTCAAATAACGCACCGTACAATTCAATTAAACGAATCTCCATTTTCTCCCATGAAGCAGTCGTCTCCATGACGTTCCGGGCATTGCGACTAAATGTCGAAAGGTTGCCTTCCATTAAAGCAAGTTGCTTTAAATAATCTTGAGCATTCGCCACTGACTTTGGCACACTTGCCCCACACGAATAACGCTCAATAAAATTGCGCATATCTTTACAGCGATTCACGAGGACAGGAACACCTGCGTCCAAGTAGCTAAAAAACTTATTCGGAAGTGCATAGTCCCGATTTAATGCGGTTGAAAGGTCCATATCAATCCAACCAACATCTACATCTTGCAATTCGGCAGCGATGTGACGATACGGAACCCACCCACGTATGTGAATTCGATTTTGAAGTTTTTTAGGAATGCCTAATGGTTCCGTAAATTTCGAGGCACCACCGATTACTTTAACGTGATAATTGCTCTCTGAGGCAAGCTCAAGTAATTTGTGCCAATTCCCTTTTTCTTTCGTTACCGTTCCAACATAACCGATCGTACGGATTGATTGTTTTAGTTTTGGAGGTGAACTTAGTCGAGGCGCATTGTAGATCAGCTCAGATGGACCTTTGTATCCATGGTCGTAACAGTCTTTTGCAATGGATGGCGACACAGTGATGAGCGCGTCAACGTCTTTTAACAGTTCACGGAACACGTTTTCATATTGTCGTTGCCGACGATTGGACGTTTTTGCACGAGCATCAATGACCAATTCATGACTATCAAAGATCACCTTTGCATGTGGCTTTGTACGTTTTATTTGAACAGCTGCAACGAGTGAAGACGGCTCATGAGCATGGTAGACGTCTGCGTCAATTTCTGCACCACACTTGGCAAGTGTACGACTATGTTCTTTCGTTTGATCAAGAGTGAACTGTGACTGAACATTCGTTGCTTCATAAGGAATAATCGTCACCCCTGCCTCACAAAACGGTTCGACTTTTTTCTTTAAAGGCGCCCCTTCAATTCCGAGTAACGTTCCTTTAAACTGCGGTACGAGCATTGTCACGTTATACCCCGCACCTACAAGGCTTTTTGCTTCCCGTTCAAAAATACGGGCATCTTCGTACGGATGTTCACTAATGAGCATACACACGCTTCTCTTTTTCATAGAATTCCACCTCCTCCATATGAATAGTAGTATGCGAATGTAACTTGGAGGGGACATATGAAAATTGCAACGGTCGTTGGTGCGAGACCTCAATTTATGAAAGCCGCTATGGTATCAAAACAACTTCGACAACATGAAACACTCATTCATACGGGGCAACATTACGATGCAGCCATGTCAGATGTCTTTTTTTCACAACTTCAATTAAAAAAGCCTGATGTTCAATTGCATCATCGTGATGATGACTTAGGATCCATGATCGTTGGGTTAGAAGAGACTTTTGCCCAACTTAAACCTGATATCGTAATCGTATACGGTGATACAGTCAGTACGCTCGCTGGCAGTCTGGCCGCGTCTAAATTGCAACTTCCACTTGCTCATGTCGAAGCGGGCTTACGTAGCTTTAATCGGCGTATGCCTGAAGAATACAACCGCGTTGTGAGCGACCACCTCGCAACCTGGTGCTTTTGTCCGACCGAGCAGTCAGCAATCCAATTAACAAAAGAAAACATAAACGGTTCAATTATCGTGAGTGGTGACTTAATGGTTGATGCATGCCTTCATTACAAGACAGTCGCTTTAAAAGAATCAACAATTCTCGAAGAACACCAGTTACGAGAAAAACCTTACTATGTAACGACGTTACATCGCGCAGAACTGATCGATGATGCCAAGCGACTTCATACGTACTTAAATCACTTGCAAATGCTAGACTATCCTGTCTACCTACCACTACACCCAAGAACAAAAAAGGCAATTGAACAATTGAATGGTAGTCCGTACGACAGACTTCGGTTTTTACCGCCCTTGCCTTACTTTGATATGCTCACTCTACTTAGCCATAGCCAAGCAATCCTGACCGATTCTGGTGGGATTCAAAAAGAAGCTTATGTACTTTCTGTTCCGTGCTTTACATTACGTGAAGAAACTGAGTGGCACGAAACCGTTGCGACGCGTTGGAATACACTTGTAAAAGAAAAAGACCTTCCATTACTCCCACAGCTTGTGAAAGAACGAAAGCGTCCAACAGAACATCCCCCACTTTTCGGTGAAGGGGATGCAGCAACCCTTATTGTTAAGACGCTAAAGCGAGAATTCTCTCGCTCATAACGTCCCTTTCTTAAGACAACTCTTTCGCTGGTACACCTGCCACGGTTACTTGATCCTTCGTGTTTTTCGTTACAACTGCACCTGCACCAACGATCGTTTCAACCCCGATAACAACGCCAGGTAACAGTGTTGCGTTGTTACCGATTTTTGCTCCTCGCTTAATATGGGGACCTTTCATATCAAACGGTCTTGCTCCCATGTACTTATCGTTCGACATCGAGACACATGGACCAATAAACACATCATCCTCAACGATTGAATCTCCCGTTACGTATGCACCAGTTTGTACGGTACAGCGAGAGCCAATGGTTGTATTAAGTTCAACAATTGCTGACCTGCCAATCACTGTACGATCCCCAATCGTGACATTTTCCCGTACACTACTCAAATCTCCAAAAAAACAACTCTGACCGATAGTCGTTCCTGCATAGAGAGCAACGAGACTGCCTGTCTTCGTTCCAGATTTTATGACAAGAGGGGTAATGCTTTGATTGTCTTTACGCATACGGTCATTTCCACCCGCCACTATTCCAATAACATTGTTCGGACCAATGGTGACGTTGTCTTCAAGAATTACATCGCTATAAATAACTGAATTGTCGCCAATCGTGACATTTTCTCCGACAGTTGCACCGTCATGAATGACGACGTTTTTACCGATCTTTGGCATACTTATTCACTTCCTTTTTAATAATCGTTAACAATTGGTTTACTCTCTTTTTTAATGAATGTTGATCATACACAAATTGAGAACCGCTCGTGCCACTTCTGTTCGCTTTTGTTCATCTTCTAACCACAAATATGCTTGCTCAGCAACGGTTTCATGATTTGTCTCCACAAAATGCTTTCCAGGTATAAATCCAAGTCGTAGCAACTCATCACACGCTGGTGCAAGGAGTAGTGTCTCACTCGCGAGAATCTCGTAATATTTCTTAACTGGGTACTCATAGATCGATGGACAAGCAAAGCTAATCTTCGCTTCACGTAACCGCTTTGCATAACCTGTACCTGCCACGTCATTATTCGTAGATTGATAGCCGGGATGAGGAATATAGTAAAAACGTCGGTCATGCTCAAGCTGTTGTTTTACCGCTAGGCGAAATGGATACGTCTCGTTTACAGCACCTGTTAACAAGAGCTCACATCGCTTCTTTTCCCCAGGGTGAAATAAGCTCGTATTCACAAAGTGTGGCAACCAGTGAAACGTATCGGCGTAACGTGGATACTGCTTTTGAAATGCATCGTGGACGACTGAAAATATTGCTGTATACTGCTCGCTTTGCAAGTGGCTTTCACGTAGTTTTGTGTGGCGATGAACGTCATTAACAATTAAACCTGTCGGGATCTGACATTGCCGCAGCCCACGTACTCTCGGAAAAAAAGATCCACCAAGATCGTTAACGACTAGAATGAAATCTGGTCGAAACGATAAACCGTTTAAGATGTGTGTCATATGACCAGATGTTCTGTGGGTCGCAAATTGGTCACAATGCAGACGCAAGGCTTCTTCTAAATAATGATAGTTGCGATCAACATATGAAGACGTATCCTGCACGATAAACAATAGCTTCACTCGACTCCCTCCCCTTGTACAGTATGATTAATCGTCCGGTTCGGTTTGGACGAAACACTGGTGACAATCTCTAATCTGAATTTGTGTGTTTCAAAGAATGCTGATTTGCATAGTACGAGCAAAACTAAACAATCAATGGTAAAACATACCCACAAAAATAAAGAATACGGTTGCCAAAGCAAGCATGCAAATGAAGTTAAACGAATCATAAAGAGTCAAACAAGAAGCTATCAAAATTGCTCCCTTTTATTTATTGGAACGTGTTTGATGAACACGTTCCTCTTTAGCGTGACTAAACTTCCTTTAGATTCGTTAATAAAAAGTTAAGAATTCGGTTAGAGAATGCTTAGAAGTGCTGATTAAACTGAACGAAGAAATCGTCGATCTAAAGGAGGACATCACATGGTGGAAAACGCGCTTAAGCATTTAGGCAAATGGGTGGTTACACACAAATGGAAAGTGATTAGTTTCTGGCTAATTCTTCTTACATTCGGGGGATATTACGGTTCACAGATCGGTGAGCACCTCACTGGAGGTGGGTGGGGTGTTCCAGGTTCTGATTCTAACCTCGCGTCTGAGCGACTATCTGAAGAGTTCGAGTCTAGAGATGAAACATCATTAACACTCGTAATCAATCATGAAACAGAGCAAGTCGGTTCAGACGTGTATACAGAGGCAATTGAGCAGGCTCCATGTCACTGCAACGTGAAGCAGAGATTGATCGTGTCTATACGTGGATCGACGCCCCAGAGCATCTACAAGATCTATTCGTTTCTGACGGTGGTCAGACAAGTATCGGCTTTATTGAACTAAACATTGATGAAGCTTCGCGCAAAACGTATTAGCAGATATCCAAGGACGCTTATCAAGCTCTATTCAAACGGATGGTTTTGAAGCTACAATTTTAGGAGCACCAGCATTTTGGGCAGAGATGAATGAGCTAAGCCAACAAGGGTTAGAGAATGCTCATTTATACGCCTTGCCTATCATTTTGATCGTCTTATTGGTTGTCTTTCGTTCCGTCGTTTCTTCACTAATGCCGTTAGTATTATCGAGCTTTTCAATTGTTACATCTCTTGGCGTGCTTTATTGGTTCTCTCAATGGATCGAGTTATCGATCTTTGTTCTTGATGCAGCCCTCATGTTAGGCATCGGTGTAGGCATTGACTTTGCCCTCATTTTCATAAAACGATTCCGAGAACAGTTAGAACAATCGTCTAATCAAGTCGCCGAAGCTGTCACACAAACAATGGGTACAGCAGGGCACGCCATACTGTTCTCTGCATTGACTATTATTGGTGCAATGTCTGCAATTCTACTCGTTGATATTGCCGCTGTTCGTTCAATTGCTTTAGGCGTAATCGTTGTCGTCTTCTTCCTCATGGTAACAAGTCTTACATTATTACCTGCTTGTTTGGCATTAATCGGTACGCGAATTAACGCATGGAAAATTCCCTTTTTGTCCATTCGAGACGGATCCACAGGTGAAGGCAAATGGTATCGACTTGCGCATCGCGTCATGAAGCGCCCCGTCGTTTATCTCGTTGCTTCAATTATGTTGCTTCTTGCTATGGCCGTACCCGCACTTGAATTAGAAGTGTCAACGCCTGACTCCCGTATGCTGCCTGAACAGACACAAGTTCGGCATGGGTTAGCTCATCTAGAAGAAGGCTTTGGCGTAGGGTTTGCTTCCCCAATTCAAGTCGTTGTTGCAATAGAAAATGACGTGATTACCGAACCACAACTACTCGAGAAACTCTCTATATTAAACGAAGAATTGGAAAATATTCCAGACGTTGAAGAAGTCAGTTCTCTATTTTCATTCTTCCCTAACTTAGAAGCATCTGAGATTCATTCACTGTTAAATGAGCATCAACAAGCGTTACATGAAGATGACTGGATGTTGATTAACCGACACGTAAGCAAGAACAATCAACTTGCCGTGTTTGATGTTATTACAACCGATCACTCTTCTAGCGACACGAATCGTGCCATCGTGCAAGACATTCGAGATCGCCTAGCAACGAGTGAAGACTATGTGGTTTATGTTGGTGGTGAAACTGCAGAAGGAATGGATACGAGCCAATCATTAAATGAAAGTTTACCGATGGTTTTAACGTTCACCTTAATGCTTTTATTTCTCGTTTTAGTCGTTACGTTTAGAAGTTTATTATTACCTTTGAAAGCCATTGTTTTAAACGTCCTTTCATTAGGAGCAACGTATGGAATACTCGTTGTTGTTTTCCAATGGGGGCTCGGTTCAACGATTTTCGGGTTTGGCGATTTTGGATTTATTCAGAGCTTTATACCGATTTTATTGCTCGGTCTTTTGTTCAGCCTGAGTACAGATTACGAAGTGTTTTTGTTAAGTCGAGTACAAGAAGAATATCAAAAAGGTTTGTCTAACGAAGAAAGTGTTGCGATTGGCTTAGAAAAAACCGCTCCAATGATTTCTGGAGCAGCGCTTATTATGGTCGTTGTTTTTGGTTCATTTGCTTTTGCAGGCGTATTGCCGATGCAACAATTAGGGCTTGGGATGGCACTTGCCATTGCACTTGATGCAACAATCGTTCGCTTGTTCTTAGTACCTGCTACGATGAAACTACTTGGAAATTGGAATTGGTGGTTTCCTTTTACTAAAAAGGAAGTGTCAAAAAGATAAATGATTCCACTCCATTTCAACTACAATGGAGAAGTAAGCAAAGTGAAGGGAGAGCACGACATGTCCATACGAATTAAGCTACTCTTATCCTACGTACTCATGACGATTATTCCAATCGGATTATTCATACTCTTTCTTCACCTTCTTTTTCAATTATTTCTTACAAACATTGATGATATGAAACAGTTCTATAGCATTGAGAACGGTACTGTAGAGGATTTCTTCTATGATGAACTAGTCGCTGTGTCTTCCCTACAACAAATCGCTTCTACAGACCCTAATGCTTTATTAAATGAATCGGTTATTTCTGAGTTTGAAGGTATGCTTAACCATCGCCAAATCGACATTGTTGTACGAAGAGATGATCAAATTATCCATACGACTTTTAACGAAGATCAACCCAATTTGCCTCAGCTTCCCACCCGTCAAACACCAAACCATGATGGTCTACTAAATGACCAAGGTTACTTGCGTAATGGTGATCATTCTTGGGCTTATGTAAGTTCAGATTTTTATTTTGATGATGATCGTCACGGTTCACTTTTTATAACACTGGATCTATCACCTGTAGACGCCTTTTTAACACAAGTTGTCCCTTTCGTTATCGCGGGTTTCATCTTTGTTTATTTACTAACAAATGCTGTCATTACTTACGTCTTTTCAAAGCATATTATTCTACCTTTGAAAAAACTTAACACTTCAGCTCAAGCGATTGCTAATGGGGATTTAAATCAGCAAACAGCCATCACCCGTCAAGATGAAGTTGGCGAACTTGCGGCTGCATTTGAGAACATGAGAATTCAATTGCGACAGTCTAAAGCAATTCAAGAAAGCTATGAAGCCAATCGAAAAGCACTCATTAACAACATTTCTCATGATCTAAAAACACCAATCACATCGATTCAAGGTCACGTGCAAGGTATACTCGATGGCGTTGCAGAAGATCAGAATAAATTAGAGAAATACATGCAAATCATTCATTCTAAATCAACAGAAATGGATAAATTAATCGATGAACTGTTCCTCTATTCAAAATTAGATATGAACAGCATTCCTTTTCAATTTGAAAACGTTAACCTTACTCATTATCTACATGATATAAAAGAAACATTTGAGTTAGAGTATGAGAACATTACGTTTTTAGCAGAACTGGAAATTGATCCAACAACGATGGTCGTTGCTGATCGTGATCAACTCTATAAAGTGTTCGTAAATATCACATCCAATAGCGTGAAGTTCATGAACAAAGCAAATAAAACAATTAAACTGTCTGCCATGTTAGACGGTTCGTATGTATCAATTGCAATGACTGATAACGGATCTGGAGTCGAGAAACAAGAGATTCCATATTTATTCGATCGCTTTTATCGTACTGAAGCATCTCAAAGTTCTGAACGTAATGGAAGTGGAATTGGCTTAGCGATTGTAAAGCAAATCATTGATGCTCATGGTGGAAGCGTACATGTTCACAGTGTCATAAACGAAGGAACGACCATTACTTTTGCATTGCCCATCGCTCAACAGATTGAGACAAAGGAGAATGAGGATGAAGCGAATTCTAATTATTGAAGATGACAAAAGCATCTCTGAACTACAAAAAGATTACCTTGAAATTAACGGCTTCACAGTTGAGATGAAGCACTCTGGAACAGACGGACTGGAACTTGCTTTAACTAATGACTATGACCTTATTGTGTTAGACGTCATGTTACCGGGGATCGATGGTTTTTCAATCTGCAAATCGATTCGCAATGTGAAAGAAGTGCCCATTCTTATGGTCACTGCACGATCTGAAGATATTGATGTTATTCGGGGTCTTGGCTTAGGAGCGGATGACTATATCGTTAAACCGTTTAACCCTAACCAATTGGTCGCCAAAGTTAAGGCACATGTCGCAAGATACGAACGACTTACGTCCATGAACGAACCTTCAAGCGATCAAACGACAATTGGACGGCTCTTTATCGATCATAGCTCACGCACGGTCGAGGTGGATGGCACTGAAGTTGCACTCCGTGCCAAAGAGTTTGATTTACTTAGCTTTCTTGTCCTAAACGTTGGGCAAGTATTTTCGAAAGAGCATCTTTACGAACGAATCTGGAAAATGGATGCAATTAATGATCCTACGACAATTACCGTGCACGTGAAAAAAATTCGCGATAAACTCTCGATTAACAATAGTGACTTTGATGAAATCGAAACGGTTTGGGGTGTCGGGTACCGCTTTAAGAAGCAAAGATCCAAAAACGATCTTAAACAAATCGAACGGAGGTACAACGATGAACCACTACGTTAAACTCGTACGCAAATCAAGTGTTTATCTACTTGCCACCATTGGCGCATTCGCTATATTGCTATTTATTAGTGGGTTAATTTTAGATCTCAGGTCGTTCGATGAAACGAAGGGTGGTTATGAACCGCCCTTCGAAAACTTCACAGGTGAACCGATTAATTTCGATGAGCTAGATCAATCTGCTGAAGGCATTGTCGGTCGTGGATACACTGTAAATATTCTCTTGAATTGTACAACTGGCATGGTAACGTTTGAGTTTTTTAAGCTTCGTTTTGATGTCTTAAAAGTCTCCGAACGTGCAATCGCTGTCCATAAACCGCAAGATGCTTGTATCAAGAGAGGATTCGATCCACAATTCTTGTCGTAGATCAACGCTCCCCTAATACGTGATCCAAGCGTAGGTTCTCACCATTGATCCAGTCAGTAAAGATAAAGTCCAACACATCGATTCTGCCAGCCGGACACGTAACAACACGCGAAGTCGTAAACTCATAGGCAAATGTATGTAATGTTCCAAATAACTGCTCATAATCCGTATAAAATAAAGGCGAATCTTTCACTGAAAACAATCGAAATGCATCGGTAAACGATACCTTCTTCTCTATAAGTTGCTGAATGTATTCGTTTCGCTTTTTTGAGCCTTCAATGTTCGTTCGATTGGCGGTTTGAAGTGGTTCAGTTTGAAAGTGGTTGACACAAGCTAATGCGTTTGTTGAATGCCGTGCGTTCACGGTCGTTGGCGTTGCTTCTACGGCTACTTGCTTACCAGAAGAATCTGCAATCGAGAAATTGTAACAAGCTGCATGTGGAATCGCCTTCAATAAATGAACGGCATCTTCAGTGGACTTACACGTATCCAGTACCATTCGAATTGCGGTCCACGCAGAGATTCCAGTTTGGTAATCAGCGTTACTTACGAAATGAAAGCCAGCGACAAGGCCATGTTCATTAACTCCATCATGCCTTCCAAGTAGTTGCAATGGATAACCTGCCGTTGCGAACCCTTCTTTCGGATCGCTCAATGCGAATCGATGATCATACAATTCAGGAGAGAAATCATAGTTGCGAACATAATACGAGCCTGACATCATCGTAGAACATCCCATTGCTTCTACTTTCGGAATATCATACCCACTGAAACAAGTTGCCACCTTGCAAAAGGCCATGTTAATGCCTCTGCTAACCCTTCCAGTTCATCAAGTAAATGAGGAGCATACGTCTTATACAATGCTTTCATTTCATCAATATCGATTTGTTGACGAGTAATCGATTCATAAACGTCAACAATCTTCTTCCCTTTCACTTGCTGCCCTAAATGCATACCAACTTCATACGATGATCCCCGATGTTGGCTAACCTCTACTTTAAATGATTCCATCATGCCAGTACCCCCAACTTTACGTGATGATTCGTACAGAATTTTTTGTCTTTACTAGTATACATCAACAGCTTTATAGGCGGCGAAGACTATTCAAGACATCTATTATTCATTGAAAAAGAAAACTGCCAATCTACTTAGATTGACAGTTTTTCATTAGAAAAATGGCCTTCTCCGAGGGTGAGGCGGATGGGGCTGAAGATGGGGAGGCCAATTTGTATGAATGACTTGTTGATCGTATACTTCGTTATAGGTCTCTGGATAGACAGGAACGTGCTTGAATACGTGATTTTTTACGTGTTGATGTTGGACCGTAAACACTTCAGGAACAATCACTTCTTGACCTGGTTTCATTGGACCAGGTAACGGAAACGGATGGTGCCATTTTGGTGGTCGTCTTGGAAACATGCGAACCCTCCTAAAACTTCAATTACTCATAATCTATGTTTCGGGTGGGTGAATCGCTCGTAGCAGATGCCCATTTTTGTTTAATTGCATCGTCAACTTGTTTCCTAAGCGACTGAATAGACACCTGTCTTCCAAAGTGGACACGGTTCGTTAGCAAAACTGCGCGAAGATCAAGGGAATCATCACCCACATGTGAACCCCGGTAAATCCAGTATGACGATACGTCGTACCTGCCACTTCAAAGCCAAGTCCAGCTTTCGCTTCTCGAATAAGGCTGCATCAAATAGCTTCGCTCCGTCTTGTTTCATCATCGATAAAAACGTTAGTAGATCTGATGCCGTCGAGAACAACCCTGCATGGGCGCTCACACCACCCATTCTTTCTGCCTTCTCATCGTGCACAATCCCGTGTTTATAAACTCCACGAGCGAAATCATACTCTGTAGCCGCGATCGGTTCCAATCGGTTTGGTAAATACGTAGTGTCCTTAAAGCCGAGTGGTCTTGCAACATGGTGTAGAAAATAGTCTTCATAAGATATATCCATCACACTACTACAGACGTAATACAAGAGCATCATGCCAAGATCTGAATAGACCCTCTTTGTTCCTGGAGTCGATTGTAACGGTGATTGCATCAAATCCTTATAGATCTCTTCAGGATTAAATCCTTCATACTTCGTTGGATGATCCGCTTTTAAACCTGACGTATGTTGCAACAAATGCCGGATTGTAACACGAGGATCTGTCCAATCAGTCAACACCTCGGAAACGGTTGGTTTAATTGCAATCGCCCACGTTCAATCAAATGAAAAACAACCGTCAAACCTGCGACAACTTTCGTTAAAGACGCAATGTCAAATTGCGTATCTCGCCTCATCAGCTCGTCATTAATACGAGGGTGTTTCTTCCCAAAAACTTCAATGGTACGATTACTGCCTTTTTCGACTGCAACGACCGCTCCAGGGATTATTTTGTTATGGATCGCACGATGAATTGATTCAAACAATTGAATCCCACCTTCTTCAAAGCTCTTGTGCACGTAACTCCCCTAAGTCATCATGAAGATTTAAGATCAGTTGCTTTAAGTCATGAATGGATTGATCCATAATAAGGCGATCGTTCCGTTCTTTCTCTGAAACGACAGCACTTTCATTAATCGTCTGACGATACTGCTCTGTCACGCTCGTCATACTCTCGACGTTTTCTAACGCTTTTTCGGTTTCCGTATGAATGGTGTTCGAATGATGCAACGATTGTAGCAAATGTTCATGCACTTCTTCCGCTTTAAGCGCAATGCTTTCAAATAATTGTTTCGTTTGTTCGGATTGGCTAAGTCCAGACGTGCTTTCTTTTTGTGCTTTCGTTATACGTTCATTTAACTCGCTCGTCTCAGATTGAATTTGGGAAATGATCTTCACAATGATCTGCGCATTCTCATTTGATTGTTCAGACAAACGGCGCATTTCTTTGGCAACGACCGAGAAGCCTTTACCTTCCTTACCCGCTCTTGCCGCTTCAATTGATGCATTAAGTGATAACAGGTTTGTCTGTTCTCCAATCGTCGTAATAAACTCCGTTACCCTTCCAATTTCCTTCATTTTCTCGTTCAGACTCGTCATTTGCTCATACATGTAATTCATATGATTCGCAATCCCAGCCATATGCATCATTGAATCACTCATATACGTAGAACCTGCAGTCGCTGAGTGACTCGCATCTCTTGCAATCGCCTCTGATTCTTTGCCTGTTTGTACTATTTGACTTACGAGGTCTTCCACATTCTTTAATGCTGATTGGCTAAGCACAGCATTCTCGACTTGGATTGAAGCGCCCGCTTCCATTTGTGAGAATGACTCTTTATTTTTTAGTGATGTTTCTGTTGAACGCTTTGAAGAGTTGTCCAATTTCTCAACATTCGACGTTACAACTTCTGACGTTCTTGCTACGCGTTCTACAAGAGATTTGATCATCTTCTGTTGGCGGTCATCAATTTCTTTCACATCTGCAATAAACTGACTACGTACCGAATTTGAGTCAATAATACACCTGAAGTTACAAGTAAAAATACAGCGTGAATCATCAGCAAGGAAAATGGATAATCTCCAGTTCCACATATTAATTCTGGGAATGCAAAATAACCGATAACATGTTGCAATGCAAAGATCACCGTACTCACAATTAACAACCGCATGTGCTCATAATAAGCAAGAGCTGCGAGTACCATAAAAATCGAAAAATGATATTCAACAAGCCCATCGCCAACAGCATTAATGCTATACTTCCGAATGTAAGAGAAAGCATAACAAACCATTCAATAAGGTCATGCTCTTTTGAGCGAATATAATTCAATAAAGCGACAATAAAAAACACAACAGGTAGGATTAGCAAAAAGGTTATGACTAGCGAGGAATCTCCGCTGCCTGCCCTTCCTGTTAACATGAGGTAACGATCTAGCCAACCAACTCCTCGATGTAAAACCATGACAAGTAATAGAAGACCAATGAAAAAACCTGTAAAAAAGAGCATGACCTTATTTTTTTTCACTTTCAATAGTTCTTATCTCCTTTATTTTTAGATCACCAATAATTCTTTATACCCATAAATGCATTGTCACTAAACCACGACTAAAGTGCAATAAAAAAAGCATGAATCTCCGCATTTATTGCGTGACATTCATGCTTTTTAACGCACTCTCCAACGAATGTTGAAACGTTAAATTCCAATTCTGAACTTCAAATTGTTGAAAAGAAGCTGCGACTGAGCGATCAACACCTGCAATCGTTACGCTCATCCCCATAACGGAAAGTGATTGAAGCATATTTTTAAGCCCGACCATTCCATAATCCGAAATCTTTCCCACAGCCGTAAAGTCAAAAATAATATAATCTGCACTATCTTCATAAATTTGCTTAAGCAATTTGTCTTCTACAGATCGTATCTTCTTATCGTCAAGATCTCCAAACATCGGAACGAGTGCTACGTCATCGTTTAACGTAATAAACGGCGCAGACAATTGACGGTTCTCTTCCATCGTCACTTCTAACCGTTCTTTCTCGACCATAAGCTGCATGTTCGTATCTTGTAACCTTGATCGCAATTGAGCGAGTTGATTCATAACTCTCGAGAACGCTTCGTCCTTTTTGACGACGAGTACTTCTGCATGCAATTCGCTAATCCAACCAACATAAAGATCAACGAGAATGAGTTCTCCATCGACGGTGAACACATTCACCTCAATCCTCATCTGTTCATGTTCAGGTTGCAACCAATGCTTTACTTTACTTACGCTATCTTGATCAACAATCGCTAAAAAGGAACGCTCTGCTTTAAAATGCTTAACAGCTTCAGTAGAGCGCTCCAAAATATCGTAATTTTTATCAATTTTAAAAGATGGAAGAGGAAGGTGACTGTTACTTTGTTCCTGCATGTACGCTTCCTACCTTCCCAGTCTCAATCCATTGATCCAGTGCATCTAACCCTTCAAGCACGAATACATTGTTGTACTCTAAAAATGTCGATTGTAGCTTCGGAGCCACTCGTCCTCCAATTAAGATTGTCGGTTGGTGCTCAAACTTCGAAAACGCATCAACATATTCTGTAACTGACGGCAGACGGTACGCAAGTGCAACAGATAGTACGATTACATCTGGCTTCCACATTTGTGCCATCGTGTGAAGGTGGCTCAGTGGTAAGTTCGGTCCTAAATATCGAACGTTCCATCGATAGTCTTTGAACCTTGAACTAACCATCTTGAGTCCTAAATAATGCTCCTCTGCCTCAACGCCACCAAGTAAAACTTTACCCGTGTCAGGTAGTGCTTCTTCTTGAGGTTCTTTTTGATCAAGAGACGTAATGATCATATCGACAACTGCCGTCGCTAAATGCTCATCCGCTACCGATATTTTATTCTCCTCCCAAAGTGTGCCAACTCTATACATTGCAGGTGTAATCAGTTGCTCGAACACTTCGGTTTTCGTGTATTGAGCCATCGCTGAGTCAACGAGACGACTAGCTTGATTATCATCGCCAGCTAATACATATTCAGTAAACTTCTCTACATACTCATGCAATTGGTCAACACCTCTTTTGCAATTAATCTTGTAGTTGATTAATGGCGCTTTTTAAATAACCTGTGTACGCCTTCTGTTCTTCTTCTGATCCATAATGACGCAAATGCCGGATCAACCGTTCAAAATTGTCAATAATGAGATGAGTACCTACATTACGACTCGTAAGCACTCGGTTTAACCACTCCGTATAATCAAGAAAGTACGATTCATCATTCATTTTCAATGTCGTTTCTAAATGATTAAGATGATGCAAGTTATCTTCCTCTGTACGAAAACGGCCGTTCTCACCAAACTTCGCCCATAGATCAGGGAAGTCGCGATATATTTCTTTCGTAATCTCAAGTGCAACCTGCTTTTTTGTCACTTCATTCATGTTGCCACCACTGAGAACATGCCGACCTTAGCTGAGATTGAAGCGAGCTCTTGATCAGGGTATTTTTTCTCAAGCTCATGAATTTCTTTGTATTCATCACTACTGACCCAACGAATATAGTCTTCTTTAGAATCCCAAATTAAATGAACGGTTAGTTCTTCTGGTTTTTTATCATTTTGAAGTAGGTGAAACGATTGGAAGCCCGCTGCTTGATCGACTTTTCTAGAACGATGTTTATAAATATCAATAACCTCTTCAGTCTTCTCACGAGGCACAGTTACAGTTGATGTTACGATATACATACTTTCACCTATTATCATTTGACGTATGATAAGTTTACAATAGAAGCTTATGTGACTCAACAATTCCATCACCACGCTTTAGAGGGAACACCATCCAGTTGTTTCATTTATACAATCTTTCACACAAAAAAAGCCTCCTCAGTGCTTTTGCACTAAGAAGACATTCATTACATTTCCTGCTTTTTTATATCATAAAAGTATAGTTCAATCGGTGGTTCTTTTTCTGTCGTAATGTCACCAGAGTAAACCACTTCGTTTGTGATAGGATCAATCACATACAGATGTGTAACATTCAATGTCTCATAATGGTTGAAAAGTAAATAAAGATACTCCCCAACAAACGAATGATGATATAAATAGTTGTTATTCAGTGAATCAATGTCGACGAGCGGTTTATATTCTCCGCCATCATCATACATGAAGCTCTCCCGCTCATGATCGTAATAATAGAGACGCTCATTACTTAGCATATATGAGTAAAACGTATACGAATTCGCTCCTTCAGGCGCTTCAAACGATTGGACAACTTCTTGATTGACCATATCATACACAACTAACTCTTCTTCCAATTGGATCAGTACTTGTTGCTCTAATTCAGTTGCAGACGGTTGAATTAAACCTTCAAACGACGTACGGTCTACCACTTGTGATTGTTTCACATCGATAACGAGATGTTCACTTCTTGAAGCGGTCTCATCATGCTCCTCCCATTCTTCTTTCGCAACGATCACATGAACGTCTGTCTGATCCAAATAGATGCTCTCCACCCATCCCCATGATGCATCTTCGAACGGTATTTCAAGCTCCCATTGTTCTTCTGACTGTTTATCTAGAAACTTGAGCGTAATGTGGTAATCCATTAAATCATTGCTGACAATTTGATAACTTGCTGAGACGATGAAATTCTCATCTTCATGATACGGACCGTGCAAATTCCGCGCAAACTCCGGGTGACGCTCTGCCAGTTCTGGATGCACACTTCCTGCTGTTCCTAAATTCTTAAACAATGAACTTGTACTTTCATAGCTCGTCTCGCCATCAATCGCATAGGAGACTTCTTCATCAAAGTGGCTTGCATATCCTGTGAAGACAAGACCTTCCAAGACACTACGATCGCCTTCCTCATTCTCAAGCTCTAAGTACGGGCGTTCAGAAAGAGCAGCACTCATTTGGATGGCATATGAACTAAAACCAACGACAATAAGAACAATAATGATTAGCGTTGGGATTGCTTTTTTCACGAATCTCACTCCCTTAAGCACTCATCCGCTTCGTCAATAACAAGGTCGATATAACAAGTGAAACTGTGAGTAAAATAACAATTATTCCACTGATCATCCACATCATTTCATGACTATAAAAACTCATCGAGGCTTCAATTAATTGAATATAAAGTACAAATAAGACAATAGCTATACTTGCATTCATTACGAGTCCAACATAGCGATATGCTCTCTCAATTAAAACACCTGTAAATATGAGACTAATGAGCGTGATGCCAATTAAAAATACGTAAATAAAGTCTATAAGGTTATGCCAATAAAACACTTCTAAGAAAGACATTTGGATCAGTGTAATTACATTTGCATTTCCTGAATAAAACTGGTCAGGCAACAATGCTGCAAACGTCAGCTGTTGAAGTGGCAACAATAAAGAATGCAGTGCAATAAATAATAACGCAACCATAACAATCGTCGTAAGTTTCGCATAAAAGATGGTCATCCGTCTGATCGGTAACGTAAGTAACCGTTGCATATACGTCCCCTTACCAAACCAATCTCGATACCAAATAATCGCAACGTAAAGAAAGATAACGATCGTTGGGATTAATACGGTGAATAAATAATAGTCGGATGCAAGTACCATGGAAAAATTGTACGTTTCATATGCAGAGATGCGATCCAATTGAATGTCTCGAACAAGCCGCCCCGGTGTGATCATCGAAAAAAAGAATTGCGCACCAAAAACGACGGTGACCAACATGAGCAAAAACCATTTCATGCGGTTAAATTCAATAAATAACAATTGCAAAAAATTCACACATATACCTCCCGCATTTTATCAAGTAATGACTTTTGTTCTTTTTCTCTTAACGTTTCCACGTAATAATCGCTTACGATCATGCCGTCCTTCATAAATACCGCACGATCAATAATTGTCTCTATCTCAGCAATTTCATGTGTCGTAAATAAGATCGCCTTTTTGTCCACATATTCACTTGTTAACAACTCGCTAATGCTTCCCTCGTTAGAATGTCGATACCAGAAAGAGGCTCATCCATCAGTAAGTATTTACAACCAGAAGCAATACCAAGTAACAAATTAACCCTCATTAAATACCCTTTTGACAAGCCTCGAAGGCGTTCTTCTTTCTTTAACAGAAAGAATTGTAGTAGTTCATTTGCAGCCTTTTCATCCCACTTCTTATAAAAATGATTCATAAAATCTAAACACTCTTGAATCGACATATTCCTTGGCATCGGAAGCACGTCGGGTACGAACACCATGTCTTGATATGTTTTTGACGTCACCTTCTTACCACCTACTGTAATTCTTCCTTGAGATGGTGTTAGATTCATAATCGCTTTTAATAACGTCGTTTTACCGGCACCGTTTAATCCAATTAGACAAGTGATTTCACCCGCATCAACGGTGAACGAGATGTCATTCATGACACGTTTTCGACCGTACCGCTTCGATACGTTCTTCAGCTCAATCATCTTCATTCTCCCTTCGAACCGACGAGTATTCTTCTTCAACGAGACTCATTAGCTCTTCCATTGACAGTTGAAGCGGAGCAATCTCTTCTAAAAACTGATGAACTGATTCTCGTAACAATTCTCGTCGAACATTCGATAATATCTCTTGCTCCGACGTAATTGTACTCGGCTTATTCCGTTCCGTATGAATCAATTGTGCTTCCTCCATTTCTTTATACGCCCGTTGAACTGTATTTGGATTAATCTTTAACGATGTCGCCAATTCCCTACGTGATGGGATCGTATCTCCACCCTCAAGCTCCCCACGTGCGATTAACAACTTCACATGGCGAATGACTTGCAAATATACCGGATCTCTCGTATTAAACGAAATGTTCATTAGAGTATCTCCTTCTATACTATCAATGCTTAATAACCTGTATGTATTAATTGACTCATACACTTAACCTATCTGTACTATACCCTTGATACACTTAATCGTCAATAATTTTTTGAAAATAAAAAACTTGAGCTTTTATTCAATAAGAATAAAAGCTCAAGTTAGATCATTTAATTGATTAAACTTCAGTACCATGAACACGATTTAGCGTCATTTGATAACTATCGTTACCATAGTTCAAGCAACGTTTCACACGACTAATTGTCGCAGTACTTGCTCCTGTTTCAACTTCAATCTTATGATACGTATTGCCTGATTGCAACATACGAGCGACTTCTAATCGCTGTGCAAGCGACTGCACTTCATTTACTGTACAAAGGTCATCAAAAAACTGATAGCATTCCTCTAAATCTTTGAGTGACAACACCGCTTGGAATAATTGATCTAGTTCTTTACCTCGTAATTTATCGATCTGCACATAATCACTCTCTTTCTAAATCACTATATATTGTTACCGATTGCAATGAAGGTACGATATTGACCCATGTGTTTCCTAATGCTAATGATTCGTCTACCGGAACGATTTGATTGTTCTCATTTTTCCATTGGATCTCTTGAGATTTACCATTTCGAATGAGTAGCCCATCTCCACCATTAAGAAAATCAATGTGGCGGCGACCTGCATCATCAATGACTGCATGAGGCGCTTCAACAATTAAGAGGTTGTCTACCTCATAAGCATCCAGCGTATCACCGTCAACGAGAGGTTCGCCATTATTATAACGCACGTACACATCTTCGTTCTCATTAAATCGATATTCCGCATAATTAGCATCTTGATAAGAAACGACAATCTGTTCGGCAACTTCCCCTTGGAAGTTATCTTCTGCAAATGAAAATGGAATATCAACTGTCATTTCAGTATTCATACCATGATCACTCGCTGTTGTTAACAGTTCATCTACCCGAACGAAGGAATTGTGTGGCGCAACCCGTTCACTGTCACGAGCAAACAACGTCCCATCATAATCCATCCCATTCAATTGGTCAATCTCTTGACTATACAACCTATCCTCAGCACCTGGACTAAATCCGTGTGCGATAAACAATGGATCATATCCGAGAGCCACATCAATAAATGCTTCACGGGCACTACGAATCGGACCAATTCGCTCTGGATATTCACTTTGATACACGGCAACAAACCGTGTAATTGACGCCTCCGACAATACTTCATAAACGACATCAGCCTCTTGTAACCCGACTAAGGTAGTGCTGCCCGATCGTTACTTACAACGACTGCAACTGGACGTGCAGTGGATGGTTCTAAGGTCACTTCTTCAGTTGACTCAGATTCCTCGCTCGAAACGTCTACATCTTGTTGTTCGTCTTGATGCATATCTTTAGGGTCTAGCTCATTGGTGTCGTCTCTAGGCTCATCTTCACCAAGCCCTACACTACAGGCGGTGAGCATAGAGACTATCAGCAACCCCATAGTGGCTACTTGTCTAACAGCAATCTTCTCCCCATCCCCTTTGCATCAGAATTAATGTCTCTATTCCTTTACCATTTTAACGCATTATCGTTGGAAATAGCACGCTTTTCTTATGAACATCATAAATTCCTTTGGAAGTCATCCTTACATACGGAAGATGTGTCGACGAGAAAAAGAAAATGCTATAAAGCGGATCCTCAAACGGATACCCCGCCTCTTTTAAAACACTTTCAAACTGCTTGTGCTCTTCAATGACTTCTTCCATCGGTTTATCACTCATCACACCGAAATGTGGAAACGCCCACTGAAATTGAACTTCATCATCTTGAACGATGACAATACCGCCACCTTGTTCTTTGAGCACTGCAAAGGCTTTCTTCATGGCTGATTTCTTTTTACCGATCAATGTAACATCGCCTGTAATTGAAAACGATGTCGCCAATCCATCGATGTTCGATGAGAACCCTTTAATGATTGTATTCATGCGCCACTTGCCTTCTTTATCAAACATCGCAAAGAAACTCTCGTCATGGGACGCATTTAAATCGTCAACGGCTCCGTCCACTTCAATGTGGTACGGTTTGAGCAGAACAGAACTCACGAGGTGAATTCCCATCGGCATTGAAAAGTGCAAATCATCATCACTTAAATCCCAAGACACCGGCTGCCATTTCTCGGTATAGTTCTCCCAAGGAAACGGCTTCGCTTCATAAACGCGCTCACCTTCACGTACGATCCATTCCCCTTTCGCAATAACCGATACAGGTTCGGGCGTATCGACAGCTTCTAAGAAATTCAAATGCGCAAGTCGACCTGGTGCAATCATGCCGTGATGTGCATCAATTCCATAGTGTCTCGCTACGTTATAAGAGCTCATCTCATAAGCCGCAATCGGATCGACACCTGCTTCAATACAGATGCGTATTAATTGATCCATTACGCCAGGCTCATGAAAACGCGGTGTACTACCGTCCGTAGTAAGCAAGAAACGGTTAAAATTCGTCACGCCTTCCTCTACAATTTCACTGATGAGCATTGGTAAATCTGGACGTAACGAAGAATGGCGTAACGTTGTCGTATATCCAGCATCTAACCGCTTTAATATCTCTTCACTTGAGATCGCTTCGTGATCACTTGTAACCCCTAAAATTGCAAGCTGAGCAAGTGTTCGCTCTGAAGCTCCGGGCAAGTGACCTTCAATTCGTTTGTTGCGCTTTAGCACTTCTTCCATCCAATGAAGAAGCGTATCATCACCAGAAATGACCTTCGGCCATCCCGTTAACTCCCCCCCTTGCACGACAAGGGGGTGATTCAACCAATCTTCTAACGCTTGTGGTGTGAACACTTGATGCTCATCTTTCGTTTCCGTTTGCGGATCAATTCGGCAAGACCAATAAAGGGAAGACGGCCCTTCGTTCATTTCCGAAATTAAAGTAAGCGCTTTCTTTTTATCAACATTCATCATTACGATTAAGTTGTCATTAAAGACTGTGCTCGTTCCTCTTTCTAGAGCATAATCCGCAAAAGTGGATGGGTTATAAGCAATAAATGGGTGAGCATGATGCTCAATGTAACCTGGTACGATGTACCGTTCACTCGCGTCAATCCATTCCGTATTCTCGTCACTTGATGGAAGCGCTTTCCCGACATAGACAATTCGATCCCCGTAAATCCAAATGTTTCCTTTTGTCCAAGCTTTACGCCCACTATTTAGAAATGTGGCATTTGTTATGACTTTCGATGGTGCAAGTTCTCCACGCACGACACTAATTTGATTTCTTTTCTCTCTTTTGTTCCACAATGAATGATGGGGGTGGATAACAATCACCTGCTTTGTAATATTGATGTAGATTCTAAATGTTGTCTACGATTAGTTTCCTTTAGTTTACCATAGTTTCATACTTTCCATTATAAAAGAGCGTGACAACAATGTAACAATCTTCGGAAGGACATCTCTCATAGAAATTCCAGCGTACCCCTCCCTTAATTTTGGAAGTTTTCGTATTATTTGTCAAAACAAAACTTTTGTATCAACCGCACACACTCCGCCTATGTTGACGTACAATATCGTATTCTTTTAATGAAGGAAGGCTCAATATGGATATCGTAGCGTCTCATTGGATCTACTTTGCAGGGATTTTACTCATCATTTTAACGATGCTTCTTAGAAGAAACGTCGTCGTTCCTGCCATTGTGATGACGTTTATCATCGGACTCGTTTTTACCGGTTCTGTAACAATGGGATTGCAGACGATTTTCACTGCCAGTCTCGTCGCCGCCGGTGAGCTGTTTAGCATTTTTTTAATTATCGCCATTATGACCGCCTTATTACAAGGACTCGAGGTCGTTGGTGCCAATGAACAAATGATCAAACCGTTTGGTAAAATCATGACAAATGGTCACATTTCTTACTATGTCATCATTATTGTCACGTACTGTATTTCATTGTTCTTCTGGCCAACACCCGCGGTCCCACTCGTCGGGGCGCTCTTATTACCTGTTGCAATTCGAGCAGGCTTACCACCTATTGCGGGGGCTGCTGCCATTGCGATTGCTGGTCAAGGGATGGCGTTATCGAGTGACTACATCATTCAAATTGCACCAATGCTCAGTGCAACCGCCGCTGGTGTCGACATTCAAGCTGTCGCTGATCGCGCATTCGTTTTATCCATAATTACAGGGATAGTAGCCATTGGAATCGCCTATCTAATGCTTAGAAAAACAATTCAAAGGCCGAGTGCTACTCACCTTAAGAAGTGGATGGGTGAAAAACGAATTGAGCATCGTGAATCCATCGGTTGGAAAGGAAAACTATTTGCAATCGTCGTTCCTGTTACATTCCTAATCATCATTCTTTACATGCTTTATACGACATTCTTTACCGACATTAGCCTAGAAGGTGGTTCGGGTGCAGCGTTAATCGGAGGTGCCGCACTTATCCTACTCCTTCTTGCCAGCGTGTTCTACAAACCTAAGCAAGTGTTCGACAACGTTAGCGATTGTATGGTCGATGGCTTCCTTTTCGCTTTCAAAGCGATGGGCCCAGTCATTCCGATTGCCGGTTTCTTTTTCCTCGGGAGTGACGAATTTAGCGGAAATATTTTACAAACAGAGACTGCTCCCGCATTCCTGTTCGATCTCGTTCAATCAGGCCAACAGTTCATCCCAGAACACGGCGTCTTTGCCGCCTTTGGAATCTTACTCATCGGAATGATCACGGGTCTAGATGGTTCAGGATTCTCTGGTTTACCACTAACCGGTGCCTTATCCGGTGCACTTGGCACCGTCACTGGCGTCGACGCTGCAACCCTTGCAGCAATCGGACAAATGGGAGCCATTTGGGTCGGTGGCGGTACACTCATTGCCTGGTCCTCCCTCGTTGCCGTTGCAGGGGTAGCGAGAGTGAACGTTCAGACACTCGTGCGCGTTTGCTTTCTACCCGTCATCCTTGGGTTATTGCTTAGCACGTTGTTTGCCGTGTTTTTCATGTAAAAGCGTTTGGTGGAGAAGGTCAGTGGCTTTCTCCTTTTTTCGTGTGGGGAGGAGGCTTTGAGTGAGTCTCGTTCCGCGCTCCCGCTCTCTTGTTCCACGCTCTTGCTCTTGAACTTATCGCACAATAAAAGACCTGCCCTATGGACAAGTCTCTTTTACTAGTAAAGCCAATCTGTCTTTTTCATATAAAGTACGCTCATCCAAGCGACGAGAATGATACTCAAGATTGTGCTTGCAATCGGGAGCACAATCTCTTCTGTTGCCATTGCAACGGCAAGATTTGGCAACGCACCTGGGGTCCAGGATGCAATTGATGTAAACATGGAAGCAAACATCTGCATGCCAAAGACAACAATAAGCGAACAAACTGCCACGACAGTTTGTCGTTTAATAAGTGTGCTAAAGGTGGTCGTTACAGCAATGATGAACAACATCCAAAGCCAATACATCGCAAGCGAGCCGAACAACGCTGGCATGAGAATCGGCTCAAACAATAGTTGAATGTAAAAGAGTGCGATTCCAATTCCGAGTAAAAAGCTGACTGTCATGACAGTTGAATTTACGATAAATTTCCCGAACCAATACGATGCATAACTGACCGGTCGGAGTAACAACATCTTCACTTCACCGCTCCGTCGTTCTTCGCTAATGCTTCCCATGAAGGCGAGTACGAGAACGATCGTCCCTAATTGCGTGAACTGTCCAAGCGTTGCACCGTACACTTCTTCAGCCGATGGTGCAGGGATTTCTATGACTGCCCCTTCTGGCAATCCTCCGAATTGTTCAAGAATGTCCGAGAGAAAATACGACGTAAGTGGTTGCATTAATCCTAGAAGCAGAAAGAATACAGGTAACCAAAGCCAGCGATGACTTCTGAACGTCTCTAAACACTCTTTTTTGATGATCATTACTAGTTTCATCGGCTTGTGACCTCCTTAAAATAGGAATCTAAGGTTGGTCGGTCTTTTTGAAAACGAACGAGTTCAAGTTGGTGATCTAGTAGACTTTGGACAACGATACGTTCTGCGTCTTTACCTTCCACTCTGGCAATATTGCGTCTGCTTCAATCGTTGCGCTCGGAAATTGTTGATTAAAATGCTGTGCCCACGTCTCAAGGGACTTGCTCGTTTCGATAATAACCCCTTGTGAAGGGAGATTTCCTAGAAGTTCCTGCAACGGTTGATGCGCAATAACGTTGCCATCTTGCAACATTAAGACGTCTTCAGCTAGCTGCTCTGCATCGTGTAAAATGTGGGTTGAATAAAGAATCGTCATCGTTTCTTTAAACTTTTGTAATAACGTTTGTACATCACTTCTTCCTTCAGGGTCAAGCGCACTCATTGGCTCGTCGAGCAACAACACTTGCGGCTCATGAACGACAGCCTGAGCTATACCGAGTCGCTGTTTCATTCCGCCTGAAAATTTTGAAATTGATTCACCTTTTGCTTTTTCCAGCCCGACGATATCTAAAAAATTACTGGCTTTCTCCACTGCTCGTTGCTTGGACAATCCGGATAGCTGTGCGCTATACACAACGTATTCCGAAGCTGTCATCCAATCTGGAAAAACGGGATATTGGGGCAAGAATCCGATCTTTGTACGTTCTCGCACTGTAATCTTTCCATCACTCGGACTCATAATGCCTGCAAGCAGGTGCAAGATCGTCGTTTTGCCTGCACCGTTTTTTCCGAGCAATGCTGTAATTTGGTTAGTTTTTAAAGAGAAACTCACATCCTGAACAATGCTCTTATTTGCGATACGTTTACTAATCTTACTCATAGCAATCATGTGATCTGCCTCCGTTGCTTTCCTAACACGAGGTAAAGAATCGGACCGATCGTATTAACGAATAATATAATAAGCGCCCACAGCCACTTCGGTAACGATGTTGATTCGCGGCGATACAAATCAATAAACGCAATGATCTTTAATATAAATTCAATAATAATCAATGGTAAAACGAGCATAAATAAATCAGGCATTGCTATTCCTCCTCTGTCGGTAAGGGATAAATACTTTTATATAGATAAGGTAAATGATAATAGGCATTGGGGCGCTAATCATTCCCCAGATCCCCCAGAACCAATGCATCCGTCCGTTTCGTCTTGCATGAATAAATAAAAAGGTGGCTTGTGCAAATAACAGTACAAAGATCACGATCAACAACCAATATGGCAACTCATTTAAGTTATAATGCACGACTGTACACCTTCCTTCTTGAAAGGAAGCCAACCAAAGCCATCACCATCACTACTGCTTGAAGCAGAATAAACCAGACCGGAGCTTTTACCATAAGAAGGACAGTGCTCGCCACAACGATGAATGCAACAACGAAAAAGAAGATTAGTTCGTTCCGCTGCCTTTTTCTCGTCGCTTGAATCGTAAGCATCATTTCAATTTGTGATGGCTTGTTCTTAGGTTCGAGTTGATCCAATTGCTTTAAGTCAAGTTTGAATCGTTGTTCATTCATGTGTGAGCTCCTTTCTTAATCGATTCATCCCGCTATGAAGTCTCGATTTCACCGTTCCTGAAGGTGCACCTATAATGGATGCGATCTCATCGTATCCATATCCATAATAATGTTTTAGTATAACGGGAATGCGTTCCTCTGGTTTTAATTTCTCTAGTTCCGCTATGACGGCAATCCACTCTGTTGTTGGTTCATGTCGCATTTCCCATTCAAGTTGCTGTAGACTTTGGTATTGTTGCTTTCTTTTCTCTTTTCGTAATTCATCACGCCAAAGATTTGTTCCAATTTGAATGAGCCACGTAGACAGCTTTGCCTTTTTGGCATTGTATTGAGCAAACCGTTCGATGGCTTTTACCATTGTATCTTGCGTCAAGTCTTCCGCCATCGACGGATGGAGGGTGAGCTTGAGTAAATAATGAAAAACGAAGTCGTATTCGTGAAGGAGCACGCGCGCAAGAGCTGCTTCATCGCCCTTCTTCGCCTTTTTCAGATCATTCATTTTCACCTCTCCTCTCGAGCTGTTCATAACTACTACGTTTAGCATCGGCATTTTGTTCGTTTAGTTTGCAAAAAAGTTTTTCTCACATAAAAAAACCGCCCGTTCCATAGGAACAGACGGTAAATACTATGCACTTACTTATAGGTTATTCTCGTCTTCGTCTTCATCATCTGCATCGATGTCAGCGTCGTTAAAGAATTCGACTTCAACTTCGATCTCATCATAATCTTCGTCAAGTTCGAAGGCCATAATCGCTTCTTCAATTAATTCTTCTTCAGTAGCTTGGTCGTCAATGTTCATTTCAGGAAGAATTGTTGCGAGTTCATCAAGTGCTTCTTCGCCTTGAATCTCTCCAGCTTCATCATAACGGTTGTCTTCGATGACTGCTTGAGGCTCACCATCATTGTAGTCGTAATCAACCATAAATGTTTGTTCACCATATTCAACGTCTAATTCAAATTGCTCGAAGCTAAGCTCTTCAAACCAGTCTTCAGCAGCAGCTTCTTGTGAATCTGTGTCTTCTGTTGTGTCATCATCATGTCTGTATCGTCTTCATCTGTTTCTAGATCATCTGTATCTATTTCTTCTTCTGCAGGTACTTCTACTGTATCTTGTCCTTCATCATCTGTTGTATCTCCACATGCTACAAGTCCTGTTGCAACTACTGCTGTTAATGCTGCCATACCGAATTTTTTCATGATGTAAATCCTCCTGTGATGTTAAGTAATACAAAGGACTAGTTCCCTCGTAGTATATCCTTAAACATTTAGGAAGAAATTCTTTTTATTGTAAAAAAATGAGATTATTATTAGGCTTTATGCCATTTTACAATTCCACGCCCGAAATTGTCTGCTTTAAACCAAGAAAACCAGACACTCGCAAGTGTCTGGTTCCTACTATTTATTATACCGTTTTTTCTACGCGGTTAAAGCAACGGTTGTAGATCCACTCATACGCTGGGATCGTCAAGTCTCTTGGATTCCCTACAGTTTGCGGGTCATCCATTGCAGCTTTTGCCCAACGCTCAACTTGGCTTGGGTCAACACCTTGTTCCTCAAGTGTTGGCACTTCAAGCTCCTCAACGAGCTCGTACATGTAGTTCACAGCAGCTTTGGCAGCTTCTTCTGTCGTCATGTCCGCTGTGTTAATACCAAATGCTTGTGCAATACGAGCAAAGCGTCCAGGTGCACCTTTCCAGTTATACTCCATCACAGGTCCCATCATTGCAGCCACACATTGACCGTGTGCAACTGGAACGATTCCACCGAGTGATTGACTCATTGCGTGTGCCGCACCGGCTGATTCACTACCATAAGAAAGTCCAGCAAGCATCGCTGCTTGAGCCATTCCGTAACGAGCTTCAAGGTCTTCACCATCGGAAAATGCGCGACGGATATACGTTGCTGCATATTCAATCGCAAGAAGTGCTACGGCATCCGTAACTGGTTGTGCATACTTCATTGTGTAACATTCTACTGCGTGCGCAATAGCGTCAATCCCCGTCATTGCTGTTACGTGTGGAGGCATAGAAACGTGAAGTTTCGGGTCAATAATCGTTACGTGTGCAGCGATTAAAGGACCACCAGTATTGAACTTGTACTCGCGCTTTTCATCCGTAATGACTGCCCACTGTGTAACCTCTGAACCTGTACCTGCTGTTGTAGGAATTGTTGCAAGTGGTGGAACGCGGTTTTCCAAAGGTTTCTTTCCTTCAGCTGCTTCATAATCAAGTACTGATCCTTCATGTGTTACCTCAACACCAACTGCTTTAGCCGTATCCATCGATGAACCACCGCCGACTGCGACTAAACCATTACAACCGTTTTCTTCATAAAACTTCGATCCTTCAGCAATCAATCTTGTTGGAGGGTTTGGCTCAACTTTGTTAAAGACTGCCACTTCAACGCCTGCGCTTTTCAAGCTTTCTTCAACCGGCTTAGTTACGCCTGCATTGTAAATACCAGGGTCAGTAACGAGCATTACTTTTGTAGAACCAAGGTTCTTTACTTCTTCTCCTAAATATTGAATTGAATCGATTCCGTGCTTAATTGCTGTTGGTACTTCAAACGTGTGATACCCTAACATCGCTTCTACTTTCATGTGCATACTCATCTATAATCTCTCCTTTATTATGACTGGAACCAGTTAACGGCTGCCGGTTTTTTATTTCTAAAAATGTGTTTGACTTCGGTATATTCCTCGAGTCCAATCTTTCCTAATTCACGACCAAACCCTGATTGCTTGTAACCACCCCAAGGGGCTTGTGCAAAGTATGGGTGGAAATCGTTAATCCAGACCGTACCCATTCGAAGGCGCTCGGCTACTTCTTCACCACGATCGATGTCGTTTGTAAAGACTGCACCAGCAAGACCGTAAATTGTATCATTTGCTTTTTCAATGGCTTCTTCAGTCGTTGTAAATGTCTCGACTGTAATGACAGGACCGAAGATTTCTTCTTGGACGATTCTCATTTCAGACGTACAATTTGTGAAAATAGTCGGCTCAAAGAAGAATCCATTCTGAAGTGCTTCACCTTCTGGACGCTTTCCACCCAGAGCGAGCGTTGCATCTTCGTTCACACCTACTTCAATGTAGCCTTCCACTTTTTCACGGTGTTCTTTTGAGATTAATGGACCTGACTCTGTTGACTCATCAAATCCATTTCCAAGCGTAATGTGACTCGCACGCTTAATTAACTCTTCAACAAATTGATCGTGCAATGATTCTTCTATTAATAAGCGTGATCCTGCTGAACACACTTGACCTCCGTGGAAAAAGGCTGCGTTCAACGCTTGATCCACTGCTGTGTCAAAGTCTGCATCTGCAAACACGATGTTCGGGTTCTTACCACCGAGCTCTAACGCGATTTTCTTTACGTTATCACTTGCTGATTTCATAATCGTTTTTCCTGTTTCAATTCCTCCTGTAAAGGACACTAGGTCAACGTCATGACTTTCTGATAGTGGCGCTCCTACTTCTTGACCTGTTCCAAGAACGAGGTTGGCAACACCTTTTGGTACCCCTGCTTCTTCAAACAGTTCAAAGACACGAACCGTTGTTAGCGGAGTAATTTCACTTGGTTTCATAACGAGTGTATTCCCTGCTGCTAACGCTGGAGCAAGCTTCCACGCTGCTTGGAGCAATGGATAATTCCATGGTGTAATTTGACCACATACACCAATAGGTTCGCGTACAACCTTGCTCGTCGAATCAGGAATTGGACTTTCAATGACTTCGCCGCCATCTTTGTCGGCCAGTCCACTAAAGAATTCAAAGACATTCGCAATGTCTTCCATATCTCCCTTACTCTCTTCAAGCGTCTTTCCTGTATCAAGTGTCTCTAGCCGTGCTAGTTCCAACGCATTCTCTCTAATTAGACGACCGATGTGACCGACAATCTTGCCACGATCACTCGCTGGTGTCGTACTCCAACTTCCTTTATCAAATGCTACTCGTGCAGCACGAATTGCTTTCTCTGTATCTTCACGTGTTCCTTCTGTAGCCGTTGCAATCACTTCTTGATTAAACGGATTAATAATGTCCCTCGTTGCGCCATGCACCGATTCGGTCCATTCGCCATTAATGTACATTTTTAATTCCAAGGAACTCACTCTCCTTCAATTCATTTAATATATATTAAACGTTCTATGTATAATAATTTACCACCGTTCAAAATAACTGTCAAAGGAAATGATTATAATTTATAAGATTGGCAGTCTGAGGGCATTCCTAGCCGTAAGCACAATATAAAAAGAACGAGTCCCTCTATAGGTACTCGCTCTTTATGCGTTACGATTCAGATGCTTGTCTTTTGTTATGACGCTCAAGAAGCTTTTGAGCCAAGTCGCCTTCTTCAAATTCTTCAACGAGAATATCAAGAAAACGATAATATTGCATTGAGTCGTTGATCTTATTAAAGTGACGTTCTGCTTCTTCACGAACATCTTCTGGTGTGTCTGGGTCTTCCATTAATGCTTGATAACGTGGCTGTGCCTGCTTAACAGCATACAAGTTCACGTTCTTTTCCCTTTCCCAACGACGGGTAAAGAAAGAGATAAAGAACTGGAAAAAATCTTGCTCTGCTTGATACAGGTCTTTACGTTCGCCTTTTCGATAGACTCTATGAATAATCTTTTCTTCAAGAAGTTTTCTTACACCTAGGCTCATGCTACCTTTACTCATGCCAAGTTCGTCTCTTAATTGATCGAGTGTCATCGGTTCATCACTTAGATACAGCGTTGCATAAAGTTGGCCTACAGAGCGATTCACTCCGTATATATCCATTGTATCGGCAATACCGTTTTTAATAAGAGCATGAATTTGTTCTAGTTCTTCTTGAGCTGCTGAATGATCAGACATCGCTAGCACCCCTTTTGTTTAAAACATATAAAACATTTTCAAAACTAGTATAGCTTTGAGTTTTCTTCTTTGCAAGTTTACGTTTTGTGACAAATACCTTATTGTTTGACTTCACCAATATTTATGATAACCTATAAACAACATTTAAATAATATTAAACAAACGAAATTCTTTGAAGGAGAGAGTTTATGAAGTATTGGAAGCATTCTTTATTAGGGATCAGCGCAGTCATGCTCGCAGCTTGCGGGAATGGAGATGAAGAGGCCGCAAATGATGATGCCGGCGCAACCGAAGAAGGGGAAACAACCGAATCGGCTACAGAAGGTGGCGAGCTTGAACTCGTATACGTAACGTGGGATTCTGAAGTTGCATCAAATAACGTAATGAAACTCGTCCTAGAAGAAGCGGGTTACGACACGACCATTACGACGGTCGAGCAAGGAGTCATGTGGGCAAGTGTTGCTTCTGGTGACGCAGACGCTCACGTTGCAGGTTGGTTACCAGATGATATGAAATACGACTATGAACAATTTGGCGATGATGTCGTTGATCTTGGACCGAATCTTGAAAACGCTCAAACGGGTCTTGCAGTACCAACGTACATGGACATCGATTCAATTGAAGAACTTGATGGTTCTGTCGTAAGTCAAATTACTGGTATCGATGCAGGTGCTGGGGTCGTATCAACAACTGAAGAAGCTCTAGAAGAATACGGCATTGATGATGTAACCGTACAGACAAGCTTCGACGCTGCAATGACTCAAGAACTAGCAACACATATTGCAAATGAAGAACCGATTGTTGTCACTGCTTGGCAACCACACTGGAAATTTAATACGCACGATTTAAAGTTTCTTGAAGATCCAAAAGGAATCTTCCAAGAAGACGGTGAAATTCGTACAATCGTACGCGAAGGCTTAGAAGAAGACGACCCAGTCGCTTTCCAAATTCTTGATAACTTCTATTGGACAACAGATGATATGAACGAAGTCATGCTCTACATCTCTGAAGAGGGTATGGGAGAAGAAGAAGCTGCTCAAAAATGGATCGACGACAATCGTGAAACGGTTGACGAATGGCTAGACGTTCAATAATTAGGTGTCCCTTTCGGGGCACTTTTTATTATGCTTATTTGTAAGGCAGTGTTTTGAACCAACGATGGCGCCTGTTTGAAACAAATCGGTAAACCGGTTGCCCTATGAGACGCGTACCAGGTACATATAAAACGATTCCAATTGGCCTTGTAACCGGTATTGTAATCAAAAGCTTTCGAATGGCATTATACCCGATATACACAGTCTTCGCATTACTTAACAAGTAAATTTCTTTTTCCATATCCTTAAATTGCGCTGCCAGCCTTTTCGTCTTATTACTAACTTCTTGAACAGGGTACCAATCGACGTTTTGATTGCAATCCAACTTCTTCATCATTCGTTTTAGCCCTTGGCATAGTGTACACGTAGCATCATAGAAAACGACGTGTCGCTCCACTTTTTCACCTCGCTTAGAAACAACCGAAGGGATGACCTTCGGTTGTTCATTTACACTCCCATAATTGCTTTTTCTTCTAGATACTCTTCAATACCAAAGTCTCCCCACTCACGACCAATTCCAGATTGCTTGAAACCGCCAAATGGCGCTAGATGATCCGTTATGGCATCATTTACTGTAATTTGTCCGGCACGGATGTTGCTTGCAACATATTTCAATGACTTCTCGTCTTCTCCAATTACATAACCTGCTAAGCCATACGGAGTATCGTTAGCAATTTGAAGACCCTCTTCAATGTCTTCATACGTAATAATCGCCGTTACAGGGCCAAAGATTTCTTCACGGGCAATAACCATATCATTTGATACATCTGAGAAGATCGTCGGTTTCACATAATAGCCTTTTTCAAGGCCTTCAGGCTTTCCTTCCCCACCTTCTACGAGGCGAGCACCTTCTTCTTGACCTTTCTTGATATAAGACTGAACCGTATCATATTGTTTCTTAGAAATAAGAGGTCCAGTAAAGTTGGCTGTATCTTGTGGATCACCCATCTTAAACTTATCTAACGCTTTGACTAACGCCGTTTCAAAGTCTGATTGCATTTCTTTTGGAACGAGAACTCGCGTTCCAGCCGAACAAACTTGTCCACTATTGAGCATCATGTGTTGAGCGGCGGACTTTGCTGCTTTTTGAAGGTCGGCATCTTTCAAAACGAAGAGTGGAGATTTTCCGCCGAGTTCAAGTGCGACATTCTTAATCGTTTGTGATGCATTTTCCATTACTTTCGTTCCTACTGATCCAGAACCGGTAAACGACACGAAATCGATGTCAGGGTGAGAACTAATGCCATCACCGATCGTATCACCTGTTCCATTTACGAGGTTAAAGACACCTTTTGGTGCTCCTGCCTTTTCAATAATTTCTGCAAGCATAATCGCTGCATACGGAGTTTCTTCTGATGGCTTTAAAACAATCGTACTTCCCGCTGCAATTGCCCCAGCAATCTTCGTTGACGTCTGGTTCGTCGGGAAATTCCAAGGTGTAATCAATCCGCTAACACCGACTGATTCCTTAACGACCGTATGACCTCCACGCTCTTCTTCAAACGAATAGTCTTCTAATGCTTTTGCGACCGTTCGAAAATGAGCGAGTCCCATTTCATAATGAACGTTTTCAGAGATTGTCCGTGGCGCACCAAGTTCTAGTGTCATCACATCAATAAACTCATCTTTGCGCTTCTCATATTCATCTGCGATTCGATTTAATAAATCAATACGTTCTTTTTTAATCGTTCTAGAAAATGCGGGTAAAGCATCGCGCGCTGCTTGCACAGCTTTATCTAAATCTTCGCTAGTACTCGCTGAAATTGTACCGATTACTTCTTCAGTCGCAGGGTTAATTACGTTAATTGTTTCATCATTTGTTGAGTCAATCCATTCACCGTTAATAAACAACTTGTTTTCGTGTTTAAACATGATTGCTTCACTCCCTTTGATTGTACAAAGGGTGTTCCCGCTAATTATAAATTTAAACCTATCGAACGAGCTTCGATTTACGATGTAAACAGTTGAACTACCGTGGTGACAAGGTAGAATTTATTATGAGCGATAAATGATTTTCATGATTTCTTGCTTTTAGAAGTCTATGGACCATAACTTAGCATTTTTGTGTTAGAACGTGTTTACAGCGGTGCTAGAGATACCCACCTTGGTGCTAGAAGCGACCGCTCTGGTGCTAGAGACACCTACCTTGTCGCGTAGCCACAACAGCCGCTTAGTTATTGGTAAGTACTTCACTCTAATATTTCTAAAGAAAACCTACGAAGAAACCACCCTCAAAAGGGTGGTTTCTTCACGATCATTATAGCGCTCGGTATGCAATATCGGTTCGGTAATGATAGCCTGATGTATCTAACGAATCTACATTTTCGTAGGCGTTTGCTTGTGCTTCTTTCAATGATGAACCTTTGCCCATGGCAATATACACACGACCTCCACTACTCGTAAGCCCCTTGGAACCTCTTTCAACTCCTGCGTAGAACACCTCTCCGCTCGTTCGCTTTGGCACAGGTAGTCCTTTCATATAGCTACTCGGATAACCGTCTGCTGCAAGTACAACACCAACAACGGCTTCTTCTAACCAATGGACCGCTGGTTCTTCGTCGTTTAATACCGCTTGAATGACATCAACAAGGTCGCTTTCCATGCGTGACAGAACAACTTGTGCTTCTGGATCTCCAAATCGAGCGTTGAACTCGATTGTTTTCGGACCTTCTGCGGTCATCATTAGTCCTGCATATAAAACGCCAGTAAATGGTGTCCCTTCTTTAATCATCGCTTGTGCGGTTGGCTTTACGATCGTCTCAATCGCTTTAGAAATGTCACTACGATCAATGTGTGGTACCGGAGAATAAGCTCCCATCCCACCTGTGTTAGGGCCTTGATCAGCATCAAACGCTCGCTTATGGTCTTGAGACTCTGCAAGTGGAACGACAGTGTCACCATTAACAAGTGCTAAGATCGACAGTTCCTCACCTTCAAGATACTCTTCTAACACGACTTTAGCGCCAGTGCCAAATGCATCATCAAGTAAAATGTCGCGAAGAGCTAACTCCGCTTCGTCTAGAGTCACGGCAACCGTTACACCTTTACCCGCAGCAAGACCGTCTGCCTTTACGACGATTGGTGCGCCTTGTGTTTTTGTATAGTGAAGTGCTTCTTCAAAGTCAGTAAACACTTCATAGTTCGCAGTTGGGATGTTGTACTGTTTCATCAAATCTTTGGCAAACGCTTTGCTACCCTCGATTAGTGCTGCTTTTTTACTTGGTCCGAACACGGCTAATCCAGCTTCCGTGAACGCATCAACAACCCCTGCAGCAAGCGGTGCTTCCGGCCCGATTACGGTAAGTTCTACGTTGAGTTCTTTTGCGTTTTGGATTAGCTCATCGTGATTTGCAATATCCACGTCTAAACACGTTGCAACGTCTTCCATACCAGGATTTCCTGGTGCAACGTAGACCGTTTCTACGCGCTTACTTTGTGCAAGTTTCCAAGCAAGGACATGCTCGCGACCACCGTTACCTACAACTAAAACGTTCATCATCATTCCTCCTAGCGTGTCTAAAGTGGCGCATACCAGTGAAAACCATTGCAATACCTGCTTCATTAGCAGCTTGAATCGACTCTTCATCACGGATGGAACCGCCAGGTTGAATGATAACTTTTATACCTGCTTCAGCTGCTTTTTCAACCGTATCTTTCATCGGGAAAAATGCGTCTGATGCGAGTGCACTGCCTTTTGCTAATTCTCCTGCTTGCTTAACAGCGATATCACAAGCGCCAACACGGTTCATTTGTCCTGCGCCAACGCCAACAGTACGGTTTCCGTTCACGAGTACAATGGCGTTTGATTTCACATGTTTTACAACGCTCCAAGAGAGTTTCAAGCTTTTCCACTCATCTTCAGTTGGCTTACGTTCTGTTACAACTTCTACCGTTGCCTCATTTAAGCCAGAACGGTCTTCGTCTTGAACGAGTAAGCCGCCTTGAACTGATGTGATCGTTTGAACGTCGTTTTTCTTCGTCGTATTGTTCACTTTTAAGAGACGGATGTTCTTTTTCTTCTTTAAAATTGCGAGAGCATCTTCGCTATAGTCTGGAGCAATAATCACTTCTAAGAATATGTCTGCCAACTTTGTAGCGGTCGCTTTATCGATCGTTTCATTTACAGCGACAATTCCTCCGAAAATCGATACAGGATCTGCTTCATACGCTTCATTAAATGCGCCTTCAAGCGTGTCAGCGATCCCTACACCACAAGGGTTTGTATGCTTGACAGCAACTGCTGCAACTGTATCTTTGAACTCGGATACGAGTGCAAGCGCTGCATCTGCGTCATTAATATTGTTATACGAAAGTTCTTTCCCATGAAGTTGTTCGGCATTTGCAAGAGATGGACTAGCTGGAAGTGCCGTCTCATAGAACGCTGCTTCTTGATGAGGGTTTTCCCCGTAGCGAAGCGTTTGTTTACGTTCATATGTAAGCGTTAAGCTTTCCGGGTATTTCTCATTACTTTCTTTCGTTAAGTATTCAGCAATCAACGCATCATAGCTTGCGGTATGACGGAACACTTTCGCTGCGAGACGACGTCTCGTCGTGCCGCTCACTTCTCCTTTTGAAAGCTCTTCAAGAACAACGTCGTAATCAGTTGGGTCTGTTACAACCGTAACACTTTCATGGTTTTTGGCTGATGCGCGTAACATCGCAGGACCACCAATATCAATGTTTTCAATTGCATCTTCAAATGTTGTACCATTCTTTTTTATTGTTTCTTTAAATGGATACAAATTAACGACAACGAGGTGAATTGGAGAGATTCCTTGTTCTTCAAGAGCTTTCATATGGTTCTGATCACTTTGTTTTGCAAGAAGTCCACCGTGAATGGCTGGGTGCAATGTCTTCACACGACCTTCAAGAATTTCAGGGAAATCTGTGACGTTTGAAATGCCAATTACGTCGATTCCAGCATCTTGCAACGCCTTCTTTGTACCTCCTGTTGAGATAATCTCAAACCCGAGTTCAATCAGTTGCTTAGCAAATGAAGCGACTCCTGTTTTATCACTTACTGAAATGATTGCGCGTTTCATTGGTATGCTTCTCCTTCCTTAAAAACCCTTTGTAGCGTTTTTGGATACAGTTGATGTTCAAGTTGCTGAATGCGCGTTGTGAGTTGTTCCTTCGTTTCTCCTCGTTCAATGGAAAGTGATTGTTGAGCAATAATTGGTCCTGTGTCCATTCCACGATCAACATAATGAATGGTTACTCCACTTTTCGTTGCTCCGTCATCAATCGCTTGACCGATTGCATCAAGTCCAGGATAACTTGGTAGCAATGATGGATGAATATTGACCATTCTTCCTTCATAATGACGAAGTAGCACATCGCCAATCAACCTCATATACCCTGCAAGTACAACCCATTCCACACGATGTTCTTTTAGAAGCTTAAGTAAAGCTTCTTCATACTCTTCCTTGGATTCATACTCTTTTGGAGAAAATTGATACGCCGTAACGTTGTATTGCTCTGCTTTAAAAAGAACACCGGCACCTTTACGATCACTAAAAACAAATTGTGGTACACCTTCTAAGTCACCGCTTTGTACCGCTTGAAGAATGCGTGCTGCATTGCTTCCAGAACCCGATGCAAATATGGCGAACCTCACGACGTCACTCCCTTAACCGTAAGACCGTTGTTGGTTGTTACTTTTCCAATTGTCACGGATCCGTCGATGCGCTCAATCACTGTTGCTTCATCTACAGGTCGCACTGCAAGCACAAAACCGATGCCCATATTAAACGTTCCATACATATCACGATCTGACAACTGTCCAAGTTGTTGCAAGAACGCAAAGATTGGAAGTCGATGCCACGTTGATGGATCTACCGTTGCACCAAGGCCATCCGGCAACATACGTGGAATGTTCTCATACAAACCTCCACCAGTGATGTGAGCCATTCCTTTTACAGCATCGGTTTCCTTTAAGAGTGGCAAAACATCTTTGACATAAATACGAGTAGGTGTGAGTAGTTCTTCAATGAGCGAACGCTTAAATGGTTCGTAGACCGAATCGTAATTAAGTTCACCGTCATTCACGAGTTTTCGTACGAGAGAAAAGCCGTTACTATGAACGCCCGAAGACGGGATGGCAATTAGAAGATCTCCTTCTTGAACATTCTCATTCGTAACGATTCTCGCCTTTTCAACAGCACCTACAGCAAACCCAGCAAGATCATATTCATCTTCTGCATACATCCCTGGCATTTCTGCGGTTTCCCCACCGATAAGTGCACTTCCTGCTTCTACACAGCCGTCACTAATTCCTTTTACAATTTGTTCAATGCGGTCAGGATCTGCTTTGCCAGTTGCAATGTAATCTAGGAAATACAACGGTTCCGCACCTTGAGCTAAAATATCGTTTACACACATGGCAACCGCATCAATTCCAATTGTATCGTGACGATCTGCTTGGAACGCAAGCATAAGTTTCGTTCCGACACCATCTGTACCTGAAACGAGAACAGGTTCGTTCATCTCTAATTGTGAGAGGTCGAACATGCCACCAAAACCGCCAAACGTTCCCATAATTCCTTGTCGCTCTGTACGTGTAATATGCTTTTTCATCCGTTTCACAGATTCATAACCGGCCTCTACATCGACACCGGCTTGCTTGTATGCTTCGCTCAACGCAATTCCCCCTAATCCATGCCTACGGTGACAAGTTCTTTTTTCGTGTTGAAAATTGCAGTTGGATATTGATCGGTAAAACAAGCTAAACATTGACCACAGTTTGGTTGTGACTCGTCTCGGCCTATGCCAGACTTTAATCCTTCTACGGATAAGAAGCTTAATGAGTCTGCTCCCATCATTTCACGCATTTCTTCAATGCTTAAGTTCGCCGCAACAAGTTCACCACGACTAGACGTATCAATACCGTAAAAACAAGGACGAATAATTGGTGGAGCGCTAATACGTACATGTACTTCCTTAGCTCCTGCCTCTTTTAAAAGGCGAACAATTCGTTTACTCGTCGTACCGCGAACGATTGAATCATCGACCATCACGACCCGTTTTCCTTCAACGACACCGCGCACGGCAGATAACTTCATTTTCACACCTTGCTCTCGAAGCTCTTGAGACGGTTGAATAAACGTACGACCAACATAACGGTTTTTAATTAAGCCGAGCTCATACGGAATCCCAGTTTTTTCAGCGTAACCAATTGCCGCTGAAATCGAAGAATCAGGAACACCTGTAACAACGTCTGCTTCAATTGGCGCTTCTACTGCCAATTGCTTTCCGAGTTGCTTTCTTGCTGTGTGGACGTTGATTTCGTCTAAGTTCGAATCCGGACGAGCAAAGTATACGTACTCCATGCTACATAGCGCTCGGTCTTCCGCTTCAGTGAAACGTGATGAGTGCATGCCACTTTCATCGAAAATAATCATTTCACCCGGAGCGACTTCTCGTTCATATGTCGCACCGATAATATCAAACGCACACGTTTCAGAAGCAACGACGTACGCGTCCCCGAGGCGACCGAGTGAAAGCGGGCGCAAGCCGTGTGGATCTTGAGCAACAATAAGCTCTGTTTCAGTCATTACCGCAAATGCATAGGCACCAATAAGTTGCGGTAGTGCTGCGTGCAACTGCTTACGAAGTTTCGTAGAGCTCTGGCGTTTAAGAAGGTGCGCCAACACTTCAGTATCCGTTGTTGTCTGAAAGATACTGCCTTTACGCTCAAGGTCACCTTTTAGTATTTGATAGTTTACGAGGTTACCATTATGAGCGATGGCCATGCCACCGTCTTCGGAACGAAAGTGGAGCGGCTGAACGTTTTCAATTCCGCCTCCACCTGCTGTTGCATACCGAACGTGACCGATCGCATGGTTGCCTTTTAACCCTTCAATGTCTCCAGGTCCAAACGCCTCTGTGAGTAATCCGACTCCTTTATGTGCATACAGTTGTTCTTTATCACTCGTCACGATGCCCGCGCCTTCTTGACCACGATGTTGCAGACTGTGAAGACCATAGTAAGCCAGTTGAGCGGCTTCATTGTGTCCCCAAATCGCGAACAATCCACACTCTTCATTTAAGCCTTTGATTTCAGCAAACATGGGATGGCTCCCTTCCAAATGCGAGTTAGTTCTTCTGTCGACTCGTTTACAAATGGCTGCCCGTTTTCATCTTCAATCGTGACGTGTTGGTCAGCTGTAACCGTACCAACAGCGACAGCTTCTGGGATCAACGCTTCAAATTGCTTAGCGTCTGTTGCTTTTACTGTAAACACATAGCGAGAAGGTGCTTCTGAGAACAGCGTTTTTGCGTCTTTTGACAGTGTCACTTTCAAACCGAGTTCTGTTCCCATTACTTTCTCTGCAAGTGCAACAGCCAATCCACCTTCTGCTAAATCGTGAGCAGATTGAACGACGCCTGCTTGAATCGCAATTAACACTTGTTCTTGACGCTTGCCTTCAAGCGCTAGATCAATCTTCGGTACAATGCCAGACAAGTCGTCGTCTTGCAAAAGCTGAAGTTCACTTCCACCAAAGTGTTCAGAACCTTCACCAAGAACATACACCACGTCACCCGCAGCTTTGGCTTGTTGCGTCGTAATGTGGTCTGTGTCTTCAACTAGACCGACCATTCCGATAATTGGCGTTGGGTAAATGGCTTCCCCAGATGTTTCGTTGTACAACGAACGTTTCCACTAATGACTGGGGTAGAAAGGGTGCGACAAGCCTCACTCATGCCTTTTGTCGATTCTTTCATTTGCCAGTAAATGTTCGGTTGCTCTGGACTACCGTAATTTAAGCAATCAGTCAGTGCGAGTGGCTTTGCACCTGAACAGACGATGTTTCTTGCCGCTTCCGCTACAGCAAGTTTCCCACCATTTTCAGGGTCTAGCTTAATGTAACGACTGTTGCCGTCCATTGTCATGGCAAGTGCTTTTTTCGTCCCACGAATGCGTAGAACGGCAGCGTCCGAACCTGGAACAACAACGGTATTCGTTTGGACCATATGATCGTATTGATCGTATACCCATTCTTTGGATGCAATTGTAGGCCGCCTTAACAATTCACGAAGCGTCTCGTTATAGTCCGTAACCGTATCTGGTTGCCACTGCTTCGCTTGATTCTCTTTAAAAGACTGTGGTTCCGTTGAAGTTACTTCATAGACTGGAGCATCGTCAGTGAGTGCTGTGACTGGAACATCCGCAACAACTTCACCGTCAAAATAAAGCGTTAAGTTACGGTCATCCGTTACTTCACCGATTGAAGCATAGTCTAGGTCCCACTTTTCACAAATTGCTTCGATTTCTGACTCGTGTCCCTTCTTGACGACAAGGAGCATACGCTCTTGGGATTCAGACAACATCATTTCGTATGGTGTCATGTTCTTCTCTCGTTGTGGTACGTGATTTAAGTTCATGTTAATACCAGATCCGGCTTTACTCGCCATCTCTGCTGATGAACTCGTCAGACCTGCTGCACCCATATCTTGAATTCCAACAAGAGAGTCTAATTGAACGAGCTCCAAGCAAGCTTCTAAGACACGCTTTTCTGTGAATGGATCTCCAACTTGAACAGACGGTCGTTTCGCTTGTGATTCTTCATTAAGTTCTTCTGACGCGAAGGTAGCACCGTGAATACCGTCACGTCCCGTGCTTGCACCGACGTACATGACCGTGTTCCCAACACCTGCGGCTACTCCTTTTTGTAAATTCTTGTGGTCAATGAGTCCAACGCACATCGCATTCACGAGAGGGTTCCCGTCATAAGAGCGGTCAAATTGAACTTCACCACCGACAGTAGGTACGCCTACACAATTGCCGTAACCCGCAATCCCAGCGACAACTTCTTCAAACAAATAACGTACACGAGGTGTGTCTAGTGGACCGAAACGGAGCGAGTTAAGTAGCGCAATGGGACGCGCGCCCATTGAAAACACGTCACGCAAAATTCCACCTACACCAGTAGCTGCCCCCTGATATGGCTCTACTGCTGACGGGTGGTTATGACTTTCAACTTTGAAGACGACTGCTTGCTCATCCCCAATGTCAACGACACCTGCGCCTTCTCCCGGGCCTTGTAATACGTGAGGACCGTCGACAGGAAATTGACGAAGTAATGGTTTGGAATGTTTGTAGCTACAATGTTCTGACCAGAGTACGCTGAACATGCCAATCTCTGTATAGTTTGGCTCACGTCCAATTAACTCGATAATTCTTTCGTACTCATGATCTTTAACGCCCATCTCTTGATAGATTTTCTCTTGGTTAATCTTTGCTGGTGATGGTTCAATTTGTAACAACATTCGATTCCCTCCAATTGCGATAAACACTCGTAAACAAATTCCGTCCATCTTCACTGCCAAGCCAAGCTTCCATCGCTCGCTCAGGATGAGGCATCATGCCGAGAACGTTACCTGCTTCGTTCTGAACGCCTGCTATTTGACCTTTTGAGCCATTCACATCATCCACGTATGTGAATACAATCTGTCCCTTTTGTTGCAACTGATTGTACGTCTTCTCATCACATTCAAAGTTTCCTTCACCATGGGCAACAGGAATGCGAAGCACGTCACCTTCGTTATAACTTGACGTGAAACGCGTCTTATTGTTCTCGACTTTCAGATCAACCGTTCGGCAAATGAACTTCAGATCTTTGTTTCGCTTCATCGCCCCAGGAAGTAAGCCCGCTTCTTGAAGAATCTGAAAACCGTTGCACACACCTACAATCGTCTTCCCCTTTGCCGCTTCCTCACTTACGCTTTTCATAACAGGTGCAAATCGTGCAATCGCTCCTGTACGAAGGTAATCACCGTAAGAAAAGCCACCAGGGATAAAAATCGCGTCATATGCGGCTACACTTTTTGCAGTATGTGGCACGAATTCAACCACTTCTGCTTCCGTAAAATCCTTTACTGCATGAAACATGTCAGTGTCGCAGTTCGAACCCGGAAAAACGATGACTGCGGCTCTCATACCGTCGCCTCCCGCTCCACTTTGTAGCTATAGTTCTCAATGACTGGATTGGCTAAAAGTTGTTCACACATCGCTGTAATTCGTGCATCTAATCCTTCTCCATCTTCTACTTTAAGTTGAATCCATTTCCCTACGCTAACTTCTTCTACACCTTCGTATCCAAGTGCTGTTAACGAATGTTCGACTGCTTTTCCTTGAGGATCCAATACGCCTTCTTTAAGTGTGATGTATACGTGCACGTTAACCATGAACAACGCCTCCAATGCGCTCTAATATTGTCTCATACCCTGCTGTAAGTGAACCGAGTTCAAAGCGGTACAAATCTTTATCTAATTTTTGCAAAGTGTCTCGATCCCAAAAGCGACACGTGTCTGGAGAGACTTCATCTGCAAGAATTAATTCACAATCTTTTGTCATCCCAAACTCCAACTTAAAATCTACGAGCAACAAATTCGCAGATTCACAGATTGAAAGGAGCGCTTCATTCGTTAAGAGAGCTAAACGCTTCATTTCTTCCAATTGTTCGACAGTTGCAGCTTCAAGGAGGGCGATGTGCTCCTCAGTGACAAGTGGGTCACCAAGAGCATCATCTTTGTAGTAAAACTCAACAATGGATCGTTGTAATCCGATCCCCTCTTCCCAGCCGAGACGCTTGGCGAGGCTTCCTGCTGCAATATTTCTGACCACTACTTCTAACGGGATAATTGTCGTCGGTGTCACAAGTTGCTCTGTTTCACTAAGACGTTTAATGAAATGAGTTGGAATCCCAGCCTCTTCGAGCAATGGGAAGAAGAGTGCTGATATTTCGTTGTTCAGCCTTCCTTTCCCTTCAACGATATCGTGTTTTACCCCATTGAATGCCGTTGCATCATTTTTATATTGCAAACGGAGTTCATTTTCATTCTCCGTTGTGAATAATTGTTTCGCTTTACCTTCATATAGAAGTGTCATACCGTTTCCCTCCAGACTTATCTTGTATTAAAGACCGACACGTTCAAACAGTACATCAACATTTTTCATATGATGCTTTTCATCAAAGCATCCATCCAAATCGGCTTGTGTTAACACTTCGGTAATCTTCGGTTCCGCTTCTACGAGCGTTCTGAATGGCACTTTCGTTTCCCAAGCTTCCATCGCTTTTGGTTGCACAAGGTCGTACGCTTCTTCACGAGCCATTCCCTTGTCAATCAAGGTTAAAAGTACGCGCTGAGAATAAATGAGACCGAACGTTTTCTCCATGTTCTCTTTCATGTTCTCAGGATATACCGTTAGTTCATCTACGATTTTCGTAAAGCGATTTAACATGTAATTTAAAAGAACCGTGCTGTCTGGCAAGATAATTCTCTCTGCTGAAGAGTGGGAAATGTCGCGCTCATGCCACAGTGGCATGTTTTCAAATGCTGTCGTCACATGTCCTCTAATTACACGTGCTAAGCCGGTCATATTCTCTGATCCAACCGGATTACGCTTATGAGGCATTGCTGAAGATCCTTTTTGACCTTTTGCGAAAAACTCTTCAACTTCACGAGTTTCTGTTTTTTGGAGGTTGCGGATTTCTACTGCCATCTTCTCAATGCTCGTCGCAATGAGCGCAAGAGTTGAAACGTAGTGCGCATGACGATCGCGTTGTAACGTTTGTGTTGAAATTGGTGCAACGTCTAAGCCTAGGCGCTCACATACGTGTGCTTCAATTTCTGGTGGAATATTCGCGAATGTCCCTACAGCTCCAGACATTTTTCCAACTCGAACACTTTCTGATGCTTGATCAAAACGCTCTAAGTTACGCTTCATTTCTGCGTACCAAAGTGCAAGCTTCAAACCGAAGGTCGTCGGCTCTGCATGTACACCATGTGTTCGTCCCATCATGAGCGTATAGCGGTGTTCGTTGGCTTTCCGTCCTAACACGTCAATAAATCGTTCAAGGTCACGACGAAGAATATCATTTGCTTGTTTTAATAAGTACGACAACGCTGTGTCGACAACGTCCGTTGATGTTAGACCGTAGTGCACCCATTTGCGCTCTTCACCAAGAGTTTCTGACACCGCACGTGTAAAGGCAACAACATCATGGCGTGTACTTGCCTCAATTTCATGAATGCGATTCACATCAAACGATGCATGCGCGCGAATCTTCTCAACATCTTCTTTTGGAATGTCACCAAGTTCTGCCCATGCTTCACATGCTGCGATTTCAACTTCTAACCACGCTTGAAAACGATTTTGCTCTGTCCAAATGCTTCCCATTTCTTCTCTTGTATAACGTTCAATCATCTTGCTGCCTCCATTGCATGCGTTCGTATGTTTAATTGTTTGGATGTATCTATTGCTTCTTCAATTGTTTTTCCAACACTATTCACGTGACCCATTTTCCGTCCAATTCTCACTTCACTCTTTCCATATAAATGGAGAAATGCGTTCGTGAACTGTGGAATGCTTCAAGTGTTTTCTCAACATGTTCACCGAGGATATTATCCATAATTACTGGATGATAAAGTTTCGGTTCAACGAGTGGCCAATCACAAATCGCCCGTACATGCTGCCCAAATTGAGAGACGTTGCAACTGTTCATCGTATAATGCCCTGAGTTATGGGGTCTCGGTGCAAGTTCATTTACATAGATTTCACCAGCTGATGTGTAGAACATCTCGACCGCGAGCGTACCGATTAAGTCAATGCTCTTTGCAAACGTTTCAGCCATTTGAATGGCATGCGCCTCTGCCTCTGCACTAATTTGCGCTGGCACGATTGTACGTTTTAATATGTTGGCTTCATGGACGTTCTCTGCGACTGGGAACGTTTGAAGCTCGCCTTTGGCATTTCTTGTCACAATCACACTAATTTCTTTTTCAAAGGAAACAAAGCCTTCGAGAACAAGCTCAACGCCTTCGCGATTAAGCTCGTGAAATGCCTTTGCACTTTCTTCCTTTGACTGAATGACATATTGTCCTTTTCCGTCATAGCCACCACGACAGGTTTTTAACACAGCGGGTGTCCCGAGAAGATCAATTGCAGCACGTAACTCTTCAATAGAAGAAACAGCTCGGTAAGGAGCGACGGTTAAGCCAGCTTTTTCTAACGCTTCTTTTTCTCGTAAGCGGTGTTGCGTCGTTTTTAGCAACGCTGTACCTTGAGGTAGTTTACCTGCTTCTTGGAGGATCGTAGCTGTTGTCGCATCGACATTCTCAAATTCAAACGTAACGACATCGCTTTGATCCGCTAACTTCTGAACAGCTTCTGGATCGTGATAAGCACCGATAACTTCAACGTCTGCGACTTGAGCTGTTGGCGAGTTGGCTGATGGTTCTAACACAGCAACTTTAAAGCCCATCGCTTTTGCTTCAAGTGCCATCATTCGACCGAGTTGTCCGCCACCTAAAATCCGATTGTTTGGCCAGGAATAATCATACGTCCGCCTCCTGATGTGAAAGCACCTCGTTTTTCTTCGCTTCTCTTCTTGCATCTAGTTTGTGTGCAAGCTCTTCACTAAATACACTCAGCATTTGCGCAGCCAAAAGTCCTGCGTTTTCTGCTCCTGCAGTTCCAATTGCGACCGTTGCAACTGGTACGCCTTTTGGCATTTGTACGATCGATAATAGTGAGTCCCATCCACTTAACGCTTTAGATTGTACAGGCACTCCAATGACAGGTAATGTTGTTTTTGCAGCGACCATCCCTGGTAAATGAGCCGCTCCTCCTGCTCCAGCAATAATCACTTTAAGGCCACGTTCTCTTGCTGTTGCTGCATAGTCAAACATATAGTCTGGCGTTCGGTGAGCCGAAACAATTCGCTTCTCATATGGGATTTGTAATTCTTCCAACACTTGAATAGCATGAATCATTGTCGGTTCATCTGAGGTACTTCCCATTATTACGCCAACTTCAACAGTCATTCTGTACGCTCCTATCTATAGGCATATCAAAGAGCCCGCTGTCATGTTCATCCGAGCACCGGGAGAAGACGTGTTGAACTTATGTCACATCCATAAGCACAACAAAAAAATCGTCTCCTCATAGTCCAGCTGTTTACGGTAGCTAGGTAGAAACTTTCGAGCCATATTCTCGAATTTATATGAGGTATCTTTTGAAGGATCAATGAAATGCCTTTCTCTTCTTCTATCGTAGTATGTGTAAGATTAATTGTCAATGTAAAGTCGAATATTTATATCTTTTAATAATAAAACGTTCGGATATTGACTATGTATGGATTTGTTCTTGCACGCTATTTTCCATTTATCATAGCGATTACTTAATCATCACCATGAAATCATAACTATCCCTGTATTCAGAAACCTCATTTGAGAGCAACTTCTCATCAATCATATACCTATTTCTCGTAACCATCCGCAAATTCAAACAGTCATTAGTGTATATCTGCGTTTTACTAAGATTGCAGTGCGGCTACTAACCATTCATAGATGGTCATAAACAATACAGCGCCAAGGATCGATGCGGGGACGAGAATGATCATTTGTACGATAAACGGTTGTTTTCTTAATTTTGCCATGACATTCTGCATGACTTCCCACCTCTTTATCTAGTTGTATGACAAGTATACCAAAAGTCGCACCTCATTTTAACTGAACTTTTCCGAACAATCTAATCCATAATTAACTTTTTTTACGGATTTAGTACATTTGAAAATGATAATAATCCTCTCCACTTGGAGAAGGTGATTATCAAAGTTTAGAAAAGCGTCTCCTTCTACTAACATGGAAATTCAAAATGGATACACTGGATATATTGCTTTTGCAAATAAGTATTGTATGAAAAAGTGGCTTTTGTGGCGAAGACGCATGCGGCGGCTGCAAAGCAGGTTGGTTCGACACCCTTGCTAAAAGCAATGACTGTTGAACTTCTTTTATTGTTAGCTGAAGCAACGCCCGCGGCAAGCGTAGCCTCAGAAGTCGCTTTACTCATTGTAAGTACGTATAAGTTTCTTAACAGAATCTAAATAACCTTCTCGACTGGGAGAAGGTTATTCTTTCAACACTGCTTCAAAAACAATTCTTTGTTCTTTTACCGTGACATTCTTGTTGCTGTCTTCAGTAAAGATCGGTTTCTCCATTCGACGAACGGGGCGATATCCTTCACCGTCGATTCGTACTAAACAGTCGCTAATCGTTTCATTTTCTTCGACTTCAAATGTTTTCTTACGAGCCATCTTATCTACGTAATCCTTTCACCCAGAACCCGCCGAAAAACGCTTTCGGTTCGTGGGATATAATAAATGCTTTTGGGTCCAATAACTTCACTGTATCATAAAGTGCCTTTTCACTTCGACGAGAAGTTAAGATCTCCATCATGAGTCGCTCTCCTTCACGTCCGTACGCCACCCAGTTCGTTACACCATACCCTTTATCTCGCAGATAATTCGGAATATCTGGCTCGTATTCTTTCGTAATGACATTGACAGTAATGTAACCGAGCGCCAGTTTCTCTTCGATTTTTATACCGATAATTACACCGATTCCATATCCTAATGCGTATGCGACAATGTGAAACACAGAGGTCATATTGTCTAACACGATTCCAAGCCCAGTTACATAAACAATGATTTCAAACATACCTGCGAGTGCAGCTAGCATCTTTAAACCTTTAAGCGTCAAGATCAACCGTAACGTCAAAAGAGTTACATAACGATGTTAATGAGAAAAATGAGAAGAACAACACTCCACATATGTTCCATGAGCTCGTTAAACAATGGCGGCGATCCCCCTGTACTCGTAACTTAAGACTTCCGCCAAAATATAACATGATTGTTCTTCCTTTAGAAGACGTAAAAAATCGCAGTTTTCGACATTTATTTTTGGTAATGACGCAATGCTTCTTCCTCTTTAGGAATGCGTATAAAATAAAGAAATAAGAAATTGGCAACAGAAAAAATAGCCGCTGTGACATAGGCTTGGAAAATCAGCGGTAACAGCACAATTTCTAAAATGACTACCACATAGTTCGGATGTTTCATAAAGCGATAAGGTCCTTCGGCGACACGTTGTCCATCAGGTAATACGAGAATCTTCGTGTTCCAAAAACGTCCGAGTGTCATCAGAGCCCAAAGGCGCAATGCTTGGACACCTAGAAATACGAGTAATAACGGTTGCCAAACTGGGGAAGTTTGAAAACCTGTCCAGATGACTTCACTAATTAATGTCACAAAAAAGAGGACGTGCATGCCGACCATGTACGGATAGTGTCTCGCCCCATACTCAATCGCTCCGAGACCTTTCACGTGTCGCTCATTCACTTTGGCAACGTACAACTCGACGATTCTCTGAAAGATGACCCACGTAATGATAATTAAAAATAAAATCATGCGTGTTCACTCCATTCCACCCACAATAATTCTGAACTAAATCCTGGTCCTAACGCGGTTATAATGCCTTCATCGAGAGGTGCGGTGTTCCCTTCTAAAATGGATTTCAATACGTAAAGAACTGTCGGAGAAGACATATTCCCATGAGCTCGTAATACGTCTCTTGCAGGGTTCGTTTTGCCATCTGGTAATTTCAACGCATCTTCATAAGCCGTCAGAACTTTCTTCCCTCCAGGATGGGCAATAAAATGTGTAATGTCATCTTTTGACTTTCCTATTGAATTTAGAAAATGAATCACATTGTCATCAAGCCAAGAAGAAACAATCGTCGGAATATCTCTGGAGAAAACAACATGCAATCCGTCGTCTTCCACATCCCACCCCATCACACGTTCAGAATCAGGCATAAGCGTAGATTGTGTATCGGTAATGACTGGCATAAATTTTTGCTTAGACGAGACGTCTGTCCCATGCAATAATGCACAAGCGACCCCATCAGAGAATAGAGATGTTCCAACAAGGTTGCTTTTTGAAACATCACCTGTTTGAAAGGTTAAACTACACAACTCAATGCATAGAACGAGGACGCGAGCATTGGGGAATGCACGGCAATATTCGAATCCCCTTGATAATCCAGCTGCACCACCTGCACACCCTAAGCCCCAAATCGGTATACGTTTCGTATGCATGTTCATATTCAGTCGATTCATAATTCGCGCGTCAAGGGTTGGAGTTGCAATCCCTGTACTAGTCACACAAATAAACGCATCCACTTCATCTGAACGTACTTCGGCTTTATGCAAACAATTCGTCACCGCTTCAGCACCTAATTCCACCGCACGTTCAATGAACTCGTTGTTTTTGTCACCGAAAGAGTGGGGTTGTTGATACCACTCAAGGGGCATGACGAATTGTCTCTCTTCAATATCTCCGTTATTAAACACACGTAAAAGACGGTCAATATCACTGTATTTATCTTTGAATACTCCGCGCACAAGTGATGCAATTTGATCTTGTGAAACTGGATGTTTTGGCAATGCCGTAGCGACAGATTCAATAATAGCCAACCTCTACACCTCACTATTAGTCAATATGGGTAGAGTATCCCTCATTGGCAATTTTATGTATTGCACATTTGAACATTCGATGTTAAAAAAAGATAGTGCCTCATCCGGTCAAATACGTTGACCGGATGAGGCACTAACCCGTGATCGATGACTATTCATCTTGAAGTTCTTCAAATGAATCGATATCCATATACTTCGGAACCGCAACCCCTGTGACTGCACCGACAGAATTTGGACCAAGATCTACAAAATCACCATCGAATTCTTCAAAGAGTGGCGTTTGGTTCGGCATCCATGAAGCAAGAAGTGCGTCTGCCGAGTCTGTAGCTAATCCTGCATACATCATATTAACCGCTACTTCATTTAAATGCGGAGTATAACCAAGATCTTCGAGCATAACAGCGGCCATGTTCGTTGCTGCTTGTGCATCAGACCAAGCTTCGAGTACAAATCGAACTTCTTCTCCATCACCTTCGCCAACACCGTCTGTCCATTCTTCAACTCGTTCTGGGTGGTCTTCAAGCCATTCACGGGCAGCATCGTATGCACTCATCTCTTCAATGTCCATCAATGCCATTACTTCTTGTTGTTCATCTAATTCAAATTGAAACTGATCTAAAAACTGAAAAACATCAGGAAGGTCGTCCTCTAAGCCATTACGAACTAAAGTATGAACGTCATTTTCTACCGTTACGACACCTTCTGGATCTTCAAGAACTTTAATTCATACGCATTAAACTTCCAATGCGGTTGCCAAGCCGTAATAATAATAGGATCCTCATTCTGGTAAGCGGTATCAAGTGCTGCAACCATCGCACCTTCAGAACTGCTCGTAAGCGTCCAGTCATCCAAGCCATAATGAACAAGTGCTTCTTCTGTCGTATCCATCATGACAGAACCGGGATCGATCCCGATAATTTCATATTCTACTTGCTCACCGAGACTTGCCGTTGATTCTTCGTCCTCACTTCCGTTTCCACAAGCAGTAAGTATGACAGCAGTGCTTAGAAATGCACTCATCATTGCGAATTTTTTCATTCGTTAAAACCCTCCTGTTGTTATGCAACTAAAGTCATTCATAAAAGTTATCACGATCATCTCCAATCCACAAACCTCGTCTAGGGCGGTATTACCATTAAACCGATCATTCTGTCTAATAAGAGGACTTCCTCATACCCATTGTCAGCAATCCTCAACGATGCTTCATACTTTTGTATAATATGTCCTATAGCCGTTAAATGAATGGAATAAATTAAAAAATAAGTACTTGATACATAAAAAAACGCAAGGAAAATCTAGGATGATTTTCCTTACGCTTCTTGTTTTGGACAGTAGAGTCCTTTATTTATTATAAGTCGCCATCTTCGTCTTCTTCACCAAGTGGGTCTTCATCTTCTTCGCCAAGTGGATCTTCGTCTTCTTCACCTAGTGGATCTTCGTCTTCAAGTCCATCATCTTCTAGACCGTCGTCTTCAAGTCCATCATCTTCGAGGCCACCATCTTCAAGGCCGTCTTCTTCTTCACCAGGTGCTGGTTCAGCAGGTGCTTCAGTGTCCATGCCCGGATCTTCTTCTGGTGCATCTTCACCACATGCTGCTAGTAGTCCTACTGAGAAAATTGCTGATAGAGCTCCGTAAAGAAGTTTCTTATTCATTGTTTAACACTCCTATTTTATGAGGATCGTTATTGCTAACGGCTTGGCTTTCCTTGTTAGCTGAGTACATCATAGCAACTGAAAATCGACTCGCCTACCCTTTCTGACGTTTTTTGAAGATGCTATAGGCTTTACCACATTTGCGAAATCCTTTTGAAATATCAATGTCATCATTCTGATAACAAGCCCCCTTTATCCAACACGATTCCCACATTCCACCAAACTTTCGCCAGATTTAGCAATAAAAAAGAACAAGGACACGATCTCCTTGTTCTTCGCATGATCTTAATTATTGATCTGTTTGAAGACGAACTTGACTTATATCAAATACACCAATCGGCAATGGAATGAATCCTTCCACATTTTCATGAATGCCAACGCGGAATGGATCATTGGCAATAAACACTAACGGTGACTCATCTAAGACGATTTGTTGGAATTCAGCATAATACTGTTCACGCGCTTCAGGGTCACTTTCTTCTCGTGCCTCATCTAACAGACGATCTGCTTCTTCGTGATCAAAAAACGAACGGTTCCCATTTGCACCTTGGTTATCAGAATGGAAAACGGAGTATGTTGCATTGTCAGCATCACCTGTCACAGTCGTCCAACCCGCAATCGCCATTTCGTGTTCTCCCTCACCCATTGCACTTAGAAGCGCACTCCACTCACGCTGTTCAATGGAAATATCAATTCCAATTTGTCCTAGTTGATCTTGAATGTATTCCGCAGTTTGAATGTTGATTTGGTCGTTGTCACGTACGTAAAGCGTAGTACTAAACCCGTCTTCATATCCTGCAGAAGCAAGCAATTCTTGTGCTTCTTCAAGATCATAATCATTTTTATCTAAATCATCCGTATGACCGAAGACACCAGGAGGAATTGGCCCGTCAGCCGCACGACCATATCCTTCATAAATTCCTTCTACAATCGTGTCTGTATCAACAGCTTTCGCAATGGCTTGGCGAACTTCAACTTGATCAAACGGTTCCACATCATTATTTAAGATAATAAAGTTCAATCTTGTACTTTCGACCGTTTCAACATCAGCATGGTCCATCGTTTCGATTTGGGATGTATTGACAGGCTCAATTTCATCAATGACGTGTGCTTCATTATTGTTTAACATCGCAATTCGAGTGGACTGGTCTGGAACAATTTTGTACGTGGATGCTTCAATCTCAGGAAGCTCTCCCCAATACTCATCGTTACGAACGAGACGCACCGATTCGCCTTGGTTCCATTCATCTAACTGAAAGCTTCCAGTCCCAACTGGTTCAAGCTCTAAGTTGCGTTCACCATTATCGTGTTCTTCAATCGCCTTTGGACTGATCATTCCACCACCGTCGTGAGTGAGGTTCATTGCAAACGGTGCAAAGGGATACTCGGTCGTCACATGAACTGTATACTCATCCACAACTTCAATTTCATCAATCATGTCGTACATAAACGCTTTTGGTGAAGCAACTTCAGGGTCAATCACACGCTCTAGATTAATTTTTACAGCTTCAGCATTAAATGGTTCACCATCGGTAAATGTCACATCTTCACGTAAGACGAATTCCCATGTCAAATCATCAATCTGTTCAAAACTTTCAGCAAGCTCAGGTTGTAATTCGATGTTCTCATCGTGATTCACGAGCTTATCATAAATATTCGTTCGAATATGTGTTGAAGCGGTATCGTTCGAACCATGAGGGTCAAGACTAATCGCATCATTGGCTACGGCAACAATAAGCTCGTCTCCTACTGCTAATTCACCTTCATTATTCGCTCCCGAACTGCTAAGCTCATCTGTTGCTCTGAAGAACATGCGGCTAATACGACCGCAACTGACGCCAACACTCCGAATTTCACTTTACTCTTATCCATGCTCATCCACCTTCTAGTTGTTATTAGAATATATGAAATTCACAAGAACAAAAAACTCCCTTTTCTAAGAGAAAAGAGAGTAGTATCCGTTCTTATCTCTCAGAACAATCGTTCTGATGGAATTAGCACCTTCCACTAACGTGGGGTTGCTGAGGTGTCATAGGGCCAGTCCCTCTACCTCTCTTCATAAGATTCTATATGTAGTTGATAGTGTTACTTTACTATGGGTTATTTGCTAATGCAAGCATTATTTTCAGAAAAACAGTCAATGTTCTGAAAGACATGTCAGACAAAACTTACACCAGCCTGATTTATCTACTTTTTTTCTCGTATGAAATTTCATTGTAAGGTGACACTATGAAAGGAAAAGAAAGGATGACACTCGTGATTAAACGATTTACACTTAGTTTTCTTTGTACATTACTCATTGCTCTTTCGGTATTTGTTGATTCAATGGATGCAAGACAAGTCGGTTCGTTGCCAGGACTTGCTGATCAATATCCTGAACTAGTATTTGTTCGAGGAAATGATGCGACAAACCAGATCGCATTGACATTTGATGATGGACCTGATCCTCGGTTTACGGACACGGTGCTGAACGCATTAGAGGAATTTGATGTACCTGCAACGTTCTTCGTACTCGGGCAACGAGCAGAAGCAAACCCTAATTATGTAAGACGCATCGTTGATGAAGGGCATGACATTGCCAATCATACTTATTCCCACCCAAATCTCGCTGACCTTACTGTTGATGAGATGGAACAAGAAATTAATCAAGCAGATGCTGTCATTGAGAATATCGTCGGTTTTCGACCACGTCTCTTCCGTCCACCATTTGGTAGTATTTCAGAAGAAGAAGTTGTACGGCTCGGAGAGATGAACAACGTGGCGATTGGATGGGATGTGGACCCCAATGATTGGCAAGAGATCCCTGCTGATGAAGTCAGTGAACGAGTCATCGCTGACACAACAGCTGGCAGTATTATTTTATTGCACGATGGCGTCGATAGCCCTGATTTGACGGTGAATTCACCAGAAGCATTGCAAACGATCATTCCAGAGTTGCAATCTCAGGGGTATGAATTTGTGACGGTTAGTGAATTAATCGGCATCGAAAATCGCAAATAAAAAACCGCTGTTTAGCGGTTTTCAGGCTGTTGAGAAACTTAAACGGACCAAAAGTGTACTCGTGAATGAGTAAGCGCTTCTGTGGCTACACTTGCCGCGGGCGTCTTCGCCACGACAGCCGCTTTTATACAGCATATTGAGTTTGTAAAAACAAAAGTAAAATGTAAAACTTTAATACTTTAAAATCTACAAGTTCATTAACTCTCTACTTCATTTATATAAGAACAGCACTTTTTCGACACTCTGAAAACCGCTGTTTAGCGGTTTTTTTAACGATTTGTAATCGTTTCTGGATACATGTCATGGTAGAGCAGTCGTTGCTCTGCCATTTTTTCGTATTTCGTCCCTGGCTTACCGTAATTTACGTACGGGTCAATGGAAATTCCGCCACGAGGTGTAAACTTACCCCACACTTCAATGTATCTAGGATCCATTAATTCCACGAGGTCATTTACGATAATATTCATCGCATCTTCATGAAAATCACCGTGGTTACGGAAGCTAAATAGATAAAGCTTTAGTGATTTACTTTCTACCATTTTCACATCCGGAATGTAGCTAATGTACACCGTTGCAAAATCTGGTTGTCCAGTAATTGGACAAAGTGTCGTAAATTCCGGGGTATTGAATTTAACGAAATAGTCTCTCGTTGGGTGATTGTTCTCAAACGTCTCTAAAACCCCTGGGTCGTATTCAAACGAATACTTCGTACCTTGATTACCAAGCTGTGTAATCTCTGGTAAGTCTTCTTTTCCTCTACCAACCATCAATCATATCCCTTTCCTTAAACGCCTTGCTTGTTGCCCCAAATCAGCGTATGAATTTGAGGTAAGACACGGACGTTATTTAATTCTTTGTCTTCCATTACAGTATCAACAAGCCATTCATAGCGCTCCAAAAGGTGATCACGTAAACGATTCGGTGTTCCTTCTTCTAAGTCGTCATTGCCGACTTGCAAATAAAATGCCATATTCGGATAACGTGCATGCACTTTTTTCGCGTAAGCCAAGTCGCCTTCATTGAAAATGACGACTTTTAACGACTGACTACCCGATGGTCTTGATTGAAGCTGTTCACAAAAATAATCGAGTTTCTCCCAATCCGTAATCATCTTACTGCTCGGAGGCTTTGGGGAAATCGTAACATCGTCAATCTCTCGTAACCACTCTTGCCAAAAACTACCTTGTGTTTCAACCGCAGTTCCAAGGTCTTGCGCTTTCAGTAGCTGAACGAGTTCACCAATCCCTTTATGAAGTGCGGGATTTCCACCTGAGATGGTTACGTGATTAAAGCGATCGCCACCGATCTCTTGCAACTTTGCCACAATTGTTTCCGGTGTCAGAGCATCCGCCTTTTGGCTTCCGTCCCACGTAAATGCCGAATCACACCACGAACAACTGTAATCACAGCCTCCCGTACGTACGAACATCGTCTTTTGACCTGCAACCATGCCTTCGCCTTGAACCGTTGGTCCAAATACTTCAAGTACTGGTATTTTCATCGATGTTCGCCTCGCTTTGGCCTGTAGATCGCATAGCTCGTAGGCGTTTCACGAACGATTACTTGTAAACAATAAGGACGATGCTTTTCTTGTGATAACAATTCATCAACAAGCTCCCAGATCACTTTCGCAACGACTTCAGTCGTTGGAATCCCTTCTGGAAACTCTGGATGTGTATTTAAGAGTGTATGATCAAAACGACCATGCACTTGTTTTTTTAGTGATTTAAAATTAATTAAAAAGCCCGTATCATCAAGGTCATCACCTGCAACGGTAATGTTCACGAAATACGTATGACCGTGCATTTCTTTACATACACCTGCTCGCTCATCATCAATAAAATGTGCAGCAGCAAAATGCATGTCCTTGTTGAGTTCATACCGATAGTCATGGTGTACTTGTGGGTAAAATTGTTGGAGCATTAGTCATCCCTACCCTTATGATCGAGGTACTTTTGTAATCCTTGCATTCGTAACTCACATGCTGGACATTCGCCGCAGCCATTGCCTTGAACGCCGTGGTAGCACGTTAACGTGCGTTCACGTACGTAATCCAACTTTCCAAGATCATCTGCTAACTTCCATGTTGCTTCTTTATCCAGCCACATGAGAGGAGTATGAATAACGAATGTGTTGTCAATCGCAAGATTGAGCGTTACGTTTAGTGATTTCACAAAACCATCACGGCAATCTGGATACCCACTGTATCAGTCTCACACACACCTGTGATAATGTCGAACGCACCTCGTTGCTGACCAAAAATCGTTGCGAACGTCAAAAAGAGCAGGTTTCTGCCAGGAACAAACGTACTAGGAAGCTCACCTTCGCCTCCGTCTGTCACTTCAATATCTGAACGCGTAAGTGCGTTAGGCGCAAGTTGATTGAGTAAATCCATATCTAGCACATGATGCTCAACACCAACATCATTTGCAATTGATTTCGCCACCTCAACTTCTTGACTGTGACGTTGCCCATAAGAGAATGTGACGGCATAGACCGTTTCAAATCGTTCTAGTGCCCAAAACAAACACGTCGTGCTATCTTGTCCACCACTAAAAACAACAACTGCTTTATCTCTTTTCATCACATACCCCTCCTTTCTATAAAAATAGCCAATCTATATTATCATACAGAAATTTATTTCAAAAATAAACCGTAAGCTCTCATTGGGAAATGTTGTATCGCTCAACTTCTCGTTTAATCATAGAACGGTCTGCACCAATTGGGGTTACCCGTTCAATCGTATGTCCATCTTGCTGCACGCTGATCAAGTAGTAACCCGCGTAGTTGTTCGCTAGATAGAATGAGTGATTTCCATTTCGATATAATTGTCCTTTACCCAAATATTGATATTGAAACGTCTGCCACTGCGTTTCTTCTTGGATATTCGTCTCTAGCATTGCCTCTTTTGCGCCGTCGCAAAAGCTGAACTGGCATATATAGAAGCGCCACTGCTAGTGCCATGCAAAGTAACCATTGAAAGAACGAATTCTCACGCTTCACTCAATCGCCCTCCTCTATACTATTACTAGACTCTATGAGGTGGACGAGTGATTTATTACCCGTAAGCTTGAGCGGCTAATGCATAATGATAGTTTTCTTCGTACGGTGAATCACTACGACCATATCCCATCATCCACGGTGTCGCGTCGATTGTAAAACCAATCGTTACTAGTTCATCGTGGTAACGGTCGGTCGGAACATCGATTCGCATCGGCGTTTTTGCATCCACTGCAAGCTCTTGCGAGAGCAAGCAGAAGTCTTGTTGTGTTTTGGCGACAATGGGGCCGATTACGCGCATATGCTCCCCTTGAATTGCTGCACCGTAAGCAATCATTTGGCCGTTAGCGTCATACTTCACCAGTACTTTTTCGGCCTGCTTAAAACGTTTCTTTAGAAAATGGCTGCGGTTTGAACCCGTTGCTATTGCATCAAGTTCTATCATTGGTTTAATATCTTCTTCTTTGAAGGAACGAAAAATTCGCTCTTTTGGTGCCATAACATGATTCGTCGTATACTTATATATCGTGTGCAAAGGTTCAAAGCCTAATTTTTTGTATAGTGGAAATCCCGCTTCGGTTGCCACACAAATCATCGATTGATTAATTTGTAACGATTGTAGGCATGCCTTCGTTACCCGTTTACCTAGACTCTTTTTCTGATGGTTCGGATGAACGATGACCATACCTAATGATGCAAGTCTATGATCGTAATGAATTGCTGTCGCCGTAGCAATTAACTCGTTTTTGTCATCGATGACCCCAAATGCATGACCGGCTGATAGAAGTGTTTTTGCATCAGCCAGATCAAAAGACCAACCGACTGCCCGAGAGAGTTGGATGATGCCTTTCGCATGCTCAACGTCTAAAGGAATGAGTGTTTCTGCCATGAATACCTCCAAGTTGTAACATTTTGTCGGATTTCATTGTACCATTCCTATTGGCTTTTCGACTTTTTTTCCATATACTTAAGAATTAAAGAAAGGAGTTTACTACTCATGACTGCAAAAGAATGGGATCCTTCCCTTTACGATGATACGGCATCTTATGTCTCACAATACGGCAAAAGCTTGCTTGATGATTGGCTCGCACCAAAACAAGGGGATCACATCGTTGATTTAGGATGTGGAACTGGGGAATTGGCTGCTCGAATTGCGAAGTCAGGGGCAACCGTTCATGGCATTGATTCTTCTGAATCGATGATTAAAACCGCACGAGGAAAGTTTCCTGAGCTCTCGTTCGAAGTTATTGATGCGAAAGACTTTAAAGTTGATGAGCGAGTAGACGCTGTCTTCTCTAACGCTGCACTTCATTGGATGACTGAACCTGAACCCGTGTTGAAAGCGGTCTCAAAATCACTGAAACCAGGTGGCCGATTTGTCGGTGAGATGGGTGCAAACGATAACATTGCAACGATCATTGCTGCTGTAAATATGGCCTTTGTAGAGATCGGTCAAGAGCCGATGCCAGCGATTTTCCCATGGTACTTCCCAAGTCTTGGTGAATACACGACGTTGCTCGAAAAACACGGTTTTATCGTAGAAAATGCTACATACTTCAAACGTCCAACTCCACTACAAGGTGGCGCGGAGGGGCTAAAGACATGGATGCAGAACTTCGCAGATCCATTGCTACAGCCTCTTGATGCTGAAGTACGTGAAGAAGTGCTCGAGCGAACCATTCAATTTGCAGAGCCTGCATTACGTGACGGTGAACAATGGTACGCCGATTACGTACGACTACGTTTTAGTGCATATAAAGAGGAATAGAAAAGAAAGCGTTGGTTTTGTGAACCAACGCTTTCTTTCATAGTTTAAAGGTTGCACAGCCCTGCTCGTGTCTGCGAGGATTTTCATCATTTAGCTTAATTTCTAGAAGCAAAATCCTAGCATAGTTACGTTTATGTGGTGATTTAGCTTCTTTATGTTGGGATTATAGTAATTTTGCTTGACTAAGGTAGGAAAATTCCAACATATACGCGATGATGTAGTGATCACCGACTAGTATTGCAATTACGATCGCGACAAGCTTCCTCACATAAATTACTTTATCTGCTTTAGCACTTATCTAACACTTCTATGTTTATCAACAGCTCGGGATAGTATTTAACTGTCTTCATTGTTAATGATCCCAATAACTTGTTTCCATATCTATTAACCAATGACTTCGTAACATAAGCGCCCTTTCAGTTGCAGCTAGAATTCCTGCAGTAATGAGCGTTACGTTTGCCCAACCCGGTAAAGATACTGGTGAAACAAAAGTTCCAATATTCTCTTCAACCCAAGGGATTTGTGATAGGTATTCAATTAACTGTGGAAGGCTAAGGAACACGGAGGCGAGTAACGTGAGTGCAGCGATAATTCCGATAACAGTACTTATTTTCTTGAAACGATTATGAAATCTTAGGCGAAGCCCTCTAACGGACTGTCGGTCTGGAAGCAACGGATAGGGTTCTCCATGATTCGGAACATAATGAGCGCGACTAAACCCATATGAACCAATTGCCATCTCGATGACACCGCCATAGACTGGAAATGTTGCAGGCAATTTCGACGAAGCCGCGTGCTTGCCATTCAAATAGAGGTCAACCTCATAGTCATCCGCCCAATAACTGTAATTAATGGCATAGATTAATTTTTCATCTTGCTCATTTTTTAACTTTAAATAAAATACGGAACGTGTAAGGATGTGCCAGAATCGATACGACTTTAATAAATGACCGTCTCCTTCTTTCACTTTCTTAATCTTATTCAAATGTTTTCGTCGACGAATAAAGCGAAACATTAATCAGCACCCTCCTCTTTAACACGTTTCGTAATCTGCTTTTATTGTATACGAACAAGCATGAAAAGAAGTTTCATTCAAAAAACGGTAACGCGTACGACGGATTGCCTCAATAACCATCCATTTAGCAGGTTTTTTAATTTCGCAAGTATGCCGGACGTGGACCATTAACAATTTATCTTCAATAATCTATTTGGGAATAAATGTATACTGGAGTATACCTATTCCACCTCGTACTCGGACCTATGTAAACTTGATGTTACCACTCACCAAACTCTCTAACATCTTCATAATAGATCATGTTCCCATAAAAATTTCAAAAATTAAAAACCTAGCTTATGTAGCTTAAGGGGTAGCTTAACCCTATTACTACCCCTTGAAAGTTATTAGACATTCTTCTCTGAAGTGGAGTATGTTAAGACATTGACAGTTACTTAGAGATTATAAAAACGATGAGCAACCATCAATTCATTAATTACAAAGTTTAACTCTCTCCTCGTTGAGAGAGCATAGTTTTTGCTGTTTCATGCATGTCTTGTAATCCGGACACTTGTGCATATTCAGCAACGGTAATGGCACTCGTTGATAACAATTCTTTAATATGATCTTCCATCCCGGACCATGTCCTTCCACCGGCATTATCGTATGCAGCGATTAATTTCTTTAGCCCTTCGTCACCAAAGAGCAATAAATGAGACATAAAATCTACGGAACTGTCACCAATTCCTATTTCTGTCCAATCAATGAGTCCGGTTACGCGATGCTCGTCATTTAGGAGTATGTGAGCTGGGTGCAAATCTCCATGCTTTACTCCGACGAAGGATGGCCAATTGTCTTTTTCTAACCACGTCTGCCATCGCTCCCACAAATCAGGATGAATGTTATACGCCTCATTCACTCGCTCCATGCGCTGTTTCATTGAAACCTTTAATTCATTAGCAGTTAAGGTTTGCATAGGAATGTCTCTAAATTCCTTCGGTTCTACAGTGTGTAGATTTGCCATCACTGACCCAAGTGACTGAATGTATTCTTTCGGCACATTCTTCTCATCAAAGCTCCACTTGTAACCTAGCTGCTCAAGGTCAATTGTTGCCGCAGGAGATCCCTTTAATTGCTTGTATGCAATAACTTCTTCTGAAAAAACAGACCAAGTTGGTACTTGGAAATTCACCGTGCGCTCCAACACATCAAGTGCTTGCTTTTCCACTTTTGCATTTCTCATAGACTCTTTTCTACGAGGAATGCGAATAATCCACGGCTCTCCATCAGTATCTTTCGCATGCGCAACTTGAAAATCAACACCTGATTCATTTATCTGAATTGATTCTTCTTGAATGAATAGCCGATGGTTATCTACAAGTTGCTTAAGTTCTCCTTTATTCACTGTGGTGGCCTCCTTTTCGATCTATTAAGAATTACATTTAGAGTTTCAATTCATCGTTGATCCCATTCAATATCCTAGATGCAAAACAAACCATACCACAAAATACTTTGATGACAAACTAAAAAAGCAGAGTGGAATCTGCTTTTTTTTAAGTACTACGTAAAATTTTATTGTCCAAAATCGCCAGGTATGACTCCAATAATTTGATCAGTATACAGTGTTACATGCGTTAACTTATAAGAATGTTCTACTTGTAGGTTTGGGTAAATGCGCACATCTGACAAATAGATCGCAACGTCTTCTTTTTTACCTGGGTGAGCAATTGACTGAATTGCCTCTATGTATGAAGGCAAAGAATAAGTTTTCTCCTCATTGATCATCATGGATACCTCACTGTTTTCTTCTTGTAACGGAACCATTTCAATATGCACATTTACAACCCCAACTACATATCCAATTGACGTTAAAAACGTCGTGTACGTTCGTTGTTCTTTCTCACTAGCTTCATTTTCAGATGCATTCACTAAATCTAACGCAAACGGATGAGCGAGGATGTGGTGCTGCTTGGTTGAATTCAATGCTATGACCTCCAAACGATACAAATTAGTTGTTATCGCTAGATTACTTCACTAGCCTCAACAGAAGGTCAACAAAAGCTTAAGCATTGGTTACAAATGTAGAATTCTTCAAATTTAAACAACCCGAGATCTTCTGCATGTAGAAGTTCTCGGGTTGCTAAGAAACTGTCACGTATTGTCTAAGTACTAACAACGAATAAATGACTTCTGCTCTTCAGGCTAACGACTCCTATAGACGTCTCAGACACGACAACGCATTTGGACTACATAGTGTAATTACACACGCAACACTGAATGAGTAAGATGACTTTGTCTACTTACTCTTACATAGACAATGATTGATTGTTCTTCTTCTTTTTCCGATAACTTTGCCAAAGAGGGAACAAGAATGAGACTGCAGCCAAAGCAAGTAACGTAGCTGACAATGGATTTGAGATAAAGATCGAGACATCATTACCTGAAATCGTCATCGCTTGTCGGAATGATTGCTCGAGCATTCCACCTAGGATAAACGCAAGAATAAACGGCGCTGCGGGGAATTGGAACATTCTCATTAAATAGCCAATCACCCCAAAAGCCAGCAATACGTATAAATCAAAGATACTAAAACTAATTGAATATACCCCAATGATACAGAACACGACAACCAATGAGATCAGCATCGGTCTTGGGATCGCTAAGATTTTTGAAATGTACGGGATAAGGGGTAAGTTCAGAATTAATAAGAATATATTCCCGATGTACATACTCATTATGACACCCCAGAATAGCGTGGGATTCTCTGTCATGAGTAATGGACCTGGCTGTACATTCAATACGAGTAAAGCCCCTAACATGACCGCAGTCGTTCCCGAACCTGGGATACCGAGACTAAGTAACGGCACAAATGCACCACTCGTTGCTGCATTATTCGCCGTTTCTGGAGCTGTTAATCCTTTAATGGAACCTTTACCAAATTCATCGGGATTTTTTGCGAATCGCTTTTCCGTCGTATAACCGATAAACGAAGCAATTGTTGCACCAGCACCAGGTAAAACACCGATGATAAAACCTAAAACAGATTGACGACTCATCGGTCCAACCATTTCTTTAAAGTCCTCTTTCGTTATTTTCAGACTACCAATCGTCTTCGCATTAAAGGTTGTCTTCTGGCGGTTAATAATTAACGCACAAACTTCCGCAAGCGCAAAGATCCCTAATGCAATCACTAAGAAATCGATGCCTTCCAATAAATTAGCACTCCCAAACGTAAATCGAACTGTACCCGTTTGCGCATCAATACCGATGGTTACGACCATAATTCCGAGTAACGCAGACATGAGAGCTTTAATCGTTGATCCTGAAGATAAGCTTGCAATCGCAGTCAGTCCGAGTAACATGAGTGCAAAGTATTCTGGAGGTCCGAACTGAATCGCAACACTTGATAAAACAGGTGCGAATAACATGAGGAATACAACACTTACTGTTCCCCCAATAAATGCTGCAATAGCTGCAATAGCAAGTGCTTTCCCTGCTTTCCCTTGTTGCGCCATAGGATACCCATCAAAAGATGTTGCAACGGTTCCGGCAACCCCAGGAGCATTTAGGAGAATAGAGGACGTCGACCCACCGAAGATCGCTCCGTAATAAACGCCTGCCATCATGACAAGAGCAATGGTTGGATCCATGTTATACGTCATCGGAATCATGATGGCAATGGCACTAATTGGACCTAACCCTGGCATAAGTCCAATAAATGTTCCTACAAAGACGCCAATAAACACAAAAAGTATTCCTTCTAAACTAATTGCCATCTGAAGGCACTTAATATTCCACTAAAATCAATCATCTCTAAGTACCCTCCCTAAAATGGCATGAATCCGGTTGGCAATCGAACATTTAGTAAAAACGTAAAGCTTAAATACAAGAAAAGTGGCACAAGAACTGAAACAATACTATTCGTCTTCCATTTTTTGTATCCGAGCATACGTGTGCAAACGAAAATAAATACGATAGAAGTTACTAAAAATCCACTAACCTCTAAAAGCGTAATGTATAAAAACGTCATGATGAACATACCGAGAATGTAACGCCAATCATTTTTTGCTTCAGTGCGTTTTTCTTTTTCTACTTCCGTTTCTTTCACAGGCATAAAGAAATAGAGAACAGAAAGAATGATGAGTAGAAACCCAGTAATCTTCGGTATTGTATCTGCGTCAATGACCGTATTCATAAAGCTAGGCAATTGAAAAGCTAGATACAAATAAAAAATGGCGATAATAATAAGAACAATAGAAACGCCACGATGAACGGTTAACGCCATGTGTTACTCACTCTCTCCGTATAGATCGAGCTCTTCTAAAAGCAGTCTCATCTCTTCATTTTGTTCCTCTAGAAATTGCTTATATTCCTCGCCGACCATAAAGTATTCATCCCATGAATACCGTTCTCTTACGGCATCCCATTCTTCCGACTCATTTAATTCAGTAAATGCATTTACGTAATACTCAACTTCAGCTTCAGTCATATCCGGTGGACCGAAAAATCCACGCCAGTTAACGAATACCTCATCTATTCCTTGCTCAATAGCTGTTGGATAATCTTCCACTGTGTCTCCTTCAAGACGTTCTTCTGCTGTTACTGCAAGCACTCGAACTTCACCTGCACGTACTTGTTCGATCGTTTCTGTCACACCTGTAGAATAAACGTCTACACTTCCATTTAATAAATTCGTCATCGCACTACCATCTTGAGCCGAAACATACGTAATGCTACCCGGGTCCACTCCAGCAGCTTTTGCGATATTGACGAATTGAACATGGTCCATACTTCCAGGTGCGGATTCTCCAACAACTGTAATTGAACTCGATTCATCTTGCATGTCTTCAAACAACTCATTTAAATCTTGCCACGGTGCATCGTCTCGTACTGCAAATGCTCCAAAATCAGCAATGACGTTAGCAATTGGCGTAAAATCTTCATAACTGTATTCAGATTGGCCATTTAGTGGAATTAAGAGTAATGGTGGGGATGCTGCAAATAAATAGTGGGGATCTCCAGCCTGATTCGCGATATAAGACCACCCTACAGCTCCTCCGCCACCTTCTCGATTAATAACGCCAATTCCGACATCAACAATACCTGCTTCTTCAAATGCTTGGGCTGCCATTCTTGCGGTTGTATCCCAACCTCCACCAGCACCAGCAGGTGCGACAAATTCAAGGTTGTTCGTCGGTGACCATTCCCCTTGATCCGATGACGCAGCTTCTTCCGACCCATTATCTGAACAAGCAGACAGCATTACCAACGTTAAAAACGAGCTTGCACTTACTGAAACTAATTTCTTCATGCTACCCCTCCTTTAGTTACTAACAGATACTAAAAGAAAAATCTTAGAATGTAACCGTTTACATCCTAAGATTCATAAGTAGCATAAACAATATTAAATTCATATTGTTCATAGCGGTCCGTTTATAAAGAAAAATAACGCCGTTCAGGTCGACCAACAATGCCGTAAATCGGCATGACTTTCGCGTGTTTTAAGCGAATTAAGTATTCAAGGTAACGCCTCGCTGTCGTTCTAGATGCACCTAGATGTTCACTTAATTCTTCTGCTGTGAGGCCATCCTGATGAGTCATTAATTGATGCCGTACTAAATCTAGTGTAATTCCATCAATTCCTTTCGGAAGCACTTTTATCGGTTCATATTGCTGTTGCTTATAAATGAGGTGATCAATCGTATCTTGATTGAACGTTTGCTGCGCTTCAATTGCATGAAAGTATTTTATATAACTCGTTAATGAAGACTTTAAGCGCTTTAAAGAATCTGTTTTTAAAATGTAATCATAAACCCCATATCGCAATGACTTTTTGATGTGCTCATCATGATTTGAAGCAGAGACAACAATCACATCTAAATTAGGTCGCAATACTCTGAATTCTCCGAGCCTCTTCACTGCAATATCATCAGGCAAATAAATATCTAATAACAATAAATCAACCTTATTCTCCTCTAACATCCTTTTTGTATCTATAATTGAATTCGTTTTCCCTATACAATTCAATTCAGCATATTGTTCAATTAGCGATTTATGGATATCGGCAATACGAAAATCATCTTCACAAATCAGAACGTCAATCATCGCTCTCCCTCCTTAACGTTTTAGGTAAATAAATTGAAAACAAACTTCCACCTTCTGGCAACGAGTGATGCTCAAACCATCCTTCAAAATGCGACACTAATTCTTCAACGATCGAAAGTCCAAATCCCCTTGAACGGCCTTTAGTGGAGAAACCACGTTTAGTAGTATCATATAAACTAGATGGTAATCCATTACCGTTATCACTAATTTCAAATACAACATCATCACCAATATCTGTAATAAAAACAGTGACTTGCGGCACTTCTTTCACTAGAGCTGCTTCCAAAGCATTATCGATAACGTTCCCAATGATTGAAATGATTTGTGATGAGCCCATATGATCTGGTAAAGGGTCTAAATGACTTGTCGGATCAACACGTAGTGTCACCTTTAATTCTGATGCTCTTCCTGCTTTTCCCATTAAGATCGCTTGGACCGTCGCATCCTTAATTGAGGTTGCAAGAACTTCTCCTTGTTCATCATGACGAGTTGTCTCTTCTTCAATGTACCGTTCTGCTTTTTCATAAAAACCTAAGTGCAAGTAGCCAGAAATAGCATACAATTTATTCGTGAACTCATGGTTTTGCGCCCTAAGATCATCAGAGTATTTCTTAATATCTGAAAGTGTGTTCGCCATTTCAATCATCTCGGTTTTATCTCTAAAAGTACAGACTGCACCACGAACATGTGCATTTCTTATAATCGGTTCACGATTAACAATATATACACGTCCTCTCATCGTTAACTCTCGATTATATTCTGCTTTTTTTTCGCTTAATACTTTCTGGATTTGTGCCCCTTCAATAATCTTGTCGATCGGTTTTCCGATAACATCCCCGCTAATTCCTAATAGCTTTTTGGCTGAATCATTGAGCGTTGTAATGAGTGCATCCGCATCGACAGCAATCACACCTTCTCGGATCGCCGCAAGCGTTGCTTGTCGTTCATCGTACATTCCTGCAATTTGGAACGGTTCTAAGCCGTACATATCTTTTCGTATACTACGAGACAATTGCAAACTTCCAATTGCTGCAATGCTAACGATGACAAGCGTAATAATCCCTAACAATCCAATTCTCTGCCAAATCGCTGCGTGAACGTCTTGAATCAAAAAACCAACTGAAACAACGCCGATGACTTCTCCATCTTCAGAACGAACCGCGGTTTTTCCTCGTAACGATTCTCCCCTCGTTCCTTCTGCTCGCGAAATGTAAGACTCGCCTTCTTTTAACGCCGGATCATTATCTCCTCCAACCATTGCTTGTCCGATTTTCCAGTAATCAGGGTGAGCTAAGCGGATTCCTTTTTCATTTCCTATAACGACAAACTCAGCTCCTGTTTCTTCCCTAAATCGTTCGGCATATGCTTGCAAGACGAGTGAAGGATTGTCATCGGTGTACGCCGCAATAACGGTTTCCGAATTTGCGATATGCACAGCTGTACTTAACGCCTTATCCCCAAGAGTCTCGTAAATATCTCTCGTTTCTAAGTAGCAAAAATGCTTGCCATAATGATTGCCACACTTGAAACGAGACTAACAATTAACAGCATAATTTTCGTGTGAATGCGCATCCTCATACGATTCCCCCTAACATGTACTTCGATTTCACACGTCATAAAAACCATACCAAATTTTCAGAATATGACAATAATAAAAATCTCTACATTCGTCGGTGTACGTAAATGAATCAAAGCAACAAAAAATGCACAACCAAGTCACTTAGTTGTGCACAAATCGTTAATTAATTCGCTCAACGCTGTAACCTTTCTCTTCTAGAAAATGTTGTACTCCAGGTTCGATAACATAATGAAATGTTCCAATGAGCGCCAAGTAAGTTTGACCGTCGTCTTCTTGAAGAATATCGTCAATGATCGTTGCATTTCGTTCGTTACGATCAAACAAATTTGTTCGGTCATATTCGTCGCCATAAGAGGCATCTTCCCACACGCCGATCATTGCTTCTTCGTCACCATGCATATACTTGTTGAAAAATTCGGCTTCATCTATTTCATCTTCTACATTACGATCTTGATTGAGCAAATACTCTAATTGCTCAACTTGTAGTTCATATGACTGCCCTTCCATTGCTTGTAGCTAATAATTTGCCCCTCTAGCTCACGAATCTCTTTGCCTTCATCATAGCCTCGCTCTAGATAATGATAGTCAACCCCTTGATCCAATGAGATTTGACCAGTCTCAACGTCTTCAAGCCCCATCACAAAGTACCAAGGTTCAATTTGTTCAATCATATCTTCTTGCATTCCCTCAGAAGCCATCACGTCTAAAAGAGTTTCGTAAGTCTCTTCATCCAGAACATCTGACAATACCCTACCATCATCAAATGTAATTAAATCCATCATCTCTTCTTCACTTAAACCACCTGTCGGGTCCATTCGAGGCCAGTCAATCTCTGGTAGTAATACGTCAGCCTCATCAAATGCCGCTTCTAACTCCTCATTTAATGGATAAATCTCTTCTATTCCTGCATGGATTGTACCTTGCAAATAGACCGTTGTCTCTCCTTCCTCAACCTTCCAGAGGAAGCCGCCTTCACCTTCAGTATCTATTTCAGTTTCTGTTGCTTGTTCAGTCTCTTCTTGTATATCAGCATCTGCTTCAACCTGTTCGTCATTATTGGTCATTTCTTCATCTGATGTTGCTTCATCATTTGTTGTCGTACAAGCCGTGAGTAAAAGTGAGATTCCAGCATCGCTACATATTTTTTCATGTGTTACGTCCTCCTGTCTGTGTACACGTCTTCGTGTTGCTTATCTATACACGCTTACCGTGACTCTAAAACGCCGTTGTTGCAAAGAGTACAGAACAGGTCGCCAAACGTCCGGGGACAGTCCCCCATCGCGTTACTGTGATGAAGATCTGTTATCATTCGGTAATGGTTCAGCACCGTACATTCATAAAAGTATTAACCTTATCACTTTAATACGCTAAAGCAGTGGGGGGGCTGTCCCCCACTGCTTTAGCGGACTAAAAAAAGCGCGGATCGCCCACGCTTTTTCTTCTTCCTACCACTCTGCAAAGTCAAAGTGAACTTCATCTTCAGGTTCTAATTCGTAATCTGCAGCACCTTCAAAAATCTCTTCTTCGTTTACTGTGTACGTCCAAAAGTAGCCGTCAGCCTCATTTGAATCATATCCGTTAATCCCTTCAATGAACGTTTGATCCGCATCTGTCGACAGCTCAAAATATTCATCCATGACTTCCATGAGGTTATCTCCGTCAGAAAACTCTACCGTACTTTCTTCAATCACTTCTTCACCATCTTCGGTTAAAATGATCGTCGCTTCGTACGTTTCTTCTGTTGCATCCGTTGCTGCTTCATCATCAGTCGTTGCTTCATCTTCGGCTTCTTCAACCGGTTCTAGTTCTTGCTCTTCCGGTGCTTCCTCATCCGTTGCGCAACCGACGAGTAGAGTTGCTACAAATCCTACTGCTAACCATTTTTTTAACATATGTAATTCTCCTTTTCCTTGTCCAAATGTTATTGTACCAGTATGTGCCGGAACAATCATGTCAAAAAAGCACGAATGACCTCCGCGCTTTTTGAATTAATGCTTTAGCAACCGCTCGAGAATGTGCTTTACGGACGTTGCCGTTTTAATGTTGTGGTTTTTAATATCTGTAAGATTGACGGCTTGAATAGCCATATCAGTAGACACACCACTTAATTGCATTTCTGTACCAAGTAAAGATAGAACAGATTTCAACTTCAAAATCCCTTCCATCTCATAGTTACGCAACTTCGTTAATCCTGATACATCAAGAATGAATGTTTCCACTTTCGTTTCACCAACATATGCGGAAGCATCACGGAAGATTGATTGGAAGCGTTCTTCACTCATTTCTCCAATTAAAGGCAATACCGCTATGCCATCTAGTAAAGGTACGATTGGAAATGATAGTGATTTCACTTCTTCAAGTGATTTCTCGTAATTTTGTTCGATTTCCTTACGCTCTGTCACATCTCGTTGAACACCAACGAAATAATGCTTGTCCTCGTCTTCTATATAAAGCGAATCGACCGACAGGCTATTCCAAAACCTCGTGCCATCTTTTTTATAATTGACAAACTCTACAAAAACCGATGTTCTATTTTTTATTCCTTCTCGTAATCGTGCAACTTCTGATCTGTCCGTTTCTTCTCCTTGAAGAAATCGACAGTTCTTGCCGATAATATCTTCTTGCGTATAACCCGTCATATCTACAAACCCTTGGTTCGCATAAACAATTGGATTATCTTCCAAACTTGGATCCGTAATTAATACCCCTGCACGAGTATAATTAAGTGCTTCAATGATTACATTCGTATTATTTAGCATCCAGTAGCCCCCAGTACTTTATCATTTTAGCACCATTCTTATTGTGAATCCATAACGAGAGGTCATTACATCGGTTTAATCGACGATAAACAATCCAAAGCACTGGACTACATGGGATACTGGTATTGCTAAGGTATAAAAAACCAACACTTCCTCTAATCAATACCTCTTACACTTCTGATAAGGAAATCAGTAAATACGAGGTATATGGAAGTAATAAAAAAACAGCTGTGTATAACCCTGGCGAGTATGTTTTAAGTACAATTGACTGTAGAATATGCACAACATTATGTATCATAACAACGAGTAGAAAACAAAAATACAAGCCATCGACCCACGCATTTCCAAACCCTATCACTTTTAGTAATGTGACCGTGCTCGTGATGAATAGAATCCATACATCTCGTTTTGCAAATGAATGTGAATCAATATTCCAAAACCTCCAAATTATCCTTTTTAGAGGATGGTCAATTAAATGTTTCTTACTGTCTGCCCACTTCTCAACAGTAAGAATCTCTTCGAAGTCATGAAACATAAACACGATGACGAACAGCCAAATAGAGGTTATCATTACGGGGTCTTGCATCCACTCACTTCCTTCTTTTTGTTGAGGTTCTTTAAATACGTATGATTACTATTTTTTGTTTCATATTATTTCCAATCAAAGTAATAATCTTGACATTTCACTCCAATTTTCACTTATCCTTCCCCCGAACTCCTTCCTATTTCATTTAAACTAACTTCTACAAAGAAGACAGGTTGATCTTGATCTACAACACTATCTCCTTTGCACGTTCGACACGGGCATTGGGCATATCCTCAGCGCTCGCAGTCGAGGTTAGATAATCTAACAAACTAGTCGTCTCCATCTTCAATCGTTTGATACAAAGAATAAGAGAGATAAAAACGAGGAGAGTGACGACGTTATGCGAGCACATACTTACTTGAATGTTAAAAGAGCGGCATTTCTATCGGTTTCAGCTCTTGCATTATCCATCGCTTCAGTAACACCAGCAGCGGCAGAACAGCAATTTGAATTGCTTGAAGTTACCGTCTCAGATTTACAAGAAGCATATGAAGACGGGACATACACCGCTGAGCAAGTGACACAGAGCTACTTAGAACGAATTGAACTCTATGAAGACCACTATAATGCGTTTACATTTCTAAACGATCAAGCATTAGAAGAAGCTAGAGCTTCAGATGAGCGAATACAAAACGGCGAAGCGGTGCACTCGAAGGTGTACCTGTCGTCATTAAAGAAGCTGTTGACGTAGAAGGGTTTCAGTCGACTTTCGGATGGGAAGGATTTGGACCTGACTCATCAATTTCAATTGACCCAGAGCTAGATGCACCAATCGTACAAGATTTACGAGCAGAAGGTGCAATAATTGTCGGAAAGACAAACATCCCTGCGTTTAGTACATCGGGTACTCGAGCGGATACGAGTTGGCAGGTGATACGTACAATGCCGTTGATCGTGCACTTGCACCAGGCGGTAGTAGTAGTGGAACTGCAACAGCTATATCTGGAAACTTCGCAGTCTTAGGGGTTGCTGAAGAAACCGGTGGTTCCATCCAAAATCCAGCTGCTGCTCAATCCTTAGTAAGTGTTAAACCTTCGTTTGGACTTGTTCCAAACACAGGCACGACACCACTTGCTGCCAATACGCGTGATGTACTTGGTCCTCATTCGAGATCGGTTGAAGATGCAGCGATTATGCTCGATGTGACAGCTGGCTATACCGTACAAGATCCTAAAACAATCGCAGCAATTGGTAACATCCCAGCGGATGGCTATGCAGACGACCTTTCTGAAGATTCGTTAGAAGGTAAGCGGATAGGATTGTATGGCGAAGGATGGCGTGACGAGGCACTTTCTGAGGAAACTGAAGAACTTTATGAACGTTCAATTGAAGAGTTAGAGGCTCTTGGAGCTGAAGTAGTCGAAGACCCGTTTGCAGATTCTGGGTTTATTGATGTGATGGAACAATACGGCAACATCGGCTATGAAGCGTTAGTTAGCGATTTCCAAGCGTATTTAGATCGATTAAATCCGAGTGGCGACCTTCCATCGATTGCCGAGCTTTTTGAACAAGCTGAAGAAGTACCGTGGGCTGAAGGTGGACCACTCGCGCACTTCGGCAATCGCGGGGTAGACTTTGAAAAAGATTTACAGAATCCATACGACATTCCTGAACAAGTCGAATTTACGAAGGCACGTACCGCCTACCTTCACATCGTGGACCAAGTGATTGAAGAGCATGACCTTGATGGGTTTGTTTATCCACAAATGTCGGAAGAGATCCCAAACCTTCATGAAGGTGATCACTCCGCAACAACGGTTCCTGAGATTAATATGAGTGGTCTACCACTTGTAACCGTTCCAGCTGGCAATTATGAAAGTGGCTCTCCATTCTCACTTGCGTTCTTTGGGGAAATGTGGAGCGAGCAAGACTTGTTAGCGATGGCTTATAGCTATGAACAAGACACGAATTACCGTGAAGCTCCGGTTCTTGAACAACCTGAGCAAGACGAATCTGTAATTCGAAACATCCAACCAACGGAAGATCAAACGCTTCAAGCTGGTGAATCGGTGCGTGTATCGTTTGCAGGAGAACCTGGACTTGAAGCTTCATTCGCTATACGTATCCCGCTTTTTACGAGAGCTGCTGCACCGACAGAAATCATGATGCGTGAAGTTGAAGAGGGTTACTATGAAGGCTATTGGACGGCAACAAATAATCTGCAAGTCGACGGCGCAGAAATAGAAATTAAAGCCATTAATCAAGAGGGACAAGAATTTCGTGAAGTTGCTGAAGGAAGACTAAGTATTGAACAATAACGAAACACTCGTATGATGGCACAATCAACATGATTGTGCTTTTTCTCTTTTAATAGGTTTCTCCATATTCCATTTACTGAGCAACTGAACTTGTCAAAAAAACTCGAAAATTCCTTGACGATCGCGAAAGTTAACTGGTATATTTTTAATTGTTGTTATCATTCTTGGGGCCATAGCTCAGCTGGGAGAGCGTCGCGCTGGCAGTGCGAAGGTCAGGGTTCGAGCCCCCTTGGCTCCACCATAAACCTGTTACTAACGTATCTTTACAACCCAATGTGAAGGTACGTTTTTTATTGTTGTTCTGAGTAGCTCGTCCCTTTTCCCTGTTATCATTTCTTATCATTAGCTTGACCTTTTCGTATGCAATAGAGATGATATGAATAGTTTCACTATTCTAACTTTAAGGGGTGTGCTATGAAATCCATCTTGCAACTAACATTAACCATTGCTCTCATCTTTTCACCCGTCATGTTTTCCACTGATCTTGTTCATGCCGAAACAGAAGTGACTGATGCAGCGCTGACAGAACATCCGTCCGTGACGCTTGGCGACATCCAGTTAGCCATCTCACGACTTGAACAACAAGGTCTCCTTACCGATCGTCGGCTAGCGAACGAACTACAACGGGAGCTCACCGTCATGCGTTTTTTCATTAAAGATCCGACCGACGAGAAGCTTCATTCGTACATGCTTGAATTTCAACAGTCACTTGCCGAATACCGTGATCATAGCCGTCTTAATGAGACGACTTACGAGCAATTACGCACGTTAACCAATTACTTTCTTCATCGGCATGACACGTTGTACTTTTCATATGATTCCGATTGGGCAGACCGGCTAGAGACAACACAACTTCGCTATGTCCTTCCTGAAGAATCGACCTTAACGATGACGAACTAAAGAAAGCTGAAGATGTGATAACCTCCGGACTTCAAGATCAACTGTACCCCGGTGCTGTCACACTCATTGCTAAGGACGGAGACATTGTATTCCACGAATCGGTTGGGGATTCATACAAGTACGATGCAAACGGTGAGCCACTTTCTAGCGAAGACATGATTACAATGACGAACGAAACATTGTTTGATCTTGCTTCGTTAACGAAAACATTTACAGCAACTGCCATTATGCAACTCCATGAGAAGAATCGCCTCTCCATTGATGATCTAGTCATTGATTACCTTCCAGAGTTCTCTACGCATCCAGAAAAAGACACGATTACAATTGAGCAACTGCTTACTCATACTTCCGGTCTTCCAGCCTCAATTTCATTAGCCAACTATGATGAGCAAGAAGAAATGTGGGGCGCCATACTGTCTTTGGAGACGGTTTATACACCCGGAGCACAAATGATTTATAGCGATGTTGGTATGATGATTCTCGGTAAAATCGTGGAAGTTGTGAGTGAGCAATCGCTCGATTCGTATGTTGAAGAATGGATTACAGTTCCTCTCGGCATGACTGATACGATGTTTAATCCGAATAGAGAGCTACATACCATTGCTCCGACTGAATACAGCCCTGATCGCGGACTCGTTTGGGGAGATGTTCATGATGAGAAAGCCGCTGCATTAAACGGCGTTGCCGGTCACGCCGGTCTCTTTAGTACTGCCTATGATCTTGCAATCTTTTTACAAACGATGATTAATGGTGGCAGTTATGGTGATGCACAAGTGCTGCAACCTGAATCCTTGCAGTTAATGATGAAAGATCAAATCACAACAGAATCGCATCTCGGTCAAAGCTTAGGTTGGAATGTAAACCGTGGCTGGTTTATGGCTGGTCTTTCTTCACCATCGACCGTCGGTCATACCGGATTCACAGGTACTTCATTTGTCCTCGATCCTCTGACTGACTCGTTTGTTATTTTCTTAACGAATCGTGTACATCCTACTAGAAACGAAGGTTCTATTAATGGCGTGCGCCACGACCTTGTTCAGCAATTCATACGTTCCATTCCATATAGTCATCCACTTGGAGGTCACACTTGGTACTCTGGTATGACTAGCCATGCGAGTAGTGAGCTCGTTTTCGAATTTGACACTTATGAAACAGACCGTCTAGTCTTTGATACTTCCTTTGATATTCTTAATGATATCGCACGTGATCAAGGCTTCGTAGAACTTTCAACCGATGATGGTAACACATGGGATATACTGCCTGTAACGATTTCCATGGATGACTATACAAAAACAATGCACCATTCCTGGATTGGCTCAACGAAAAATCATTGGGTTGAAGCACAAGCCTCAATTGAACATCTAACAGAGGAAGAAATACTCATCCGTTTTCGATATGTAACGAGTGGCTCTAACGGAAAAGGCTGGTGGATTCGTCCGTCTAATCCAGAGAATTGGAGCTTAGTGAACGATCAGAATTGGTCACTCATTGAAACTGAGTTAGAAGTTTCGGTACACTAAGTAAAAAACAAAAGAGGAGACATTGAACACCTATGGCTACCATTGAAGATTTTTTGAAATTGGATATGCGCGTCGGTACAGTTCTTACTGCTGAGCCGCTCGCAAAAGCGAAAGTTCCAGCAATTGCAATGACTATTGATTTCGGTGAAGAAATTGGTGTTAAACAATCAAGTGCACAAATTACCGCTCGGTATGAACCTGAACAAATGATTGGTCAGCAAGTGACGGCCGTCGTTAATTTTCCACCTCGCAAAGTTGCAGGCTTTAAGTCAGAAGTCCTCGTCATCGGCGCAGTGCCTGAAAAAGGAGACGTCGTCTTGCTCACCCCTGACCAACCCGTCTTAAACGGAACACCCGTTGCTTAAATTACGAAAAACTGCCGACGATTGGAATACCTCCATTTCGGCAGTTTCGTGTTAACTTCAATATTGCACTACGCCACACGCAATCCGTTCGCCTCCGACTTGTAAAACGAGCGAAGATCCTTCCTCAAGTGCCGGATTTGTGAGATCCATCGTATCTAAACTGGCATGTTCAGCGACCAAAGAATCACTGTAGCGTCCGTTATTGTCGGTTCGAATACTCGGCAACTCTCCTGCAACGTTTTGCTTATCACTTGTAGGATTGAATACATCACCTGCACTCGTAAACAGCGGTGCTTCACACGTTGCATACTCATGGAAATTAAATTCATACGTTCTGTTCGGCTCTAGACCCGAAACACTAAAATGAACTCGAACGCCTTCATCGTCAGTTTCAAAATAGGCAAGACCAATTCGTTCTCCTCCACTATTCGTTAGCGTTGATGTAAATGGACCTACATTCTCTGCTTTTACGTGATCCGTAACTGTTGTTACGAACACGATGGCTATCACCATCAAGGCGAACTGTCGTGCAACTCGTTTCATTCGTTCTTCGTTCCTTCCTCTATGTAACTGGCACTATTTTGTCCGAGTTGGCATCGATTTACTCATAAAAAAAGACAAGCGATTGATGATCGCTTGTCGACGTTTAGAGTTATAAGAAGAACAAATATCCAGCAAATACGAAGAAGAGGAAGTACATGATCGGGTGAACTTCTTTCCCTTTTCCTGCAAGGATCATTGTGATTGGGTAGAACATGAACCCAAGTGCAATCCCGCTCGCGATACTATAAGCAAGTGGCATACCGACCACAACAAGAAATGCTGGAATGGCAATTTCAATTCGATCCCATTCAATAAGGCGTAAGGCGGATGCCATTAATACACCTACGATAATCAAAGCAGCTGCAGTAACGTGTGACGTTACAACTTCAAGCAACGGTGAGAAGAAAAGTGAAATCAGGAAAAACCCTGCCGTTACAATCGCCGTAAATCCAGTTCGTCCACCCGCTGCAACACCAGCAGATGATTCGACATAGGCCGTCGTTGTTGACGTACCGAGAATCGCACCAACCGACGTAGCTGACGCATCAGAAAGTAATGCGCGCCCGGCGTTCGGTAATTTGTTATCTTTAATGAATCCCGCTTGATTTGCAACCGCATAAAGCGTTCCTGCTGTATCAAAAAAATCAATGAATAAAAACGTAAGTACTACAATTGAGAGTTGCAAGATCATTTCTGTCGTCCACTGAACTTCACCTAAATGAGTAAACGCGGCTCCAAACGTTGGTGCTAAGCTTGGAATTGAACTAATAATACCAGAAGGAGGTGAAATAAGACCGAAAAGCATCCCGGCAACCGCTGTGATCACCATACCGAAGAATACTCCGCCCTTAACGTTAAGTACCATTAAACAGGCAGTCACAATCACACCAAACACAGCTAAGAACGTATAAGGATTTCTAAAGTCTCCAAGACTAACGAGTGTCGCTGGATCTGGAACGATAATTTCAGCGTTTTGCATCCCGATAAAAGCGATAAACAAACCGATACCAGCGCCCGCCGCATACTTCATCTCAGCTGGGATTGCATTAATAATGACTTCACGGATTTTGAACAACGTAATAATTAGAAAAATAATACCAGAAAGAAAAACTCCGAACAAAGCAATTTGCCAATCAATCCCCATACCTAAAACGACAGTATAAGCGAAGAATGCATTCAAACCCATACCTGGTGCTAGTGCAATTGGGTATTTCCCCCAAACCCCCATAACGAGTGAACCAATCGCTGCAGCAATGGCCGTTGCAACAAAGACTGCGTTCGCATCCATACCCGCGTCACCAAGAATCAGTGGGTTAACCGCTAAAATGTACGCCATAGCAAGAAACGTCGTGAAACCGGCTAGCGTTTCCTTTTTATACGATGTGTTGTGCTTCTCAAATTCAAAGTAATTCTTCAACCTCTTTGCCCCCTGATTGTAAGTTCTGATTTCCTCAAAATAAAAAAAGTCGCTGCCTAAAAGCAAGACGACCGATCACTTTTGTAAGAGTAAAGAAGTCAAAAGTATACCGATCATAGTCAAGACATTTACGGTGTCTTGGTAGAGACTTACAAGCCATATCCTTGTTGTTATATGAGGTATCATTGATGATTTTGTCTATAATTATACTATCAGCCTATATCATTGAAGTCAAGTAAAATACGAACATTAAAATGACTAATTTACCATTCGTTCGTATTTAAGTCCTAATCACAAATAAAAAAAGAACCCCATCGCTGAGGTTCACTTAATTAGCAAGATTCATCCGTGCACGCCTCGCCTTGGTTCATCACTTTGAGTCCTTGATCTTTCTCTTCATCGTGCACTTTGTTCAGCACCTCAAGGAACGATTCAGGCGGTTGGGCACCAGATACGGCATACTTACGGTTGAATACAAAGAACGGAACGCCTTGTACACCTAATTGAGCACCCTCTTGGATGTCTTGTTGTACGGCTTCTTTGTACGCACCGCTTTCAAGAATCGTCAATGCGGTTTCTTTATTTAGTCCCACTCGTTCTGCAAGAACGGCTAATTGTTCGTGTTCACCGACGTGCTTCCCTTCGATAAAGTACGCTTTTAGCAACTCTTCTTTCATCTCAGCCATTTTGCCGTGTTCTTTTGCGTAATGAATGAGACGGTGAGCGGATTCTGTGTTCGTCGGTTTTACGTCGTCCATATGATAATCAAGGTTAACATCGTTCGCTTGTTGGACGACTTGTTGTTGCATCGCTACAACTTGTTCTGGCCCTTGACCGAACTTCTTCTCAAGTTGTTCATTTAACGTCTCGGTTGTGTGTACGTCAGCGTCCGGTTGGAGTTGGAAGCTTTTGTACGTCACCTTGACGTTCTCTTTATCCGAGAATTGATCTAAACCCATCTCGAATTTTCTTTTTCCAATATAACAAAATGGACATGCAATGTCCGACCATACTTCAATATTCATGTTAAATCCCCCTTAATCATTTACGATAATTGATTTGTGACCTTCTTACAAAGAATTTGCTCGAACGCTCCGTTTCATGTATTGTTTCCGCTGATTTTCACTTAAATTAATAAACCATAGCTTCTCTTTGCCCATACTATACGTCTCAAACCCTAATGATTCGTATACAGAGATTGCACCTTTGTTCATTTGATACACTTCTAAAATAAACTCAGTGTAAGGTTCATGTTGTATGAGATGAGTAATAATCGCATGGGCAACGCCCTTTTTACGATGATTTGGTGAGGTTGCAACGTCTTCAATGTAACATTGATCGCTTTCAATCGGCACTGGCTTTGTTTTAATCGCTTTTGCGAACAAATATCCTTTCAGGAAACCGAAAGCTCGAACCGATCGGATCAGTGTACTTACTTGCGAATAACGATGCTTCGTTGAGAAAGCCGCGAGCCCTATTACTTCTTCATCAATCATCGCAACGTAAACGTGATCGCTTCTAAAACTATCGGCAATATCTATTGAAAGAGAACGCTCATCTTTATTAAAGATTGCAAGATCTTCTTTAAACGATTGAATTAATACGCTCGCTGCTTGTTGTTTATAAGACACATCGAGTTGATCGAGTCGCTTAATTGTATACATGTACCTTCCCCCTCACCAAAAAAGAGATGCCTAAAATTATTTAGGCATCTCCATTATACGTTATTCCCACTCAATCGTCGCAGGTGGCTTACTCGTAATATCGTAAACAACGCGATTGACATTCGGTACTTCGTTAACAATTCTTACTGAAATTTCTTCAAGAACGTGGTGCGGGATTCTCGCCCAGTCTGAAGTCATTCCATCAATGGACGTTACGGCACGAACGCCGACTGTGTAATCGTACGTTCTAGAGTCACCCATAACGCCTACACTTCTCATGTCCGGAAGTGCTGTGAAGAATTGCCAAATCTCTTTATCTAAACCGTGTGCTTTTAAAACTTCATGAAGAACTGCATCTGATTCACGTACAATCTCGAGCTTGTCTTCTGTAATTTCTCCAAGTACGCGAATTCCAAGACCTGGTCCTGGGAATGGCTGACGCCAAACGAAGTTCTCTGGCAAACCGAGCTCTTTACCAAGCGCACGAACTTCATCTTTGAAGAGTGTGTTTAATGGTTCAATTAAGTCGAGGCGCATCTCTTCAGGAAGACCACCAACATTGTGATGTGACTTAATTGTTTCTGCTGTTGCCGTACCACTTTCAATCACGTCGGTGTAAAGCGTACCTTGTGCTAAGAAGTCCATGTTCTCTAGCTTGTCCGCTTCTTCTTCAAACAGGTAAATAAACTCATTTCCGATAATTTTACGCTTTTGTTCAGGATCACTGACACCACTTAATTTCCCGAGGAAGCGATCTGCTGCGTCAATGCGTACAACTTTAATATCGAATTTTCCTTCGAACATTTGCATAACCATATCGCCTTCGTTCTTACGAAGAAGACCGTGATCAATAAACATACACGTTAGTTGATCACCAATGGCACGGTGAACGAGCATCGCAGTAACGGAAGAATCAACCCCACCACTTAGTGCACAAAGCACTTTCTTGTCGCCCACTGCTTGTTTAATCTTCTCAACTTCCATATCGATGAAGTTCTCCATCGACCACTCGCCACTTGCGTTACATACTTCATAGACGAAGTTTCTGAGTAATGCATTGCCGTGTTCTGTGTGACGAACTTCAGGGTGATATTGTACTCCGTAAAGGTTCTTGTCAACGTTACTCATTGCAGCTACCGGGCAAGATGGACTCGTTGCATCAACGATAAAGCCTTCTGGCGGTGCAACGATTTTGTCACCGTGACTCATCCAAACGAGTTGCTCTTCTGGTAATCCTTTATGAATCTTTACGTCACGATTTTGTACAGTCATTGTTGCTTTTCCGTATTCACGGTGGTTAGCAGCTTCAACCTTCCCACCGAAATCATGCGTCATTAACTGCATTCCGTAACAAATCCCAAGAATTGGAACTCCTAATTCATAAATCTCAGGGTCACAACTTGGAGCGCCTTCTACGTACGCGCTGTTCGGTCCACCCGAGAAGATGATCCCTTTTAAATCGAGTTGCTTTAACTCTTCCGCTGTAACTGTATTAGGGTACAGTTCACTGTAAACACCTAAATCGCGAATACGTCGCGTAATCAATTGATTGTATTGCCCACCAAAATCGAGCACTGCAATCGTTTCGTTTATTTCCTTATTCATCATTGCACCTCGTGAGTTTATGATCAAGACATTGTCTCGTGTCTAAAAGATAGACGTTTCGCTTATAAAATACGAACATAATTTTATCAATAACCTTGGTAGTGGTCAATGTTATCTCGCGATCCGACTGTGAACATCCCGCAACAGTTGGTGATATTGCTCGTTCGTTCCATCTGTAATGGACGAACGCTCTTTTCCATAATACAAATCTTCATACTGACGGGTTAATCGCGTGAAATTCTCATTATCCAACCGTTGATCGATCCGATTCGCGTATTCTGATAATGTCTCGTATTTATTACGCTTAAATCCAGTAAATTTGAGTAACCATAGGAGTGATAGATACGCTCGTTGGAACTGCTCAGTGCTTTGTATATTTTGATGTTTACGCTTCATCCAGTTAATGATAATACGCTCTCGCAAGAAGAAAACGATGATCCCACCTAAAAGCATCACACTGATCAATCCGATTAATACTGGCGATAGCTCCATCAGCATTTGAACTACCCGCTGCTGCACTTTCTTCTTCCTCATTAGTATCACCTTCATCGAGCTGTTCATCCTCTAAAGGATCTGGAACATCACGATCATCTAAATCAGGTGAATCTGAAAGCTCTAAGTCTGTATAAGCATGGTTCGCTTCATTATTAAATCCTGGTGTAGGCTCAAATGGAACCCAGCCAACTTCTGGAAAATAGACTTCAACCCATGAATGGGCGTTTGCGTTTGTAACTTGATACGTACCGTCTTCAACTTCCTCACCAGGTGTGAAGCCTTTCACCCAGCGAGCCGGAATGTCTTGACTTCGGAGCATGACGACCATTGCCGTAGAGAAGTTATCGCAATATCCAAATTGACTCTCAAATAAAAACTGATCCACATAATCCTGTCCATCTTCAGGAATCGGGACATCTTCCGTTTCATACTCGTATTCGTTACGCAAATGATCTTCTACTGCTCGAACTGCACGATAACGATCTGTTTCTCCATCGGTAATCTCTGAAGCTAATTCCGTGACACGTTCCGGCAACTCTTCTGGCGTTTGTAAATACCTCAATTCAATTCCTTCAGGATCCCTAGCATCACCTTCTTGGAATGGCACACCTTGCATGCGTTCAATTGAGAACTCAGCTTCTCGATATGAAAGGTTCATCCCTACTTCTTCATCGTATCCTGATCCCATTTCAATACGTCCACTAATTGCATCCACAAAATAATTCAACGGTTGTTCTGCAGACGTTGCCTCAAAAAATTCACCTTGTGCAAAAATGAGCTCTCGCGTTTGGAAATGCGGCGTATATCGGAGCGTCGCTTCGTTCTCTTCTACGTCTGTTTGTTCTTCGTATAGATTAAGCTCGCCTTGTTCTTCAACGGCTTCTCCGTGCTGTTCTGACTCCCAACCATGGCCTGTATAAATGTGCTTAGCCTCACCTCGCCAATAACCAGGGTCCTCCACTTCAGCATACATGACCGGTGATTCGTCTAATTCAAAACCTCCACCGAGTCTGTCATCATGCTCACCGTATCCAATTCTGCGATTTTCAGTTGAGTATCCTTCTCCAAACCCACCTGCTGCCTGTATATAAGGAACAGGGTTTGGCCATTGTGGTGAAAATTTCGGTCCGAAGAAGGCAACACTACCTGCTACGAAGATGACAAGTGTCGTTCCAATCGACCAACGCGTCCAATCACGCCATGATATGTTCGCGTAAACCGTGCTTAACCGTGACAACTTCAGATAAGCCAGCAGTACAAAACCGATTACAACGAGTCGAATCATTGCCCATGAACCTTCATACATCGTAAATGTGTCTAAGATTGCTACGTAAATGACTGAACAAGCGAAAAAGAATAAGATTCTCTTTACATAAATCACCCAATAGTAAATCAAGAAACTCATGAGCATGAGCATAATCATAAAGAGTAACGTTCGAAACATTGGCGATAACGTTTGCCATTCACCTGTTAGAAGCAAGTTACCTTGGGAGACCGCTTCACTAATAAATGTCTGCCACCAAGCCAATGACATAAAGGTTTCGGTAAAGAAAATGACGTCTAAGCATACTAAAATTGCAAGTACAACAAGTGGCAAGCGCAACCACGTAGACATCGGGATCGCACTCAGAATAAAGAAGAAACCTGCCAACATGAGAAATACAAGCACGTAACCTGTATCTGTAAACTGCGGAAGTGGAAATAGCCACTCAGCCAGTAATAAAAACCCTAATACGTATAAAACAGCTAAATGGGGGTGGCGGAACAATGAAGTATCTCTACTCATTATGAAGCTCGCCTCCTACGTTTATCTTTCTTAGTGATCGGCATCAAAAGCGGATGGACGTCCAATTGTCTGAGTACACGACCTGCCTTGTTCCCGTCATCTCCGTAAAGAACAATGAGCTTGTACCCTCTTGCAGCCAACTGTTTTAGTTTTGCAGTCGTTTTCTCAGTCACTGTCGGCGCAACGTAAACGATCGTACGTAACAAAGAAAACGATCGATGCAGTTGAACATTCTCATCTAAGTCGACTCTCTCGACACTCGTTAACACGTTCATCACTTGTCGCAGTTGTTTTTGTTCATACGTCTTGTTGAGTGCAAGTGGTGTCGATGAGATTGCTGCAAAGTTCATAATATCTTTCTCAGTAAATGAATGGTGCACAAGCCCTGCAGACCATTCAACAGCTGTCTCTAACTGCTCATCAGTCTCCGCGCGGCAATCGAGCAATACAGTAAACCCTTTCGGGTCTTCAGTATCAAATTCTTTAGTCGCGAGTTCTCCTCGTCTTGCGGTTACTTTCCAATCAATGGTTGATAAGCGATCGCCTGGTGCATACTCACGTAAATGTGAGAAATCGAGTGTCTCATTAAATGTCATGCGCCGACTCGAATTGCCTTCGTTTTGCAATTTAATTGCTTTACGAAGACTTGAGAATGCAATGGGCAAGCTTGCGCGCTTTGGATAAACGCGAATCTCGTTGTCTACCCGAACGATTCGTCTTCGTTTAATAAGACCAATCATGTCACCAGTCTCAAGCTCCACTTCTGTAAAGGTGTGTACACCCCGCTGGTCACCACGAATCACATAACTATACGTTTGTTTCTTTTTAAAAAGCATAAAGAAAAACGATCCTGGATGACTTTCAACGCGAATGGAGTTGGGAGGTGCATCGTACACTCCAAGGTAAAAAAGCGGAATCGGTACGTTCTTTGTGATCGTAACTTTTACCGTTGCATGATCGCCATTCTCAAGATACGGCTTTTGAATAGACCGATCTACAGAAATGAAGCGAAGTGGAAAAAGTGCAGTCACAAACCCTAACACAACAACCGTTGTTACACTATAAAAGAGGAACCAACTAATAAATCCCCCTTGAAACATGGCGTAACTATACAAAATGACTAACATTGATAAAAGAAGTAACGTCCTCACCAACTGCTTAATCAGTGAGCCGATTTTTCGTTTCATCGCACAAAGTCCTTCGACGCAGTAGGAACACTTACTTTACGCAATACCTGTTCAATTTTCTCTGCATCTTCAGATTGTGCAGAAAGTAAATCGGTATCGACAACAAGACGATGACCGAGTACATAAGGTGCAAGATACTTCACATCATCTGGCAACACATAGCTGCGACCTTCAACATAAGCAAGCGCCTGACTCGCACGCATAAGAGCAATAGCACCACGTGGACTAACGCCAAGCTCTACGCCTTCGAGCTGACGTGTTTCCCGTACAAGCGAGACGATGTATTGCTTAACGGCCCCGTCTACATAGACTGCTGGAACTTCTTTTTGCATAATGACAAGATCGTCCACATGAATAACGGGTTGCAAATGATCAATTGGATGGCCATGTTCAGTCATTGAGAGTAATTCCAACTCATCTGCTTCTGTAGGGTAACCCATCTTGATTCGAAAAAGAAAACGGTCCAACTGTGCCTCAGGCAAAGGATACGTTCCACCATGCTCAATTGGATTTTGTGTTGCCATTACAAAAAATGGATCGTGAAGCTGGTGTGTTTCTCCGTCAATTGTCACTTTTCCTTCTTCTAATGCCTCTAAAAGAGCAGATTGTGTTTTTGGTGACGATCGATTAATCTCGTCTGCTAACACAATGTTGCCCATGATTGGTCCAGCACGAAATTCAAAGGTTTGTTTGTCTTGATTGTATATTGAAACACCCGTAACATCAGATGGTAATAAATCCGGTGTGAACTGAATTCGACGAAACTCAGCATTTGTTACTTTAGAAATCGCACGCACGAGCATCGTTTTCCCTACCCCTGGTACGTCCTCAATCAATACATGCCCTTTCGCCAAGAGCGCAATCACAGCAAGCTTTATCGTTTCCCGCTTCCCGATGACGACTTGTTCTACTGCTTCAATCACTTGTTGTATTTGCAAGTTTGGTTGAGTCAAACGAAATTCCTCCTCGTGTCTAGTACATATCTATTATCATATCATTAAACTGTCCGTAAGCATTTTGTTATTTCTCACCAACTCTTGAGGACGTGCGCAATTCTCATGCCTTCTTCATAAGATGTAGATGAATTAATTGACGATTCCGGCAATAATCATTAGTCAAATATGCTAGAATACTCTTTAAGATGATTAAAGTTGAGTCAATATAGGGAGGCCATGCATGCAACTTTGTCGCTTGGATCATACGAATACGTCAACTGCAAAAGACATCCTTTCCGTCCAATGCCCTGCGTATAAAGAAGAATCCAAAATTATCGGTTTTGATGGGATTCCTTATCTGAACGATAACATAGATACGATTATGATGAGCCAAGAAACATTTATTGGTTGTTATGATGATCACTTACTCGGGTTTATCGCTTACGAAAAACGGGAAGATCATTATCAAATCACTCGGCTCTGTGTTGTACCAACACACTTTCGAAAAGGTGTCGCGAGCCGACTCGTTGATTACATCTTAACGACAAGTAAATCAGGACCAATTCACGTTCAAACCGGTAGCCTCAACACACCTGCCATTGATCTTTATCGCCGATTTGGCTTTGTTCACGACTACATCTCTGAAGCAGAACCAGGAGTGTGGTTGCAATGTTTAGTTCGCCATTAGATGCCAAAAAGATGAATGGTGTTCACCATTCATCTTTTTTGAACGTTTTAAAAGACCGTTGCAACAATGCAATACAAGATAATTGTCGCAAATAAAATACTCATATGATTTAACGAATAGATGAACATCACACGTGCCCATTTCTGCTCATCCATCTTATGATAGCCCACAATGCTCAGTACGAGCCATGCTCCACTTAGAAGAAGGGCTACGAGCACAATTCCTAGACTTAGTGGCAAGAACAAGAAACTCGCTGCAATCAGCAACACTAAGTAAAAGTTCGTTTGCAAATATGTTCTTCTTAATCCTTTAACGACTGGTAACATCGGTACAGATGCTGCCTTGTACTCATCGTGCTTACGAATCGCAATCGCATAGAAATGTGGCATCTGCCATAACAACATGACGATAAAGAGTCCTAAGACACCAGGCTCATCATGTCACTTGAAATAGCTGCCCACCCAATTAACGGTGGAACTGCACCCGAGAGACTTCCAATTTCAGTGTTATAAATGGTACGACGCTTTGTCCACATCGTGTATGGAATTACATACAAAAACAGCCCTAAGAACCCGAACAATCCTGCAAGTGGTGACGCAAAAAACAATGATATGAGTCCTAAAATCGCAAGTGCACTACCGAAGATTAATCCGTTTCGCAGTGACATAACTCCTGTCACGGTAGGACGATTCTTCGTCCGTTCCATAATTCGATCAATGTCACGATCATATAAATTATTAAATGTTCCTGCTGCACCGATGACAAAAGCTGAACCAATTGTCGCAAGCACAATTTCAGGAATCATAATTAGTGGATTTAATTGATTTGCATAAAGCGCTAGCGCCATACCGGCAAACATCGCAATTAAGTTCGACTTAACAATGCCTGTCTTTACGGTTTCGGCGATTACTTTTGAAGTACGTTGTCGTGGTATGGATAGAGAGGCAGTCGCTGACGCAGGTGCAGCCTTATCCATCGTTTTGTTGACTTTTACATTACTCCGCATGTTCCCCCTCTTTCCTATCGACTAAGTATCTTTCGTTAGTTTACCATGATTTCTATAAAAAAACCGTCATTCTACAAATAAGCTTGTGAACGTTCTGTGTAGGCATATGTTGGCACACGTCTTCAACTATTTTATCTTCGTTAATATAAAATTTCAATCCTGAAAAATATTCACATTATGTAGTAGAGAAGAGAAGAATTGAACAAAATTGTTCAATTCTTCATCTCGATAACAAGCTTGCCAATCATCGATTGTGATTGAAGTTTCTCATGTGCTTTAGCGACTGTTTGTGCGGTAAGTGGAGAATGAACTTCAGTCATCGTATGTTGAATTTCACCTTGATCGATGAACTTGCTTACCTCATTTAATAGATGATGTTGTTTAATCATCGATTCCGTTTCATACATTGCACGTGTGAACATGAATTCATAAGAAAACGTTACACTCTTCGTCTTTAACTTATTAAGGTCAACCTTCTCTTCAGAAACGATGCTCACAATCCTGCCCTCTGGAGCAACAACCTCACAAATGGCATCCCAATGCGTCGTTAGATGTGTACAACAAAAAACGTACTCTATATCATGTTTCTTTAATTGTTCATCCAATGGTTGCTGATGATTAATGACAACATCTGCACCAAGATGCTTCACCCATTCTGACGTTTTCGTACGAGAGGCTGTGGCAATCACATTTAAGCCAACTTTTTTTTGCGAGCTGGATGGCTACAGAACCGACACCTCCTGCACTGCCTACGATCAGTAGTTGTTTTCCTTTATTGTCCTCAACATCTTTTGAAACATTCAAGCGATCAAACAGCCCTTCGTAAGCTGTAATTGTCGTAAGTGGCATTGCTGCAGCTTCACCAAAAGACAATGATGCCGGCTTTTGGCCAACGATTCGCTCATCTACAAGATGATACTCACTGTTTGTCCCTGCTTTCGTCACATCACCTGCGTAATAGACGTGATCGCCGGGCATAAACAATGTAACCTCCTCACCGACTTCTTCAACGATTCCAGATGCATCATACCCAAGAATTCTTGGATGCTTCTCATCTTCAGTTCCTGCCTTAAATTGCTTCGTATCAACCGGGTTCACCGACACTGCTTGGACACTGACTACGAGATTACGCCCCGTCGCTTTTGGCTTCTCGACCGAAACATCCTGTAATTGTGAGCCTTTATAAAACCCTACCGCTTTCAACACATCACAACCTTTCCAGTTATTCTCACTTCATTTTAAGGAAAAGTACGAAATTTGTCACAATGGAAGTGTTAAGATAATCTCGCCTACAACAATTCCAATAGAGAGAGAAAGGAAGTGTTTTGCGTGAGAATCGCTAAAGATTTAGCCCTCATGACATCTGGAACGTTTTTATTTGCCTTATCCATCACTTTACTTTCAATGCCAAATCAACTGGCAGAAGGTGGGGTTGCTGGTTTATCTTTACTGCTTTATTACGCGGTGGAGTTATCCCCTGCACTCGTTACATTAATCGTGAATGGAGTTCTACTCATCATCGGTTACCGATTGTTACCAAGAAGAATGGTCATGCTTTCAATTCTGAACATTCCGTTATTGTCGTTATTCATTTACTTCACAGAGAATCTTGGTCAACCGATTGATGATCCACTGATTGCAGCGATTTTCGCTGGGTTACTTACTGGCTTTGGCTTCGGTTTGATCTTTCGTGGGAGCTCTACGATGGGTGGTACTTCAATTGTTGCACGAATGTTGAACTACCGATTTGGCTGGGATTTAACTGCCACGAACTTTGTGTTGGACCTTCTCATTGTTTTAAGTGGAATGTTTGTTATCGGTCCTCAGCTCACCATGTATACGATCGTTGCACTCTTTATCGGCAAAAAAGCGACAGATTTTATTCTTGAAGGAATCAATACTAGAAAAGCTGTGAACATTGTTTCTCCTCGTGCCGAGGAAATCGCAGATGCTGTCATCGAAAAAATGTCAGCTAGCGCAACGGTCTTCTCAGGGCACGGCATGTACACGAAAGAATCACGTGATGTGATTTATATTGTGATTCAAACCCCACGTCTTTTTTATTTAAAAAAGATCATCGAGGAAGTCGATGAGCACGCTTTTATCGTTGTTCATAACGTAAAAGATGTGTCTGGTGAACATTCTTAATGAAAAAACATAAACGCCGACGCTTAAATCTTACGACTCGAAATGAAAACAGTGATTATTCCGTTTAAGTTGTTGCAGCCGAGCTTCTCGGCTGCTTTTTTGTATTGACAAAAATGAAGGAGCAATGATAGCATACATTTTATCGTATTAGTGATTTATCGAACTAAAGTATTTTAGAGGATGATTTCTATGAATGCTGTCGTTATTGCCGTTTTATTAATGATTGTCTTAAGCTTAATGCGCGTCCATGTCGTTATTTCCCTCATCATCGCAGCCTCGTCGGTGGCTTGCTCGGTGGATTAGGGTTTGAAGGGACTATAGAGACATTTTCCGATGGTCTCGGCGATAGTGCCAGTATCGCTCTTAGTTATGCAGTACTCGGAGCGTTTGCTGTTGCGCTCTCCAAAACTGGTTTGCCCCGCTTACTTGTGGACATCTCAATTAAAATTGTCGGTAAAAAGGGTGAATCGCGCTCCAAAGCGTTGCCGAAAGCGCTGATCTTTTTAATTATCTTTACAATCTCATGTATGTCACAAAACGCGATTCCTATTCATATTGCTTTTATTCCAATTCTAATCCCGCCAATTCTGCAAGTTCTTAATGAATTAGCGATTGACCGCAGAGCCATTGCAACCGTTATGACTTTCGGATTAAAAGCACCATACATGCTACTGCCATTTGGTTTCGGCGCTATTTTCCACGGCATCGTCATAGAAAATACTGAAGCAAATGGGATGAGCTCCGACATATTTGAGTCATCCACTGCAATGACTACTGCAATGCTTATCCCAACACTTGGAATGTTTTTCGGTTTACTCGTTGCAGTGTTCTTCTCCTATCGAAAGTCTAGACAGTATGAAAACCGCCCACTTGAAGCCGGTCAGGAAAATGGTGAGCAAGCAACGTACTCCGTCTACTCACTTATCAGTGCCATTATTGCCGTTGTTGCGACCATCATCATTCAACTACTCTATGACAGTATGATCTTTGCTGGTGTAGCCGGTTTAATCGTGCTCGTCTTTAGTCGCTCGGTTCGCTTTAAAGAGTCCGATGCACTCCTTACTGAAGGAATGAAAATGATGGCATTCATCGGCTTTGTTATGATTGCGGCATCAGGTTTTGCAGAAGTTATTCGTGAAACGGGTCATGTCGAACAAATTGTTGCAGTATCGACGAATTGGATGGGTGATAGTAAAGGTTTAGCTGCGATCGTCATGATTCTAATCGGCTTACTCATTACGATGGGGATTGGATCATCGTTTGCAACTATACCAATTATCGCTGCACTATTCGTCCCAATCTGTGCTGCAATGGGCTTTAGCCCGCTCGCAACCCTTTCTTTAATTGGTACCGCAGGCGCAATTGGTGATGCAGGTGCTCCAGCATCTGATAGTACACTCGGTCCAAGTGCCGGTTTAAATGCAGATGGTCAGCACAACCACATTTGGGATACGTGTGTACCGACCTTTTTACACTTTAATATCCCACTCGTGATTTTCGGCTGGATAGCTGCAGTCATCCTCTAACTTTTTAGCAAGCGACTTACTATAAGTCGCTTGTTTTTTATGTTTCGTGTGTCGAACTTGTTGTTTTGATTTAACTACAGTAGAATGGAGCAGTTAGATTTCTTTACAAAGAAGAAGGTGGAACATCATGAACTTCAAAGTCTATGTCTTAGCAGTCTCAGCATTTGTCGTTGGAATGGTCGAACTGATCATCGGAGGTATTCTCCCGATCATCTCCGAAGACCTCGGCGTCTCTGTCGGTGCCGCCGGTCAATTAATTACCATCTTTGCACTTGTCTTTGCCGTAAGTGGACCCGTTCTACTCTCATTAACGAGCAAATATGAACGAAAATACTTATACCTTATCGCCTTAACGATCTTTTTCTTTGCTAATATTGGGGCATTTCTAAGTCCAAATTACGCGATACTCGTCTTCTTTCGAGTCATCACTGCAATGAGTGCATCGTTAATTATCGTGCTCTCGCTAACCATTGCACCAAAAATTGTAAAACCTGAATATAAATCACGCGCCATCGGAATTATTACAATGGGCGTTAGCTCAGCGCTCGTCCTCGGCGTACCGCTCGGTGTTTTAATCGGCGAAGCATTCGGCTGGCGAATCCTGTTCTTGATCATTGCATTTATGACACTCATCGCTGCACTCGTCATTATGAAATTCCTTGATCCTATTAAACCTGAACAAGTGAGCACCGTACGTGAACAACTTCGCTCGTTACGACACGTAAAGCTCTCGACCGCTCATATTGTCACCTTACTCGTTTTAGCCGGACACTACACGTTTTACGCGTACTTTGCAGAGTTTCTAAATGTAACGATGCAAGTCGAGCCTTTCTGGGTCAGCGTTGCGTTCTTCGTCTTCGGTATTTCTGCAGTAAGTGGCGGTGGAATTGGTGGTTGGGTAACTGACCGCATCGGGCCCGAGCGCACCGTTATTATTTTCATCATCCTGTTCTTCTTCGTTCTCGCTTTCATCCATTTACAACCTTCTCAATCGTGCTTTTCACAATTGCCGTTGTTATTTGGGGAATGCTAAGCTGGTCCATCGCACCAGCTCAACAAGGGTACCTTATTAAGACAGCACCAAGTACGTCAGATATCCAACAAAGCGTGAACACATCAGCATTACAGTTCGGTATCGCAATCGGCTCAGGTGTCGGTGGGCTCGTCGTTAACGGCATTTCCGTACAAGCTGCTCCAATTGCCGGTAGTATTCTAGTTATTATCGCGCTTGGTTTTGCGATCTTCTCGTTCAAGCGCCCACCAATTGAAGAAGAACAAACAATATAAACTAAACCGCGGACCCTTTGAAGGTCCGCGGTTTTTCATATGGAACTGTGACAGGGGCTAATCGGGGGATGGCTACGTTTTGTCTTTTGACGGCTAGACGCGTGGTGCATGCTCGCCTTGGCTTGCTACACTATCGTCCTCGCTTGCTACACCCACGCCTTCCCTTGCTACACTATCGTCCTCGCTTGCTACACCCACGCCTTCCCTTGCTACACTAGTGCCCCCGCTTGCTACACTATCGTCCTCGCTTGTACACCCACGCCTTCGCTTGCTAACTCACTGCGCCGTCTTCTAACGTGATGACGCGGTCGCAATACGCGAGCATTCGTTCATCGTGAGTGACCATGATTGCGGCCCGCTTCTTCTGTTTCACTTGCTGAGCTAGCTGCTCAATGACGTGTTGACCCCGTTCTGTATCTAAGCTTGCGGTTGGTTCGTCGGCAAGGATTAAGTCCGGCTCGTTCATCCATGAGCGGGCAATTGCTACTCGTTGGCGTTCACCTCCTGATAAGCGTTCTGGGTAATGGTGGAGTCGATGGTGAAGACCCAGTTCGGTTAACAAGCGTTCTGCTCGATGTTCTGCGTCTTTTTTTGACTCCTTACTCAGTCGAGTCATAAGCATGAGCTGGTCTTTGACTGTTAAATACGGAAGCAAATGTGATGATTGAAAAATAAAACCGATTTGGTGGAGTCGAATGAGTTGTCGTTCTTTTTCGCTCGCATCGGCGATGTTTTTTCCATCAAGTAAAAGTTTTCCGGAAGATGGTGACAACAGTGCACCTGCAATCGATAACATCGTGCTTTTACCTGAACCGGACGGTCCGACAATCGCAACAAATTCCCCGGGAAATATGTCGAAAGAAACGTCTTTTAGAACCGTCAACGTTCGGTCACCGTCTATAAATGTCTTTTGCACATGTTGTAATGATAATTTTGCGTTCATTATTTCCCACCTCCAATGGCTTCTAACGCATCAACTTTTGCGACTTTATACAGTGACAACAACGAGCCCACAATTGCTGTTAAAAGAAATAATCCTGCACTAATAGCAACCATCGTACCTGTTAACTGAAACGGAAGTCCTTCAGGCATAATCTGTGAAGCACCTAACGTTACAACGATTGCAAGTGTTAGACTGACTGCTGAAAGAACCATCACTTGTACGAGCAAGGATTTTGCCAACACGCTTACTGGTGAACCGATCGCTTTCATAATGCCGAATTGATTCAATTTTTGAATCGTAATCACATAGAAAAATGCAGCGAGTACAAACGCAGCAATAATGTACAAAAAGACGATCATCATCGTAAGTGACCCTTGCTCGGCACTATAGCCAGGTATTCCTGCTAGAGCCTCATCCAATGTAATGACTTCACTATCTGTTAGTTGCTCTCCAACTTGTGCCGCTTCTTCTTCACTTCCGTGAATGGCAATTGTGCTTACGATAAACTCTCCATCACGCATTTCTCGCCAGTCCTCTTCATGTACGTGCATAATTGGCGCATGGCTAAATGTCTGATCTTCTGTAAAACCCGACACTTCGAATTCCATGTCGCTAGCGTTATCCGTAACAACATCTCCAATCTCAATGCCTTCCTCTTGAATGGATTCATGAATCAGCGCTTGTCCTTCACTTGGTGTTTGACCTTCAATGATCGTTGGAGCAATTGGAGAGTTTAAATCAACACTCATCATCGCAACATCAACGTTACTTGCCTCTTCTCGAATGAGCATCGTCATATGAAGACCAAAAGGTGTGGCGTCAACCTCTCCATCTTCAATTACTTGCTGGTCTTCATCAGAAACGAGAGACCTCGTTAGCTGATGTTCAGCCTCTTTATCAAGCACAAAATGATCAACATTCATCGTCTCAAGCGAAGACGCATTGTTAAACGCCAACCCTTGTGCTAAACCAGACACAAATAAAACTAGAAAAGAAATGAGAAACATAATCCCAGCAACGAGTGCATACCGAGTCTTTTCATATCGCAGTTCTTTTAAGGCTAAAAACAAAACATCCACCTTCTCACATTTAGAATTGCTTTCGCTGCACTAAACGGTAAAGGTGGAATATGAACGGAAAATGAACACTAAAACGTGACGGTAAATGTTGTGCCAATACCAACTGTACTCGTCACGTTGATGTCTGCACCATGCAAATCGACAATCTTCTTAACGATTGATAATCCTAATCCTGTGCTGTTCTGCTCATTTGTCCTCGCCTCATCTACTTTATAAAAACGCTCGTAGACGCGGTTGATTTGCTGTTCAGTCATGCCAATTCCATTGTCTTGAATCGACACCTGATCGTCTTTAAACGTAATGTGAATTGTGCCACCGGTTGGAGTGAATTTTATCGCATTAAAAATAAGGTTCTCCCATACTTGGTGAAGCAACAGAGGATCACCCGTGATCGTATACGGAAACGTATCCAACTGAATATATATGTCCTTTTGTTGAGCTTGATAAATGAGCGAACGCACAACTCCTTTAATTTGTTCTTCTAAATCGATCGTTTCTTTGTTCACAACGTCTGTTTCTTGGTCGAGCGATGCCAATGTGAGCAATTGCTTACTCAGCGATGATAGTCGCAAACTTTCTGTTTCAATGAGTTCACTGTAGGTGATTCGCTCTTTGTCTGAGATGTCGTTTGCTTGTAACGCATGAGACGTAGCCGAAATTGTTGCTAATGGTGATTGAATTTCATGAGACACATTCGAGACAAACTCTTGTCGCATCGCATCGAGTTGACCCAATTCTCTACTCATTGATTTGAAGTGCTTCGCTAATTGACCAATCTCATCTTGCCTTCTTACGTTTAAATCTACTTGAAATTCACCTTCTGATATTTGCTTTGTAGCTTCGGTTAGCGACACGATCGGTTTAACGATTCGCTTCGCTGCAATCGCAATAAACAGGAAACTAAACAAAAGAGTTAATACGAGAAGAATCGCTAAAAATGAACGGAACTCACCGAGGTTCTGTTCAACATCTGGACGGATAAATAATGCATAGCGCTCTCCTTCGATCTGAACTGGGACCCCGATCGTGTTTGTCGCAACGTTGTTAAAGAATCCTGTCACAAACCACTCAAACTCTTGTGCTGTGATTCCTCGATATACCGTTCCTTCTAACACTTCGGCTATTACTTCACCCGGAATTGAAGCATCACGGTAAGGTGTACCATAGTGGCTTGAATAACCACTCTCTTGCAAAAGTGTGACTTGATAACCTAACTCTCCCGCATGAATCAAGTAATCTTCGTGATACGTGCTAGGCAAATCTGTTAGAAACTGAGCTACATCTCGCGCAGTTTGTTCAATCTTTTCTTCATTTTGCTCTTGTAATACGAATTGGTAATAACCATTTGCTAGAGTAAAAGCTAATAAACTACTTAAAATCATGACCGTAAATGTAATCAAGAGCATGCGCACATAAAAACTTCTCATGAATGCACGTCCAACTTATACCCGACACCTCGAACGGTTTTAATGTGCACTGATTTGCTAATCTCACTAAAACGTTCCCGTAATCGCTTAATATGTACATCAACCGTGCGGTCGTCTCCTTCATAATCAAACCCCCACACAAGTTCAATCAACATTTCCCTCGTGAATGTACGGCCCGGGAAGCTAGCCAGCTGAGAAAGTAGTTCAAATTCTTTTAGTGGCAAAAACATCGTCCGGTCTTCACAACGAACTTCAAAGCTTTTCCGGTCAATCGCCAAGTCGCCTACACTAATTTCTTGTTCATTCGGTTTGTGATATCGACGCAGCAATGCTTTCATACGAAACGCTAACTCTTTCACTTCAAAAGGCTTCGTCATATAATCATCAGTCCCTACAGCAAACCCACGCTCTTTATCACGTAATTGGTCTTTTGCTGTAAGCATGAGAATGGGGATTTCATAGTGTTCACGTAGTTGCCCAGCGAGCTCGTACCCCGACATTTTTGGCATCATAAGATCAACAATTGCAAGTTGAATTCGGGTTGTTTCCATCACTTCGAGGGCTTCAACACCATCTTTTGCTTCGATAACATGATACCCTTCACGCTCCAAATGCTCTCTCACAAAACCTCGTAGATTTGCATCATCATCAGCGAGTAAAATCGTAGTCATATGATCCCTACTTTCCGTCCTTCTTTTCCCCATTATGAAAACAAATCGTTTTTAAAAGCAAGTTTGAAGATGATCTTGTCGAGGTAATTCTAGCTGTGGGATAATGTTCGTAACCTACTAAAAGAGGAGGAAGCTATGAACGATTTATTGCATTACCATAGTGATTTAGCAGATCGTTCTCGATTAGGTTCTCCAATGCTTTTTGCAGGATCGCTGTATTGGCTTTTTGTAGCATTGTGCACGACGTTCTTGCCTGAAACAGCATTTCCATGGATCTATCTCTATTCCCTAGCTTTTGTACTTCCTTTAGGTGTTTTACTAGCAAAGTTTTTACACGTTGATTTATATCCTAAGAATAATCCTTTCACGATGCTCATCGGTATTATCAGCGGCATTCAATTGTTTTTCATTCCAGTTATCATCTATTTCGCGTTAGTGCAGCCAATGCAATTGTTGTTTGCTATTGGCGTTATGTATGGCGCTCATTTTTTCCCGTATATGTGGGTCTATCAAACGCACCTTTATACGATTTTTAGTGTTACGATTGTAGCAATTAGTACGATTTTTTTATTAGCACCCCTTTCCTTACATTTTTATTTACCATTATCTTTATTTATTGTTTATACATTATTCGGGATTTTTGCTCATACACAATCTAAACGGTTGCAACGATCTGGAGCGAAGTAATTGCCCGGGAAATAACGAATTGGAGGGTCAAAAATGTTTGAAACTCAACGGAAATCCTTGATAGAGGCAGAAAACAACAAACTTCTATATAAAAAATGGAGCTTAGATTTACAGCGAGCAGAACAGTATTTACAAACTGAAACGGCTAAGAAGAATACTTTACTAGAAGAACTCCATTCCTTAGAAAAACGAGTCGAGCAATTGGAACGTTTGTCATTCTCTACGTTATTCTACACAGTTGTAGGAAAAAAGATTGATGAAATTGATGAACGACAACAATCTGTTTTATCGACACAACTGAAATTTAAAGAAGCCGAAAGAACAGTCGAAGATTTAAAACGAGAAATAGACGAATACAAACGCAATTTACAACAACTAGAAAATGCGAAAGACGATTATGAACACGTTTTTGAAGAAAAGCGTCTATCACTCATTCAGCACAATCCTGAGCTTCACCAACAATTGAGTGATTTCGAAGTAAGAGAAGCACAGCTTTATGCTGAACTTAATGAGTTAGATGACGTTTTCGCTGCAGGTGAGAAAGCCGCGTCAGCAATAAAAAATGCGCTTAACACGATTCAAAGTGCTAGAAATTACTCAACCTACGATATCTTCTTTGGAGGCATGATTGCGACTGGGTTGAAACACCAACGAATGGATGATGCGAGTGATGATATTCATAAAGCTCAAACTTCACTTCGTCATTTTCAAGAAGAACTTATGGACCTTGAAGAATTAACCGATCATTCGTTACAGATTGGCAACTTCCTTACTTTCGCTGACTACTTCTTCGATGGCTTTATCGTTGACCTTACAGTACACAATCGAATTACTGAATCAAAACAACAAGTCGAGGATATGGAAAATACTGTTAATCAACTCCTTGAACAAGTCACTGCTCAACAAGAACAACAAAAAAACGAGCTGCACCATGTGCAGACTCGCTACCAACAACTCGTTAAAGAAGCTTAAGGCATTGACTTTGTAACAGAATAAGCGACGACAAGTGCCAAGACGCCTGCAGTCAACTTGCCTACGACCATTGCACTCACGTAATCGGCATCAATTCCAGCCACGAACCTAAGTGCCCCCCAAATACAAACGCTCCAGCTACTGCAAACGAGGCCACGAGTACTTTTCCTCTCGGGTTCATCTCGTGAAAAAGATGAAATGCAGGAATCGCATGAGCGAGAGACGCGAGCAGCCCTGTGCTGCTCTCTTTATTGATCCCTATTCGTTCGCCAAATGATTGCAATGGTTTACGCAATGCTTTTGACAGTAAATACGTTAGCGGTATTGCTCCTGCTAGTACGAGAACAATACGTCCTACAATCGCCATGCTTTCTTCAATTGGTGTAATTCCAGACACTTCGACGCCTGGAAAAATGGCGTCCATCATTAGCACACTTAATCCAATGACAGCGATCACTGTCACTGTGCGCCCTAACCATGTAAAGATCTGTACAGTCCCTTCTGGCTTCCATGAGAGTCCAATGATAATAATAATTGAAGCCCCGATAGCTGGAATTAAGTTTATTAGCATCATCGACAATGGAAAGCCTGCCACGAACCCTCCTAACAAACAGCCGATTGGCGCACAAATAATACCTAATAAGATTCCTCTAATGAAATAACTCACATCATCTTTATGAATGATTCCAAGTGCTACTGGTACGGTAAAAGACAGTGTAGGTCCATACATCGTCCCAAGTAAAACCCAAGCGAACAATGCTGCTTCCTCGCTATACGACAACGTTTCTGCCATAGCATAGCCACCCATGTCGAGTGCTAAGACCGTATTGATGACTGCCGCTGGATCAATTCCTGTATATATGTATAATGGTTCACTTACAATCGCAAGACCATTTGCTATAATCGGCGCTATCGTAACCATTCCGACAATGACAATCATTAACGAACCGAGCATAGCAAAGGCTTGCTGAAACTGATTGCCGAGTCCAAACTTATTCCCTAGCACATAATCGAACGCCGCGATGATAAATCCTATACTCAGAATAAGCAAAATATAATCGTTAATTGTCATGATATTTAATCCGTAAACGTCATCGGCTTCTTTTCATCTTTATAATATTTGATTCGCCCTTTTAAACTGCCTGTATGGAATTCAAATAAATGGCCATCAGGATCTCTAAAATAAATCGAGTCACCTTCGTGCTCTTTATCTCTTGGGCGACCAAGCGTATAAGATATACCTAGCCTTTGAAAACGTTCCTTCTGTTCTTCTAATTCCTCTTCAGTCACGGTAAACGCAAGATGAGTATACGATTCTTCAATTTCGTTTCTGCTAATGTCTTGTTGTACGTTTAACGCAAACCAAACACCACCAATATCGTAATACGCCATCTTTTCACCTTCTACCAACGTTTCGCACCTAGCGCGTTCTCAAAGAGTGCCATAGAACGAGCCAAATCTGAAACGGAGTAGGTGATATGATTCAACTTCAACGTATACTCCCCCTTTTCCCTATACAGTGTACCATGATTTTTATTATGTTCTGACAATGCATTGTATGAGCGCATTGCTTTGTTTTAGCCTTTACAATCAGATAAAATGGAGAAAAGGAGGATTTCTACATGTCAGTCTTTGATTACACCGTTAAAAAGCCCGATGGAGAAGACTTCCCACTGTCTGAATACGATGGAGACGTTTTACTAATCGTAAACACGGCTTCAAAATGTGGATTTACAAATCAATTTGATGGACTTGAAGAGTTGCATCAAAACTATAAAGATCAAGGATTACGAGTTCTCGGTTTCCCAAGCAATCAATTCATGAATCAAGAACCATTAAAAGACGAAGAAATGGAAGAAGCATGCAAGCTTAATTTCGGAGTCACGTTCCCTCTTTTCCAAAAAACGAATGTTAAAGGAAAAGACGCAAACCCATTATTTAAGCACCTAAGGGAACAACAAAAAGGATTGTTCGGTGAAGATATCAAATGGAACTTCACAAAGTTCCTCGTCGACCGAGACGGTAATGTCGTCAAACGCTTCGCACCAAAGGACAAGCCAGCACAACTTGAAGACGATATTAAGAAGACGTTGTAATTCATATAAAACCAGAGGCAGCCTTTCGCTACCTCTGGTTTTTACTTTGATAAGTAATTATATGCCCGTTGACTAAGTATTGCACTGCTAAAGGGAAGGTATCTTCGTCGAACATTCTCCTTTTATCATTTTTTGTACTAGATATTCACCCATCAATTTTTGTAGCGTCGATCTCACTATGATCATAATTTGACCGATCTTCCATTGGTCCTTCTTCAATTCTTGACTGGTCTTGTTTCGTATAATCTCCGATGAGTATTCCTTTGAGTGGCATTACGTGATATCCTTTTGCGGTCACGTGTGTTTGAACGAAATAGGCACCACTTTCATTGAATGTGTAGTTAATTTCATAGACTCCATTCTCAACGTGTGATGCGGAGATGATGTCACCATTCGCTCGTTCATCTGCCTTCCAAATCTCAAAATCTACGTGTTGGGCATTTTCTATCGCTTCGTCGCCTTGACTTATACGAACGGCCAGTTCGTGATTTCCAGTTTCTTCGAACTCATAATCAAATAATACGTCTACTTCAACGATTTCCATCATTTCATTCGTGGCATTATTATCAACTTCTTCATTTGAACACCCAAACAGAATTGCACAACTTGCAACGGCTACTAAGGATCTCTTCAACACATCGATCAACTCCTTTCCTCTTACTCTATTCTATACTTGTGAAATTTCCGTGAGGTTCGTCCATTTAAAGTTCCAAGTTTCGTTTCGTAAAGCTCACAATTACTTCACAATTTTACGATATGCTAACGTAAAATACAGACCGGTGTACGAGACAATCATGGATTGGCTATACTAAGAAGATACAGAGGAAAATGAAGCTCTGGGGGGTCCATTTTGAGTAAAGACATGTTGATTTTAGTCGTAGATGACGAAAAACAATTAATTGAGCTAATTAAACCTGTACTTGAAGCTGAACGTTACGACGTCGTTACCGCTTCTAACGGGGTTGAGGCTCTGGAAATTCTTCGTACACAAAAAATTCAGCTTGTGTTATTAGATGTGATGATGCCTGGCATGGATGGATTTCAGCTCTGTCATGAGATCCGTCTACAATCAGACATTCCAATTATTATGCTAACAGCTAGAGGCGAAGAAGAAGAACGGGTACACGGACTTCGGCTCGGTGCAGATGATTACATCGTAAAACCTTTTGGACTTGAGGAACTGCTGGCAAGAATCCAAGCTGTTTTAAGGCGTTTTGGACATTCAAATCAAAAGAACGTCTTGTCTTTTGAGAATTTGATGATCCATGTTGATTCTAGAACTGTGACAGTCGATGGTGAGCGACTTTCTTTATCAAAAAAAGAATTCGACTTGTTGCTTTTTCTTTGTGAGCATCCCTCTCACGTTTTTTCTAGAGAGCATTTGCATGAGATTTTATGGGACAAGGATGGTTCACCATCGACACTAAGAACGGTCGATACACATGTTAAAACACTTCGGGTAAAACTGAAATCTGCGAAACATATGATTTCTACAGTTTGGGGAGTTGGCTATAAATTTCAAAGTTAATGGAACGATTTAAATCATTACATGTTCGCATTTGGTTGGCGTTAGGAATACTTTTTATAACCATTGTTTTTGTAGGTATGTATGTGATTTCGTTTTTATATGAACGACTGTATGTCGATGAACAAATTAACTCTTTGATGACTTCTGGTGAGGAATTGCAAAGTGTCTATCATAATTATGACTCAGAGAGTGCGTTTTTATGGCGAGTACAGTGGACCGACCAAAGCTTAGGTGCTGATGTTGCTTTTCTTACAGACGAGCACCCTCTAATTTCAGAAGGCAATTCGGACAACGGTGGCATTCACCTTGATTTCGTTGATGCAACGGAGAGACAAGCGCTTGAATCGGGTGAAACAGTCGTGATGTTACGAAATCACCCTAGTTACGATCAAGAGATTCTCGGTGTAGCGGTTCCGCTCAATGAAAACCAAGAACTCACTGGTGTGATTCTTCTCTCTCAACCGTTAGCTAGTGTGTACGAACCGCTAGGTGAATTACGTGTACTTGCGTTACTCTTACTCGCGATCGTCATTGCACTGTTAATTGTGACAGGGAGGGTAATCTCCTTAGAAGCTATTAAGCCGATTCAACAAATGCAGCATACAGCTCTAAAGATGGCCGAAGGAAAATTCCAGGAACGCGTACATCATCAACCGCGTTCAATTGAGTTGAAACGCTTAGGTGAATCATTAAATTATTTAGCACAAACATTGGAAGAAGAAGAGAAAACTCGTAGAACCTTTATCGGTAACGTGTCTCACGAGCTTCGAACGCCTCTTAGCTATATTAAAGGCTATGCAGAAGCTATTGAGAAAAATGTCGTTGATCAAAAGACGGGAATTACGATTATCCAATCGGAAACTGAATCAATGTTACACCTCACGAATGATCTTCTTGATTTAACGAAGCTTCAAAGTGTTACGTATACGATTGAGCAAGAACCTGTCGCGTTTGCTGAAATCGTACATGACCTTATTACACGTATGGAAATTACGGCAAACCGTCATAACATTCAAATTCAGCGAAACCTAGATGATGCTGCAATCATTACTGGTGATGCCAAACGCCTTGAGCAAGTCGTTCGTAACTTACTGGATAATGCCATTCACTATTCTAACCCTGCTACGACAATTTACGTATCATTGATCCCCTGGAAAGACCAACACTATCGTCTCACGATTCAAGACGAAGGCGTAGGCATTCCAAAAGATCAATTGGCGTATATTAAAGATCGTTTTTATCGGGTGAACGACGCAAGAACACGGACTGATGGGGCACGGGATTAGGACTTGCCATTGTCGAAGAAATCATCAAGAAACACCACGGAGTATTGACCATTGAATCTACCTTACACGTCGGTACGACTGTTCATATTGACTTACCAGAGTATATCTTTGATGAGGTAAGTTCGTAATTTCCATCACGAAAGGCGTGAGTTTAATGATGAAACGACTCGTATACACGCTAAGTGTATGTACGCTATTTGCATGATCAGCGGTTGCAACTGGTTGTATCAATCGTCAAACGAATCAGATCTAATTGGTCGTGATCTAACGAATCAGAACTTAACTGTAGAACCATTTTCATATATCAATCAATCCGAAGATGTTATTTCTAATGAGGATTATGAGGGCTCCTACTGGATCGCGAATGTCATTTTTACGAGTTGCCCTACCATTTGCAATCTCATGACTCCACATTTAGTGGAAATCCAAGAGAAAGCTGAATCTCGTAATCTTGATCTCCAATTCGTCTCTTTTACCGTTGATCCCAATCACGATACTCCTGACGTACTCACTCAATATATGGATCGTTACGATGTTGATGAAACGAATTGGCAATTCTTAACCGGATATTCCGAGAAAGAAATTGAAAACTTGATGCTTAATTCTTTTCAATCTACGGTCTTAAATGATCCCGAAGATCCGGATATTCTCCACACGACGAATTTTTTTCTAATTAATGAACAAGGCCAAGTCGTTCGCAGTTATGATGGCCTTGGCAATGAAGACATGGAATTACTCATGGAGGATATTGAACAGAGTATCACGTAAATACACCCCCAGCCTCTTAAAACGGTTGGGGGTTTAAAAGATCATAAAAAAAGAACTGCCCTTATTGATAAGAACAGTTCCTGCTATTAAAGAAATGTGATAACGAGTCCAACGACCGATAACACGACGATTGGAATCCATAAAAATACCTTTTTTGTATTACGAACCGAGAATGCTGAAGCCCCTGAAAAAACAAAGATGGATAGTGCCCAGATGGAGTAAAATGCATCGCTATCATAGACCATTGCCATCACTGCAGATAAAGCCATAATGAGCATCATATAATTTGGATACTTCATTACCCTTACCTCCGTTCCCGTTCATACATTACTATGCGTGTCTTAATTATAGCATATGAAGTGATCGGGACGGCTCTTTTAATTTTAGAACTCGACAAATAGCGACAAATATCTCAATCTTTCCAACAAAGAGCCTTACATTTGTTATACTATACCTTTATTTGTTTTAGGAGGTTCGATAGCCCATGCTCGTACTTATTTTTCTAACCTTTTGCATTATATTCTATGTACAAAATTATCGTATTCAGAATCAAAACAAACGCATTATTGAGCAAAATGATAAGATTATTATTGAACAGAACAAAGACTTAATGATGCAAAATGACGAATTAAAACAGCAAATCCAGCAATTACATCATCGCTAGAATCCTTTTCTTATTACAGGAGAAATTATGACTTCTTGATTTTTCACGTCGATTAACCCTTTTTGCGTAATGCGCACGAAAGGTAAATGTGTCGCTGTTAAGAAAAGCAACGTAAACGCAGGATCGTGAAACGCATATCCTGCGTTTTTTAGTGTTTGAATGATTTCTCGTTCCTCTGCAATGACTTGATTAAAAGGTTTTTGACTCATGCTGCCAAAAATTGGCAACTGAATCTCTGCACGAATCTCTCCTCCTTGAACGATTACAATTCCACCTGCTTGTTCTTTCACCCGATTAAATGCTCGAATCATACTTTGTCGGCATTTACCGATGAGAAGCACATCTCCAGTTCCAGAATAGGAGCTAGCAAGTCCATCAATCTGTGCAAAACCTTTTACGACCGTATTTAAGCGCCAACTCCCGTCTCTTGCAACCATCATGAGCAAGCATTCATCTTGTTCTTGTGATAGTTGATTCACTGATAAATCTTGTTCGGATACGTAAGGTTTCGCGATGACGTTGTTGACTAGATGCATTCCCGCTTGACTTGCAAATTGAAAGTCTTCTTCTGTTAGTTGCCATTCTAATTTCAGACTCGGCATTTTTGGCATGTTGCTGTCTTCTTCGTTGTTACGGACCACTGTTCCTTTTGCGATTACATGCACAGGAGTCGGTTCTACTTTGCTAGATAATAGATTGATGTTAGCGACCCGACCGGTTGCAATGTTTCCATATGAATGATCCATGCCATAATAACGAGCAATGTTGTCACTCGCCATGTGGTACGCATCAATAATTGGGACCCCTAAATCAATGGCTTTTTTAATGAGGACGTTTGACATTCCATGTTCATAATAGAACGGGTGTGAGCCATCCGTCGTCATAAATAATCGATCGAATCGATCGATCCCTTTATCTAGTAATTGTACGAGAATCGTTTCAAGATCTGGACGAATTGATGAATCTCGTAACGTCACATAGTAGCCTTGAGAAAGTCGAGTGATTACTTCATCGGCAGTCATCGCCTCGTGATCGCTTTCAGCCCCTAACAACATCAGTTTCGCTAATGTTTTTTCTGATGCGCCAGGAAAGTGTCCTTCCATTCGCTTTTTGTTTTCTTTTGCATAGCGCACCCACGCATGCATATTGTCATCACCTTGAAGTAGTCTGGGCCAGCCTGTTAATTCTCCGCCTTGAACGACAAGAGGGTGATCAAGCCAGGTTTTCACAGACTCATCCGTAAACATTGACGCTTCATCGTTTAACAGCGACTGTGCGTCGAATCGACTCCACCAAAATAACGTGCTCGGCAAGGAACGGAGTTCGTCTAACAGACGATGAGCTTCTTCAGTTGATAATCCGAGTAAAAATGAGAGATTATCACAAATTAGCGTCGTCGTCCCAAATTGAGCGGCTTGATGAGCAAGAGAAACAGGATTATACAACTGGAATGGGTGGGCATGAGGTTCAATGTAACCGGGGACAGCAACCATGTCTGAGCAATCCATAATATTCGAAGCATCCTCTGGGATTTCTTTACCTACGTACACAATGCGCTCTCCGTAAATCCAGATGTTGCCTTTCATCCATGTATGTAAATAAGAATGCAAATACGTAACATTTTTTAATAATAGTGATGGTACTTCTTTCAAATCCAGCACATTTACTTGTTGTTGCAATACCTCTTTGGAGTATGTTTGGTTTGCCATAAAATCACCTTTCACTAACTCTTCGTCTATGTATTAACTTCGATAGTGCTGTCGAAGTTTCCTGCTAACGGTATGGATTCGTACAACTTTGTAAGAGTCATGAAAGGGAAAGCAATGGTTCCTTATTCGCCCGCGCATTAGACTGATCACAGAGGTGATTAAATGCGTAAAGCACTGATTATAATTTTGACGATCGTAACAGCAACCGTAGGACTTATCTTCTTATTTACGATGCTCGTTCAACATGAATTTGCCGATCAACTAAACCCTTTTGTACCAGAAGAAGATGTATACGTGATCGTGGAGGGTGAAGGTGAAGAACTTGGAAGCGGCCGAGTGGAATACACGTTGACAGGATCCACTGAAGACGGCGAAGAGCGTGAAGTCACGTTCACAGCCAGTGCACCATTACGAGAAGGTGCCACGCTTCGCTTAGAAACAAAACGCACGTATGTAAAGAGCTGGGAAGAAGTTGATCTCTAAACGCTCAGCCTAAAGTGCGACCTATGAGGCTAAATAAAAAGACAATGCCTAAGCATTGCCTACATAGCACTGGCCCCGCCTACGCCAAGTGCCGAAACAACCACGATTGTTGTTCTACCCAACTTCATTGTAGATGATAGCGCTTTCATTTGTCTAGCATTTTTTGGAATTTAAATTGTTTCTCTATTTTCTCGACATCTTTCTACCCTAAACACAGTAGACCTTAGCGGCTTTTAGACGCTTTAGATTGTTGCTTCCGATAATCGAAAAAATGAAAAAGCTGCAATCCAGCTAAAAATAGAAAACCAACCGCTACAAACCACGGGGCACCAAATGCAACTAATAAGATGACGATCAGCAAGTATACGAAAAACGAACTAAGATAAAAACGTACCATATGAATCCTCCATTATTCCTCTCCACACTATATCTCTTTTTTGATAGGGAGACAATGCGAGGCCATACAACGGGGAAAATTGTACCTTAGTAAAAAGACATCTAAACCTAGATGTCTTCTTGCTCCAGCTCTCTCAATCGCTCATACGTTGTTCTGAGTGCAGCTTGTTCAAGTTCTGACACAACAATTTCTTTAGCCAATGTTATTGCTTCTATCGCTCGATCACGTTGATTTAAAGCATCAAAAACTTCTGCTTGCAACACTCTCGCTTTTACGACATATTCGTCCGACCCATCATTCACATACTTATTAAACGCAACTTCTAACGTATTGCGGGCGGCAAAATAATCTTCTTTGGAGTATGCAAAACGGTACGCAGAGGCGTAAAGCTTCTCAAACTTCGACTGTAAGGCTTTTACACGGGCCTCTTCTCGTTGCATTAATGTTGTTGAATCGCCTAAGCTCTCACCGATGATGATCGTATTCTCATTAAGATCTGTAATGTTTACACGCCAATCTTCGGCCGTTTTGTTCAGTCGAGAGATTCGAGGCGTCCCTTTAACTGGAATTCGTCCGTAATAGGCTTTGAGATTGGCACGCAATTGTTCATAAACTTCACGTACATCTGGAACGTCAACGTAACACCCACCACGGTTAATGCCTTCACGATCGTTCCGCGCACCATAGAAACCGATCTCCGTAAGACCACCCATCTTCACTGACGCATACCGATAAGGAGCCTTTTGATAATACACAATATCAAAACCAAGCGCGGTATAAAATTCTAAGTGCTCATCAAACTTATGATAATCACAATCAAACAGCGCGATTGTACGACTCGTATTACTACTTGAATCACTCATTCACTCAACCTCCTAATCTCGACTACCCTTTCATTTTATAAGATAAATGCAAATGAGAATGTTCTGGGCTTAGAAGCTTTGAAAAGGAGCAATACATCCGTCATGTGCTTTAATCATTTACTTGAGAGTCATGCACCCAATTCCCTACGTTCTTACACAATCAATGATTTCTATAACTACGCCTCCCAACATACAGACACTACCAAATGCAAATAACACGATTGATCCAGTCATCAAATTCCCAAATTGATTCCATGTCGAATCGATGATTTGCTGTGCTCCGACTGCATCAACAGAATTACTAATGAAAATTGCATTAATTAAAATAAGACCAATGTGTAAAACAATTGAAGCGAGCAGTACGATTGATCCTCCAATAAAGAAATGAATGGCTAACTACCGCGTTTTAAGGACGTACATTCATACCTTCCTTTACCCAATTTTTGCTAATTTAAAAAAGATAGCTACAATGAGCTACCTTTTTCTTTCTGATCCATGCTTATTTTGCATTTCTTCTAAGTAATTGATTGACTGACCCTTCGGTATACTTAAACTGTCCCATTGCTCACGTTTGATCATTTTTCCTATGTAAACGATTTGTCCGACATGGTAAGAATAGTGGGCCACTTGGCGTTCAATCGCTTCCATTACGAGGTGTTCTTCGCTTCGAATTGTTACGCTTTGCTCGACATTTTCTGGTTGAAGCTCCTCAAGTGTTTGAAATAACACACGCCAGCCTCTTTCCCACCGCTCTAGTAATGAAGTTTTTGTCTCGCGCTTCCTTTCGAATTCCTCGTCTCGGTTTCGCGTTTGTTTTTCACCATCGGTCGTTAGAAAATCCGTCCATCTCGACAACATGTTTCCGCTCATATGTTGTACGATCGTTGCCATACTATTTGAGTTTTTATCCATTGACCAATGTAAATCTTCCTCTGTACATTGGTCAAACGTTCGATCACCGAGTACCTTCACACTTTGGAACCTCTCTTTAACTATGCGTAAATAGATCGTTGCAACATCTGCCATTACAAACTCTCCTCATAAGCTATTTTAGCCATAATCTCTTGAATAAATGGTTCCTTGGCATTTGTATAAGACACAACATCATTACGATAACGCTCAGCTAATGAACGTTTTAACGTTTCGTACGCCCTTCTCTCTTCTTTATGAGCGATTAGGTAGTCTCTGAATTGTTGCCTTGCAACCCATTCAGTACCGTTGTATGTGTAAACATGAAGATGGTGTGTGCCTTTACGCCATTCTCCTTTTCTAAAGAAACGACGGTTTGGAAACTCTTGATGATAAACGTGTGTATAGCCGATTGCAGCAAGCGGCTCATTCATTTTATGAACTTCCTCTAAATCGTCGACACCAATCATCATATCAATGATTGGCTTAGCTCCAAGACCTGGAATTGCTGTACTGCCGATATGTTCAATCGCTTTAAAATGTCCTTTTATGTTTTGTTCAATTTTTATTTTTTCAACGATATACTCATGTGCCCATGCTTTATGGTTCTTCTCAATTGTTATCGCTCTTCCCATAAATGACTCCTTTAAAGATCGTTATGCTGACGCATGTACGTGGCAATTTGTCGTTCATCATCACTCGGTTGTTTTTCTAACTGATCAATAACAAGGCGCTTTCGTTCTTCAGGATGATTTTGAGATAGCTTTGCCTTACCAACAAGCTGATCAATCTTTATTTGAAAACCTACAACGCCTTTGGACATGTTATTCAAAAACTCGGGATCTTGTTTTTCATACAAATAAGGACTCTCTTTGTCTTCATAATTCGCAACAAGTTCTGCGAGTGATTGATGCAACACTTCGTCAGAAACAAATTCAAACGTTCCTGTCACATGTGCCACCATATAATTCCACGTTGGAACGGCTTGTCCGGTTTCGTACCATGTTGGAGAAATGTAACAGTGGGGACCTTGAAAAATTGCTAATACTCGCTGTCCTTCTAACCCTTGCCACTGCGGATTTTTTCGTGCAAAATGACCGACTAAATACTGTTGATCATCTGACAAAGATAGCGGTAAATGTGTCGCAAACGGTACTTCATCATTTGTTGAAACGAGCGTTGCAAAGCTATGTTTAGTGATGAGTTCATACACGTCTTCTCGATCGGCCATTTGAAAATGTTTCGGTACATACATAACAACGTTCTCCCTTCACACTGTTCTCAATTGATCGTTTTTTCTGTAAGCTTAGTGTACAAAAGCTTTGCACCTGTTTAAAGACCCAACCTTCATCTTTTTAAAGGTGCCACACGAGAAATGGGGAACAATCATGATTGAATTTACACCGAATGTCCAAAAAGGAAGTGATCCCCTCTACATCCAGCTGTATAAAAGTATTCGCTTAGAAATCCAAAAAGGTCACTTACCTGCCCATACGAAATTACCGTCACAACGACAACTCGCAAAGCATTTAAATGTGAGTCGCAATACCGTCGACATTGCCTATCAACAATTAAGTGCTGAAGGCTATGTCAAAGGCATTGAACGAAAAGGATTATTTGTCGTTCCATTAAATCAAGATTTGTTTTTTCCCGAACCAAAGCAAGGCATCTTCCGAACCGAGGAAACATCGGCTACCGTAACTCCGGCTCGTTTTAACTTTCGATACGGAGAAGTCGATCTAGAACATTTCCCTTATAAACAGTGGCGCAAGTACACACTTGAGAGCATCCATCGTGAAAATGGAGATCTTTTTCTCTATGGTGATCATCAAGGAGAAATTGGCTTACGTAAGGAAATTGCTCATTATATTTATCAATCTCGTGGGGTACGATGTCTCCCCGAACAGATTGTTGTGGGCGCAGGAACCCAATATCTGATTGAATTGTTATGTAAACTAATTGGCACTAAGGATTCTTATGCGATGGAAGACCCCGGATATAATCGGATTCGTGAAACGTTTCAACATGCCGGGGTCTCCTTATCTCCTATTCCCCTTAACGACCAAGGGATTCGGGTGGACAAGTTGTATGAGTCCAATGCAAACGTCGTCTATGTGACACCATCCCATCAATTCCCAACTGGTGTATTAATGCCGTTATCTCGAAGGAATGAATTGTTAGAGTGGGCGAAGAATGTAGACGGATATATCATTGAAGATGATTATGATGGTGAGTTCCGCTATGTCGGACTGCCGATCCCTGCGCTGCAAGGCATTGACCATCATGAACACGTCATCTACCTTGGAACGTTTGCTAAATCATTGACACCTGCTGCTCGAATTTCGTATGCTGTCTTGCCACAAAGATTGCTCAGTCATTATTCAGAGAACTTTACTCATTTACAACAAACCGTCTCTAGGTTCCATCAATACACGCTCGAATGCTTTATGGAAAGTGGCGATTGGTGGCGCCATCTTAATCGTACGAAAACACGCTATAAATCAAGACAACAGACACTACTTCGCGCACTTAAAACGCACATGCCAGATCTTCACGTTTCCGGTAATGACTCGGGGCTTCATGTCATCGTAGAGCCAAACCTCCCGCTAAGTGAAGAAGAATTGATTCGTCGAGCAGAGTCACTCGGGGTAGCGGTGTACCCAACTTCAATTTATTATGCAAACGAGAAACCAGCTACTTCACAAGTGTTGCTCGGATTTGCTGGCTTATCAGAAGAAACGATTGAAGAAGGCATTCAAATGTTAAAAAAAGCTTGGTATCATTCATAAATTAGAAAAAGCTCGAGAGGCAGTCTAGCCTTCGAGCTTTTATATATTAATTCATGACAAGTTCACGTTCACGCATCGTTCCATGCTCGTCAAAGTTCTTATACCAAGCAAACGCTTCTTGAAGTAGATGTGGGGTATGCCCACCAACCTGTTCGATTGCTCGTTCAAAGTAACTGAGCAACTGCTCTTTATACAATGGATCCGCACAGTTTGTAATAATTTCTTTCGCACGTTCTTTCGGCGCTTGTCCACGAAGATCTGCTAGTCCATGTTCAGTGATCAGTACATCCACATCATGTTCCGTATGGTCTACATGGGAAACAAACGGTACGATGCTTGAAATGTCACCGTTTTTCGCAATCGATTTTGTGACAAAGATACCGAGTCTGGCATTTCGTGCGAAATCACCTGAGCCACCAATACCGTTCATCATTTTCGTACCTTGAACGTGTGTGGAATTCACGTTGCCGTAAATATCAGCTTCCACTGCAGTATTAATTGAGATCAACCCTAAACGACGGATCACTTCTGGGTGATTCGATAGCTCTTGCGCTCTTAGAACGAGGCGATCTTTGTAATCGTCAAGACGTGGGAACACATCGTTCATTTTATCTTCGGATAGTGTAATGGAACAGCCCGAAGCCATTTTTACTTTTCCTGCATCTAAAAGATCAAACACGGAATCTTGAAGAACCTCTGAGTAAACCTCAAGGTCTGTAAAACGTGAATTCTTCAAACCACTAAATACAGCGTTCGCAACAGTCCCGATTCCAGATTGAAGGGGAGCTAGCGTCTTCGGTAATCTGCCTTCATCGTTTTCTTTTTCAAGGAATGCGATGAGATGGTTGGCAATCTTCTCTGTATCTTCATCTGGTGGTGTAACCGTAGAAGGTGAGTCTTCTTGGTTTGTGAAGACAATCCCTCGGATCTTGTCTGGATCTACAGCAATCCCTGTCTCACCAATGCGATCAGACGAATCCGTTAATGGGATTGGCACACGGGACCCTTGCTCACCAAGTTCATAAATGTCATGCATTCCTTCCAACGCAGCTGGTTGAGCGGTATTAATTTCAACGATCACTTCTTTGGCATGGTTCACAAACGCTGCAGAGTTACCGACTGAAGTTGTTGGTATAATCCGGTTATCTTCAGTGATTGCAATCGCTTCTATGATCGCAAAATCAATCTCACCAAACACCTCTTGTCTTAACGCTTCAGCAGTATGCGATAGATGTTGATCAATAAACCACATTTGACCTGTATTGATTTTGTTTCGCATCGTTTTATCGACTTGGAAAGGTAGGCGCTTGTTCACGAGATCAACTTCTGCCATTTTCTTATCAATGTCAGAACCGAGTGATGCACCTGTGAAAACATTCACTTTCATCGGTTCAGCTTTCGCACGTTCTACAAGTGCGGTTGGTACGGCTTTTGCGTCTCCTGCACGAGTAAAACCACTAAGACCAAGTGTCATACCATCTTTAATCCAACTTGCTGCGATTTGATCTGTGACGATTTTCTCCGATAAATGGGGGTTTCGCAGTTTGTCTTGTGTGTTCATAATAAGACCCTCATTTCTTTTTCTATTTAGTGTATCAATGCCTGTTATGCTGAACATTCAATTCTGTATGAAAGGGCTTAGATGTTGGATGAGCCAGCAAAATTACGACATGAATCAGTGTTCAGGGCAGCCTAAAAAACACAAGCGAGAGCTTGCTTTCATTTTTTTAGAAGGCAAGCATCTCTCGAAAGTGACTTGCGTACGACTGACTGACCGGAACGACAGTATCGTCATTCATGATTAGCGTAAATGTTGAATGTGACTCGGGTTGAATTTCTTTGATTTGAAGGATATTAATGAGGTAAGACCGATGACAGCGGTAAAACGTATCGTGCGGGAGTATGGCTTCTAATTGTGATAAATTGAATTTATTCGTACCAACACGTGACCTTGTGTGTACCCAAGTTCTACGACTGTTTGCTTCTATGACAGTAATATCATCGTGCGGAACTGGATACCAACAATTTTGATTCATCACGGTTAGAAAATTAGACTGATAATGTGACTGGACCGACTCTGATATAAGAGTGATGCATCCAATGAGGCGATGATCGGAGAATAGAGGCGTTGAAATCCCGTAATACGGAACACCTAATACTTGTGCTGAAACATATTCAGCCGTTTTCTTTTTGATCGTTAACGCTTTATGGGTAACGGTGTCTTCTTTAATAAGATCACCGGGCTCAATCTTTAAATCAATGGTCTTGCTCGGTCGATAATACATATATTTATCGCCATCGGTTATGGCTATTGATAAGTGATCTGGGAGTATTGCTTGAAATCCTTCAATCATATCAGTAACAGACATGACATTCATCATAAGCCTCCTAGTATATTGATAAACTATATACTAGGTTTATTCTAACAAAAGTGTATCATTAATGCTAAGGATTAGACGAGGTGTAATTTGCGTAGAGATGTGATGGTTTGTTGAAGTTCTTCAAGGGCGTCAATTGTTTTTTGATCTTCATTCATTTTTTTAAGGTTCTCTCGATCATTTTCAATTAGCTTAAGAAGTTCTTTCAAACTTTTGCTCTGCGTTGTTTCATTCAGATAGCTTTTTAGAAGTGCAATTCTGTCTTCCACGCCATCCATATGCTTAATTTGTTGCTTTATTTCAGACCAACGATCCAACAAAATGGACGTATCAGCACTAATATCGTTAACGTTCATCATAAGCATCGGCTCGTTGTTTTCATACCGCCTTAAATTGTCTTCAATGAACTGATAGTACTTAGCGTTATGGCTTTCTCTCATACCTAACTCTTGAATTAACCACATGGGTTTATCATAGCTCCTTTTATTTTTGCTCTAGTTATAGTATAGATGAGGACAGCCATCATTAAAAATAATTAAAAGTGAATAACATCGATCATTTTGAATGATAGGAGATTATTATGGAGCTAAAGGACTTGCGAATTTTTGTTACGCTTGCTTACGAAGAAAACACAACAAAAACAGCGGAAGTGCTAAATTACGTCCAATCCAACATTACCGCTCGTATTAAAAAGCTTGAAGAAGAATTCCAGACACCATTGTTTTACCGACATTCAAAAGGAATGACATTGACACCTAAAGGAAGGCAGTTACTTGATTATGCCGAACAGATTTTTCACCTCATTGATGAGACTCGTCATGCACTGATGGACGATGAATTACCGTTCGGTCATTTACGAATTGGCACGAATGAAACGACAGCATCGAGTAAGTTGCCACAATTACTTGCTTCCTATAGCAAAAAATACCCGGATGTGGAGCTCTCCCTACGCGTTGAGCGAACGGCGTTCTTATTAGAAGACTTGTTCAATTATCAACTAGATGGTGCATTCATGGTCGGTCCAATCGAACACCCCGACCTCGTCAGTACGCCAGTGTTTACTGAAAAGCTCGTCTTGTTCTCAAGTGAGCCGATTCAAGTACACGATGTTCGTGATAAAACCTTGTTAACCCGCCCGAACGACCTGTATCGCGAACGTCTCGAGAGTTGGTTAGAAGACGAAGGATCTATCCAAAACGAATTATGGAGTTTAACACGATGGAATCCATATTGAACTGTGTAAACGCGGGGCTTGGCTTTTCCATTGCTCCGATCTCTCTTGTTGATTCCCACAAATTCGATCGCCCTGTCTCCATTTATGGCATTCCAGAATCACATGCCAACGTCCAAATGATCTTTGTACATCGCAAGGAACAACATTTGGACAGCGCTTTACAAAAGTTCGTAACTCTCACTAAACGTGAAGTGGATTAGGGTTAAGGAGATATTTTCAATCATTCCTTACACAAACAAAAAGCGCCCTTTAAGGTCAAAATAACCTTAAAGGGCGTTCATTATTTACGCTCTAAGCTTGCGATGCGATCGCTTAAGTCAGGGTGTGTGGAGAATAGGCGCATCATACCACCGCCACCGCTGATTTTCATCGTTTGGACTGCTGAGTCGTCACGATGATCATTGACTGTTGCTCGATCTACGTAGTGTTGTAAAGAACGTAGCGCGTGAATCATCTTGTCTTTTCCTGCAAGGTCTGCTCCACCGTTATCCGCATGGTACTCACGGTGTCTTGAGTAAGCATTTACGACAAGACTTCCTAAAATCGAGAAGAGAATTTGTAAGACAAAGATCAGAATAAAGTTCACGATACCTGCCATTTCTTCACGAACGAAACGTGATACAACAAAAGCTACAACTCGTGCAGCAAAAATAACAATTGCGTTCACAATTCCTTGCAAGAGCGTCATCGTTACCATGTCGCCATTATCGATGTGTGCGACTTCGTGAGCGATGACTCCTTCAACGGCGTCATCATCCATCGTTTCAAGAAGGCCTGATGATACAGCAACGAGTGAACGCTTCTTTGATGGTCCAGTTGCAAAAGCATTGACTTCTTTTGAATGGTAAATCCCGACTTCTGGCATGTGCGCGAGCCCTGCAGCACGAGAAAGACGGTGCACTTTCTCAACAATATGGCGTTCATATTGATTTAAATTGTCATCTGGGTCAAGTACACGTACTTTCATCATTTTCTTTGCGACCCAACGTGACATGGCTAGTGAAATAAATGATCCACCAAAACCAAACAGTAAACTAAATACGAGTAAACTTGATAACACGAGTTGGCCGTCTGCATACATACCGCCCACTGGTGTAAATGTTGTGATTAACGTCCAAACGATAAAGATTGTCGTCATCACGAGAATATTCGTTAATATAAATAGAAACGCTCGTTTCCCCATTCCCCCACCTCCAAAAACATATACGCCTTAAATTCTACCACGTTCTACGTTGCGAATGGTACCTTCGTTTCATGTTTTCATGAACTCTTCTAGCACGTTCACACAATCTTCAATTTGTTGAACCTCTACATATTCATCGATACGATGTGCCTGTTCTAAGTTAGCCGGACCAAAAACGAGCAAATCTCGATTGCCTGTTTTTAAAGCGATCATCGAAGCATCCGTGTACGCAGGAAAACCAGTATGAGTGGCCGATTCTTTCAATGTCGTCTCATATGCGCCTTCCAGTCGCTCTAACAGATCTGATTCAAGAGTCGAATCAATTGGCGGTCTCGGATAACCGTAGTGATTCACGCGGTAACTTGCTCCTTCGAATTTACTGCAGGCTGCTTGTAAAGATCGGTCAACCAGTTCATCTGCTTCTTCTTGTGTCATCGGAGCGACTAAGCGAAAATCCAATTCGATTCGTACAGACCCACCACCATATTCGTCTTCTCTCCCCATTAATCGTCCCAACGGAGAGCGTCGGCTTACCAAAACGTTCATGATCATATGGAAGATTAGCAACATTTTTCTTTAGCTGAATAATGCTTTCTGCCGCCACATGTCCTGCATCAATACCAACAACAGCATGACCTCCGTGAGCGCTTTTTCCGGTAATCAATAGTTCATACCAAATCGTTCCCTTATGAGCGACAGCAATCGTATTGCTTGTCGGTTCAGTCACAAGTAGTTCTGCATTCGTAGGAATGACCTTTTCTTCAACTAAGGCTACAGCGCCTTTCATAAATGGTCCCTCTTCATCGACCGTGATTGCTAGATACAAATCTCGCTTCGGTTGCGATTGTTGGACGACATTTTTAAATGCAACGAGGGCTGAGGCTAGTCCACTCTTCATATCACAAGCACCACGTCCGTACAATCTGCCGTCACTAATCTCTGCACCAAATGGTTGTTGTGACCATGTTCCTTCTACTGGCACGGTATCCATATGAGCGAGAATCACAAGTGGACGCAAGGAAGATTCAGAGCCTTTACACGTTGCAATAACGTTCCACCGTTGATCCTCTATTGATTGTACTTGCACCGTTATTCCATTTAAGTCTTTCAAGTAGCGCTCCACATATTGTGCGCATTCACGCTCATTACCGGTAGGATTCTCAGACGGAATTCTAACAAGTGATTGGGTTACTTTCACCGCTTCATGAATAGACCTACTCCCCCTCTATGTAGCAGATTTAAATACACCTACATTATATCAAATATTCTGTTTTATTATCTTTTTATTAAGGAACTAGACTTTTCTGTCTTTTCTATATAAAATAAATAAGCTTTATAATCATAGATTATGGAAGGAAAACAAGAAAAAAATGAAGACGATTTATCCCTATGTGGATGAGCATAATACAGAAGTAAACGGCTATGCTCCTCTTGCTAAATTATTATCAACAATTACTAACACGTTAGAAGAAACGTTTGAAACGCGTTACTCAGCGTTTCAAGTTGATGAACATATTTTTGATCTATGGACAATCTTTGAAGAAGATGTCAAAAGTGAAAGCGATGAACTCACGCATGTTGCACAAATTTTTGAACACCTTGGTGAGTATACGTTTGAGTATGAAGAAGGTGCGCAAATTCCTAAGTACCGCGTACATCGCGCCTATGCGAATCAAGTGTTTGCTTATCATAGCTCCGGGGTTGCTTTTGCGCAAATTCCAATTTTCAGTGAAGCTTCTGTTTTCTATATGCATGCGGTCTTTGCAAGTAGTCAGGAGGCAATGTCTGCATTTCTAACAACGGTTCGCGAAAGAATGTGGAACAAAAGTAAACATGAAATTCTCTTACTAAAAGATAGTGATGAAGGTTTATCACAAGAATATCAAGCCATCTCAAAAGATGTAACTCGAGATGAAGTGATTTTGGAAAACTCCATTAAACGAGAGATCTATCGCTCTCTTGATCAGTTTTTCCAAGCGGATCGATCGTTTTTTGAGACATACAACGTTCCTTATAAACGAGGCATTTTGTTGTATGGACCGCCTGGAAACGGAAAAACCACTCTCGTGAAGTCGATTGCCAATAGTGTTGATGCGCCTGTAGCCTACTGGCAAATTACCGAGTTTACTTCAAGTGATTCCATACAAGAAGTGTTTGAAACTGCACAGAAGTTAGCTCCGATGATTCTCGTTATTGAAGACATTGACTCACTGCCAGACCATACTCGTTCTTATTTTCTCAATACATTAGATGGGGCTACATCTAAGGAAGGGATTTTCCTGATCGGCACTACAAATTATCCTGAAAAGATTGATCCTGGCCTTGTTAATCGTGCTGGCCGCTTTGATCGTGGATATGAAATCACTGCCCCTCCAGAAGCGTTACGAAAGCAATACATTCAACAAATTGGATTCCCAATGTTAGACAAAAGCATTGACGTGAACCAGGTTACTTTATTAACGGATGGTTTCTCATTTGCACAAATTAAAGAACTGTTCATGAGTTCCGCCATTGAGTGGCACAATGAAGGAACACTAAACATAAAGCAAACGATTGAAACGATCAAAAAAGAAAAACGAAAAAGCGAACGGGGTGAATGGTGGGATGAATCCGAACGTACGCTAGGTTTCTAACCCATTATGCATTCACAGTGATGTATATCGGGATCTTAATGAAATTTCTTCAACCTATGCTAAAATTCCAGCATACAACACCACAGCACCTTCATTGTTAAGTAATTAAGACGTTTAAAAGACCCAACAGCTCCCTCATATAGAGGGAGCTGTTGATCAATTCTATTCATAAATCCCTACGCCATCAAACGCGTCAACCGTCGCATCGACTTCATCACTGCCTTCACCGTAAATATCAATTGCCGATTGGATAAATGCAAAACGAGTGTCTGAGAAGTTCGAGATTGGAGTTAAGTATACCGTTAACGCTCGATAGACGATGTTGCCAAGTGCCTCTCTTCCTACTTCATCTCCAATTAAATATGCCGCATGGTTAATAATCGATGAGTTTACATGAACGCCTCCGTTATCAACATTCAAAGGCATATCATAAAACTCGTCCATATGTGCTGGAAACACACCACTACCATCCCCATACTCAACGTAATTCGCATTTACTGGGAACTTCCCAGGTTCTTCAAGACTACGAAGCGCTGTTCTTCCCTCATTTAACCACGCTTCACCGATAATGTTGTCTCCGATGTCCCAACTAGACGTATCGACGAGCACCCCGAAAATATCAGCGATTGATTCATTTACCGCACCTGACTCAAAGCGGTAAAGTAGACCTGCTGTGTTCGTAATCACACCGTGTGAGATTTCATGAGCAGCAACGTCTAACCCTGCTGATAATGGAATAAATTGTTGACCATCACCGTTTCCATAAGCCATTTGACGACCGTTCCAGAACGCGTTATTAAAATTGTCTCCATAATTCGCTGATGAGATGAGCGCTGTCCCTTCGTCATCCAGCGAATTTCGATCATGTTCTTCAAGGAAGTACTCATAGACTTTTGTGGAGTTATAATGGGCATCGACTCCTGGCGCATCATACGTCGAATTAAAACCAGCTGTGTTATTTGTGAACGGATCACCTGGTAGACTAAATGAAGAAGACTGGAATTGGTTTTTCATATCATACGTATAGATTCCTTCAAAGTCTGGCCTTGTCCAATCAAATAATTTAAATGTTCCTTGAGGAATATCTGAAATTTTATAGACCAAATTCAATACTCGGTAGTCTCCATGAACCCCAAATCCAGAACCGTGCATCGGACCAAAATCAGAGCGATCAATATCTTCTGGCAAAGCTTGTGCGTTCACAGCCGTTTCAAGTAGTGTTGGTGATGGTTGCGCGACAATGTCTACTTGTTCCTCATCTAAGCCTGCATCTTCTGCTAAATGCCCAATTGTGTTGTATGCATCTACAACATCGCCACTTGCAACATCAATAAAAACGAACAGTTCCTGGATCATTCCCCATAAAGTTAACGTTTACTTTTTGAACGGTTACAGCTTCATCGCCCATCGGATAGATAACAAGTTCTGCGGTTGGCTCATACTCCAGCTGATTTGGGGCGTTCACATAATCCTTAGCTATTTCTACAGCTTCTTTATCATCTATTGAAATGCTTTTAACCGCCTGCACACTACCATCATGATAGTTTCCGTTCACACTGCTAATCGTTCCATTCGCGTCAAAGTGAACGATTAAATTATGACCTTCAACAGGAAATCCGTTCATTGTCTGTTGATAAGTAATGTGTGTCATTCCATATTCATCCGTCGTTTTATCTACGACCGTTAACTCATCTTTAGGATTTTCAATGCCGAACGTTTCAACATGATCGACAAGAAAACGCTCGGCTAATCGTTCATGATCCGCTCGCGATGTTCGGGCATGTTGTTGCAATGATTCTTCTGAATCAACATAGAGTATTCGAGACTCTTCATCATTCGCTTCAGGAACTTGCTCCGTTTGTGCATCCGTAAGTGAAGGGGCGCTCAAAAATGCAGCTGCCCCAACTAGCATATAAAACTTTTTCACTAGACAACCCTCCCTATTTGTCTTTATCATCTCATTATTCTGTTAATTTTGGATGTGCATATGTTCTTGTTTGCAACTATTACTTTCCTCCTGACCATACAAAAGGATGAAAGTACAAAGTATGTACTTTCATCCTCCACTACATTCGTCGGTGTTTCTCTTTTAGTAACTTTTTCGCCGTTTGGGGTGCCGTCCAAAGTGTTGTTAACATAAGCAGTGATACGGGCACGGCGGTGACGACGATAAAGGATTGTAACGCATCCACCGTTCCTTGACCGATCCACAATAATACAGCTGCTACCGCACCAAATATAATTGCCCAAAACATCCGCACACTTCTTGGTGGTGTATGTTGTCCAGTAATAATCATGGAGATCGTATAGGCAATCGTATCTGCCGTAGTTGCAACAAACACACAAGTAACGATGATAAAAGCGATTGCGAACCAAAATGCAAAAGGTAATTGTTGAACAATCGCAAAAATGGAAGCAGGAAGCCCACCTTCATTTAATACATCACTTACAGATCCAGGGTTTTGCGTTTCAAAGTAAAGGCCTGTCCCACCAACAACAGTAAACCAAAAGTTGGTTACTATCGGTGCCAAAAATGCCACGCTTAGAAAAAGCTCACGAATTGAACGACCATCAGAAATTCGACTAATGAATACTGCCATAATCGGACCGTATCCAATAAACCATCCCCAAAAGAAAATGGTCCAACCTGATAACCAAGCCTCATCTCCTCGATATAAACTCATTGAAAAGAAATTCTGCAAATAAGCCCCATATCCACTAATAAAATGATCAAAGATAAATCCTGTAGGTCCTAACAATAATATAAAAATCGCCAATACTACGGTAAATACAATATTAAAACGACTTAACCATTGAATGCCTTTGTAAATTCCAGTAGCCGCTGAGATCGTTGCAATACCAACTAGCACAAAAATCATACTCACTTGAACAACAAACGTATCAGGCAACCCAAAGATTGAACTCAATCCATAGCCTGCTTGAAGCCCTAAAAAACCGATTGGACCAATCGTACCAGCACAAGCCGCAATGATTGAAGTTATGTCAGCAATGGCACCAATTACACTATTTGTTTGCATAACTTTATCACCCATGATTGGATAAAGTAACGTTCGTGGCTTTAGCGGTAGACCTTTTTCTTTTGCGTACATCAAAACGACGACACCTAATGTCCCAATCATTGACCAAGCAAGAAAACCCCAATGTAAAAACCCTTGAGCGAGACCTGCGTGTAACGCCGATGCCGAAGCATCATTCGTAGTAAATAACGGTGGTGTATCAAGGTAATGATACATTGGTTCTGCCGCCGCCCAAAACACACCTCCGCCCGCTAACAACGTCGTCATGACCATTGCAAGCCATTTAAACGTTGAGATCTCAGGATGATCACGATCACCGAGACGAACTTTTCCTAAATCCATCACACTCATAAAAATCGCAATCAGAAACGTTAGCAACATGAGAATCTGCCAATAAGCGCCGAAAAACTCTGACGACCATGCAAACGTAACATCAACAAACTGGCTAACACCCTCTGCATTAATGAGTGCAGCGATCACAAATGCTAAGAGCACGCCCCCACTAATCAAAAAGACAGGCCAGTCTAGCCGTAAATGCTTCACATTATTCACCTCTTTCGCTTAGCGTACGCAAAAATAGCTAAACTAACCAAGATGGTAAACATTGCATTGACATGGGTTACGACTTCTTCACCAATTTTTTTTCAAAGCGATTCTTCCATTCCTCAGATAGACTCGGTATCGATTGAATTCTTCTCATTTCAGCCACGTCTTCCCCAAGAAATAACGTCTGGATCGCGTGTAGCACACTTACGTCAGATGGGTCTCTTTTTAGTAAAGTAATGCATGATTGGTCAGTAACCTTCCCTCGTTGTAACACTCTTCCGAAATACCCTGTGTAACCCGTTTCTACAAATCGAGCGAGCAACTGGGAAGACGACGTGTAAAGATTTATCGTCGCACAAGGAACCCTGCCTTGACTAATTTCTACAACTGCCTCACCAATTTGATAAACATCACCAATACAAACGTCTGATTCAAGCATCGTCGAAACCGTAAGGTTCTCACCGAATGCTGGGAACGGTAATCGCTCCCCGTGTTCACGTTCCCACATCGCATAATGTTCATAGGGATAAAAACAGACTGCTCGATCTACTCCTCCGTGATTCTTCTTATTTCCGACTTCATCATGTTGAAAACCAGCGTACTCTAATTCCACTTCTTTAATCGATGTTTTCTTAATTCCCGTTGATATGGTTCGATCTTGCTTTGACGATAACAATTGCGGTCGCCCAACAGCTAACGATTGAATGGTCATCTGTCATTCTCCCTCATAATGATTTCCTATAGGGTACCATGCCTGAACAGAAAATGAGCCGCAATCAAAGATTGCGGCTCATTTTACTTATTGTTCTTGTAGCATTTGATTTACGATCTTATACTCAACATCCCCAACTCTTTGAATGAATTCTCGGTCATGAGAAACGAGAAGAATCGTTCCTTCATATGCCTGAATCACGCTCTCTAACGCTTCGACACTTTGGATATCCAAAAGTTCGTAGGTTCATCAAGTACTAACACATTATAATTTCCAAGAAACAGCTGGCTTAGCACAAGCCGTATCGCTTCACCACCACTTAAATCCTGGACTGATTTCTTTAAATCATTTCCGGAGAACTGCATTGAAGATAGAACAGCACGAATCGTCTTCTCTGATTGTTCACTACGTTCTTTCATCCAACCATACACAGACATCTCTTTAGTAAACCGAAAGTCCTTTTGCTTGAACACACCAAACTTTACTTTTGGTGACCTTGTAATCCCTTCTTGGCCGTTCACGATATAATCAAGCAACGTCGACTTACCACTACCATTATGACCTGTAAAAGCAATCGTCTTACCTAATGGCAGTTGCAGACTCACATTCTCAATGAGCAAACGATCGGCAATTTTAATTGTTGCTCGATCAGTCATGATCGGAATACGATTATGAAGCTCTAACGCTTTTGGTTTATGAAAAACGATGGGTTGCATAATGTCTGGAGCTTGGATCTTCTCCATCTGTTCAAGACGTTGTTCCATCGCTTTGGCTGATTTCATGATGCCTTTTTGAGACGTGCCTTTATCTTTTGTCATGAACATCCGATTCGCGTTCGGCTGGCCTTTACTACCTTTCCCTACTTTTTGTGCGTGTTTCTTTTTATCTTCAACCGCCTTGTGTAGTCGATCTCGTTCTTTTACATAATGGTCATGTTCTTCTCGTTGCTTTTGTCGTTCTTCATCTTTTGTCTCAACATATTGACTGTAATTCCCAACGTATTCCGTTACCTTTCCATCGTCAATTTCCCACACTTTCGTGACGAGTTCGTCTAGAACACGTCGGTCATGGCTGATGAGTAGGAGTGTTCCATAATAATAGGAAAGCTCCTCCATGACAAAATCAATCCCTGCTTGATCTAGATGCGTTGTCGGTTCATCTAGAAGCATGCCTTCATAATAGGTTGATAATAATGCGGCGAGTTTCGTGCGAGTTTCTTCTCCTCCGCTCATCTGTTCACCAGCATCCATCGGCACTGCTAAACGACTACTTAATTCTCCATCTAATTGATGCACATCTACTTTAGGCGCTGACAATTGTTCATAATAGCCGAATTCGATATGCTTTTTCACGTGACCTGTTGTAGGTCTTAAACTGCCTTCAAGTAATTTTAGTAATGAACTTTTCCCACTACCATTTTTGCCAACAATACCGATTCGGTCCAATTGGTGAACTCGTAAACTTTCAATATCTAACACTTGGCGATCACCAAATGTGAGTGTAACTTGATTCATTTCTAATTGAACTTGTTCCATTTTAAAACTTCCTCCCTTAATCTTTGCACCGCTCAGGCAAAGTAAGAGGAGAGCCTGTAGTTTTTAACCATAACAAAAAGAAGGGCAGAAATAATCCGCCCTTCTCATACGTAGAAGATGTTATAAAATGACAGACTTATCCCGTGTACTCTGCCATAAGCAGAGCCTTTGAACGTATGCAATTACGAGTTCAAATTCGGGAAACGCAGTCTAGGTAAAAACATTCTATAACCATCCTCCTTTTTCATAATTAGGCTTAGTATACGTGGGTAACTTCTTTCTTGTCAATCGATTCTGCCTGGTAATGTACGGCAAGACGTGCTGCCACCTTTGCATTATGTTTAACGAGTTCGATGTTCGCTTCTAAACTCTTCCCATCCGTTAACGTCTTCAATCGATCTAAAAGATACGGCGTGACATCTTTTCCTTGGATGTCGTGAGCTTTTGCTTCTTCTAACGCTTGCTCGATAATTTGACTTATATAGGCTTCTGAAAGTGCTGCGTGTTCAGGAATTGGATTCGCAACAACAACCCCACCGTTTAACTCAAGGTCCATTTAGTGTGCATAAATCGAGCAACTTCTTCTGTATGTTCCATCCGGTAATCAACTGCGTGTGGACTAGTTCTCGTATAAAATGCTGGCAATTCAGACGTCTTAAAACCGATGACTGGCACTCCGTTTGTTTCTAAGTATTCACGTGTTAAGCCGATATCAAGAATGGACTTTGCGCCAGAACAGACGACAGCGACATTCGTTTTGGCAAGTTCCTCAAGATCAGCTGAAACATCCATCGTGACTTCTGCGCCGCGATGAACGCCACCAATTCCCCCAGTTGCAAACACAGAAATTCCAGCTAAATTCGCACAGATCATTGTTCCTGCTACAGTCGTTGCACCGTGTTTTTTCTGTGCTACGACGTAAGGAAGATCGCGTCTCGTTACTTTCTCGATCTCTTTGCTCTTACCTAAAAATTCAATATCTTCTTTCAATAACCCAACACGAATTTCTCCAGATATGATTGCAATTGTAGCTGGAACTGCGCCTTCAGCGCGAATGAGTCCTTCTACTTCCAATGCTGTTTCGACATTTTTAGGGTAAGGCATGCCGTGAGAAATAATCGTTGATTCAAGTGCAACAACTGGCTTACCCTGTTCCAATGCTTCCTTAACTTCGGCTGATATGACAATGGCTGTTTTCATAATATTTCCAACTCCTCAACTAGATTCATTTTTCGTTTCACAAGATTCGTAACATTCAATCGAGAGGATACCGTTTCATATGTTGATAACGTTAGCGCTGAACAATTCATACCAACATGACAAGCCTCTTCGAGCGTTTTATCTTCATTTAATGCATAAAGCAATCCTGCTACAAACGCATCCCCTGCACCTGTCGCATCTGTAACATGAACCTCTGCCGCTTCCAAATGGTTGGTGGTCCCTTGCTTTTGTTTATAATAGATTCCGTTTTTCCCATCAGTAATGACGACATTTTCTACACCTTTGTTTAAGATCCCATCGGCTAATTGTTCGTAACCATCACCTTTATGCCCGATTAATTCGATCGCTTCACCATAATTGCATACGAGATAAGTTACACCGTTTAAATCTTCAGGTAATTGCTTGATCTTTGGTGCGGATACTGGTGCAATGCATAATGGTACTTGATCTTCTTTACAGCTTCGAATAATTTCCTCAATAACTTCTGTAGAAAAATTCGTATCCAGCAACACGTGCTTAGATGAACGGATGACACTCCACTTATCTCGAACAAAGTTCACTTCAACGTCTTCACAGATGTCCATGTCAGCAAATGCAACGATCATATCACCACTGTCGTCTAAGACTGCCGTATAACTTCCTGTGTTCTTACCAGGTAACTTGAGCACGTGACTCGTATCAACATAAGGCGTTGTTTTGTCTAATAGCCAAATGCCTTCTTGGTCGTCACCGATAACGGTTAGTAGTGTCACAGGAACGCTTAGACGACCTAATGATTCAGCAATATTTCTTGCCACACCGCCTAATGCTTGGGTTGTGGAAACGGGATTAGATGTATTTTTCTGAAAGTTACTTTTGAGCGAAGCTTTCCGATCGATATTCGCTCCTCCAATACAAGTAATTGTACCTTCTTCCGGCAACACATACGCTCTTCCAACGATGATGCCTTTTTTTATCAATGAAGAAATGTATCCTGCCACCGCCGATCGAGAAAGTTGCAACTCATTCGCAAGTTCATTTTGGGTAACATACGGATTTCTTCTAATCTGATCGATAACCAATCGTTCTTTTTCTTTCACTATGAACAACACTCCCTTCTTTAAACATTTGTCTACAGATTAAACTTTTGTTAGAAAATTAGCAAGAAAACATTTTCTCCACTCGTTGCATACACCATCTATAAAGTTATAAATAGGGAGGTGCTGACTTGTATATGAGAAGGCATTCCAACCATCATCATTTATATAACCGTTATCGAAGTCACCGAGCAAGTGGCCATCCTTTTATTGAGATTAATAACTATATAATCGGCGTGCCAACAGGTGCTTCTTTTCCACCATGGAATTGGATTACAGGGACTACTGGCATTATTCTCCCTACAGGACCGACTGGGGCCACTGGAACAATCGGTCCAACGGGGGTTACTGGCTCTACCGGAAGCACTGGAGCCACAGGATCTACCGGCGCTTCGGGCAGCACTGGTATTACTGGACCTACTGGACCGATCGGCGCCACTGGCAGCACTGGATCGACTGGGGCCACTGGTATTACCGGAGCCACAGGCAATACTGGTGTTATGGGCAGCACTGGAGCCACAGGACTGACTGGCTCCACCGGACCTACCGGAGCCACAGGCAATACTGGTATCACCGGACCTACCGGCGTTACTGGCAATACTGGTAGTAATGGACCTACTGGTGCTTCGGGCAATACTGGTACCACTGGACCGACTGGCTCCACCGGACCTACCGGAGCCACCGGCAATACTGGAGCCACTGGGCCTACCGGCTCCACCGGCACTACTGGAACTATCGGTCCAACGGGGGTTACTGGCTCTACCGGAAGCACTGGACCGACTGGGGCCACTGGCAGTACCGGAGCACTGGACCGACCGGCGCTACGGGCAATACTGGTATTACTGGACCTACTGGTGCCACAGGCAGTAATGGAGCCACTGGACTGACTGGGGCCACGGGCAGTACTGGACCGACTGGGGCCACCGGCAATACTGGAGCCACTGGAACTACTGGTGTTACGGGCAGTACTGGTACCACTGGACCGACCGGCGCTACGGGCAATACTGGTATTACTGGACCTACTGGTGCCACTAGGCAGTACTGGAGCCACCGGACCGACTGGGCCACCGGCAGTACTGGAACTATCGGTCCAACGGGGGCTACTGGCTCTACTGGAAGTACCGGACCTACCGGCGTTACGGGCACAACTGGCATTACTGGACCTTCTGGTGCTTCGGGCAGTACTGGAGCAATCGGACCGACTGGGCCACGGGCATCACTGGAGCCACTGGATCGACTGGGGCCACTGGAACTACTGGTGCCAATGGCAATACTGGAGCCACTGGACCGACTGGTGCCAATGGCAGTACTGGTACCACTGGACCGACTGGCTCCACGGTACTACCGGAACCACTGGACCGACTGGTACCACGGGCAGTACTGGGGCCACTGG